>JAJQRA010000045.1:0-2625 GCA_046533095.1 Lachnospiraceae bacterium ZAX-1 | reverse complement strand
ATACTCTGGAAAAAACGATCCAGAAAGCAGCAAGTTAATTATGAAAAAATTTGTTCCATTTAATTTGTGCTTTTTCTTGACATAGGACCACCTTGTTGCGCTCGTCGGCGTGCATGACCGCCGACAGGACGTATTGCTCCCCGCCGATTTCCTTGACCGCAAAGCGGTAGGCTTCCTCAAAAAATCGTTTGGCGTACTCGTAGCCGCCGTTGTTCTCAAAGTACGCGCTGTTCACGTCAAAGACGAGTTCATCAACAATGTATGGGTCTTTGCCAAGCCCTCTTGTGTTAATCGCGCCCTCGGCAAGCATAGCATCAAACGTGCTTTCATAGCCGCCCACACTCGGCTTGAAATGGATGTTGAGCGCGGCGCGTTCCTTGATGATGTCCTCGTTTTGGTAGTCGGCGTTTTTCCTCTCGTTGTGCCACTCCCGTTTGTTCAGCCCGCCGCGCCTGTACTGGGCGTTACGGACTACTGATTTGTCAGCCATAAACAAAACCCCTTTCAGATAATCAATATAATATTGAAGAAAGGCGGCAAGGGTTTTCAATGCCCTGCCGCTTAATCGTTATCGTTCTGCTCTTGCGGTCGTGGCCAAGGTCGAGGATGATGTTGTTTTCTTTGAATAAGCCGATGTTGCCCTTTAGCCGCCGTGATATGGTGAGCGGCACAACGTCCGCTTCGGGGTCAATCGCTTTCAGCGCGTCGCATAATTCCGTGGTCGTTCCGCTCCATTCGTCTTGCAGAAACTCGTCCACCAACAGGAGCAGCCATTCGTCCTTTTCTTCTGCTTTTTCTTCCGGCTGTTCGCCGTCGTTGCAGACTAAAATCCATTTGCAGTTTTCGGGGTCAAACCTCAGCCTGAAGCAGAAGCCCTCGGTGTCGCGGTTGGCGATTGTCAGCTTCGCGTCCTGCCCTGTCCTTGTGTCTTTTTCGAGGACGAACACGCCGTCCACGGAGCCGACCAAGCCCATGCTGCTCGACAGTGTGTTAAGCGGGTCGGGGTCAGACATCTTGCGCGTGTGGTGAATGAGAAGCAGGGTCAGCCTGTGCTTGTCGGTTATCTCGCGCAGGGCGGTCATGTCGCGGCAGTCGCAGGCGTAAATGTTCTTGTCAAACTCCGTGTCGCGTATGCACTCCAGCGTGTCGATGACGATTAGCTTCGTGTCCGGGTAATCGGCCAGATGGTTGCAGGTCTGCTCCAAAAGGCCACTGCTGATGCCGAACGCGGCGGTGGCAAGTTTCAGCCGCGAGATGCCAACGGAAGCCGCTTGGATTTTGTTCAGCCTGTCCTGCAATCGCGGGTAGTTGTCCTCAAGGGCGAGATACAAGACGTCGCCCTGTTCAGAAGAAAAATCCCACAGCCTGCCGCCTGTGGCCACGTTCACGCAGAGGTCAAGCGACAGCCACGATTTCCCGATTTTGCCGCTCCCCGCGAGGATGAACAGGCCGTGGGGCAGTATCTTGTCCACGGCGAACCGAAGCGGCTCGTACTCTTGCGCCATGAGTGTGTTGCCGTCGATGATATCAAATGTTTTCGGCGCGGCTGGGGTCTGGTTGGTACTGTTGTCCATTGTAAAAATCTCCTTTCAAAGTTGGGGTGTGCTTCATTCCGAAACAGCGCCCTCGTTTTCTGTTCGCCGCTCAATACGACAGGGAGTTGCCGTCACCGTCGGGGAAGATGATGAGCATGGTTTTGTTCCGCATTGGAAAGCCCTCCTGTTCTTGCGTGGATTGATATTGGCTGCCATCTATGTGAAAAGCCCCAAAGCGGCAGCGCAAACTCCGCTTAGAGGCTTGAATATTTCCGGGTATGATCGTTCGATTGCCAGGTCAGTCTCGCCCGAAGCGGCTGCGCCCGGAATCTGATTCTGCGGCTTCATGTTTTGGTTGCGTTTTTTTTGTTGATTTTGCCGTTCGGGTGTGATATACTTGGCACCGTCAAGAGCAACTGGGCGCAGGAAACCAGGGCGTTTTCACTCGCTTTTTCAAAGCGTGTGACCCACTCTGACGGTTAGGCTGCGCCATAACCGTCGTGGGCCCTGCCGGGGGCTTGCCACCGCCTATGGCGGCGGAGCTTATTGCTTAGGGAATCTGTTTTGCCCTCCGGCAAACCGCTTTACCTCGCCGCCGAAAACGTGTTGCTGTACGCGCCAAATTTGGCGATAAAGTCATAGACAAATTGGAATTTATCTGTTTGGTGTATTGGGGGAAAGTATGCAAAAAGCAAAAAAACAAGCCCTCTCAGGATTAACTACAGCACTAATTATTGTTACATTGCTTACAAGTTTCTCTCCCGTTTGGTATGGGCTGTTTGCAAGCATCCCAATACGAATTGCAGCCATTACGGTTTTCCAGGTTGCCATAGCAATTGTTGCAATCATCTGTCATTGCGTTATCGAAAAACAGCCTGTCCAATCATTGGGGTTCTTTAAGCAAAAACCATTATTACAAATCGGATGGGCGTTTGCAGTATTCGGGGTTCTGTTGGTTGTATTCATCGTATTACCCGTGCTACTTGGGCAAACATTAGAACCTAAATTCCCGAAATCATTTATAGGTGCATAACGAAACACCAATACAATGTCTTGGAAATCCCCCGAAACCGGGGGATTTTTTTTGAAA
>JAJQRA010000044.1:0-14718 GCA_046533095.1 Lachnospiraceae bacterium ZAX-1 | reverse complement strand
AACTAGGCGAAGAATTTTTCGGGAGTCAAGTACTAAAAGATTTTGAAGAATTTAAAAAAATTACGGATGTAATTGTAGCAAACCGCTATACAGATGAGCTTTTAGACTGCTTAGACAAAGTATATACCAGGGATTTATATGGGCGGGATTAGATACGAAAGCGAATTGTACAAGCACCTGTATTTCACTCTTTTCCTAGGATTCACAGGGGCGAAACTAGGTGGTTGATTTGATTCATAGGAACAAGGTGGTGGAAGTTGTACCGGGGCTAGCGAGGAAAGAGTTGGAAAGATAGATGAAGCGTGAATTAAAATCTGATAGAAAATTTTATAAAAGTATATCTGCTTTGCAGATTGCGATATGGCTGATGGTAGGTATCATAGCAAGTATGTCTGCAACGGCAATGCAGATCAGTGGCTCGAAAAGCCTAGATTGCTTTTATGATGTGGGGAAGGTATATGAAATAACTCAGAATTATCTGGCGATCCTTTCAAATGACATAGTAGCAGACCCGGCAGAGCCAAAGATCGTTTCGATGCAATTAAATGGAAAGCCGGTAGAATGGAAATTCTTAAGTGTAGATATTGATCCAATGAATCAGGAAGCCGTAAAATGGGGGATAGAATATTTAGATGTTGATGCAAACATTATCGGTACTGACGAATTTGAATTAAAGGAAGGGAAAAATGTTCTGCAGTTAAATGCACCCCTATTTTTTAGGCTCGTGGTACATATAACAGACGGTCAGGCGTTGGAAGGGTTCAAAGGGGACTTATTATATCGCGTCCGCTCCATGCAATTTCGTGAAACAATGCCAGTATTTGATTTTGTCAGATTCTTGAAAATAGTGCTGGTTTATTTTGGGTTATTTGCAATCCTTTCCTTTCTATTGATGCAATTATTATGGAAACGTTTGATTCTCATAAATTGGTATACATCAATTGAATTATTACAGAAACTATTTATAAAAATAAGCGATAAACTGTTGCCGTTTAGTAGCAAATTTTCAGATAAGTTTGTAACGAAAGCTCGTATTGCCCTGTTTGCATTGCTCATACTATATACAACCTATATGGATCCTACACGAAATATTTATATACACACGAAGAATGGAAATTATACACACCACATGTTTCTATGTAGTATGATATTGCTCATGATTGCAGTCCTTTCCATCCGGAAAAAACAGCAAATCATTTGTTGGGAAATCCCTTTGGTTCCTGCATGGTTTATCCTATGGGGTTTCGCTTGTATTTCTGATTTTATCATAGAGAAGCGTCAGCCGTATACGGGGTACAGTATGATATTTGTATTTGGATTTCTGTTTTTCGTTTGGAACAATATGGAGCATCCACAGGAATTGCTACATGATTTCGTGAAAGCGATTGAACTTTCATTTGTGGTTAATATTGTGTTTTGCATAACTTGCCGTCCAGAAGTAGCCTATGTATATTTTGGTACTGCATATAATCCGAATATTTTTGCAATCTATCTGGCAACTGTTTCCATTGTACTACTTGGGGATATTGACCATGTATTGCAGAAGAAAAAATTTGATAAAAAGCTGTTTGTTTATACATCGGGATTCATCATAGCCCAGATTTTTTTATGGAAGACAGGATGTAGATCGGGGGTTTTGGGAGTGGCGGTTGCTGCTTTTGCATTTTTGTTTAAAAACTTCATGCTCTGCAATAGAAAAGAAATAAAACTTAATCTCATGAAATGTATGCTTTTTATTGTAGTATGCGTAGGTCCATATGCTGTCGGCGTCGATTGGGGCTTAACCCATATACCGCAAAAGCTGGGAACAAGTATAGAGTTTAAATATGATATATATAAAATACCAAAAGAAGTAGGTATATTTTCGGAATTAGAAGTTTTGGCAGCTGCAGAAGATGAGGCGCCAAATGGTATTGAAAGAATAGCTGATAAATTTCGCAGGGTAGATTCCATACAATCATTTACGAGTGGCAGAACTTACTTTTATATACAATATATGAGAAGTATGAATTTGTGGGGGCATGAAGATAGGCCTATTGTGAATGGAGCGAATGGCATGCCCCATAATGGGTTACTGGCAATTGCGTATCGCTATGGCGTGTTTTCAGCGATTCCATATCTAATCATCTGCTTTTATGGGATTTATTACGCCTATATCTATATGAGGCGGGAACAGTATAATGGGAAACGATATCCTTTTTTGCCACTAGGGATATGTATTGGTACGCTGACCATGGCAGTGACCGAGAATATAGAACAGCCGTTTCGTTGGATTTCATGGATATCCTTATATTTTATCATGGGAATGTTCTTTCCTGCTAACAGTAGAGACAAGCTTCAAAATAATATATGACAAAAAAAGAGGAGGGGTTCCATGGAATTCAGGAAAAAAATTAAACTAAAAATCTCGTTAATGGTAATTTTGACAATCGGAATCCTAGGCGGTCAAAAAGCTTATGCCAAGACAACAAACTTAGGAGCGGTTCAGTCATTATATCCCGGTGCGGTCGTAAAGCAGGCGATTGGAACAGGGGATATAACCGGAGAACTTGCAAAAATTTTAAAAGATTCGAAAAGTGGCGAAACAGTGATTATATACATAACCTCTGGTAACTATACCCTGGGAGATAATGGGAATCTGCTTCTTCATACGAATAATATAATCGTCATGGAAAACGATACAAACATTTCTAAAAGTAGTGGTTCAAAAGCGATTTTTAGGACAAGCGCTTCCGAAAATGCTCATAATATACAAATCATTGGTGGCAAGCTAGATGCAAATGGAAAAGCGGCAATTGAAATCAACCATTCTTATAATGTTACGGTAAGAGGAACAAAGATTACGGACGCACAATACGGAGTGCGGACTACAGAGTCAGCCGTAAATCTGCAAAGTATAGAAGTAAGTAATAGCACAAGGGGCATCTATGTGACGAAGGGATCGCATATGGCAGTAAGCGATTCGACGATCAAACAAAGCAAAGAAGATGGACTGGTTGTCGCCGGGGCATCTGTAGCAAAAATAGATACCAGTAGCTTTTTAAGCAATAAATGGCGTGGCATCTCCGCAACAGGGGCAGGGACGCAACTCTATCTATCAAATAGTACCTGTTCTAAAAATGGAACAGAACCCAAAGTAACCGCGCAAGGCCTTGTTGGGCACGGCATTGGAATTACGACAGGAGCCTATGGGGACATTGAAAATTCAAGTATAGCAGGAAACAAAGAATGTGGCATTTCCGTGTTTAACGGTTCAAAAGTAGAACTTTCCGGAAATACGATTTCAAAAAATGGCAGGCATGGAATTGGTGCAAGAAAAAATGTAGTGCTTGTCGATATGAGGGATAATCAGATCATCAGCAATGGCTATAATGGAATTCTGGTTGCAGATAATTCTAGCATGGCATCCGATAACGATCAAGTTAGCTGGAATAAAGGGATCGGGATTTCGATTGTGGATGCTTCACGCGTGTCGCTTGAAAATGCAAATATAACGAAAAATAAGAGCTCAAATATCTGGCTATCCGTAGGTAGCGATAACAAACCGGGCGCCTACTTAAATCTTATCGCAGGCAATATGATCCAACGGGCCCAACAAGGCGATGGCATCGGCGTAGCGAGTCAGACACTCCTTAAAATCACAGGTGCAGATAATACAATTGCCGGAAATACAAGGCATGGTATCATGGTAGGCGTAAACGCAAACGTAGAAATTGTGACAGGCAAAGTTGCGTTGCAAAAAAATGGTGGAGATGGCATCTATCTAAACGGAGCAAAAGGAACGATAAAGAATGCAACCGCATCTTCGAATAAGAACAATGGAATTGCAGTGTTGGGAAAATCAAATGTAAAGATAGAACATGTAACAACATCTTCGAATCGGAACAATGGAATTGCAGTACTGGGGAAATCAAATGTAACGATAGGACAGGTAACCGCATCTTCGAATCGGAACAATGGAATCGCGGTATGCGAGAAATCAGATGCAAGGATAAAAAATGCAACAGCATCTTTAAATAAAAGAAATGGAATCGAGGTATGGGGCGGATCAACGGCAAGGATAGAAGCAGCGGTCGTGAAAAATAATGTGAAAAATGGAATCGCTGTTTCCGGAAAGCAAACAAAAGCGAATATTAGCAAAGGGACAATGTCTAAAAACCATGAAAATGGCATCCTTATAAGCAATAAGGCAGAAGCTGCCATTAAAACAGCGGTTGCTAACAATAATGTGAGAAATGGAATTGCTGTTTCCGGAAAGCAAACAAAAGCGAATATTAGCAAAGGGACAATGTTAAAAAACCATGAAAATGGTATCCTTATAAGCAATAAGGCAGAATCTATCATTAAGACAGCAAAAGTAGAGCAAAATAGACACAGTGGCGTATGCGCAATACAAAGAGCAAAAGTGACCACCTATAAAGTCAAGGCAAATAAAAATAGTAGGTACGGCGTGAATGCAGAAACAAAAGCTACGGTAATAATAAAAAAATTGTCTGCAAAGGGAAATAAAATGGCGGACACGCACAAGTCACATGCAACTTTGAAATAATAAAGATAAAACCTAGTATAGAGCAAGAGGAGAGGCACATGAAATTTACGAAAAAACGTAAAATAGGAATCGTATTCTTAGCGGCTATCATCATCGGAATAGGAGGCTCTCAAAAAGCCTATGCGAAGGAAACGAACTTACACGCTGTGAAAGAACTATATCCATATGCGACGGTAAAGCGAATTTTTGGAACGGGAGATATAACGGGAGAACTTTCAAACCTTTTGAAAGCTTCTAAGAGTGGCACGACAGTTATTATATACATAACATCCGGAAACTATACCATAAGAGATAATGGAATGCTGATACTTCATACGAATAATATTGTAGTCATGGAAGACAATACAAACATTTCAAAATCAGGCGGTTTGGAAGCAATTTTTAGAACAAGCGCTTCAGAAAATGCCCGGAATGTGAAAATTATTGGAGGCAAGTTAGATGCGAATGGAAAAACTGCAGTTGAAATCAACAATGCTTATAATGTGAAAGTGCAAGACACAAAAATTACCGATGCAAAATGTGGAGTGAAGACTGTAAGGTCAACCGTAAACCTACAAAGTATCGAGGTAAGTAAAAGTACAAGAGGTATCTATGTTATGCGGGGGTCACATGCTACCATAAATAACGTAGCGGTAAAGGCAAACAAGCAAGATGGTATGCTGGTAGCGAAGGAATCTGTAGTATATGTGAATAACAGCAGCTTTGTAAGCAATAGCTGGCGTGGTATTTCCGCGACAGGCGCAGGTACAAAAATATATGTATCTGGCAGTACATGCGCCAGGAATGGAATAAAACCGAAAATAACAAAGGACGGTCGTGTTGGACATGGAATTGGAATTACATCAGGTGCCTATGGAGAAATTGTAGATTCAAGCATAACAGGAAATAAAGAATGTGGCATTTCC
Source organism: Lachnospiraceae bacterium ZAX-1 (assembly GCA_046533095.1). Taxonomy (GTDB): domain Bacteria; phylum Bacillota; class Clostridia; order Lachnospirales; family Lachnospiraceae; genus ZAX-1. The sequence goes on along the minus strand of JAJQRA010000044.1, from coordinate 9,264 downwards.
ATATTTAATGGTGCCAAAGTAAAGCTTTTCGGGAATACCATTTCAAAGAATGGAAGGCATGGAATTGGTGCAAGAAAAAATGTAGATCTTACAGATATGAAAAATAATAAAATTGTAGGAAATGGCTATAATGGAATTTTAATTGCAGATAATTCTAAAATGAATTCCGATCACGATCAAATTAACAGGAATAACGGCATTGGGATTTCGATTGTGGATGCTTCACGCGTGTCGCTTGAACAAGTGGATGTAATGAATAATAAAACATCAAATATTTGGCTATCAAAAGGCGATGCTAAAAAAACAGGGGCATATTTAAATCTTAAATCCGGAAATAGGATTCAAAAAGCACAGCAAAACGATGGGATTGGTGTAGAAAATAATACATTCCTTGAAATTACAGGCAAAAATAATACCATTACCGGAAATAAAAGAAATGGCATCACAGCGGTAGGCCGCAACGCAAGAGTAGAAATTATGACAGGCAAGGTGAAGGTGCAAAAAAATGGTGGAGATGGCATCTATCTAAAAGGAGCAAAGGGCAAGTTAAAAAATGTAACAGTATCTTTAAATAGGAGAAATGGGATTGCAGTGTGGGGGAAATCCAATCTAAGGATAGAAAAAGCGATCGTCAATGATAATGTGCAAAATGGCATCTCTATTTCTGGACAAGGCACAAAAGCGAATATTATAAGCGGGACAATGTCTAAAAACCATGGGAATGGTATCTTTGTAACCAATAAAGCGCAAGCTACAATGAATGCGGTAAAAGTAGAAAACAATGAATACAGTGGTGTATCTGTAACGAAGAAGGCGAAAGTTACCAGTAACCGAGTAAAGGCAAATAAAAACGGCAGATACGGAGTGAATGCAGAAACGAGAGCTACGGTAAAAATAGAAAAATTATCTGCCAGCGGAAATGAAATAGCGAATACACACAAGTCAAATGCTACTTTAAAAAAATAAAGAGGTCAAATGCCACTTTGAAAACATAGAGAGGTCAAATGCTGCCTTGAAAGAATAGAAAGGTATGCACTAGGCTGAAAAAAACCAAATTTTTATATTGCATGAAAATAGTTGTAATTGCAAAAAATATAGGATACAATTCATTTGTAGCATAGTGTTGAAATGAGGAAAAAATAATTGAAGATTCAAATAGAAAAAAATCAGTTTTTCGCAAAAAAAATCGTACTGCTGATATGTGATAGCATATCTGTGCTAGGGGCCAGCGTACTTGCTTTGCTTTTGAGGTTTGAACTTAGATATGAAAATATTCCAAAAAATTATATAAATGATTTAAGAAGATATATCGTTATTATCATCTTGCTTACGGTGATTATTTTCTACTTCTTTCACCTGTATTCCAGCCTTTGGGCATATGCAGGAGGAACGGAGGGCGTAAACATTATCGCAGGTAGTTTTACTGCCGCATTGATGCAAATATTAGTTATGACATTTTCAAATATTCGTATGCCACGCAGCTACTATGTATTGTATGCTATGCTTCTCTTCCTATTCGTTGTAGCAAGCCGATACTCCTATCGGCTATTCCGGGGATTTTTGAGTTTACAGTCAAGCAAGGGGATGCCGGTCAATGTTATGGTGATTGGCGCAGGTGTTGCCGGGAATGCATTGATTAAGGAAATTAGAAATAGCGAACATATTCATAAGCGGGTTGTTTGCGTCGTAGATGATGATAAGGGTAAAATAGGAAACTACATTCATGGAATCAAGATTGTGGGAGATAAAGACAGCATCGTAAAGATGGCAAAACAATATAAGGTACATGAAATTATTGTAGCGATCCCTGCCCTACCGGAAAAGGAAATAAAGGGGATCTTGGATATATGCAAGGAAACAGGATGTGACCTAAAGAGGCTACCGGGCATCTATCAATTAGTAAATGGCGATGTCAGCATCGACAAACTAAAAAGCGTGGACATAAACGACCTTCTTGGCAGGGAGCCTATCACCGTAGACTTGACTTCTATCATTGGATATGTATCAAATAAAACCATCTTAATCACGGGTGGAAGTGGTTCCATCGGGAGCGAGCTGTGCCGTCAAATTGCAGGGCATAGGCCAAAACGGCTTGTGATTGTGGATATTTATGAAAATACAACGTATAACATACAAAATGAACTAAAACGTGAATACCCGGAACTTGATTTGGTCGTGCTCATTGCATCCGTTCGCAATACCAAGCGGATCAACCTCATATTTGAAACATATCGTCCGGATATTGTATACCATGCAGCTGCACATAAGCATGTTCCGCTCATGGAAGACAGCCCGAACGAAGCAGTGAAAAACAATGTTTTAGGGACATGGAAAGTCGTGCAGGCGGCAGATCAATGCCGGGTAAAGAAATTTGTCATGATTTCAACGGATAAGGCAGTGAACCCCACAAATATTATGGGGGCGACAAAACGTATCTGCGAAATGCTCATTCAAACGTATAATAAGCGATCGAACACGGAATTTGTAGCCGTAAGGTTTGGAAATGTCCTTGGAAGCAACGGAAGCGTAGTCCCGCTATTTAAAAAGCAGATTGAACAAGGTGGTCCCGTAACGGTAACCCACCCTGACATTATCCGCTATTTTATGACGATTCCCGAGGCGGTGTCGTTGGTATTGCAGGCAGGGGCATATGCAAAAGGCGGAGAAATATTTGTACTTGACATGGGAGAACCGGTAAAAATATTGGATCTTGCAAAAAATCTAATTCTGCTTTCCGGGCATCAGCCAGATAAAGATATCCAGATTGCGTTTACAGGCTTAAGGCCTGGTGAAAAACTATATGAAGAATTATTGATGAAAGAAGAAGGGATGGAAGATACAGACAATAAATTGATCCATATTGGCACCCCAATTGAATTGGATGAAGAGCATTTTTTACAGAAACTAGAAGAATTGCAGGACTATGTAGTGGAAGAACCTACGGATATCCGTGATTTTGTGCAGGCGATTGTGCCAACCTATGTAAGGAAGCCAACGAGCGGAGGTGGAATAAAGTGAATAAAAGAAAAGTCCTTCCCATTGGGAGAGATGATTTTTGGGAAATCAGAAGTGATGCCAGCTTTTACTATGTGGATAAAACCTTGATGATACGGGACTTTTTGGAATACAAGGACAAAGTGACGTTAATTACCCGCCCAAGGCGGTTTGGCAAGACGCTGAATATGAGCATGATACGAAACTTCTTTGACATCACGCAGGATTCTGCCACATTGTTTGAGGGGCTTTGCATCATGGATACGGAGTATGCACAGCAGATAAACACAAGACCAGTGATTTATTTGTCGCTTAAGGATTGCACGGGAACAACGGTGGATACATTAAGGATGCGAATTGCAAGGGTCTTGCTTGACGAATATGACCGGTACTGCAAGCTCTTTGGCAACGATATCGATCGCAACGATAACTATGTAGGGCTTTTCTACGAGAATCTGCAAAAATTAAAAAATGGAACAGTAGCTATAAGCGACATGGCATCCTATCCGGAAACTTTGCTGCGTGTAGTGCACGAATACTACCAAATGCGCCCTATCCTGCTGATAGACGAATATGACCAGCCGATCCTTAGTAGCTATGAAAACCATTACAGGGCAGAGCTTGCCGATTTCTTTTCCGTATTCTATGGCTCAACGTTAAAGGGCAATCGGGATTTGGAACAGGCGTTGCTGACGGGGATTCAGCGGGTGGCGAAGGAGAGCATTTTCTCTAAGCTTAACAATGTCAAGGTCTATACGGTTTTGGATGGACGATACGCCCCCTACTTTGGCTTTACGGAAACGGAAACGAAAGCACTGCTTTCGTATTATACTTTAGAATTAAACGAAGAGGTGAAGAAGCAGTACGATGGCTATCTGATTGGTGGAATGGAAATATACAATCCATGGTCTATTTTAAACTATGCGGAAATGGGGTTCCTTGAAGACTACTGGATCAACACGTCTACCAATGGCTTGATCCACCAGTCGCTTGAAACGGCGGATGCCCGTTTTTTGAAAAATTACGGGAAGCTGCTACGCGACGGTAGCGTAGAAATTGATATCGCCCTTGACACTTCTTTTATAGAGCTACAAAACAATGATGCGCTGTGGGGGCTCCTCGTGAATTCTGGCTATCTGACCATCACACAACATGTCAGAAAAAGATTAGCGACTGTGCGGATACCCAATGGGGAAGTGCGCTCGGAATTTATCAAGATTGTCGCCAATCAGGCGCATGTGGACTCTACGGATTTGGCGAAGATGTTTCGGGCATTGATGAACTGCGACATGGAAGAATTTCTGGACGTGTACCGTGAAATCATCCTGACACAGACGAGCTACTACGACAGTGTACAACAGGAGAACTCCTACCACATGCTGTTCCTCGGCATGTGCCTGTCCCTGCAGGGGATGTATGAGATTGATTCCAATCTAGAGCATGGGTATGGCAGGAGCGACATCCGAATGAAATCCCTGTCAAAGAAGCGGCCGCATATTGTAATTGAATTTAAATACGGGAAGAGCGTGGAGGAGCTTCAGGATCTAAAGGAAGTCGCCCTGCGCCAGATAGAGGAAAACCGGTACTACGCGGGACTGGAGGGGCAGGTGCTATGTGTGGGCATTGCCCATTATAAGAAATGGTGTGAAGTGGCATCGAAGATGATTGAGATTGAATAAAACTATTGTGGTTACAAGAGATATAGGGTACAATTCATTTGTAACATTTAAATTAGTTGAATTGAAGAGGTGGAGACATGTACCAGTATATAAAAAGGGGAATAGACATTGTGTTAGCTGTTTTTGCTTTCGTTGCATTAAGCCCCGTTTTCTTATTTTTGTCTATTTGGATTAAAGTAGACTCCAAAGGTCCAATTTTTTTCAAACAAAAGCGAGTAGGCAAGAACAAGAAGCATTTCAATATTTTGAAATTCAGAACAATGAGGGTAGATACGCCAAAGGATGCACCAACGCATTTGCTAGAAAACCCAGATCAATATATCACAAATGCAGGGAAATTTCTTCGGAAAACTTCATTGGATGAACTACCTCAAATCATCAATATTTTGGCAGGAGAAATGTCAATTATCGGACCTCGTCCAGCACTGTGGAATCAATATGATCTAATTGCAGAGCGAGATAAATATGGGGCAAATGATATTATGCCGGGACTAACAGGTTGGGCACAGATTAATGGACGAGATGAACTGAAAATACCAGTAAAGGCAAAGCTAGATGGGCAGTATGCCAAAAAGCAAAGTTTTTTGTTTGACTTTATCTGCTTTGTGGGTACAATTATTGCAGTTGTAAAACATGAAGGAATTGTGGAAGGCAAAAAGAAATGAGGAACCTGGAATCATTGTTAATGATTACTTCAAAAACGAATCGCATGTCTAAGGGCTGATTTCATTGCAAAAGTGAATAACGATATTGGAATATCTGTAGAAAGGAGCGATGAAGACAGTGAATAGACTATTAATTACAGGTGCAAATAGCTATATTGGTACGTCCGTAGAAACTTATTTGCAGAAATTTAAAGATAAATATATAGTGGAAACGATAGACATGATTGATGGTTCATGGAGGGAAAAGGATTTTTCTAACTATGATTGTGTTTTCCATGTGGCAGGGTTAGCTCATGCTGATGTGGGCAAAGTGACGAAAGAAGTAAAATCATTTTATTACAAGATAAATACGGAATTAGCAATAGAAACGGCAAAAAAAGCAAAATCCGATGGTGTGAAGCAATTTATTTTTATGAGCAGTATGATTGTATATGGTGAAAGTGCACCTATTGGAAAAAATAAAATCATTAAGATTGATACTAAGCCAGAGCCTGCAAACTTTTATGGAGATAGTAAACTTCGTGCAGAACAGGGAATCTTACCGTTGTCTGAAGCCGATTTTAAAGTTGTAGTCGTAAGGCCTCCTATGATATTTGGGAAAGATAGCAAGGGCAATTATCCAATACTTTCAAAGATAGCGAAAAAAATACCGGTTTTCCCATTGATTAAAAATCAAAGGAGTATGTTGCATATTGATAATTTGTGTGAATTTATATATCTTATGATTGCAAATGGAGAAAAGGGCTTGTTTTTTCCACAAAATAAGGAATATATACAGACGAGCCGTCTTGTGAAAAGGATTGCGGCGATTCATCATAAAAAAGTAATATCCACTAGAATTTTTAACCCTTTCGTTTTCCTGCTGAGCAAGTTTCCGGGGGAAATTGGAGGTATGGTAAATAAAGCATTTGGAAATCTAGTATATGATAAAAAAATGTCAGATTACAAGAATTTTATATATTGTGTAAATGATTTTAAGGAATCTATAAACAAGACAGAAAAGTAGGAAAATAGTGAATGAATATTTTGATAGTTAGCCAATATTTTTATCCAGAAAATTTTAGAATAAATGATCTGTGTATGGAATTGGTCAAAAAAGGCCATAAAGTAACTGTTTTAACAGGTAAACCGAACTATCCAGAGGGCCAGTATTATAAAGGCTATTCATTTTTGAAGCCCAAAAACGAAATGTGGAATGAACTGGAAATTATAAGGGTAGCAATGACCCCAAGAGGAAAAAATTCTATCGGATTATTATTAAATTATTTCACATATGTATTTTTTGGTACGTTAAGAGCAAAAAAATTAGTAAAGCGTATGTTTGATATTATTTATGTATATGAAATTTCACCAATAACGGTAGCAATTCCTGCAATTAAATTAAAAAAGAAAGCCGGCATACCAATTATCATCAATGTTCAAGATCTATGGCCGGAAAATGTAGTTGCAGTTACAGAGAGTCAAAATAAATTTAGTTTAAGTATAATAGAGCATATGGTTCGTTATATTTATAAAAATTGTGATACCATACTAGTCCCATCCAAAAGTTTCATTCCAAGAATACAAAAATATGTGAATGAAAAAGAGAAAATAGTTTTTTGGCCACAGTATTCTACAGTCAATAGGTATGAAGAACATTCCAAACAAGAGCTAAATTGTAGGCAAATGGAGGATTCCTTTTCTGATAAAAACAGTTTTCATATTATATTTACTGGCAATATAGGAAAAGCCCAAGGATTGGATTTGATAATTGATGCTGCCCAAATGATAGACTGTAATGTAACATGGCACATTCTAGGTGATGGGCGCACAAGGAAAGAGTTAGAAAAAAAAGTTTTGCAAGAGAAGCTAGAGGGGAAAATTGTTTTTTATGGAAACAAGCAAGAATCTGAAATTCCAATCTACTTAGCATTAGCAGATGTTGCTTTGTTAATCTTGAAATCAGATCCAGTATTTGATTTATATTTACCTGCAAAACTACAAACTTATTTAGCATGTGGAATGCCTATTTTAGGCTGCGTAGGTGGTGAAGCAAAGAATTTGATTCTTGAATCGCAGGCGGGTTTGGTATGTGACAATGTAACAGCGAAAGATTTAGCTGAAAATGTAATTAAATTTGCTGATATGAAACAAGAAGAATTAGTGAAATTTTCAAAAAATGCATTGGAGTATAGTAAAAAGTATTTTGAAAAAGAAACTTTGATGAGCGAATTAGAAAATCATATGAATAAAGTGAGAAGATAGGGCTTATGTCTACAAACAGGGTAGAGAAGTTGGAGATGTCTGCGACAGCCCTCTATGGCAAGGGAACAGATATGATTAGTGATACATGAGATGAAAGCATTGGTATGCAAGGAAGTATTTTTCAGCTAGGATAGTACAGCAACTACAGAAAATAATTTTTCTGGTTCTGACAGAAACGAGATTCTAAAGAAAAACTAATTTAGAAATTTTAAATCACACTAAGTAAGTCCCAGCGAAAGAAGAACCAAGAAAAACACTAGAATCATACATGCAAATCAGTATACTGTTTTAAGATCTAAAAAAGATATTATTAAATACAACAATGGGAAAAAAGTTTACACATACCAAAGTAGCGGCAATCTATTGCAAATCGGTCCTTTATACATATTTGCCGGGCAATGTCATGCAATATGTAAGCAGAAATCAATTGGCAGTCACCGATAACTTATTCCATTTTGATGTTGTGACAGCTACACTTTTGGATATAAGTACGATCGTTGTGGCATGTTTGCTTGGAACAGTTCTTTTCTCAATCTACTATGCAATGGTGTATCTGCAGAAAACGTCAGTGAATCTAAGACTGGTTGTTCAAATAGTAGGAATCTTATGAATCTTTTTTGTCCTGGCTTTTTTGTCCTAGGTTGGCTCAATGAAGGATTGAACATTACAGGAGCCTTGATTTATAGAACCATGACGATTATAGGAGACATTCTAGCTTATTTCATATCCGTTATGATGGTTGCGTATAACAAGAAAGCGAAAACAAGTGACTGAATGTGCCATATCCAACACACTTAAGGGGTGGAATTGTTTTTTGGCGCAAAAGTATGATCACATATGTCATATCCTACACACCTAAGGGTGGTGGATTTCAGCAACTAGGTTAAACGAAAACTTTTAAAATTAAAGAGAAAATGGAGATACCATGATGGAACAGCAAAAAAAATATAAAATAGCAGTAGCCGGAATTGGTTATGTGGGCTTATCAAATGCAATCCTTCTATCGCAGCACAATACCGTATATGCAGTTGATGTTTTGCCGGAGAAAGTGGATTTAATCAATCATAGGAAATCCCCAATCATAGACTCTGAGATTGAAGAGTTTTTAAAAACTAAGCCATTAGACTTAAAAGCAACAACCGATGAAAAAGAAGCATATGAAAATGCCGATTTTGTAATTATAGCAACCCCTACCGATTATGATCCTGTAAAAAATTATTTTGATACGTCATCAGTGGAAGGCGTTATAAAGCAGGTGGCAGCATACAGCCCTAAGGCGGTTATGGTTGTAAAGTCAACCGTTCCGGTGGGCTTTACCGTGAAAGCCAGGGAACAGTATAAAACAGATAATATCCTCTTTAGCCCCGAATTTTTAAGGGAGGGGAAAGCGCTATATGACAATCTTTATCCGTCCAGAATCATTGTCGGTATACCAAAGAGCCAGAAAGCAGTGGTAGAGACTGGGGAAATATTTGCACAATTGCTGCAGCAAGGTGCCTATAAAGAAGATATCGCTACGCTATTTATGGATGCAACAGAGGCGGAATCCGTAAAGCTGTTTGCCAATACATATTTGGCATTGCGGGTTTCGTTTTTCAATGAATTGGATACCTATACGGAATTACGAGGGCTTGATACAAAGCAGATTATCGAAGGCATTGGACTAGACCCTAGAATCGGAA
>JAJQRA010000043.1:0-10525 GCA_046533095.1 Lachnospiraceae bacterium ZAX-1 | reverse complement strand
ATTACTATCACGGTGTTCCGACAATCGAAAGTGCGGAACGAATGGTTGCGATGTGTGAACAGATGGACGAAATTGTGAGGACGCTGATGCCAGAACAATAATCATTACACAAAATGGAGGAAGCGAGATGACGAAACAACGTAATGAGTTATATAAAAAAGTCACTTCCCGCAAGCTGATTTGGGTTTGTGGATTGCTTCTTCTTATGCTTGTATGCTTTTTCAAAAACCTCATGACAGGAGCATCAGGTTTGATTTTGACAGACGTGCTGACGGCAATATTCAGTCCGTCCTCGGTCAGCGAGAAGATTCATATTATCGTGTGGACGGTTCGCTTGCCGGTGGCGATTATGGCGGTTTTGGTGGGCGCGGGACTTGCGGTTGCCGGTATGGAAATGCAAACGATACTGAATAACTCCCTTGCCAGCCCATATACGTTAGGGATTTCCTCGGCGGCCTCTTTCGGCGCGGCGCTTTCGTTGGTGTTGGGATATTCCGTTTTTTCGGAAAATCTGCAAAATTTCGTCACGCCTGTGTTCGCGTTTGTGTTCGCGCTTGGCTCATCTCTTTTGATATACGCCGTGGGCAAGGTGAAGAAAGATAAGTCAACGATTATTTTGGCGGGAATCGCCATGAACTTCTTATTTGTCGCGCTCAATTCGGTTTTCACCTATTTTGTTTCAGACGAAACGCTGCGCGGCATTACAAACTGGTCATACGGCTCGCTTGTGGGAGCGACACTTTATGAGGATTTGATCGTATTTGCCATACTGGTCATATGCGTACCGTTTCTGCTGAGGGAATCGTGGAAACTAACGTCTCTATTAATCGGAGATAATACGGCCAAGGCGTTGGGTGTGGATGTAGAGGGACTGCGCACGCGAGTTATGATTTTGGCTTCGCTCATTACGGCGGTTTCGGTCTGTTTTGTCGGCACCATCGGGTTTATCGGCTTGGTAGCGCCCTATTTGGCAAAGCGACTTGTGGGCGGGGAGCAGAGGTTCTACATACCCGCGTCGCTTTTGGTTGGAGGTATCTTGCTTTCAGTGGCGTCAATACTATCTAAAACACAGATATTCGGCGTGACTTTCGCAATCGCGCTAATTACAAACATGATAGGGATTCCGTTTTTACTGCTGCTGATTTTACAGAAAAAGAGGTGATGACAAAATGGAACTATGTATTGAAAAACTCAATTTTGAATATGCGTCCAAATTCGCAATTACAGATGTAAGCGCAAGCTTCAAAGAACAGTTCACAGCCATTATCGGGCCAAACGGATCGGGTAAATCGACGCTGCTGAAATGCCTTACCAATCAGCTCAAATGGAAAGGCGGCATGTATTGTGACGGACGTAACGTTCGTCGCTCCGACAAGGACTTCTTTCGGACGAACCTAAGCTATCTGCCGCAAACCACACAGGTTAGCGCTTCCGTTACGGTCTTTGAAATGGTACTCATGGGGCTTATCAGTGAGCTTTCCATGTTTGTCACGCGGAGGCAGGAGCGTCAGGTTGAAGATGTGATGAACATGTTGGAGCTAGGCGTAATCGCTCATCAAAACATAGGGGAACTGAGCGGCGGGCAGCTTCAAATGGTGCTGTTGGCGCAGGCGATTATCAAAAAACCAAAGGTTTTGCTGTTGGATGAGCCACTTAACAATCTTGATGTACACAGAAAGTTTGCTCTGCTAGGTTGTATTGCAAGATTGACGAAAGAAAACAATATCGTTACCGTTGTTGTGATGCATGACATTAACTTAGCTTCCAGATATGCGGATTCGGTTCTGATTATGCGGGAGGGCGAGGTATATTTTCAAGGCGCGCCAAAAGAAGCGATAACAAAGGAAGCTTTGCGGGATGTCTATCGTGTGGAAAGTGAAATATTCAGTAGTAAAGAAGGGCACCCCGTAGTTGAGTTTGTAGGTATCACGCAGGATGTATCCTGCGTGAGCGCGGTATAAAATAATAAGATTGAGATTGGAGAGATTGTTATGAAAAAGCGCATTAAATATTTATGCTTAATGCTCGTTTGTGTGATTATTGCTGCGGGAATTGTCGGATGTGGTATTGCGCCAAACACATCAAATTCTGGCACGAAAAAAACCGCAACGCGAGAATACACCGATATGGCAGGGCGCACCGTGACTCTGCCACTTGAAATCAACAAAATCGTGGCGGTGCGCTACATGGATCTTAATATACTTGCCGCTGTGCTGGGAGAGGATTTTGACAAAAAAGTCATTTCGTTGGGCGGTAGCGTGGAAGTGAACGACATTGATAATTATAAGAAATTTTCCGAAAGCTATGACTTGGATAAGCTGCTGATAATGGATGGGCTGTATGAGGACAACATTGATGTGGAAGCCATGCTGGAATTGAACCCCGACATCATTATCGTGGACACACAGTTTCAATCAAAAGGATGCATTAGCAAAATGATTGAGATGGGCTTGCCCGTCGTGTTCACCGATGTGAATACTGATCCGTTTTACGGGGAACTGAACGCTATGAAAATGCTGGACGAGATGTTTGGGAAATCCGAACGTGTAAGCGCGATGGTTGAATACGCAAAAGTGAAAACAGACGCTCTGTTGGCACGAATTGATACGATTGTTCAATCGGGTACAAAAAAACCGGTGTTGTATTTTGAGTGTGGCAATACCATACCGAGTGAAATAGGGCAGACAAGAGGAGATACATCCGAAGGCTGGGGGCTTTTATGGAATAAACTTGGCGCGGATAATATCGGAGAGGGTCATGGACGCGATGTGTTAGACCAAGAAATCGTTTTAACAGCCGATCCTGACATTATTGTTATCGGCGGTTCCAATTGGGATCAAACTTCAAACATCATGCGGATGGGTTACTATGTTGCGCCGGAGGCCGCGATTGCGCACCTTGACGAATATGTAGCGTCGCGCCCCGGTTGGAACGTGCTTCCCGCGATTCAAAACGAGCGGCTTTACAGCATACATTTTAACGGTACTGTATATCCTTTCAACTTTGCGGTATATGAATATATGGCAAAAATGCTGTGGACTGATGAGTTCGCTGATATAGACCCGCAAGCGGATTTAGAGGAGTTTTTTGAGCTGTACATGCCGGTGAAATACTCCGGTATGTTTGCAGGACAGTGGCATAAATAACAGTTTAAGGGAGCGTAACATGGGTGGAAATCTTAGGGAATTTTATAAAAATGCGTATCTGTACAATCGGCTTCCCTACGCGCACAGCTTTACGCCCAGCGGGAAGGCGGCGGGTGCAATCTATACGTTCAGTTCTATGCGGGACGTGATTCCAATTCTGCATGGTTCGGCGGGGTGCGGGTATCACTATCGCTACTTGTGCCGTATGAATGGCACATCGGCTTGTGACCTGCACTGTACGAATTTGAACGAATATGACATTGCTATGGGCGGTGAAGAAAAGTTGAGGGCAACTATTTTAGACGTTGCCCTCCGGCTGAAACCCGTATTAATAGCTGTGATACCCACCACACCGATAGAGATGATAGGTGCTGATGTTGAGCGCATTTTGGCTGAGTTACGCCCGACTGTCCCCTGCCATTTGATTTTTGTGTCGTCGGAAGGGATTTCTCATGCGGATAAGCGGCATATCGGCAATGATGCGTTTATACGCCCGCAGGAAAGATGCGGTGATACGCGGCATTTTGACGAAAGCCTGAGAGGATGCGGATTTTCCGATGCTATGAAAGCGATGGTAACACAGGTGATGAAATCGCAGGAAACACAAATTAACGCCGTGAATTTGTGCGGCCTGTTTTGGGAAGGCGGCGGTCAAGCATTACTTGGCGGCGTAATAAAAGAATTGATCGCAATGGGCATTGAGATCAATTCTATCCTGCCGGGCGGAAAGATAGAAGACATTGAAAATGCGCCGAAAGCGGTGCTGAACATAATGACGCGGCGGATCAATTGGGCGGTTAAGATGAAGGAAGTATTCGGAACGGATTATTTCCGAATTGACCAAGATAGATATGCGTATGAGGGGCTTGATGGGATTGAGCATCTTTATTTGGATATTGCCGAAAGACTGCGGTTAAGCCATAAAGCCGCGTCATATCTGCGGGCGAAACGGCACAAGACGGAGCGCATATTATCAGAAGCGGGCGCGGCCATGGACGGCCATTCCTGCGTACTCTGCGTGGACGATTACCGCAATATTTCCAAATTTTTGCGATTTTATCGCGATGTGTTGAAATTCAATATTGAGCATGTGTTAATAAAAGTACGCGCAAAGGGCTACACCAGTATCTACGCGATGGAAAAGCTCGTGAACTTTGCGGACAGTTATATGAATGCCGCCGTAAAGGAGGCGGGACATTCGATAAAGTGGCTCGTTAATCCAAATAAAGAGCAATCCGCATCCATTTTGAAACAGACGGAGTATATCGTTGGAAGTGATTGCTTTGTAAGTGGGGAAACCAAGTACAAATACATATCACCACCGTGTTTTATCCCTCTGGATTTTGATAACTTCGGGCATTTTTTGCTTGACTATGTGAATCAGATTAAGCGATTGCCTTTGCGGCGGCTTTCGGAAAATTCAATACAGAATGCTACCGAAGATTGTGCTGACACAATTCGTTGGAATGCCATAAGCAGTCTGATGTTTTGGGATAAAATGTGGATTCAAAGGAGTTAAGTGGCATGGTGTGTAGTGACGGTTGTAAACTTTTCGGTGCGTATCGCACGGCGATCAGCATAAAGGACTCCGCCGTTTTGATACACTCCACCGCCTCGTGCGATTGGGGTACGCTTCTTTTTCACCTGCAAGCGCAGATGAAAGACGTTCGCCAAGCGTCCTCGGTCATTTATGCGGAAGATATGATCTTCGGCGGTGAAAAACAACTCGTCGCCGCGATTGATAAGGCGTTGGAGATGTATGAAGCGTCCGCTTTATTTATCCTAACCGGCTGCATTTCGGAAATTATGGGCGACAACGCGGAGGATGTTCTCAAATCACAGGGGCGCAATACGCCGATTTATCTGTTAAAATCCGCCGGGCTTCGAGGCAACGCGCTTTCGGGCGTTACCGATGCGCTAAAGGCTGTGATAGCTACAATGACGGAAAGGGATGTAGTCAAAGGTAGCATAAATCTAATCGGCATGTTTTCCGACGATTTCAAATCAGACGCCGATTTATCAAATATAAAGGCCATGCTTGATGGTGTTGTAGCAATCAACGCCGTGATTCCATATGACACATTTGCGCGAGTGCAAAGCGCGTCTGCCGCGGAACTGAATGTGGTTTTTGAAGGCTTTGAGGCGATTGGCGAAAATCTGCGCCAAAAGTTTGGTACGCCGTATATCATAGTGAGGTATCCGTATGGACTTATAAACAGCGGGAATTTTGTGAAAAAAATAACCGAGGCAATGAATTTGGGTATACCGCCTAGACATACCGCCGCCGAGATGTTCACGATAAATCAACTGCAAAATATGAAACGGCATATGGACGATTTGAAGGGTATGCCGATCGCAATAGTGGGTGATACTGCGAGAATTGCTGGATTGCAAACATTTCTGCAAAATGAGCTCGGAATGTATGCGGAGGTCGTCATCGACATCTCAAAAATGCCGAATCAAGACGATTACGAAAAGCGAATACGCGCGAGTCACGCGATTTTGTTGCTGGGTTCATCTTTTGAAAGAAGGATCGCCGAACAATTGTCCATCCCGTTTATGCAATTTGCATATCCCGTGTTTGATAAAATATCTATCGGCAAAAACGGCTATGCCGGATTTGCGGGGACGGTTTGTCTGATAGAGGATTTAGTAAATACGATATTGGGATTTAGGGCGGTAAGTAGTCATATGTGTACGTGGAATGGGAATTTTTAGGGCATCAACCACACACTATCCAACATGATTGGTGCCACCTCAAAATCCTCCAGGCACATGACAATTTTCATTTAAGGTGCTTATTAACAATGTTACAAACATATCCTTGAGGGTCGTTTATAAGTTCATTAAGCCCATACCCTTGTTCATGAACGATTATTCGCACCCTTCCATCTATATCAGTTACTAATTGCTCTGGACCGTAGCCCTGTTGAGCGACTGTAGCACGAACACGCCAGTCTTCATCATCGACGAGTCGTTCGAGTCCGTATCCTTGTTCGGCAACAGTTACTCGTACTTTGGGTCCTTATGGCTAATTAATAGTTCTAATACTTCATCATCAATCTTTTTCATTTTATGCCTCCATGGAATCGGGATTTTAGAAAAGCTGGGGGCAGAACTCATTTCCCCAAACGATGTGACCCTGCACCCTAGCCTACTAAAATAAAACGATAAACGAAACCAGCGTCCAAAACCGCAGTCCATACAGAGCTATATTCTAGGGTGGAATTTATTGATTCAAAAAAATCAATATTTGACATCCATACTGCCCTATACTCAAAAAACGGGGCAAAACTCAGTTTGTTCATCTAATTATAATAAAATCCACCCAAAATGAACAGCGTAAAATGAAATTTTTTTCTGCTTTTTTATTTTCAGTAGATTTTAATCTTGCAACATAGAATTTACCTTTTCATTTGACCTTTGTAGTTTCTCTTCAATTCAAAAAGATTTCCCATTTCATTTCCTTTACTTACTCAATAAATTGTTCTGGATATTCGAGACAAAATTCGGCATATATCTTTGCTTTTCGTCAAATTTCTTTGTCTCTATTCTCGAAGTTTCTCCTATTATGACAACGCAATTTGATCAATTTTATCGAGTTCTTCCTTGGTGAAATCAGTCTGCTTTACAATTTTGGTATTATCACGAATTTGTTCTGGTTTGGATGCCCCAATTAAAACACTGGTTACCGCTCCATCCCGCAAAATCCATGACAGCGCCATCTGCGCAAGACTCTGTCCACGCTCTTTTGCAATCTCATTCAAGGCTAATATTTTCCCTAGACGCTCTTTGGTCACATCCTTTTCCTTTAGGTGGCTTCCTTCTTTTTTGGCCCTACTGTCACTGGGAATCCCGTTCAAATACCGATCCGTCAACATACCTTGTGCCAATGGGCTAAAGGCAATCAAACCGCAGCCATTTTTGCTGGCAAACTCCTTAACGCCATCATCTTCAATCCAGCGATCAAATATATTGTACCTAACCTGGTTAATAATAAATGGGCACTTTAAATCGTGCAAAATTTTCATTGCCTCTTTGGTATGCTCCTTATCATAATTTGAAATACCTGCATACAATGCTTTTCCAGATTTAACGATTTGGTCTAGTGCCATCATGGTTTCTTCTAATGGTGTCTCCTGATCCATCCGGTGGTGGTAAAAAATATCCACATAATCCAGTCCCATGCGTTGCAAGCTTTGATCCAAACTAGCAATCAAATATTTTCTACTGCCCCAATTGCCATACGGTCCTTCCCACATATCATAGCCAGCCTTTGTAGCGATAACCAATTCATCTCGATAGGCTTTCAAATCGCCATTGATGATCTTGCCAAAATTGGCTTCGGCACTGCCCGGAATTGGTCCATAATTATTGGCCAAATCAAAATGTGTAATTCCTAAGTCAAAAGCTGTATGGCACAGCTCCACCATATTTTCAAATCGATCTTTGGTTCCAAAATTGTGCCAAAGCCCTAACGACACTCCTGGTAGCTTCAACCCACTATTCCCACATCTGTAATATTGCATGTCGGTATATCTTCCTTGATCTGCTTTATACATCTTATCTTTCCTCCATTTATTCTCTTAACCTTGTCCTTTTTTTAGGGGGTAAAATTCACCATTTTGTGCCATCAATTCATCATAACTTCCTATTTCTGCATTTTACCATCCTTCATAAACACAATTTTATCAGCGCTTTGAATGGTTGTCAAGCGATGTGCAGCCAAGAATACGGTACATTTCTTCATCATTCTATCCGTTGCTTCTTGTACCTTTTTTCGGATATAGAATCCAGCGCTGATGTCGCCTCATCAAAAACAATAATCTTTGGTTTACGGATAATCGCTCGTGCAATAGAAACCCGCTGTTTTTGTCCTCCCGATAATTTATCACCATGCTCGCCAAGTTGTGTATTGAGCCCATCTTTTAGGCTATTAATCAAATCATCTAATCTCACCTCCTTGATGACATTAACGATTTCTTCATCTCTTACCCCTGTGAGGCCATAGGTGATATTATCCCGTAGCGAGCCTGAAAATAAAATAGTCTGTTGTGGAACTACGGCAATATGCCTTCGATATTCATTTACATCTAAGTTTACCATGTTAATGCGATCAATTAAAATCTTACCATTAACCGGTGGTATAAAGCCAATTAGCAAATTAAAAATAGTGGACTTACCAGCCCCTGATTCTCCCACAAAAGCAATGGTTTCACCTGGCTGAACCTTTAAATTAAAATCCTCGATAATCCACTTTTTCATATTTGGATATTTGTAGTCTACATTGATAAACTCCACACTGCCGTTGACTGTTTCCAAAGGTATTACGGAATTATTTGGTTCGATGGCATCATCCGCTATAATATCACCTACCGATTTCACGGATTCCACGCCTTTACTTACCATTGGGTAGATATTTAATAATGTCGCAATCTGTCCCACAATTAATATTGACCAATGCTGTCCGAAATCACCTTAAAAACAACTCTACCGAATCTAAAAGTAATGCTCAAGTTCAACAAGTTATAAATTACATCAAAGAGCACTATTCTAATGATATTTCTTTGGATGATATTTCGGCTTCAATTGGCCTAAACTCTAAATATGTATGCACATTACTAAAAAGGCAAACGGGAACCTCTTACCTTGGGGGGCTACACCAAGAACGGATAGATATAGCTAAAAAACTGCTATGCGATGACTCTTCTTGCACTATCGATGATATTGCTCATAAAGTTGGTTATAATAGTTCAACGCAACTCGCCAGGGTATTTCGTAAATATGAACATATGTCTCCTTCCGACTATCGTGAAACACTGACTCTTTAAATATTGATATTGTTCCTGCGTGTATAGCAATTTCTTATGAGAATCGGGTAGGAGGATAACCATTAGTTGATTAGCCGACCTCCCAGTCGAGTAAGTAAGAGGAATTTCACCTCAAACTTCTCACAGGGCCGTATGGGAAAGTCTCCTTTCATACGGCTCTTATCATTCAACAATACGAATACCGTTTATTCCGATGAGCAAACAACTGGGACCCTCGTTTTCTAAAATCTAAGAGCCGCTCTTCTTCGTCTATCTCTGAAATGTTTGTATTTACACATCGCCCATTTCACAATGTGTCTTTCTATACATTGTAACGTAAACTTCATAGCCGATGGAAAAGGCTGTCAAAGATTTTATTGGACAGTATCCTATCCCATACGCATATGCATACGGCGTAGCTGCCCTGCATACGGCGCAGTGTCGCTTGGGCAGAAAATATCCTATCATGTTCTTACAGGCGGGAAACGCCTGTGGACATTGAAAATTTCATAGGACACGCATACACCTGATTTTATTTTCGCCTCTGCTAATTTTTTAAATGACATTTGACGGTTCCAGCAGTTTGGAATTGTATGGATTAGAAATACGGTAGAGGTGGCACAGCCCCATTTCGTGCGATGACTATCCTGCGGCGGCAGCCGTTGCCTTGAAAGGATAGGAGCAGAGGGCCGTGCCTACCTGTGTAGTGGCAGGGGACAACGAGATAGGACGGCACCCACATTTCAGCGAAAAAGCACTTGTGGAGATTGGCTGCTTGCAGACGATGCCTAAAGATGGGCAGGGCAAAAGTGCAGTGAGGGCTACTGGCCCAGTGTATGCTACCCGGTTGGGGGATTTATGGTTGGAAGCAACCGTAATATCGAAATAGAAAGGACACCTTTATATTCGATTTGAATAGATAGGGAAATGTGGTCTATATGATAGGAGCAAAATGCTGTTCCTATAATCAGATGTACGCCGTAAAAGGATGCACCTTTTATCAGAATCTGCGCGGCAGCTTCTGATAAGCATATACTATGCCACGCTATCCTCTGAAATAAGGCTGTATTAGAAAAGCGTGGAAATATCTTCCCCTCCCTTCATTGGAAAGTACAATATATAAAGCGGAAGCGCACTACAGGACGTACAATACAGTTTTATTTGAGGGGATAAATTGCCGGCAAGCCCCCTATCAAATGAGAAAAAGAAATAAAAGGGAAAAATAAGAGGAACAAAAAAACAGAAGCCAGTTCAAATGAAAGGCTTCTATTTTCATTGCATTACTACAAAACTTGGGAGGCAATCATATGTGGATTCATAGAGGAGATATCATAAACGCAGATTTTGGCGTACACCCAGATTCAAGCATACAGGCGGGCATACGCCCTGCCATAGTCATCAGCAACAACAAGGCGAACAGGCACAGCACCGTCCTTACGGTAGTCCCATTAAGTTCAAAAGTAGAAAAGAAAACCTACCTTCCAACGCATGTATTTATCCATATGTGTGAAATGGAAGGTCTGACACAAAACAGCATTGCCCTTGCGGAACAGCTAACATCTATAGAGT
>JAJQRA010000042.1:0-89418 GCA_046533095.1 Lachnospiraceae bacterium ZAX-1 | reverse complement strand
AAGCTTGTATTCTCGCATTAGGTCACTGATGCTTTTTCCACTCTCTCGTAGCTGCGCGATTTTTATCTTGAATTCGTCTGTGTACGTTTGCCCCATTTTTGCCTCCTGTTTTTGATGTTTCCTATTTTACCCGTTCGGCAAATATTTGTCCAGTTAAGTATAACCTATTCACTACTCGGTGTACACAAGTATAATAATCATTGGAATCAGGACAAGCCCGATGGTAGGCAAGTCTGCGTCCACGGCTTCATCGGCAAACTCAAAGACGGCTTGATTGCGACATACCAGACACTCCCGTGGAACATGCGCGGTTGGCACGGTGGGAGCGGTACGAAAGGCTCGTGCAACGATACTCACATCGGGTTTGAAATTTGTGAGGACGGCTTGACCGATTCCGTTTATTTCAACAAAGTTTACGCCGAGGCGGTGGCGCTTTGCGCCATGCTGTGCAGGAGCTATAACATCAAGCCGGAATCGCCCTCGCTTATTTGCCACTCGGAGGGTTGCAAACTCCAAGTTGCCAGTAACCACGGGGACGTTATGCACTGGTTTCCAAAGCACGGAAAGTCGATGGATACGTTCCGTGCGGACGTTAAGAAATGGCTTGACGAGGGTAGTATTCCGACACTATCAACATCGCCTACGGTCGCGCTGCCGACAGCGACATCTACCGGGGAAACCATCTGGAATTTCCTCAAAAGCCAAGGGCTGAATGATTTTGCTATTGCGGGGGTTTTGGGGAACTTGTTTGCCGAAAGTGAATTGAAACCGACAAATCTCCAGAACTTGTATGAAAAGAAATTAGGACTATCCGATGATGCCTACACGAAAGCCGTGGACAGCGGCGTTTACACTAATTTCGTAAAGGACAGCGCAGGCTACGGCTTGGCACAATGGACGTATTGGAGCAGAAAACAGGCACTGCTTGATTTCGCGAAAACGGCGGGTGCGTCCATCGGCGATTTGTCCATGCAGCTAAATTTTCTGTGGAAAGAGCTGCAAGGTTATGCCGTTGTCATTAACACGCTGAAAACCGCAACTTCGGTGCGATCCGCGTCAAATGCGGTGCTGTTGCAGTTTGAACGTCCGGCTGACCAGAGCACCGCAGTGCAGACAAAGCGGGCGGGATATGGCCAAGGCTACTATGACAAATATGTTGGCAAAACCACGGCAAATCCCACCGTCGAATTTATACCATATCTCGTGAAGATCACAGCAAGCGTGCTGAACATCCGCAAAGGCCCCGGCACCAATTATGCTGATGTCGGCGACATCGAGGACAAAGGTGTATACACCATTATCGCCGAGGCAAAAGGGCAAGGCGCTACGCTATGGGGACAGTTGAAATCAAAAGCGGGGTGGATTAGTTTGGATTACACTGTAAAGAGGTAACGGCCTATGAACATCATAATTATCCGCAAAATCTATGAGGATAATCTTGAAGGCAAAATCAGCGACGAGCGGTTCGCTATTTTGCTTGCCGATTACGAAACCGAACAGAAAAACACTGAAAGAAAAGCTGGTGGTCTTAAAAGCCGAGTTGGAGCAAGCACAAGAGGAAAAAGCGAGTGTAGGCAAGTTTCTGAATTAGGTAAAGCAGTACACGGAAATACCAGAATTGACAGCCGGAATTGTACGGACATTCATTGGCAAGATAGTAGTTCACGAATGTGCAAAACCGCAAAGCGGTGGAAAACGAAAATCACAGGAACTTGAGATTTACTTCAATTACATTGGCAAGTTCGACAATATCGATACTCCATAACGGCGGTGACTGTAAAAGGTTGCCACTGATTTTTTGCGTCATAAAAGTGCCCTTAATTTACGTCAGCACGCGGAGATGCAATGCACTAGTTCCCAAGGCACGGCAAGCCGATGGATACGTTCCGTGCAGATGTTAAGAATCTGCTATCAGGAAGTTCTACTCCAAAGCCTGATGTGCCAAGTACAACAGACCGGCTTTACCGGGTTCGCAAATCATGGAGCGACATCCAATCTCAGGTAGGCGCATTCAAGGCGTTTGACAACGCCAAGCGGTATGCTGACGATAATCCCGGCTATGCCGCCTTTGACGAAAACGGCACGAAGGTATACGGCGGTACGGCAGATACCGCTTATGAAATTTATATTGTAATCAAGGGTGATTCGCTTTGGAAGATTGCGGCAATAAAACTGGGCAACGGTTCTCGCTACCCGGAAATCAAGTCCTTAAATGGACTGACCTCGGATATCATTTATCCCGGCCAGAAACTGAAAATTCTACGATAAATCAAGTATAAGCCTCACAGCATAGAGAACTCTTCCATGCTGCGGGTCTTATTTTTTTGCCCTGCGGTTCTCAAATCTCCCCTTGCTGTCCTTTGGATAGCGAGGGGATTTTTCTATTTCCTCGGATTGGAGGACTCAAAGTGGCAGCTATTACAGATAGAAAGCCAGAAATCAACTATGAAAAAAAGCCTATTTCCCAGGAGCAGTTACAACAGGAACTTGATTATATTCAGGCACAACAACTTTTGAAAATGATACTTAATGAGGGCTTGATTTCATTGTCGGAATTCAACAATATAACCTCGTTAAATCGGAAATCTTTCTCCCCTGCATTGGCTCAGATTATGTCCTGAAATCGTTGCTATTAGTAGGGAGTAGAGGTAACATGTTACACTACGGGGAGGTGAGGATTTGAAGAAAATAACGAAAATCGCCAAAAATTCAGACGATTTTGCTAAAAGGTCAAAGCTGCGTGTTGCTGCCTACTGCCGTGTCTCTACGGACAGTGAAGAACAACTGGTCAGCTTAGAAACGCAGATAAGCCATTACGAATCTGCTATCAAGGCAAACCCTGAATGGGAGTTCGCCGGGCTTTATTATGATGAAGGCATCACGGGCACGAAAAAGGGAAAACGGCTTGGGTTGCTTCGGATGATTTCCGACTGTGAAAACAAGAGGATCGACCTTGTCGTAACGAAGTCCATAAGCCGGTTTGCCCGAAACACCACAGACTGTCTTGAACTTGTCAGGAAACTGCTTGACCTTGGAATTTATATTTATTTTGAAAAGGAAAACATCAATACCGGTTCAATGGAAAGCGAACTCATGCTGTCAATCCTAAGTGGACTGGCTGAAAACGAGTCGCTTTCCATTTCGGAAAACAGCAAGTGGGCGATAAGGCGTCGCTTCCAAAACGGCACATTTAAAATTTCCTATCCGCCATACGGCTACGATTACGAGGATAGTAAGATGGTCATAAATGAACCTCAGGCAGAAACCGTCCGCTTCATCTTCAGTGAGATATTATCTGGCAAGGGTTCCCACAAAATTGCAGCTGAGCTTAACTGCCGCAAGGTGCAGACTAAGAAAGGTGACCGCTGGACAGCAGCAACTATTCGTGGGATGGCAAGCAACGAAAAATAGACCGGTGAGGCTATTTTCCAAAAGACTTATACTGACGAGCATTTTAAACGCCACAATAACTATGGCGAAAAAGACCAATATCTGATTGAAAATCATCATGATGCCATTATCAGCCTTGCAGACTTTGAAGCTGCCCAGATTGTCATAGAACAGCATGGCAAAGAAAAAGGCATAGAAAAGCGCACTGCAAAATACCAAAACCGCTACCCTTTTTCTGGTAAAATCATCTGCGGTCAGTGTGGCAGCACATTCAAGCGCCGAACTCACGGAGGCTACAGACCATATATTGCGTGGTGCTGTGCTACTCATATCGAAGATATACAGGAATGCCAAATGAAATTCATACAGGAGTTTGACTGTGAATACGCCTTTATCTCCATGATTAACAAACTTATCTTTGGATATCGAGCAATCCTAAAGCCTTTATATGACAGCCTACGTGACATAGATGCAGATGACAGCCAGATAAGCCTTGGAAATCTTGATAAAAAACTCGAAGAAAACGTAGAGCAGCGAAAGGTGCTGGTTAGCCTTATGACCAAGGGCTACCTTGAACCCGCCGTCTACAATAAAAGCAATAATGAACTGCTGCAGGAGTCAGAACGCCTGTTGAAGCAAAAAGAATCCTTAGTCCGTTTCCTAAATAACGATACCAAAAACCTTAATGAAGTTAATGAGCTTCTTCGCTATGCCACAAAAGCAACGATGCTGACCAGCTTTAACGCAGATGTATTCGAGCAGTTTGTGGATAGGATTACCGTTTATTCAAGAACAGAGCTTGGATTTGATTTGAAATGCGGCATCACGCTAAAAGAAAGGATGGTGAAATAAATGGGCCACACACCATTTGGCTACCAAATTAAAAAGGGGAAAGCCGTGATAGATATCGAATCCGCCAAGCAAATAAGGACGTTGTATCAATCCTATCTTGCTGGAGATTCCTTGACAATCGCCTCCCGAAAAGCAGGCATCAAAAAGTGCCACGCCAGTATCGGAAGGATATTGCAGAATGCCTGCTATCTGGGCAATGCGTACTACCCGAAAATCATTGGCTTGGAAATATTTACAGCTGTCAAATTGGAACGCAAAAAGCGAGTCGTAAAACTTGGTCGCACCTGTAAACCAAAAGAAGAAATGGCGGTCGTCTACCCGATGGCCTTTCATATGAGCGGAGGGACACAGCACTTTGACGACCCCTTCGAGCAAGCGGAGTATGTCTATAGTTTAATAGAAGCGGAGGTAAGCGAGAATGGAAGTCAATAAAAATGTCACTGTGATTCCAGCAAGGACTCGTGCGAACAGAAAAAAAACAGATGAAGAAAAGTCAAAGCTACGCGTTGCAGCATACTGCCGTGTTTCCACCGATAGCGATGAGCAGTCCACAAGCTATGAAGCACAGATTGAACATTATACAGCCTATATTAATGCCAATAAAGATTGGGAGCTGGCTGGAATATATGCCGATGATGGCATTTCAGGCACCAACACTAAAAAGCGTGGAGAATTCAACCGCATGATTGATGAGTGCATGGCGGGAAACGTCGACATGATTATCACGAAATCCATAAGCCGATTTGCCAGAAACACTCTGGACTGCTTGAAATACATCCGCCAATTGAAGGACAAGAGCATTCCAGTATTCTTTGAAAAAGAAAATATCAACTCGATGGATTCAAAAGGCGAGGTCATGCTCACGATTATGGCCTCCCTTGCACAGCAGGAAAGCCAATCCTTAAGCCAAAATGTGAAGCTTGGACTGCAATATCGCTATCAGCAGGGCGAAACTCAGGTAAATTGCAAATGGTTCCTTGGATATACAAAAGACGAAAACAAGCATCTGGTAATTGACCCTACAGAAGCGGAAACCGTAAAGCGCATCTACCGGGAATACCTTGAAGGAGCCAGCATCCTAAAAATCGCCCGTGGCTTGGAAGCCGACAATATCTTAAACGGCGCTGGTAACGAAAAGTGGCATACCAGCAATATCAACAACATATTAAGGAATGAAAAGTATATTGGGGATGCCCTTTTGCAGAAAACCTATACCACAGACTTTCTCACAAAAAAACGTGTCAAAAATACAGGAATTGTTCCACAATACTATGTAAAAAACAGCCACGAGGCTATCATACCGCGTGAGATTTTCATGCAGGTGCAAGAAGAACTTATCCGTCGTCGTACCGTACATACCAGCCCAAACGGAAAAAAGAGAACTTTCAGCAGCAACCACTGCTTTGCCCAGATAATTGTCTGCGGCAACTGCGGTGAAGTATTCCGAAGAGTCCACTGGAACAACCGTGGAAAAAAGTCCATCGTTTGGAGATGTGCAAGCAGGCTTGAGAATACCGGGCTTTTCTGCGATGCCCGCACGGTGCTTGAAAGCACCATCGAACAGGTACTGGTCACCGCCATAAACAATATGCAGAGTGGCAAGGACACGTTCCTCGCCACTCTGCAGAGCAACATTGCAATCGCCTTAAGCCATGAAAACGATAAAACCCTCGCTGATATTGACAATCAATTGGAGAAACTGCAAGCTGAACTTTTGAAGCTGGCTAATTCCAAATCGGACTACGAGGATGCCGCAGATGAGATTTATCGTTTGCGTGAGCAAAAGCAGAAAGCCCAAATAGAAAACGCAAGGCAAGATGGGCAACTTGAAAGAATCGAAGATATGAATGCATTCCTGAAAGAGCAATCGACTGCTATTACTGAATATGACGAGACACTTATCCGACGGTTAATTGAAAAGGTCGCTGTATACAAGAAAAAATTTACAGTGGAGTTCAAGTCCGGATTGACGATAGACGTGAATGAATAACTTCTGCAAACAAGGGCATCCTGCGAAACGATAACGCAGGATGCCCTTGTTTATTTCCTTTAGAATAAATGCCGTATTTTCAGGCACTATTTTTAGTAAACATCCACCCTGACTACTCGACTTAGATTTTTTATAAAAACATCTAAATCAACCACTCGTTAACCACTGACATCTAAACCGCTCTCTCGCCAAGCGTTAATATCTAAATTGAGCACTCGACTATCAAAACCGCCCTTGTCGACTTGTTACCAAAGACCGATAAAATCATGATTTTCAGACATTCAATTCAAATGCGAAAATCCACATAAACCGCTTGTTTACTGGACTTTCTCCACATTCACTTCTCTTTCCTTGACATCAATACTACCGTCTCAACGGTATTACCAAAGACCCACAAAGCTCCAGACAGCTATATCAACGTATCTGTGGACTTTGGAAACAGCGTTGGTATGATACCTCTTAATAGTATAGTAGAAAAAGCAGAGGCATACAAGCCAAAACAGCGAACTACTTACAAGCTGATAAAGGAATATATCCTTGAAAAATACAGCTTTAAGGTACACACAGCATACATTGCCGAGGTCAAGCGAGATTTAGGTTTACCCATGTACGATGCTCCTAATGCAGTAGAAACACTTAAACAACCGAGAAAACACCCCACTCCTATTCAAGTAGATGCTATCAAAGATGCTCTTACTTATTTTCAAGTAATATAAAAAACTAAATACAGCTATGGAAATTGCTCTTTACATTTTGTAAGGGGCATTTTTCATGCCCAAAATCGAAAGGAGGAACAAAAGTTGAACGCAAAAGTAATCGCCATTGCCATGCAGAAAGGCGGTGTCGGCAAAACAACAACCTGTGCCAACTTAGGCATAGGACTGGCACAGGAAGGTAAAAAGGTTTTAATCGTGGATAGTGACCCGCAAGGCTCACTGTCTATCAGTTTAGGACACGCACAGCCCGACAATATCCCCATTACCCTTGCAACGGTTATGGGTAAGGTAATTACCGACAGCCCCATAGAGCATAAAGAGGGTATCATTTCTCACCCCGAGGGTGTGGACTTGCTACCTGCCAACATTGAGCTATCGGGCATGGAGATATCTCTCATCAACGCTATGAGCAGAGAAACCATTTTGAAGCAGTATCTTGATACGGTGAAAAAAGACTATCAATATATCCTGCTTGATACGCAACCCTCGCTTGGTATGCTGACCGTCAATGCACTGGCGGCGGCAGACAGCGTGATTATCCCCGTGCAGGCTCAGTATCTCCCTGCAAAGGGCTTAGAACAGCTTTTCCAAACCATAAACAAGGTACGCAAGCAGATTAACTCCAAACTGCAAATAGACGGTATCTTACTGACAATGGTGGATAACCGCACAAACTTCGCAAAGGACATCAGCACCCTACTCCGAGATACCTATGGCAGTAAGGTCAAGGTATTTGGCACGGATATTCCCCATTCAGTACTAGCTGCCGAAATCAGTGCCGAGGGCAAGAGTATTTTCGCCCATGACCCTAATGGCAAGGTTGCCGATGGCTACCGAGATTTGACGAAGGAGGTGTTGAAAATTGAAAAGCGCCGCCAAAAACATAAATCTGACATCGGTAGATGATTTGTTTTCCACTGAGGAAAGCCGAGCCGATGCAGACAGAGAAAAGGTTATGGAGATAGCCTTGACAGAGCTGTTTCCGTTCAAAGACCACCCTTTTAAGGTAAAAGACGATGAAGCAATGGCAGAAACCGCCGAGAGCATAAAGGAATATGGTGTGCTTGTTCCTGCTATCGCCCGACCTCGTGATGAGGGCGGATATGAGCTTGTTGCAGGACACCGCAGGCACAGGGCAAGCGAACTTGCAGGGCTTGAAACTATGCCCGTCCTTGTCCGTAATCTTGACGATGATGCCGCCACTATCATTATGGTGGACAGCAATCTGCAAAGAGAAAACATCTTGCCAAGTGAACGAGCCTTTGCATTTAAGCTGAAATTAGATGCTATCAAAAGGCAAGGCGAAAGAACGGATTTAACTTGTACCCAAGTTGGGCACAAGTTAAACGAGGGTAAAAAATCTGTTGAAATTGTAGCTGAACAGGCAGGCTCAAGCCGTAATCAAGTACAACGCTATATCCGTCTTACCGAGCTTATTCCCGAGCTTTTAGACATGGTAGATGATAAGAAAATCGCCTTTAACCCTGCCGTGGAACTGTCCTACCTAAATCCCGAGGAACAAACCAACTTGCTTGAAGCAATGGATATGGAACAGGCAACCCCCTCTCTTTCACAGGCACAGCGGCTTAAAAAGTTTAGTGCCGAGGGCAAATGCACCCTTGAAGCCATGTGTGCCATTATGAGCGAAGAAAAGAAAGGCAAACTCGACAAGGTAACGCTTACAAGCGATAAGCTCCGTAAGTATTTCCCCAAGTCTTATACACCGCAGAAAATGGAAGAAACCATACTTAGACTATTGGAAACATGGCATAAAAAACGTACTCAAAGCCAAGAGAGATAAGGCAAAACAGCACTGAAAGGAAGTGAGGAAATGGCTGTGTGCAGAATAGAAAAAACAAAGGATTACACCGTCATGGCAAACCACCATTTACGCAATAAAGGCTTGTCGCTCAAAGCAAAAGGCTTGTTATCCCTTATGCTGTCGCTCCCCGAGGATTGGGATTACACCGTAAAGGGGCTTGCCTATATCTGCAAAGATGGTATAGACAGCATTAACGGAGCGCTAAAGGAACTGGAAACCACAGGATATATGCACCGTCAGCGTGTCAGAAATGACCGAGGACAGCTCACCACTACGGAATATACAATCCGTGAGTATCCGCAAAACATGGGCGGTGACACATTCCCTGCTGAGGTCTTCCCTGCACAGGAAATCCCTATACTGGAAAATCCAACACAGGCTATACCTATGCAGGAAGAACACCACCAATTAAATACTTATCTACAAACTATTGATAAATCAAAAACAGCTTTATTTAATACTGAAACATCAAATCCTTATCAATCAAATCCCTACGGGAGCAAGAAAACGGGATATGATGAGATAGGATGTGAAACTTACGAAGAAGTAAAAGAAATGGTCTATGAGAATATTGAATACAGGCATTTTAAGCAGCACGGCGGTATCGGTATGCGTGAGCGTTTAAACGAAATAGCCGACATCATCATTGAAACCCTGTGTTCTACAAAGGACACCATAAACATTGCCGGTGATGATTACCCTGCAAGGCTTGTGAAAGACAAGATGCTGAGAATTATCTCATCGCACATTGAGTATGTGTTTGACTGCTTAAATAAAAATACCACCTATGTGCGGAACATCAAACGGTATTTGCTTGCAACCCTTTTTAATGCCCCATCTACCATAGACAACTACTACTCCGCTTTAGTCAATCACGATTTATACAGTCCTAACCGTTAAGGCACTTTGTAAAGAAATTTGCAGAGTGCCTTTTTTCATGCCAAAAAATGAAAGGAGAAATTCAAAATGAAAAAACCAATGGCATACATTACCGCCGCTTGGAGCAACAACGAGTTTGAAGTAACCGAAACAGCAGCTAAATATTGCAGAAAGCTCTATGAAGCAGGCTACACCCCAATTTGTCCACCGCTTTATCTTCCCCTGTTCCTGTGTGACGAAGTGCCGCAGGAGCATAAGGACGGAATTGATATGGCAAGGGATATGCTTCGCCGTGCAAGGGTGCTTGTAGTATGCGGCAGTATCGTAGATGAAAATGTGAAAAATGATATAGCCACCGCCCAAAGGCTGAATATCACCGCAACTACCCTTGAGGGCATTTTAACCGTCAAGGGGCAAGGCAGAGAGGAATAACCGCAGAAAAAACCGTGAAAGGAGGGATTTTTCATGCAGGAAGAAGTGGAACAAAAAACCATTGCTCTTGTCATCAGTGCAGGCAAGCTCACAGGCAGAGAGCTGAAAAAGGCAATCGTCAAATTGCTTGCACATTTGAAAGACAAAAAAGCCCACCCCAATATCCCGCAGGGAAAACAGTCGGTAAAACAGCTTGCGAAGCAAGGACAAGGCATGACCAGTATTGAAATCACCGACCAAAACATCAAAGATTTTGAGCGTGTAGCAAAAAAATACGGTGTGGACTTTGCGGTAATGAAAGATAAGGCAGAAATACCACCAAAGTATGTTGTCTTTTTCAAAGGTAAAGATGCCGATGCCATTACCAATGCGTTCAAGGAGTACACCGCAGATATGGTGAAAAAGGCGGCTCGACCGTCTGTGCTTGCAGAGCTTAGAAAGTTGGCTCAGATTGTGAAAAATACCGTTGTGGATAAGGTAAAACACAAAAACAAGGAGCAGAGCCTATGAGTAAAAAAATGAAAAAACTCCTTATCCTTAATATTCCCTACCTTGTGTTGGGGCTACTGTTCACAAAGCTACCCGAAGCATGGCGGTACGCAAACGGTGCTGATTTAGGGCAAAAGATACTGAACTTGGGCGAGGGATTATCGAGAGCCTTTGCAGTACCGTTTCCGTCCTTTTATCCCACCGACTTGCTCATTGGGCTTGCTATCGGTGCATTACTAAGGCTGATAATCTATGTTCGCAGTAAAAACGCAAAAAAGTACCGTAAGGGTGTAGAGTATGGCTCTGCCCGGTGGGGCAATGCAAAGGACATTGAGCCGTATGTAGACCCCACATTCCAAAACAATGTAATCCTCACCCAAACGGAACGTCTGACCATGAACAACCGCCCCAAAGACCCCAAAACGGCACGAAACAAAAATGTGCTGATTGTGGGCGGTTCGGGCAGTGGTAAAACAAGGTTTTGGCTTAAACCAAACCTCATGCAGTGCCACAGCTCCTATGTAGTGACTGACCCAAAGGGCAGTATCGTCATTGAGTGCGGTAAGCTCCTGCTCCGTGAGGGCTACAAGGTAAAAATCCTCAACACTATCAATTTCAAGAAATCCATGCACTATAACCCTTTTGCCTACATCAGAAGTGAAAAGGATATTTTAAAGCTCGTTACTACCTTGATTGCCAACACCAAAGGCGAGGGTAAGGCAGGCGATGATTTTTGGGTGAAAGCGGAAACCCTGCTCTATACCGCCCTTATCGCCTATATCTACTATGAAGCCCCCGAAGATGAGCAGAATTTTACAACGCTGATTGAGTTTATCAATGCCAGTGAAGTCCGTGAGGACGATGAGGAATTTAAGAACAATGTGGATTTGATGTTTGATAGGCTCGAGGAAAAAGACCCTCAGCACTTTGCGGTAAGGCAATATAAGAAATACAAATTAGCCGCAGGCAAAACAGCGAAGTCTATTTTAATTAGCTGTGGTGCAAGGCTGGCTCCCTTTGATATTAAAGAGCTTAGAGAACTGACCGCCTATGATGAACTGGAGCTTGATACCCTCGGAGATAGGAAAACAGCACTCTTTATTATCATCAGCGATACCGATGCCACATTCAATTTCCTTGTATCCATGTGCTACACACAGCTTTTTAACTTGCTTTGTGACAAAGCAGATGATGTGTACGGCGGTCGCTTGCCTGTTCATGTGCGGTGCTTAATTGACGAGTGTGCCAATATCGGGCAGATACCAAACCTTGAGAAGCTCATGGCAACCATTCGCAGTCGTGAAATCTCAGCTTGCCTTGTTTTGCAGGCACAGAGCCAGTTAAAAGCACTCTACAAAGACAACTCCGATACCATTATCGGCAACTGTGACAGCATGATTTTCCTCGGTGGCAAAGAAAAAACTACCCTCAAGGATTTGACTGAAACCCTCGGCAAAGAAACCATTGATATGTTCAATACCTCCGACACTCGAGGTAGCCAACGCAGTTACGGTATCAACTATCAGCGGCTTGGAAAAGAGCTGATGAGCATGGATGAGCTATCTGTCATGGACGGTGGGAAATGTATTTTACAGCTTAGAGGTATTCGCCCCTTTTTCAGTGATAAGTACGATATTACAAAACACCCGAACTACAAATACCTCTCCGACTTTGATAAGAAAAATGCCTTTGACATTGAGAAATTCTTATCCACCAAACTAAAGCTCAAAGGAAATGATGTGTATGAGGTTTATGATTTAAGCAAGGAGGAAGAAACAACCGAGCCACCGCCCTCAGACGGGCAATAAATACTACCGTTCATGGTGGTGTTTTTTATATATACAAGCCACACGGAAAGGAGGTGTTGCCTATGATTAAGGTCTTTTAACGCTGTCAGTGAACAGCGCTTTTTTATTGCCAAAACACAAACCAACAAATACAAAATTAAAGGAGAAAAATCATATGGAATTTTTTAATCAAGCAGTAGTTGCATTGCAGACACTCGTTATCGCTCTTGGAGCAGGTCTTGGCATTTGGGGAGTTATCAATCTCCTTGAGGGGTACGGCAACGATAACCCCGGGGCGAAATCACAGGGTATGAAGCAGCTCATGGCAGGCGGTGGCGTAGCACTGATTGGCATGACACTTGTACCACTTCTCAGCGGATTGTTTTAAGATAACAGCCGATGGATTTTATCATTGATGCAATCAACGAGTGGATAACCAATCTGCTCGTTGACGGCATTATGGGTAATCTAACTGGCTTGTTCGATAACATCAATTCAGAGGTATCAAGGATTGCAGGAGATGTGGGCAAAACACCGTCACAATGGAATGGCGGTGTTTTCTCCATGATTGAGAACTTATCGGACACCGTTATCATGCCCATAGCCGGAATAATTCTGACCTTTGTGATGTGCTACGAGCTGATACAAATGGTCATTGACAGAAACAATATGCACGACTTTCCACCCTCGGACATTTTCAAGTGGATGATGAAAACCTTTATTGCCGTGGTACTTGTAACAAACACATTCCCTATTATGATGGGCATATTTGATGTGGCACAGTCGGTTATATCCAATGCGGCAGGAGTGATTATCGGAGATACCGCAGTAGGAGTGGAAACCTTAGATACCCTGCGTGAGAGCTTGCTACAAATGGATATAGGCTCACTCTTGGGGCTGTATCTGCAAAGCTTTTTTATGGGTATTATTATGTGGGCATTATCCGTTTGCGTTTTCATTATTGTGTACGGAAGAATGCTTGAAATCTACCTCATGACTTCTCTTGGAGCAATCCCCATTGCTACAATGTCAAGCAAGGAGTGGAACATGGGAAACAACTACCTCAAAGCTCTGCTTGCCCTCGCATTTCAAGGTTTTTTGATTATGGTGTGCGTTGGCATTTATGCAGTGCTTATTCAGTCCATCGCAACAGGTGATGACCCCATAAAAGCGATTTGGACTTGCATGATGTACACGGTACTGCTCTGCTTCTCCCTCTTTAAGACGGGTACATTGGCAAAGAGCATATTCTCAGCACATTAAAGACCTTGCACAGCAAGGCAGAAAGGAGAATTTTATGGCTTATGTACCAATTCCTAAAGATTTAAGCAATGTAAAAACAAAGGTTGCTCTAAACCTTACAAAGCGGCAAATTATCTGCTTTTCGGCGGCACTGGCGGTAGGATTACCGCCTTTTTTCATTCTCAAGGACTACATCGGCACAAGCCCTGCGGTGCTTGTAATGATGCTTTTTATGTTTCCGCTATTCATGTTTGCCATGTATGAAAAGCACGGTCAGCCCCTCGAGGTAATCCTCAAAAACTATGCGGCGGTGCGTTTTCTTAACCCGAAACAAAGACCTTACATGACGGACAATTTTTATCCGCTACTGGAAAGGCAATATCACTTAGACATGGAGGTAAATCAAATTGTCAAAAATCGAAAAGAAGCCCATAAAGC
This sequence comes from Lachnospiraceae bacterium ZAX-1, assembly GCA_046533095.1. Taxonomy (GTDB): domain Bacteria; phylum Bacillota; class Clostridia; order Lachnospirales; family Lachnospiraceae; genus ZAX-1. The sequence continues at coordinate 75,381 of JAJQRA010000042.1, read as the reverse complement.
TCACACGGGCAGAAAAACAGAACATCGCAAGCGCGATGCAAAGGGCGAACAATAAACTCAAAGGAGTAAAGTCGGCACAGGACAGTATCCCTTACCGTCATATTTTCCCCGATGGTATCTGTCATGTGGGCGATAAGCTCTACACCAAGACCCTGCAATTTGGTGACATCAACTATCAGATTGCACAGAACGAGGACAAGACCGCTATCTTTGAAAGCTGGTGCGACTTCCTCAATTACTTTGACAGCACAATCAAATTTCAGCTCACATTCTTAAACACCACAGCGAATACAAAGGACTTTGAAAAAAGCGTATTCATCGCTCCGCAGGCAAATGATTTTGACAGTATCCGAACAGAGTACAGTGAGATGCTGCACAATCAGCTTGCAAGGGGCAACAACGGACTTGTGAAAACAAAATACCTTACCTTTGGTATTGAAACCGAGAATATCAAAATTGCAAAGCCCCGTCTTGAACGCATTGAAAATGACCTGTGGAACGCATTTAAGCGATTGGGTGTGCAGCTCACCTCCCTTGACGGAAAGCAGAGGCTAAAGCTCATGCACAACATTCTTCGTATGAGTGGCAATGCCCCCTTTGCCTTTGAGTGGAAATGGCTTGCCCCCTCGGGGCTTAGTACAAAAGACTTTATTGCCCCGTCCTCTTTTGAGTTTAAGGAGAAAGGCACATTCAGAACAGGCGATAAATACGGTGCGGTATCCTTTTTGCAGATACTTGCCCCCGAGCTGAATGACCGTGTGCTGTCCGATTTTTTGGAAATGGAGAGCAACCTCATTGTTACCATGCACATTCAGTCGGTAGACCAAATGAAAGCAATTAAGACCATTAAGCGTAAGATTACCGACCTTGATAAAATGAAGATTGAGGAACAAAAAAAGGCGGTAAGAGCAGGCTATGACATGGACATCATTCCGTCAGACCTTGCCACATATGGCGGTGAAGCCAAAAAACTCCTTGCCGACCTGCAAAGCCGCAACGAGCGAATGTTTTTAATCACATTCCTTGTGCTGAATACCGCCGCCAATAAAAAGGAACTGGACAATATCCTGCTCCAAGCAAGCGGCATTGCCAACAAGCACAACTGCACCCTCATAAGGCTTGATTATCAGCAGGAACAGGGCTTTATGACTTCCTTACCCCTCGGAAAAAATCTTGTACCCATACAGCGGAGCTTGACCACCTCAAGCACCGCTATTTTTGTGCCTTTTACCACACAGGAGCTTTTTCAGTCGGGCGGTGAAGCCTTGTACTATGGCTTAAACGCTCTGTCAAGCAACCTCATCATGGTAGACCGCAAGCAGCTCAAAAACCCCAACGGGCTTATCCTCGGTACACCCGGCAGTGGTAAATCCTTTGCCGCTAAGCGAGAAATCACCAATGTATTTCTCATTACCACCGATGACATCATCGTGTGCGACCCTGAGGGAGAATATTTTTCCCTTGTGCAAAGGCTCAAAGGACAGGTTATCAAAATATCGCCTACAAGCAGCCAGTACATCAATCCTATGGACATCAACCTCAACTACTCTGAGGACGATAGCCCTCTTGCCCTAAAGAGCGATTTTATCCTCTCCTTGTGTGAGCTGATTGTCGGCGGCAAAGAGGGATTGACCCCTGTTGAAAAGTCCATCATTGACCGCTGTGTTACCCTCGTTTATGCAGAATACCTTGCCAACCCCGCCCCTGCCAAAATGCCGATTTTGGGTGACCTTTACGATGCACTCGGCAGACAGGAGGAAAAAGAAGCAAAGCATATCCGTTCAGCTCTTGAAATCTATGTGACGGGTAGTCTTTCGGTTTTCAACCACAGGACAAATGTGGATATTACAAACCGCACTGTCTGCTACGATATTAAGGAATTGGGTAAACAGCTTAAAAAGCTCGGTATGCTTATTGTGCAAGACCAAGTTTGGAACAGAGTAACCATAAACCGTGCGGAAAAACGCTCCACTCGCTACTATATGGACGAGTTCCATTTGCTGCTTAAAGAGGAACAGACCGCCGCCTACTCGGTGGAGATTTGGAAACGCTTTCGTAAATGGGGCGGTATTCCCACAGCTATCACACAGAATATAAAAGACCTGTTATCCTCTCGAGAAGTGGAGAATATCTTTGAAAACTCCGACTTTGTGTATATGCTAAACCAAGCGGCAGGCGATAGACAGATACTTGCCAAGCAGCTTAATATCTCCCCTCATCAGCTCTCTTATGTGACAGGCAGCGGTGTTGGCGAGGGCTTGCTCTTTTACGGTAATGTCATTCTGCCTTTCGTGGATAAATTCCCGAAGAACACTGAGCTTTACAGCATTATGACTACCAAGTTGGACGAAACCAAACAGGAGTAAAGGCGGTGTGCGATGAAAAAACAATCAAGACTGCAATTTACCGAAGAAGAACGAGCCGACCCGACCTTAGAAAAGCCCATAGCAAAATCAGAAAAAGCGGCTGATAAACTGGAAAAGGCACAAACCAATATACCGAAGAAAACAGTAAAAACCAAAGAACGCACCGTTGATGCCGACACTGGCAAAAAGACGGTGCGTTTGCATTTTGAGGAAGTGGATAAGCCAAAGCCACCCTCAAAACTTGAGCATGGCATTAAAAAAGCTCCCGAGAGGGCTGTCCTGTCTGCTGTGCATAAGAAAATCAGCGAAGATGAGCAGGACAATGTGGGGCTTGAAGCCGCACACGGCACCGAAAAGGCAGGTGAATTTGCTGTACACCGTATTCAAAGTGCCTATCACTCCCACAAGCTGAAGCCCTACCGCACACTGGCAAAGGCAGAGAAAAAGAGCATACAAGCCGATGTGAATGTCCTTTACAAGAAAAGTATTCGGGATAACCCACAGGCGGCAAGTAACCCTATTTCTCGCTTTCAGCAAAAAAGAGCCATTAAAAAACAGTACATTGCCACACGGTACGGGAAAGGCACTAAAGCGGAACAGACCACTGCTAAGGCCGCAAAATCAACGGTTAAAAAAGGGGCTGACACAGTATCAAAGGCGGTATCGGCTGTTGCTAAAAATCCAAAAGTATTGCTCATTCTGCTTGCCCTCTTTTTGATGATTGCCTTAATTGCCGGGGCGGTTTCTTCCTGCTCGGTCATGTTTCAAGGGGCGATAACCAATGTAGTATCCACCTCTTATACTTCCGAAAACGAGGAACTTATTGCTGCCAACAACAACTACACCGCACTGGAAACATCGTTGCAGGCACAGATTAACAACATCGAAAGGGATTATCCCGATTATGATGAGTACCGCTATGACTTAGACCCCATAGCACACGACCCTCATCAGCTTGCATCGTGCCTTACCGCCTTACTGCAATATTTCAAGGCAAGTGGGGTGCAGGGCGAATTACAGAGGGTGTTTGAAAAGCAATACAAGCTCACGCTGACCGAAACCGTAGAGGTACGCTATCGCACCGAAACGAGGACGGACACATGGACAGACGAGGACGGTAATACCCACTCCGATACCTACACTGTGGAAGTGCCTTATGACTACTACATTCTAAATGTAACGCTCACAAACAAGTCCATAAACACAGTGGCTAACAGCCTGCTTTCTGCTGAACAGCTCCAAATGTACAATGTCTATCTGCAAACGAAAGGCAATAAACCGCTGCTCTTTGGCGGCGGATCTATTGACGGCAGCCCCTCCACCGATTTAAGTGGTGTTGATTTTGTAAATGGCGAAAGACCGGGCAATCAAAATATCGTGGACATTGCAAAATCACAGGTGGGTAATGTTGGCGGTCAGCCTTATTGGTCATGGTATGGCTTTGATTATCGTGTGGAATGGTGTGCCTGCTTTGTGTCATGGGTGCTTAATCAAGCAGGGTATTCCGAGCCTAAGTTCGGCGCCTGCCAAAGCCAAGGTATCCCTTACTTCTCGTCTAATGGGCGATGGGCAAACAGAGGATACGAAGACATTGCCCCCGGCGATGTTATCTTCTTCGATTGGGAGGGCGATGGCAGCTCCGACCATGTGGGTATTGTTATCGGCACAGATGGTAGCCGTGTTTACACCGTTGAGGGCAATAGCGGCGATGCCTGCAAAATCAGAGATTATGACCTTAACAGCAGTGTGATTATGGGCTACGGACTAATGAATTAAGGAGGAAATTATTTGAACGCAAAACTAAAAAAGGTGCTTTCCGATATGAAGAAAATCGAGGATAAAATCGGGCTTTTGCAAGAGAAATGGGAAGAACTGAACAAGCAAAAAACCGAGTTTGAAAACCTTGAAATTATCGGACTTATCCGAGGTGCGAAAATCAGCACAGAAAATCTAACCGATGTTATCACGGCATACCGCAGTAAAAGCGGTGTGCCTTTTTTATCTGGAAAACAGGAGGAAAACAAGAATGGAGAAAACTAAAATCCGTATTTTTGCCGTTTTACTTATGACGGTGCTTTGCATGACCGCCTTTTCCACCACTGCCTTTGCAGGCGGTGGAGAGGATACTACCGAGCCGACACCCGAAGTGACCGAAACACCCACGCCCGCTGTTCCTCTTACCCCCGAGGGCAATTTAACCCTTGTGGACGATGTGGAGCGAACAGACGAGATTGATAAGCAGTTTATTACCGCCGTATCCAAAAACGGCAACTATTTTTACCTTGTCATCGACCGTGCAGGCAAAGAGGACAATGTTTACCTTTTGAACATGGTGGATGAAGCCGACCTGCTTGCCCTCATGGAAGATGCTCCAACCGAGCCTAAAGTTTGCTCTTGCAAGGAAAAGTGCGAAACCGGTGCGGTAAATGCTGATTGCTCTGTATGCAGCACAGACAAAGTAAGCTGCACAGGCAAAGCCCCCGAGCTGACTGAGCCTGCCGAGCCACAGCCCGAAAAAGGAAAGGGCAATCCGATGGGCATTGTGGCACTCCTTGTTGTGTTTGGCTTAATCGGCGGAGGTGCTTTCTACCATTTCAAGGTGGTAAAAAATAAGGCAAAGCCGCAGAACAACCCCAATATGAACGAGTATGATTACAGCGATGATGATGATGAGGACGAGGACGAGTATGAGCCGACCTCTGAGGAACAGGAGGACGCTCCCGAAGAAAGTGAGGACGATACCCAGTGAAATATTTTACCGACAGTGCCTATGAAAGAATGATGATGCAAAAGCCCCAGTGTTCGCCGCCCCCTGCCACAGACAGACCGCCGAAAAAGGAGCAGAAAATCCGCAAGCTGATTATTGTTCATGAGAAAGCAAATACTCCAAACCCCCATAAAAAGAGATAAAATATGCAGTTAGTCAAAGAAAAATCTGTCACCTAAATTTAGGTGGCAGATTTCTATAAAATAGATTTCTGTAAAATTTCCAGTTGAGGTTTTAATCCTATAATCCTACCATTTTGTAGTTTTTGTTCTGCCGCAACTGTTTTCAAAAAAATAGGTTCTATATCAGTATATCTTTTGACTTGCAAATAACCAAGATAACCGTCAGCTGTATAATACTTTTGGTTATCCGATTTTGGCAACAGGATAATGCTTCTGTAAGGGGAAAGTACAAGCAACATATTCTTACCATTTGTCAAAGAATGAGATGTTGGTAGTATAAACGAAAATGTATCATTAGGGTCTATTACATAAACATTGACATCATACGATATAAGAAGTTTTTCAAATGCAGATATAGCTGTTTTGATATGTCTATTTCCTTCTCGATGCAATGGTGAAAAATACTCAGGAGGTAAAATATCCGAAAACAAACTTTCTCTATGTACGGAATTCATAAAATCCGGAACCCTAAGTTGTTGTATAGCCAAGCAACGGATAACATCTTCTCGAACCGAACTGGACAACCGAACTTCATCTTCACCATCTTGTAAGGTTTTAAGTCCCTTATCTAATCGCCCCATTACAGTTTCGATTTCTGCTGAAAGGTAATCTTCTTTATCTTTTGGATAGTAGTTTTCAGCGGTATTAAAAGTTTTGGCAAATGCAGAGTGTATAGTATTAGTTTTCATATCTAAAAATAAAATTTTTCCACTTGATTTATCAGCAAAATTTTTTAATGTTGTTTTTGGTATAGCAATGTGGTCTTTTGACAATACCCATCACCTCACTTTCATACGTAAATTATACCATTTAATTATTCTATTTTAAAGGAGAACAATATGAATTTAGTCATAGCAGAAAAACCAAGCGTTGCACAGAGTATTGCAAAGATTTTGGGAGCGACAAGCTGCAAGGACGGCTATACCGAGGGCAACAACTACATTGTTTCGTGGTGTGTTGGGCATTTGGTAGAGCTTGCCCCTGCCGATAGCTACGATGAAAAATATGCCAAGTGGAGGTATGGGGATTTGCCCATACTTCCTGCCCTTTGGCAATACCAAGTTTCGAGCAGTACCAAAAAGCAGTTTGATGTGCTGAAAAAGCTGTTAAATGACAGCAGAGTAGATACCGTCATCTGTGCCACCGATGCAGGGCGAGAGGGTGAACTCATCTTCCGTCTTGTCTATGAAAAAGCAAAGTGCAAAAAGCCAATCAAAAGGCTTTGGATTTCCTCTCTTGAGGATACCGCCATTCAAAAAGGCTTTGAAAATCTAAAGGACGGGAAAGAATACGATAACCTCTATGAAGCTGCCCTGTGCAGGGCAAAAGCCGATTGGATTGTGGGTATCAATGCCACCCGCCTTTTCTCCGTCCTTTACAATCAGACCTTAAATATCGGGCGAGTAATGTCACCCACCCTTGCCATGATTTGTGAGCGTGATGCCGCTATTTCCGTTTTTAAGCCCGAGCCATTTTATACGGTACACCTCACCTGTAATGGCTTTTCCCTAATAGGTGAAAAGCTCAAAAACAAGGCACAGGCTACGGAAATACTAAAGGCTTGTGACGGTCAAGATGTTGTTATTGAAAGCATTGAGCAAAAGGAAAAATCGGAAAAACCGCCAAAGCTCTATGACCTCACTACCTTACAGCGTGAAGCCAATAAGCTGCTTGGCTTTACCGCCGAGCAGACCTTGCAGTACGCACAGAGCCTTTATGAAAAGAAATACATCACCTATCCCCGAACTGACAGCCGATTTTTAACCGAGGATATGGAAAGCGGTATTCCCGTCTTAGCAAAAGCTACGGCGGCTTTTTTTATGCAGAGTACCACCGAGCTGCCTGTCAACACGGCACAGGTCATTGATAATTCCAAAGTCAGCGACCACCATGCCATTATCCCCACCATGAATACAAAAGGGCTTGATGTGCAGGGCTTACCGCATGGAGAGCGTGAAACGCTGTTACTCCTTGCCATTCGCCTTTTGGTTGCCGTAGGCGATACCCACAGATACAGCGAAACGGTTATCACTGCAAAATGCGGTGAGTCTGTTTTCACTGCCAAAGGAAAAACCGTTCTTCAAGACGGTTTTAAGGCGGTGCAAAAGCTCTATAAGGGCGAACAGGAAAAGGAAGATAAAGACCAAGCCCTGCCAAGTATTGACCAGGGCGAAGTCTTTACCGCAAAGGCTGAAATCAAGGAGGGTAAAACCTCACCGCCCAAGCCTTTTACAGATGATACACTGCTGTCCTCTATGGAAAATGCCAACAAAGCAGAAACCGATGCAGAGCGTAAAGGCATTGGCACTCCGGCAACGAGGGCAGGCATTTTGGAAAAGTTGATTAAGTCGGGGCTTGCCGAGCGTAAGGGCGATAAAAAGACCAAGTATTTCACTGCTACCCACAAAGGCACAGCCTTAATCACCGTATTGCCTGAACAGGTGCAATCCCCTTTGATGACAGCCGAGTGGGAAGAAAAGCTGAAACTTGTGGAGCGTGGGGAGCTGTCAGCCGATGGCTTTTTATCGGAGATTGTGAGCATGACCACTGCCCTTGTAAAGACCTATGAAATGATTAAGGGAGCAGATACCCTCTTTCCGTCTGACCGTGAGAGCATGGGTAAATGCCCTCGCTGCGGCGGTGCAGTTAGTGAAAATAAAAAGGGATTTTGCTGTTCTGATAAGACTTGTGGTTTTGCTATTTGGAAAGAAAACCGCTTTTTCATCGCAAAGAAAAAGACCGTAACAAAGGCGATTGTTGCGGAACTTCTGAAAAACGGAAAAGTGCCGCTGAAAGGCTGCTATTCCGAAAAGACAGGTAAAACCTATGACTGTGTTGTTGTTCTTGATGATACGGGCGGTCAGTTTGTGAATTTCACAATGGAGTTTGGGGCGAAGAATTGATGTGACGAAAGTTTAACATCATTTCCGTAGAATTTTATACTAACGTGATGTATAATTATTTTATAAGGTGGTGATTAAATGTCTAATCCAATACAAGCAATGCGATTTGTTTATGACATAGTTAAAGCATCTAAAGATATGGGGAAGGACTTTAGCGATGAGAATATAGTCAAATTGTTAGAACTCACTGTTTCTGATGAAGAATTGAGAGGGCAATTTAAGCGATTTGAAAAAGGCTATGCGGCTGAAGATTTGTTTCAACGCATCTATTCTCTTTTGCCATGGGTTAAATTAATTACACCTCTTGGACAAGAACAATTTCCTGAAAAATCAAAGGAAGATATGCAAACACCTGACTATGAGGTTTGTTTCGAAGCTGGCAGTAAAACATGTTTTTCAAATGTTCTTGTTGAAGCTAAGCTAATTGATGCCGACAAAGAAACTTTTGATTTTCCGAAATATAAATATGACGTCCTTAGGCAATATGCTGAGCAAAAAAAGTATCCTTTAGTATTTGCTTTGTTTTGGAGAAAGAACTTTATTTGGACCATTAACTCCATCGAAATATTTCGTGAGAAATCAAGTTCATATAAAATTTCATTTGAAGATGCTTGTGCAAATGACCTTTCAGCAATATTTGGTGACTACACATACTTGTTTAGGGAGAAGATTTACAGAAAATCCAGATGTCAACATGGTGAAGATGTTGCAAGTGAACATGCAAGCATACACGAAAAATATGGACGAACAGTTTATGAGGGAGTGTCGTTGAAAGATAACGATTTTAATGAGTTGGATTGTTTAGAAGCTCCATTACTGGATACCATATTTGATTTTAAAGAAGTTTCAAATTCGGTTGATGCAAATAGGGTGACAGAGTTAATTGAAGAAACATCATCGCAATACGCTTACAAGCTGTCATCTGTTCTTTTAGGCTATCTCTTAAAGCTGTTTTTATATGAAAAGGATACCATGTATGTAAAACAGCATATTGTTGTTGAGAACGCATTTCATATAGTTGATGTTATTCGACAAAAATGTGGTGGTGAAAAATTTTATCTTCTTCCTTATTGTATAAATAATGCACATACAAATTTAATTAAGCTGCAATTTGGAAATGTTCCTCACATTTTTAATGCATATACCCAAACGCAAAGAGATAAAGATATTAAAATATTGTGTAGTCACAATTAAATAAAATGCTAAACTAAGCACTTTTGAGAAATCAAGAGTGCTTTTTTTATACCCAAAAACAGAAAGGAGTACACCTCTATGGCAGAAAAACAAAACCCGAAAGAACGGTTAAAAGAGATAACCGACAGCATTGAAACAGGCATAAAGGAGCTTTTTGAGAGCGATAAATACAAGAGCTATCTTCAGACCATGAGCCGCTTTCACAAATATTCTCTTAACAACACTATGCTAATATCCATGCAAAAGCCCGATGCAACTCTTGTTGCAGGCTTTAACAAATGGCGTGACGGATTTTCCCGTTATGTCAAAAAGGGCGAAAAGGGCATTAAAATCATTGCACCTACCCCGTACAAAATCAAGGAGGAACGAGAAAAGCTCGACCCACAAACTAAAGCACCTATCCTTGATGTAAGCGGCAAGGTGCAGACCGAGGAAGTAGAAATACAGATACCCATGTTTCGTGTGGTATCGGTATTTGATGTGTCGCAAACAGAGGGTGAGCCGCTACCCACCCTTGCAAGCAATCTGACAGGTAATGTGGAGCAGTTTGAGGTATTCATGGAAGCGGTGAAACGCACCGCACCTGTTCCCATTGAAATCAAGACAATGTCTGAGGATACAGACGGTTACTATCACATTGAGGATAAGAGAATTGCAATTCGTGAGGGCATGAGCGAGGTGCAGACCATTTCTGCCGCCATTCACGAAGTCGCACATTCTCTCCTGCACAACCGAGAAATGGAAAAGGAACTGCAAGCACAGCAGGGCGAAAATACAAAGCCCATTAAGCCCAAAGACCGTAACACCGAGGAAGTTGAAGCCGAAAGTATCTCCTTTGCTGTTTGCAGTTACTATGGCATACAGACTGCCGAAAACAGCTTGGGCTATATTGCTACTTGGAGCAAGGGCAAGGAGCTTGCCGAGCTTCGAGCTTCTCTTGAAACCATAAATAAGACCTCATCGGAGCTGATAAGCGGTATTGATACTCACTTTGCCGAGATTATCAAAGAGCGTGGCATGGATATTGCCACAGAAACACCTGCATTGGAGCAAGCCCCCGCCCCCGACAAGGGGCAAATTACCGAGGGCAGCTCTAATATTGAGGTGGAGGGGCATATCGGCACTTGGTATGTCATTGATACCGCCGAGATAAACAGCACCCCATACTTTCTCCTTGAACATGAGGAACACGGCGATGAAGCCACTTGTGTGATTGTGGACAGCCATGCAAACCTTGTATTAGATGATGTTTGGAATGGCTTTGATGACCTCAGAGAGCATTTTGACAGCATTGAACCTGTGGTAGATACCGAAAAAGCCCCCATGCCCGAGCCGTCTGCCCCGGAACACAGCCACCCCATGCCCGACCCCGATGTGAGCATTGCAGACCGCAATGCCTATGGCTACCTCTCTGATGAGCTATTACCTCTCTCAAAAGAGCGAGCCGCCGAACTGTTTGAACAGGATTTGACGGTGTATCTGCTTTATGAGGACAATACCGAAGCAATGGTTTTTGACCGTGAGGACATCGACAATCACAGTGGTTTATTTGGCATTGAACAAGCCGACTGGCTTGCTCTGCAAGAATATGAGGAAATGAAAGGCACTGATACGCTCTCGCCCGACATGAGCGAACAGCTCTTTTTAGAACACAGCAAAGATGCCTTTGCCATTTATCAGCTAAAAGACGGTGATGAGCTTAGAGATTACCGCTTTGAAGGACTGGACTGGTTAAAGAGCCGTGGGCTTTTAGTGGAGCGTGATAACTACAATTTTGTATATACCGAGCCGTTTACACAGTATGCCAGTCAAAGAGATAGGCTTGAGGAAATATGGGAGCGTTTTAACAATGACCACCCTGCGGATTTCAAAGGTCATTCCTTATCGGTCAGCGACATCGTTGCTATCAAGCAAAGCGGTGTTGTAACATACCATTACTGCGACAGCTACGATTTTAAAGAACTGCCACAGTTTGCGGAGCCTGCAACCCCTATGCCGGACAACTTCCTTACTGGCGAGAAAGTACAAACCCCTCGAGGCAACTTTTTTCTTACCGATATGACAACGGAACAGATGAAAGCAGCAGGCTATGGCTACCACCACAGCTCTGATGACGGTGCATATCACATTATGGGCAATGGTACTCGTGCCTTTGCTATTAGAAATGAGGATAACCCTCTCCGTACCGCTGAACTGTCCACCGAGCAAAACTACAATCAGATTGACGGTGTTATCAACAATCAGCCCACCGTAGCACAGCTCGAGGAAGATGCCAAAAGAGGCAACCCTATCTCACTTATGGATTTGCTTGATGCTACACGCAGGGAAGAAAAGCAGTCGGTCATGGAACAGCTTAAAACAAAGCCGCCGCAGGAAAAAGAAAAATCTAAAAAAGCACCTTCATACGGTGCGGAAATGGAGCGATAATTATGAGCAGATTTACAGTGGAAGAAAGCAATTTGATGTGCATTTACAATATAGGCTCAAGGACGGATTTGCTGTCCGAGCTTACCGAAATGCAAAGCTACCTTGCAGCAGATGAAACCGAGCTGCTTGCCCTCACCAAGACGGTTATAGATAAGCTGTTAGCTATGAGTGATGAGGAATTTGAAAGCCTTTCGGGTGAGCTTATTCCCGATTTTGAGGAACAGGAGGACTAAAAATGCCAACAAAAGCACAAGCCTTTGCACAGCTTGCGGAAGATACCGCCACTCACTTAACAAGCAGCCTTGCCAACTGGACAGGGTTTCTTGCCACCATGGGGCGGCTGTATAAGTACCCTTATCACGAACAGCTTATGATTTACGCACAAAGACCCGATGCAACGGCTTGTGCCGATTATGAGCTGTGGAATAACAAAATGAACAGATTTGTTCGCCGTGGCTCTACGGGCATTGCCCTGCTTGACCCCACAGGCGAAACCCCAAAACTGAAATATGTATTTGATGTGTCTGATACGGGCGGCCGAGAAAATTCTCGCCGCCCTTTTCTTTGGGAAATGAAGGATTATCACGAACAACTGATTTTAGAAATGCTCGAGGATAAATTTGGTGTGTACAGCGATAACCTCACAGACGGGTTTTACAACATTGCCAATGATTTGGCGAAAGAGTATTATGATAATCACAAAGAGGAAATACCCTACTTTGCAGAAAACAGTTTTTTAGAGGATTATGACGAGGACAATCTTCGTATCGCTTTTGAAAATGCCGCCACTGTCAGTATCTCCTACACCCTTATGCAACGATGTGGGCTTTATACTGAAAGCTACTTCGACCATGAGGATTTTCTACCTATCTTCGACTTTAATACCTCCGCTGCTGTCAGCCTTTTGGGTACGGCAGTAAGCGAACAAAGCGAGCAGGTATTCAGACAAATATCACTCACCATAATCAAAACAGAGCGTGAAAGGAGCAATGAGCATGAACAACTTAACTTACAGCAGGAACGGGGATTATCTGATACCCAACATCACACTGACAGAACAGCCGACACAGCCCCTCGGCAAGTACGGCAGAATGAGGAAAACCTATCTGGAGGAACACCGCAAAGCCCTGTTCAACCACCTGTTACTGAGCGAGAAACTGCAAGCTCACCTATTGGAAATCGACCAAACGGCGAACAGGCGGCTCACGCAGATAATGGCAGACTTGCAGAAAGTGCAGACACCTCCCGACAAGCTGACACAGCAGATGGAGTGGGTAGGTCACATGAACAACCTCAAAGCCCAAGCAGAAGAACTGATACTGACGGAGCTTATTTTCAGCTAACCTTATTCCCCACAGAACAAGAGCAGATACAAAGAATAGCAGACAGACAAGAGCGTGTAAAAACGCAAAGTCCGTCTGCTTTTTCTATGTCCACAAAAGAGGATACACAGCTATCCCTTGAGCCAAAAAAGGAAGATTTGCTTGCGAACTGGCTTGTAGACTTTTTCAACAGCTTAGATACAAAGTATAAAGGCACATTTTATGCCGAAAAACCCGAACTCAAAGTATGGGAGCATATCTCGAGCAAGAAGAAAAATCTGTCTATCTATATCGCAAGCCTTGTCACACAGGACGATAACGAAAATGCTTTTACCTATTTCAACCGTGCGGATAAAACCGATGAAATCACAATCAACGAAGCCATATATAACAACAGGTTTTTATCCGAACTCAGCAAGGATAAGGATTTTGCAATTAGCCTATCCACCGATACCATACACATTTACTATCACAACTTTGAAAACAAGCAAATTGATTTTAGCCTTGCAGATACCTTTGAAAACACAGCTCCCGAACCTGTTAAGCCACTGTCACAGGTTACACCCCTTTATCAAGGCTATCTTAATGTGAAAAATGAATACCCCAATGATATTGTGCTGTACCCGTTGGGCGATTTTTACGAGGTCTTAGGAGCTGATGCAGAGTTTGCAGCAAAAACACTGGACTTGCATTCCACCTACCGCAATATCGGTCTTGATGATAAGCGTGTACCCATGTGCGGTTTTCCCTCTAATGTACTTGAGCAGTACACCCAAAAGCTACTGGACAGTGGGCGAAATGTCGTGCTTATATCTATGGAGGACGGAGAGAAAAAGCCATATTTCATACGCTCTACTGTAAACGAACAGCCAACAGAGGTTATAACCGAGCAAGAAACTGCCGACACTGTGCAGTCAGCCCCCTCTATAACCCCTACGGAAATTACCAAAGTCGATATTGACACCGCATTGCAAGCATGGAACGGTGATACTTCCAGTAAACGAAGAGTCACCGAGTTTATGGAGAGCCACAGCCGTGAGCGTGGTACAGCCGAATGGCTGAAAAACGAGTTTGGCGGCAATCTCCCTGCCTTTACCGTTACCAAAGACGATTTATCCCTTGAACTGCCGTGGGCAAAGGTACAAAGGCATATCGGTCAGCTTGTAGCTGAAGAACAGTTTTTCACCGATGTCGAATGTGACAGCTTTGCCAATGTGGATTTTGGGGAGCTGCGTGAACGACTTGCCAGTGATGAGTCAAGCTCATTTGTGGAGCAAGTTATCAGTGATGCAGAGCGAATTGCCGCAAAGCTGACCATAGAAATGTACAACACCGAAAACACCGACCTGTTTCAAGTGAAAAAAGGCAGCTATTTGGCAACGGTTGAAGTCAATGCCCCACAAGAACTATGGGAGCGTTTTGCGGGCAGTGGGCTTGTTCCAAATGAGGACAGCGAACAGCGGTTATTGTTTGAAACTGACGGTAACAACTGGAACAGGTTTATTATCCCCGACACCTACGGCAATAAATCCAACAATATCAAAGCAGAAGATGTGCTTACTCCCGAGGAATACAAAACCATGCAGGCGGTTGTTCAACAGATTATCCCTGCCGGAGAAACACAAATTGAAATTGCCCCTATCCCTTACGCTAAAGGCGATACCGTCTATCTTGAAAACGGTACGCCTTTTTTGATTGAGGAAATTACTGATTATCATGTTACCCTGCGTGACCCCTCTTTGTTTTATCCTGTGCTGAGAGCAGAAAGCCGAGAGAGCTTTTTACAGCTTTTGGAGCGTTATCCACAAACTAAGTCCATGCAGGAGAAAGCCGAGGACTTCCGCATTACCGATACCCATTTAGGCGAGGGCAGCAAGCGTGAAAAATATCAGCGTAATGTTGCCGCTATCACTGCCTTGCAGACCATTGAAAGAGAAAACCGTCCTGCTACCAAAGAGGAACAGGAAACCCTATCACAGTATGTAGGCTGGGGCGGCTTGCCCGATGCTTTTGATGAAAGCAAAGACAACTGGCACAACGAATACTTGCAGTTAAAAGACCTCTTGACCGAGGACGAGTACGACATGGCAAGAGCCAGTACGCTCAATGCCCACTACACCTCTCCAACAGTCATCAAGGCAATGTACGATGCGGTGGAGCAAATGGGATTTAAAAGCGGAAACATCCTAGAGCCTGCCTCCGGAACGGGCAATTTCTTTGGTATGCTGCCCGACAGTATGAAAGGCTCTAACCTCTATGGTGTGGAGCTTGACAGTATCACAGGCAGAATTGCAAAACAGCTTTATCCCTCTGCCAATATTTCCATAACAGGCTTTGAGAAAACAGAGCTGCCCGACAGCTTTTTCGACCTTGCCATCGGCAATGTACCCTTTGGCAACTACAAGCTCACCGAGAAACGCTATGACAGCCAAAATTTCCTCATTCACGACCATTTCTTTGCAAAGGCGTTGGATAAGGTTCGCCCCGGCGGTATCGTTGCCTTTGTCACCTCTAAGGGAACAATGGACAAGAAAAACCCCGAGGTCAGACGATACCTTGCACAGAGGGCTGAACTGCTTGGAGCAATCAGACTGCCCAACAACGCATTTACCAGAAATGCAGGAACGGAAGTCACCAGTGATATTATCTTCCTGCAAAAGCGTGACAGACCGATTGATGTGGAAAGGGATTGGATACACCTCGGTTACGATGAAAATGACATTACCCTAAACAGCTACTTTGCAGACCACCCCGAAATGATACTCGGCAACATGGAAATGGTCAGCGGTCAGTTTGGGGAAGAAAGTACCTGTGTTCCCATAGAGGGTGCAGACCTCTCTGAGCAGTTAAAGGCGGCTGTCTTAAATGTTGAGGGCGAAATCAGCGAAGCGGATCTGCCCGACTTAGAAATATCAGAGCAAGTGTTTATCCCTGCTGACCCCAATGTGAAAAACCACACCTATGCCCTTGTAGACGGTGAGGTGTATTTCCGTGAAAACTCACGCATGGTAAAGACTGCCCTAAACCAAACCGCAAAGGAACGCATTACAGGGCTTGTGGAGCTGCGTAAGTGTGTACAAGACCTTATTTATTATCAGCTTGAGGACTTTAGTGATGAGGTTATCAAAGTCGAACAGGTCAAGTTAAATCAGCGCTATGATAGGTTTACCGCAAAATATGGACTGATTAACAGCCGTGGTAATTCCATTGCCTTTAGTGAGGACAATTCCTACTACCTCCTTTGCTCTCTCGAAGATGTGGACGAGGACGGCAATCTCAAAGCCAAAGCGGATATGTTCACCAAACGCACCATTAAAAAATCTGTAAAAATCACAAGTGTGGATACCCCCTCTGAAGCTCTCGCCGTTTCCATTGCCGAAAAAGCAAAGGTAGATATGTCCTTTATGGCAGAGCTGACAGGGCTATCTGAAGAAGAAATCGCAACACAGCTCAAAGGTGTCATCTTCCGTATTCCCGAGCTGTACCACACCGATGCACCCCCACACTATGTCACCGCCGATGAATATTTATCGGGCAATGTGCGTGAAAAACTGCGTACCGCCGAGCTTGTCGCCCGAACTTCTGAGGAATACAAGGTCAATGTAGAAGCCCTTGAAATGGCACAGCCCAAAGACTTAGATGCAAGCGAAATTGAGGTGCGAATTGGCAGCACATGGATTGACAAAGAGTATATGCAAGAGTTTATGTATGAACTCTTTGATACCCCATACCGCAATCAAGGCAATATCAAGGTTAATTACTCCAACTTCACCGCTGAATGGAGCGTAACAGCCAAAAACTCCATCAGCTATGATGATGTTGCCGCCTATGCCACCTACGGTACTGCCCGAGCCAATGCCTACAAGATATTTGAGGACACCCTAAATCTGCGTGATGTGCGTATCTACGATACCAAAACAGAGCCGGACGGAAAGGAAATCCGTGTTCTCAATATAAAAGAAACCGAAGCGGCACAGCAAAAACAACAGCTTATCAAGGACGGATTTAAGGACTGGATATTCCGAGATGCAGATAGGCGGCAGACCCTTGTCAAGCTCTACAATGAGCGTTTTAACTCTGTAAGACCCCGTGAATACGATGGCAGTCATATCAATTTTGTGGGCATGAACCCACAAATAAAGCTCCGAGAACATCAAATCAATGCCATTGCCCACATTCTCTACGGCAACAACACCCTGCTTGCACACGAAGTAGGTGCAGGCAAGACCTTTGGAATGATTGCAGGGGCAATGGAAAGCAAGCGGCTTGGGCTTTGTCAAAAACCGCTTTTCGCCGTACCTAATCACCTTACCGAGCAGTGGGCAAGCGAGTTTTTAAGACTGTATCCTGCGGCAAATATCCTTGTTGCCACAAAGAAAGACTTTGAAACGAAAAACCGCAAAAAGTTTTGTGCGAGGATTGCCACAGGCGAATACGATGCGGTCATTATCGGTCACAGCCAGTTTGAGCGTATCCCTGTTTCTCTTGAACGACAGGAACGCTTGCTCCGAGAGCAGATTGACGAGATTGAGCAAGGCATACGAGAAGTAAAATCAAGCGGCGGCGAGGGCTTTACCGTCAAGCAGTTTGAACGCACCAAAAAAGGGTTGATTGAAAGGCTGAAAAAGCTTGAGGCGAGAGAACGCAAAGACAGCGTTGTTACCTTTGAGCAGTTAGGTGTAGACAGGCTCTATGTAGACGAAGCCCACAGCTACAAAACCCTCTTTACATTCACCAAAATGCGAAATGTGGCAGGTCTTTCTACCTCCGATGCTCAAAAATCAAGCGATATGTTTCTAAAGTGCCACTACATGGACGAGCTGACAGGGGGCAAAGGCACGGTATTTGCCACAGGAACTCCCGTGAGCAATTCAATGGTGGAGCTATACACCATGCAGCGGTATTTGCAGTATGACACTCTTAGAGAAAAAGGACTTCTCCACTTTGATGCTTGGGCTTCTACCTTTGGAGAAACCGTCACACAAAATGAGCTTGCGCCCGAGGGCAAGGGCTACCGCCCACGTACAAGGTTTTCACGGTTTTTCAATCTGCCCGAGCTGATGTCCATGTTCAAGGAAGTTGCCGACATCAAGACCGCCGATGAGCTGAACTTGCCAACTCCCGAGGTTATCTATGAAACGGTAGTTGCAAAGCCCACAGAAATACAGCAGGAATTGGTACAGGAGCTTTCGGAACGAGCTGCCAAAATACACAATGACCGCATAGACCCCTCTATTGACAATATGCTGAAAGTGACCTCAGACGGGCGAAAATTAGGGCTTGACCAACGAGTGATTAATCCCTTGCTGCCCGATGATAAGGGCAGTAAGGTAAACACCTGTGTAAACAATATCCTGCGTATATGGGAGGACGGAAAGGACGATAAGCTGACACAACTCCTGTTCTGTGACCTCTCTACTCCGAAAGGCAGACCGCAAGCCGATAAGGTGGCAAAGGCAGGCGGCGGTGCAATCAACGGTGTGGAACTCCATGCCCTTGAAGATGCTCTCCCCGATGATGTGACAGCTCCACAGGCACAGTTTAGCATTTATGAGGATATACGGGAGAAGCTCATCGCAAAGGGTGTGCCTGCCGCCGAGGTAGCCTTTATCCATGAAGCCAATACCGATACACGAAAAAAAGAACTGTTTGCAAAGATGCGTAACGGTGATGTCCGTGTTCTGCTTGGCAGTACCGCAAAATGCGGTGCAGGCATGAATGTGCAAGACCGTCTTGTGGCTCTCCATGACCTTGATTGTCCGTGGCGTCCGGGGGATTTAACCCAACGCTCCGGCAGAATTATCCGTCAAGGAAACAGCAACGAGCAAGTAAAAATCTTCCGCTATGTGACAGAGGATACCTTTGATGCCTACCTTTGGCAGACGGTAGAAAACAAGCAAAAATTCATCAGTCAGATAATGACCTCAAAATCTCCTGTCCGTTCCTGTGAGGATATAGACGAAGCCGCCCTTTCTTATGCGGAAATCAAGGCTCTGTGTGCAGGAAATCCCTTGATAAAGGAAAAGATGGACTTGGATATTGAAGTCGCAAAGCTGAAGCTATTAAAAGCCAGCTACCAAAGCACAAAATACCGCTTGGAAGATAATCTGTTAAAGCATTTCCCCGAAAGTATTGAAAGGCATAATGGCTATATTAAAGGCTTTGAACAGGATATTGTAACACTGACAGAGCATCCCCCAAAAGTGCCGCAAGGTGAGCTTCTCAAAGATGACTTTAAAATCACTATCAAGGGCGATACCCTCATCGATAAGGACAATGCAGGGGCGGCAATTCTCGAAGCCTGCAAGGAAGTGAAAAACAGCGACCCCATAGAAATCGGCAGTTACAAAGGCTTCACCATGTATTTAAGCTATGCCGCTTTTGGCAACGAACACACTCTTACGCTGAAAGGGGCAATGAGCCATACCACAAAGCTCGGGCTTGATGCAAGGGGTAATCTCACCCGTATCGACAATGCTCTAAACAATATGCCGCAACGGTTACAGTCGGTACAAAAGGAGCTTGAAAACCTCTATAATCAGCAGACGGCGGCAAAGCTTGAGGTACAAAAACCGTTTATGCAGGAACAGGAGCTAAAGGAAAAGACAGCTCGGCTTGCTGTTCTCGACAAAGAGCTTAACATGAGTGCCATGCGTTCTGCCCCCTTGAGGGATACGGCAATGGTATCCAAACAGGCCCGACCGTCCATACTGGAGAGCTTAAAGCAGCAGACCCCAAAATCCACAACAACACCTAAAAAATCTAAGGCAGAAAGAGAGGAACGGTGATGGCGAACAGACAGAGAAATATCCGTATTCAGCTTAGAGTAACCGAACAGGAAAAAGAGCTGATTGAGCAGAAAATGCAGGAGCTTGGCACAAAAAACACCGAAGCCTACCTACGCAAAATGGCGATTGACGGGCTTATCATTCACATTGATACCGCCGATGTGAGGGAGCTTGTCAGAGTGCTGAGAGTGACGAGCAACAGCCTTAATCAGCTTACCAAACGGGTGCATGAAACAGGCAGTATTTACGGTGAGGACATCGAGAATTTGCGAAAAAGCTATGACAGGCTTTGGAGTGCCGCCGAGGAAATCATGCTCAGATTGGCGGCGATTTGATATGACAAGATAGACACTTTCCCTTTCTTCTGCTACGATAAATACACAAGAGATATGGAGGGGTGCTTATGAAAATATTACTTAAAATCGTGTTGCTGCCAATCACTTTGGCACTGAATATCCTGCTTGGAATATCAAAGTTTGTACTTGTGTTCGGAGGTGGGCTTTTAGGTGTTCTGTCCTTTGTCCTGTTTGCCCTCGGTATCGGCACGATTATCGTGGCAAGCTTTTCACAGGCAATACCTGCCTTTATCGCAGGCTATCTCATCAGTCCGTGGGGCTTGCCCATGATGGGAGCACGGATTATAGCGAGGGTGGAATACTTCAATGATTGGCTGAAAGGTATTTAGCCTTAGAAATGGTATGGGGGCGGTAGCATTTGTATGCTATCGCCCCTTAATTGCCGCATAGTAGGAGTGCCACCATAAAGCAAGGGCGGCAAAGCCGTTTATCTTGACCCTTGCTTTATGGTGATGCTACTGCTTTTTTCGTTTGAAAGCTGTTGATGAATTTTGTAGAAGTGCGTGGTATAATTATTTATCGATATTTAATTGGGAGGAAAACTATGGACGAACAAGAAAACAAAGAAATGCTCTATTTTCAAGAAATAATTTCAAGTGTAGTATACAATCAGCAACGGTTCAAAGTAATGTGCGGAGAAGATAAATTTTTGTTCGGAGTGATGTCGGCAGGAAATGATGAAACACCATTTGCAAAATTGATGCAATATAAAACAATACATGATACTTTAATGGATTTAGATTGGAAAATCAAACTTTCCTTTAATGAAGCAATTAAATTTGCTTATTCAGATGAAGTGGCAAATAATTTTAGTCTAATTAGAACAGATACTCAAGAAGAGGAACTTGCTTACTACTATCTCGAAAATGCTTTATTTAGGACTTCAAGTTTATGGGATATGCTAGCACAATTATATAGACTTCATTTCAATATCAGCATTCCCAAAGAGAAAGTTTATTACAAACAAATATTTAATCCTGCAAATAATCACAGTGATAATTTTAAAGTTCGAGCAACTGAAATATATGGGTATATTGAGCAAAGTGACGACACTGACTGTGAGGGGGAATGGAAAGGAAATCATGCATTTTCAAACAGTCTTAGAAATAAAATGACCCATAGAAACTCTCCAAATGTCGCTGTCATGAGTGACTTTGATATGAATTTAAAGCATCACCCGATTTTTCAGCTCAAAAGAGTAATTGAAGATTATTCCGTTGTTTCAAAGTATATTGCGGATATAATAGACCAAATTGAAAACGATGTTGTCAATGATTTAGAAGCTTAGAGAAAATAATATGAGGTAACCTATGAAAATATTTTTTCAAAGTGATAACATGGAGCAATCAGCTCATTTTGGATGGCAGAGTAAGGATTTGGCATTGTATGGATTAAGGGAAGGATACAAAAACAGTGCCGATGATTTAGTTGAAATAGCCTTGAAAGATGCAACACCCAAAACATTAGACACCTATATATTTCCTATATTGTTTTCATATCGTCATAGTTTGGAAATTTCACTTAAACACATTTATTTAAGGTGTCGTGGAAATTTGCCAAGAGGTGGACACAATCTACTTACTCTTTGGGATGAAGTAAAAAGAGACGTCATTGATGGCTTTATTATTAATGAGTCTGCTGTTGAAGATGTGAAATCATATAAAGAAAACTTTGTTCCATACTCATTAGATGGGATAAGTTTATCAAAAGTGAGGCTTTTACTCAAAGAGTTTCAAGAATCCGACCAAAGAGAAGTTGAGAGAACTAATCCGTCTCAAAAACAAACAGACCAAAATGCAGATGTATGGAGGTATTTAATAAATACTGACAACGATTTGTATTTTTCCAGTGGTCACTCAATAGACTATCTTGCGTTGAAAGAAAGTATCTCATTTTTATATGAGATATTAGATTTTATATATCATATTACAGATGAATACTTATCATCCTAAAAATTAGGCACTTAGATTTTCAGTATCTGAGTGCTTTTTCCTTGTCCGAAAGGGATTTTAAAATATAAGTGTAAAAAAAGTGCTGCCATAAAGTATGGCTAATTTATAATAGCTCCTTTACAACAGCACTTTTGTTATATTTATTATTGTTGACGTACTTCATTTATTAGTCGGTCTTCTATCTCAATAACATTTATATTATCAATATTATATTGAAAAATTGACGCAATTATAATTTGATTATCCGAGAAATCACGATTTAGAATGTCAATCATAGACTTAACATTTTCTTTCGTAATCTCTCTGCCACTCGGTGAATCAAGAATAATTGGCAATGTGGTATTTAATTTTTTTTGAACTTCAACTAAATAGGCAAGTTTAAAAGAAAATACAATTTTATGTAGTATTGTTCCTGATAGTGATTTTAAATCATCGGTAAAAATGTAATCAGAAGATGGCGTTATATACTGTTCAAATTCTAACTCTTTGGCATATTTCATGACAGTTTTATGAATGCTTTCAACAACATCGTTGTTGTATTTAGTTAAAAGAGTAATTTGCTTTTTAAGTTTACTTCTTTCTTTTTCCAAGCTCGAAATTACGTTTGTTACTGCCATTTGGTCAACTTCTATTTTTGAAATATTTCTGTCAAAACTTTCGATTAGTGTCTCCGTTTTAGCAAATTGTAGTTGCTCTGTTTGGTTTTTTTCGTATTTTTCTGCTTTGTTTTTTAAAGATGAAATTTTAGACGAAATCATTTTTCTTTTTGCTAATAAAAACTCAACAGAAAAATCAAATCCTATTATAGTATCACGATTAACTGGAATTGGCATTCCATCAGAGCCTTTAACGGATATTTTCATTTTTTCAATAAAGTTTTTGAATGAATTATTCTCCGCAATGACAGCATTAACCCGTTTGAGTTCTGTTTCTAATGATGAGATTTCAGAGTTTAGCATTTCGAGTAGCTTTTGTTCTTCTTCGTCTTTAGTTTCAAAGACAATATTGTTTTCAGCTTCGTTTAGCTCTTTTTGGTATTTAGAAACACTGAACATTTGCTTGTATTTACTTAGTTGTTGCTCAACAGAGCGGAGGTCTTTCGTGAGGTCATCACAACTTCTGTCAGACAATCCCCGGACTAACTGTTCAATATTAAAACGTATTTTTCCGATAATTATTCCCCGGTTCAGTAATGTCCAACCTTTTTCTTGGTCAACATAAAATACGCCCAAAATATTATTAAGCAAATCGTTGTTTTCAGTACCATATACTTTTGAGTGAAAAGCATTTTGGTCAGTCGGAAGAACAAAGTGTTCTTTACTGCCGTTCTCAAAACTAACTTCCAAATACTCGTCATTGCGTAAAATTGTAATTTTACCCATAGAACAAGTTATTGTAACTTCTGTTACGCATTTTTCGAAGCGTATATTCTTAGTGCTTGGTATTGGATATCCTAAAGAGAACAGGAAAAAACGCACCAGTGTGGTTTTTCCCGTGCTATTTTTCTTACTATATATTAAGTTGGATTTATCTGAAAGGTCAATGTATCTCTCAAACAGTCCTTCAGTTATTTTAAGAGAATGAAATATCATAAATTCACCTTCTTTGCGATGTCATTTGCCAAAAACCTATTTGTTATAATTTTTTGCAGTATAATTTTAACCACTATATCCTGCACTTCTTCGTAGATTTCATTTAGTTCAAAAACACATTTGTAATCATCACATTTTACAGCAATGAATTCAGCAATTTTCTTGTTCCCTTTTTCATCAGACTTAAACTCTTGAAAGTCAAACAAAACTTGAGATATAAACTCAAATTTTTCGCAGCGGTTATTAATTAAATAGCGGTAAGAACGAATAATTTCTTCCACTGCACCATCGTCATATTCTTCTAAGAGTGTGTGCTCAGGGTGAAGCTGTGACTGTAAAACTATTATTGACCACATAAGGTCTTTCTTCTTTATAACTAAGTCCAAATCGCCTTGAGTACAATTTTGAAAAAACTCATGCTGCCATATTTCTAATAATTCATCTGCCATTCCCCGAGTATTATTGTTAATTTCGAAAAGAAATTTATCAACACTATCTTTAATCACTCGATACCTTTGCTGAAAATCATCTGTAAAAAACGGAATAACGTGAATTTCTAAATTGGACGTATCAATATACTGCAAAGGTTTATTCGCAATTTCAAGGTCAATTATGTCCTTACAAGATTGTGGCAAATCAGCATATGATAGGCGTGAATGCCCATAAAAAGCACTCATTGTGTTATCAAGGTTAAAAGGATTAGGTGAGTTAGTAACATAGATGAGCTTATGGTAGTCTTGATGTGCTGCATCATCATTTAAGGTTTCTAACCCTGCCTTTAATTTGCTTCGCACATTTGTGTAATCGTCAATTCGCACTACCGATTTCGCTTGTGCATATATATTTTCTTTGTTTTCCAAAAGAAGTTCAATATCTTCTTTTCTGCCCTCAATTCGAACACTTTTAATTGCTCTAATATTTTCAAGCATCAAAACAATGGCTGCATTGACTTGAAAATCCCAACCAAAGGATGAAGGGGTTGCATTTCTGCTCATTTGAATGCACCTCCGAACTTATAATTATCCATATTAATTATACCAAATTCAAAAATGAAATTCAATACAAGGAGGTGTTATTATCGCTACCACAAGGCTAATTGCCATGCATCAAAACAAAGGAAAATCCATAGCCGATTGCCTTGCTGACCGCACCGATTATGCTAAAAATCCCGAGAAAACAAATGAGGGTGAATTGTTATTCTCTTACGAGTGCGACCCCAAAACCGTGCAGGGCGAGTTTATGCTATCTAAGCGGCAATATGATGATATAACAGGCAGGAAACAGGCAAGTAATGTTATCGCCTATCAAATAAGGCAATCCTTTAAGCCTGGGGAAATTACACCCGAGCTTGCCAACAAAATCGGTTATGAGTTGGGCATAAGCTTTACCAAAGGCAAACACGCATTTATCGTCGCTACCCACATAGACAAAGCCCATATTCACAATCACATTATCTTCAATTCCACCTCTCTTGACTGTACAAGAAAGTTTCGAGATTTCAAAAGAAGTGGCAAGGCTCTTGCCCAAATATCTGACCGCCTTTGTCTTGAAAATAGGCTTTCCATTATCGAAAACCCTAAACGAACTAAGGCACATTATGGCAAGTGGCTTGGCGATAAAAAACCCCTCTCTCACTCCGACAAACTAAGACAGACCATAAATGATGTGCTTGCTAAAAAGCCTAAAACCTTTAATGTGTTTTTACAGCTCATGCAGGGTGTAGGCTATGAAATAAAAAGCGGTAAGCACTACGCTTTTAAGGGTGCAGAACAGAAAAAGTTTATCCGGCTACGTTCTCTTGGCGAGGGATATTCCGAAGATGAAATTAAAGCAGTTATTGAGGGTAAAGCTCCACATAGAGAGTTCAAAAAGCCCTCTGCCAAACAACCGAAAAGACAAGAGAAATCTGTTAATCTCCTTGTGAATATTCAAGCAAAATTACAGCAAGGCAAGGGTAAAGGCTATGAGCAGTGGGCAAAGATTTTCAATCTAAAGCAGATGGCACAGACCGTTAATTTTCTGCAAGAACACAAGCTCCTTGCCTATGCCGATTTAGAGGAAAAAGCGAAAAAATGCACCGCTACTTTTGATGAGCTGAACACACAAATTAAGACCGCTGAAAAGCGTATTTCCGAAATACAGGCTCTTAAAAAGCATATTTTTAACTATGCCAAAACCCGAGATACTTACACCGACTACCGCAAGGCAGGCTACTCTAAAACATTTTACGAGGAACGCCGTACCGAGCTTACCTTGCACAAAGCGGCAAAGGCAGCTTTTGAGGAACTTGGGGTGAAAAAGCTCCCCACAATTAAAGCACTGCAAGCTGAATGTGACGAACTGTTTTCCATGAAAAACAAGGCTTACAGCAAGTACCATACTGCAAGAAAAGAAATGCAAGATATTCTGACTGCAAAGGCAAATATCGACCGCCTTTTGGGAATGGAACAAGAACAAAAGGCAAAAGAAAAATCACAGGATCAGCGTTAAGCTACCCTGTGATTTTACAACACCATTTATGGGGCGTAGCACGATGATTTATCATCGTTTCAGTGGGGATTGGGGATACTCCCCAACAAGCAAAAGCATACGGTGGTCACCCGTATGCCCTGCTTGCCACTTTTGTTCGCAAACAATATCCGTATCCTTTACAGTGGGATTTACTTTTACTATCATGGTCATAATAGGTAGTAGAAACTACTGGTGAATAAACACCAAAAATAGAAAGGACTGATAAAAATGCTGACCTTTGAAAAGGTTTTGGAAGTATTCAAGGATTATCTAAATCAAGATGATGTTTTCGAGGTGGTAAATGCCAAACGAGGATATACCGTTATGATTTGGGAGGAAAAAGACGAGCAATGGTTTGGTGTAGAGCATTGCAAAACCCCCGAGCTTTTGCGTGATGCCTTGCTTGAGGGCTACCATGATTTTTCTGAGCAGCAGCTCACCCATAACCGCAGAAACTTAACCGAAGCAGAAATTGCAGATATTAAGAGCCGATGCAAACATCTCCATGATAGGTGCGGAGAATAAAAAGACACCCTAAAAAGTGCGATAGCCTAATCAAAGGTGTCGCACTTTTTCAGTTTGCTTGGCAGAGAAAACAGCGTTAATTATTTCACTGTTTCTCGAGCCGTTTTCAAGCCTTTAGCCGTGGCTTCCATAACGATAAGCTCTTTTTCTTCCATCTCATTCAGCAGTACATCAATTTGCTTGCGGCGATTGTTATCGCCCTCTTGACTGCATGGGAAAAAGAACTGGTCTACCGAGAGGTCGAGCAAGGTAACAAGCAGATAAAATTTGTTCAGTCTTGGATGCTGCCCTCTGTTCTCTATGTACATAATAGAGCGTGGTGTAAGGTCAACAAGTTGGGCAAGATATTCCTGTGTCCACCCCTTCGCTTCACGAGCCTTTTTTATCGCCATACCTAAAGGTTTGAAATCAAGCTTTCTTTCGTCTTGGTACATTTTTATATCACCCCATATCATTTTACATTTCAGGTGACGACATTTGAACGAAACACCACTTTACATCATGTAGTATTTCATTTCGTTCTGTATAGAAGCAAACTTGCTATTATTCGTCATTCCGTATATAATAATTATATGCTCTTAGGCGAAAGGACGTTGAATATATGAATTATATTTCTGTGAAAGCTGCCTCTGAAAAGTGGGAAATATCGGAACGGCGAATACAAAAATTATGTGAGGAAAATCGTATTGATGGTACTGAGAAGTTTGGTCGGGCATGGCTAATACCCAAGGATGCGGAAAAGCCCATTGATGGACGTATGAAAATAAAAAACAATCAGGAGGACAAACATGGAATTTAACGAAAAACTGCAACAACTTAGAACTGGAAAAAACCTAACACAGGAACAGCTTGCAGAGCAATTATATGTATCAAGAACAGCAATTTCAAAATGGGAAAGCGGCAAAGGCTACCCTAACATTGAGTCCCTCAAATGCATCTCAAAATTCTTTTCCGTTTCAATAGATGAGTTGCTATCGAGTGAAGAACTGATTACCCTTGCCGAAACTGAAAACTACTCTAATGTCAAAAGAATTTATAATATTATCAGCGGAATAATAGATGTATTGGCAGTTGCACTTATTGTATTACCAATCTATGGACAACCTCAAGGCAGCCAGTTTTACCATGTAAATCTTCTATCAAATACTTATTTACCAGATTTAGATATTGGAATACATTGGGCTGTTTTTTTATTTATAATTGGACTTGGAATTGCCAGACTTGCTTTTATTTACTTCGAAAAAGAGTTATTGCATAGCATTACTTCGAAAGTTTCCATCGCAACAGGCGCGGTAGCAATCTGTTTATTTGCTGCGGCAAGGGAACCATATGCAACAATACTGCTTTTCTTGTTTTTTGCAGGGAAGATATTTTTATTGCTACAGCAAAGCAGAACAAAATAAAAATTGCCATAAATTCCTTGAAAATAGGCTCTGACACAATAAGTGTCGGAGCTTTTTTTTATTGTGACGGTAGGTTTCTTGGCTTTTACAACACTGGAATAGATAATAAACTTGTGGGCAGCAGAAACAGAAATCCACAGAAAGGAATAATGGTTATGGAATTTATTATCGAAACAAGCAATCTAACTAAACGATACGGAACCGCTACTGTCGTTGACAAGGTAAATCTTCATGTGCCAAAATGAAAAATTTATGGGCTACTTGGCAGAAATGGAGCAGGGAAAACCACCGTAATGAAAATGATGTTGAAGCTTACTTTCCCAACAGATGGGGCTATTCGACTGTTTGGAAAAGACTATAAAGACAATGAAGAAGCTATTTATAGCAAAATAGGTTCGATTATTGAAACACCGGGGTTCTATGGTAATTTAACAGGATACGAGAATTTGCATATTCTTGCTAAATTACGAGAACAACTTTGCAAAAATGCTGTCTTAAACGCTCTCGAAATTGTTGGGCTACATGAGGAAAAAAGAAAGGTCTTTGCAGACTATTCTCTTGGCATGAAACAGCGGCTTGGTATTGCCGCTGCCCTTATGCACAATCCAGAACTGCTTATACTTGATGAACCAATTAACGGACTTGACCCAATTGGGATATCAAAAATCCGCTCATTTCTATCTAAACTTAGCCATGACAATGGCACCACTATTTTTATATCAAGCCATGTTTTAAGCGAGATTGAGCAAATTGCAGATATTATTGGTGTTATGCATGAGGGACATTTGATAGAAGAGGTTGATATAGCAGAGCTACACAAAAGAAACCGAAAATACACTCAATTTGATTTGTCCGATGCACAAGCGGCTGCAAAGATTTTAGAAAGCCACTATCATATCACAGACTTTACGGTGCATGGTAATACCCTAAAAGTTTATGATTTCAGTCACAGTATAGGGGACATCAATTGTGATTTTGCCTTAAATGGATTACTTGTCACAAAGATAAATGTCAGTGAAGAAAACTTAGAGGAATACTTTTCTAAGCTGATTGGAGGTGATGGAATTGCTTAAGATTATTTCCTGTGAACTGCTTAAATTAAAGCGGTCAAAAATAATACCAATCAGTATTGCAGGGGTGCTATCTACACCATTGTTAATGCTATTAGAGGCTCTGCAAACTCATTTTGATAAACCAGAGCTTGTCTTTACCTTATCTGACGTTTATGACAGCAGTGTACTTTATACCATGCTACTGACAAATATGATGGTTTATGTGGCAATTGCTGCATTTTTATTTAGTAGAGAATATACAGAAATCACACTTAAAACTATATTACCCATTCCTATCTCAAGAACAAAACTACTGCTTGGCAAGTCTTGTGCTTTACTGCTTTGGATTGTTTCTCTTAATATTGTCACATGGGCAGGTATTTTTATCGTTTGTGGAATATACCACGCTATTTTTACAATGGAAGGATACAGCTTACTTGTGGCAATCAAGTGGTTTCCAAAGTTTTTACTTGGCGGTATCCTAATGTTTTTAACAACTTCTCCTTTTGTATTTGTCGCAGGTAAAACAAAGGGATTTGTTTCTCCTATGATTGATTCTGCTGTTATTGTCGTGGGCAGTGCAACTCTCGCAAATCAAGAATTGGGTGCGATATATCCGTGGACAGCCACATTTTTTCTTGTGCAGGGTAAAATTGAAAGTATCGGCTACCCTACTGTCTTATCTGTGGGAGTTATTCTTTTGTTATCAGCAGTCGGTTTCTTTATGACCTATCACCATTTCAAAAAGGAGGATTTGAAATAATGGCAATTGATTTTATAGAAATTTTGAAAGTTATTTTCCTTGGAATTGTAGAGGGTATTACCGAGTGGCTGCCCATCAGCAGCACCGGGCATATGCTTCTTGTAGACGAATTTATCACGATTAATATGAGTGACGCATTTAAGAAAATGTTTTTTGTTGTCATTCAGCTTGGAGCTATCCTTGCGGTAGTTGTTATGTTATGGAAAAAAATGTTTCCGTTCCAGTTTAGGGACAAAACACAGCCTATTATCAAAAATAATACATTTTCTCTTTGGTTCAAAGTCGTAGTTGCTTGTATTCCGGGGGCAGTCATAACTATCCTTTTTGACGATTATATTGAAGCCCATTTACACACTCCAATAGTAATTGCGGCAGCCCTTATTTTCTATGGTATTGCTTTTATTGTCATTGAAATGTGGAATAAAAAACGATTTCCCACTACTTATAAATTAGAAGATATTACCTACCGGACAGCCTTTTTAATTGGATTATTTCAGGTGCTTTCCATTATTCCCGGTACTTCTCGTTCGGGTGCCACAATTATAGGTGCGTTGTTAATTGGTGTATCAAGAGTAGCAGCAGCGGAATTTACATTTTTTCTTGCCGTTCCTGTTATGTTCGGTTTAAGTGCTATTAAAATACTGAAATTTGGGATTGCCTTTACAAGCGCTGAATTGCTTATTTTAGTAATAGGTATGGTGGTAGCATTTGCGGTATCTGTGTTAGTAATAAAATTTCTCATGGGATATATCAAAAAACATGATTTTAAGGCTTTTGGTTGGTATCGAATTGCGCTTGGTATTCTTGTTATTCTGATAACAAGAACCTAATAGAAAAAACACTCTTATAAAAAAACAATCTGCCGTACGACGGTAAAAGAAAAAAAGCCGTCGTACAGTAGATATATTTTCACGCCTAAGAAACGGTGGCTTTGATTTTTCAAAGCCGCCGTTCTTTTCGTTTTACTAAACCAATGACAACTGATAAGGATACGGCGGTATCTTATGAGGTATCGCCATGTTTTCTTTTGCTCAAAGTCTTGTCTTGTTGTGGGACGATTATGGGCAACGACCTGAAATTATAAACTATATAACACGAAAAATATATCCTTATACCCGATTGAGATTTTATGAATTTCAATCGGGCATTTTTGCTTATATAGACCTCTGTTGTCGTTCCCCTCCCACCGTCCTTTCAAATTCATTTCTTAACCCAAATTTGAAAGGACGGTACAGACATGAAAAAAATAAACTTGAAAGATTACTATGCCCATATACCCACAGACACATATATAGATATTCCAGATGAAGTCTTTGACGTTTTTGAGGTACATCGCAAGAAAGAGCAAGCCTATCAAAGCAAAATACGCTACCACAAAGCCTACTACTCTCTTGACCGTGGTGACGGCATTGAACACAGTGCCTTGTTTGTTTCTCTCTCGCCTGATGAGATTTACGAACGCAAGCTGACAAGCGAACAGCTCCATGCTGCCATTGCCACCCTGCCCGACAAGCAGGCAAAACGCATTTATGCTCATTTCTTCATGAACATGAGCAAGGCTGCCATTGCAAAGGCTGAGAGGGTAAATAAGAGCCAAGTTACTCGCTCAATCAACCGTGGTTTAGCACAGATTGAAAAATTCTTAAAAAATATTTTCTGATAGGAGCAACTAAACAGTATTTT
Organism: Lachnospiraceae bacterium ZAX-1; assembly: GCA_046533095.1. Taxonomy (GTDB): domain Bacteria; phylum Bacillota; class Clostridia; order Lachnospirales; family Lachnospiraceae; genus ZAX-1. Next base: position 43,595 of record JAJQRA010000042.1, on the reverse strand, counting down.
TTCTAAAGGTATATGAGAGGAAGTATTTCTCTCATATATAAAACAGCAAAATTTGTTCCTTGACAACTGAATATACGATATTTTGAGCACATTACTTATGTGAGCCAAAAGGCAAAGCGACTTAACAGACATCGCCAAGACAGCGGTATGGGGAGGTGAATACAATACTGCCCGAGCGATAAAATGGACTGTTAGACCGAGTTTAGCATACTCGTTCGCAATGACCCACATAAGGGCTAATGATACTTCAATACGTTTCGCCCCCGATACGACAGAAACAGGGGGAGTTCCTGCGGTATGCGTGGCTTTTGAAAAGACAAGCTACGGTATTGTGGGGCTATGATGCTGTGCTAACAGCAGCTCAAAATATCCCCCTTGCCGGGGTGCGTGGCAAATATGGCAAATAAGTAAACATATTCGAACCGCATTTTTATTTAATGTAAACTTGCGGTGCGTTTGGTTTTATTCTTACTAATAAAACGACAAACTTTTCATAAATAAAGAAATTGCTTATACTTTATGTAAGCAATGCACTTGGAGGTGATTGCGAATGGAAAATATCAAGGAAACATCCAACAATGCTCCCAAAGCTCCTGCTCCCAATCAAACATTTGAGAAAACAAAAGCATATCAAGACTTCATAAACGTACTTTCTCAAATTATTGAAAAACACGGTGCAGAAGTTTTAGGCGAAATAAATCGTGCGAACTGAAAAACACACTTGTGCATTGATGTTTTCCAATAATATATTGGAGGTATGACTATGAATAGGAGTGGAAAAAAATGTGTACTTTACCCCCGTGTAAGTACAGAAATGCAGGTTGATGGATTTAGCTTGGATGGGCAAAAAAGCAGCTTAACAAGATTTGCAGATAGAGAAGAAATGGAAGTCGTAGATATTTATGAGGATGCAGGAAAATCCGGCAAGTCCATTGAGGGCAGACCTGCATTCAAACAAATGCTCAGTGATATTGAAAACGGTTTAGGTATTGACTATGTTTTAGTTTATAAGCTCTCTCGCTTTGGGCGAAATGCCGCTGACATTCTAAACTCGTTAGAGCATATTCAATCCTTTGGTGTAAATTTGATTTGCATTGAGGAAGGAATTGACTCATCACAGACAAGCGGAAAACTTTTAATTTCTGTGTTATCTGCCGTTGCTGAAATTGAGCGTGAAAACATCATTGAGCAGACCATGAATGGGCGAAAAGAAAAAGCACGTCAAGGTGGTTGGAACGGTGGCTTTGCACCTTATGGCTACTATCTCAAGGATAAACAGCTTTTTATCCAAGAAGATGAAGCCGAAGCAGTACGCATTATTTTCGATAAATTTGTTAATGGCAATATGGGGTTTTATAAAATTGCTAATCACCTCAACTTGCAAGGCATCAAAAAGGTAAAACGAGATAACGGAACATTAACACAATGGAGCACCCATTTTGTAAGAATGATAATTGACAACCCTGTGTACTCCGGAAAAATCGCTTTTGGCAGACGAACAAGAGAGAAAGTCAAGGGCAGTAAAAATGAATACCGCCAAGTACATCAAGAGGAATATATTCTTGCTGACGGTCAGCACGAAGCTATTATAAGTGAAGAACTATGGAATAAGGCACATGAAAAACGAGAAATAACAGGTGTAAAATCCCCATCAAAAATAGGCAGGGATAGAGCACATTTGTTAAGTGGTATTTTGAAATGCCCTAAATGTGGCGAACCGATGTATACCAATAAACACGCATGGACGAACAAAGACGGTACATACAAGGAAATCTACTATTATGTATGCAGCAAGGCTCGGACAGCAAGAGGAAAAAGCTGTGACTATAAAGCCATGCTCAAGAAAACAGATATAGAGCCGCTTGTCATTGAAGCAATTAGAGAGCTAATTAAGAATGAGGATTTTGCAACCGAAATAAAATCAAAGATAGGCAAGCAAATTGACACTTCTACCCTTGATAGGGAGCTAAAGAATTATGAAGTCAAACTTCGAGAAGTAGATTTAAATAAAACTCGCCTTGAAAACGAAATTGACAACTTGCCGGAAGATACTCGTTTTAGAGAACGCAAGCTCCATGATATGACCCTGCGACTGGATGGGCTGTATGACATTATTGTTGAACTTGAAGAAAAGATTGAAGATGTAAAACTACGCCGTAAAGCCGTAGAGCAAGATGCCATTACATTAGAGAACATCTACACCCTATTGGCAAACTTTGAAAAGGTGTATGACAAAATCAGCGATAAAGAAAGAAAATCCCTAATTTCTTCGCTAATCAAAGAAATAGAGATTTTCCCATGTGATGACTCAGAGCTGCCCCTAAAGTCTATTTTATTCAATTTTCCTGTTTATAAGGACGGTGGAGATGTTTACGAATTTTTGTGGGACAAAAGTACGCACGTCTCAACGTGCGGGGTTCCTGGGAACATATCAACGCAGCAAACGCGCTCTACTCTGTAACCGTATTCCTGCAACGCTATAAGGTCCCGCGCTAAGCTTGTAGGCTTGCAGGAAATATACAACATTTTCTTTGCCCTAATGTGCGCGCCGAGCTTTTCCAAAGCTTTTGGGTGAATACCGTCTCTTGGCGGATCAAGTACGATAAAATCAGGTTTTTCCGCAATATCATCGATTACTTTTAAGACATCTTTGGCAATAAAATCACAATTATGTAAACCATTTAAAATGGCATTTTCCTTTGCCATGGCTACTGCTTCTTCTATAATTTCTACTCCAATGACCTTTCTTGCAACAGGTGCAAGCATCTGTGCAATCGTTCCGGTACCGCTGTATAAGTCATAGACAATCTTGCCATTTCCTGCATCTGCCACATATTCCCGCACCGTTTCATATAAAATTTCTGCTCCAAATGAATTTGTTTGAAAAAAGGAAAATGGTGATATTTTAAATTTAAGCCCCAGTATCTCTTCATAGAAAAAATCCTGTCCAAATAAAATTTCCGTCTTATCGTTTTTTACGATATCTGCCACACTATCATTATAAGTATGCAAAATGCCTACGATATTTCCATTCAATGCAAGCTGCTGTAATTGTCTTTTGAACCCCTCTAGCAACTCCACTTCCCCAATTGGCTTATCGCCACATTCCAAACGATCCGTTTCTAAATTTCCACTTCGCATTGCAGACATACTGCTTAGTTGTGAAGTTGTAACCAAATCAATTAAAATTTCTCCGGTTTTTGCCCCTTTCCGAACCATCAAGTGCCGTAGATAACCTTGATGGCGAAGTTTATGGCAATAGGAAACATCATGCTCCCTAAAATATGCTACTACACATTGTAAAATATGGTTGTAGTCCTCATCTACAATCTTACAGCCTGACACCGTCACAATATCATAAAAGCTTCCCCGTTTATGCATACCCAGCGACAAAGGACCCTCCTTATATTCATCCCCAAAAGAAAACTCCATTTTATTGCGGTATTCAAACTGATTTGGACTTTCTTTGATCCCTTCCCATATCCCATCTTCCAAATCGCAAACCAGCTCACATACCGGTTTTAAAAGCTCCAATACCTGCTGTTCCTTTAATTTTAGCTGCGCCTCATAACTAAGGTTTAAAAATGTACAACCCCCGCATTTTTCAAAATGGATACATGGTATCTTCGTAAGTTCCAAGGGAGATTTTTCCAACAGTTCCAGCACCCTGCCTTCGCCACGGCCTTTACGCACCTTATGAATCGAAAACGATATTTTCTGCCCGGGTATTGTATTTTTTACAACAACTACAGACCCATCTTCTAAATATACAATCCCCTTATTTGGAAAATCCACCTTTTCTACAATCCCGACACACACCTGTCCTTTTTTCATCCTTCACCTCTTTTTTGCACAGTTCTTTGTGCACACTCAATTTGTACTCGTGCAAATTGGTTAACACCTCTTTTTTTGCACGGTTCTTTGCGCATACTCAATTTGTACTCGTGCAAATTGGTTAACACCTCCTTTTTGCACAATATAAAAAAGGCTGTTACAATATTCCATGCAACCCTACGCATTTGTCGATATCAAAATCTTTATCAAACGATTTTAGTATCTAGCGCACATTAAATGTGCCCTAAAAATACGGAGCAGAAATTAATTCCATGGATTTTGCAACAGTCTCTTATGAGCTACATCATAGCTATGAAAGGGATATCATTGAATCATTACCCTTGTTTCCCTTAATTTTTATTTCTCTTATTCTCCCTCTTCTGCTTCTTCATCTTCGTCAAAGAAATCATCATCAAAATCATCATCAAAATCGTCTTCAAAATCTTCTAAATAATCTGGTGTAAAAAAGCGATATACGCCATAAGCGATTGCAACTACTGCTACGACTGCCCCTACGATTGCCAATATCCAAAGCACCTTGCTTTTCTTTTCTTCCGTATTCTGTTTGTGTAATAAATCATTCAATTTCGCTGCATTTAAAAATTCTTCTACTTTATTCATTTTATCGCTCCTTTTCATATATCATGGGCACAAACAAGTGTCCATGTTCTTGTTTCATTTGCCAAATACCCGATTGGCTATTTGACCTATTGCTTTCATTATATTCTTATAGAAACAAAATACCGCCCCTATCATCTGATATATTATTATAACTATCCATGAATTCTCGGACTTTCACTACACAAAGCACCCCATATTACCAAACTACACCATCGCTACATTTATTATTTTTATTAATACTATGGTTTAGTATACCACAAATTTCCATGTTCGCATACCATAATTTGTAAAATTTATATTTTTTTTAATTTTGCAAATCCTGCAAACATTTTTTTTATTCCTACGTTTGTAAACGAAACGGTTACTTCATAATCCCTACCGCCTTCCATTATTTTTGTCACTACCCCTTCTCCAAACTTTATATGCCTTACCGTGTCGCCTACGCTATAGCCCAGTGAACGATTCGCTGTAAAACTCGTGGACAAGGCAACTGCCTCCTTCGATTTGCCAAAAACACCGGCATCTTCCGTCGAGCCTTTATATTCCATTGGATAGGCTGTTTGATATTCCGTTTTTGCACGAAATGCATTTTTTGCCTGCAATGATTCTGACGGTCGTTTCACCTGCGCCACTTTTTCCTGCCACAAATTACCGTTCAATAAATTCCTTGGAATTTCTTTTACAAATCGCGATACTTTATTATATTGCGTTTCCCCGCGAATCATACGTTGTTTCGCGCAGGTTATGGATAAATGTTTCATAGCTCTTGTAATTCCCACATAGCAAAGTCGCCGCTCCTCCTCTACTTCCAAGGGGTCGTCCGATGTTATCGTCATATAGCTTGGAAAAATTCCATCTTCCAAACCAGCAAGGTAAACATTCGGAAATTCCAGACCCTTTGCGCTATGTAACGTCATTAATACAACGTAGTCGCTGTCTGCACGTAGGCTATCAATCTCAGCAACGAGCGCAACCTCTTCTAAAAATCCGCTTAAGGTCGGTGATTCTTCTTCATCGTATGCTGTGGCTTTTGTGATTAATTCATCGATATTTTCAATACGTGCCTGTGCTTCCTCCGTATTTTCCGCCTCTAGCTCTCGTACATAACCGGTTTCTTCAATAATTTCCTGTAAAAGCTGAGATACCTTTAAATAGGGCACTTTGCTTCGCATCGTTTGTATCAGATTCACAAAAGGCTTTATTTTAACGCTTGATCGCCCAATCGTTTGAATGGCACCTGCCATCTTTAAGGCATTATAAAAGCTTAGTTCTTCCTTTATTGCATAATTCTGTACCCGGCTTACGGTGGTTGCACCGATACCCCGTTTGGGAACATTTAAGATACGACGCACTGCCAAATCATCCCTTGCGTTGTCAATGGTTTTTAAATAGGCAAGCAAGTCCTTTATTTCTTTTCTGGCATAGAAATTGACTCCACCCACTATTTTATATGGAATATTTGCAGCAACAAAGAATTCTTCAAATAAGCGGGATTGGGCATTGGTACGATATAGGATGGCACAATCTCCATAATTATATTCTCTCTCCTGCATTCTTTTTTTTATATCTCGCACAACATACTGCGCTTCTTCATAGGCATTGTCAAACTGTCCAAAATCAATTTTTGATCCTTCTCCATTGTCTGTCCAAAGCTTTTTTGATTTTCGGCCAATATTATTTTGAACCACACCATTTGCCGCATCTAGTATCGTCTGGGTGGAACGATAATTCTGTTCCAATTTTATGACCTTTGCATCCGGAAAAATCTGCTCGAAATTCAGAATATTTTTAATATTTGCCCCTCTAAATTTATAAATAGATTGGTCGTCGTCGCCTACAACACACAAATTTTCGTATTTTGAAGCCAGCAGTTTAATCAGTTGAAACTGCGCTGTATTTGTGTCCTGATACTCATCTACCATAATATATCGAAAACGTTCCTGATAATTGTTTAAAACTTCTGCATCATTTTGAAACAATTCCACCGTTTTTACGATTAAATCGTCAAAATCCAATGCATTATTCTTCTGTAGTGCCGCTTGATATTCCCGATAAACCATTGCCTGCTTCTGTTTTGCAAAATCCCCCGATGCCCATAAGGTAAATTTTTCCGGCGTAATCAGCTCGTCTTTGGCAGAAGAAATGACTCCTAAAAATGCTTTTTCCTTATATATTTTGGTATCAATTTCCAATCGTTTGCAGATTTCCTTCATGATTGTCTTTTGGTCATCGGCATCATAGATTGTGAATCGATTATCATAGCCAAGGCGGTCAATGTATCGGCGTAATATGCGAACACAGGTTGAATGAAAGGTGGATACCCATACGCTTTCGCTGCCGAATCCGACTAGCTTATCAATTCGTTCTCGCATCTCCCCTGCCGCTTTATTTGTAAATGTTATCGCTAAAATATGATACGGATTCACACCTTTTTCTTCTATCAAATATGCCGTTCTGTGAGTCAGCACCCTTGTTTTTCCAGAACCCGCACCCGCTAAAATCAGCAATGGCCCTTCTGTATAAAATGTAGCCTCCTGCTGCACTTCATTCAATATATCGTACATGCTCATACTAATCTTCGTCCTCTCATTCAAACATACGTTTATTATAGAAGATTTTCCTGTATATTTCAACTAATAAGCCAATAATAATTAAAATATAAGAAAATGCGAACCACTGCCACTAGGAACTGTACGAAAGTAACGCACCGATTTGGCGTGGATGTTTTCAGATTAAAAATCAAAAGGTTCAAAACTGCATCCTTTCCAATCATTATTTTTATGATTTTTGCCCTCACATAATGGGTAATACTAACTTCTGTATTGGCCTTTAATTCGGAAAAACGAGCAAGGGATAGCCACTATGAAAGAATTGTATTTGCTGGTGCACAATTAGTATCGTGAATCAAATTAATATTGCGAAACAATTTTGACATAATCAATGTAAAAAATATACTTGTCATATAGTTTTTAATACTATATAATAGAGCTTATCAGAAGTTGCTACTCAAACTCTGATAAAAGGCACATCTTTATGTGCCGTCCATTTGATTATTGAACTACTTATGTTCAATAATAGAGCTTATCAGAAGTTGCTACTCAAATTCCTACGATTGAACTACTAATGTTCAATAATCAAGCTTAAGGTAGACCATGTGAAAAACATATAAAAATGAACTAAAGTTCAAAGGAGTTCTATGACATTAAATACAGACGATTTTTTAAACAGTATTCTACAAAGCCTTTCTAGAATTGACTATATAAAACCGGAAGATTTGCCAAATATAGATTTATATATGGATCAGGTTACAACTTTTATGGATGCACAGCTTACAGCCTCAAAACGGCGTTTTGAAGACAAAATATTGACGAAAACAATGATTAACAACTATACCAAAAATAATTTGCTTCCTCCTCCTGAAAAGAAAAAGTATTCCAAGGAGCATATCTTAACCCTAATTTTTATTTATCATTTTAAAAATATTTTAAGCATTAATGATATTCAAGAAATTTTAAATCCGATTACCGAAAAATATTTTGGCCATGGGCAGGATTTTCAATTGGAAGATATTTATAGGGAAGTGTTCCAACTTGAAAAAGAAGAAGTTACAATTTTACAAGCAGATATCGCAAGAAAATTTCAAATTAGCTCTGAAACGTTTCCGAATGCATCTTTAAAAGAGCAACAGGATTTACAGAATTTTGCATTTATCTGTATGTTAAGTTTTGATGTTTATATAAAGAAGCAATTGATTGAAAAAATGATAGATTTACAAAAAGAAAAAAGCGAAGGGATTCCTGTCAAACAAGAGAAGCCTAAGCCAGCGAAAATAAAGTCGGATAAGACAAAGCAGGATAGTTCTAAACCTCTAGAACGAAATTGACTATACTCTTTCGTTTTATTTTTTCTGTTAAACTTCTATTGCAACATTTTGTAAACTTAATTTTTACACTTCATCTCTATTTGACCCTTGTGCCCCCGTTCAGACCCAATGTCCCTATACACTTTCATCCATCTCTATTCTAGAAAATACCATGTCATACCCATCACTGCCATAGTTTAAAGATCTGTTTACACGGCTAATTGTAGCCGTAGATGCACCGGTTCTTTCCGCAATATCTAAATATGTTTTCTGGTCACGAAGCATTTTAGCAACTTCAAACCTCTGTGATAAAGACGACAGCTCATTTACTGTACAAACATCTTCAAAAAATTTATAGCATTCCTCTTTATTTTCTAGGCTTAAAATTGCTTCAAACAAATGATCTACTGCTTCCGTTCTAATTTTTTTGCTCATAAGCCAGATCCCCTTTAACTAACTTTCATTCAATTTAACTTAAATTTTAGCATATTAAAGTTCTAAAGTAAACCTTATTCTTTACTTTCCCTTAAATCCTATGAATCAGCGATACTGCAGCACCTATGCCATTGCCCTAGATTCCCTGCTTTCCTTAAATCCTATGATTCAACGATACTGTACCTATGTGATTGCCCTAGGTTCCCTGCTTTCGCTTAAATCCTTGTACCTTATCTCCCTTTATAGCAATTTATGTATTCTTTTAGCAAATCAGGATTGGCATTCACGACTAACCTTTCAGGAAACTGGATTTCTTCAATGATTGCCATCGCCAGATCATGCCTGCCTACTTGTATATCTACATGAGCATCCGAATTTACCACAATAGGAACATCCTGTTTTTCACATAAATCCAACATGTTTTTGTAGATATCCACCGGATTACCTCGAAAACTTGTGGGAGCCAAGGAAGCATTGTTCATTTCAAGCAGTACATGGTGTTCTTTTGCCCCTTTTACTAATTCCGGATAATCAATCGGAAAACGATAATCATCGGGATGTCCAATGATATTAATAAATGGATTCTTCATTGTATTTAAGTAGGCCCTTGTATTTTCTGCCGCACCACCAGACGTAAAACATGGCGTATGCATACTTGCTATGACAAGATCAAGCCCACTAATTATTTCTTCCGGCAAATCCACTCTTCCCTCAAAATCCAGTATATTTAACTCTGTCCCATACAAAACGGTTATGCCCATTTTTTCTCTGGGCAAGACTTTAAGATTCATATAATACATAGAAGTGCAAGAACCCGGCAGTGACGGCGCATGTTCTGTAATGCCGAGTATTTGTATCTCCTTTTTTGCCGCTGCTTCTATCATTTCATTGATTGTATTATATGCATGTCCACTGGCTATCGTATGGGTATGCAAATCTAAAAAATCTTTCATGATGTCCTTCTTTCTATTTTTGTTTATTTTTCACAGGACATAATTTCCTATGAAAAAGCAACAATTCTATACCATCTTTAATAGGTATCTTCCAGTTTTTGCTTATAAACTTCATATTCCCATCTTGTTTCTTCTGACAATTTACTATATTCGTTTTCCACATCCCGTAAGGTATATTCATCCCTTAACCTATGCTGCATTTGAGATTGATATCCACTGCGGACAGCTTTAGCAAAGCGTTCCAGACAGGTCCCCTTTAAATAGTCCAAATCGCCAAAACATGTTTCTTCAAATTGCTTTTTCATAAAATCCATCAATTCGGCATCTGTTAATTCGTCCTCAGATTCATTTTTATACAAATAAAAAATATCTTGTATCTGTGCCAAAGTCTCCATGTAATTATCTTGCATGATATATTGAGAATCACAAAATGCATCAATAATATCCGGCAGGATACTTTTGCCAAACTCTACACGCTGATTCTCTTTTAGGGAATTTTGCCTTGATACCATTAACGTATGGGCATCTTCTTTTGTTAAGGCTAATCCATATTGCTGTGTTTTTTCATTGCAGTCAATTATTCTTTGTATTTCTTGTTTCTGTGGTTCCATAAACATAAGTTCGTATATATTCGTATTCATCCTTACAGCCTCCCTATCACTACATTGAGTAAAGAATCCTATCACAGTTTCATTCGTGGTATGTTTTGTACATGCTACAGCGCACACCCCTTAGAAAGCATCTTATCGGACATGCTTTCCTGTTAGAAATGAAAATATTCCTGCAAACTAATCCGAATAAAACCACCTCTTCAAACATAAACTTTATCAAGCGAAATGATATAGGAGGTCTCCCTTGAGTTCAAAAACAAAAATTGTTGTTCTGCATTTAAAGGAACTGATTTATACAGCTGTTTTTGCGGTACTTGGAATTTTGTTGATTTTACTGCTGATTTTCATGTTTCTGCCAGATAAAGGCGAAAAAGGAAAAAGCACGGAAACAATGCAGTATGTAGCAGGAGTCTATACCTCATCTATCCTGTTTAATGACAGTGCCATTGATGTAGAAGTAGTCGTGGATAGCAACCACATCAATTCCATTTCACTGGTAAACATGGATGAAACGATAGCGACCATGTATCCGCTCATGCAACCGGCGCTAGACAGTATCAGCCAACAGATTTACGAAAACCAGTCATTGGATAAGATTACATATTCGGAGGAAAACCAATATACCTCTACTATCTTACTGCAGGCAGTGAAGTCTGCTTTAGAGAAAGCCAAAACACCGGAGGGGCAAAAAAACCGTAAGTGATGGATCATTTTGTTGCTTCTCTTGGTTTTTGTGCAGTAAATTCCCCTTAGCGAAAAAGCATCGTGTGTGGACCACTTTGTTGCGGTACTAGGAAAAGAACCAGGCAACAGGGTGTATTAGGTATTGCACACAAGATACATGTCTTGTGTGCTACCTTTCAAGTACCGTCACTAAACTCAAAATATATCAAACTTTTTCTTTCCCGTTACTATTTTTCCTATTCCTCCGCCTCAGCTACGCTATTAAAATAGTCTGAAATCGCGTCCAAATTAACTTCTGTTGCGGCTATCGGATTCTTCGCTGAAATCGTGCCATATAAGGACCAGCCTAGCCAGCCGACAATAGACAAACAAACAACACTTCCTACAACTTTTGCAATTATTTTATTCCTTTTTTCCTTTTTTATAATTTCTTTGCGATTCGCCTTTTGTTTTTTATAGCGATCTACTTTCTCTTGACTCATCGTACATTCTCCTTGTTCTATTAAAGTAATTCTCGGGATTTTGCTACACAAAACATCAGCCACAGGCATTCGGTTCGAGTTTAGTCACCACAGCCACTAAGCTCGATAGAAGCTCGCTAAATATCCCGATGGGCTACGCTATTCATTTCTGTCATTTATTATACACCATTTTTATGGATTTTGCTAAAAAAAATAAAATTATTCCATTTTCTTTTTTCTCAACAAATTTATTTGTCTACACTTTCCTTTCTACTGGGCACATGGTATAATGTGAACATAGTGAACTTTATACCTGCACCGAGCGAAGCGAAGTGTGCATCCCCCGGCGGGCTATTATGATTATGGAATAATCATGGTATAATGTGAACATAGTGAACTTTACACCGGTGTTCAAAGGAGTTTAGCGATGAGTCTTGCAGACAATATATTTATAGATATGTGCAATACTATTTTAAAAAATGGGATCAGTACAGAGGGGGAAAAGGTTCGTCCAAAATGGGAAGACGGATCAAGTGCTTTTACGATCAAGCAATTTGGAATCGTCAATCGCTATGATTTATCCAAAGAATTCCCCGCCATTACATTAAGGAAAACGGCAATTAAGAGCTGTACCGATGAAATGCTTTGGATTTGGCAGAAGAAATCAAACAATATCCACGACTTGAATAGCCATGTCTGGGACGAGTGGGCAGATGAGGACGGCTCTATCGGCAAGGCCTATGGCTATCAGCTACGTGTGAAGCATCAATACAAAGAAGGCTGCATGGATCAAGTTGACCGGGTCATCTATGATTTGAAACATCATCCATTTAGCCGCCGAATCATGACAAATATTTATGTGCATCAAGATTTACATGAAATGAATCTATATCCCTGTGCCTATAGTATGACGTTTAACGTTACACAACAAAAAGGGCATGAAAAGCTTACCCTTAATGCTATCCTAAATCAACGCTCTCAAGATATATTGACCGCAAACAATTGGAATGTATGCCAATATGCCGTACTTGTCCACATGCTAGCGCAAACCTGTGGCATGCAAGTCGGTGAATTAGTACATGTGATTGCCGATGCACATATTTATGACAGGCATATCCCCCTCATTGAGGAATTAATAAAAAGGGAGACCCATCCGGCACCAGAATTTGTGTTAAATCCGAACATAAAAGATTTTTATGCATTTACCATGGAGGATGTAGCACTTCTTCATTATAAAACAGGTCCACAGATAAAGAATATCCCGATCGCGGTGTAATGGCCTCTTCCTTTCAAAACAGGTCCACAGATAAAGAATATCCCGATCGCGGTGTAATGGCCTCTTCCTTTCAAAACAGGTCCACAAATAAAGAATATCCCGATCGCAGTGTAATGGCAACTATGTTCAAACAACATGTTGGCGCAGGCGCAACAATATTTTTTTTTCCAGTCGGCTCACTTGCACTTGGCTGATACCAAGATATTTTGCTACCTCCATTTGTGTCTTATCTTTGAAATAGCGCAGGCTGATTAACTGCCGTTCCACTTCATTTAAGTCCTCCATTAGTTGTTCTAAAAGCATGGTGTTTAGCAAGCGTTCATTGCTGTCCTTTTTTTCCTGAAGCCGATCGATCAAGCAAATTTCGTTGCCCTCCGATTGATAGACTGTTTTGTAAATGGATTCCACTTCAATATTTGCTTCTAATGCCATTACAATTTCTTCCCTTGATAAACCGGTTTCGTCTGATAGTTCCTGCAATGTAATATCTCTACACCGCTCTTTTTGCAAACGGCTTTCTGTCCCTTTTATTTTTGCCGCATTTTCCTTTAAGCTTCTGCTTACCTTAATCATTCCATCGTCTCGCAAAAAACGTTTTATCTCACCGGTAATCATGGGTACGGCATAAGTGGAAAAACGTACCTCAAAGGTCGTATCAAATTTATCAATTGCTTTCATCAATCCAATGCTCCCAATCTGGAACAGATCCTCTAGCTCGGCGCCTCTGTTGTCAAATCTTCTGACGATGCTCCATACCAGACCCAGATTACTTTGTACCAGCTTGTCCCTTGCGCTTTTATCCCCTTGGTGTGATTGTTCAATTAAAGTGATGGTTCGATCCATGTTTCAGCCTTTCCCTCTATAACTTCCATTTATCCATTTTTAGGGGATATTAAATTTCAGATTATAAGCATTTTTGTTTCCACGAACCTCTACCAATTGTCTTCCTCATGGTTACTGTTGTGCCTACGTTCACATGGGACTCTACGGCTACTTCGTCCATGAATGCCTCCATAAAAGCAAATCCCATACCGGAACGTTCCAGTTCGGGGCGCGTCGTATAGAGTGGCTCTCTTGCTTTCTTAATATCTGTGATTCCCTGCCCTGCATCCATCACTGAAATCTCTACTTCCTGCCCTTGTACGCAACATGTGATAACAATAAGCCCGTCTTTTAAATTATAGCCATGGATAATTGAATTTGTAACCGCTTCAGACACTGCTGTTTTAATATCTGCCAGTTCATCTACCGTAGGATCTAATTCTGCCACAAATGCCCCCACTGCCACTCTGGCAAATCCTTCATTTGACGACCGGGAGGTAAACTCCAGCTTCATTTCATTTTTTAACCCTTCCATGTTTACTATCCTCCTTATATTTGCCACGGGGCTGTTGCAAAATGCGATACAAACCTTCCTTGGATATCAGATATACAAACTATATTATTGTGGTTTTCATATATAGTGTATCCGTAAAAAATAAATGCATGATGCAACCGCCATTCCTTATAAAATCTCAACAATTTTATGAAGCCCTGACATTTTGAAAATCTTATCCACTTGGTCGCTTAGATGAACCGCCACTAGTTTCCCAGATCTATAATGCATACTTTTATATCTTCCCAAAATTACCCCTATGCCGGAACTGTCCATAAAAGCGGTATCTTTAAAATCCATAATCAAAGTCTGGGCATTAGACGAAGACAATAAATCATCTATCTGCACTTTTAACATATTCGCTTGATGATGGTCTAATTCCCTTGGCATACATACCGTCAAACTCCCTTTTTCCTGTTCATATTTATAATCCATGCTAATGTGATTCCCTCCTGCGTTATTTTTTTATTGAAATAAATTCTGACTTGTCAGAATCACTTTCTTTTGAATTAAAAATAGTCGTTGCAAAATCTACCCATTTCTAAACATAGTTGGCCGATTGGAATCTAGCTAGTAACGCTCACAGCTAAGATGGCAACTATTCACCGCTGGCTGTGAATGTAACACAAAAATTCCATTATCTGGATTCTAATTAGAAATTTATGTTGATTTTACAACAACTCCTATTTATCATTTGACATTTCTTGTTTGCGGCAACTTACATTTATCATTTGACATTTCTTGTTTTACTGCATACTTTCTAAATAATTGCCGGAATTCCTAGCTTTTTCCGTCCCTGGAAACAATGCAGCTACTTTTTCATAGCAAAGCCTTGCATTCTCATAATCCTCGAGTTTTCGGTAAGACTGCCCCAAATAGTAAATTGCATCCCCATTATGATAGCCCTCATCTATCTCCACTACCCTAGCAAGCTTCTCGACTGCCACTGGAAAATCTTGACGTCTATACGCATCGTTGCCTTCTGCATATACCGTTTCCATATACTGGGCGCTTGCCTGTGTATTAATAGAATCATAAATGGCTCTTGCAGGCTCCCGCAAATCATCGGGCGTTACAAGTTCAAGCCCATCACCTGCTCCTTGGACATCTCCGCGTGCAAGTGCATCACAAGCTATAAGCAATTTCTCATACGTATCTATGATTCGTTCGCTGGTACTTAAATTCGTCTCAAGCTCTGCAATTTGATTCTGCAATGCCGTGATTTCATCCTCTAACGTTTTCATCGATTGATTTTTAGTTGCAATTGCATCACTCGCTTCAAGAATTGCCTTATTTGCTTCACTCTTTGCTTTCTGCTTTACATTTGGAACAATCAAAAACCATGTTATTAAAATTCCTAAAACAGCACCAATTGCAATATTTAAAATCGTTGTTACGGCTGAATAGTCTTTAAAATTTGTAGGGCGGATAATCGTGTCATTTCCGCTTCGGTAGGAAACAGGTGCTTCTTTTCCCTTACGAGTTCCTTTTCTAGGTGGGGCGCCGTTTACAAAATCTTCGTCCAGTACCTGTAAATAACGTAGCGTTGTCGTGTTGTTCCGATCAATTTTCATTGCATTCATGAGTGATTTTTTTGCAAGATCCCCTTTCCCTTCTTCCATATACAATAACGCCAGCAATTGATGCCCTTTGATTAAGTTGGGATTTAAAGACAAGACTTTTTTCAGCTGCAAAGCAGCTAAATCCTTGCTGTCTTGCTTGCAGTAAGCCAATGCTTGGTTGTATTTTCTAATCGTCTGGTTGATGACATCTAGCTTACTTTGACCGGATTGCACAATGCTAAGATATTGCTCGGCACTGTTGCTTTCCGGCTTTAAATTACGGCTTATCACCCATTCACTCAAGGCACTTACCGTTTCACCCATTTCAAAGTAAATAAGCCCCAAAAGGTTTCTTGCCAAAATATTCATTTTATCGTATTTCAAACTTTTCCGTAAAGCAACGGCTGCACCTGACAAATCCCGTACATGTGCCTTTTCTAAGCCTTCATTATAATACATATTAGACAAATAGATAATCCTTTTGTATACATGAACATCAGCTTGGCATGTAGGACAATATTCCTCTTTCGCCAAAACTGTCTGGCATCTATAACATTTCATACGCTAACTCCCATAACCCGCCTTAGCGGACATTCTAATCATGACTACCGCAATTCACAACATTTCTTATTTTGTTTCTTTTAACATTTCTTGTAAAATATCTACCATATCCGTTAAATCGTGATTATAGATAGCTTCTTCTGCCTCTTCTATCTCAAGGCTAGGCTGAAATTTCTTTAACTCCTCTTCAAAATCAATCATACCAGACTCCTATCTATCCGCCTTAGCGGATGCGTTCCTATTTGCGGTCTATCATCATATACCATCAGTCAAATCTACATAGGTTATCTCCTTTTGTCCTGTATCCTCTTTAATTCACCAATCAAATAGAGTGAACCGATGCAAAATAAATGCTGCCCCGCTTGTTTTAGTTCCAGTGCTGTTTCATATGCTTTAGCGACCTCTTCGATACAATGGACCCTCCTTGTTTTGCCACATTCCTCTGCAAATATACGTTCTAGCTCCTGTGCTTTTACACCGCGTACATTTGGTATGGCTGTTACAATGATATCTTTCCATAAGTTTAGACTGCATATCATCTGAATAGACTCTTTGTAATTTTTTTCCATAGCCATAGAAAATAATAAAACTGCCGGTTGATTCACCATCCGCTTTGCCTCTTTTAAAAAAGCTTTGATGCCCGCCGTATTGTGACAACCATCAAAGTAGACTTCAGGCAATACCTCTTGCATCCTGCCGTCCCATTTCACATGTAAAAACCCTTTTACGATTTCTTCTTTCGAAAATCCGGCTTTATTTTGCAAATACAAGATTGCCGCAAGTGCCACGGCTGCATTCTGCACTTGATATTCTGCCCCGAATGGGATCTGTACCCTTGTAGTACCAAAGCAGGATTCGATAGATGAGGTTGTCCCGTTTGTAATATCATAGCCAGTCCTAAAACAAAAATCAATCTTTTTCCCATCGTTTAATAAAATATTAATATCCATTGGCTTCACTTCTATTACCGGTGCCTGCACACTATTTGCATAGCCGCGTATCACATTTGCCACCGTCTGCAAAGCTCCATCAAAAACGACCGGAACCCCCTGCTTTATAATGCCAGCTTTCTCTGCCGCTATCTTCTCTACGGTATCCCCTAATTGTTCCGTATGCTCTAAACTTATGGAGGTAATAACGCTCATGTCTGGATGTTTCACCGTATTTGTGGCATCCAGTCTGCCACCAAGCCCTGTTTCTAAAACTGCATATGCTACGTTTGCTTTTGAAAACATGATCATTGCCATCGCAAATAGAACTTCAAAAAAGGTTGGGTGTGCATAATGTTCCGCCAGCATTTCCTCCACTGTGCCTTGTACAAGTTCCCATGCTTTTACAAACTGCCCCTTACTACAGTATTTGCCATCTATTAAAAATCGCTCTCGTATATCCACTAGATGTGGAGATGTAAATAGCCCCACAGAATAACCCGCCTCCAAAAAAACACTATGGATAAACGCGCATACACTTCCTTTTCCATTGCTTCCTGCGACATGTACGACGAAAAAATCTTCCTGCGGATTTCCCAGGCGTTCTAATAAGGTGCATGTATGCTCTAAGCCATTTTTCTTTGTAAATTTAGGAAGTTTCAAAATATAATCCACTATTTCTTCATAATCCAAAAGTCCTCACCCCATACAAAAATCACGATTATATTATAACTGAAAAAAGTTCCCTTTCTCATTATAATATAGTCGTGATTTTATGCAAGTACATTTCTTTACGAACCTCACATTTTCATCGCAAAGTTCGACATTAGCTTGCTATCGGCTTCATTATATGTATTTTATCCATATTTTTCACAAATTCCACATTCAGCTGCCTTTCTTTTACTGGTATCTTTATATCATCGATACCTATCGTAACACCTGTATAAACGGCGCGGTTCACTTTAACACAGGCTCCTTGGGCACGCTCAATTTGGGTTTCTAATTTCTCTAATTCACCGCGATCAGTGGATATCTGTGCCGAATCACGTATTTTTATTCGCAAAAGCTGAATCTTTCTTGGATCGTCCCGATAGGATACGTCCCTTTCATTTTCCAATTTTTCAAAATCCTTTAGGCCTTGTTCGATTTTATCTAAATTTTCTTGCGCCACCTGTATTTTCCTCTGCAGCACTTTCATCCGCCTTAGTACCTCTATGTCATTTCCAACCCGTATGTTTGTCCTTACTTCTGCTTCATTTCCCACATTTGTGGCGACTACGCCTTCGATTGCCCAAATATTTCCGCCTACAATACTGCCTTTCTCACTGCTCATTATAATTCTTTGCTCGCAAAATACTTCACAATTCATAAAGGTATCTGCCTGTATACTACCCCCCGCCTCAACGGTTGTATATTCAAAAAATTTTGCATAGATATTTGCTTTCGTCTTGACGCTTGAGCGAAAACCGCCCATAACTCCACTACGCAATACAATATCTTTACCTGCCTGTATCTGTGCAGACTCCACAATTCCATCGATTATAATGGAGCCAGTTGCTTTTAATTTTACACCGTTTCGTACACTGCCATGAACCACTAAATCTCCGTTAAAGTCTATATGCCCCACTGAAATATCAGCATCGCCTGAAATCTCATATATCGGAAGAATCGTAATTCTTTCGCCCTGCATATCAATTTTGCCATCCATCAAAGATAGGTAGGCTAGATTGTCCGCGGAACGTTCAAACCCTTTCCCTTTTAGTGGAGCTAGTTCCCTCGCTAGCTTTGGCTTTAGTTCTCGACTTTTGACTGTCATGCCGTTTTGGCCTTGCACTGCTTTATGGTAAATTGCAATTTCCTGTCCCTCTTTTACCATTTCTATCATATTAATGCTCCAATAGTCTACCGATCCATCCGGATGCTTCTTTGGTTTCTTACTAAAATCGCGATTAAAGTTATATTCATAAAAGCCATTTTGCCCGTCTTGTGGCTGCGTACCTGATGCCACCAAAACTTCCTCGCCAAAAAGTTGGTGCATAATGATGGACTCTAAGCGTTCCGTTTGAATCCCATATACAACCCCTTTTTGACTCAAAGCTTCCACAAGCTCCTCCATGACATATTCAACCCCAGGCAGTGGCATATTAAGCAGCAGATAGGCTTCCATATCATTTTGTCTAAGTATTACCTGAATGTTTTTGTTATCCTGATTATCCATAACAACTCCTACAATCCTATCTAAAGAACATGAACTGGTTCTCAACTATATACATAGCTGTTCGGCAACTATTCTTGGTGTCGCTATAATAGGCACTCCTATTATCATAAATCTCGGGGCTTTGTTGCACAATGCACCTCAAATATAAGGAATCTTAACAGTTACTATTATATTACTATTTTAACAATATTGCTAGACTTTTTCAATCATTTTTGTTAATTTTTTCTCAAAGTTTGTCGATCTTTGTAAATTTGTCGCCGATTATTGTTCTGCTATCGTTGTGCGCAACAACCAGTAGCTGTTGATCATCTGCTTATACATTTCCACCGTTTATTGCCTCTCTAAGCGGCGAATGACTTGTTCCATCATTTGTTTATACGTTTCTCTTTTCTCCTTTTCTTCTAAAATCTTAGATTCCGGCGCTTTGCTTTGGAATTTTTCATTATTTAGCATTGCATTGGAACGAGCCAGTTCTTTTTCTAAACGTAGTTTTTCTTTCGTAAGGCGTTCCTTTTCTTTTTCAAAATCTACAAGGTCTTCTAGTGGAATATAAACAACGGCATGTTTTGTAACCACCGAAACGGCATCATTTGCAATTTCGGTCTTATCCTTTTGTACAACGACTTCGCTTGCACCGATAAATCCCATATAGACATGTTTCAAATCATGAAAGATCGCTGCATTTGCACGCGCTTTCGCTGTATTGTTTTCTGTAAGCGCCACATTTTCATGCGCTTTGACTGTATTGTTTTCTGTATTTTCACCGATCGCTTCCTCTTCGCATACAATATAAAATTTTGCTTTTCTACTGGGTGGTACGTCCATTTCTGCTCGGATATTGCGAATGTCGCGAACAACGTCTTTGATTTTTCCAATTTCCATTTCTTCTTTTGGAAAAGCATATGCTTCTCTAAATTTCGGCCAATCGGATAACATAATTGTTTCTTTTTCCGGATAGAATGTGCAAAAAATTTCTTCTGTGATAAAGGGCATAAACGGATGCAGCATCTGCAGTGCCTGCGTCAGTACCGTCTTTAACGTCCACAAAGCTGTGTCTGCCGATTGTGGCTCTTCTTCTTTTTTATAGAGGCGTACTTTTACCATTTCAATATACCAGTCGCAAAATTCTTCCCATATAAAATCATGTACTTTCTGACTTGCAATACCCAGCTCGTATTTATCCATATTATCAGTCACTTCTTTTGCAAGGGTATTTACATCTGATAGAATCCATTTATCCTCTTCTTTAAAATCCATCGGCAATTCGCTTCTTGATACCGGCACTTCGTCAAGATGCATCATAATAAAGCGTGAAGCATTCCACACTTTGTTTGCAAAATTTCGGCTTGCCTCTACGCGCTCCCAGTGAAAACGCATATCATTTCCCGGTGAATTTCCGGTAACTAAGGTTAGACGCAACGCATCCGCCCCATATTTTTCAATTACTTCTAGTGGATCAATTCCATTGCGGAGCGACTTGCTCATTTTCCTGCCTTGTGAATCACGTACCAGACCATGTATAAATACCGTATGAAACGGCGTTTTTCCAGTATGGGCATAGCCGGAAAATACCATACGGACTACCCAGAAAAAAATAATGTCATAGCCGGTTACAAGGACATCTGTCGGATAAAAATAATCCAAATCTTTGGTTTTGTCAGGCCAACCTAACGTGGAGAACGGCCAAAGTGCAGAAGAAAACCAAGTGTCCAGTGTATCTTCATCCTGTGTAAACTGTGTGCCATTACATTTAGGGCAGATCTTAGGCATCGTTTTTGAAACCACAATTTCACCACAAGTGCCACAATAATAGGCCGGTATACGGTGCCCCCACCATAGCTGCCTTGAGATGCACCAATCTTTGATCGTTTCTAGCCAATGTAAATAAACCTTGTCAAAGTGTTCCGGAACAAATTTTAATGTCCCATTTTTTACTGCTTCTATTGCAGGTTTTGCCAACTCCTCCATCGCCACAAACCACTGTGGCTTTACCATTGGCTCTACGGTCGTTTTACAGCGATCATGGATCCCTACGTTATGGGTGTGACCTTCAATGCTTACAAGCAGACCCTGTTCTTCTAGTTTTGCTACTACGGCTTTCCTTGCTTCATAGCGGTCCATACCCGCAAATTCACCACCATTTTCATTGATGGTAGCATCATCATTCATCACATTGATCACCCTAAGCTTGTGCCGTAGGCCTACTTCAAAATCATTTGGGTCATGAGCCGGTGTTATTTTCACCGCGCCAGTTCCAAATTCTTTGTCAACATAGGCATCTGCAATGACTGGAATTTCCCGATTTAGGATGGGCAGCAATAGGCTTTTGCCGATGAGCCCTTTATATCTTTCATCCTCCGGGTGAACGGCTACTGCCGTATCGCCAAGCATCGTTTCCGGCCTGGTCGTTGCAATTTCTACAAATTTCCCTTCTGCACCTACGATTGGATAATTGATATGCCAAAAATGGCTTTCCTGTTCCTCATGCTCCACTTCTGCATCTGATATGGACGTTTGGCAAATCGGGCACCAGTTGATTATACGGTTTCCCCTATAGATATAGCCGTCTTGAAATAAGCGAAGGAAAACGTCCTCTACTGCCTTTGAGCACCCCTCGTCCATCGTAAAACGTTCCCTCTCCCAATCTGCAGACGAGCCCAATCTCTTTAGCTGGGATATGATTTTCCCACCATATTCCGCTTTCCACTCCCATGCTTTTTCTAGGAACTTTTCCCTTCCTAAGTCCTCTTTTTCAATCCCTTGCTCTTTTAAAGATTCTATGATTTTTACTTCCGTTGCGATACTTGCGTGGTCTGTCCCCGGCTGCCAAAGCGCCTCATAGCCTTGCATCCGTTTATAGCGTATTAAAATATCCTGCATCGTGTCATCTAAAGCATGTCCCATGTGCAATTGCCCCGTTATATTCGGCGGTGGCATCACGATGGTGAATGGGGTTTTATGTTCGTTTACTTCTGCATGAAAATAGTTGTTGTCCTCCCATTTTTTATAAAGGCGATCTTCCAACCCTTTTGGATCGTATGTTTTTGCTAATTCCTTACTCATATATTGCCTCCCTCCTGCGCTCGTGCACATGAAAAGCCCTTTGCACATGAAATTTGTGCAAAGGGCGTATTATCCGCGGTACCACCTTTGTTTATATGGATTATGCATCAGTAGACATACTGAATTGTTACAACATAAGAACCATATATCTTTCTGCCTATAACGGGGACTAGCCGTAACAGCCTACACAGTAAGAACAAGGATTTTGCATTGGCATACAAAACATTTGTACCCCCTTTAGCTGTTCAGTTCAAAAGCTACCTTCCACAGTTCCTTCTTTTGGTCGCCTTTCAGCCGATGGGCAACCTTCTCTTTTAAGGGAAAGCTGTGTACTCCTCTTTCTCATTACTTTTTATTAATCATAGTGAAAATTCCCATATTTGTCAAGATTTTTTTCAATCCCGCAGCAGCTTCATTATATTCCTAAGAGCAATCGCTTCTGCTTCCTCTTGGGTCATTTCAGGATAGAGCGTGCAATTTGATAAGAACATCACAAAGCTCATGATCTGTGAGAGCAGTGCGATCCTGCACTCATAAGTCCCTTTTAGGCGAATCACCCCTTGTTTCTTACCCACTTCCAATAATTGGTCTAAAAATTCCAGATATTTCATTTCTTCTTCATGCATACATATGAATTTATCTCGAATAGAATGGGAAATTTCGTAAGATCCCATACTTATTTTTATTAATTGCGAGAAGGTTCGGCAATCTTTAAAATTTTCTCTAAGCCATGCCAAAATCACTTTTAATTTATCTTCAAAAATTTCTTCCTTTTCTTGAAGATAAAGCATGGCCAAAAGCTGCTTTTGGGTATCATAAAAAAGTGCATTGGCGATGATTTCTTCCTTTGTAGAAAAGTATTCATAGGCTGTGCCTTTTCCAATCCCTGCCTTTTTCGTAATATCTACGACTTTCATGGTATGAATGTCAACCCCTTCATTAATCATCGCAATCACGCTCTCGTACATGGCAATCACTTTTGGGGGGATATCCATTCGTGCAAACGCCTCCATTAAGCTCCCTCCCCTACAACACGCCTACAATTTCTTTTTGGAATTTTTTGCATTGGACAAAACGCTTCCATTAGATTTCCTCCTCTATCATGCTTTTATTTTTCCGGTGGAACAAGTCATAGATGCAAGGAACTACAATAAGCGTAAGTAATGTGCCATACGTTAGTCCGCCGATTACCACGAGCGCGAGTGGCTGCATCATATCAGAACCGCTGTCAAGCCCTACCGCCATCGTAGACATTCCAAGAATGGTGGTAAGCGCCGTCATTAAAACCGGGCGTAGCCTCGTCCTTGCAGCCTCAATAATTGCCTCTTTTTTATCCATGCCCTCTCGCCTTAGCTGATTCGTGTAGTCTACCATGACAATCCCGTTATTTACGATAACACCTGCAAGCATTACAAAACCAATGATTGCAATGACGCTGACCTCGCTTCCTGTAAAGTACAAAGCAAAGAATCCTCCGGTAAACGCCAACGGAATCGTAAACATAATAATAAAGGGCGATAACAGCGACTGAAACTGCGCTACCATAATCAGGTATACAAATATAACCGCTAAAATCATCATTAAATAGAGCTGATCGATTGCCTCGTTGATGGTTTCGTCCTCTCCTGTCATCGTAAGCGTGTAGCCATCGGGGCATTCATATTTATCGATCTCTTTTTGCACTTCGCTACTGACCAGTCCGATGTTATGTTCCTCATCAATGCCTGCCGATGCCGCAATATAGCGTTCCTGCCCATCACGGCTAATGGAACTCAACCCACTTGCCTCTTCAAACGTCACAATATCTTTGATTGCAATATCTTCTTTTTCCCCTTCCTTATCAGTATAGGGAAAGGTCAGTTTTTCGATTTTTGCCCTTGTTAACGCCCCTTTGTCTAAAGAAGATACAAATACTTCATAGTCTTTGACATCCGTTGCAATCGTTGTTGCCACTTTTGCATCTGCCACTTCATTGTAAACAAGTTGAAATACCTGCGCCACTGTCATATGATACTGTGCAGCTTTTTCTTTGTTTACCGCAATGCGGTACTCCGGTGTTGTTTCTTCAATGCCATCGCTTATGTCAATCGTTCCCTCTGTCTGTTCTAAAATGTTTGCCATATCCTTTGCAATGACCTGAAGTTTATCTAAATCCCGGCCTTTTACTTGTATGGAAACACCGCTTCCGCCCAACATACTCATGTCCATCGCCGATGTGCTGACAGAAATCTCACATTCCATATCCTGTGTCTTGTCCATGATTACTTTCGCTAATTCATCCGCCGTTTGCGTTGGGTTGTCTTTTACAATCAAATACATCGAAACTTCTGTATTTGAACTTTGACCAAGCCCCATCAATCCGCCACCACCGGACATCGCTCCGATTGTTTCAATGTCTTCTATATCGGAAATCCGCTCGATTACCTCTGTGGAAAGTTCTGTCGTCTCTTTAAAGGTTGCATCGTCCGGTGCCGTCAACGTAAGCGTCATTTGATTGCTTTCCATTGCAGGCATAAATGCCGTACCATTTGACAGTGCACCATAAATGCTGCCTACCAAAAGCACGACGACTACCAAAAATACGATCGCTTTAAAGCGCAGGCAAACTTCCAAAATTTTTGAATATCCCTTTTTTATTACATCAAACCATGGATGTTTTTTCTCTTTTGTATTTTTTAATACACCGCTTGCCATCATTGGCACAAACGTAAGTGCTATAATTAAGCTGGCTATCAACGAATAGGCGATGGTCAATCCCATGTCTACAAAAAGCTGCCTTGTCATGCCCTGTGTAAATACGATTGGGAGAAATACGCAGATCGTGGTAAGCGTAGATGCCGTGATTGCCCCGGACATTTCTTTTGCACCCTCAATGGATGCTTTTTTAACAGAAAAGCCCTCATTTCGCAGTCGATAGATATTTTCTATTACCACAATGGAGTTGTCTACCAGCATACCGATTCCAAGCGCCAATCCGGATAAGGATATGACATTTAACGTAATTCCACTAAAATACATCAAAACGATTGCAAAAACAACACTGATTGGAATGGAAAAGGCAATTACAACCGTTGGTTTTATATCTTTTAAAAATAGTAGTAAAATAAGGACAGCAAGGATCCCACCGTATAGTATATTCTGCAAAACAGAATTAACAATCATATCTATGTAGATACCCTGATCCATTAAAACAGTTGTATGCAGCGATTCATTTGTATCCGTTAAGTGTGCAAACCGAGCATTGATCTTATCGGTTACATCGCCGGTCGCATAGCCGGTCTGCTTTTCCACCGTCAGCATGACAGCTGGATTGCCATTGACGATAGCGTAAACTTCATCCGTATTGTCAGCAGTCCCTACGTCGGCAACATCGGCAAGTTTGATTGGATCGACTCCATCCATGTCCATATCCATTAAGACCAGCTTTGATAGGTCTTTGGCATCTTTGATTTTATCCCCGACACGTATAAGGTAGTCTTCCCCTTTTTCTTCCACATAGCCCGCCGGCATAGAGAAGTTTTGTGCAGTCAAGATGCCATTTAACATATCGATTGTTAAAATATTATCTAGCGACGCCGCTTCATATGCATCTTCTTTTGCCTTGTCAAAGGTTTCCTGTGCATCTTCTAACTGCTTTTCACCAGAAGAAAGTTCTGCCGAAGCACTACCCATTTCAATGGAACCTAAAATTTGACTTTTATTCAAACTTTCAAGCGTATCGTTTATGGTTGTTTTTCCAGCTGCTATGTTTAAAAGTCCTTCTTCCATTTGAGCGATTCCACCATCAATCTGTCCTAGGTTGCCTTGCATCTGTTCGATCACTTGTGGGAGGCTTTCTAAAGTCAGATCCTTTTGATCCATCTTCTCGCCGATTTTTTTCGCTTGTGCCTCTAATTTCGCATACTGCTTCTTTAATGCCTTTAAGTCGATCCCCATCAATGCAAGCTGCTCTTCGGGCAATCCTAGTGCTTCCGCCTGTGCAATCCCTTCTCGCAAAGTGGTAGCTCCCTCATTTAGGGCTGCCATTCCCGCAAGGCCCTGTTCTACGCTTGTTTTCGTTTCCTTTAGATCTGCAAGCTGGCTGTTTAATTCATTCTCAGTCAATACCAATTCCATCTTTTTATCATTTAGCTGGTTTTGCGCACTGCTAATCGAATTGGCCATCGTTTCCTTGCCGGATTTTAATTCATTTTTTCCGGAACTTAACTTATCTTTTGCCTCTGTGAGTTCACTTTCTGCATCTGCAAAAGATGTATTCAAGGAAGCCTTTATTTTTTCATTTATTTTATCAATCTTATTCTGGTTTAATACCACTTCAATCGTTTCTTCAATGGCGCCATTAACAGAAACCGATGCAACGCCCTCAATGCTTTCTATCTCCGGCATCAATTCATCGCGTACATATTCCGTAATCTGCGCCCTGCTCATGCCATCTACATCTGCCGCCGCAACCATGATTGGCAGCATATCCGGATTGAGCTTCATAATAATTGGATTCCCGATCGCATCATCGAAATTACTAGTAAGCTGATCAAGGCTCTCTCTTATCTCTATCGTAACAGAATCCATGTTTGCATTCTGCTCAAATTCTAAGATGACTAATGAATAATTATCCGCAGACGTGGAACTTACATTTTTAATATTAGAAATTGTCGCCATAATACTTTCAATTGGCTTTGATACGCGCTCTTCCACTTCTTCTGGACTGGCACCTGGATAAGTCGTCATAACAATTGCATAGGGCAGATTCATACTTGGCAGCAAATCTGCTGTCATCCGCGTTAGAGATACCACTCCTAGTACGACAACGAGCACGATACCTACAATAACTGTAAATGGCTTTTTTACGCTAAATTTTGCTAACATGGCAAGCTCCTTTTGATTTTAGTTGATCGGATCTTTCCTATCACTGTCCGACCAGTCGGTCAATTCTTTAAGAGTTTACTCTCTTTTGCATAAAAATGCAATGTTTAAATTCTAAATTTTTTATAAATTTAAATTACAAATTTTTTATAAAGTTAAATTATAATTTTTTATAAAGTTATACCATTGTCCCTTGGTAAATCTTAGAAGTATGCATAATCGTAAGAAAAGGGTTATCTTTTTTTCCCTTTTGTGTTAAAATGGTAGAAGCATAACTGTTTCGTCATACAAACCATATCAAATACGACACACGAAACAGCTATCAAAAATATTATTTTTATGGAGGAAAACGTATGGCTATCGAAAATTTAGCCCAACTAAATGCAGAACAATTGGATGTATTGACAGAAGTTGGCAACATTGGTTCAGGACACGCCGCTACAGCATTAGCTACGATGCTAAACACGGTCGTAGATATAGAAATCCCCAACATTACGCTCGTAGATTTGGATAAAGTTTATCAGTTTCTTGGAGACAAAGATGACTTGGCAATTGGATTAACCCTTGATGTAACCGGTGATTTAAGTGGAATGATTCTTCAGGTTGTGCAAAAGGACTTTTTCAACAAACTGACGAATACATTTTTTGGACAAGAAAGGGACTCGTTAGACTCCATTTCTGAAATGGACTTCTCCCTCGTTCATGAAGTAGGAAATATTACATCCGGAGCCTATGTAAATGCACTTGCTAATATGGTAAAAATGATGATTAATATTGGACCGCCTGCCCATCATGTAGGAACGTTAGAAGCTATTTTAAACCTTCCGCTAGGCGAAAAACCCCACTTAAATCCACAAGTACTTTATATTGATGAAAAGCTGCAAATTTCCAATTCAGAAGTGCGCTGTAGTATGATTTTTATATTGGAGCTTCCGTCCCTTTTAAAGCTATTTGACAAACTAAAGGTTCAATATTAAAGCTATTTGATAAACGAAAAGTTCAATCTTAAAGCTATTTGATAAACACAAGATTCAATATTGATTCGATATTAAAAAAATGTAAGTATATAAGAAATTCTACTGCCAAAATTAACGATTCCGGCAATTACAAATAGGGCTGTCAGCAATTTATTTGCTGTCTGCCCATTTATTTTTCCAAACAGCCACACACTTAAGATCCAAAACATGATTTCCATCATAAATAAAACCCGTCCGCCAGAAGCATATATGGTCGGTGAAAAAAACATAAGCGCACTGCTGGCAATTGCCGCTAACATGATTAATTGTGCGGTTATTTTGTCACGAAGCCCTTCCATTGTATGCCATAGCAGGTACATTGTCAATAAAAGCGCCACGCACCACCAAACCATGGCCAGCCTATTTTGCTCTGTTAAGTCCTCCGGTCGCGGTACTTGTGCTACCTGTTGTGTAATATCTAAAGTTCCCATACCCATGTCAGATAAAACGGTTATTCCAAAATAAGGCAAAAAAGCCACCGCTGCAAATACCAGTACAACTATGCCAAAGCATCTATTTAGGCTTCTTTTACCAGAAAATTTATTTGTAACGATTGTTTCTATTTTTTGTGAAGGTGCAACAAAATTTTGACCCTTTTTACCGGCGGGCTGCATCCTATACTCTTCCTTACTAGGCGTGTGTAAGAGTGAATACGACAATAAAACCCATATTATAATAAAATACATTTTGCTTTCATTGGCAAGCCCATCAAGAAGCCATTGGGCAGTGATAAAAATGTGGTTTCCTATCGGCATTGCAACAAATTGAGGCATCCATGTTTCAATTTCTGATTGGCTTCTTGCCGCTGTTCCAGGAGAAATGAAAAGCAGGGCAAGGCCTGCTACCATAATCGCTACGAGGAGTAGATGCAGCCATGCGATCTTTTTTTCTTGCCTATAGTGATAGCATATTGCTAAAATGCCAAACATAATCACGATTGCCGCAATCTGTTCCAATCCCATAGAAGCAATAAATCCACAAGGGATTGCATACAAAAAACTTTTATTTGACCTTTGGCCTGCCAAATCCTGCGGACAAAATACCAAATCCGCAAGTGGCATAGCTGCCCAAAGCCCGGCAACGACCGACCACAAGTAAAACGTAGAGCCGGTAATCCAGAACGCAGAATATCCAATCACGTCTATACCCATAAAAGATATTCCCACATACGTAGCAAGGAACAAATAAAATTGTTTCAGCGGCAATAATTTAGGCAACATTTTTTTTGCCAAGCGCATGATTCCGATTGGCAGCAAGGCAAGCATAACAGCATTTGCAATTTCCCAAAAAGATTTACCAAAATAACAGGAAATGTAGGTCATTGCCTCCGATGTCATCCTACCTTCCCATGTGATATAGCGCATTTTTAAATATTCAAAAAAGCCCATGCTATGTGCCATTTCATAAAAATAGGCATCATCTCCGTCCGTCATTAAAATAAAATTACAGATCACATAAGCTATGGCTATAAAAACAAAAATCAGTATAATTTCCCATTTTTTATAAGGATTATCTCCCTTTAATGCCTTCAATTGATAACCCTCCCTGCGCATGGAATACTTCCTAAAGCATTCGTTTCAACATTTCCCAACTCAGATAACCCTCCTTGCGCATGGAACACTTCGTGAGGTATTCTCGAAACTTAATGGATATAGTTTGCATTCCTTTTATATCAATTCAAAAATGTTGGCATATAGTGTGCGAGGGATTTTACTGCAAAAATTAACGACTCCGGCAACAGCAAGCAAAAGAGTCAGCCATTTATTCGCCACTTGTCCCTTTACCCGCCCAAACAGCCAAACACTTAGAATCCAAAGCAGTACCCCTGTTACAAATAGAACTCGATTGCCGGAAGCATAGATCGTTGGGGAAAAAAACATAAGTGCACTACTAAAAAGTGCAGCAAGCAAAATCAGCTGTGCAACTATTTTATTCAGCAGGTCTCCTATCGCACACCACAGCATACACAGCGTCAGTAGAAAGGCCACCATCCACCAAACCATAGCCAACTTATTTTGCCCTGTCAAATCAGCCGGTACTGCTACTTGCGTCACTTTTAACCCAACATCATCAATTCCCATGCCCATCTCGGAGAAAATGGTGATTCCGGCATGTGGCAGCAATGCCACAATTGCAAAGATCAGTGCCAACACTCCGAAAGGCTTGATAAATTTCCCGGCAAGATTTTGATTCTCTATCCCAAATACCCGTGTTGCTCCGAAATACTTGGTAGGCTTTCCAGCAAGATTTCGATTCTCCCATCTAAAGCCTTCCCGCTCAAACAATAGATGATACGACAGCAAAATCCACAAAATACAAAAATACATTTTACTTTCATTCGCAAATCCGCTAAGAAGCCATTGAACTGTGATAAAAATGCGGTGGCCTACAGACATTGTTAGAAATTGGGGCAACCATGTCAAAATTTCTGATTGCTTCCTGATTGATGTTCCGGGGGAAATAAAGAGCAGGATAAGACCTGCCACCATAATTGCCACAAGAAGTAAATGCAGCCATGCAATTTTTTTTGTTTTTTTATAGTACCAGCCGATTGCCAAACTCCCAAACGTGATAACGACTGCTGCAATCTGCTCTAATCCCATTGATGCAATAAACCCACAGGGGATTGCATAGAAGAAGCTTCTACTTTGCTTTTGCCCTGCATTTCCTTGTGGGCAAAATACTAAATCTGCAAAGGGCATAAGTGCCCAAATTCCCGCAACAGTCGACCATAGGTAAAAGGTAGAGCCGGTAATCCAAAACATGGAATATCCGACTACTTCCATATGCATCAAAGATATTCCTATAAACGTAGCAATAAATATATAAAACCGTTTCAGAGGTGGCAATTCCGGCAACATTTTTATTGCCAAGCAAAAAATCCCACATGGCAATAAGGTGAGCATAATCGCATTTGCAATTTCCCAGAACGATTGCCCAAAATAGGCGGTAATGTAGGTCATTGCCTCCGAGGTTATCCTCCCCTCCCATGTGGTATATCGCGTCTTTAAATATGCAAAAAAACCTAGCCTATGTGCCATATCATAAAAGTAGATATCATCTCCTTCTACCCTTTGTATAAACGTGCAAAGCACATAGGCGATCCCTGCATAAATCACAGTCAGTACAATTCCCCACTTTTTATAAGGATTATCTCTACGTACTACTTTCAAGCAACAATCCTCCTATTTTTGAGTTCCTTCCTTTGGTGCCTTGGTGACCTTTTTTGCATTCTGCCTATCGGTTGCAGTCACTGACACAATTCCGCTTCTTGCATCTAGGTTTACGTGTGCGCCGGATTTTAAAATCCGTGTTGCATTCTTAGCATCCAGCAACACCGGAATATCACGGCTTAATCCAACAATAGCCGCATGGCTTTCCATCCCACTCGCCTCCACAATCAATCCAGAAGCTTCTTTTATTTGTTCCATCATATCATTATGTGTTTCTTTTGCTACAATTATGTCTCCATTATTAAATGCCTGTTTTAGTTCTTCCACCGATTCGCAGACGCATAAGTTTGCAGCTACTTTCTTCTTTCCAACACCTGTTCCATTTATGAGTATGTGCCCTGCAACATGCACTTTAATCAGATTCGTTGTTCCACTTACTCCAAGCGGTACACCTGCTGTAATAACAGTAATATCTCCCATTGATACAAGTCCTGCTTTTTCCGCCTCATCTACTGCATGTTCAAACAGATCATCAGCATTGTCTTTTCGTTCTAGGCGCAGTGGCGTTACACCCCACGAAAGGCTCAACTGGCGGCATACTTTCATTGACATGCCACAGCCTATGATTAAACAGTTTGGACGGTATTTTGAAACCATTTGAGCCGTACGCCCAGATGAGCTTACCGTAATGATGGCCGCGGCATTTAAATCACTTGCAGTCGTACAGGTGGCATGGGAAATTGCATTTGTAATATCCGGGTTGCTTAGGCTCTCACGCTGTTTAAACCGCGCTGTATAGTTGATATCCTGTTCGGTCCGCACTGCAATTTTTACCATTGTCTTTAATGCTTCCACCGGATACAGTCCCGCCGCCGTTTCCCCGGAAAGCATGGTTGCACTTGTCCCATCATAGATAGCGTTCGCAACATCGGTCGCTTCCGCTCTGGTTGGACGTGGATTTTTCATCATGGAATCCAACATCTGTGTTGCGGTAATGACCGGTTTCCCCGCATTGCTTGCTTTTTTAATAATCATCTTTTGTATAACAGGGACGTCTTCTAACGGAATTTCAACACCCATATCCCCCC
Source organism: Lachnospiraceae bacterium ZAX-1 (assembly GCA_046533095.1). Taxonomy (GTDB): domain Bacteria; phylum Bacillota; class Clostridia; order Lachnospirales; family Lachnospiraceae; genus ZAX-1. The sequence continues at coordinate 11,010 of JAJQRA010000042.1, read as the reverse complement.
TTGCTACCATAATGCCATCGGAAACACGAATGATTTCGTCAATATTATCCACACCTTGCATATTTTCAATCTTTGAAATAATGCGAATATCATGACAATCCTTTTCTTCTAATATTTTGTGGATTGCCAAAACATCATCTGCTGAACGGACGAAGGAAGCGGCAATAAACTCAAAATCATGGTCAATTGCAAAGACAATATCATCGTAGTCTTTCTGGCTGATGTAGGGCATAGAAAGATGTACATTTGGTACATTGACTCCTTTTTTATTGGAAATAGCCCCTTCGTTTTCTACTTTGCAGATAATATCATGATCGACAAGTTTTACAACTTCCATTTCCACCAAGCCATCATCAATTAATATTTTAGATCCGACTTTAACATCATTAATTAGCTCCGGATAAGATACGGAAACTTTGGTTTCATCTCCTACTATTTCATCAGTTGTCAGGGTAAATGTTTGCCCCTGGTGTAACGTGATTTTGCCGTCTTTAAAATCCCTGATACGGATTTCCGGCCCTTTTGTATCTAATAAGGTTGCAACCGGAAGCCCTAGTTCCTCTTCTAATTTTCTCACCTGCAAAAAACGTCTTTCCTGCTCTTCATAATTGCCATGGGAAAAATTTAATCTGGCAACATTCATTCCCTCCAGCATAAGTTCTTTTAATACATCTTCTTTGTCGGTAGCCGGTCCTAACGTACATATGATTTTTGTTTTTCTATTATTTTTCATATTCATTTTCTCCATTCACATTGAATATTTGACTTCATTGTTCGCTTTCACAGTGCCTCTGTCTGTTTTTATTGGTGTATCATTGTTCCCGTTTTTCCCTTTATACCTTCCATTGCCTTATCTAATTTCGTGATTAAGACAGTTTTTTCTGTGGAGTTTCCAATAAAATCGATTGCTGCCTCTATTTTAGGCAGCATCGTCCCTGCACCAAACTGTTTCTGCTGTATATATTCCTTTGCCTGCGCGATTGCAATAGAATCAAGCGGCTGTTGTGTATCCGTTTCATAATTTAAATATACTTTCTCTACGCTTGTCAATATTACCAGCATATCGGCATCTAAAAGCTGTGCCAATTTTCCTGCCGCAAAGTCTTTTTCAATCACGGCGCTTGCGCCTTTTAGAAAATTGCCCTGAGGCAATACCGGTATTCCCCCACCGCCACATGCAACCACAATCTGGTCTGCATTTAACAAGGTACGTACGGCATCAATTTCAACAATATCCATCGGTTTTGGCGCTGCAACAATTCTGCGGTACCCATCTTTCGTTTCCACAACATAATTGCCTTTTTTCTCTTCTTCCATCGCCTCCTCTTTGGTCATGATACGACCTATTATTTTCGTAGGGTGGTAAAATGCCTCATCATATGGGTCAACACATACCTGCGTTAAAACCGTAGATACGGTTTTATAGATCCCCCTGTTTAAAAGTTCACTGCGTATTGCATTTTGTAAATCGTATCCAATATATCCTTGGCTCATCGCCGAACAGACAGACATTGGCGTTGCTGTATATAAAAGGTGTTCCCTGTAAAATTCCGCCATCGCAGTATGTATCATAAATACCTGCGGTCCATTACTGTGTGAAATGACAATTTGATAATCATCTTCTATAAAATCAGCAACCGCTTTTGCCGTTTTTTTCGTCGCTATTTTCTGCTCCGGAAGTGTTGTGCCTAGCGCATCGTGCCCCAGTGCAATTACGATTTTCTTCTTTTTCATGATACCTCCTTTGAATTTCATCGTATTCTACTTATTTTAAGATAATAGTAACATAATTTTTCGTAAAATGCAAAGCAAACCACGTTTGCAAAAATGGATCCTCCAAATTAGTATTAAATGCAGAACGTCGCATATAGCGGCACCGTTTTAATCCCATTTTCAAACCCGAAATTTTTTGTTGAAAGCTTAATCGCATATTCCGGTTTGTACTTTTTAATGTAGGCGGCAAGCGACTTTGCCTGGGTATTGTCCGCCGACTTCACCTCTACAGGTATGAGCTTGCCCTTTGCATCCTGATAAATAAAATCAATCTCGGCGATCCCCTCACTGTGCCAAGTGTATAAAATGTGCTTGCTTGTGGTAAGCTGCTGACACACATAATTTTCGGTCATGCCACCTTTGAATTCGTTCAAGTCGGGCGACTCGTACAAAATATCCTCTGGCACAATGTTTTTGTTCGCGCACAAAAGCCCCACGTCCGAGAAGAAAATCTTGAAGCTGTCTATGTTTTTATAGTCCTCAAGTGGCTTTTTCACTACACTGACATGATAAACCCTTGACACGATACCGGACAGAACCAACCACTCGATGGCGTTTTCTAGCTCGCTCGCCCTGCCGCCCTTCTTTATCAGCTTATACTGAAAGCGCGTGTTTTTCTTTGAAAGCTGCGCCGATATGCCAGAATAGGTAAGCCTCGTCTTTTTGATTTCGTTTTCATTGTTGTATTTGCTCATATCATTCAAATAATCCCTCAAAATCGCATTTTGTGTTTCGCGGATTTGGTTTAAATCCTGCGTTTCATGAAACACCGTCACACATGCGGGCATACCGCCAACTATTAGATAATTGCGGTAATGCCGAAGCAGTACGTCATGGTAATACTTGCCCATAGGCGTATTGTTTTCAAAGCACTCCCGTATTTTCCCCGTCAGTTCCGATTCCCCTGCCGCAGTCAAAAATTCCTCAAAATCCATAGGGTTAAGCGTTTTTGTACTCACCTTTCCGACAGGAAACGAATACTCATCGTACGCGACCGCAACCCCAAGCAGACTACCTGCAACTATAATATGATAATCATTGTGAAACTCATTAAAATACTTCAGCGATGTAAGTGCCGGTGGACAGCGTTGTATTTCATCAAGGAAAAGCAACGTTCGCCCTTTGGTAATCGCTTGCTTTGAAAGATGGGCAAGCATAGGGATAACCTCTTCGGGGTCAATGGTTTTTTCAAAGATGTCCCGCGCTTTTTTGTTAAATTCAAAGTTAATATGCACCACATTGTCATAATGGTTTCTGGCAAATTCCAACACGCTGTACGTCTTGCCGACTTGCCTTGCGCCTTGCAAAATCAGTGGTTTCCTGTACGGACTTTCCCGCCACGCTTCAAGCTCTGCCGTTATTTTTCTAAACACACTCGTCACCTCCACAAACACATTATACTGTATTTTAACATAAAATCCAATGACTTATTCGTTAAATTCAGCATTTTTCATAATGACTTTTGCTATTCTTCCATTAACCTACACGTGGCAGGTTCCTCTATTTGAGTCACTTTTCCATTATTCAAAGTAATCACCTGGTCAAAAACAGGGTACTTTTCCGTATCAAATCCATGCGCTGCAATGACAACAATTTTATCCTTTTTCATTTCTACGATTCGGTTCAGTATCAAATCAAAATGTTCATCATCCAATGCATTAAATGGCTCATCTAAGAGCAGAACATCCGGGTTTTCCATCACTGCCTGGCAAAACCCCAATCGCTGCTTCATCCCCAGCGAATAGTTTTTTACTTTTACGTCAATTTCACCGAATAGATGCACTTCCTCTAAGCTCTTCTCAATTTCCTTCATCCCAATCTTTTTCTGAATGGAGGCAAGGAATTTTAAGTTTTGCCTTGCGGTTTCATGTAGTATGAAATTCGGGGTTTCAATCACAACCCCATAGGTGTACTCCGGTTTTTCAATGGTTCCGCTGGTCGGTGTTAATAAATCGCACAGCAGTCTTAAAAGCATTGTTTTTCCGGAGCCATTGTGTCCACGGAGCAAATAAAGTTTCCCTTTCTCAAACGCTACAGAAACGCCATCAAGGACAGCCTTGCCTTTTAATTTTTTCGTTACCGCATTCAATTTTATCATCAGTCTTTTTCCCCCAACATTTTATCAAAATTTTTTTGTAGATATATCATACCGCTAAGTGCAAGAACCGCTCCTATTTTTCCGACTATATTTGTCAAACAGGCAGACTGCCACTCCAAAGAAGCGACCACAACCATAGAGAAAGCAGGGTGTTCATACGACAGCATCTGGCTGATCATATTGATTCCAACAATCATAAATATGGGGACCTTATCCTTCGCCCCATGCAGCTTAAACAGGCTAAAGCATTGGGCAAACATAAGAATAGTTTTACCTTATTTTTCATCATCCAGCCATTCCTTTCGCCTTACCGTAAACGCAATGAGCAATAGCATACATGCAGCCAGCCAAGGATACGACGCCATCAGCAAATCCCCCATCCTATACGAAAGCTCGTCGTCAACTACTTTAAGAACGTAGTAAAACATCAGGATAAATAGATTTGCCACGAACCCGGCCAACATGCTTAGCATCTGCCGATTCGTTTTAATCAACAAAAGCAAATAGCAAAGGTACACTGTAAACAGAAAGAAGAACAGGTTTAAAAAGCGGATAGCGATGTCCCAGTTTATTGCAGTCGGCAAACCGAATAGGATGGGGATCCCGTAAAAAAGAAGGAACGTATAGGCAGAATAAACTCCACATATTCGCGCACCATACCCAGTTACATAGGCAAAGTAGTTTCTTTTACATCTTGAAACAAGCATTGGAGAAGCAAAAGGCTTCTTCAAAATCAACAAATATAGATGAAAAGCAAAAGACACATCCCAAAAATATTTTTGCAACCCAAACAAATTTCCATACAAAAACCCAATAAAATCCTTCCCCTGCATCTGGATCGATACACGGTATGCCATATAGATAAAAGCAGTATAGATTCCACCCCAAACGACGATTCGGCAATCCTTCTTTAAGATCATCCTCATAATAGGCAGTCCTTCCCCAGGCTACTGACATTTTTCCTATATAAAACAAGAGACACAACGACTAGCATAAGCGGATAGAGCAATGCAAAAACAATAGGCTCCATTGCCGAGCTCTCTAAATAAACCATATTTGGAGAAATAAAATGGGTCAAATTCGTCAGCGCATGTTCAAAAATAAATTGGCGCACAATATAGCTTAGTGCCCGATTGATGTTCCCAAACAAAAATCCAAACATATATCCACCCTCTAAAACCAAAATAGGGAAAAATTGTATGATATATTTATTTTTTAAGAAAACTGGGCTAAGCGATGAAATCAAAATCAACGGGATCATGCAGATAATGGAATATAGGGCCAGCCCCATCAGCGTAAAAAGATATTGCGCAATGCCTATATCCAATACCGGCCCATACTCCTGCCCCGCTTCCCGCAACGATGAGATATAGGGCACCTGAAACCCTCCCCCGCCCCAAAGCAGGAAACCGATAAATATAACAATAAAAAGGGCGCTAAAAAAAGTAAATAAATATATGAATTGGGCGAGCAGTGTTTTCCTTATATAATCCTTATATTTCATCCGTACCATAATGATGTTGCCATAACCCGACTGCAAGGCAGAAAATGTCTGCCCACCGATATGCAGGCCCATGCCAATCATTAAAATCATCCAAAATATCAGAAAAAAATCTGTGTTAAAAAAGAATAGGCGTTCAAAGGAAAATAGACCGGTAAAACTTTTGACCATCATGGTTAAATATTCAATATCCACATCTAAAACAGCCCTATCTAAAGCTTGTACAAATTCTTGTTTTTCAGCATAATCCTGCCAAAGACCGGGGAGAATCCCTATAATCCCAAGGACCGCTAATAAAATATTAAATTTTGAACGCCAATAGCGTTTTAATTGTTCTAAAACCAATGTCCTTATTCCCTCCTTCTCCATTTTGATTTCAAGGGACTGCACCCACAGGCTTAAGATACAATCCCTTGATCCTTATAACTTTTTACCATTCAGTATCAATTTTTGCATCCAGCGAATCCGTACCTGTTTGAGCAGGGTGCCCTTTTAGCTACAAAGTATAGCAAACTCTGATTAAGGATCTGTTCCTTAATCACCTGGACAAGCTAGATAAAATTGCCTACAAAAGAATACTTCCTTTTTGCATATGAATCGATTGAACCATAAATCCCTTCCTGTTATTCAACGTAAACGATATTCTAAAATTAAAGCAGTCTGCTATCATGGCTATCGTTACAGTCCTTCCCTACTTATTATGCCCAGTTTAGAAAGGCAAATATTTCTCTATCATTTCCTTTTTTATTTCCATCAAGCACTCCAATACTGTCTCGTCCCCACAAAAAAACTCCACATTTTCCACTTCTTGATAGGCTACAAACACGTCTTCTTTATTCTTATAATTGTTTTTCATTTCATCTAGGCAAAAATAGGAAATGCCTTTTTCGGATGCCCCATAAAGCAGGTCCTGCCTCTTGCCGTTTGTACTGTTTAAAAACACTAGGTACGTCTTTCCTTCTTGCATGAAATTCGTATAGGTATTTCCAATGTACCATTTTTTCGTATTCCCTTCCTCCAGCATAATAAATATAGGCAGGCTGCTGATATAAAAAAACGTGTCGCCCTCTGCTACAAGCTCCCCGCGATAGGCCTTTTCCACCTTCACCTGCTGCTGCAACGTCCCCGCCAGGTTTTCCACTCCCCCAACCGGCGACACCTCTGCCACGCATTCCGCCTGTGCAAGCTCGCTCCTCCAAGCCTCCAGCCATGATATTTCCTTTGGCTCATCCTGCTTGCCATCCTCTACACTCTGGATCTCCGTTTGTTTTTCCCCTGTATACGGATCTAGCGTCTCCACTATGACTTCTGCCTCTTTGGCATGTTCCGCTCCCGTCGGATCCTTTGTTTCCTCCAGATCTTCCTTTGTTAAAAGCCTCACGCTAAAATCTTTGATCTGGCCTTTGTCCGCAAAGTCAATTTGCGTATAGCGCCCTCGAAAGCTAGCCCCCAGGAAAAAGGATGCGACTAGTATCGCGACGACTGCCGCCACCCATTTTTTCATGCCTGCACCTCCGTAACCCTGCCTTCTTTTACATGGAATACGGTATCGCAAAGCAGATCGATATCCTCTTTGTTGTGGCTTGCCAGCAATACCATTGTCCCCTTGTTCTTTTCTGCTTGGACCAATGCCCTCATAAGCTCCATCCCCGTATCGTCCAGTCCATTCCCCGGCTCGTCGAGGAACAGGTATTCTGGCTGTTCCATGATGGCCTGCGCCAGCAAGATCCTCTGCTGCATTCCAAGCGAATATTTCCTTACCGCCCGCTTGTCTATGGGGTCTAGCCCCACTTGCCCAATTGCGGATCTTATTTCTTCGTCGCCTATCTTTTTATGGATCCCCGCAAGGAATTTTAAGTTCTGAAAGCCTGTGAATTCGGGATATAGGCCTGTATTTTCCAGCATGATCCCAAGATTTGGCACAATCGACATATCGGTATGCAATTTCTTGTCATTTACCCATACCGCCCCTTGTGTCGGCTTGACCAATCCCGAGATGACCCGAAGCAGCATCGTCTTCCCGGAACCGTTTTTCCCTACAAAGCCATAGACGAGCCCTTCACAAAGCTTTAGGTTTACGTCTGCTAGTACCTGGTTCTTGTTTATTGTTTTTGATACATGCTCCACCCTGATCAAATTCATTATCCTGACACCTCCCGATTCTGCAATGAAATATCCTGCCCCTCTACGATAAAAGCACCTGCCAAAAGCGATACCGCAACCAGCAGGCCAAGGTAGAGGATGGAAATATTTAAGTCAAACTCGATCGGGTATGCGCCGATCCAGCCCTTTAAAATATGGTTCGAGCTATGCCATGCAAGGATTATATTTGCCAAGGGGTTTAGCTTTAGCAGCCATACGCCAATGCCCTGCAGTGAAACCGTATGTTCAAACAGCAGCAATATTGCAACAAATACCAGTTGTATCCCATATACAATCGACAGCCCCATCTGGCTCCCGAACAGGATAGAGAAAATGTTGATCCATATGGCAATGAAAATGGTATACAATATGTAGTACGCTAGGATATAAAACAATGCGGCAAACACTTCCAAGGAAGCTTTGGGTCGAAACCATAGGAAGGGGATCATGACCGATGTGATTAGATAGATGCTAAAATAGATACCAATGCGAGCCGCCATTTTCCCGCACTCTTCCAGGAACCATTTCCTCCTGCTCTCTTGCCTGCTAAAATAGTACACGCTGCCCGTGCAGAAATGCCGATAGATCGCAATGCCCTCTAAAAATTGAATGATAAACACCGGGAACAGGTCGGTAATAAGCAACATCATATAACCCGGAATAAAATAAGGGTTTCCAAGCCCTAGCATATTTATTTCATACAAGGTGATTTCAAATTCGACCGACATGCTAGAGATTGAAATGATTTTCATACATGCTATGGCAAGCGCAAGCAGGTAGATCTTTATATGCTTTCCCATTCCGCCCTATCCCCTCTTCCTTGTATTCCAAACCATGCCAAAAGCCCCTGCCGACAATAGCAGCAACATAGATAGGGCAAAAAACAGCCCACTTTTATCTGCCGTGCCATCAAAAGTGGTAATATAAAAATCCAACGAGAGCGGCATGTTCAGGTTGGCGGCAAGGATTGCAAGGAAGTAGGCCACCATATAAAACGGCAGCAGCAAAAATGCACGGTACTTGATCCGAAAGGCCGATACCCCGACAACGAACACGGAAACGCAGCCAGAAAAACCCCCACATGCTACGGCTGCACAAATATTGTAAAGGTATATGTTTTTATAAAAGACCCCATGCAGCAGATAACGGTTCGCCTGCCTAAAATAGATATCGCTATACGTTTCCCAATTTGACATTGCCTTTGTCGCCTCTGCCGGGATCATCACAAGGTTTAATAGCATTTCCAACAAAAAAGGAACTGTAAATACAAAAAACGTGGCTAGAAACGCTGCCGCCATTTTAGAAATGCAATATCTCTTCCTGCCCTCTTTTGCAACAATGAGCTCCGTTATCTTTGCGCTATCGTCTGCAAACAGGGTAAACCCCGCCGGGATAACAGCCAAAAACGGGTACAGCCTACAAAAGAACCAAATATAGTCGCCATCCGAATTCAATGCCGACAATATGGCAGGATGGTACATACCCGAAACATCCTGCCCAATCTGGCTATACCCATAAAACAGCGAGGTGCCCATTGCATACAGCAACAGCAGGAGAGACGTTGCCTGAAAGCTTTTTTTGTGAAAAATAATGCTTAATTGTACATTAATTGCATGTTTCATGTTTCATCTTCCACCTTCCCATCTTGGCGAATTCCTTTCCAAATCATGGCAGAAACCATGCGGTCCAAAAGAGCGACCGCAAGTTTCTGGCATTCGCAAAAAAATAATTTTATCATAAGATGTTGGGGTCAAAAACCCCACTTTAGCACCTTGAAAAATTTATAAATTTTGTAGATATACTATGGCCAAAACTGCTGTTTATCGTATTATAGAGATGATATCGAAGTTAAAAGGGTGCTTTTATAATCCAAATGAGAATTATTAAAATTCAATTCCAAATACTAGTTACTTTCGCCGCTAGCTTTGAACCGTAGCATTTAAAAGATGTATGTGCTCATTTTCTATTTGATAGATCGTGTCGCATAGGTCTTTTAAATCATTGAAATTATGTGACGTCAATAAAATTGTAGCGGATTCCTCCGCCTTTTTTAACAATATTTTTTTAATCCTAGCATTTGCATTGGTATCCAATCCATTGAAGATTTCGTCTAGAATCAATAATGTTTGGCCTTCCATGATTGCCTGCGCCACGCCTAGTTTTTGCTTCATACCAACGGAGTAATGTTTTACCTTCAATGCTTCTTCTGGGTTTAGCCCCACCTCTACCATCGTTTTCTTTATGCTGCTATCATCAATTTTATGGTTTATTTCAGCAAGGTATTTCAAATTCATAAACCCGGAATACTGCTCCAAATAGCCTGGGGCATTGATCAGTATTCCCGTATTTTCAGGATAGTCCACTTCTTTTCCAATTTGCCTTCCATCTACATATATTTCTCCTTGGCTGTATCTTTCCAGCCCTGCAATCATTTTAAAAAGGACAGACTTCCCACATCCATTTCCTCCTGCAATCCCTACTATTTTGCCTTTCTCCGCCATAAAGTCAACATTGGAAAACAGCACTCGTTTCCGAAAATGTTTCGACATATTTTTTATTTGAACCCTATACTCCATCCTGCTCCTCCTGCCTTTTTCGCTGCTTATCCCTGTATACTTTTTCTTTTCCATACCTGATAGGGGATAGCTCCTACGATTACCGATCCAAAAATACAATACAGCATTATATTTCGAATCGCATCCGTGGTACCGCTTCCTAACGATTCAAACCTAGCCATAGACGAAATCCCAAAAAAGCACAGCCTCCGAAAAAATTTGATGTCTGCAAAGTAAAATATAAGCATACCTACATAGATACCCATGCCAGAAATCGTGTTTTTCAGTATGATAGAAGTGCCGGCTAGAACCATGATGGCAAAGATCAGTTCTGCCAGTCTCACGCCCCCTGCTAATAGGAAAAGGTAGGTAGCGTCCATCGGAAAATAAAAAAAATCAGCATAATATATCATTCCATGCATTGTTTTCCCAAATAGGGTGCCGGCAGCTGCAAGCAGGACAAGGATGCCTGCAATATACAGCGTGGCAAAGAAAATCGCAGCCCCTACCATACAGGAAAAACTTTTCCCCCTGCTTTTCATGCGAAGCTCCACAAGGCCGTCGGTATTCGTCAAATTATTTTGTAGGTAGGCGGCTATGAAAAAAATGGGAACTGCATTCAATAAAATCATTCTTGTAAGATGGATCATGGAAATTGCACCCGGGCCGGCCCCCATGAATTGCTCTATGGCCAAATCTGCAAACGAACTATCCGTCCTTATGGTTTCCATGCTAAAAGCACTGAAGCAGATAAGCAAAAACATAATAACGATGTTTTTAGGGCATAATAGCTTCTTCCTGTACCACCTTAAAGCTATAGACTGCTTTCTCCATTTGTCCATGCAGATTTTCAATAAATTTGTCAAGGCCCTAGGGGATGGCAAAATCAATAGCAGTACACAGGCAAAAGACATGATCCATTTTATACCTGCCAGCCCGCC
>JAJQRA010000041.1:0-8734 GCA_046533095.1 Lachnospiraceae bacterium ZAX-1 | reverse complement strand
ACAATATAGTCAATCATCAAACTCTATAAATACGCTTTATTAATGTGTTGCGGTTCGGCAAAAAATTGTCCAAAAATAGGTTGACATATCACCCTTCCCGAAAAGGTCACGAGGTCGACGAGCCTGTTTCTGCTGTGGAATACGAGGTCGCCGCCGTGAATCTGCTGAACCATCCTCAAAACGGCGAGGGCGTTCTTCTCTTGGCAATCCCATGTCCGCAGCGTTGTCACGTTCACCGTGCCGATTTCCCAGCCGGTGTCGGCGAGAGCGTATGTCATCGCTTCGTTGGCAAGCGCGGCGTTGAATTCTGTCGGCTGTTTCTCCGCTGAGAATGTCAGGTCATAGAACGCCGCCTCCGCGTAAACGGTTGTGAGGATACCGCCGCCGTTCGCGCCTTTTTCATCGGTCAAAGTCCGAATACGGTAAATCTCCCCGGCTATCTGTACCTGCTTCTCGTTATCGAGCGAGAGCCGTTTAGCGTCGCTATAGGGCATCTTGAACTTAAGCGTGTCCGAGCCGTTGACCTCACCCGTGACGATGATGTCAAAGGCATTCTCAAGCACCGCCTCCCACGCGCCGTTCGTGTCCAAAACGACGGGGCGGGCAAAGCCCAGTTTTTCATACGGCGCTTTCGGAATGTCGTGGAGCGTGATGTCGAGCAGCTTCGGCGTGACGCTTGTATCGTTCGTCGTAAGCGTTATGCGGTATTTAATGTAGGCGCGGTTCGGGGAAGCGAGTTCACCGTTAGAGCCGACCGACTGCCACGCCGACCAGTCGATGAAGTCGTCGCTTGTGGCGGTTTCAATCAGGCTGATTGCCGTCGTTCCCGCGATATACTCGCTCGAAACGGATACCCGGCCGCTCCCCGCGAGAGAGCAATCCGCCGCGATGGTCGTAAGCTGACCGCTTTCGGGGTAGGTGTTGTTCGCGTCTTTTCGTAGTGTCACGGCGTCTGGAATGGTAATGCCGTCCACAGCACCCGATGTGTCGCCGCCGCCCGCGAGCGTCGCCTGTCGGAAATACCGCCCTAAATCCTCAATCGTAAGCTGGCTCTCGGTTTCGATGAACCATTCGTCGAAGCCCCCGGCGTAGTAATACTGGTTGTTATGCATACCGAGGATAATGTCCGCCGAGCAGGACGGATTGATGTTTCCGCTGAGAGTCCGCTTCGGCGCTACCCAGACCGTGCCGTCCGCTCGGTTGCAGATAACCATCTGAGATGTTTTGGCTGTTACCTCGATAATCGCGGCGATGTAGTACCAACCATTGTTGACCAGCATGAAACTCGGCGTTTCGGTCTGGTCGAGAATCAGCGAACCCGCCGAGTTGTACACCATCATGCGCGGCTTGCCGCTGTACAGCGAAATGTAGAACAGCGGCTGACCGGGTCCCTGACGGGTGTTGAATATGGGACTATACGTTTGCCCGACCGAATATGTCGTCGGATTAATCCAGCCGCCCACGGCGATTTTCTCTCCAAGAGTGGTGAAGAAATTGGAATCGTTCACCGCCTGCAGATAAGTTTTCTCCGAGGTCGGATTGTTGATGTTCTGCTTGAAATAGCGCCCATACCTACCGTTCGGCAGGCTCGCTGTCGTGCCGCTCCAGCCGGAGATTACAAAATGCCGCCCGTGTCCGCTCGAATCCATCAGCTTTGTGTCGTTGTCGGGAGTTGCTTCGTTGAACCGCCAGAGCGCGAGCGTGTTTTCGCTCACGGGAAACTCGCCCGTAAAGTCGGTTTGTGTTGTGAGAATAGATTTTACTGCCACGCTTTATCACCTCCAGCGGCTCTTCGCCTGAATTTGCAGTTCCGTAAATGTCGCGCCCATCGCGGTTATCGTGATTGTGTTTGCACCTTTTCGCAGAACAGGAAAGTTCAGTTCCTGTAGGAGCGGTAGACCATTGCGGAGCGTCTCGCCTGCGTTGTCCACCACCTTGGCGGTCATCAGTCCGCTGTCGATGACGAGCGTTTCACCGGTGGCAAGCGCTCCGACAACTTTGAGTTCTTCGTTGTTGGTCTGAATCGTGATGTATGTCGCCGCGCCTGACGGAATCGCCGCTTTCAGAAGATACACGGGCAATGAGTCCGTGTTGCCTTTTAACCTTGTGACCGTGTTCGCGCCCGTCGCCGTGAGGTCGAAACTCTCGTCCGTCAGGGCGTAGGCGAAGGGGTCTGGGCAGACGAATTTGAGGTCAAACGCCCCGGCTGCGAGGATTAACCGCTCGCAGTCCACTTCCGTTTGCAATCTCGCCGTAAAGTAGCGGTCGGGAACGTCGTTCAGCACAAGCTGTTTCAAGCCGTCATCGGGGTTAAGCCACTCGGCGAGGTTATCCAAAACAGACACCAGAGCCGAAAATTGAAGCTGCGGATAGACATTGCACCGCACGGTGATAACACGCTCGGCGATGTCGCTGCCGAAGTCCGCCACGCCGGGTTTCCCCGGCACGGTCACAAAGGAATTCCGCAGTTGGGGCGAAGCCAGCCACGAGGTCAGCCGCGCCTTGATGTTCATGCTTTGGGAGGACACGCCTCCGAATAAAAATCCCATAGCCGAGCCTCCTTTAGGCTGTGCTGAACCGACCCTGTGCTCGCGAGCCGGTCTGCATCAGGTTGTACAGTTCCTGTGAAATTCTGCGGATGTCGTCCTCACTGCGGACAATCATCTGTTGAATGGTTATCAGCGAACCACCCAAACCTCCGATGCCAGAAGCCGAACCGTTGACCGAAGCTGTCATATTGATGCCCGGCGTGTCAAAGTCGGTTGGAATGGCGTTTTGCATATCCTCGCCAACCTGCGCCATCGTCTTCTCAAATCCGACTCCGAGACCTTCAGCCATGTTGTCGCCAAGCCCGGCAAAGAGTGTGGACGGCGAATGGATGCCGAAGAAGTTCTTGATTTTGTCGACCACGCCGCCGAAGAAGCCGCTGATTTTATTCCAGAGCCACGCCCCGGCGTCGGATATGCCTTGCCACAAGCCTTTGATAAGGTTGCCGCCGACTTGGACTATCTGCCCGATAGAGCCGGTGAAACCCTTGACCAGAGCCGCGATGATTTGCGGCACGGCTTTCACGACTTCCACGATTATGGTCGGCAGGTTCTTAATCAGCGAGGTCAAAAGCTGTATGCCCGCCTGAATCAACTGCGGAATGCTCCCGATAATCGCCGAAATCAACGAAGTGATAATCTGCGGTATCGCCGCGACTACCGTGGTGATAATCAGCGGCAGGTTCTGTATGAGCGCCACGAGCAGTTTGATTCCCGCATCGATAAGTTGCGGTATTGAGCCGAGGACAGCCGTTATCAGCCCCTCGATGATTTGTGGGATAGCAGCCACAATCGCCGTGATGATTTCGGGCAGCGCTTCCACGAGCGACACCAGAAGCTGAATCCCCGCGTCGATTATCTGCGGAATCGCGCCGATAACAAAGTCCACGATGCCCGTAATAATCGCAGGCAGAGCCGCTATCAATTGCGGCAGTGCATCCAACAACCCCTGTGTCAAACCGAGTATTAACTGAAGCGCCGCGTCCAAAATCATCGGGAGGTTATCCACCAAGCCCTGCACGATGGTCGTAACGGCGTTAACCGCCGCCGGGATAAGCTGTGGCGTAGCCTGACCGATGCCCTCGACGAGAGACGTGACTAACTGCACCGCCGCGTCAATGAGAAGCGGCAGATTGTCAATGAGCGCTCCGACTATCGTCATAACGGCGTCCACAGCGGCGGGTATCAGTTCGGGCAGGAGCGTTAGGATTGTGGACAGCACCTGTGTAAACAGATTGACCACCGTGGAGAGTAGCGTGGGCAACAAATCGCCCACCGCCTTGAGTATACCGTCGAGGGCGGGCGACAGAGCCTTGACGATGTTTTCAATGACAGGCACGATGTTCTTCATGACGTTTTGGAACGCCTCCACCACATTGCCAATCAGAAGCCCGATGTCTGCGTTGGCGTTGCCCAGTCCCGCCATCAGGTTGCCGATTGAAGACTGCATACCCGCAATCGAGCCGCTGATGGTTTCCGTGGCTTCCTTGGCGGTCGTACCCGTGATACCCATTTCGGTCTGTATGACGTGAATCGCCTCGGTGACGTCGGCATAGGAACTGATGTCGTACTTGATGCCGGAGAACTTCTCAGCATCCGCCAAGAGCCGCTCCATTTCGGTCTTCGTACCGCCGTAGCCGAGTTTCAGGTTATCAAGCATGGTGTAATTCTGCTTGGCGAAACCCTGATAGGCGGTTTGTATCGAGGAAATGTCGCTGCCCATTTTATTGGCGTTATCCGCCATGTCGGTGATGGCCATATCAGCGACCTGCGCCGCTTTCGCAGTGTCGCCGCCAAGGGACTGGATCAGGCTTGCGGAGAAGCCCGTGACGGTTTCCATGTACTCGTTCGCCGACATTCCGGCTGTCTTAAAGGCATTTTCTGCAAAGCCCTGCACGGTCTGTGACGCCTCGCCGAACAGCGTATCCACGCCGCCGACAAGCTGCTCGTAATCGGCGTAAGCCGCGATGACTTCCTTGCCGAGCTTGATTGCGGCGGCACCCGCCGCCACAGCGACCGCTCCCATAGCCGCGCCGATTCCCTTGAGGACTCCGCCCAGCTTCTCAAACTTCCCGCCTGACTTCTCGGCTTCCTCGCCTGTGTCTTTGAGTTCGTCGCCGAGGTCGTCGGCTGACTTCGCCGCGTTGTCCTCTTCCTTGCCCATGTCGTCAAGGGCTTTCTCATTATCGGAGAGTTCGCGCTCCATGCCGTTTAGCTCGGCATTTGCGTTGTTTAAGGCAATCTGCCAGTTTTGTGTGCGCTTGTCGTTCTCGCCAAAACTCTCGGAGGCGTTGCGAAGCGCGTCCTCAAGGGTCTTTACTTTGTCCTTCTGGGCGTCAATCGCTTTATTCAGGACTTCGTTACGGGCGGCCACCGCCGCCACGGATTTGTCCTGCTTGTCAAACTCGGAGGAGACCAGTTTCATCTCAGAACCGAGTACCTTAAAGGACTGGTTGATGTCGCGGAGGGCGTTCTTGAATTCCTTTTCGCCTTCAACGCCGATTTTCAGCCCGAATGTGTCAGCCATAGGGTCACGCCCTCCTTTCAGTTAAGTCCGCTGGGGATGATGTCCTCGATGAACATCTCGCGCTTTGGTTTCGCCATGCCGAGGAATTGTTTGTGGCACTCCCATAAATCCATCAACAGACCGAGCGGCGTGAGCCACGTTTCTTCTTCGGAGCGGTTCAGATGCACCGTGCCGAAATACAAAAGTCGGGTAAACAACTCCTCGTCGCTTACCCGACCTCCGCGTTTTTTGAGTCTGTCTCGCTTTCAATGTTCCGAGCCGTGCCTTTGAACATCGCTTCCGTAATCGCCGCCTTGTATGTCGCCAGTTCCAAAGGCGAGGTCAGCAGTTCGACGTCGCCCTCGGTGAGAACGTCCTGCGGTTTGTCTTTGTGTTTCAAGTTGTACACGAGAATCGACTGGTTCGCCAAAAGCGTAATCAGCCAGATTATCTCGTCGAGGGCGAGTTCAAAGTTCTCCGCTTTGAGCAGCTTCTCGCCGAGGTTTTCAAGTCCGCCGTAGCGTCTCGCTATTTCCTTCGTGGCGCGTGTGGTGAGGACTAACTCGTACTCCGCGCCGCCGATGTTGATTTTCGCGCTGCGTTCGTTATCCATTCTCCAGCCCTCCCATTATTCCTGAGCGAAATCAGGTTCATAGACGCTCGTGTACCAACCCGTGATGGTGCCGGTCGTCACGTCGGTGTCGTCCTCGTCGGCTTCCGCTTTCCACGGGTGGTTGTCGTTGCCGTCAACCTTGTTGCGGCGAAGCACCGTGCCTTCGATGGACGGTGTGCTGAACGTGATGCTGTCGCCTTTGGTGGCGAGGTTGGTGTTCGGCACTCCGAATTTGACTCTGTAGAGCCAGAAGTAGCGATAATGCCCGTTGGACTTCTTCGCCCGAAAGCCGATAGCCACGGGAGAGCCGCCGTCCTCGCTCGCCGAGACAAGCACGCCGTTTTCGTCCACGCTTGAGCCGGTCAGCACAGCCGCCACGCTGCGCCCGACTCCGTCCACACCGAGGGTGAGTTTGCCGTTTTTGAATTCCTTCACGATTTCAGCCGCGCCATCGTCGGCGTAGAGTGTCGCTTCCGCGAGTTCCACCGAAAGTTCAGCCGATATTGCCTTGGCGAGCATAACGGGAGTGCCGTAAGTTTCATAGCCCGTCTGCGCCGCCTCGGTTATCGGCGCGTAGTAGAGTTTGTCAAGCCCAATTGTAGCCATGTTATAAATCCTCCGTTTCGTATGATTTCGCCACGTCTATGGCGTAATGAAAATAGCCGCTGTCATCCTCATGGCCGATGTAGCGGCGGTCGGTTATGGTAAATTCCGCACTCAATAATGCGGACGCTATCTGTCGCTTGCGCTGCTGATAATTACCCTTGGAAAACAGCGAGAGCCGTACCTCGGACACGTCCATGAGCGGCGCGTCGTCACCGAACAGGGCGAACTCGTCCGTCATCGGCGTTATCACAAGATATTCGTCGGGCGGGACGCCGCTAAAAACGCCCGTCTCGACAGGCAGGATAGGCGACAGGATTGTATTCAGTTCAGCCAGTATGCTCATACGCCGTCCACCTCGCTTTCCAGTTTCGCCTTCATCGCTTCGATGGCGGCGTTCTTGCTCTGCGACTTCGCGGGCTTCAGGAACGGTCTGGGCGGCTGCCCGTGTCGGCCGTATTCAAGGACGTTGGCGATTTTGGCGTTGCTGCCGCCGTCGCTTCGAGGTTCGGCGAAGCCGACCTTCACGTCCCAGCCGAAGCCGTCCCGCTTTTGCTTGACGGGCGAAAGCCCCAGTGAGCGTTCCAGTTCGCCCGTGGAGCGGCTCGGCTCTTTCGTGCCGCGACCGACCGCAGACGAGAGGTTGCCCTTGACCTTGGCAAGCACGACCTCGCCGCCCGCTTCCAGCACCTTGGGGATAATCGCGTCGGTCTTGTCGGCAAGTTTACTCAACCGAAGAAGGAAGTCCTCCGGCATCTTGATTTCCACTTTTGCCATCACGACTTGCTCCCTTCGGTTTTCTCAGCCAATACCTCGATGTACATCCCGCGTTCCCGCACGTCCTCCGCGCTGACAATGTTGTAGCGACCGTCCGCGTCAGCTATAAAGAGCGTGGCGTCCACCGTGATGTCGGGTATCTTGCGGAAGTGAAATATCGCCGTGACGCTCGCAAACGCGGCGTTGCCGATAATCCGTTCCCACCGCGCCGACGTGTTGCGGACTTCCTTGTATGCCCGAACCGAAGCGACGACCGTATCGCCCGTGGTGATAAAGCCCTCCGCGTCCTTGGTCGGCGTGGTGGATATGATGTCTATGAAGTGATTCATTTTCCCAAACGCCATCTCAAACACCCCACAGTCTGTCAAGCCGCAGGAGCGTGTTGACCGTATTCCAGACTTGCTGGCTCGCCTGCACGTTGTCGGCGTAGAAGCCCGCCGTCGAGCCGTCGCGAGACTCGTACCAGTTGGACACGAGCATAATCACCGCCTGCACAGTCGCGGCGGGAGCGGAGTTGGTTTCGTACCACCCCGCCGCGACGTGCTGGTAGCTTTCGGCATAGTTGACAGCGGCGGCGATGAGCCGCAGGAGCAAGTCGTCGTCTTGGTCATGGGTCAGGATTAGGTTTTCCTTGACCATTGGCAGCAGTTCCGTTGGCGTCATCGCCGTTCACCTCCATTCACGTTGATTACGAACCGGTAGCCATCTTGAGCAGTTGGATGCCCTCGGCGAGGATGACCTTGCCGTCCACTCGCTCTGTGGCGATAAAGCCCACCTGACCGTTGCCGGCGTAGAGTTCATTGAGCCTTTGCACCGTTCTGCCCATGCGGTCGGCAATCCAGTAGTTGGTGAAGTCGCCGAAAGCGATAGGCAAAGCGGAAGCCGCCACAGCCGGGACATAGGGCGAGGTGAAAATCGGGTAGCCGAGCAATCTGTCCGGTTGACCCGCCTGAACGGAAGGCTGCCACAGATAGGCACCGTTGCTGTCCTTCAGCTTGCGAAGCGCGGAAATGGTCACGTCGTTCATCAGGAATCCGGCGTTACGGCGATAGGGCGACTTCAAAGCGTAGATAAGGTCGATGATGTTGTCGACCGTGATTGCCGTGGCGCTGGTCGCTGTCACTCCGATTTGCCCGCCGTTGGTGGCGTTGAAGATACCCGTGGGCTGACCCGTGCCGGTTCCGATGCAGAACGCCTGCTCCTCGGCTACGCCGAACGCTCTGGCAAACTCCGAAGCGATATAGCTTTCGAGGTTGAAGTAGCTGTCCTGCAAAAGTTCGATGGAAACTTTCACGAGGTCGGTCAGCTTGTACGCGTCCACGGTCTTCTGCGCGAAGGTTGGGTTGCTCTCGGTGTACGCGCCGTTTTCTGGCGTCCACTGAGCCGCGCTGTGGGTGGCGGCGATGGGAATCTTGCGCTCCGCACCCGTGGTGATGGTCTTGGCGAGAGAGCGGATGACGTTGGCTTCCTGCAATCCGGACACGATCTGGGTCTCAAACTCCACCGGCACGAGGTAGCCGCCGTCGGCGTCCGCGCCCTCGCTCATGACGTTGTGCAGGAGCGGTTTGCCGCGAAGAGCGCGGGCGAAGTCGGCTTTGTGATATGTCAACCTATTTTTGGACAATTTTTTGCCGAACCGCAACACATTAATAAAGCGTATTTATAGAGTTTGATGATTGACTATATTGT
>JAJQRA010000040.1:0-114449 GCA_046533095.1 Lachnospiraceae bacterium ZAX-1 | reverse complement strand
TGCTACTAATCGGTCGAGGGCTTGACCAACGAATGGAAAGCAGTAAAAGGATAGGCGTCTTCTCGGACCTGTGTGGGCTTTTGAAGGTACATGGCATAAATAGATACCACAGCCACTAAACCAAAAAAGGAAACACCACAGTCCTCGATAGCTCAATGGTAGAGCACACGGCTGTTAACCGTGGGGTTGTAGGTTCGAGCCCTACTCGGGGAGCTTTCTCTATGCTATGGGGAATTTAGGAGATGCCCATTTGCCTTTCGGCTCCTTGGTCAAGCGGTTAAGACATCGCCCTTTCACGGCGGTAACACGGGTTCAATTCCCGTAGGAGTCATTAGATAGTGAATGATATAATATGCCGATGTGGCTCAATTGGCAGAGCAGCTGATTTGTAATCAGCAGGTTATCGGTTCGAGTCCGATCATCGGCTTATATAAAACAATTATATTGTGATAATATTATTTACTTGGACCTTTAGCTCAGTTGGTTAGAGCAACCGGCTCATAACCGGTCGGTCCTGGGTTCGAGTCCCCGAAGGTCCACTCACAGAATAATGAACAGGAATGTTCATAGAAATAATTGTTTTGTATTAGGTATTTTTAATTAGGCCCAATGGCTCAGTTGGTTAGAGCGCCGCCCTGTCACGGCGGAGGTCGTGGGTTCGAGTCCCATTTGGGTCGTTTATGAACACATAATGTTCGTAAAAGAAATGAAATAAGTATGTTCCTTGGGATCTTAGCTCAGCTGGGAGAGCGTCTGCCTTACAAGCAGAATGTCACAGGTTCGAGCCCTGTAGGTCCCATATAATCTACTATAAATTTATAGAGTAGTAGATTGCAATGCCGGCGTGGCGGAACTGGCAGACGCGCAGGACTTAAAATCCTGTGGTGGCAACATCGTACCGGTTCGATTCCGGTCGCCGGCATTTCGTATTTTATGAAAATAAAATACGTGTGCGTGTAGCTCAGCTGGATAGAGCGTCTGGCTACGGACCAGAAGGCCGGGGGTTCGAATCCTCTCACGCACGGGAAAAGACATTGCAGTTTGAGAAATCAAGATTGCAATGTCTTTTATATGTTATAAAAATTAATGAGCTGTGTATTTAAGTTCATTCTATGCATCAACATCTTAGGAACTGTCCCTTAGTGCCAAGAGGTTCTTGCTCTGCAATGCATTGCAGAATGCACACTTTAAGGGCTGTTTTCCCATCGCCCACTAGATCCACAAGGAAGCACTAAATGATTAGAGGAAACAATAAGCCCTATTTCCTGAGATTCTACTATTCCATGAAATTTTCCAAGTTCTGTTTCTAATAAATAGGAAAGCACGGCAGGCTGTAGCCCGGTAGTATAGGAATTTAGCAGAAAAAACAATGGTTGATTGGATAAAATCTGTCTACATAGTTTCAACAAAGGATGAATTTTATCTTCTATTTTCCAAATTTCTCCATTTGGACCTCTTCCGTAAGAGGGCGGATCCATAATAATTGCATCATAATGATTCTTCCGGCGTATTTCACGTTCTACAAATTTTACACAATCATCCACGATCCAACGAATTGGCGCAGCGGATAGATCAGAACTGGCAGCATTTTCTTTTGCCCATGAAACCATTCCTTTCGATGCATCTACGTGGGTCACATGGGCACCGGCAGCGGCGGCGGCTATGGTAGCACCTCCGGTATATGCAAATAGGTTTAAAATGTTTACAGGTTTTTTCGCATTTTGTATTTTTTTGCAAAACCAGTCCCAGTTTACCGCTTGTTCCGGGAAAAGACCGGTATGTTTAAACTTAAACGGTTTAAGGTGAAAAGTAAGGTTATGGCTAGATGGAAGTTTATATTGGATCGTCCATTGCGGGGGTAGATCAAAGAATTCCCAATCACCACCGCCTTTGTTGCTACGATGGTAATGCCCATGATGCTTTACCCAGCCTTGTTGCGTTTGCGGTGTGTCCCAAATGACTTGAGGATCAGGCCTTACTAATATATAGTTGTTCCATCGCTCTAATTTCTCTCCTTTTGAACAGTCAATTACTTCATAGTCTTTCCAATTATCAGCTATCCACATTATGTTATACCTTTCTATCATCACAGGAATTTTTGTTTAATCCAGGTTTAATAAAAAAATTTCCTTTATAAAATTTCTTATAGTGCTTGGCAGAAATCTATTGCTATACGATAAGGATTCAGTTGTACTTCTTGCATAATCAATTTATACATAATCAATTTATACATGTCACGAAACATTATAGCATTTTCAACAGTTTGATACAATGTAAAATAAATAATGAATGTCAATGAAAATGTCGATGCAAATATCAATGCGTTGCAATCATACAGAGTGCTCGTAGCAGAATGTCCAATTGTTATGACTCACTGCCTTCCTTATAGTTTCGCTAGTAAGGCTCATGATGTTTTATATAGAAGGAGAATCATAATTTTATCTGAGAATTTATTAAAATTTGCCTATACGAAAAAATGCAAAAAAGCAGAAAAAAAGCTTGCAATATCTGGAATAGTCCTGTATACTAAATATTGCTGTGGCATGATAGCTGTGAAGTGTGAGGTTGCTACCTATAGGGTAGGTTTTCCGCAGAGCGAATGTCAAGTTAGGAAACTGGCGACAAGTCACTGTACTACAAACATAGGTCTACCGAAGAGTAGAAACAACGTGTGGGATTTGAATCTTTAGGATACACACGGGAGAGTGTACAGTCACCGCTTGTCGTACTGATGTAAAGTGCGAAAAGGAGGCGACTTTTTTTATGGCAAGTCAAGTAATGAGAATCACATTAAAGGCATACGACCATCAGCTCGTAGATGCGTCTGCTAAAAAGATTATCGAAACGGTAAAGAAAAATGGATCACAGGTGAGCGGACCGGTACCACTTCCAACGAAGAAGGAAATTATTACGATACTTCGGGCAGTTCACAAGTACAAAGATTCCAGAGAACAGTTTGAGCAAAGGACCCACAAACGGCTCATTGATATTATTACACCAACCCAGAAGACGGTAGATGCATTATCCAGACTAGAAATGCCGGCAGGTGTTTATATTGATATCAAGATGAAAGAAAAGAAAGAAAACAAAGCAAGCAGCTAGGCTGAAGCAAAAGTAGGCAGCAAGGCGAATGAAGCAAAAGCAAGCAGTTAGCAATGATAACGGATAGTTTGATATGATGCTTGAAAGTTTAGTTAGAAAAAGTTATCCTGAAGGGTTAGATATAGATATTGCAGAGTTGGATATGTGAAATGGCAGGTCGCAGAGTGTATCCGCGAAAAGCCACTGACTCTGCTTATCGCGACTGTTCTAGGATGAACGCAATGATATGCGTTCCGCTGTAGATTATGCCAATCAAGAAAAGAATGATTGGTTAACAGGAGGTAAGAGAATGAAAAAAGCAATATTAGCAACAAAAGTCGGAATGACTCAAATCTTTAGTGTGGATGGGGTATTGATTCCGGTGACTGTATTAGAGGCAGGGCCATGTGTTGTAACACAGATTAAAACTGCGGAAAATGATGGATACAGTGCAGTACAGGTCGGTTTTGTCGACAAGAAAGAAAAGATTGTGAACAAGGATGCCACTGGAAAGAAAGAAATTAGAAACAGGCATGGTGTCAACAGGCCGGAAAAAGGGCATTTTACAAAGGCGGGTGTAACAAGCAAGCGTTTTTTAAGAGAGTTTAAACTTGAAAATTCAGCTGATTTTAAGCTTGCCGATGAAATTAAAGCGGATATTTTTGTAGAGGGCGATAAGATAGATGCAACTGCAATCTCTAAAGGAAAAGGTTTTCAGGGTGCCATTAAACGGCACAATCAGTCTAGAGGACCGATGACCCATGGATCTAAATTCCATCGCCACGCCGGTTCTAATGGTGCTTGTTCAAGCCCGAGCAAAGTGTTTAAGGGAAAGAAAATGCCGGGACATATGGGCTGCAAGCAGATTACAGTTCAAAATTTGGAAATTGTAAGGGTTGACGCCGAGAAAAATTTGCTTTTGGTGAAAGGTGCCGTACCAGGACCTAAGAAATCACTAATTACAATCAAGGAAACCGTAAAAACGATAAAAAAATAATACTTTAGGTGAAAGGAGGACACGCAGATGGCTAACGTATCTGTTTATAATATGGAAGGCAATGAAGTGGGAACGATAGAACTGAACGATGCAATATTTGGTATTGAAGTAAGTGAGCATTTAGTGCATATGGCAGTTGTTCAGCAATTGGCAAATAATCGCCAAGGGACACAGAAAGCAAAAACACGAGCTGAAGTTCGTGGTGGAGGAAGAAAACCGTGGAGGCAAAAAGGGACCGGACACGCAAGGCAAGGTTCTATTAGAGCACCTCAGTGGAAGGGCGGCGGAGTTGTATTTGCTCCGACACCAAGGGACTATTCTTTTAAGTTAAACAAAAAAGAGAAGAGAAAAGCTCTAAAATCAGCATTGACATCCAGAGTAAATGAAAACAAATTTATTGTGTTGGACGATTTAAAGCTAGATGAAATCAAGACGAAAAAATTCAGGGAAATCTTAACGAATTTAAAGGTGAAAAAAGCGCTGATCGTGTTAAATGACAACGATAAGAATGTTATTTTATCCGCGAGAAATATTCCGGCTATTAAAACAGCATCGACAAATACAATTAATGTGTATGATATTTTGAAATACGATACAGTCGTAGTAACAAAAGCGGCTGTAGCAACGATTGAGGAGGTATATGCATAATGGCTAATATTCAATATTATGATGTAATCCAAAAACCTATTGTTACGGAAAAAAGCATGAATCTCATGGGTGAGAAAAAATACACATTTTTAGTACATCCGGATTCAAATAAAACAATGATTAAAGAAGCTGTTGAAAAAATGTTTCCCGGCACGAAAGTAAAAAGCGTGAATACGATGAATATTCCGGGAAAGAAGAAAAGAAGAGGCACGACTGTTGGCAGAACTGCCGCAACCAAAAAGGCAATCATTGCATTGACAGAAGAAAGTGCTGATATTGAAATTTTCACAGGCTTATAAGGAGGAGAATTACAATGGGAATTAAAACATATAACCCATATACACCGTCCAGACGACATATGACCGGTTCTGATTTTGCTGAAATAACAAAATCAACCCCAGAAAAATCTCTTTTGGTTTCCCTACAGAAACGATCAGGTCGTAATAATCAGGGTAAAATTACGGTTAGGCATCGTGGAGGCGGTTCTAGGAGAAAATATAGGATTATTGATTTTAAAAGAAGTAAAGATGGAATCCCTGCTACTGTCATTGGCATTGAATATGATCCGAACAGATCGGCCAATATCGCATTGATCTGCTATGCAGATGGACTAAAGAATTATATTTTAGCGCCTGATGGGTTGACGGACGGGATGAAAGTCATGAATGGAGTGGAAGCAGAAGTGAGGTTGGGAAACTGCCTACCGCTTGAGAACATTCCGGTAGGTACACAAGTACACAACATTGAGCTACGTCCGGGCAAGGGCGGACAATTGGTTCGTTCCGCAGGAAACAGTGCGCAATTGATGGCGAAAGAAGGCAAGTATGCAACGCTTCGACTGCCTTCTGGAGAGATGAGAATGGTTCCGATTATCTGCCGGGCAACGATTGGCGTTGTAGGCAATACAGACCACAACTTGATTAACATTGGGAGTGCCGGACGTAAACGGCATATGGGCTTTCGTCCTACGGTACGTGGTTCTGTTATGAATCCAAATGACCATCCACATGGTGGTGGTGAGGGAAAGACCGGAATCGGCCGCCCGGGTCCATCCACTCCTTGGGGCAAACCAGCTCTTGGCTACAAAACGAGGAAAAAACATAAACAGTCGAATAAACTGATTGTAAGAAGAAGAGATGGCAAGGCACTTAAGAAATAAATAATAAAATTTGCGCGTAAAATTTAAGGAGGTAAATATGGGTCGTTCACTGAAAAAAGGACCATTTGCAGATGAAAGTCTACTAAAAAAAGTAGCTGCAATGAACGCAGCAGGAGAAAAACAGGTTGTTAAAACTTGGTCTCGCCGTTCTACAATCTTCCCACAGATGGTTGGACATACATTTGCAGTCCACGATGGAAGGAAGCATGTACCAGTATATGTAACTGAGGATATGGTAGGACACAAGCTTGGCGAGTTTGTTGCAACTAGAACCTACAGGGGACATGGGAAAGACGAAAAGAAATCAAAAGTCCGCTAATCATGAAAAATGAAAGGAGGTTATATCCATGGCAAAAGGACATAGATCCCAAATAAAGAGAGAGAGAAATGCACAGAAAGACACAAGGCCTAGCGCAAAGCTATCTTATGCCAGAGTATCCGTCCAAAAGGCCTGCTTTGTACTAGATGCAATTCGAGGTAAAGACGTGCAGACGGCGCTAGCTATCTTAAACTACAACCCAAGATATGCATCGGAACTGCTTAATAAATTATTAAAATCTGCAATTGCAAATGCAGAGAACAACAATGGAATGAATGCAGAAAACCTTTATGTTGAAGAATGCTATGCAAATAAAGGACCGACAATGAAAAGAATTAAACCAAGGGCACAAGGAAGGGCTTACAGGATCGAAAAGAGAATGAGCCACCTTACCATTGTGCTAAATGAGAGATAGGAGGGTAAACATGGGACAGAAAGTAAATCCTCATGGCTTAAGAGTCGGCATTATCAAAGATTGGGACTCTAAATGGTATGCGGACGCAAAAGGCAAAAAGGGTGAAACATTTGCAGACTTCCTAGTGGAAGACTACAATATAAGAACATTTTTAAAAAGAAAATTATATAGTGCTGGCGTTTCAAAGATCGAGATTGAACGGGCCTCAGACCGTGTGAAAGTAGTTCTTTATACAGCAAAACCTGGTGTTGTTATCGGCAAAGGCGGCTCTGAAATTGAAAAAATTAAAAAAGAACTTCAAAAACAGACGGAAAAGAAATTAGTTGTAGACATTAAAGAAGTGAAACGTCCGGATAAGGATGCGCAGCTTGTCGCAGAAAACATTGCACTCCAGTTGGAAAATCGCGTATCGTTTCGTAGGGCCATGAAGTCATCAATGGCAAGATGTATGAAATCCGGATCGTTGGGCATTAAGACGGCAGTAGCGGGACGTCTTGGCGGAGCTGATATGGCGCGTACGGAATTTTACAGCGAGGGCACAATTCCACTTCAGACATTGCGTGCAGATATCGATTATGGTTTTGCAGAAGCAGATACGACTTTTGGAAAAGTGGGCGTAAAAGTTTGGATCTATAAAGGCGAGATACTTCCTACAAAAGGAACAAAGGAAGGGAGCGATAAATAATGTTAATGCCAAAAAGAGTAAAACATCGGAAACAGTTTCGCGGTTCTATGGCTGGCAAGGCGTTAAGGGGAAATAAAATTTCAAATGGCGAATATGGTATCGTTGCGCTTGAGCCGTGTTGGATTAAATCAAACCAGATTGAAGCGGCCCGTGTCGCTATGACTCGCCATATCAAACGTGGTGGTAAAGTATGGATTAAAATATTTCCTGATAAACCTGTAACAACAAAACCGGCTGAAACACGTATGGGTTCCGGTAAAGGAACGTTGGAATACTGGGTAGCTGTTGTAAAACCGGGACGTGTTATGTTTGAAATCTCCGGAATAGACGAAGAAACGGCCCGTGAAGCGCTACGTCTTGCTACACATAAATTACCTTGTAAATGTAAAGTGGTTTCACGTGCGGACTTAGAAGGCGGTGAATCAAATGAAAACTAGTAAATATGTAGAGGATTTAAACACAAAAACAGGAGCAGAACTGGTGGAAGAGCTGGTAGCTGCAAAAAAAGAACTTTTTAATTTAAGATTCCAGAACGCGACCAACCAGTTGGATAATACGTCAAGAATTAAAGAAGTAAGAAAAAATATTGCGAGGATTCAGACGATTATTACGCAAAAGGACAGAGCAACGCAAATTTCATGAGGAAACAAAACCTTACCAAGTATTTAGTGCGAAAGGAGAATAAACGGTGGAACAAAGAAATCTTAGGAAAACACGTACCGGTAAAGTTGTAAGTGACAAGATGCAAAAAACCATTGTAGTTGCTGTACAGAATCGCGTAAAGCATCCACTTTACAACAAAATCGTTAAAAAGACGTATAAATTAAAAGCTCATGATGAAGAGAATACATGTAAAATAGGCGACACTGTAAAAGTAATGGAAACAAGGCCACTATCTAAGGACAAAAGATGGAGACTTGTAGAAATCGTAGAAAGAGCGAAATAGAAGGAGGCTACCGGCATGATACAACAGGAAAGTAGATTGAAAGTAGCCGATAACACTGGAGCAAAAGAAATATTATGTATTCGTGTTATGGGTGGTTCTACTAGAAGATATGCGCACATTGGCGACACGATCACTGCTACGGTCAAAGATGCAACACCAGGTGGTGTTGTGAAAAAAGGCGATATCGTTAAGGCTGTAGTAGTTCGTACAAAAAAAGGCGCTCGTCGAAAAGACGGATCCTATATCAAATTTGACGAAAATGCAGCTGTTATCATTAAAGACGATAAGACTCCAAGAGGAACCCGTATCTTTGGACCAGTTGCGCGAGAGCTTCGTGAAAAACAGTTTATGAAAATTGTTTCCTTAGCTCCGGAAGTATTATAGGAGGTGCGAAGATGGCAACATTAAAAATCAAAAAAGGTGATTTGGTAAAAATAATCACTGGTAAAGATAAGGATAAAGAAGGCAAAATAATTGCTGTGGATAAAAAGAAGAACAGAGTCCTTGTAGAAGGCATCAACATGATCACCAAGCACACAAAACCAAGTATGGGAAACCAGCAGGGTGGTATCATGCATAAAGAAGCGCCGATTGACATTTCAAACGTCATGTATGTCCATAAAGGAAAACCGACTCGGATTGGCTTTAAGATAGACGGAGACAAGAAAGTACGGTTTGCAAAATCGACAGGGGATGTCATTGATTAAGGAAAGAGAGGAGGTCCATTAAGTTGAATAGACTAAAAGAAACTTATGTAAATGAAATTGTACCGGCTATGGTCAAAAAATTTGGATATAAAAATGCTTTAGAAACTCCAAAGCTCAATAAAGTTGTAATCAATATGGGTGTTGGAGAAGCGAAGGAAAATGTAAAGATTTTAGATGCCGCCATAAAAGATATGGAAACGATTGCAGGACAAAAGGCCGTTGCGACCAAGGCAAAGCATTCTGTTGCAAACTTTAAGTTAAGAGAAGGGATGCCAATTGGATGTAAAGTTACATTAAGAGGCAATAAGATGTATGAATTTGTAGACCGCTTAATCAACTTGGCTTTACCTCGTGTACGTGATTTTCGGGGTGTAAACCCAAATGCATTTGATGGCAGGGGAAATTATGCGTTAGGAATTAAAGAGCAGTTGATTTTCCCAGAAATCGATTATGACAAAATAGATAAAATACGTGGAATGGATGTTATTTTTGTAACTACCGCGAAAACGGATGAAGAAGCCCGTGAATTATTGACACAGTTCAATATGCCATTCGCAAAACAATAGGAGGGAATTTTAATGGCAAAAACAGCGATGAAACTAAAACAGCAGCGCAAGCAGAAATTCTCTACCAGAGAATATAGCCGTTGCAGAATCTGTGGTCGTCCACATGCATATTTAAGGAAATACGGAGTTTGTAGAATCTGCTTCCGTGAATTAGCATATAAAGGACAGATTCCAGGTGTAAAAAAGGCTTCTTGGTAGGCCGGAAAAGGAGGAAACTACGACATGACAATGAGTGATCCAATCGCAGATATGCTTACTAGAATCCGTAATGCAAATACTGCCAAGCATGATACAGTCGATATACCGGCGTCTAAAATGAAAGTTGCTATCGCAGGAATTCTTTTAGAGGAAGGCTATATTAAAAAATATGACATCATTGAAGATGGTAAATTTCAAACAATCCGTATTGCCTTAAAATATGGTAAGGATAAAAATGAAAAAATTATTACAGGACTTAAAAGGATTTCAAAACCGGGACTTCGCGTATATGCAGGAAAAACTGAAATTCCAAAGGTACTTGGCGGATTAGGAATCGCTATCCTTTCCACAAATCAAGGAGTTGTAACCGACAAAGAGGCAAGAAAAGCAGCCGTAGGCGGAGAAGTTTTAGCCTATGTATGGTAGGCCGGAAACGATTGGCGTGCGTAGACGAGAGTTGCATCTAATGAACAGAACTATTAACATAACACAAAATTTAAAAGAACTAAATAGGAGGGTACGGGCATGTCACGTATAGGAAGAATGCCAATCGCAGTACCGGCAGGGGTAACTGTTGATATTGCAGAAAATAATCATGTGACTGTAAAAGGTCCGAAAGGGACATTAGACAGAGTATTGGTTCCGGAAATGGAAATCAAATTAGAGGGCGACACACTGGTAGTCAATCGCCCAAACGATTTAAAGAAAATGAAATCCTTACATGGTTTGACAAGGACGTTAATTAATAATATGGTAGTCGGAGTAACAATAGGCTATACAAAAGAATTAGAAGTCAACGGCGTTGGCTACAGGGCGGCAAAATCTGGAAATACGCTAACATTAAGTTTAGGATATTCCCATCCGGTTGTTATGATAGACCCGGAAGGTTTAGAATCAAAGGTAGAAGGAAATAAAATCACGGTATCGGGCATTAATAAAGAAAAAGTTGGACAGTACGCAGCTGAAATCAGGGATAAGAGAAGGCCAGAACCTTATAAGGGTAAAGGTATTAAATATATTGATGAAGTTATTAGGCGTAAAGTCGGTAAAACCGGTAAGAAATAAGTAAAGGAGTGAACAGAAATGGTTAAAAGAGAGTCAAGAACAAATGTGCGTGTTAAAAAGCATAAAAGAATACGTAATCGTTTTTCCGGAACACCGCAAAGACCACGTTTAGCTGTGTTTAGAAGCAATAATCATATGTACGCTCAAATAATAGACGATACAGTTGGAAATACACTTGTTTCTGCTTGTACACTTCAAAAAGAGGTGAACGAAGGATTAGAAAAGACGAATAACGTTGAAGCAGCGACACGTTTAGGAGATGTTATTGCAAAAAGAGCATTAGAAAAAGGTATTACAACGGTGGTCTATGATAGAGGCGGCTTTATATATCAGGGCAAAGTCAAAGCATTAGCTGATGCAGCAAGAAGTGCTGGATTAGACTTTTAACAAGGAGGGAACGAATACATGAAACGTACAATTATTGATGCTGGTCAATTAGAACTAACAGAAAAAGTAGTATCAATTAAGCGTGTTACAAAAGTTGTTAAAGGTGGACGTAACTTCCGTTTTACAGCTTTGGTGGTGGTCGGCGACGGCAATGGCCATGTAGGTGCAGGCTTAGGAAAAGCAACAGAAATCCCGGAAGCGATCCGCAAGGGGAAAGAAGATGCGGCAAAGAAACTGATTTTGGTTAAATTAGACGATTACAACAGTATTACACATGATATTATCGGAAAACATACAGGTGCATCTGTTCTCCTTAAAAGAGCTCCGGAAGGTACTGGTGTTATTGCGGGCGGTCCGGCGCGTAGCGTATGTGAAATGGCCGGAATCAAAAATATCCGTACAAAATCACTGGGTTCTAATAATAAACAAAATGTGGTACTTGCCACGATTACAGCATTGGGCCAGTTGAAATCTCCGGAAGAGGTAGCAAAACTTCGCGGTAAAACGATTGAAGAGATACTATCTTAGCAAATATCCGCACAAGAGATTACCGGGGAGTTTGTATAGGAAATCAGAACTCGCAGAACTAAAGTTCCAGAATTTTGGTGCATTGTAGAAATGAGGTTAGAAAATGGCAGGAAAATTAAAAATCACACTGGTAAAATCACCAATTGGTGCAATCCCGAAACATAAAAAAACGGTAGTAGCATTAGGGCTTAAAAAACTTAACAAAACGGTGGAGATGCCGGATAATGCTGCGGTCAGAGGTATGGTTTTTCAAGTACAGCATTTATTAAAAGTAGAAGAAATCTAATATAGACGTAAGGAGGTGTCAGAATGGACTTATCAAATTTACAGCCGGCAGAAGGTTCAAAGCATAGCAATAATTTCAGAAAAGGACGTGGACACGGTTCAGGGAATGGCAAGACGGCAGGTAAGGGCCACAAGGGCCAAAAAGCCCGTTCAGGCGGACCAAGGCCGGGTTTTGAAGGCGGACAGATGCCATTGTACAGGCGTATACCAAAGAGAGGGTTTACATGTAGAAACTCCAAGACAATTATTGGAATCAATTTATCTTCTTTGGAAGTATTTGAAAATGATGCAGTTGTCAGTGTCGAAACTTTAATGGAACAAGGCATTGTTAAAAACCCAAAGGATGGCGTGAAAATTCTTGGAGACGGCGAATTTACTAAGAAACTCACGGTACAGGCAAATGCCTTCAGCGCAAGTGCAAAAGAAAAAATTGAAGCGCTTGGTGGAAAAACAGAGGTGATTTAATGCTGGAAACGCTCCGTAATGCATTTAAAATTAAAGATATTAGAAACCGGATTATATTTACACTTCTTATGTTAGTCGTAGTTAGAATAGGGTCGCAGCTTCCTATTCCGGGTGTAAACCGTGACGTTATGGCTAGTTTTTTTGGCAATCAGGGTACGGACGCATTTAATTTCTTTGATGCAATTACTGGTGGTTCTTTCATGCAGATGTCTGTTTTTGCATTAAGTATTACACCGTATATTACCTCATCCATCATCATGCAGCTGCTGACCATAGCAATTCCAAAACTGGAAGAGATGCAGAAAGATGGAGAAGATGGCAGAAAGAAAATTGCAGAAATTACACGTTACTTAACCGTAGCATTGGCATTGATTGAATCGACTGCAATGGCAATTGGTTTCGGCCGTAGCGGCTATTTGACAAAGTATGATGCATTGAATGTAATTGTAGTTATCGTTGCGATGACGGCTGGTTCTGCTGTGCTTATGTGGATTGGCGAGCGGATTACAGAAAAAGGGGTAGGAAATGGTATTTCAATTGTGCTGGTTATCAATATAATTTCTCGAGTACCGGATGATTTGATTTCTTTGTATAGCCAATTTATTGCAAATAGCAAAAATATCGGAAATGCCGTACTTGCAGGAGTTATCATTCTTGGAATAATACTAATAACGGTTGTTTTCGTAATTTATCTTCAAGGTGGTGTCCGCAAAATACCGGTGCAGTATTCAAAAAAGATACAAGGCAAAAAGCAGGTTGGAGGGCAATCTACCCATATTCCGTTGAAAGTAAATACAGCCGGCGTTATCCCGATTATCTTTGCACAGTCTTTACTGCAGACCCCGGTTGTAATCGCTACTATCATGGGCAAAAATCAAGGGACAGGGATTGGAAATAAAATATTGCATGGTTTATCACAGTCCTACTGGTGCAATCCCGAAGAACCGATTTATAGTATTGGTCTGCTTGTGTATATTATACTAGTCATTGCATTTGCATATTTTTACACATCTATAACGTTCAATCCATTAGAAGTTGCGAATAATATGAAAAAACAGGGTGGTTTTATTCCGGGGATTAGGCCCGGTAAGCCTACGAGCGAATATTTAGCAAGAATTTTGAACTATGTTGTATTTATAGGAGCTGCCGGTCTGGTTATCGTTGCAGTGATCCCCATTTTCTTTAATGGGGTATTTAAAGCAAGCGTTTCCTTTGGCGGAACATCACTTATTATTATCGTTGGTGTTGTGATAGAGACGTTAAAGCAGATCGAATCACAGATGCTCGTTCGTTATTATAAAGGATTTTTAAATGACTAATGTGTACTGCGGTGGAGGTGTTGACGACAACACTTCCGGTGTGGTGCACTAAAGTTGTCTGTGCGGAAAAAGTTTAGAATGATGTAAGTCCCCATGAAAATAAAGAAGATACAAAAAAGGTGGGGAACGACAGATTGGTTAGTGTAGCGTTGCTTTTTATGTTAGGAGGGTTTGTATGAAAATCATTATGTTAGGTGCTCCGGGGGCCGGCAAAGGGACACAGGCAAAGAAAATTGCAGATAAATACCATGTACCACACATTTCTACAGGGGATATTTT
The DNA here is from genome assembly GCA_046533095.1 of Lachnospiraceae bacterium ZAX-1. Lineage (GTDB taxonomy): Bacteria > Bacillota > Clostridia > Lachnospirales > Lachnospiraceae > ZAX-1. Next base: position 100,400 of record JAJQRA010000040.1, on the reverse strand, counting down.
CCGTGCAAATATTAAGCAGGGAACGGAACTAGGGACGAAAGCAAAAGGCTATATGGATCAGGGATTGCTTGTACCGGATGAACTTGTGGTAGAACTTGTGGTAGACAGGATAAAAAACGATGATTGCAAAAATGGCTTTGTGTTGGATGGGTTTCCAAGGACGATACCGCAGGCAGAGGCTTTAGACAATGCGCTTAAGAAGATAAATGAAAAGATGGATTATGCAATTGATGTGGATGTGCCAGATGCACATATTGTTTCAAGAATGGCGGGAAGAAGAGCATGCCTTGACTGTGGAGCGACTTATCATGTTGTAACGATCCCAACTAAAGTTGAGGGAATATGCGACAGGTGTGGCAGTAAGGTTGTGCTAAGAGATGATGATCAGCCTAAGACGGTACAGAAACGCTTAGAAGTTTATCATGCGCAGACGGCACCACTGATCGATTACTATAGAGCACAAAATATGCTAAAAACACTTGATGGAACCCAGCCAATGGAATCGGTATTTGATGCTATTGTGGAAATTTTAGGAGCGTAAAGAATGTCAGTATCAATAAAATCTGCCAGAGAAATTGAATTAATGCGTGCTGCCGGGAAAATTTTAGCAAAAGTACATGAGAATCTGGAAAAAGAGCTAAAACCTGGGATATCTACATTTGCAATAGACAAAATAGGAGAAGAAATCATTAAAAGCTATGGTTGCATTCCTTCTTTTAAGAACTATAACGGCTATCCTGCATCCATTTGCATTTCTATGAACGACGAAGTCGTGCATGGAATCCCTACAAAGAGGCGGATCGTACAAGAAGGGGATATTGTAAGCCTCGACATTGGCGTCATCTATAAAGGGTATCATTCGGATGCAGCAAGGACACATGGGGTAGGAGATATTTCAAAGGAGGCCACATTATTAATTGATAGAACAAGGCAGAGCTTTTTTGAGGGCATTAAATATGCAAAAGAAGGGGGACATCTGCATAACATTTCTAATGCAATCGCATGTTATGCAGAAAGTTTTGGCTATGGCGTTGTAAGGGACTTAGTAGGGCATGGAATTGGCGACAAGCTGCATGAAGATCCCCAAATACCGAATTTTACCCAGAAGAGCAGAGGCATAAAACTAAGAACCGGAATGACACTGGCGATTGAACCAATGATTAATGCGGGACGCTATGATGTAGAATGGCTGGATGACGATTGGACAGTAGTCACAGAGGACGGTTCACTGTCCGCCCATTATGAAAATACTATTCTAATCACATCCGGGGAACCGGAAATACTGACCTTGACAGACAATGAAACCGCATGAGGATGCGAAGAAATATTATGCACGGAGGGTCGGCATATTATGATAGGGAAATTTGCAACATCAAAATCCGGTCATGACAAAGGGAACATTTATGTAATTATTGGAGAAGAAACTGATTATGTTTATGTCGCAGATGGCAAATTAAAAACAGTAGATAAGCCAAAACGAAAAAATAAAAAACATATTCAAATCATCAATAAAGTATCCAACGAGATGAATGGACAAAAGTCAATGGAAGGTTTGCCTAAAAATAAAGATTTCCGTAACGAAGAAATAAAAAGAGCCATTAAGCTTTATAGTCGAAGCAATATTGAGGGAGATCAACAGGAGGGATTCTAAATGTCAAAAGCAGATGTAATTGAAGTGGAAGGAATTGTGGTAGAAAAATTACCGAATGCCATGTTTCAGGTAGAACTTGAAAATGGCCATCAGGTGCTTGCACATATAAGCGGGAAGCTACGCATGAATTTTATCCGTATTTTGCCAGGTGATAAAGTAACCATTGAGCTATCCCCATATGATTTAACAAAAGGCAGAATCATTTGGAGGGATAAATAAAAATTGCAGAATGATGTAGCGGAATGAATGAAAGTGGAGATTTTATTTTAGTATTTTAGTTAGCATTTTAGAATCCACTCTAGCAACGGAAATTCCAAAAAAATACTTGCTTTTTTGAATTCCAAATGGTATAATGCTAGTTGGACACTTTTGGGAAAAGCCATTGTTTATATGTATAACCGCATAAAATAGGGCTTTAGCGAAGGAATTCTGCATGAAGGAAGAAAGGAGGGATTGCTGTGAAAGTTCGATCATCAGTAAAACCAATTTGTGAAAAATGCAAAGTTATTAAAAGAAAAGGAAGCGTCAGAGTAATTTGTGAGAATCCAAAGCATAAACAAAGACAGGGCTAACACCGATACCCGAAAAGTCGAGGAACGCAAGGCACAAATGAAGGTGTAATTATGTGCGGCTGTAGTGAAACACATTTCATAAGCTGTTATCGCTATTCATAATATATGCTCATTGAATGACGAATGTTCATAAGTATAGATGCAAATGGAACGGCCAAGGTTCATGATAGATGCGAATTGAATGATAAAGGTCATGATAGATGCGAATTGGACGGTGAATCTTCAATGAGAAACAGTATAGCATGACTGGTTTTTGTTTTTCCATGCCGAGGGAAACAAAAATAAACATGTATAAGGTGATACACACATTTCAGGACGTGCAACCGTAGCTGTATCAGTTTATTTTAAGGTGTAGTATTGTTGCAGATATTACCCATAGTTGACGAAACAAATATAGGAATAAACAATATACTTATATATTTGAAAAATCAGATATATATTTACAGAATTTAATGGAGGTGTATAACACACATGGCTCGTATTGCAGGCATAGATTTACCAAGAGAAAAACGTGTTGAGATCGGTTTGACTTATATCTATGGAATCGGCAGAGTAAGCTCTAATCGTATTCTTGCAGAAGCAAAAGTCAATCCAGATACGCGTGTCAGGGATTTAACAGATGAAGAAATAAAGAGAATTAGTGAAGTCATTGATAAATCTCAGCAGATGGTTGAAGGTGATTTAAGAAGAGAAATCGCTCTTAACATAAAGCGATTACAGGAAATAGGATGCTATCGCGGAATTCGCCATAGGAAAGGGCTTCCGGTTCGTGGCCAGAAGACAAAGACGAATGCAAGGACAAGAAAAGGTCCTAAGAGAACAGTAGCAAATAAGAAGAAATAAGATAGTTTATCAGAAAGTGCAGCGCAGTTTTGATAAAAGGGCACATTAGTGCCATGGATCTGATGATAGGAACAGTAGTTTGTTCCTATAATTATAGAAGAAAGTAGGTTAGTTTAGATATGGCTAAAAAAGTTACAAAAAAAGTGACGAAAAAGCGTGTAAAGAAAAACGTTGAACGGGGACAGGTGCACATTCAATCATCTTTTAATAATACAATTGTAACCATTACAGATGCTGAAGGAAATGCCTTATCATGGGCAAGTGCAGGCGGTCTTGGTTTTAGAGGTTCAAGGAAATCTACTCCATATGCAGCGCAAACAGCAGCAGAAACAGCAACAAAAGCAGCACTAGTACATGGTTTGAAAACAGTAGACGTAATGGTAAAAGGACCAGGTTCCGGAAGAGAAGCTGCAATTCGTGCACTTCAAACTTGTGGTCTTGAAGTAACTAGCATCAAAGATGTTACCCCGGTACCTCATAATGGATGCCGTCCACCAAAACGTAGAAGAGTTTAATTAGGAGGTGTAAATTAAGATGGCAGTAAATAGAGTTCCGGTTCTTAAAAGATGCAGATCCCTAGGGCTAGATCCAATTTATTTAGGGATTGATAAAAAATCAAACAGACAGTTAAAAAGGGCAAATAGAAAAGTTTCCGAATATGGCCTTCAGCTAAGGGAAAAACAAAAAGCGAAATTTATATATGGCGTTTTGGAAAAACCGTTCCATAACTATTATAATAAAGCGGATAGAATGAAAGGTATGGCGGGTGAAAACCTTTTAATCCTTTTAGAAAGCAGATTAGATAATGTAATATACAGACTAGGACTTGCCAGAACAAGGAAAGAAGCAAGACAGATTGTTGGACACAAACATGTTTTAGTGAATGGCAGACAGGTTAAGGTTCCTTCTTATTTGGTGAAAGCCAAAGATACAGTAGAAATCAAAGAAAAATGCAAAAGCTCTCAGCGATACAAAGATATTTTGGAAGTTACAGGCGGAAGAATGGTACCAGATTGGTTGGAAATTGATCAGGAAAACTTAAAGGGTGCTATAAAAGAATTACCAAGCAGAGAGGTAATTGACATTCCTGTAAACGAAATGCTCATTGTCGAATTATATTCAAAATAATAAGGTGAAGCAAGGATTGCCCGAAAAGGAGGGACTTTGTAGTGTTCGATTTTGAAAAACCCAAAATAGAGATTGCTGAAATTTCAGAAGACAAAAAGTATGGCCGATTTGTCGTAGAGCCACTGGAAAGAGGTTACGGTACTACACTTGGCAATTCTTTAAGAAGAATCATGCTATCTTCTTTGCCAGGTGTGGCAGTAAGTCAGGTAAAAATCGATGGTGTTCTGCATGAATTCAGTTCCATTCCAGGCGTGAAGGAAGATGTAACTGAAATTGTTATGAATATCAAGAACCTGGCATTAAAAAATACTAGCCCAACAAACGAGTCTAAAATTGCTTACATTGAATTTGCAGGCGAAGGCATCGTTACAGCGGCCGATATCCAAGTGGATCCGGATATTTCGATATTAAATCCTGATTTGGTAATTGCAACTTTAAATGGTGGTGTGGATTCCAAGCTTTATATGGAATTGACCATCACAAAGGGGCGAGGCTACGTAAGTGCTGAAAAGAACAAGAATGATGAAGTGCCAATCGGTGTCATTGCTATTGATTCTATCTATACTCCGGTAGAACGTGTTAACCTGACAATTGAGAATACGCGTGTTGGACAGATCACTGATTTTGACAAACTTACACTAGATGTTTTCACAAATGGTACGCTAGAACCAGATGAGGCAGTTAGTTTAGCGGCAAAAGTTCTAAGTGAACATTTGAATCTATTCATAGACCTATCTGAAAATGCAAAAACAGCGGAAGTCATGATCGAAAAAGAAGACAATGCAAAAGAAAAGGTTCTTGAAATGAATATAGATGAATTGGAACTATCGGTACGTTCCTATAACTGCTTGAAACGGGCAGGCATCAATACCGTTGAAGAATTGACAAATCGAACATCAGAAGACATGATGAAGGTTCGTAACCTAGGACGTAAATCATTAGAAGAAGTATTAGCAAAACTAAAAGAATTAGGATTACAATTAAACCCCGGCGATGAATAATTGTTCGTAGCCAGAGGGTAGCTATTTCGTACTCGTGTACAGCAGGACTAGTAAACCCAAAGCGTGTAGTCTTGTTGGCTCATGAGTGGATTTATGTAAACATACAAGTGATTCGTTAGTACCCAACCTTGCAAGGGGAAGGTATATCAGAATCATTGCGGAGGTTTACAAATACAAGAATGATATTCGGTAAGTAAGTCCAAGGAGCGTGGCCGGATATTCCACAAATGGAGGACAGGCAAGTGGCAAAATATAGAAAATTGGGTAGGACATCAGCTCAGAGAAAAGCATTGATTAGAAGTCAGGTAACAGCATTATTATATCATGGCAAGATTAAGACAACGGAATCAAAAGCCAAAGAAATCCGTAAGGTGGCAGAAGGCTTAATCGCTAAGGCAGTAAAAGAAAAAGATAATTTTGAAGAAGTAACGGTTACTGCAAAAGTGCCACGTAAAGACAAAGATGGTAAAAGGGTAAAAGAGGTTGTAGACGGAAAAAGAGTTACTGTTTATGACGAAGTACAAAAGAAAATCAAAAAAGATTTACCATCTCGAATACATGCAAGAAGAGAAATGCTAAAAGTGCTCTATCCTGTAAAATTCGTAGATCCTGAAATAACTGGAAAGAGAAAAGCAACAAAAGAAGTAGATATGCCAAATAAGCTATTTACTGAAATTGCTCCGAAATATGTAAACCGTAACGGTGGATATACAAGGATTGTAAAAATCGGTCAACGTAGGGGTGATGGGGCCTTGGAAGTTCTTTTGGAATTAGTGTAAATAATTACATGCAGCAAGTAAACAAGATTTGCGTATGTCGTATCTGAATGGACTTTGAGTTGTATAATCCTGTTGTAAGAAATACAAAACCTGTATGTCTTGCGACAGGTTTTTGTTTTAGATTTGGAGATAAGTCGAGTAGCCGAAAAGGAGAGAGCCAAGGGCTATGTTTTTTGGCAGATTTTTGGTTTTGAATTTGGAGATAAGTCGAATAGCCAAAAAGGGGAGAGCCAAGGTGATATGACTTTTGGCAGGTTTTTGGTTTTGGAATGGAGGAATACATGTGGGTCATTTAAAAGCGGTTATTTTAGCGGCAGGAAAAGGAACAAGGATGAAATCTGATTTGCCAAAAGTCGTTCATACGATAGATGGGAAATGTCTTGTAGATTATGTGATTGATGCGGCTTACAAAGCGGGGGCAGATGAAATTTGCCTTGTTGTTGGATATCAGGCAGATAAAGTGAAAGCAACAATCGCTCATAATGAAGTGAAATATGTAGTACAAGAGGAACAGCTTGGTACTGGACATGCCGTAAAATGTGCTGAGAATTTTATCGGAACAGAGGGCGAAACTATTATTTTGTTTGGAGATACGCCACTTATCACGGCTGAAACGTTAATACGTCTTAAAGCATACCATAAAAGATGCCAAAACGCCGTAACGGTGTTGTCCGCCTTGGCTGATAACCCTACGGGATATGGCAGAATTATTCGTGATGAAAGTGGGAAATTTATAAAAAGCGTAGAACATAAAGATGCTACTGAAAATGAGCGTACTACAAAAGAAATTAATTCTGGTATGTATATTTTTAATACCAAAGAATTAGAAGAAGCATTAAAACAGCTACAGCCAAATAATGCACAGGGTGAATACTATCTTCCGGATACGCTAACCATCATAAAGAATAAGGGATTGTCTGTTGATGCGTTCATAATAGAAACACCGGAAGACATCAATGGTGTGAATACACAGGAGCAGTTAAAGCTTGCAGGTGAAGTGATTCGTGCCAGACAATAGATAAGGAAGATGAGTACATGCAAGGACTTTCGTGCTAGGAAATAGATGAGAAAGATGAGTACATGCAAGGACTTTCGTGCTAGGAAATAGATGAGGAAGATGAGTACATGCAAGGATTTTCGTGCTAGAAAATAGATGAGGAAGATGGGTCTTAAGGACTGTTGACTGTTTTGTCGGGTGAAAGGATTCGCACGAGAGAAGGACTAAATGATTAACTTTAAAACTTTTAAGAAGAAAGAAGAAAAATCCCTTATGTATGTAATTGCAGGATTGGGAAATCCAACATCCCAATATAATAAAACAAGGCATAATATCGGATTTGATGTCATTGATACAATAGCAGAGAAATATAATATAAAGGTGAAAGACAAAAAGCACCGTGCTTTATGTGGAACAGGTATGATCGAGGGGCAAAAAGTTCTTCTAGTGAAACCACAGACCTATATGAATGTAAGTGGGGAAAGTATTGCACCTATTTTAAATTTTTACAAAATAGATCCGGCAATGAACCTGATCATTATCTATGATGATGTCAGCCTAGAGCCGGGAAAACTGCGTATTCGCAAAAAGGGAAGCGCAGGAGGGCATAATGGGATCAAAAGTATCATTTCCCATGTTGGTACGCAAGAATTTTTGCGTATTAAGATTGGAGTTGGAGAAAAACCGCAAGGTTGGGATTTAGCGGATTATGTATTAAGCCGTTTCCAAAAGGACGAGCGAGAGCGAGTAGACGAGGCGGCTGAGCATGCGGTAGAAGTAGTGGCATTATTGGTAAATGCTCAAATAGATCGTGCGATGAACCAGTTTAATGGGCTATGAGTCGCGTAGCATGTGAAACATGCACGACAACAACAAGGACCGTGCGATGAACCAGTTTAATTAGAGTAACGGGATAAAATCAATTTACTGGCAAGTTTGATTGTGAGAAAGGACTTGCGTAGGTGGTGACTGCAAAGGAGAATATCCTATGTGGATATCTTTGCTTATTATTCCGTGACAAAGGACTTGTGTAGGTGGTGATTATGAAGGCATTTTTAGAACCACTGGAATCTTTAAAAGAATATGAAGATTTACAGAAACAGCTTACGACTCTAAAAGGAATTGTACATCTATCGGGATGTATTGATTCACAGAAACCACATATAATGTATAGCTTGAGCAATGGTTCTGCAAGCAGGATCATTGTTACTTTTAGTGAACAAAAGGCCAAGGAATTATATGAAAATTATCGGTTCTATGATAAGAATGTAGCCTATTATCCTGCGAAGGATATTTTGTTTTATCAGTCGGACATTCGTGGAAACCTTTTAACCGGTGAGCGTATACAGGTGATGCGCATTATTTTGGAAGAGGAGTATCCAACGATTATCACCACATATGATGCACTAATGGATCGCCTTGTACCGGCCAAAATATTTTCGGCTGGTAGAAAAGAACTTCATATTGGCGATAGCTTGGACATGGGAAACATGCAACATCAGCTTGTGCAGATGGGATATGAGCACAATTATCAGGTAGAAAACCCCGGACAATTTGCAGTACGAGGAGGAATTCTCGACATTTTTCCACTGACAGAAGAAAATCCATATCGAATTGAGCTATGGGGCGATGAAATAGACTCTATGCGTAGTTTTGAAGTGGAAAGTCAGCGTTCGATTGAAAATCTGAAGACTTTGCGCATCTATCCAGCAAGTGAGATGATATATGATGATAACATTATGACTGCTGGATTGAAAAAAATTGAACTTGAAAGCGAAAAACTTTATCACCACTTAAGAAAAGAAATGAAAACGGAAGAAGCGAGCCGTGTCAAAGCTACAACAGAAACACTCAAAGAAGAAGTCGCTTTATTAGGAAAAACAACAAATATTGATCCATATCTTATGTATTTTTATCCAAATACAGTTTCTTTGCTAGATTACTTTGAAAATAGAAACATGATTATATTTCTGGACGAACCATCGAGAGTTGTTGAAAAAGGAAGAGCCGTAGAGCAGGAATTTTTAGAAAGCATGAAACATCGTTTAGAAAAAGGCTATATCTTACCGAAACAGATGGAGGCGCTATTTACTTATAGTGAAATAAAGGCAAAGATAGAATTGAAAAAATGTGTTGCAATTTCAACACTTGACATAAGGACAAATGAATTTGAAATAAAATCAAGATATAATATTTCAACTAGAACTGTCAATCCATATAATAGTAGTTTTGAGCTGCTGGTGAAAGATTTAAAGAATTATAAGAAAAACGCTTATCAGGTTATTCTTCTATCCGGTTCAAAGACAAGGGCACAAAGGCTGGCGGTGGATTTACAGGAAGAGGGTTTAAGCTGCTTTTATAGTGACGATGATACACATCTTGTAAAGCCTGGTGAAATTATGGCTCTTTATGGAAAAATGAAAAAGGGTTTTGAGTATCCCATGTTAAAATTCGTTGTTATTTCCGAAAGCGATATTTTTGGTGCTGAAAAGAAGAAGCAGAAAAGGCGAAGAATATATGAAGGTGAGAAAATTCAAGGCTTTACAGATTTAAGCATTGGGGATTATGTGGTGCATGAAAATCATGGCTTGGGCATTTATCGTGGAATTGAAAAAGTAGAAATTGAGAAAATGGCAAAAGATTATATCAAGATTGAATATGATAAAGGAGGTGCGCTATATATTCTTGCTACACAACTTGAGCTGATTCAAAAGTATGCAGGTGCAGATGCGAAAAAGCCAAGATTAAACCGCCTTGGCGGGCAGGAATGGAACAAGACGAAAACCAGAGTACGTGGTGCGGTGAAAGAAATTGCCAAAGAACTGGTAGAACTTTATGCAACCAGACAAAATCGGCAGGGTTTTGTTTATGGATCGGATACCGTATGGCAGAGGGAGTTTGAAGAAATGTTTCCCTTTGAAGAAACACAGGATCAGGTTCTGGCAATTGAAGCGGCAAAACGGGATATGGAGAGTAGAAAAATCATGGATCGCCTTATCTGTGGAGATGTCGGCTATGGGAAAACAGAAATTGCGATTCGAGCGGCTTTTAAGGCAGTACAGGAGGGGAAACAGGTTGTATATCTTGTACCGACAACAATCTTAGCACAACAGCATTACAACACATTTGCACAAAGAATGAAGGATTTCCCAGTAAGAGTAGATTTGATGTGCAGATTTCGTACGCCGTCTCAGCAGAAAAAAACAATTGAAGATTTAAGAAAAGGGATGGTCGATATTGTAATCGGGACCCATCGTGTGTTGTCAAAAGATATGCGGTTTAAAGATTTGGGGCTTTTGATTATAGATGAAGAGCAGAGATTTGGCGTTGGGCATAAAGAAAAAATAAAGCAGCTAAAAACAGATGTAGATGTCTTGACCTTGACGGCAACACCTATTCCAAGAACTTTACATATGAGTTTAATTGGGATTCGGGATATGAGCGTATTAGATGAGCCGCCGATGGATCGTATGCCAATCCAGACATATGTGATGGAATACAATGAAGAAATTGTAAGGGAGGCAATTAATCGGGAATTAGCAAGGGATGGTCAGATTTATTACGTTTTTAACCGCGTGCATCAGATTGAAGATGTGACTGCAAAAATATCATCACTTGTTCCGGAAGCGGCGGTTGCATTTGCACATGGGCAGATGAAAGAGAGAGAACTTGAAAACATTATGTATCGTTTTATTAATGGAGAGATAGATGTGCTGGTATCTACAACGATTATAGAAACAGGGCTGGACATTTCAAATGTGAATACGATGATTATTCATGATGCAGATAATCTGGGACTTTCCCAACTTTACCAACTACGAGGGCGAGTGGGACGTTCCAATAAAACCGCCTATGCGTTTTTTATGTATAAACGCAACAAGCTTTTAAAAGAAGTGGCGGAAAAGCGATTGTCTGCGATTAAAGAATTTACAGAGCTTGGGAGTGGGTTTAAAATCGCCATGCGTGATTTGGAAATCAGAGGGGCGGGCAATCTGCTTGGCGCACAGCAGCATGGACATATGGAAGCGGTTGGATATGATTTATATTGCAAAATGTTGAATGGGGCAGTGAAAGCATTAAAAGGAGAGCTGCCGGAGAACCAGTTTGATACCACGATAGATATAGAATTAAATGCATTTATTCCAAACGAATATATTCCAAATGAATATCACAAGTTGGATATCTACAAACGGATGGCCGGGATAGAGAATGAATCCGAAGCAGAGGAAATGCTGGAAGAATTGATCGATCGATTTGGAGAGCCACCCAAATCGGTAGAAAATCTGTTGCTAATCACCCGCTTAAAAACCTGTGCCCATACCTGTAATTATAGCGAAATTAATCAAAAAGGCGAAACGATTAAATTTACATTTTATGAAAGGGCAAATATAAATCCTGCTAATATTCCACGCATGATTGAAGCTTATGATGGTGCACTGACCTTTCGCGCCGATGTGAAAGCACCGGCTTTTGTCTATTTTGAAAAACATAATACGAGGCAGAAAACAATGGAAAATACGAAGATCATACAAAAAATGTTGAAAGATACAAAGGATTTTTTGATGGAGTGTGAACAGGATGATTGATGTTGTAACGTTAAAGAAGGTAGGACTGAATTGCTACATTGAGGCTTGGTTCACTTAAAGGTGTGAAAATTGTGTTAATTTTGGAAAAATAGTTGATTCATAGTATAAAAAAATTTATAATAGAACAAGTAGCCATTTTAGGGCAGAGATATGAAAGCTGTAAAAAAATTTGATATGCATAAGAAAAGAAAAGTTAATAAACGAATGTTTATTGCAGAAATGAGGATTTTATATGAAATTGAAAAGAATTATTACATTTTTAGTGGTAGGTGCGCTTGCTTTATCTACGGTTTTGACCGGATGTGGCAGTTCTATAAATCCTAAGGCGGTAGGAGCGACTTTGGATGGGCGGGAAATTTCTTTGGGGTTCTTGAATTTTTTGGCTAAATATCAGCAGGCAACCAATGATAACATGTATCGAAGCTTTTTTGGCGATGAGGCATGGTCACAGGATTTAGGTGATGGCACTAGTTTACAGGAAAGCTTAAAATCACAGGTGGTAGAAAATGTACAAAATATGTATTTGCTAGAAGCCCACATGGCGGAGTATGATGTAGAGATGACGGATAAAGAATTGGCTGACATTGATGCAGCCACGGAACAGTTTATTGCTGATAATAGTACAAAAGCGAAAAAGCAGATGGGTGCCACGAAGGAATATGTTACAGAAATGATACGCCTGCAAAGAATTCAGCAAAAGATGCGTGAGAAAATTATAGAAAAAATTGATAGGGAAGTCTCTGATGAAGAGGCGGCACAGAGAACCTTTAGCTATATTAATGTTGCTGTTACCGCTGAAGATGAAAATAGCGATGGAGCGGATGATAGCAACGACACTGAAAATGACGATGTCGATGCCACTGAAAATGTGGATGCTGATACCGCTGAAAATGGCGATGAAGGTAATTTGGTGAAGTCTACAGATGAAGAAAAAGCGGAAGAAGTAGCAAAGGCAGCTAAAATAGATTTTGAAAAAGCGGCAGAAGATGCCGGATATACCGTTGCGACTCATTCCTATGGGAAAGAGGCGGAAGACGATACAATGGCAGAAGAGGTGATTGTGGCGGCAGATAAGTTAGCCGAAGGCGAGATTTCAGATGTAGTTACAACGGCAGAAGACGGCTACTATATTATACGTTTAGACAGTGCGTTTGATGAAGAGGCTACCGAAGCAAAGAAAGAGGAAATCATCACACAGCGTGAGGATGACCTTTACACAGAGGTTTGTGATTCATTTAAAGAAACATCAAAAATTGAACTAAATGAGGAAGCTTGGGCAAAAGTAGTTTTTGATAAACAGTATACCGTTGTTTCAACAAAAGACGAAGAGACAACAGGCGGCGACGAAGAGGCAACAGGCGGCGACGAAGAGGCAACAGAAAAATGAAGAAGCAACATCAGAAGATGAGCGTGGCAACAGTGAATAATGAAGTGTAACTATTTTGCACCTCCGTAACGCAAGATGTTTTGCATCTAATACCATTGCCCTACGCCCTGCGCATACGAACTATTTTGCACCTTCGTAACGCAAGATGTTTTGCATAGCAAAGCTTGGAAATAATTTGTTATTGCTATGTAAAAAAAGAGTGAGACAGTATGGTAAGGTACAGTTCCTAACTTGATGCTACATTCTTTTTTGGAGAACGAAGAGTGGGACAGCACGGCAATGTATATTCCTAACTTGATGTGGCATTCTTCTTTGGAGCGTTAAGAGTGGGACAGTACGGCAATGTACAGTTCCTAACTTGATGTTATCTTCTTTTTTGGAGAACTAAGTGAGAAAATTACTTTTTTATATGAGAGATTATAAAAAAGAGAGCATTCTGGCACCTTTATTTAAAATGTTAGAAGCTTCTTTTGAATTGCTGGTACCTCTTGTCATGGCGGCGGTAATTGATGTTGGTATCGTAAATGCGGATAAGATGTATATTGTCAAGATGTGCCTGTTTATGGTAGGACTTGGAATCATAGGCCTTATATGTTCGATTACGGCTCAATATTATGCGGCAAAGGCGGCAGTTGGCTTTGCCGCTAAACTTCGTCATGTGCTGCTTTCACATATACAAAATTTCTCCTTTACGCAAATAGATGAGATTGGGTCCTCTACGATGATTACACGGATGACAAGCGATATTAATCAGGTGCAAACAGGTGTTAATCTGGTACTGCGCATTTTTTTGCGTTCACCTTTTATCGTGTTTGGAGCTATGATTATGGCGTTTACGATAGATATAGCAGGTGCTATGGTGTTTGTAGCTGCGATTCCCTTGCTGTCCATTGTAGTCGCAATGATCATAGTGATTAGCATTCCCCTTTATAAAAAAGTACAGGAACGTTTGGACAAGCTGCTTTTAATTACTAGGGAAAATTTAAGCGGAGTCAGAGTCATAAGGGCGTTTCATAAAGAAGAGGAAGAAAAGAAGAATTTTGCGGTGTGCAATCAGGAATTGACACATATGCAGATACATGTAGGAAAGATAACAGCATATATGAATCCCCTTACCTATATGATGGTCAATGGTGCATTATTGGCATTGCTGTATGTAGGGGCAGTGCGCATAGACGCAGGGCGGCTTTCCCAAGGAGAGATCGTTGCTCTGGTAAATTACATGCTTCAGATATTAGTAGAACTTATAAAACTGGCAAATCTAGTGGTTTCTGTAACGAAAGCGGTAGCTTGTGGCAATCGGATACAGGCAATACTGGAAATAGAGAACCGCCAGGACAAGGAACGTGTGCTAAATTATATCATGCAAGGGGAACAGGCAGATACTGTAAATAATATGCCACAAGAAAGACAGGATGATACGGTAAAAAATAGATTTCAAAGGGAACGCTATGATGGAGCAGACACACGCTTTGCGGTAGAGTTCCACAATGTGGCACTTACTTATAAAAATGCAGGTGGGGAAGCATTATCAAATATTAATTTTAAAATTAAGCAAGGGGAAACAGTTGGGATAATAGGTGGAACTGGTTCTGGAAAGACATCTTTGGTGAATTTGATCCCAAGGTTTTACGATTGCACATCAGGAGAAGTAAAGGTCAATGGAAGAAATGTAAAATCATATGATAAGAAGCAGATCCGTAAAAAGATTGGAATGGTAATGCAAAAAGCCGTATTATTTGAAGGAAGTATTCGGGATAACCTAAAATGGGGAGATATGGATGCGGAAGATGAAAAATTAAATCAAGCATTAAAAACAGCACAAATAGATCGAATAGCAGGGAAAAGAGAAGATAGACTAGGACAGAAAGTTGTGCGCGGAGGCGAAAATTTCTCTGGTGGAGAAAAGCAACGCCTTACGATTGCGAGGGCGCTAGTACGATGCCCGGAAATTTTGATTTTAGATGATAGTGCATCAGCATTAGATTATGCAACTGATGCAAAACTACGCAAAGAAATTCGTGAAACGCAAGAAAAAACGACCGTTTTTATTGTTTCCCAGCGAACATCATCGATACAGGGCGCAGATAAAATTATCGTGTTGGAAGATGGCAAAATGGCAGGTATTGGAACACATCCGTTTCTATTGAAAAATTGTGTAGTATACAAGGAGATATATGAATCTCAGTATACACCACAGCCATTAGTGTAGCATCTTTGCATGAAATAGACTTTATGATACGCAAGTCAATAAGCTAAAAAAATACGGCGCTAAGTGGGAAAGGTGCGCTTTCATACAAGACTTAAACGTATGTTTGCAGTGCCGATGCGAGGGAAAAGCATGAGAAAATTGAAAAAAAAGAACCTACAAGTACAGACCATCAAAAAAGTGCTTCGCTATATAAAAAGACATTGGATACTTTTAGTATTATCAATGGTATGTGCAGTTATCACGGTTATCCTTACTTTATATATTCCG
The DNA here is from genome assembly GCA_046533095.1 of Lachnospiraceae bacterium ZAX-1. Taxonomy (GTDB): domain Bacteria; phylum Bacillota; class Clostridia; order Lachnospirales; family Lachnospiraceae; genus ZAX-1. Next base: position 84,977 of record JAJQRA010000040.1, on the reverse strand, counting down.
GTATTGACCGGTCGGATCATAGATTGTTTCATTGGACCTAAAAATGTGGATTTTCCTGCGGTCATTCAAATCTTGTTTACAATGGGGTTCGTGATAATTGGTACATCCGTGTCGCAATGGATGATGAATGTATTTCATAATCGGGTAACGTACCAAGTGGTTGAGGAGATCCGCAATGACGCATTGTCCAAATTAGAGATATTGCCATTAAAGTACATCGATGGACATGCGCATGGGGAGATCATCAGCCGTATCGTGGCAGATGTGGATCAATTTGCAGAAGGGTTGTTAATGGGGTTTGCACAGCTGTTTACAGGAATTGTTACCATTATAGGGACATTAGCTTTTATGTTTGCCACAAATAAAAGCATTGCGTGTGTAGTAGTAATTATTACCCCAATATCCTTGTTCGTGGCAAATTATATCGCAAAGCGGACATTTGCCATGTTTCAATTGCAATCTGAGATAAGGGGGGAACAAACGGGACTGATAGAGGAAATGATTGACAATCAAAAAGTAGTGCAGGCTTTTTCGCAGGAAGAATATGTAATGGGGAAATTTGACGAAGTCAATGAAAGGCTAAAATCGGCATCGACAAAAGCGATCTTTTTTTCTTCGATTACAAATCCGGCTACCCGCTTTGTAAATAGCCTTGTCTATACAAGTGTAGGGATTGTAGGGGCACTGTTTACAATTGGTGGATACTTGACGGTGGGGCAGCTCACCTGTTTTTTGAGCTATGCAAACCAGTATACAAAGCCGTTTAATGAAATATCGGGCGTGATGAGCGAACTTGCGAATGCATTAGCTTGTGCAGACAGGATCCTGCAGCTGATAGAGGAAGAGCCGCAGACAGAAGAGGCAAAAGATGCCATTTCGCTTAAAGAGGCAAAGGGGAATGTTGCTTTAGACCATGTTTCGTTTTCCTATGTTCCAGAACAAAAATTAATTCATGATTTGAATTTATCTATAAACCATGGACAGAGGATAGCCATTGTGGGGCCAACCGGATGTGGGAAAACAACGATTATTAATTTGCTGATGCGCTTTTATGATGTGGATGCAGGGGCTATTATGGTAGATGGAACGAATATTAAAGATATAACAAGGAAAAGCTTGCGCGGAAGCTTCGGCATGGTACTACAGGAAACGTGGTTAAAGGCAGGGACAATAAGGGAAAATCTAAAAATGGGAAATCCGGCGGTTTCCGATGAAGATATGTATCGTGCGGCAAAAGCGGCACATGCCCATAGTTACATTAAACTTCTCTCCAAAGGGTATGATACCGTGTTAAGCGAGGGTGCAGGAAATCTTTCGGCGGGGCAAAAGCAGCTACTTTGCATTGCTAGGGTTATGGTGGCGATACCACCAATGCTTATTCTCGACGAGGCGACTTCCTCTATTGATACACGTACAGAACTAAAAGTCCAACATGCATTTGCCCAGATGATGAAAGGCAGAACAAGCTTTGTTGTAGCACATCGCCTGTCTACAATTTTAGAAGCGGATCGGATACTGTTTATGGAAAATGGCCAAATTTTAGAGCAGGGCAGCCATGAAGAACTACTTTTAAAAGGCGGGAAATATGCAACATTGTATTATAGCCAATTTGCCGTATAGAACATACAGGGGAACGCTCAAACAGAGCCTATAACGCAAGGGTGTGCATGGCAAAATTGCGCTTGCACACATTTTAGGAAAATCCCTTATGAATCATATCCTTTCCAAACTTTTCCTGCAATTGCTCTAGTGCCTTATCGGCCTTTATTTCTTTCAAGGTTTGAGGCATATCAAATAAATTTAGCTGCGTAGGTTCTAGTTCGGTAACCAGCTTTGCGGTACGCACGCCGAGCAGCCGAATAGGTTCATTGTTCCATAATTCGTCAAATAGCTGGCAAGCCGTATGATATAGCGTTTGCTCATCACAGGTAGCGCGAACTAACTTTGTTTGATGCGAAACGTTTGCAAAGGTGGCATATTTAATTTCGGTGCTGATCGTGCCCGCGAACATTCCTCTGCTCTTTAGGCGAGAGCTTACTTGGCTGCATAAATGTTTGAGTACGCGTTTGGCATCAGCGGAGGTTTCCGCATTCTGAGCAAGGGTAGTAGAATTTCCAATACATTTTAAATCAGATTCTTCTGTTTGTACCAAAGAGTCGTCTATGCCATTGGCAAATTTCCAAAGCAAATGCCCATGGCTTTTTAGATGATTTGTTAAAATAGCAACATCCATCTTCGCTAAATCGCCAACGGTATGAACATCTAATTTTGCTAAAACAGCGACGGAGGACTTTCCGGCCATATATAGCTCCCCTACGGGCAATGGCCACATTTTCCTTTGTATTTCATCTGGAAACAATGTGTGTATTCGATTCGGCTTTTCAAAATCAGAGGCCATTTTAGCCAATAATTTATTGCTTGAAATGCCAATATTTACGGTGAAACCAAGAGTTTTTAGGACACTGTCTTTTATTGTAGATGCAATTTCGATGGCCCACTCATGGTTTTGTGACATGCCATTTGGTGATAGAGGGCTTGAGCTATCATTTTTGGGCAGAGAGTGTCTTGCTGTAGGGGCATAATCCGTAAAATCCATGTAACACTCATCTATGCTCACTTGCTCAATGGCAGGGCAGAATCTGCTTAAAAGCTTCATGAGCTGTTTGCTGTATTGCTCGTATAACCTGTGATTAGGCGGTTCTAAAACCAGAGTAGGACATTTTTTGAGCGCATGGACGACCGGTTCACCGGTACGGATCCGGTAAGCTTTTGCAGGGATAGATTTTGCAAGCACCACGCCATGCCGGCTGCTTATATCTCCTCCGATAATGGAGGGAACCAGACGAAGGTCTACGGCATCTGTGCCTTTTTGTTTTAATTTTTCAACTGCCGACCAGCTTAGATAGGCAGAATTAACATCAATATGAAAAATAAGGCGTTGTTCCATACAAGTAAATACTCCGTTCTATGTTTTGACTTATGGATAGTAACTACGAAACCGAATGTTTCATGCAATACGAGATATCTACCGTTTAAATGAGACGTAGGCAACGATAGTAAATACGAACTCAATCGTGAATGTTTGGGTGGAACGTTCGTAGATCGCTCTTTCTATAGTATAGCTTATTTAGAAGCTACAGCGCAGATTCTGATAAAGAGGCACATTTTTTCGTGTTATGGATCTGATAATAGGAACAGCATTTTGTTCCTATTAGTATAGCACTTTTTATAAAAATTTTCCAAATAAAAGATAAAAAATGCCAGATCTTCCAAAAAAAAGGATTGTCTTTGACATTGCTTTTTTCTCATGCTATAATGTAAAATGTGCTAGGGTTTTGAGATGAGGTGAAGAAAATGGCAGTGCAGCAAACAGATATTAATCGAGTACGAGCATCCGTTCTTCAGCAGTTGGGCAGTAAAGTGCTCATACAGTTAGATCGGGGCCGACATAGAGTAGACGTTCAAGAAGGCATTATCAAAGGTGCATACCCACGTGTATTTACTATTTTAGTTCATGATGGTGAAAGCGATGATAATCCTCCACAGCTCCTTTCTTTTAGCTATACTGATGTTTTAACAAAAGATATACGAATGAAATTATGTTAGGGCGTGTTTGAAGAATAAAACGCTAAAAGCAAAAGGTTCCTGCTTGCAGGAACCTTTTGCTTAGCTTGTCGATAACTATCCAGTCTGTGGCTTACCATCATCAATTACTTTATGATACTACCTAATTGTAGTAAGCTTTTAGGACATTATCTAGCTCACTTAATTTTGCAAGATGGTGCTCTAAGGTATAGGGCAATTGCAGACTGTTTCTTTCGTAAAAGCAGTTATCCAACATAGATAGACTTCCATAAAATTAAAAATACATGCCTCAAAAAAAGGAGCCCATGAAATGCGACATCGTGAAAGAATATGATATCGCCTCGTCCCTACTGGATAAATGGATTCAAAGGACTGAATCTACCGGATCATTCACTGAAAAAGGAAACCAAAGTGCTCAGGGGCAAGAATTAATTGATGCCCGCAAGGAGCTCAAGTATCTTCGGATGGAGAACGACATTTTAAAGCAGGCGCGCTGATATTAAGACGAAAGTAAATGTGATTGGAAACAACCTTCACAAATACAGTGTATCAGCAATGTGCCGGGTCCTAAAAATGTCAAGGAGCACCTATTATTATGAGGCTGGGCAAAAGCCGGATGAAAGCGAACTTACTGTTAAAATTGTTAATATATTCAAAGCGGGCAGAAATTGTTATGGCACCCGCAAAATCAAGATAGAACTTGAAAAGCTTGACTTTCAAGTTTTGAGACGCCGTATAGGGCGGTCCATGAAAGAGGAAGGTCTGGTCTCATGCTACATAGTGGCGCAATATAGACCCCATGTGGACAGATGCAATGAACCAAAAACATCAAATTTGCTGAACCGTGAATTTGACAAACAGCCACTTCTTGCCATGGCAGTAAGCGATCTTGCCTATGTCAGGGTCGGTCTTAACTGGAATTGCATCTGTATTCTTTTAGATCTCCATAACCGTGAAACCATCGGCTATAGTGCCGGTAGGAACAAAGACGCGGAGCTAGTAGCCAAGGCTTTTGCAAGTGTCAAAACGAATCTAAAAAACATACAGATATTTCATACCGCTCGTGGCAACGAGTTTAAAAACAAGCCAATTGAGCAAACATTAGAGACTTTCGATATCAAACGATCCTTAAGCATGAAAGGCTGCCCATATGACAATGCCGTGGCAGAAGCAACCTTCAAAATCGCCAAGACGGAATTTGTTAGAGGACAAACTTTCGTATCACTATTGGATTTGAAGTATCAATTAGCGGATTACGTGAATTGGTTTAATAACCACAGAATCCATTCCTCTTTGGGCTATTTGACCCCAATTGAATACAAATACAATAACCTTAAAAAAATTGTCTAAAAAAGTGTTGACAATCCAAGACGAATCTTAAGAGCTCACTGATGGTCTTGCACAGCCAAAAGTGTAAAGTGTTTTCGAATGAACTTATTTCACAGGAAGCAGTCAAAAATGTCAAGACGCTATATACGCTATTACGCTATTTCAAATCGAATGCCCGACCACAATCCAGAGGGAAATGTAGTAAAAATTTATCTCTCGAATTATAGTTTAGGAATTTCCATATCATCCTATCTTCTATAATTCATAGAAATAAGGACCGCATTGTAGTTCATGAGTTTTTACATACGTCCACTGGAATTTTTCATCAACAACATAGATGTCATCCTCCAAATCAAAGTCAGTAGCTTTTAAGCTACCTGCGTTTTTTACAAAGAACACATCATTACCAAATTGATAAAATAAAAATACTCCATCCTTTTCTTTTTGATCAAATTTTCTTTTTGCTGTTTTTTTACAAGAGGCCACCACAATTTCAAAACTAAAAATATGCCACAAATAACTTTCTAAATCAATTTCTTGCTTTATATTATGAGCAACATTCGCCGCAAATTTCGCTATCCATTTACCTTTTATAGCTTGAATAGACTGATTTATTTTTGTAATTTCTACTCCTCTTGATTTTACATAGTCAATTTTCTCATTACGTTTTTGATCTATTTCTAAATTATTAATAGTATGAACATTATTAATAATTTGATCAAGAATTTTAGATTGTTTCTCTCTTTCTCTATCATCTTCAATTTCTGATATTCTATTAATTTGTCTATTGAACCAATTTTTCATAATAACTTACATTCCTTTCGCTTCGCTTAGATACAAACCAAAAAAGGAAGGATGTAGGGAATAACTGCGAGAGGAGATCATACAATCCCCATATAGCATGGCGATCCGTCCGCGATTTGGTACAATTGAAAAGAATCACATTTCGGGCAATTAGACTTTATGGTTAATTGCTCTTTTTGTGCTTGCCCGAAATCTGATACTTTCCTTAATAATTATACAACAAACTACATGCCCCGAACAAGTATCTGATTTTTCTCGAAGAAAATCCGCTCAATAAGTATACAGAAAACCAATACTTTGCAAAAATCGGCGATGTTGTTTTTTCTTGCTTAAATATTAGCAGCGATGATAGTACCTCCATTGATGAACCAATTGAGACACTTAAATTGAACGATTTCAGCTACAGCGAGTTTTTCACGAATAATCAGAACGTATTATCGCGCGTATTAGAAATAAAACATAAAATTTTAGCTCAATATGACTGCGAATCGTATTGATAGCCAAGGCCTTGTTAATACCACCACTTCAAGTCAACATCATAAACTTAAGGGAACAATCGTTATCGGAATACAAATTGTCCTGTCAAGAAGATCAAATAAAAAAGTAGTACTATGTCAAGAAAAAGTACAAATTAAATCGGGAAAATAGATCCATGATACTGGTTCGATATACAAAATTTTCTTTTTGTGAAAGAATCATATCCATTCCTTGAAACGCCTAATATGCTAAGCACTCCGCTGACATCCAGTCGGCGTGTACCCTCTTTTCCCATTATTAATGCAAGATGTAACAATATGTAATGGAAAAGCTTTGAAAAACTAGGGTGTATGACGTAATATGGGGTTGGATGGAACAGCATGTAACAGTTCAAAATTTGTTCCCAACAATGCATAAAACACGCCATTTCTGAATAGAATGTTTCATAAGATTCAGAAATGGAGTGTTTTTTATTATGGATTTAAAGAAAAGATATATACATATGAACAGAGAAAAAGGAAAGGCTTCCAGTCAGATTACATTAGATGATGATTTTAATGTACCGGATAGCAAGCCGGATTTAATTCGAGTGATACAGGACAAGGGCGAAATCAGAATTGATGAAACGACCATTACGCAAGGGCATGTATGGTTAAAAGGGGCACTCAATTTTCGTATACTTTACCGTAACGACCAAGAAGAGAAGAAAATAAACAGCCTTACCGGGGAAATCCCGTTTCAGGAAAGTTTAGTGATTGACCGTGCAAATGAGTACGATGCGGCAAAAATCAAGTGGGAAATAGAAGATCTTTCCATCAGCGTGATTAATACAAGAAAATTAAGCGTCAAAGCGTTGGTGGTTTTATCGGCCACGATTGATGAAATTTTTGACGAAGAAATGGTAACAGGCGCAGAGCGGGAGGAAGGTGTGGAAATTTTAGAAAAAGAGTTGACTACGATGCAGCTTCTGGTGTCTAAAAAAGATATGTATCGTTTCAAAGAAGAGATCGTACTGCCTTCTAATAAGCCAAACATTCGTGAAGTTTTGTGGAAAAGTGTACAGTTGCGCAGTGTGGAAAACCGGCTGATGGAAAATAAAATTATGATTAAGGGCGAGGTCTTAGTGTTTGTACTCTATTTGGGCGAAGAGGAGGAAGAACGTTTACAGTGGATAGAAACGGCATTGCCATTTCAAGGTATGATTGATTGTGCCGGAAGTACAGAAGATATGATTTATGATGTAAGCTATGATGCTTCTGCGATAGAATTAGAGCCAAAGCCAGACTATGATGGGGAAGAACGTATGCTCCATTTGGAAGTTGTCCTAGATTTGGATATACATATTTACGAGGAAGAACGCACGCGTATGCTAGAAGACATATATGCGGTAAATGCGAACCTGCAGCCACAATATGAGGATGCTGTGTTTGAAAAGCTGCTAATCAAGAATTTTTCCAAATGCCGTGTTTCAGACAGGATTACGGTGGCGCAAAATCAGGAAGGGATTCTTCAAATCTGTGCAAGCGAGGGCAATGTTTCTGTAGATTCGATCGAAATTGTTACGGATGGAATACAAGTTGAGGGTACGTTAAACATACAGCTTTTATATATCACATCCGATGATAAAATGCCGATTGCTACTTTAAAAGATATGATCCCATTTCATCACACAATTGAGGCGACAAAAATTACAAAAGAGTCGCGCTATGAGATGAAAGCCTGCCTAGAGCAATTGACCACAATCATGCTTGACAGCTCACAGGTGGAAGTAAAAGCGGTGATAGATTTAGACAGTATTGTATTTGAAAAACAGCCGATGAATAAGCTCGTTGATGTAGTGGAAGAGCCAATGGATATGGAAGCCCTGCAAGAAAGTCCGGGTATCATTGGGTACATTGCAAGGGTCGGCGATAGGTTGTGGGATATCGCGAAGGAAAACTATACGACGATTGCCAATATCAAGGAAACGAATCAGCTTACAGATAATACACTGCGTGAGGGGGATAAAATACTGATTATCAAAACGGTGAGTTAATAGCAAACGAGAGGATAAAATACGGGTTATCAAAACGGGAAGTTAGTAGAAAATGGGGCTATTGCGAAATTTTTAGTTTCGCAATAGCCCCATTCAAAATAACAGCTGACAAAGTAGCCCCAAAATGATATAATAATTCTGAAAACTATAGGAATGAAGATTAAACGATAACAAAGTGAGGTAATCAAAATGAAAATACTTGCAATCATAGGCTCTTTACGTAAAGAGTCGCTAAACCGTCAGCTTGCCGAGTTAGCAAAAGCGGCAGTGGGAAACCGCACGGAGTTTGAGGTTCTCGATTTTAGCCAGGTACCGTTTTTCAATCAGGATATTGAGTATCCCGTACCCGCATCTGTCGCTAAAGTGCGCCAAAAAGTGAAGCAAGCGGACGCAATATGGTTTTTTACACCCGAATACAATCACTTCTTCCCTGGAGTGCTGAAGAATCTATTGGATTGGCTCTCTCGTCCGGTCAGCAAAGATGAACCGCAAGTGCTGTTCGGCAAAGCCACCGCTATTTCCGGCATAACGCCGGGAATGTCGGGAACGGGTTTAGCACAAGACCATCTTATCACGCTTTTGAGCTTTCTCAATATGCGGATAATGAACACACCGCGCCTGACCATCCAAAATGCAATGACGCAGGTTGAGGACGGCAAACTCACGCTTACAGCAAGCGCAGAATATCTGCAAAAGCAGTCGGATGCGTTTATTTCATTTGTGAAAGGGGTTGTGTAGGTGCTTTTTGAATACAGACTTGAAACGCCAAAACAAAACTTCTATAACATCACAGTGCAAGTCCGTGAAGCGGTCGCCAAAAGCGGTGTGACGGACGGCATTGCCGTGGTCTACTGCCCGCATACGACGGCGGGTATCACAATCAACGAAAACGCAGACCCTGATGTAGTTAGTGACCTACTGTTCGCACTCGACAAGACATTCCCCGACCGACCAGAGTTTCGGCACTCTGAGGGTAACAGTGCGGCGCATTTAAAAGCGAGTACAATCGGCTTGAGCGCGACGGTGATGATTGAGGGTGGTAAACTCGTATTGGGAACGTGGCAAGGCATTTATTTCACGGAGTTCGACCCGCCGCGAAGCCGAAAATTCTATGTTAAGGTGATTTGATAGGAGGTGCTTGACTATGCCAATCAAATCTACGAGAACCACCTGTTTGTCAAACGGAGGAAACAAAGAATATTGATATAGAGGTTGGGCTTGAAACAAGCCCGATGTAGCCTGAAAGTCCAGTATTACTGGGCTTTTTTTACCTAGCAAATATTTAAATAAGCCTGAAATAACAATAAATTGCGGGGATTACAAGGAAGCATAAAAGGGGATACGTAAAGGTACATTTGTTTATTTGGATCTGCCATATATGCCGATAAGCCCATCTTCATTATTCACTGGATAGACAGCGGGAGGCTTTGGGGAAAAGGAGCAGATGGAACGAAAAGAGCAATGCGATAGGTTAGATAAAAGGGGAATAAAGTTCTTGCTGTCAAATTCATCATGTGGTTTTATAGAAAGACGATATCGTGTGTATATAGTTGTAAAAGCAGGGGCAAGAAGAGAGATCAATGCAAAAGCAGACAAACGTGGGAAAATAGATGAGGTTTTGGTGAGAAATTATGAGATGGATGAAAAATGGCAGATCTTATGAAAACTTTCGCTTCGTATGGTTGACAGTATTCCTCTAAAACGGTTATTATAAAGAGGTAGATAGCAAGGTGAAAAACGAAAGAATGGAAATGGAAGAGGAGTATTGCTATGAATGAAAAGCCATTGGAGTGGATTACAATAAAAGAAGAAAATGCCACATCGAAAATAGCCCGTATCTTATCGCTTGTGGCATTGATAGCAGGGGCATTGCTGGCAATGATGACGTTTAATGTTGCCATATTAATACTGACCGCAGCACTTGTGGCACTATTTATTTACTTTAAAATGAACATGTTTGTGGAATTTGAATTTACCTATATGGTTGATGAGTTTGAGGTTGCTAAAATTTATAATCATAGTCGCCGCAAGAAAAAATTTGGCTGTGTACAAGAAGAGATAGAGTACATAACAAAAGGGGCGGACAACAAAAGGAACACATCCAGCGGTGGTGGACAGGTACTTACCTTTTATGATAAAAGCAAAGCGGATGAAGTTTATACGATGGTAGTAAATAAGGGAGGGAAGAAGACGATTATATTCTTTGAGCCAGAAGAAGAATTTATACAGATATTGCAGAAGAAGTGGAAAGTAAGATAGCCAAGACAGCAAAGGCAACAACTATAGCCAAGGAAGCAAAGGTAACAATTAGATAGTTACTATTCACAGCTCATTACCGCGAAGTCACTTTTGTGCGTTTTTTGCATAAAAGTGCAAGGGTTGAATGTGCCAAACCGCACGTTCTTTGTGTAGCCTGTGTACATAAACGTTACTATCACAGCTGGCTGTGATAGTAACAATTAGATAAGGCTAAGAACAAGAATAAACAAAAGTTCATGGAAAACAACAGAACATTCTGATAAAATGGATAGGTGATGTCTATGGATAGAATGACAAAAGAGCAACGCCATAAAACGATGAGCCATGTAAAAAGCCGTGATACAAAGATTGAACTGGCACTTAGAAAAGCTTTATGGAGGAAAGGAATACGATATCGGAAAAATTATAAGAAGCTTCCAGGTTCTCCGGACATTGTGCTGACAAAGTATAAAATCGCCGTATTTTGCGACGGTGAGTTTTTTCATGGCTACAAATGGGGCGAAAAGAAGGACAGGCTAGATACGAACCGCGACTATTGGATTAAGAAAATAGAACGAAATATGCAACGAGATAGAGAAAATGAACAAGCATTAAGGTTCTTGGATTGGACGGTTCTCCGGTTTTGGGGCTATGAAATATTAAAAAGCCCACAGGAATGTATTCGGACAGTAGAAGAGGCTATGTTTGAAAAGGAAATTGCTTTTGAAAAGGAAATCAAAATTTTTGATGATACTTATATGATGTGACAAATAGGAAAATCTAGCTGTAACGATGAAGGGTCGGTGTGAATTATCCTATAAAAAATGGAAGGAAGTAGCGAACATGAAAACATATGCTTTTGGTGTAGATATCGGAGGGACCGCATGTAAAATCGGGCTATTTTTTACAGACGGCACATTAGTAGAGAAATGGGAAATTGATACCAATACAAAAAATAACGGAGCTAACATTCTAGAAGATGTTGCAGATTCCCTTATCGCTAAATTGACGGAAAAAGCTATTTCTGTAAAGGAAGTGCAGGGCATTGGCATTGGGGTACCAGGACCGGTTGCCGAAGACGGGAGTGTATTCCAATGTGTAAATTTGGGATGGAAAGAGTATCCGGTGAAGAAGATTTTGGAAAAGAAGACAGGCATAAAAGTAAAGGTAGAAAATGATGCAAATGTAGCCGCCCTTGGAGAAATGTGGCAGGGCGGAGCAAAAGGATATAAAAATGTCATTATGGTAACGCTTGGAACCGGTGTCGGTGGCGGAGTTATCGTCAATGGACAAATCAGTTCAGGAACCAATGGTTCGGGCGGGGAGATAGGCCATATGAAAGTAAACATCAATGAAACGGATGTCTGCAACTGTGGAGGGAAAGGCTGCTTAGAACAGTATGCCTCTGCAACAGGCCTTGTTCGGCTGGCAAAGCAAAAGCTTGCAGTTGAACATAAAAAAACGATATTAGACGATGGCAAAGCGTTAACGGCAAAAGCTATTTTTGATGCCTCAAAATCTGGTGACAAGGTTGCGATTGAACTGGTAGATGAGCTAGGATCCATCCTTGGAATAGCCCTAGGAAACGTTTCCTGTATCACAGATCCGGAAGTTTTTGTGATAGGCGGTGGCGTATCAAAAGCAGGACAAATCTTGACGGACGTTATACAAAGACATTATTATAATACGGTATTTCCCGGATGCAAGAATGCAAAATTTGTATTGGCAGGTCTTGGAAATGACGCTGGAATATATGGCTGTGTCAAAATGTTGATGTAAATTAAGGAAAGAAACGAGACAGCGGACGAAAGTCTATGGAGGAAGTTATCATGACGAGAGACTATAACAAAACCGTTGGGAGCTTAATTGACAAACAAAAGACGGCATTCATTGCTTCTGTCGATGAAGAGGGGTTTCCCATTGTAAAAGCCATGAATGCCCCAAGGAAAAGAGAAGGGATAAAGACATTCTATTTTTCAACAAATACTTTCTCTAAAGCAGTAGCGGCTTTTCGGGAAAATCCGAAAGCCAGTATTTATTTTTACGATAGGCATTTTTTTAGAAGCGTACTATTAAAAGGAACGATGAACGTGTTAGAAGATAAGAAAAGCAAGGAACTAATATGGGAAAATGGAGATACCGCGTACTATTATAAAGGGGTGGAAGATCCTGACTACTGTGTTCTTAAATTTACAGCAGGTAGTGGCAGAATGTACCAAAAGCTTGCGTCCGAGGATTTTTTAATTGAATAGCTACATCATAGAACAAGAACCGCCGCAAAATACGCATCCCAATCGTGAGTAAAGTATTTTGCAGCAGTTCTATTTTTATCTTTTGATAAAGGAATGTTTTGATAAGATATCTTATGGGGTTGCATTTTTATTCTGCGGAATCAAAATGATTTGCGTTGTACAAGTTGCAACTATTCTATCACGGTATCTGGTTTGTCTGATTTGATAATACGTGTTAGCACAAAAGAGAGAATCAAACAAATAGCAGCCATAACGATGGCATATACAAACATCATATTAAATCCTGATTTGCCCGGATTCTGATCGAACCAGCGTCCTACCATGGTGTACATGAAAACATCAGGCAGGTAGCCAAGGCAGGAAACGAAACCAGATACACGGCCGGTTTTCTTGACTGGAAGGTGTGCATCGTCAATAATAGCAAAGTACATGCTGCGTACAACATAGATTAAGAAGAAACCAATTACGATGTTTACGACTATAACATTTATAAAGCCAGTCTCTGCCGGAAGTACAATAAATCCACAGAAGGAAACAGCCAGTAATACAACAGCTCCAATCAAAACTTTTAAACGGGAACCGATTTTATCTGCAAGGAATCCACCAATAACACCGCCAACAGCCTGGATGATATAACGTGCGCCACCGATTGACATTCCTACATTTTCAGCAGCGCCACAAACGGTCACGAGGTAGGTATTAAGATATCCTAAAAGCCCATAAATGCTGTAAGCAGAAAATACGATTCCGCAGATTATCCAAACACGAGGCAATTTCATGGAGTCCCACATTCCAAGTAGAACTTCTTTTACACTCTCTGGATTTTGTTCTGCTTTGGTATCTTCTATAAAAATCCAATTTAAAATAGCTAATACAAACAGTACAATGGCGCAGGTACGAATGGCCCAAGCAGCACCCGCTATTTGACTCTGGCGACCAAAATAGTTATAGGCAGCCATCATACCAAATACAACGATTGCATTCATAATACCTCGCAGGCCTTCTTGCAGACCAAATAGGCGGCCTTGTTCGGAACTATCTCCAAGAAGCCTGGTAGCCTTAATACATGCAGACCAATACGTAATAATTGTTGAAATGCCCATCAATACAAAGATGACGCGACTTACAGTATATCCTGGGAAAGTGGAAAACCAAAGGCCAAGTATACCTGTTACAAAAAAGGAAAACGTGAGCAATTTTCTGGCCGAGAATTTATCGGCAATGATACCGCCTACAAAGTAGGAGAGTGTTGCCATCGTTGCATAACCGGAAGAAAGGGCACCCATTTGTTCATTTGTCAACTGCATAGCTTCTTGAATTTGAACATAAAATGTTTCGCGGATATAGGGTAGTTGAAATATGATTCCGGCTCCGGCGGCAAGTAGTAAAAGTGTGCCATATTTCTTGATGAATTGTTTGTTCATAAAATTTATTCCTCCTCCAATAGTAAAAAATAGTGAATGCAGAGCCTTGCTTACAGTGCTCGGTATAAACACAAGATGTAGTAGCACTATGATGTACAGTCGGCAATACTTCTGGCGCTGCAATTATTTAAGATTCATAGGTTCTGCTAGTACAGGAGCCAGATTGCTGCGCACACAATTTGACTAAACCACCCAGAAACAAGTTTCAAGGTTTTGTATTTTCGCATAAAATAAAAGAAGAGAAAGATGCCTACTTACAGGCGTCTTTCTCTTCTTCTCTATACGACTTGTAGCCATCATAATTCAAGTTCGTGAAAATGTCAATAATATTTTGCATTAAACATTGAATTTCGTCAAATAGCACAAAAAAGGAGCACAAAAAATATGAAATTTACATTATTGACAAATTTACATGATCAAATTATACTAAATATAGTTACTTGAAGAGATGATTAGAGAAAAGTGGCTTATACCTGTTAAAGGATCGATGGGTGTAAGTTGCTTTTCTTTTTTTTAGCTCATGTGGGACTGTATGCAAATAACTTAGATAAAATATACAGTGCCTAAGCCCCGGATGGCCAAGGAAGCCAGTTGGGGATGGCGTACATGTTAGTGGCAGCGTGAAAGGAGAAATCTAGTGGTGACAATAGGAAGAGAAGAAATTGTAAAAGGATTAGTTGGTATATTAGGAGAGAGTCAGGTAGTTACAGATGAACAAGTTTTAAAAGAAAGCAGTTTAGACCGGTATCGAAAATATGAACAGGTTTGTGAAGTATATACACAACCGATTCCGGCGGCAGTCGGTTATGTTAAGAATACGCAACAGGTTTCAGACGTATTAAAATTTGCAAATGAAAATAGCATCAATGTTGTTCCGAGAACGGGTCAGTCAGCAATAGAGGGAGGTCTTGAAACTGCCCTGGAAAATTCAATTGTAGTGGATGGGTCTCAAATGAATAAAATCATAAAAATTGATACCTATAACATGCAGGTAACTTGCGAATGTGGAGTTCCCTTACAGCAATTAGATGATCTGCTTCGAGAAGAGGGCTATACGACAGGCCACTCTCCGCAATCGAAGCCATTAGCGCAAATGGGGGGTCTTGTTGCAACAAGAAGTATTGGACAGTTTTCAACTCTTTATGGTGGGATTGAAGATATGCTTGTGGGTGTAGAAGCTGTTTTCCCAAATGGTGAAATCTGCCGTATTAAGAATATACCAAGACGTGCCGCAGGGCCGGATATCAGGCATGTGGTTATCGGAAACGAAGGTGCACTATGCTACATTACAGAAGTAACATTGAAATTATTTAAATATCAACCGGAAAACAATGCGTTCCTAGGCTATACTTTAGATCATATGAAAGTAGGATTTGATGCGCTTCGCATTGTTATGGCAGAGGGATATAAGCCATCTATTGCACGGTTATACGACCCGGCAGATGCAGGAATGCACTTTAGCCATTTCGTACCGGAAGGAAAATGCGTGCTTATATTTATGGCAGAGGGGCCTGCCGGAATTACAAAAGCCACGGCCGAAGGGATTAAACAATTGATTGCCGGATTTGATGAATGTCAAAGTGTAGATTCAAAACTTATTTCAAAATGGTTTGATGGCCTAAATTGGGGAACAGAAGAGATTGCCCAAGAAAAACTTGAAATCCTTGCAACGAAAAATATTGGTATTACAACAGAAGTATCCGGATGTTGGGATTGCATTTATGAAATATATGATACTGCAACAAAGCGGATTCTAGAAGAAGTGCCGGATATGACGTTAATGGGAGGTCATTCGTCGCATAGCTATATCAATGGGACAAATATGTATTTTGTATACTACTACAATATTGTGGACTGTGTACCGGAAGAAGAAATCAACAAATATCACAACCGCATCAATCAAATTATCTGCGAACAAGTATTAAAATATGGTGGCTCTATTGTGCACCACCATGGTTTGGGAAAAGCAAGGGCAAGCTATGTAAAAGAAGAATATGGCTCTTCCTACTATATACTTGAAACGATGAAAAAGGCATATGATCCCAATGGGATTATGAATATGGGGACATTGATTCCGGTGAAGAAATAGATGTTACATGTGGGGGTCATATGAATATCTTAAATTGCTTTAAAATAGTTCCTGACATAGAAACGATGTCAGAAGAGGACATTAGAGCCGATGAAAATCTCATGGTAGATACAGGGTTCGTGAAGTCTAAGTGGAACTGTTACGATGAAAGTGCATTAGAGATGCTGTTAAAGCTTTCTGAATTTTCAGAAGGCTTTAACGTGGTTTACGAATTGAATGCTTTAACCATTGGAACACTACAATGTGGAAGCTATTTAAAAACATTGTATGCACTTGGATATAAAAAAGGGGTGTGTATTTCATGTGCGCAAGATATACGCTTTCAACCGGACATGACATCATGGCTCATAGCAGAATATGTGAAAAAAGAGGCAAATATTAAAGTTGTAGTGATGGGTCGGCAGAGCGAAGATGAAGATAGTGGTAAAACACCCTTGCTTGTGGCAGAAAAGCTTCAATGGCCATGTATCACACAGGTAATAGGAATCGAAGCGGACGATGAACAGCATTTGAAAATCTATAGTAAGATCGGAAACAAAATGCTGACTCAAATAATAAGGGTGCCGGTTGTCCTAGCGATTGGTGATGCCCCAAATAACTATCTAAGGGTTCCAACCTTAAAAGACAGGATGAAGGTTATCAAACAGCCGATAGAAATAATCTCGGCAGAAGAATTATTAGAGGGTTTTAAGGCAGCTGAAGTTTCAGTAGAATTAATAAGCCTCAATAAAATCAATCAAACCAGAGCGGGATTTATGATTGAAGGAGATTCTTTGCAAGCAAAAATGAACAAGGTTTACGAAGAATATGTAAAGCAAATACTAGAATTTTAGATGAAGAAAGCACCACGGCTACCAGGAAGTTTTCTTATACTTTTGAAAACTTTGACAAGTGGTCACAGCCACAAGGAAATTTTCTTATATTTTGGGAAATTTTGACAAGTGCTCGTCAATGGGGGTAATCATTTGAAATACCATTTGATTTTAAATGCCTGCTTTGAGGATATCAAAAAGCAAGCGCAGGAACTTCAGTTTTTTATAGATAAATATGCTACAAACCTAGAAGCCGGAAATACAATTATAATTTTTGAAAGAGGAATGGAAGTAGCGTATTTGGAGCAGTATGCTATTACGCAGGATCTTATTTTTCTGGAAATACAATACTATACGCCGGAAAATGCGTTAGAACAACTTGCTAAAATATTAAAAAATACAGATTTAATAATTTTTGGAAGCGGACACACACATGCCGAACTAGTTGTTCGAGTGGCGGAAAGGATTAGGGGGAACTCTCTGCAAAATGTCCATGAATTGGAGTTTAAGGCAGATGGGCTACACCTTAAAAAAAAGGTATATTCCTCCTTTATGGAAGCGGAATTTTTAGTTAGGGAAAAGGGTGTGTGCATTGCAATTTCAAAAGGTCTCGGAGAAAAGGAGATGAAGCAGTGGCCACATAATAGCTGTATTGTAAGTTTAGAGCAAGAGGGAATGGAGCGGGCACATAATAGCCGTATTGTAAGTTCAGAGCAAGAGGGAATGGAGCGAGCACGTAATAGCCGTATTGTAAGTTTAGAACAAGAGGAAATGGAGCGGGCATATCATAAAAATATGATAAGTTCAGAACAAGAAGGAATGGGGCAGGCACATAATCTAACAGAGAATTATATCGTTTCGCGAACGGTTACAGAAGAACCAGATGCTCAGACAATTGAAGATGCAAAAATTCTTCTCATTGCAGGGCAGGGCATAAAAGAAAAAGAACAGGTGAAAAAACTGGAACAGTTGGCACAACAGATGAAGGGGGAATGCGGAGTCAGTAGACCAATTGCAATGCATTCATGGGCGTCGATGAAACAGCTTGTGGGTGTTTCAGGGGCAATGGCAAGACCTAAACTATGCATTGCTTTTGGTGTATCGGGGGCACCGGCATTTTTTGCAGGCATAGAAAAAAGCCATGCAATCATTGCAGTCAACACAGATAAGAATGCACCGATAATGAAGAAAGCAGATGCATATATTGTAGAGGATTGCCAAAGAGCAATTGATGAATTAATGAACATAATGGATTGCATGAAACATTAGGAACCCCGATGCTGCACCTTGTATATATAAATCATGACTATTTAGCTGCACCGCCTAAATAGTTGCTATTAGGGAAAGGGGGATGAAACGTGAGGTCCACATTGATTATAAAAATGGATGAAAATTATAAGGAATACCTGATTGACGAATCAAAATATGAGGGGAGTGCAGAAAGCATTTCCTTTCCGGAAAATGAAGAAGAAATGATACAGGTAGTTGCGACAATGAAAGAGGCACAAATACCCATTACCATACAAGGAGGCAAAACGGCAATCACAGGTTCCGCCATTCCAAAAGAAGGACATATTATGAACCTGTCACGTATGAATCATTGCATTGATTTTTATGTTGGGGAAGATGGAAATGTCCTATTACGCGTGGAACCGGGTATGAGCCTTATGCAGCTAAAAATAGAAGTAGCCAGAATCAAGGGAGAAACGCCGTTGATTTGGCCGCCTGATCCTACGGAAACATCAGCGACCATAGGCGGAATTGTGGCGACGAATGCCAAGGGTCCGAATCAATACCTGTATGGAGATACGAAACAATATATTTATGGCGTGAAAATGCTGACAGCTGAGGGTGAAATAGAGACCTACAGTCGAAAAAAGGATGAAAAACAGCTAGACGTTATCTTGGGAAAAGAGGGAATTACAGGAGCATTTAGTGAACTAACCTTGCGTTTAGTACCAAAGCCGGAATCTATCTGGTGCATTGCATTTTTTTTCGAGGCTGATGGCGATGTAGGGGCTTTTATAAAAGAAATGGAAAACACGTTTTCGGCAAGCGAAAATGCCTGGATAGTAGCTGTTGAATATCTAGATAGAAACACAATCGATTTGATTGAGCAGCAGAAAAATTTCATGGCAGAACGAAAGGATTTGCCTGATGTGGAACCTCGATTTGAACATATGATTTATGTGGAACTGCAAGGAGTAGAAGATGCAATTGTAGAATTGGCAGGGGAATTTATGGAACTGGCAGAAAAACATAACAGCGATCCGGATAAAGCATGGGCAATCTCCAACGAAACGCAAGTCGATAGAATAAAGGCATTCCGCCATGCAGCAGCAGAAACGGTAAATCTGCATATACAAGAAATGCGCAGGCAGGAAAAACGCCTTACCAAGCTAGGGACTGATATGTCGCTGCAAGGGGAAAATTTTGACAGCGTACTCTTAAAAGCAAAAGCTGATATAAAAAAACAAGACTTAAACTACTGCATATTTGGACATGTGCTAGATAATCATTTACATATTAACCTATTGCCAAAAGACTTTAAAGAATATCAAAAAGGAATTTGCCTAATCGAAGATTGGGCAAGAAACTATAGTACAAAAGGAGGGGCAATTGTAACAGAGCATGGGATTGGCAAGCTAAAGAAAGAATTATTTTTAAAATATGGCGACAAAAAATATCTGAATGAGTGCAAAGCCGTAAAAAGCAGATATGATCCCAACGGATTCTGGAATCCGGGGAATATATATGATTGAGGGTAGCCTAAGGTACAGTTTTTAAATAGGCAAGATGCCTTCATGTAGTCGTTTTGAAGTCTGAAAAATGATAAGATGGAGGATTCCTTTTGGAGGAAAGGCCTAGTGCATAGCTAAGGAACTGTTCCTTAATAACCTTGACATCTGACTTGGTCTTTTTCCGCCATGCTGATTGAGGACGCCTTGCCTGACGAAAAAATCCCTGCGTCATCTTGTCAAGTTTATTTCGTCACAGTCCCTAAGTTTAAAACATAAGAAGAAAGGGGTGGAGGATAGAATGGATTTAAATTATCGCTTAAGTGCAAAGGATATGGAAGAAAGCCTACTATGCATAAATTGGAAAAGGGAAGGTATTCGTAAAAAGGTCAACATTTACATCTTAAACTTTCTAGGTTTTGTGCTATTGGGAATGTATCTAAAGCATAAAGCACAGTCTATACTGCTCATATTTGCTTTTCTTACCATCCTACTGTTGTTTTTTTTGCTCTATATACCATCTTTCCAGCGTAGAAAAAAGGCAAGGCAAATAAGCCAAGGAATGTACCATATGGTCCTATCGAAAAGCGGTATTTCGGGAGGCACTAATCTGCGGGAATATGAATTTACACAATATAAGCCACTGGTATTGGAATCAGAACACGTGTACACAATACAAGTGGGAAAGAATGCTTTTTGTATTCCCAAAGCTGCTTTAAATGGGTCGCAAACAGAAGAGTTTCATGAAATAATGTCACATGCAGACTGTCGCAGACTGAAATTCAAAACGAGAGAGAGGTAAGCGTATGGGAAATGAAAATGTGAAAACAACGAATTTATCAATCAGATGGGGTGTATTTCTACCGCCTTGGATACTTTTAGTGGCGATGGTTGCTATCAGCTTAACAAATGGCGAGCTATTTCTATCGGGTTTAAATGCTGTTACCGGGTGGATACTGAATAATTTTGCATGGGCATTTAACCTTACAACACTAACCTGTGTCATTACGGTAATTATTGTCTATTTTTCGCCACTGGGGAAAGTGAGGATAGGGGGAAGCAGTGCACATCCGCGTATGAAATTCACCAATCTTGTATGGATTACCCTTTGTACGACCATAGCGGCCGGGATTCTTTTTTGGGCATGTGCAGAGCCAATGTATCAGCTGTATGCGCCATCTTTGGCAGAGGGTGTGGAGCCGGGAAGTGCTGGAGCCGCACTATTTGCAATGAAAACGATGTTTCTAGAATGGACATGGTCGCCCTACGCCATCTATACGGTTGCAACGCTAATATTTGCCTTTGTTTTCTATAATATGAAACAGGCCTATTCCATCGGTTCGGTACTGGTTCCCGTGTTCGGGGAAAAATCAAAAAAATTTAACCCCATTGTGGACTTGATATGCCTGTTTGCCCTGGTAGCCGGAATGGCGGCATCGCTTGGGACGGGCACCATGACAATTGCAGGGGGAATTGAGCGTATCTTTAAAATTCCAAGTACACCTGCATCTTGGGGAATTATCATCCTTGTAATTGTAGTAACGTTTGTGATTTCTAGTGTATCGGGTATTATGAAAGGAATCCGGATTCTATCAGATATAAATGCAAGAGTCTATATGGTATTGCTTGTCTTTCTCTTTGTATTTGGACCAACAGCCTTTATGTTGAATTTTTCTGTTGAGTCATGGGGGGCATATGTGAGGGATTTCTTTAGTTTGAGCCTTTCGACCGGAGAAATTTTTCAAGATGGCTGGGCAAAGGGGTGGCCGGTATTTTACTGGTGCAACTGGTTGGCATGGACACCGATTACAGCTGTATTTTTAGGGGGACTGTTAAAAGGATATACCATAAAAGATGCGATAAAATGTAATTTTATCATACCATCCATTTTTAGCACACTCTGGATGGGGCTATTTGCAACTGCAGCTATTTACTATGAAAATCAAGGGCTGGGCCTTTATGACGGTTTGCAGGGAAGAGGGCCGGAATCCGTTGTCTATATGGTTTTCGACCAGCTGCCACTTCCCATGCTTGCCATACCATTTTATTTGTTTATCGTATTTATTTCATTCGTAACGGCATCTGACTCTAATACAAATGCGATGGCAGGCCTGTGCACCGAAGGTATCAGCCAAGAAAACCAACAGTCGCCTGCATGGTTAAAAATCGTTTGGGGTAGTTCTATCGCCATCATGACATGGATTTTAATTAGTTTTGCTGGTATCGATGGAATTAAGGCGGCTTCAAACTTAGGCGGGTTCCCAAATATGTTTTTTGTCCTAATTATGGTGGTAGGTTTACTGAAAATATGTAAAAAACCACAAAAATATGATATATTTAAAGAGGACTATGACGAAAAGGGAATGCCAATAGAATCCATGCGGCTTTCCGTAAAAGAAGAGTAGCAAAAAAGGGAAAGGAAGTACCACGGAGGAAAATGCTATGAGTATGACGATGGATTATTTCATGGAAAGTACCGAAATTTGTCCAGTGATTGCGGCGGTCAAGAATGAAGAATGGTTGGAGGCATGTTTAAAATCAGACTGTCAAATTGTCTATTTGCTCTATGGGGATATCTGTAATGTAGCAGATATCGTAGAGCGGATTGCAAAGACAGGTAAAAAGGCAATTGTGCATATTGATTTAATTGCAGGATTGGCAGTGAAAGAAATCTGTGTGGATTTCATAAAGAAATATACAAAAGCAGATGGCATTATAAGCATGAAAGCGTCACTTATAAAAAGGGCAAAAGAACTTAATTTGTTTGCAATCCAAAGATTCTTTATGATGGACTTCATTACCTTTCAAAATATAAAAAAATATGTCAAATCAACCGACCCTGATGTGGTAGAATTTTTGCCATCAGGCCTACCTAAGATCATAGGCTATTTGTTGGAGGATATTGATAAACCGATCGTGGTAAGCGGTCTGATTATGGATAAAGAAGACGTTATGGGTGCTTTAAAATCCGGAGCGATTGCAATATCAACCACAAACCGAGCTTTGTGGGACTGTTAGGGCTGTTAAATAAGGATGGAATTAGATAGAAGACATTTGAGGCGCTTAAGATTTATCCATGCGTTATCGTTGCTAGCATAGATGTGATGGTGAAATTTGCAAAGGGTTATGGGGCCACTTAAGATTTATTCTATGCGTTATCGTTTCAAATATAGGCAAACAATACACAGGCGGTCAGAGGGTACGATTGTACGAAACTCTGGTCGTCTGTTTTTTTTCATTCGAATCATGAGGGGAAATGTTGAACCGTATCAACATCATACGTGTATCTGCATTTCCACCGTGCTATGCGAACCAAATAACGAGAGAGGTTTGCTTCCAGCATTGCGTATAAAAGATATTCTCTTACTGCAAATTTCATTGCCGGGATGAGTTTGCTGTCTGTACGTATAGTAAACTCTGATTAATTCAATACTTTAAAAACACTTTCAAAATGTTCTAGATTATGATACACTTTCCTTATGAACCTAAGGTCAGCTATGAAAGGCTATTGTAACCGGTAAGAATGGAAGAGCTTGAAAAAAAGTTTATAGATAAATGATTGCATAAATTTATGGAGTATGGGGTTCTAAGAAGAATGAAAGAAAAAAATAACTTGGAAGTATAACATATGGGAGCTAGGAATGAGAGATTTGTCACTGTATATGATCAAGGTACTTTAGAAAATACTAAAATTGTGGTGGATAAAGAGACAGGGGTAAATTATTTGTATCATAAATGTGGAAACAGTGGGGGGTTGACACCTCTTATTGACGAAGATGGGAAACCCATCATATCAAAATTAAAAGAATAACATATTACGAAATCATTGCAGATAACGATGTAAATAGAGTTGGAGGCATCCACTTTTTATTTAAAATATACAAATAAAGTAAATCTGTTTTTATATGACCGGCTGTTCATTGACGGAAAATGATATATTGTATGCAAGGCTTCCATAAGGGAAATCGTATCTAAGCAGCTATCATGTAGTTCGAGATGAAACGGGGAACGTTGCAAAAATGGAATGAACCCTACTTTAAGCTACAAAGAAATTTCGAGATGTTTGCAAAAAAACAGGTGATTAGAAGGAATGGGTTTTGCTGTTTTTGGCATGATTTTCTTCTTTGTATTTGAGAAAAAAGAAATTTCACTCAACATGTTCAGCTGTGAACTGATTATCTGCCTTGAAATTTCAATCGTATTCCATGAATTTGGACATTTTGTTGTTGGCAAATATTGTGGGTATTCTTTGCTTTGTATGCGGGCACTGGGATTGCAGATGACATTTTGCCCAAACAACTTAAAAAAATTCAAAATAAAGTTTGATATGAAATGGATGCTGTCCGGGAATGTAGTATTTGACTACCATGCATATATTAAATTGGAAAAAAGTTTGAATGTATTTTTATAGAAAATATAAATTTATGATTGCCGGGGGGCCAATTGCAACAGGATGTTTGCTGCTGCTGTCTGTCCTATGCTATTGCTTGTCATGGATTGGATTGACTGTAATGCTGTCTCTGGTAATGATTAATGCGGGTATCCTAGCTGCTTGCTGCATGAGCAATGACAGCGAAGTCAATGACATAGATTTACTGCTTCATTACAATGAATACAAAGATCTGCTGCTTATGCTAATTTGGTGCAATGGAAGCGGCGGCTATGGCAGAAGTGATTTTCTAGTTCAAAAAAGAAGGGAAATAATAGATCAAATAATAAGTAAAGGAACGGCAGACGCCTATGAAAGTATTTTTCTATGCAATACCATATGGGATATCTATGAGCAGGGAATGGTTCAAAAGGAAAGGGCAATGATTGACCTTCTAACTAGCCATTGCAACAAAATAAAATGCAAAAACAACTACTGGCATTACATCATGCTTTGTATGCTATCAATTGTGAATTATGATTTTCATTCAGAAAATGTAAGTAAAATTTATAATATGATCCATGATAACCAGGGCATATTATCTGTATTGAAAGAAGACAGTTCGGGGGTATCCTACTTTGTTGCCGTAATGGAAAACAAAATGAAGGGGGAAAAAATTCTGGTGAAACAGAAATTATGTAAACGTGCAAGAAGGAAAATAGGATTGGAATTTTGAATGGCAACACACTTGATGCCAAAAGAAATGTTCCTGCATATAAAGTCCTCAAGCTCGCAGTCCCAAGTTCAATTGCTGTTGCAACGGCTATACCGTGGGGATTAATCTGGAGCTATCAGGTGTCTTATGCTTTTACGCAATATCTTTATAAAGAAAATATAGCTTATCGACATGAAAGAAAATATAGTTTATCAGAAATTGCAGGGCAAGTTCTCCATCGATTAATATAACGAAGAGGATATCGGGATAGCTCATGCGATAAACTGTTTTTTGCAGACGATCGAGTTTCCAATCATCAGCGATGCATCGCTATTATGAGAAAGAAGCAGGCTTCTGCCTTCACCGAGGATGATATAAATACGGCTTAGGGAGGCGAGTTTTGTTTCGCCCAGTATGTTTTCAAAGAAGATTCCGAGCGTTAGCTACCGATCCTTTATTTGGTAAAGGGCAAAGGTCAGTGGCATAAGGCCACGTGTTTTACAACAATATATTCAGTCTTATTTTTCTTTAAACTTTAAATATATCTCCATTCCATTCAAAATATTGCAAATTGGAACAACCAGCTTATATACCGTATAGACCAACATCAGACTCCAGCACGCAATAATGCTTCCGGTCTTGTACTCTATTCTCGTGACAAATCTACAGATTGCCAGCAAGAGCACACTTAAAGCTATTTGATAGGCAAACGTCCGCAATATATATCTAGCTTTAAAACTTTCATTCAAGTATTGCGGCATCCTGTTCAGCAAATACTTATATAATGCAGAGAGGATTGCTATATTCCCCAAGCATACGAAAATAAGCAGCTTTATAGAAACAAAATAAAAGCACAGATAATCGGCATTCACAATCGCCAATAAGGAACTCGCCGCTACACACCGGGCAACTGTATCGCATTGGCTTTGCAAGCATGGGATCGGCTTATTGTCATAATTTTTCATCTATTTTCTCCTATCCTGTTTTTTGCAAGCACCTCGAAATTTCTTTGTAGCTTAAAGTAGGGTTAATTCCATTTGTCGGCAAAATCGGATAGAAGGCGCTGCACTACGCCAGCTTTTGAATCGCCTACGAATATATCAGCTATCCTGTTTCCTACGCTTATCTTTATTCGACTTTTTGGATAATACAATCATCCCTGTGGCAAAACATGCTACAGGACAGATTATAATTTGGATTACAGCTTGAAGATTCCAGGAAAACCCCTCCTTATCAGAAAAAGGCAGTACTGCTTCTACCAATTCCATTTTCGCAACGTTCCCCGCTTCATCTCGAATTGCATGATAGCTGCTTAGGTACGATTTCCCGTATGGGAACCTTGCATACAATATATCATTTTCCGCCAATGAACAGCCAGTCATATACCCGTCAATAAATTTTTCATATTCATCCACTGGCGATTCATGGGGTAGATCTTCCGCCTCCAATTTAAAATCGGCGTCCACTGGTTCCCCCGTAGATAAATCAAAATAATATAGCTTTGCATTTTCCGGCTTTTTATATACATCATGTTCTACCACTAATGTTTCATGGTAGACGTGTATCGTAAAAGTATCCTTTTTCATCGATTCGATGCGAAAGGAAAATTTTCGCTGCTTGGTGTCAAGTTCCATGCAAACTATTTTATCGTCAATGACATAGTATATCATTCCATTATGGTATGTAAAAGAAGGCGCTACGTTTTTCTCTACAAGCGTAAGCTGCCTATCGGGTGTATATTGGTATATATTGCAGTTGGCGTAGTAGTAAACATCATTTTTATGGGTAATCACGGAGCCATAACGGTTTGAAACGCCATAAAAATTTGAAATCAACCCAGCTATGGAAACAAGAGCCCCTACCATAAATAATAATAACGCTGATATTTTTTTGTATTTAGCCATAAATATTCCCTCCATTTGTTGACTATACATAACGATAGTTGCTATCTATAATATAACTTATCAGAAGTTGCAGGGCAAGTTCTGATAAAAGGCACATTTAGGATATTTTCAAATCTAATCTATTGATGGCCTCTATCGTATTTTTATACGCTTCGTCATTGTCAATATAAAGATACAACATATTTTCCTTTACTTTCTCATGCTTTTTATTCCAGGTCTCTTTGGATACAATAACACTCCCTTTAAAAAACTGTAAATTATCATTTAAGATACCGGAAACGGTATACTGTCCTTCCAAAGCATCCATGTTATCCTTATCAAGAGAAAGTTTTATATCTAATGTATCTCCGACATCGACATTAAAGTAAGGCTAAAATAGTAAGCAGTGTGGTCTTTCTGCTTCCCGACTCCCCTTGTATTAAATATAGTTTTCCTTCTTCAAATAGGTAAATAAAGCCATGTATAATCTGGAGCCTGTTTCCCTTTTTCTTATATGACTTATGTATGCCTTTCATTTCAACCCGCATATGCGCCTCCAATGATTAAACTTTTATTTAGGCGTTTGTGAAATGCCACAACCTGCATAAACACAGGTTTGTTCCCTTGATAAAAATTAACAACTCCTCACCGATTTGTGTTAAAATGGAGTTGCAAGAAACAATCAAACATATACCCGAAAGGGGTTGCACCTATAGGATAACATACAAACAGCTTTCTTTAGCAGATATTTTTACAGATTGCCAAAATAAATTTGAAAATGACAAGCCTGAGTTTCTTCCTCTCCTTGAAAAACAAATTAATCTCAGTGATTTCCTTCTTTCAACTTTTTACAGATAGTTCTATGTCCGCATTTAGAAACAGGCAAACTTCATTATCATGTTGCTGTCGCCCTTTAGCTTTACCCTATTTTCAAAAGCGGTCAGCCGAATCTTATCATATGCAAATTTAACATTTTCATCTTCCCCGTGATAGTGGGCATACATGCAGTTTTCTATCTTGAGGGGGGTTCATCTGATAGGGAGCTTCGGCATGATATATATAGAGATCTGCTTGGCGAATAAATTTTACCGTAAGCATCGTTTCCTTCTATCTTTTTACTTGTATCACCAGCCGATCCAGCGCTTCAAGCTTTCCCCGATATATGTTGCTTGTATTTCGAAAGTCCAGTACCTGCCTTAGCCCAACTTTTGCCCTAAGGGCTTTTGGGAGATGCAGGAGCCCGTCTTTTATAATTGCCGCATTCTCTTCTATGGCGTCTTTATAGTCCTGCCCGTCAAATAGTTTCAGGTACAGCCTATAGACGGAATATAGGCGGAGCAGTTTTGGGAAATGCCATTTCCTTTCTCCTGCATGGTCAGAAAGGAACAGGAGATCCAGATCCCCCTTTTTCCCTGCATCTACATAGTCTTTATGGTCGCAGATGGAATCCATTACAATCTCTTCCATCATGATTATCTCATTTAGGTTCATGTCCGCGTTTAGAGACCCTGCCTGATCCTGCTTATATTGGTAGACCTCATGCTTGTCGAAATTTTCACAGGCCATCCCCCACAGCACATAGAATGCCCTCTCCTGATGGAACAGCGGCTCATAGAGACCCGAAAAGACAAGCGGGCTTGCACACAAGGTATAGCACGCCATCAATGCCGCCAATGCGGCCATGAAGGACAGCCCTATGGCAAAATTTAAAAGCATCAGGAGGCCACTCGTTGCGATCGCACCCATATGGGCAAGGTATACCATTCTTAAATACTTCAGGTACTGCCGCATATACCGCTCGATATCCGCCCTTTTTAAAAATGCCGCCTTTCTTTGTACGCATCCAAAAACACTGACCCATGTAACGCTTGGGCTTAATTGGAGCCTTTCCCCTTTCGCATTGCTTTTTGTGTAGGCAAATGGGTATAGCGAGATGCTCTCTATGTTGTAGCCCAGGTGCCTAAAATAAATCATATAGGCAATATTATGGATCCAGCTCATGAGGACAAATAGTAGCAGGAAGAATAGCAAAAGGTCGCCGGTAGGTACCGCTACCGTGGACAGTATGGTATCGCCCGCAGTCCTTGGCTTTATAATTGCCCCTATATAGGCGGGCGCAGCGCTAATCAGGAGGCAGAGCATGTAGAGCATATATTTTTTCTTGTTGTTCATCCTAGTTATAGATCTCCTTTTCTGAATTTGAATTGTACAGCGTATCGGTTTTGAACGAAATAGCCGAGGGCTCAATTTTTGTGTCTCCAAGCATCCATTCGGCTTTTTTTAGTTCCTTTGCCTACCATCTGATGATCTGCCAGTTATAAACAGTTTGCTACACGGATAATGTTTTTCATTTCAATTTCAGTTTACTTTTCATATACCCAAATATGTTCAATACTTGAACTATAATTAATACCGCTATTGTTGGTGAAAATAAGATTGCCCCCCAAATTACCAGACCATCTAAATGTATAAAATTATTTCCTACCACGATTAGTATTATGCCCAATAAGCAAATGGCTAATAAAATTCCATATGCAAGTCTTGGCACTTTTTTTTCTACATCATCTTTCTTTGAAACCACCGCAGTATAATTTAATAAACCTAAAATTATTGCCATTCCCATTGCGGATGAACCAAGAAATAATTTAGAAAATATAATTGAAACGATTGCATATAGTAGAAATTTTAATATTGACATAGCACTCCTTCTTTCTTGGTGACCCTAATATAGTTTATCAGAAGCTGCAACGCAGATTCTGATAAAAAGGCACATTTTTTCGTGCCGTGAATCCGATGATAGGAACCGTATTTTGTTCCTATCATATAGCTTATAAATAATTGATGCCAATCCACCGGGAAATACTGCTCCTGTTGCATGTGCCTGTTACGCTGCATCTGTGCATCCCTATGTGCTTAAAACGATTTGATTTTTTTGGAAATTTTTAGGGCAAGCAGATTAAGGCTAATCGCAACGCCTACTGAAACAAGAAAAGCCAGTACAGATTGGACTATCATTTTTGCATCAGCATCTTTCATTAAAACAATAGAACTGCTGACAAAAATTAAAAGCACTATGGCGCATGCTGAAACGATCAGCATGGCTGCTATTTTTTTCCTATACCTTTTAGCTTGCTTTGTCTTATCGGCACCTTTATCCTTGTAGGAATAGGGGGCAATGCCAAATAGCGCAATAAAAATATAGGTGCTGGTATGCCTTTTTAATCCCATGCCCCAGTCAATAAGCAAGGCTTCGCCTACCAGAACCAGTGCTTTTTCTTCACAAAAATATAGGCTGCAATCACGCCAAGGACACATACCAAACATGCAATCAGCATTATCATACTAAGCGAAAGCTTGCCTCGCTCCTCATTTGTAGCCATGTAGTCCCCTGCCTCGTCCAGCAGGAGTTTCCTATTCTCTTTTGCATCTATTAATTCATACTTTTCTTTCGCTTGGCTATAGAGGTATAGGTAGCTGCCATCCAATCCCCCCTCTGTAAATGCAAGCTCTAATTTCCCTGGAAGCGGCTTCCCTCCATTTAGGAGGAAGCAGGTGCCCCCGTCCTCCTGGCTAAAATCTATGCCTGTACTTAATTCGTTTTCATAGTTGACAATATCGTCGCCATGGATCGTAAGGCGGTAGCCCTGCCCCTCTATGGTTAGGCTGGCATGTTTTTGGTATAGTGCCTTTAGGATGCGTTTCGTCACTTTCGCATACTCCGTTTGCCCTACCGTCGTTGCCTGCCCCCCTGCCAGCTGAAGTAGCAGTTTCCTTTCTATGTCGGATAGCGTGGTGGCTTCGCTGTCTTCTATGCCTAAATTGTCCGTAGGATCCGTTTCCGCCAAACCGTCCTTCTCGTTTACGATGACCGTTACCGATGCGGCAAAGTCCCCATTCGATACGACGATGCCTGCCGTCCCCGCCACATTGGCCCGTATGGTCCCATCGCCCGCTACTTCTGCGATGTCTGGATCCAGCGACTTGTAGGTGATGTCCTGGGGCGCATCTTTCGGCATGGCGGACGCTTTTAGGGCAAATGTTTCGTCCGGCTTTAAAACGAGGTAGGTTTTATCTACATCGATGCTGATGGTCGGTACCTTCACCGTTATGCCGACATGCTTTACAATCGCACCTGCCGTAG
This sequence comes from Lachnospiraceae bacterium ZAX-1, assembly GCA_046533095.1. GTDB lineage: Bacteria > Bacillota > Clostridia > Lachnospirales > Lachnospiraceae > ZAX-1. The sequence continues at coordinate 54,086 of JAJQRA010000040.1, read as the reverse complement.
CTGTAATGGCCGCAGTCCCCCTTGCAACCCCCGTGTCGCTTGACTTATAGGTAAGGGCTTTGGGTACCGCATCCAGCGGTAATATGGTTACGCTCAGCAGCAGCTTTTCGCCGATGGCCATTTCCGTCTGGTAGTCCCCTAGATCCAGCTCGCTTGCCGCAATGGGCTTGGTTGCTTTGTCTGGCTTGGCCGGTTCGTTGCTTTGTTCCGGTTCATTGCCTTTTGCTGCTTCGTTGCCTTCATCCTGCCCACCAGCTCCCGCTTCATCCATTGTCGCCGCATATGCAAAGGAGGGGCTGGCGGTATTGCCGTTTAAAATCTGTATAGCTATAAGGAGTACTATAAATTTTCTTTTCTTCATCTGCACCTGCGCCCTCCTGTCCTGTGCCCTGTGGCAGCTGGCGGTACGGAACCGTCGCCTGCCCTATTTCCCGAACAGCAGCCCCAGCGATTCCAGCACATAGTTGAAATAGCTGATTTTGTCGTACTGTATCCTGGTTTCGACCGCCATGCCGTTCGATATCCTCACCTTGTCGCCCTTCCTGCTCACTAGGTAGGTGTAGTCCGGGACGACCGACACCTTAAAATACGGGTCGGACGCGCCGCCGTCTTCGTTTTGGCCCGCTGTGATGTCGCTGTCGATTCTTGAAACTTTCCCTGTAATCGTCCCATAGATAGTCTGTGGCAGGCCCAAAAGCAGGATATCCACCTTGTCGCCCACCCTTACCCTTGCCGCATCTGCGGCGCTGACCGGGGATACGATCGTATATTCGTCATTTTCCGACGAGATGCTTGCAATGGGTGATGCCGCCTGCACCACCATCCCGTCCCTGTAGTCCGCCATCATATGTACGATCCCGGTTGCGTTTGCATGGACGGTGTATCCGGACTGCCCGCTACCGACGGCGTCAAGCTGCGCCTGTACCGAGTCCAGCTGTGCCTTTGCCTGCAGGATGGAGTCCTCCACTGTTTTTATCGTGGAATGGTATAGCTCGGAAATTTTGTTTTGGTTCTTTTCCAGCTCCGCCTCGATCTGCTCGTCCGTGTAGCCATAGGATTTGTAGGTGCTTACATCGACCTGCTGTTGCGCAATCTGGCTCTTGTACGCTTCAAACTGGCTGTAGTACAGATTCTCTTCGGGTTTTGCCGGATCAAAGCCGTTGCTGTCGTCCTTGATGGACTGCACCAGTTTTTCGGACTGTGCAACCTGCACCTCGTAGATTTCCTTCTGCCCCTGCAGCTGGATGTCCTGCAGGTCCAGTTCGCTGCTTTTTATCGTAAACAGGGAATCCCCCTCCTCCACGTTCATGCCTTCCGTGATGGACATGCCCTGGATCTCGCCCGTGTAGGAGGGCATGACGTAGTTCTTATTCGTACTTTGGACGTTCCCATTGGAGCGGACCATGTATATTTTCGGTGTATTGACGCTCCAGACGGCTACGACTACAAAGAGCGCGAGGGTGATAAGGATCAGCATGTAGCCGAACGCAGGTGGTTCCTGATCGTAGAGCAGGCGGCTGTCCTTTAGCTGGTTCATTGTTTTAGTTTGTTTACGCATTGATTTTCTCCATGTGCATAGCTTCTTTCATTATAGCCATATTCTTTAAATGGAACATTATACTGACGTTTGGACTTATTATGATGCGGAATGTGATGTCAGATATATCATTTCTTCACATGCCTACTCTTTATTTTATGAGTCACAATGGAATACGCTATCATACGTAAGTATAGGCAGGAAGCAATAGGGGGCTCTTTCATAGGACAGGCAGGTGTTCGCTATTATTGCGGGCAGGCATACCGCAAACTGGAAAACACTTCTAATCATGGATTTCTTCATTTTATAGGAATGTTCCATACACTCTTTTGCAATTATTAGACCCACTACCAGAATAATATATTTTGCTCCATTGTTCATAAGGGAGTCCTCCTCATTTATCTTGTTAAATTATTTATACGAACGTTATTGCCACTCGCCTAACCCCCTGCCCGTTCCATGAATATATCCGCTACCATACTATCGTCTTCTTCGCCTACAAAAATGGTATAGGCATTCCCTTTTAGTAGGATGTCTTCTTCAAAAGCAGTTATGTTGATTTTATCATACGCAAAATTTATTTTTTCTTCTGGACCAATATAGCGGCAATAGATGCAGTTTGTAATTCGTATTAACGATTGTGTTTTATATGGCAGTTCCACATTGTGTATATAGCTATTGCATTGACGCATTAATTTTATAGCCATATCTACTATGCCATTTTCATTTACATTTGCTTCTGTATATTGTATAAGTGGACCAAGGGGCACAGTGCCTTTTGATCTTATATATCCTTCCATCTGCTCTACTATTTTTTCAAATTCCCCAAATTCATCTTTTTCTATCACCCTCTCGACCACATTTGACATCCTTAATCTCTTATTGTAGCCTATTTGAATTCTATTCATTATATCCTCCAAATTCTTTCAAAATTTATCTGTATGCAAACATATGATGACATATTTTTTATTATATACCAGCATAATTTACTGGATGCCATGCAAAGCTTAAGTCATCATTTAACGTGACAGTTCGTATTTATAAACTAAAATGAAGCCTTTTCCCGCTTCTTCTGCTTCTTCTACCCGATACATGTCTAGCTTAGCGTCTTTTTTATAAAGCAAATAATCTTCTTTCGCCCAAAATACGAATCGAAAAACAACCTCTTCTTTGCTAAACAATAAAAGCAATAAACATTTTTTGCTGAATGTTGACGGGACAACGAGTGTTTTTTTCATTATCTTAACAACAGCGTCATATACATTGCCTTTTAAATTACTCAATCCGATTGCAAGTATGGTCGTATAATTCTTCGCCCATATGATCTCATACAATCCTCTTCTTTTCACAATGTTTTTATACCCTATTGCAATATCAACTATAAAAACTATTTGAAAAACTATATTTGTTGAAAGCCATGCACTCCCACTCATATACGTTTTCCAAAGTAATATCAACAAAATAAGTTCACAAACGCTTAAATATATATTAAGAGCGCGAAAACTCCTGAGCCTTAAACAGGCATATGCAATATCGAAAACAACAACCACTGCACCACCAATCAAATAATCTACCATATTATACCTTCTATGTATTGCAAGTTTATGCAAATGGTAGCCATTTTGACACCATTTGCATAAATACCTGTATTTTTATTGCTTACATTTTTAGAAGCCTAGTGTCACCGTCTTATCCGTTGCATATATAATTCCTATCGTCACCGCTGAAACCACCAAGACTCCGGCAAGTGCAAATGCCAAGGCTTCCACTGCAAATGCTGCAAATCCTCCTGATGCAAGGAAAGATTTTCCAAAGCCCAGTACGGAAGACGTGATTTTCCCTGCAATTGCTTTCCCAGATGCCGTTTTTAGCCATTGCCTGGCTGCTATTTTACCAACTGTACCTATCACTTTAACAAACGCTGTTGCAATGATGGCTCTATTTAAAGTAATTTTATAGCCACCCTCTACGTACATCATCTCATCTTCGTCCATCGCAACCCAATTGCTAGGCATTACCAATGCCCCATCATAGCATAATTCCATAATTACCACCTTTCTGATGTTTTTAAACACCAATTCCACCTTCCTTCTGATTTCTTTGTTTTGTCCACAAATGCTATAACAACTGTGGAGCGTTTCATCAATTGTTTGCAACCAATTGACAGCTCTATATGTAAAACATATGTTTAACACCGCATTTAAGTATAGCTTATTTCATCTTCATGGAAAACTTCAGCCTTCTCTATTTTAAATTCATCTTCCTGCCTAGCTTTAAAATTCCCTTGTTGCATCTCCCACAGCTTCCAATAATGCCCTTGCTTCTCCAATAGCGCCTCATGGCTCCCCTGCTCTACAATCTCGCCCTGCTCCATTACGATAATCTCGTCGCACCCCTTAACCGTTGCCAGCCTATGGGCAATAATCAGCATCGACTTGTTCCGGAATTTATTGTAGATCATATCGAAGATGACATTCTCCGTGGCAAAGTCCAGATTGCTTGTGCTCTCGTCCAATATATAGAATTCATTCTTCTTTAGGAATGCCCTCGCCAGTGCGATCCTCTGCTTCTCCCCGCCGCTCAGCCCATTCCCGGCTTCTTCCAGGTAGGTGTAGTACTGCATCGGCAGCTTCCGGATAAACCCATGGGCGTCTGCCGCCTTTGTGGCTTCCTTTACCTCGTCCAATGTGGAGTTTGCCCTGCCCACTCTGATATTGTCGTAGATGCTTTTTGAGAACAGCTCGATCGACTGCGGCACATACGAAACCGCTTTCCGGATGGATTCATTGCTGTATTCGTTGATATCGACCCCGTCAACGAGGATTTCGCCCTCCTCCGGCTCGTAGTATTTTAGCAGCAGCTTTGCAACCGTTGACTTCCCGCTCCCGCTTGCCCCTACAAGCGCCACTTTCCTGCCTTTTGGTATGGTAAAGCTGATATGGTTCAATACCGGCTTTCGGTTCCCATAGCGGAAGGTGACGCCCTTAAGTTCGATGTCCCCATCCACCTTCGCCAGCTCCTGGCAGCGGTCTGCTTCATACGTCCCCTGCTCCGTTTCATAGTCCAGGATTTCCGCCATGCGCTTCATGGAAATGTTCGCTTCCTGTATCTGGAGCTGCAGGCCTACAAGCCTGCCTACCGGATCCATGAAATACCCGGACAGCGTCATGAACGTCATCATGCCGCCTAGGGTAATGTCCCCGTTGATCACCTGCATGACCGCGAAGTAGGTTAAAACCAGGTTCCCCACCGTTGACACGAAGCTGGAAACCGAGCCCTGCACGTTTGAGAGCATGCCCTCCTTCTTCCCGATCCGCAGCGACCTGATGTACTCCTTCTCGATATTCTCAAGCTCGGTCCCTTCATTGGCGTTCCCCTTTATCGTCTCAACCGCCCGGAGCCCTTCGATAATCTGCGAGTTCAGGATGGATGCCTGCTGCATCTGCTCCTCGTTGATCTTTTTGTATGGCTGCTTGAAGACGAAGATCAGCCCGATGCTGATGGCGGTCATGAAGGCGATAACCGTAAACAGCGTAAGGTTCAGCCGTACGAGGATCACCCCCGTTATCAGCGCCATTACGATATCCATGACGAGCGTCAGGGCGACGTTCGTAAAAATATCCTTGATGGTGAACGCATCGGAGAACCTTGTGATGATGTCCCCCGTCTTCCTCGCTGCGAAGAACTTCATTGGCAGCCTGTAGATATGCTCGAAATACCCGAGCATCAGCGGGATGTCTATCTTCTGCGACAGGTGGATCATGATCCACTGCCGGACGAAGCCGATGACGATCTGCGTCACCGACACCGCCACGAATACGAGCAGCACCAGCAGCAGCGTGTCCTTTAGCTTATATGGCAGTATCTCGTCCATCAGTACCTTGTTGAACAGCGACGAGGCTATCCCCAGCACCGTTAGGATCAGCGAAGCTAGGATGGAGTAGGCGAACAGCTTCCTCTGCGGCAGCAGGAGCCTTGCATAGCGGCGGAAGACCTTCTCGCCCTTGATCTTCCCGCCAACAAAGTTTTGGCCTGGCTTTAGAATCAGGAGCGCCCCTGTAAAGTCTTTTAGGAATTCATCGATCCCTATCCTGATGAAGTCCTTTGCCGGATCGCCGACCACAACATAGGCTTCCGTTATTTTAAAGACGACTACAAAATGGCTAAGCCCCTCTTTGGTGATGGTGTTCGCAACCGCCGGGAGCGTATACCTGCTCATAAACCCGGCCTTGTCCACCCGCACCGCCTGCGTCGTAAAGCCAAGCCCTTCTGCACATTTGCTAAGCCCGATCAGGTTCGTGCCCTTTAGATCCGTCCCCATCCTATCCCTTAATTTCGTAATCGTCGTCTCTTTTTTATAGTGCAGGCAAACCATGCTAAGGCAGGCGGCCGCACAGTCTGTGGCATCGTGCTGCTTTACAAAAATATATTTCATGAAAACCTCCCTTAGCATGTTTCATCTCTTGTTATTGTATCCATTGTTGCAACGATTCAATTGTACTTCCTGATTTTTGGATTTTTTTTTGTCTAATGAAGTTTCCTAAATAATAGGATTATTCTATATCAAAATTCAGCCCGTTCCTTTCAACATGTAGAATTATCCCTTCTGCTCGTAGATTTGCATACGGTAACTGATATAATGAATCTCCTCGCCGCAAGCAGCGGGGTATCTTTGGGGCGCGATTGAACAGTGATGCCGCAAGTGGCGGGGTATTTACCCAGAGTGAATAAATGTCAATGATTTAGCAACTCATTTTGCTGTTTTGCGGCATCTAAGGGTTTAAAACCCTTTCGTGACGGTGTGCCAATTATCAGCAATAAAACTGGGTCGGATTTTAGTTTCAATCGACCAATACCGGGGCGGAATGTTTACCCTTAAAACAAGAGCTTATAAGGAATGAAAGATGTTAGGATTTTCGAAAATTAACAGAGTATTTCTTAAACTGTTTTGGAATATAACCTTTTGCCAATAAAAGATGTGACCGCAACAAGTGCAAAGACGAGAGCCTCTAACAGAAGGCAGCGAGAGGCTTTCGTTAGAAAAAAGATGAATGCAGCAATAAGGCTAAGAATTAGAAATAAATTTATTTTTTTTTGGAACAATAAGTTTTCTTCCTCTTCAACTGGTCGATTTGGGTGATTTACCGAACCTATCACGCTAAGGGCAACAAAAAAACGCCAAACAGAATCATTGAAAAGACTAGATTTACCTCAACATATTTAATGATTAAGAGGATCCCGGCTAGCGTAATACAAGAAAAAAGAAGACAAGTTATATGCTTCTTCATATGAAGTCCGCCCCCATAAGAACGCAAAGGAATGAAAAAAACAAAGAAGAGAATTCCGTCTAAAAGCATATTTAATGACAACATAATGAATATACTGCACAAAACATTGAGCATTATTTCCAAGCCTGATTGAAATCCATAAAAATAAAGGTCTTTCTGCTCCTTTTGTATCACACCTTTTCTTATGATATAGTTTGTCAAGAAAAGCGAGAGTTTTTCCATAGTTTTACCTCATCAGAAATTTTCTTCAGCTCCAAAAAGAATTACCGTAGCACAAAATACACCATCACTACAAGTTGTCGTCAGTTCTCCATCGTACTGTTTTACTGCGTCTCTTACAGATAACAAACCGATACCATGGCTCTTAGAATTTCTTTTTGTTGTCATAAAAGTGCCATCACTAGTTTGCTTTCGTTTTCCCGTAAAAGAATTTTTTACTGTAATAAAGAGCATGTTTTTTTCGTACAACAAATTGATTTCGATCAATCGCTTGTTCTCATCCACATCTTTACAAGCTTCAAGGGAATTTTCCAGAAGATTCCCCAAAATAATGCTGATATGACCTCCTTGAAAAGGTAGCTCAACTGGAACGAGTACTTTGCCTTTAATGGACACACCTTCGCTTTTTGCTATGCTACATTTATAATTTATCAAGGAATCTACGACTATATTTCCAGTGCGAGACAGGTCATCTGGACAATACTGGCTACTTAACGGCATCAGATTCTCTATATATTTGGAAATGGATGATGTGTCTCCTTTTGTAGCCATTCCATGCAGTGAGGTCAAATGCTCTTTCATGTTATGGCGCAGCTTTCTTATTTCTTGATCTTTAGCCTGTCTTTCGGCGGCATTTTGGCTACATAATTCCAATTGCTGTTCATAAATCAGATTACGTTTGTTTACTTCTGTATATTGGGCAAAGCGGTCATATACCAAAAAAATCGTTATATTCATAAATAATAAAACAATTGCACCAATAGCTGTAAAAAAACTATATTCGAGGTGTGCTGCGGCAATCACGAACATGTTATTCATAATATAGATGCTCCCTAATGGGATTAAGAGCAGCATAAGCCAGTATCGGGTCGGCATATTGTGCCTGCTGATTGCATCACCCTTATAAAATTGCTTTGAAGCGATTACAATAATTAGCATACATACTTTGGTTATGGCAGAACCGGCAATATTAAATTCTATTTTGGACAATGGGACATTACGCAATGATAGCCATACAATTGCTTCCGGCAACATCCAGATAGAAATGGTATAAAAAGAAAAAAAAACGCATCTCTTAATACTTGTTCTCCGCTGGAGCGTCAAAATAAATACAATCACCACGTTTAGGATTAATACCAAAAGAGGTAAATGCCCCATATTGAAGTTTACAAGCACTTGAAAGGCAAAGTATAGCATTAGGGTTATGTAATCGTGCTTTTTCACCGTTGCAGGTGGGAAAAAAATTGAAATATTTTTCATCGTTATGAAAACTGCAAAAAATGCAAAGCAAAGATAAACGACGATGATCCACGGTTCTTTCATATAGCTACCACCCTTCACTATGTATTTTCCCTAATTGCTGAAAAAGTTCTGCTTTCTTATTTTTGGCTATTTCAATCGAGTGCTTTTTACCATTTTCATCTTTCAAAAATATTTCGAAAGGAGTAATGTCACAAATGTGGTCATAATTTACCAAATAGGAACGGCTTATGCGCAAAAAGCGTCTATTGCTTTTTTTTAATTCCTGCGCAATCTCATCTAAAGGCCTTCCATAAAAATATTCTGAATGCTTTCTACCTACTTGATGAATATACACCACGCGATTATCGCTCTCAAAATAAACAATATCCTTTAATGCGACATCATGAAGCTTTTTATTGTAAGAGTAACGAAAAAAAACACCCAAATAGCCCGTTCTCTTACAAGCATCTAGAAAAGTGCCCTTAAAAGTATCCATGAAATTATCCCTTTCGGAAGCATCTTTTCCCATTGGCTTTTGGATATACCTGACTGGTTCATATACGAAAAGATCTTTGCAGCATTCTTCATGGCTGGAAAGATAGATGATGAGTACAGTTCTATCCATATCCCGGATTTGTTTTGCTGCACTAATTCCATCCATTTTTTCCATTTCAATATCCAAATAAATGAAATCATATCGAACCCCGTCTTGATAATCTCTAATCAATTCGTCGCCATCGATATAGACTTCTGTTTCAATGTCAAAAACATTCTTTTTTGCTTCCTGAAGTAAAAGGGTTTCAATTTCTCCGGCATACTTTACGTTATCATCACAGATAGCAATGTGCAACATAATTTAACCTCCTAGTTTTATCCCTGACCCTCATCCTGTTTGCCTATTAAGAATTAAAACCACCTATTTCCTGCATGAGCAGATATAGAATTCGTAGACAAAGGCGGTGGTAGCCTTTGTCTACGAATTCGTTTCTAGCAATCCCACAATTCTTGGTGTTTGCAGGTCTTTCCTACAAACACAATTGCCACGCACTTCGCATTCAAAAATCCCTTGCCATACTGTGTCAACTGCGCCTTGGCCGTGGATACGGATTGCTCAAAAATTGCTTGTTCTTTTGCTTGCCTTGCGGTGCTGATATATTTGAATTCAAATAAATAGGTTGCAAGCGATTTAAGGTATGGGGTATATACAAGATCGGCATAGCCATTTGCCACGCCTGCCTCGCTTGATTGTACCTTATATTCTAGAGTGGCCTTGTAATCTACCGATTTTCGTAAAATCAAGAAAAACAACATCTGCAAGGTGCTTTCGCGAAAATGGATCATATAGCGGTCGCTGTTCTGTGTGGATGCCTGTATCGTTTTTTCTACAAGAGAAATCAGCGGTTCTACGTTGCCAAAAGTAAGATCATCCAATGCGTTGCCAACAGCTGATTCATCAAGGCTGCAATGTGCTAGCAAATATGCAAAATAGTAATCATAGCAAGTTTCCTGGATAACCTTGTTTGGCACTTGAAACTCATAGGTGGCATTGCCAAAGTCATTCTTTATCGTTAATAGGCCAAGATAATACAGCAGGGAAACAAAATGATCATACGTAAACTGCATATTCAATGCAAACGATGCCATTAAGTGTGCGTTCACACTCTCGTTTATCATGAGCTTTTGCAGAACCTGTTCCTTTTTGCTTTGGTTTTGAAACAAATCAAACATACTGGATAGCTTGCGATAATCCGAAATAATATTCGAGTCTGATAGGGACTTTGGCTTGCCATTGTGAAGGAGGGCATGCATGTAGTAAAGGATCATGTTGCTGTTAAAGATACGTCGATCGGTTAAATTTGAAAAGACATACCCATTATAATAATCTCGAAACAACTGCATGGTTTTTGTGGGGTCAGGGATTTTCGTGTATTCGATCAGTGTCATAACTTCATCGGCTGTAAATCCAAGGGATTCATTTAGCGACCCATACAAAGAAACATTTGTGGCAATATTAAACCCGCTTGTCAAGCTATCCAAGGTAAGGGACGTTACTCCGGTAATAAAAATCCGATCCAAAATACGGCCTGTGTGGATTTTTAATACTTCATAAAAACTACGTACAAATCCATCTTTGCCTGTGGCATTTCCAAATTCTTCTTTCCTGCTTAACATTGCATTTGCAAAATGATCGTATTCATCTATCATAATATATAATTTGTAGTCGCCTTGATGATTCAATTGCAGGAGGAAAGAGTTTAAATAGCTAATAAATTCCGCTCCTTCATTTAGCTACATGTCAATATGATAATACACTAAAAAATCAGAAATAGCAGCTTTTACCTTGTCGCCAAAAGACAGCTTAACCGTTGTCATATCGCTAGTATCCAATCCAGAAAAATCAAACTGCAAAACATAATAGGAATTTGCCAGGCTTGTTTTGTGCTTTCCGATATAGGTAGTTCCAAAGAGCTTTTCAAAATTTTGTGCTTCCACTATGTCATAATAGGCTTTCATAGTATTTACAAACAATGTTTTGTCAAATCTTCTTGGGCGCAAAAGAACTGGATAATTTGTGCCTAAGCTCTCTAGAACTTCAATATATTGCGTTTTGTCTACATAGTAATAATTCTCAGTTTGAATTCTTGAAAAATTACTTAACCCAATTGGAATTTTTTTGATTCCCTAGCCTGCCATAAGGACCTCCTAATAGCGCAACCGTGCCGTGTAAAGATCAAACTACCTTTATCATATAACAGTTTACTGCAATCCCTCTATAAAATCAACTGCGTCTTGGCTTTTCCCATACCATAAAAGTGAAATACGAAGCGACCGATTGGTTTCGATTTAGATATTCAAGGTCAAAAATTTGACCGATAAATATGTAAAAATCACAAGATAAAGGTGAAATAGTATAAAAAAAGAAGATGATATTTGTTAAAATATACCAAAAAATTAAAATGTAAATCTAATATATTGACAATGTGTACACAGAACCGTATAATGACCATATCAAAAGTAAACGTTCATAAACGAAAGAAATTGATGAATGTTTGTGATTGAATATTGTTTAAGGAGGAGTGTTTAAGGAAGAGTATTTAAGGAGGATTAGGTAGGAGTAAAGAAGTGGCAGTAAAAAAGTAGGAGTAAAGAAGTAGCAGTAAAAGAGCAACAAGAAAAAGAAGTAGTGGATCAAACACATGGAGGAAAAACTATGAAAAAGATGATCAGTACATTAATGTCAGTAGCTTTCTTATCGTGCCTCGTGCTTAGTGGGTGCGGCGGCGATAAAAAGAGCGACACAGATGCCGCACAAACAACAGCGGAGGAACCAAGCGATGCCGAGCCGGCGGCAGAGGAAGCAAAAGACGCTGAACCGGCGGCAGAGGAAACAGGTGGAGCAGAGTATACAATTGTAGTGATGCCAAAGCTCGTAGGGATCCCTTATTTTACAGCAACTGGGGAAGGTGCATTAAAGGCAGGGGAAGATCTCGGCGTCAATGTCATCTACAATGGCCCAACAGTAGCAGATGCGGCAGAACAGGTAAAAATGCTTGAAGATTACATCACACAAGGCGTAGATGCGATTTGTGTAGCCCCAAATGATGCGGCCGCACTGGATCCTGTATTAAAGAAAGCGAAAGAAGCAGGGATTCTTGTGCTTGATTGGGATACAGAGGCAACAAAGGATTTAGTCGATGCATCGATACATCAAATATCAGATAAAGAATTTGGTGAACATATACTTTTGAGCATGGTGGATAATATGGGGGCTGAAGAAGGTGAATGGGCAATTGTAACCGGAGGGCTTTCGGCATCTAATTTAAATGCATGGATTAAGTATGCAAGAGAATTTGCAGAAGCGAACTATCCAGGATTAAAGCTTGTAGCAGATCCGTTCCCAACAGATGAAAAGCAGGATGTGGCAATCTCAACGACAAAGGATATTATGAAAGCATACCCGGATGTAAAAGGGATTTTTTGTGTATCGACACCGGCACCAATCGGTGCGGCAATGGCAATTCGCGAACTGGGGCTTCAGGATCAGGTAGCGGTAGTCGGATCAGCAGTAGAGGCTGATTGCCAAGACGTTTTATCTGATGGCTCTTTAGATGTAGGCTCTTTATGGAGTTGTGAAGATCTTGGATTTTTAACGGTTGGTGTTGCAAAAGCATTGCTTGATGGTGAAACTTTAAAAGACGGTATGAATATTGAAGGATTTGGTACTGTATCCTTAAATGGTGAAAAAGATATCATTCTTGGACCGCCACAGGATTATGTAAAGAAGTAGGAGCTGGTGAAAGCGGTTGCAGCAAAAGGGGTTGGTACATGCGTCGATGCATGATCTTTTGCGGCAATCGCCAACCGCTATAAGCGGGAGCAGGATAAAGGGAAGCTTTTGTCTTTTAGAATATACATTGGACTTACAGGATAATACTTTTCTTAAGAACACTTTTATAGTATAATAAGGGGGAACTATACAGTACCGTACCCGATAAATTATTGAAAAAAGGTGTTAATTATGTTTCAGATAGAACGATTACAGAGAATCAAAACACTGCTGTTAGAAAAAAAATCAGTGGACGTGATATGGCTAAGTGAGGCTTTGAAGGTATCGGAAGTTACGATTCGAAGAGATTTAGAAAAACTGGAGCGTGAAGGATATCTGCAAAGGACCCATGGTGGTGCAATTCTAAACGAAAATTTCAGTGAACCGTTTTTAAAAGAAACGGATGAAATTACGTTTCAGATAAAAAAAATTTCACATAAAGACAGGATACTTGGCGAGCTAAGCCTAGATTTGATTGAAAACAATGATGTTATATTTTTAAGCAGGTGCGGGAGCAATATTGCTTTAGCAGATCTTATGGAAGCAAAATCAGGTGTCATGGTATTCACCAACAGTCTTGAGGTTGCTTATGCAATGAAAGCGGCTCGTAGGAATAAAGTCGTATTGATTGGCGGAGAAGTTGATTTTGAAAATAGTACACTCAGCAATGAAAGAGTAAATATCCCATTTCCAAATGTCATATTTAACAAATCGTTTATCGGGTTTACTGGTGCAGACAGAAAGTTTGGAATGACGAGCAATTCTCGGGAAGAAGCGGCGCTATATAAAGAACTAAGGCAAAGCTCGAAAGACATTGTAGCAGTAGTAGAAAGTGAAGCGTTTGATAAGGTTAGGCTGATTCCTGTTTGTAAACTGACAGATATAGATGCAATGATTGTAGATAATGACATTCCTAAGGACTATAAAGAATTGATTTGCAAAGGCGGAGTCGCCATACATCAGAAATTTGATTTTTAAATCAATTTATTTAATATCCTTGTAAGGTGGGGTGAGGATGGTATTAAAGATAAATAATGTATATAGGACTTTTGAGAAACAACAGGTGCTTGAGAATCTCTCGCTCACTCTTAACAGTGGAGATATCCATGGAATTATTGGATATAACGGAAGCGGGAAAAGTACGTTGGCAAATATCATTGGCGGGGTATACCAATGTGATAGGGGAGAAATCATGATTGATGGCAAAGCGTTTCGAAAATGGAACGTTGGAATTGCCATGAAGCAAGGGGTCTATCTGCTAAATAGCAATATGACATTTTTCCCCGAATTAACCGTGATAGACAATGTACTATTCGGTTTGAACGGACAAAAAAGCTATATAAGTAGAAATGTTATTCGAAGCAAAAAAAGTGTAGAGGAAGAATTGAAGCTTTACATTGACCGTTACAAGTTAAAATGCAGTACGGCGCAAAAGGTAAGTGAATTGTCGCATTCTCTTCGTAAGGTGCTAGAACTCATGCGGGTGGTAATATTTAAACCCAAATTTGTAGTTATGGACGAGATAGATACAGGGATTAATCAATATTATAAAGAAATTATTCGACAGATCATTATTAGCCTGAAAGAAAATGGTACCGGGGTACTATACATATCGCATCAGATAGAATACCTCGTATCGCTTGTAGACCGGATTAGTGTCATTATTAATAAAGAAGTAGCAGAAACAGTAGATGCCAAAACACTAGATTCAGAAAGTCTGGTAGAAATTTTATTTCGTTCTTCCAGCGAAAAGCTGCCTAAGACGATTATTGAGCCGCAGGCTCAAATTCTGGAATTGCAGGGAATTGAGAATAGTCTGATGCAGCATTTTTCTATGTGCGTAAGAGAAGGTGAAATTGTAGGGATCATAGGGTTAGAAAAAGAGGGACCTGCATCATTTGAAGATATGCTTTTTATCCACAACTACTGCCAACGAGGCGTAAGAGGAGTAAAGGGAAGGGTATTGTTTCGGGAACAGGAGATAAAGCTAAGTACACCGCGTGATGCGATGAAAGCAGGCATTGTATTTCTAGGCTCAAATATCATGGAAGACTATCTGTTCTATGGATACAGTGTGTGGGAAAATATGCTGCCATTTTCCGTCAAGGTAAAGCAAAAATCGATCAGAAAACGGATTGAACTATGTAAGAAATACCTTAAGAAATTGCATATAGATGCAGAAGCGGAAGACCTGATTGATATCGTTAGTACTGGGCAGCAAAAAAAGATATTGCTTACCCGTAATATATTAGATGATGGAGAGCTGTTCGTGTTTAACAATCCAACGGATAATATCGATCTGGTTTCGAAGATTGATATTTATAACATGATCAATGAGCTTAAGCGACGGGGGAAAGGCATTGTCTTTATCTCGAATGACTATCATGAAGTTGCTGGGATTTGCGACTATATTATTATAGCTCAAAATGGGAAAATTGTTAAGAAAATCCACAATCATTCTGCTATAGAAAAAGAAATTATGGAAAAAGATAAGATGCAGTAGCCGTGAAGCGAAACGATGCATCAGAGAAGACGAAGTAGCCGTGGAGCGAAACGGTGCATCAGAGAAGACGAAGTAGCCGTGGAGCGAAACGGTGCATCAGAGAAGATGCAGTAGCCGTGAAGCAAAACGACGCATCAGATGTATTCAAATTAAACTGTGAAGATGCGAAGAATTGATTTAGAAATACCGGAATAGTTTAAGCCGGCATTTTAGAAAATAGGGAGGCCGTTGTATGGCAAATTTTTTTTTGGAAATATCGAATGTCAGTAAAACATTTCCGGGCGTAAAAGCGTTAAGTGATGTTCATTTTGATATCAAGGCCGGAGAGGTTCATGCACTGGTTGGGGAAAATGGAGCCGGAAAGTCAACCTTGATTAAAATACTTTCAGGGGTTCAGTCGCCAGATGCCGGTGCGACTATTTTGATAGAAGAAAAAGAAACGAAACTGAATAGCGTAATGGATGCAATTAAGCAGGGAATATCAGTTATTTATCAGGATTTTAGCCTATTTGGAAACCTTACGGTTGCAGAAAATATTGGGATTAACGAGATTATCGAGAAAAATAAATCAGTATTGCACTGGAAAGAAATTACGGAAAAGGCAAAACGGGCACTGGGTTTTTTAGGTGCTGATATTGATCCAAGAGAAACAGTGGAAAATCTGTCCGTGGCAAAACAGCAGATGGTTGCCATTGCAAGTGCAGTGGCGCAGGATGCGAAGATGATTATTATGGACGAACCTACATCGGCGCTATCAAGAGGTGAAGTTGAGCACCTTTACCATATCATTGAAACTTTAAAAAAGAAAAATATTGCAATTATGTTCGTCAGCCATAAAATGGATGAATTATTCCGTGTAGCAGATCGATTTACCGTCTTTCGGGATGGACAGTATGTGGACACGGTTGATAAGGTTGCTGTTACAGAATCTGACTTGGTTTCCATGATGGTTGGACGCAAAGTTGAGATAAAAAATTATTCCAATCTGGAAGAAAAAGGTGAAGTCATGCTGCAACTGAAAGGGCTGACGAAAGCGGGGAACTTTAAAGACATTAACCTTGAAGTACGAAAAGGAGAGGTCTTGGGCATTACAGGATTAGTAGGTGCCGGACGAAGCGAAGTGGCACAAGCTGTGTTTGGTATCAATAAACCGAATTCGGGAGATATTTTCATTGAAGGGAAAAAAGTAAAGATAACTTCACCGGCGGATGCTCTGGAAAATGGGGTTGCATATATACCGGAGAGCAGGCAGACACAAGGGCTTGTACTTCAAAAGACAGTGGAAAGCAATATAACGCTTCCTGTATTGTATAAGTTTAAAAATAAGCTAGGTATTATTAATCGTAAAAAGCAAAGGGCTTCTGTCGATAAATGGGTAAGTATGCTAGATGTTAGGCCTAATAATCCAGATATGCTGGCAATGCAGCTATCGGGTGGAAATCAGCAGAAAGTAGTTTTAGCCAAATGGATTTCCACACAGGCAAAGATTCTGATTATTGATGAACCTACGAATGGGGTCGATATTGGGGCAAAAGCGGAGATACACCAGATTATCCGTAAACTTGCAAAAGATGGAACTGCAATTATTGTAATATCCTCTGAACTTCCGGAGATTCTTTCGTTAAGCGACAGAGTACTTGTCATGAGAAAAGGATCTATATCCGGTGAGTTCATAAACAATAATTTAACGCAGGAAATGATTATGAACAAAGCGGTTGTCTGATCAGGGAGAGGGTACCTATATGGGAAAAGTAATCAAAGATTTTACAAAAAGGAAAGAATTTGGAATTGTTTTGATTGTATTATTTTTATCGATCGTCTTAACCTTTGTCAGCGATGCATTTCTAAAAGCAGATAATGTGATAGATTTTATGAGAAGCAATGCGGTTTTTGGAATTATGGCATTTGCCATGCTGCCGGTGCTGATTTCTGGCGGAATTGATTTGTCGGTATCATCGACCATTGCACTTTGTGCAGTCGTGATTGGTAAATTTATGCTGGCATTTCCAAGTACAAATATTGTGGTGGTGATGCTCTTGGCAATGGCGACCGGAGCTTTTATAGGTTTGATAAATGGAGTAATTATCACGAAGTTTAACATTCCTCCGATTGTTGCAACGTTGGGTGTTATGACTGTAATTTTAGGCTCAGTGCTGTTGTATACAGGTGGGATGTGGATCTCGGGCTTGCCGGATTGGTTTAAAGCATTCGGAAGTTTTCAAATTGGTGATTTTAGTGGTGGCGTAGGCCGCGTGGTAGGCATTCCTTCACAGATCATAATACTGTTGGCTGCGGGCATATGCACATCGCTGCTTCTTCGCTATACACTGATTGGTAGAGGAATCTATGCGGTAGGAGGAAGTTTAGATTCGGCAGTAAGAGTCGGATATAACGTGAATAAGATTCAGACCTTTATCTATGGTTGGTGCGGAATGCTAACGGGTCTTGCAGCTGTGGTACATATATCGATTGTCGGGCAGGTGGATCCGAATACTTATTCAGGATATGAATTAGATGTAATTTCTATTGTTGTACTTGGCGGCGCGAGTACCATGGGCGGTGTTGGAACTGTGTTTGGAACAACACTTGGAGTGATCCTTATGTCAATCCTTAAAAATGGCCTTATTCTTGCGAAAATACCGACCTTTTGGCAGAAAGTTGTTATGGGAACTGTAATTATTGTAGCAGTGTCATTGGATGTGATCAACCGTAGGCGTGAGCAGGAAAAGCTGATACGTGTGGATGTAGACGAATAGGGAGGATTAGATGAAGATATTAAAAAGGTATAAAAACAGACAGTCAAGTGAGTTTACGCTTATGATTATATTTGCCGGTATATTTATAGTAATGAGTGTGCTGTCGCCAGACAAATTCCTGTCAGTGAATAACTTTAAAACAATGGCATTCCAGCTTCCGGAATTTGGTTTGATGTCCTTAGCGATGATGGTCGTCGTATTGACAGGAGGGATCAATCTTTCGATTACTACCGGTGCGGCACTCTCAAGTATTGTTGCAGCGTTTATCTTGTCTAGTGGATTTGCTCAAAATAATGCGGTGGCAGGTGTGGTTGCGGCACTTTTCGCATGTATGCTCGTATCTGTAATGACAGGTGTATTAAATGGAACGGTTGTAGCTTATGTGGGTGTGGCTCCAATGCTCGTCACATTAGGTTCAAAGACCTTATTCGAGGGACTGGGGCTTAACCTGACGAAGGGTGGATCCATATCGGGGTTTCCAGAAATCTATTCTTACATTGGAAATGAAACATTCCTCGGCATTCCGGTGCCTTTGATTTTGTTTCTAGCCGTTGTTGCAATCAGCTATTTTTTATTGGAAAAAAGTGCTTGGGGCACAGAAATATATATGGTTGGATGCAATGAAACTGCCACAAAATTTTCAGGGATCGATACGAAAAAAACGTTGATGAAGGTGTACATCTATTCAGGAGTAATGGCAGGGCTGGCATCGGTGTTGATATCATCTCGGTATAATTCTGCTAAGACGGATTATGGCTCTTCCTATATGATGCAATCAATTACGGCTGTAGTTTTAGGTGGAACAAGTATTTCGGGCGGTCATGGAACCGTTGCAGGGACGGTGATTGCAGTCTGCATCATCCAGGTAGTATCAACAGGGCTAAACATATTGCAAGTGAACAGATATATCATTGATATTATAACGGGATTCATTTTGATTATCGTGCTAGCGGTAAGATATCTTTCAAAAGTGATGGAAGATAAGCGGAAAATAAAGGAGAGGTTAGCATTATAAATCAAAGAAAATAAAGGAGAGATTAGCATTATAGATCAAAGTATGTGGGTATTCGGAAAGTGAAAAGCAATCGTTGCAAAGGTATGGATCGTAATTTTCCTACAGCCTTCCATTGCGGGTAATTGGAACTTTTAAAAAGATGTGGATTGTGCAAATTGCATAAAATTTGAGTCATTTTTTTGATGTTTTAGCCATATTGACAAATGCTAGGACAAGTAATACAATGTACATAGTTACTTACAGAGATGAGAAGAGAAAGTAGCTTTCACCATAATCGTGGTGAAAGTTGCTTTTTTTTGCTTTGTTGGGGAATGTATCCGATGAAGCAAAATCCGGCGGAGTATGCGCACAAGGGGAACGATGAATTTTACATTCTATGCGTATGCGCACAAGGGGAACGATGCCGCAAGGTGAGAATCTGAAAAGCCAGATGCTGCGTTCTCATTTCTGAAAATTTGATTTCAAATAAAAAGCGGAGGATACGGACGATGGGATACGATATGAATGAATTTGGATTGGACTTTTTCTCGATTAAAGGTAAAAATGCAATTGTAACCGGAGGCAACAGTGGACTAGGGCAGGCATTTGCACTGGCGTTGGCAAAGGCAGGTGCAAATATATTTGTTGCAAGCTATATTGAAGACGATGGAACAACGCAAAAATTAATCGAAGGTGCCGGCGGCAAGTTTGAATTTATGAAAGCGGACATATCGATTAAGGGGGTACCAAAGGATATCGTAGAAGCATGTGTAAAAAAGCTAGGGAGCGTTGATATCGTTGTAAACTGTGCCGGCATTTGTAAAATAAACGATGTGTTGGATTTTGATAGAGATGACTGGGATCCTATGATTGCAATTAATTTGACGGCTGCATTTGAACTTAGCCACGAAGCAGTGAAATACATGATTCCACAAAAAAGCGGTAAAATCATCAATATCTGTTCTCTTTTCTCTTTCCTTGGCGGACTTGGCTCTCCGGCTTACGCAGCAATGAAACATGGACTTACTGGCTTTACAAAAGCATATGCAGACGAACTGGGCAAATATGGTATTCAGGTAAACGGTATTGCACCGGGCTATTATGCAACGGATATTACGGTAGGTACAAGGAGCAACCCGGAAACAAACAAGAGGGTATTAGATCATATTCCGGCAGAACGTTGGGGCGAACGGCAAGACTTGATGGGCGCTACTGTATTTTTGGCAAGCAAAGCATCGGATTATGTAAATGGAACAATGCTAATTGTTGATGGTGGGTATATGGTAAGATAAGCTATCCATCCAAGTGGAGAGGGAGGGAGTCCCATCTTCGCAAGCTGCATGTACTTGATGGCCTTATCCATCCGAGTGGAGAGGGAGGAACTGATGTTTCTATAAATGGAATCTAAAGGAGTTTAGAATGAGTAAAAAATATGTCATTGGCATTGATGAAGGATCTCAAAGTGCAAAAATAACTGTTTTTGACTTAGAGGGCAATATAGTTTGCGAGGGTAGAGAAGGCCTTAAGCCATATAATTTGCCAGGTCCTGATTTAGTAGAGCATCCTAACGATGATTGGTGGGATGCGATCTGTAAAGCTTCACAAAAATGTATGGCAGAATTTAAAGGCAATAAAGAAGATATTCTTGCGATCGGGCTATGCACAATAAGGTACTGCCGCGATTATTTAAAGGCAGATGGACAATTGGCGCAGCCGGCGCTAAGTTGGATGGATATCCGTGTATCAAAGCCATATGAGCACACCAATCCTGAAGTAGCATATATTACGGCCTCGTCTGGATATATTACACATCGGTTGACGAACGAGCGCAAGGATAGTGTGGCAATCTATGAAGGCGTATGGCCGATTGATATTGATCATTGGAAATGGTCGGACGATCCGAAGGCATATGAAAAGGTTGGAATGCCAAGGAAGATGCTATTTGACCTTGTAATGCCGGGAGAGATTTTAGGGAATGTGACAAAAGAAGCTTCAAGCGCTACTGGATTGCCGGTAGGCGTTGCGGTAGTAGCAACTTCAAATGATAAAGCGGTCGAAGGTTTGGGCACCGGCTGTCGTGGCGATCATAGGGCATGTATTTCTTTGGGGACTTATACAGCGGCAATGATGGAAGGAAAAGAAAATTTAAAGAATACAACGGCTGTTTGGCCTAAATTTTCCTGTGTTCCAAATAAATACCTCTATGACAGCAATGGAATACGTAGAGGGATGTGGACAGTTAGCTGGTTTCGCGATATCTTAGGCGAGGGCTACGAAAGGCTGGCAAAAGAGCAGGGCATGTCGGCAGAAGAATTGCTTGGGAAAGAAGCCGAACAAGTGCCACCGGGATGTGATGGGCTGATGACTGTGCTAGACTGGCTTGCTCCGGTAGATGCATTGTATAAGAAAGGAACGATGATCGGATTTGATGGACGGCATACAAGGGCCCATATCTATCGTTCGATTTTGGAAGCAGTTGCATTGACGATGAAAAAACATGTAGACGATATGACAGCGGAGCTTAACACGACCCTAGATGAGATTATCATTACCGGCGGCGGTTCAAACAGTGATTTATTTATGCAGATTTTCGCCGATGTTTTTGGAATTAAAGCTGTTCGGAATGTCGTAAATGGAGCCGCCGGACTAGGGTCTGCCATCTGTGCGGCAGTAGCGGCAGGGGCTTATGACAGTTTTGATTGTGCAGTGGATCGCATGGTAAAAGTAAAAGATGAATTTACCCCGAACTCTCAAAATGTAGAATTCTATAAAAAAATGATAGCCGTATATAGTCAAATTACAGATTATACGGAAGGAATATTAAAGAAATCATACGAATTATTCCAGTGAATTATGATAAAAGGGAATGAAATACAAAAACGAAGCAGGTAGAATAAAGTTTAGATAAAGGGATTGACGCATGAAGTAATGTAGTGTGCCAATCCCTTTGTTTATGGAAAATGTTGTTTGGTGTGTGAGTTATAATCATAGAAACTTAATTTGGAGCGTATCGTTTTGGGTGTTTGGCATATAAGGTGTACAAATAGTGGCATGTAGTTGGCAATCAATATTGGCTTTATAGTAAATTTAATCATCACTGCTAATTTTATAATAAATTTGACCATGAAAAGGGATTTCGTTGTTAAAAGTAAATAGCTATGTTATAGTATGGATCATGTAGAAGTTCTACGAATCTGATTTAAAATAAAGTGATGGGTGCTTCCGGCTATAACGTTACCGAAGAGAAAGACCAACTTGCTGAACGAGTCAGCTTATGGGAATGTATGGCGTTCTTTGTAAAAATTACATGCAATATGGGTTGTAAACTGGTTGTTTCTGTAAATAACATGTGATATAATCAAGGAATCTTTAGAGAAAATGATGATACATAAAAGGAGAACGTCAATGATTGCCATCAAAAGAATGATTGCCATAAGTCTGGTCGCCTGCTTACTATCTTCCAATATTAGTTTAGATGTACAGGCAGCCAATCGAACGAAAGAGGAAGGCAGTTGGAAAATAAACGGGGAAGATATAGCAGAAGCAAATTTCATTGATAACGATACAATGGAGAAGGGTAAACCGGTAGCTCAAGAAGCCCCCGCAGATCAGGAAGAAACGAAAGAGGAGGGAGCCCCCGCAGATCAGGGAGAAACGAAAGAGGAGGGAGTTCCCGCAGATCAGGAAGAAACGAAAGCAGAGGGAGTTCCCGCAGATCAGGAAGAAACGAAAGAGGAGGGAGCCGTCACAGATCAGGAAGAAACCAAAGACGCTGATTTTGATGAAAATGAGCCACAGCCCATAGACAATACAATAGATAGCAATGCTCCTGCCAAACCGGATGCTTCCGGACAAGGCGATGTAAGCGATCATAATGATTCTACACAGGATACCGTTCAAAGACAAGGCGAACGAAAGATTGCAGTTGGCGGTTTGCCGGATACCGTTCCAAATTTGACAGTTGTAGAAAAAGATGAATTGGCGAAGGAAGGCGAGTCCTTACTCAATTTTATTGGTACAGAATATGATTACATAGAAACGCCGGGTGTTCAAAATGTCATCGCAAGTATCGGCGATAAAAATACGATAATCGAAAATGCAGTTCTGCAGTATAAAAACACAGCAAACCAAAAAACATACAGGATTTCGGCAGATAAAATCATTGAGGATGCCGTTTTATTTACGATGCAATATAAGGATTCCTCTCTTTCGGGAATTTATGAGTTGGAATGCATTTCTTATCGGATAGCCGGAGTGGAAACGGTTCTACAGCTAAAAGAATTAGATATGAAAGTACAGTACGGTGTAAATCAAAAAATTACAACCCAGCCGGATGCGTATGCATTGGATGAAGAGATAGGAAAGGAAGATCTGTTGTCCAATGTGGAGGCAAATATAGTTGCTTTTGATGGAAACGGAAAGACGACCTCCAAAACTTCTTCGATTCCGGAGGTCCTTTTAGAAGCGCAGAAACAAGCAGGCTGGTCGGTACCTTCTACAAAGGGGGGAAACATTGTCATTGTATTAGATCCAGGGCATGACAGTACCCATGGAGGGTGCAGCTATCAAGGCTATAAGGAACAGGATTTAACTTTAAAAATCGCAAAATACTGTAAGGCGGAACTTTCCGGTTATCGTGGTGTAGAGGTTTATATGACCAGAGAAACAGCGGCTTGCCCATTTGGAGGAGATAATTCAAACTGCCTGAAAAAACGTGTGGAATATGCAAAGAAGAAAGGTGCAACAGCACTTGTAAGCCTACATTTAAATGCCAATAATTCTTCTTCTGCACACGGGTGGGGCATCTATTGCCCGAACAACCATTATAACGCTGACATAGGTACAAAGGGGCAAGAACTGGCAAAAAAAATTGCAGAAAAATTAGCGCAGCTGGGCATTGCAGTAGGGGAAGGAATTAAGCTGTATCCTTCACAGAGCGGGGACACCTATCCGGATGGTTCACTTGCTGACTATTATGCAATTGTAAGGCAAAGCAAACTGGCAGGGTTTCCGGGTATTATTGTAGAACATGCATTTTTAAGCAATGCAGGCGATGTAGCAAATTTTTTAAATTCTGATGCAAAATTAAAAAAACTTGGAGTCGCCGATGCAAAAGGAATCGCTGATTATTATGGCTTGACAAAAGGTGGAACAGCAATCACCATACCAACGATTGGTAGCGTAGCCTCTGTTAGCAAGGGGAGGCTGCAGGTAAAATGGAAAGCGGTCAATGACGCGGTTGCGTATTACGTTTACAGAAGCACTGCTCAAAATACAGGATATTCTAAAATCGCTACGCTAACAGCAGAAACAAAATATACAGACACGGATATTCAAGTTGGAACGGTTTACTATTATAAAGTCAAATCGGTTGATTCGTCAAAAGAAGCGAGTGGCTATTCGAATGTAAAAAGTGGTCAGGCAGTAGCAAATCCAACCATTACCTATGTAAAAGCAAACTCCAATATACAACTTGAGATAGCTTGGGGAAGAGTAGAGAATGCCAATGGATACCGCATACAAAGAAGTACGCAGAAGAACACAGGATTTGCAACAATCACAGATATAGCAAATGGTGAAATCTGCAAATACGTTGACGGTAGTGTAGAATCTGGGACAACTTATTACTATAAGGTACTAGCAAAGAACCAGATAGATGGAACAAAAGGGGTCAGCAGCTATAGCAAGGTAGCTGATGGATGGGCACCGGCAAAGGCAAGCGCAATCAAAGCCGTTTCTAAAACATATAATAGTTTAGAAGTAAGTTGGAAGAAAATAAAAAACGCATATAGATATGTAGTATATAGAAGCGACTCGAAAAAAGGAAAGTATGCCAAAATACAAACCTTGAAAGGTGCAGATGCTACAAAGTACGTTGACAAGAAATTAAAGGCAGGCCAGACCTATTATTATAAAGTGATCGTGCAAAACAGAGTACAGGGAAAGGTTGGCAGCAGTGGCTATTCCGGATATAAGAGCGGAAAGACAATTAAGAGAACTTCCGTAACATCGGTAGTTTCAAAATCAGAGAGCGAATTGACAGTCAAATGGAAATCCGTAAAAGATGCAGTAGGTTACCAGATTCAGCGGAGTACAAAGCCAAATAGCAAATTTAAAAAAATTGCAGACATAGACTCTGCAGACACGACATCCTATGTAGACGCAAAAGACATACAGGCAGGCGTGCCTTATTATTATAGGGTACAGGTGTTAAATAAAGTAAATAAAAAACAGGGAGTTAGCGGATATAGCAAAGCCGTGTCAGGGATAGCAGTTGCAAAAACCTCTTTAAAAGCAATTACATTCACAGAGGAAGGCTATATAAAATTAAGTTGGAAGAAGACAACAGGCGCATCAGGTTATCAGATCCAGCGCAAGATTTCAAAAAATGGGAAATATGCGAAATTGGCAATCCGAAAGGCTTCTCAAACAAGCTATATCGATAAAGATATCAAACAAGGGGAAACATACTACTATAGAATACAAACGATAAATGAAATAGACGGAATAAAAGGCTATAGTGGGTACTCGTCTGCAAAAACACAAGAGCTTGGATATGCGATTATGGGTAATTCTACCATATCTGTAGATCGAATGGCTGCCTACTATAACACAAAATATACCTATCCAACTGCAATCTATAAATCGCGGGGCGCGGATTCAATCCAAAAATTTTGCCAGATTTTAGAAGAAGAGGCTAAGAAAGAGGGCGTTAAGGCGGAAGTTGTTTTCGCACAGATGATACATGAAACAGGCGGACTACAGTTTGGTGGCATTGTAAAAGCAGAGCAATGTAATTTCGCAGGATTAGGGGCTTTGGGCAGCGGTGAAAAGCCAAATGGCGAGGAGTTTCTAGATGTCAGAACCGGACTTCGTGCACAGGTACAGCATTTAAAAGCCTATGCATCAACGGAGCCCCTAAAACAGGCAATCGTGGACACTAGATTTCAATATGTTGTGCCAAGAGGGAGTGCCCCCTATGTAGAATGGCTCGGGCAGAAAGAAAATCCAAGCGGATTAGGCTGGGCAACGACAGAAAAATATGGGTACAAAATTTTAACAATTATTGATGCGCTGTAAAAAATTAGGAAAGAAGAGCGGGGTGAAAAGTTGAAAAAAAGACTTAGAAAAACTTTAAAAGTAAGATTTATGTGGAAACGGGTATTGTGTTTATGCTTGACCTTTGTCGTACTTTTCGGAGAAGAGAGGAGTTTTCTTGGACATGCTTTTGCCCAAACTGTAAAGGGAAAGGACGATGAGAACGCATTTAATATATCTGGCAACGCTAATGAAATAAAAGGCAAAGAAGCAAATAAAGACCAAAGCACGAGCAACGTGCAAGAAGCAGGCCAAGGCGAAGAAATAAACAAAGATCAAGAAACGAGCAACGCGCAAGAAGCAGGTCAAGGCGAAGAAATAAACAAAGATCAAGGAACGAGCAACGCGCAAGAAGCAGGTCAAGGCGAAGAAATAAACAAAGATCAAGGAACGAGCAACGCGCAAGAAGCAGGTCAAGGCGAAGAAATAAACCAAAATCAAGAAATAAACCAAGGCCAAGAAGCAGGTCAAGGCGAAGAAATAAACCAAAATCAAGAAATAAACCAAGGCCAAGAAGTAGATAAAGACCAAGAAGCAAACAAAGACCAAGAAGTAGATAAAGAGGAAAGCGCATTAAACGCCAAAAATGTAGATGAAAATAAGCTACAAACAAAAAATCTAAACCAAGAAAAAGTAGAAGCAACCGATGCAAAAGAGGACACGAAGGAAGAAAATTTGTGGACGTTAGAGAAAGAAAGTTTTGCAAAGATTGTGGCTGATCACAGTATTTTTGCTTTGGTAAATGCCAAGGAAGCATATAAAATAAGATCTGCATCGAACGATAATGCAAATGTGGTATACAACCTACCGGTAGGATACCAGATACGTCTATTATTTGTCGAAATTATAGATGGGCAAGTATGGTATTATGCTGAATTTGCCGTAAATGATGTCATATCCAGGGGATACATCACAAATAATGTTGTTGTGTCGGTGGATACGGAGTTTTTGGAATGGAAAGAAATTTATGGCATTGATGGAATCAAAAGAACTGGTGAAACGGACGACATGGTTGTTCAAAATACAACAGGTACAGATTTGTTGGCTTTTCCGGAGAGTTATCGCTCTTATCTAAAGACACTAATCACGGCACATCCGAATTGGACATTTATACCATTTCAAACAGGACTGGACTGGAATACAGTCATTGCAAATGAGATGGTCCCTACAAGGAATCTGGTATCAAAAGACGCCATGTTAGCATGGAAAGATCCCAGTGGCTATAATCCGGATACAGGTGAATGGGGTGGACAAAGCGGAGGTGCTTGGGTACAGGCCACGGAAAGTGTCGTAAAGCATTTTATCGACCCAAGAAATTCCTTAAATGAAACGTCAGTATTCCAGTTTGAACTATTGAGCTATTTCAATAAATCAGTACATATAAAAAGTGGGGTAGAGAAAGCTTTAAATGGAACATTTATGGGAAATAAGGTACTAGAAGACGGTAGCGGAGGTGGGAAAACCTACGCACAAGTGCTGATGGACGTTGGGAAAGATCAAAGCGTGAGCCCCTATGCCCTAGCAAGCAGGCTTAGACAAGAGCAGGGCGCAAGTATGGGCGATCTTGCCTCTGGAACCTATCCTGGATTTGCAGGCCTCTATAATTATTATAATATTGGGGCATTTGGGGATACAAGGGAAGAAGTAGTTGCAAATGGCTTGACAGAGGCTCGTAATGAGGGTTGGACCACACGTTATCTTGCATTGTATGGCGGTGCGACTAAGGCAGCCGAGCAATATATTAAGCATGGTCAGGATACGTTGTATTTGCAGAAATTTGACGTGGATGGATCCTATAATGGTACATTCTGGCATCAATACATGCAGAATCTAACCGCGGCAGACAGCGAGGGCAAGACGATGAAATCTGCCTATGTAGAAATAGGGAAATTAGATAGCCCAATTAAATTTAGAGTGCCTATCTATCTAAATATGCCCGCAAAAGCATACCCGATGCCACAGGATACCTTAAGCAAACCAAAAATCAGTAAAATAACGAAGAACAATACAACAACCATAACGGTCAGTTGGGGAGAAATTTCAGGTGCCACTGAATACCAAGTATGGCGTGCTACAAGTAAAAATGGTACATATACGAAACTAAAGACAGTAAAAGGACTGGCAAGCACATCTTATAAAGACAAAAAGGCAATACCGGGGAAAGCTTATTATTATAAAATAAGGGCATGCAGTACGAACTACAAGGGGATATATGGCATTACGGTTCAATCGCCATATTCTGCGATAAAATCGAAGGACATGGCCACCCCGACAGTTAATTTTGAGAAAGTAAAACGTAAAAACTATACGACCACAAATTTGACATGGAAGAAAAATTCAAATGTAACGGGGTATCGTATCTATCGAAGAGTTGGTACAACGGGCAAATATAAATCTTTAAAGATAATAAGAAACAATAAAACAACGACATATGCAGATACAACGATGCAACCGAATAACCTTTATTATTATAAAATACGATCCTATATAACGATAGATGGAAAGACATATTATTCGGCATACTCCCCAGAGAAAAAAATAAATAATAAGACGAAAGCCCTAAGCACGGTATCGGTCAAACGAAAAGGCTATACAGCAGTAAAACTAACATGGAAGAAGCCGGAGAAAACCTATTACTATAAAGTTCAATTCTATGTTACCATAAATGGGAAAAGATACTATTCGCCATTTACAAAGGAGAAAAAAATAAACAATAAGACGAAAGCCCTAAGCACGGTATCGGTCAAACGAAAAGGCTATACAGCAGTAAAACTAACATGGAAGAAGCCATCTAGTGCCACTGGATATAGGATTCGTCGAAAAGAGGGGGCAAGCGGAACCTATAAGCTCATAAAAACAGTCAAAGACGGTTCAACAACAGCCTATACCGATAAAAACATCATACCGGAGCAGACCTATTACTATAAAGTTCAATTCTATGTTACCGTAAATGGGAAAAGATACTATTCGCCATTTACAAAGGAGAAAAAAATAAACAATAAGACAAAAGCCCTAAGCACAGTGTCGGTCAAACGAAAAGACGATACAGCAGCACAACTAACCTGGAAGAGGCCATCTAGTGCCACTGGATACAGAATTCGCCGAAAAGAGGGGGCAAATGGAACCTATCAGCTCATAAAAACAGTCAAAGACGCTTCAACAACAGCCTATATCGATAAACGCATCGTACCGGAGCAGACCTATTACTATAAAGTTCAATTCTATGTTACCGTAAATGGAAAAAGATACTATTCGCCATTTGCAAAGGTGAAAAAAATAAAAAGCCACTAAAATAAAAAATTGAAAGCACGAATGAAGAAAAATAAAAAAACGCTAAGATGAAAAATAGAAAACACAAATGGTGAAAAAGTAGGAAGTGTTATGCTTCTAGACTTGACACACGGAGGATACAGAAAATGTATAGACAAAAAAATAAAAGAGTGGAAAAATCTGATGATTTAGAGTAGAATGGACAATAAGTATAAGATGACTTATTGTCCATTTAAATTTGTGGAAATAGTTTCTTGTATATAAAAATAGAAGGAGAGTTACTTGCAAAGGGAGGATTCATTCTATGAAGAAAATAGCTTTTAAAAGGTTGCAAGCGAGTTTTCCGGTAGTGTGTCTGGTCGTGTGCCTGTCCTATCCTGCATCAGCTGAATCTGCATATGTACAAGAAATGGAAATTCAAAATCCCGAAAATTTAGACTATATACTTGACCGTCCGATGACAGAAGAAGAAATACAGGCGCAGAAAGACTTAGAACCTGATTTATCAAATGGCTATCAAAATCCCGGGATGGACGTACCAAGTATACAGGAGAAAGATACTGATTTGGTGCCTAGTACCGGAGTCTTAATACCCACAAAGTATGATGGAAGAAATAGAGTGACTGTTCCAAAAACTCAAGGGAAATACGGAACTTGCTGGGCATTTTCAACCATCAGCGCGGCGGAAACATCCATGATTACCAAAAAATTTGCAACAAAGAAAATTGATTTATCAGAGTTGCATCTATCATTTTTCTGCTATAATCTGGTAGAAGACCCTTTAGGCAATACAACTGGAGATTCTGTGCGGACGAAATCTAGAAATCTATTGCAAGCCGGTGGAAATAATATGCTGACGGCACTTTCCTTGATGAATTGGACAGGAGCGGCAGATGAGCAGGAGGCTTCTTATCGTAGTGATGCAGAAAAGATTGACATTGGAACGAAAAAATTGAGCCGTGAAATTGCCTATCAGGACACAGCACATCTGCAAAATGCGTATTTTATTTCAATGGAAGATACAAATGATGTCAAACAGCAGATTATGAAGCAAGGTTCGGTTGCGGTGGCGTATTACCATGATGATCGTTTCTATAATTTTAGTACTGCGGCATATTATTGTGGTAGTACTGATAACGATGTAAACCATGCAATTACAATCGTAGGCTGGAATGATCAGTATAAAAGTACAAATTTCAAACAAAATCCAAGTATAAGTGGCGCGTGGCTTGTGAAAAACAGTTGGGGAACACAATGGGGAAATACGGGCTATTTCTGGATTTCTTATGGAGATGTGCCATTATCGCATAATATTGCGACGGTGTATGATTTTGAATCGGCTAATAATTATGACAATAACTATCAATATGATGGTACGAGCGCCATGCTATACCAACCGTTGCCGAATAATTCTCAAATTGCAAATGTCTATATTGCAAAAGGAAACAGCAGTGGTACAAAAGCGGAATGGCTTAAGGCGGTTTCATTTGCCCTATTTAGTCCGAACGTAAACTATCGTATTCAAATTTATAAGAATATTACTGATCCATCCGATCCTACCAGTAAAACACCTATTTTGAGCAAGGAACAGACAGGAAATACGACGTATCTAGGGTACTATACAATTCCTTTAAATCAAAAGGTTCTATTATCAAAGGGGGAAACTTTTGCTGTCGTAATTAAGCTTAAGAGCAAGAATCCGCATGAAACTCAAGTGAATGTTGGAGTAGATGGCAGCTATAACGATAGTCGTAATGGTGTTTCTTTCTATAATCGTACGGAAAATGGACAAAGCTATTTTAAGGTGCCAGGCAAGAATTGGATAGACGGACACAAAGGGAAAATGAGTGTGCGGGTAAAAGCCTATACATCAAATGAACCTACGGTTAAACCGATAACGAAAATAAAACTAAATACGAAAAAAATAGAGATAAAAAAAGGCAAAAAGACAACACTAAAAGCAACCGTTTCCCCGTCAGCCGCATCTACGCAAAAGATAGAATGGACTTCTGCAGATAAAAAGATAGCAAACGTAGATAGCAATGGAACAATCCTTGCAAAAGGATATGGAACGACGGTAATTACTGCTATGGCAAAGGACAAAAGCGGGATGAAAGCCACTTGTAGGGTAACGGTGGGATATGGCATCGTGTACAAATTAAACAAAGGCACGAATAACAAGTCAAATCCAAATACCTACTATCATCAAAAAATAAACTTAAAACCCCCAAAACGTGCAGGATACACCTTTAAAGGCTGGTACACCGACAGTAGATATAAAAACAAAATCAAAATGATAGAAAAAGGCAAACATAAAAATCTAATATTATATGCAAAATGGGTAAAAACAAAAGCAAAGGTTAAAAAGTAGCACATAAGAATCAACGTAAAATATAGTCAAGTGAAAAAGCAAAGATTAAAAGCAGCACGTAAGAATCAATGCAAAATATAGTCAAGTGAAAAGCAAAGATTAAAAAGCAGCACATAAGGATCAACGCAAAATATAGTCAAAGTGAAAAGCAAAGGTTAAAAATAACATGAAAATTACGCCATACACAATTGTAAAAGGTATCCGCTATCTAAGGCACTATGGATGGAAAGATTTCTGGATACGTTTAACGGAACGAATGGAGCCGGAGGAGGTAGCATATACAACATGGTTGGAAACTTATCGTTTAAAGCCAACAGAGCTCATGTGGCAAAGAAAAGAACAGGAAGCGTGGGAAAAACGTCCGCTTATCAGCATCGTTGTCCCTGCTTTTCAGACATCGGAGTCGTTTCTGCATCAGATGATAGAGTCGGTCATGGCTCAAACTTACGATAATTGGGAGCTTTGTATTGCGGATGGGAGTACAGATGACAGGCTAAAAGCAGTTATAGAATCCTATTTTAATGCTAGTGCTGATGTTTGTGCTAATTCCCATATAGGCTCTATAGATGAGCAGAAAATTAGATATGTCCATCTGCCTAGAAACCAGGGAATCGCGCAAAATACAAATGAAGCTTTAAAAATGGCGAATGGGCAATGGATTGCTTTTCTAGACCATGATGATTTACTGGCTGAAAATGCATTGTATGAAGTAGCAAAAGCGATCCGTAAAGATGATGCGATAGACATCGTCTATACGGATGAAGATAAAGTTTCGACAGATTTAAGGGAATATTTTCAGCCTCATTTAAAACCGGATTTCAGTTTAGATCTACTTCGTTCTAATAATTATATCACCCATTTCTTGATTGTGAAAAAATCAATTGTGGAGCAGGTAGGTGGATTTTTAACAGAGTTTGACGGTGCACAGGATTATGACTTTATTTTTCGATGCAGCGAAGTCGCAAAACGGATATACCATGTGCCGGAAATATTATATCATTGGAGGGCGCATAAAGCCTCAACCGCAGATAACCCTGCAAGCAAGGGATATGCTGTTCGTGCTGGACAATGTGCCATAGAAGCTCATTTAGAACGATGTAGCTGCAAAGCGGTGGTAAGCGCGACAAAGGACTTTGGGTTTTATAGGGTTACATATACCGTTGTGCAAAATCCAAAAGTTTCGATTATTATTCCAAATAAGGATGAGGTAGAAACACTGAAAAAATGTCTGCACTCTATTGAAAAGTCAACCTATACAAATTATGAAATCTTGATTATAGAAAACAACAGTAAAGAAGAGCGAACTTTTGCCTACTACGAGGAACAAAAGAAAAATAAGAATTTAGACATACGTGTCTTGACTTGGGAGAAGCCATTTAACTATTCAGCAATTAATAACTATGGGGTAGAAAATGCAGTCGGCGAGTATCTGATTTTGCTAAACAATGATATTGAAATTATAAATTTTTCGTGGATAGAGGAGCTACTTGGCAACTGCCAACGTAAAGAGGTTGGAATTGTGGGCGGAAAGCTGTATTTTCCAGATGACACCATTCAACATGCCGGAACGGTCATTGGGATAGGAGGCATCGCCGGACACGTTTTTGTAGGAATGAAGCGGACGCATAGCGGTTATTTTCATAAAGCGTCGATTCAATTAAATTACAGTGCAGTAACTGCAGCATGTATGATGGTGAAACGGGCTGTATATGATGAAGTGGGGGGTATGGAAGAAACACTTGCAATTGCGTTTAACGATGTAGATTTTTGCCTGCGGGTGTGCAATAAGGGATATCTTATTGTATACAACCCCTATGTAGAATGCTATCACTACGAATCTAAATCCCGTGGGAAAGAGGACTCCAAAGAGAAAGCAAAACGTTTTCAAAGGGAGATAGAGTTTATGCGGACGCGGTGGATAGATGTGTTAAAGAGTGGTGATCCATATTATAATAAGAACCTGACATTGAGCAAATGGAACTATTCTTTATCGAATAGAGAGTTACACCCTACCAGATAAACAACTCCTTCCGGGGATGTGCACGGCACGCAACAAAAGCTGATATTGGATACGATAACGACCTTTTTGAACCCCTTTTGGGAATGTGCATGGCACGCAAGGGCAAATAGCCGTTAAAGCGACAGTGTGAAGATACTAAAGAAGACAGCGTGGCAATGTGAAGATGAAAAGTGGCTGCGCGTAAAGTAGTAGTTGAGTTTTTTGCGGTTCAATGGTAAAATAGCTTAGTCAGAAAATAAAAGAGGATGTGAGAATGAGAAACATATGATGAAAGTATTTATCTGCCCTAACTGTGGGCGTTTAACCACAGCTTCAAGAAGGAAAGAAGTAACCTGCTTAAGATGTGAAGGAATAAGAATGTCAAAATCAAAAATTACATTTGGGGCATTTACACAAATGGACGAACAGCAAAGAAAAGACTATTCCGAAAGTTGGCTATATATTCATAAAATGGGGAAAAAGGAATAATGAACGAAACGAGGCAACAAATGATCCGGTTTAATGAACTGCCCTTTATGGGAAAAGAGAATGAACGAAACGAGGCAACAAATGATCCGGTTTAATGAACCGCCCTTTACGGGAAAAGAATTTGAATATATGGCAGAGACCGTAAAAAATGCCCATATCTGCGGAGATGGGATCTATACCAAGAAATGCCATCGTTGGCTGGAAGAGCGGATGAATTCGCCAAAGGTATTGCTAACTACCTCCTGTACCCATGCTTTGGAAATGTCTGCATTACTGATTGGGATTGTGCCAGGCGATGAAGTGATTATGCCTTCCTATACATTTGCCTCAACAGCAGACGCTTTTGTTTTGCGTGGCGCTAAGGTTATATTTATTGATATCCGCCCCGATACAATGAACATAGATGAAAATTTAATTGAATCGGCTATAACGAGGCGGACAAAGGTTATTTGTGTCATGCACTATGCAGGGGTGTCATGTGAAATGGATACAATCCTTGACCTGGCAAAAAGGTATCATTTAGCAGTCGTGGAAGATGCGGCACAGGCAATTATGAGCAAATACAAAGGACAATCACTAGGAAGCTTAGGAGATTATGGATGCTTTTCCTTCCATGAAACAAAGAACTATTCTATGGGTGAAGGTGGGGCATTGCTGATCCGGGATCAGGCAAAATGCGATCAGGCAGAAATCATTCGGGAGAAAGGGACAAACCGAAGTAAATTTTGGCGTGGAGAAATCGATAAATACACATGGGTTGATTTTGGTTCCTCCTATCTGCCTAGTGATATGAATGCCGCCTATTTGTGGGCACAGCTAGAACTTGCAGATGAAATCAATGATAAAAGGCTGGATTTATGGAATATCTATCATGAAAGGCTGAATGCCCTATCAAATAATGCGAAGATTCAATTGCCAACGATACCAAAGAACTGTGAACATAATGCCCATATGTTTTATATAAAAACCAAAAATGATGCAGACAGAAGTAAGCTCATTGCATATTTAAAAGAGTATGGGATAGGGGCGGTATTTCACTATATCCCTCTGCATACAGTTCCGGCCGGAATAAAATATGGTGTATTTCATGGTGAGGACAAGTATACGACACTTGAAAGTGAACGGCTTTTACGATTGCCCCTGCACTATAATATTTCAAAAGATGACGTGCATGAGGTATGCGATAAAATAGAAAATTATTATAAATGAATCGTTTCCAAATCTATCTATCAAGGGGATTTTATTAATGAAAACACTTTCTTTTGTTATTCCCTGCTACAATTCGCAGTTGACCATCGCTCATGTAGTGGAAGAAATTGACCATACATTTTTAAACCAAGAAAAATACGTATATGAAATTATCCTTGTAGATGATGCGTCCCCAAAAGATGATACCCGAGGGACGATACGTAGGTTGGCTCTAGAAAATAAAAGGGTAATAGCGGTATACCTATCTAAAAATTTTGGACAAGACAGTGCGTTAATGGCGGGCTATTCTATTGCAAAGGGCGATATCGTCGTATCGTTAGACGATGATGGGCAAAACCCTGCATCGCAAGCGTTAAAACTGCTTGCTAAGGTGGAAGAGGGATGGGATGTCGCCTTTGGTCAATACAAGCAAAAAAAGCACAGCAAATTCAAGAATTTTGGGAGCAAGGTAAACGATATTATGGCAAGGGTGCTGCTTGATAAGCCGAAAAATATAAGGCTTTGCAGCTATTTTGCAATGAACCGTTTTGTGATGGATGAAATGCTCAAAGATAAAAATTCCTTCCCTTACATATGGGGGTTGATCTTGCGTTCTACCGACCATATGACAAATGTTTCTATTGATCATCGGGAGAGGGAAGAAGGAAAATCAAATTTTACATTGAGAAAATGCCTTGCGGTATGGTTTAATGGATTTATCGCTTTTTCCGTAAAACCGTTACGCTTTTCTGCAATTTTAGGAGTTGTGATTGCAATAGCTGGATTTTTATATGGCATTTATGTTATACTAAAACAGGTGTTTTTAGGCGAACCAGTTGCCGGATGGAGTTCTATGATGGCGGCAATTTTATTGCTTGGTGGCATTATTTTAATGATGTTGGGTCTTGTCGGGGAATACGTAGGCCGTATGAATATCAGTGTGAACAATACGCCACAATATATTATACGAGATGTCTACACCGGAGAAAACAAGGAGGAAACGGCAGATGCAGGAAGTGACAATTATCATTCCCAATTTTAATGGAATAGCATATATAGAACATTGCCTAAACTCTTTGCGGAAACAGACCGTATCCAATTTTAATGTTATTGTAGTGGACAATGGATCAAAGGACGCAAGTAAAGCACTTGTTTCAAACTGCTATACTGAGGTGGAACTCATTGCCTTAGATGATAATTATGGCTTTAGTAGAGCTGTAAACGAAGGGATCGCACATGCAGATACGCCGTATGTTATACTGCTTAATAACGATACGGAGGTAGAAGAGGCTTTTGTAGAAGAACTTTTAAAAGCGATCAAGCGCTCTCCGAAAATTTTTTCCTGCTCTGCCAAAATGCTGGATTTTTACAAGCGCAATGTAATCGATGATGCAGGGGATTTATACTGTGCACTTGGATGGGCACTCGCAAGGGGCAAGGGCAGAAAAGACAAATATTACCAAGACTATACTAAAATTTTTGCAGCATGTGCAGGGGCCGCCATTTACCGCAAAGAAATCTTTGAGCAGATTGGCATGTTCGATGAACGCCATTTTGCTTATTTAGAAGATATAGATATCGGCTACAGGGCGAGGATATACGGCTATGAGAACCGGTATACGCCGACGGCGCGGGTATTCCATGTAGGAAGTGGAACGACCGGTGCCCGCTACAGCAAGGCAAAAGTAGGGCTTGCCGCAAGGAACAATATCTATGTCATCTATAAAAATATGCCAATCCCACAGATCCTGTTAAATTTGCCGTTTCTTCTACTGGGGCTGCTGCTAAAACAATTGTTTTTTGTGAAAAAGCGAATGGGGTGCGCTTATTTTGTGGGAATTTGCAAAGGACTGACACTTTGCCGACAAGAATTTAAAATAAAATTTACCTTGTGTCATCTTAAAAATTATATTAAAATTCAAATAGAGCTATGGAACAACATATGGCTTCGGACATAATTTTAAAAAAATATACAGGATTAATAAAAATTTAAGAAATTATAAATTGTGGTTTCCATGTTGATGTTGTATGATATAGCAGGTGATAAAAGTGATAAAAGATAATCAAAGGTATTTTAACCGCCTACATGTCCTGTTAGATAGTTGCATAATGATACTATCCTATATATCGGCATGGTGGATAAAGTTTCATAGTGGCTTTTTAACGGTGAAGGAGGGCGTTCTTCCGACGGGAACCTATATGCAGGTATTGCTCTTCCTTGTACCGGTATATGCCCTTTTATACTATGCGTTTAACCTCTATACGTCAAAGCGTATTCAAGGAAGGCGTTTAGAAGGATCTAATATTGTAAAGGCAAATACTATTGGACTTGTCGGGTATTTTAGTATTTTATATATCATTGATAAAACGACTTTTTCAAGAGAAATGCTTTTGGTGTTTTATGTATTAAACATCTGCCTTGATATTGTGGCAAGAAATGTGATCCGGCAACTATTACGTAAGATACGTAAAAAGGGCTATAACCTTAAGAATGTGTTGCTTGTAGGATATTCGCGCGCGGCAGAAGAATATATTGACCGGATCAAGCAAAACCCGCAGTGGGGCTATCATGTGCGCGGGATATTAGATGATAAAATGGAAAGTGGAACGTTATACAAGGGCATTAAAATCATTGGCAGAATTGATAATCTGTTTGTGATACTGCCGGAGAACCATTTAGATGAAATAGCCATTACCCTTGGACTTGAGGAATATTATAAATTAGAACATATTGTGGCATTATGTGAAAAATCTGGTGTGCATACAAAATTTATTCCGGATTATAATAATATTATACCGACAAGGCCATATACGGAAGATCTAATGGGACTTCCGGTCATTAATATCAGATATGTACCTTTAAGCAATAGCTTTAATGCCCTTGTAAAGCGGACAATGGACATAGTTGGCTCTGTAGCTGCTATTTTGCTGTTTTCACCTGTTATGCTCCTTACCACTATTTTAATTAAAACAACCTCAAAGGGGCCCCTGATTTTTTTGCAAGAACGGGTTGGACGCCATAACCGCTCCTTTCAGATGTATAAATTCCGTTCTATGCAAGTACAGGAAGACAACACGGAGAAAAAGTGCTGGACAACGCAAAATGACCCAAGGATTACCGGAATCGGTAGATTGATAAGGAAAACAAGCATTGACGAATTGCCGCAGCTGTTTAATGTATTAGGTGGAAATATGAGCTTAATCGGACCTAGGCCGGAACGCCCCCAATTTGTTGAAAAATTTCGAGAAGAAATTCCCCGCTACATGATCAAACATCAAGTAAGGCCTGGTATGACAGGGTGGGCACAGGTCAATGGGTATCGTGGGGATACTTCTATTAGAAAACGGATTGAACATGACTTGTATTATATAGAAAACTGGACGGTAGGCTTGGATGTAAAAATTTTAGCGTTTACAGTCTTTAATGGGTTTATAAATAAAAATGCATACTAACGAATATTCATGCATTGATGTACCACATTCCAATGCGAGAAGGGATAATGGGGAAATATGGCAAAGATGGTAAAAACCAATAAAAAGCGGAAAGTAGTGATGTTTGCAGTTGAAATCATGATACTTCTAATTGTATTGCTGGTGCTGTTTGTCTACTTAAAGCTTAGTAAAATCGACAACCATGATAGCATTCAATTAAAGGCGGAAGAGTTAGAAAAGAACGAGGACTTGTCGGAGGAAACCAAAGTAAAGCTAGAAGAATTTACGACGATTGCACTGTTTGGATTGGATAACCGTTCAAACGGCAGCTTTGAACAGGGAAACAGCGATGTCATTATTATAGCCAGCATTAATAATGAAACAAAGCAGGTGAAAATGGTGTCTGTCTATCGTGACACGTATTTGAACATGACAGATGAGGGCAAGCAATATAGTAAGGCGAATGCGGCTTACAACAGTGGCGGACCAAAGCAGGCAATCAGTATGCTGAATGTGAATCTGGATTTGAATATCAAAGAATACGTAGCGGTAGATTTTAATGCCCTGGCAGAGGTAGTGGATTTGTTGGGCGGAATAGAAGTAGAAGTAAGTGGAGCAGAGACGATCTATATGATTGGCTATCTGGATGAAATTGCAGAGATGACCGGCAAACCCTGTAGATATCTGCCGGGTGCAGGTACTTATAATTTAGACGGGGTACAAGCCACTGCATTTGCAAGGGTTCGCCAGACAACCGGAGATGATTTTAAACGAACGGAACGTCAGCGTCTGGTTATATCGAAGATGGTAGAAAAAGCACTGGCATCTGATCTATCAACAATCAATAAAGTAGCGGATGAGATGTTTGGGGAGATTTCTACTAGTTTGTCCTATACAGAAATATTAAGTTTGGCAAAAGATGCATTTGGATACAGTCTGGGGGAATCAACCGGATTTCCGCAGGAATGGAGGCCGGCAACGATGAAATTGCCAAATATAAAAATCCCGCAGGAGTGTATCATACCAGCAGACTTGGCTCAAAATGTAGTGTTGTTGCATAAATTTTTATTTGATGCTTCCGAATATAAGGTAACACAAAGCGTGCAAAACATAAGCAGCGAAATTGTTTCCCTAACCGGGAAAACCGCCACGGCTGCGAATGAAAATCCAAAATAACGAAGTACGCCACAGGGTCAAGACGTAAGAGTAAACGCTGACATCTTGTGTACAGCTGACTATGAAGGAGGTACGACGGAATCGTTATAAAATAAGTGGATAGATAGGAGTCGCTATGCCGTTGCCAACCGTTGATATTATTATACCCACCTATAAGCCGGACAATACATTAGGTCTGCTTTTGCAAAAATTGCAAGAGCAGACATTTGTTGTTCATAAAGTCATTATAATCAATACAGAGCAAGATTTGTGGGAAAATGATGTAGACGATAGTAAGGGAAACAGTTTTCTTGCTGACCAAATAAAACGCGCACCTTTTCCGATACAAATCAACCACATTACGAAAGAAGAATTTGACCATGGCGGGACAAGGCGATTTGGGATCGGCCAGTCAAACAGTGAATTTTTCATTTGCATGACAATGGATGCCGTTCCGGCAGATAAGTATTTGGTGGAGACGTTGGTCAATCACCTTAAAAATGAACGGGTGGCGGCAGTCTGCGCAAGACAGCTTCCAAAAAAAAACTGTAATGAGATAGAGAGATTTACAAGAGGGTTTAATTATCCGGATACGGATCAATTGAAATCAAAAGACGACATAGGTTCGATGGGAATTAAGGCATTTTTTTGCTCAAATGTCTGCAGTGCATACCGTCGCAGTATCTATGAGGAATTAAGCGGTTTTGAGCAAAATGCTATTTTTAATGAAGATATGATCTATGCCGGTCATGCAATAAAGGCGGGATATTTCATTGGCTATGCAACAAAAGCATGTGTCATCCATTCCCACAATTATACTGGGAAACAGCAATTTCATCGAAATTTCGATCTGGCAGTTTCACAAAAGCAGCATCCGGAGGTTTTTGGAGGCGTAAAATCAGAGTCAGAGGGGATACGGATGGTAAAGCAGACAGCAAAACATTTGTTGACAATTAAAAAACCTTGGCTTATAGTAGATTTAGTTTGGAAAAGCGGCTGCAAGTACCTCGGCTATAAAACTGGCCTGCGATTTGAACAATTGAGCCACAATAAAATTTTAAAATATACAATGAATAAAGGGTATTGGCTGAAAATGTGGGAACATAATACAAAAAACCCATAGCGATGCAGTACAGGAGTGCAGCTGTGGCGATAAGAAAGATTACCATAAAAATAAATTTACAGGAGGTTAAATTATGTGTGGAATAGTTGGTTACGTTGGAAATTCACAGGCAGCGCCGATTCTTTTAGATGGATTGTCAAAATTAGAATATAGAGGCTATGACTCTGCCGGAATTGCAATTTATGATGGTGCAGGGATACAGGTGCAAAAGGCAATGGGGCGTTTAAAGGTGCTAAGCGAACTAACCCATGATGGCACTACCATGACGGGAACGATTGGAATCGGGCATACGCGGTGGGCAACCCATGGAGCGCCGTCGGACTTAAATGCACACCCTCAATATAATGTTACAGAGACCATTGCAGTTGTGCATAATGGAATTATTGAAAATTATTTAAAATTAAAGAAACGGCTGATAGGAAAAGGCTATATATTTGTATCAGAAACAGATACGGAAGTATTGGCACATTTATTGGATTATTACTATAATGGCGATCCGGTGGAAGCAATCACAAAAGTGATGCATCGCGTAGAGGGTTCTTATGCCTTGGGCATTCTATTTAAAGAACATCCGGATACCATCTATGCCGTACGTAAAGACAGTCCATTGATTGTAGGGAAAGGGAAAGATGGCAATTTGATTGCTTCTGATGTACCGGCAGTTTTAAAATATACGAGAGAGGTTTATTTTATACTAAACGAAGAAATCACAGCGTTGACAAAAGACAGTATTGTGTTTTTTAATGTAGATAGAGAATTCATTGAAAAAGAACCTACCGTTATCGAATGGGATATCAATGCCGCTGAAAAAGGCGGATATGAACATTTTATGTTAAAAGAAATGTATGAACAGCCCCAAACGGTGCGGGATACCTTACATCCACGCCTAAAGGAAAATCAGATTGTGATTGAAGAACTAGGCATGAGTGATGAGAAAATCTGTGAAATCAAAAAGATACATATCGTTGCATGTGGCTCTGCATACCATACGGGCGTCACTGCAAAATATGTGTTTGAAGGCATAGGAAGGATACCGGTAGAAGTAGATTTAGCGTCGGAATTTAGGTATCGGAATCCTATTTTTGAACCGGATGCCCTTGTGCTTATTATAAGCCAGTCCGGCGAGACGGCAGATTCCCTTGCGGCCTTACGAGAGGCAAAAAAACGGGGTATAGCAACAATAGGGATTGTAAACGTAGTTGGAAGTTCTATTGCAAGGGAGGCCGATCATGTGATGTATACATGGGCAGGCCCTGAAATTGCAGTTGCAACGACAAAAGCCTACAGCGCACAGCTCATAGCCCAATATCTGCTTGCCATTAAATTTGCACAGGTAAGGGGTCGGATGACAGAAGAAGAAGCTACGGATATGATAAAAGATTTGAAAAAACTTCCGGATCAGATTGAACTGCTGCTTGCCAGTAAAGAGAAAATCCAGCATTTTGCAAACCGCTATATTGCGGCAAAAGATGTTTTTTTCATAGGAAGAGGCATTGACTATGCTATTTCGTTGGAAGGCTCTTTAAAATTAAAGGAAATATCCTATATTCATTCCGAGGCATATGCGGCGGGAGAACTAAAGCATGGCACCATTTCCCTCATTGAAAACGGCA
The DNA here is from genome assembly GCA_046533095.1 of Lachnospiraceae bacterium ZAX-1. GTDB lineage: Bacteria > Bacillota > Clostridia > Lachnospirales > Lachnospiraceae > ZAX-1. The sequence continues at coordinate 11,482 of JAJQRA010000040.1, read as the reverse complement.
CACTAGTAGCCGCTGTTGTAACACAGGAAGAATTATATAAGAAGACAATCAGCAATATTGAGGAAGTGCGCACAAGAGGTGCGTTCGTGTTGGCGATAACAAATGAGGGCAATACGGAGATAGAAAAGGCTTCTGATTATGTAATATACATTCCCCAGACCAACCAATACTTCACCAACTCCCTTGCAATCATACCGCTGCAGCTATTCAGCTACTATGTAGCACTTGGAAAAGGCTGTGATGTAGATAAGCCAAGGAACTTGGCGAAATCTGTTACAGTGGAATAAAAAGGAGCTGCTTCCTATGCGGAAACATCAAAAGTACCGTGTCAAGATGTTCGCTTGCATCTTGTGTGTGTAGAATGTGGCTATTTAGCGCTACCTCCTAAATTGCTACATTCTTTCTTAAATAATGAGAACTTTCAGGAGAGGCAGAAAATGAAAAAAAAATTAGCAGTTTCTCTATGTATTGTACTATTTTTCAGCATATTTTTAAGTTTTCAAGATAGCTTTTATTCTTATGCGGAGGAATTTAGGGAAAACGAAGAGTCTAAATTAAAACAATCTATAACAAAAGAGGGGTCATCTTCCCAAACAAATACAACTAAGGATATAAAAGATGATCCTAAGGTGGAAGAAGAGGATAACAAAGAAGACGCAAAAGAAGAGAGCAAAGAAGGAGCAAAAGAGGAGAGTAAGGAAGGCTCGGAGGAAGAAGAGAGCAAAGAAGGCTCGAAGGAAGAAGAGAGCAAAGAAGGCTCAAAAGAAGAGAATGACAAAGAAGGCTCGAAAGAAGATAGCAAAGAAGGTTTGAAGGAAGATTATATACTGGGTCGCCCCATGACAAAAGAAGAGATTAGCGATCAAATGGCACAGGAACCGGAATTGATTCCATGGGCAGAGGATATTGTGATTCCAAGTATACATGGGTTAAACCAGAAGAACCGGATAATGAGCGTTCGCAGTACACCCTTGCCTTCTAGCTATGATGGAAGACTTCTGCCAATCATGACCCCGGTAAAAAACCAGGGGATTTATGGCACCTGTTGGGCAATTGTGGCGGCAACCGTGGCGGAAACGTCACTGCTTAAAAAAAATGCTATTTTGGATCAAGTAGCGGTTAGTGCTGATAACCTAGATTTGTCCGAACGGCACATGGCATACTTTTTTTACCATACAGTGGCAGATGCGCTGGGAAATACAGCAGGAGACAAAAATAGAAATCTTTTGGAGGGGTATTATAGTTATTTGGATGTAGGTGGGCATCCTATATTTTCCACCTTTGCATTAGCAAATCGAGTGGGGCTGGCATATGAGTCAATTGCGCCTTGGCAGGATATTTTAGACCGTGGCACAAATAAAACTGACTTAGATGATGACCTTGCCCATGAAAATGCAGCCCATCTGCAAAATGCATATTGGGTAAATTTTGCAGATACTGCCGATGTAAAAAACATGATTATGAAATACGGAGCAATTGCAACGGCACATTATTATGCCTCCGGCTTTTACAATTACAATACGGCAGCCTACTATAATCCAAATGCTACCGTGGAAAACCATTCTATTGCAATCGTAGGTTGGGATGATGATTATAATGCGACAAATTTCAACACCGATCCGGGACAAAATGGGGCATGGCTTGTAAAAAACAGTTATGGTTCTTCGTGGGGAGACAACGGATATTTTTGGATATCCTATGCAGACAAGTCTGTAACAAAACCAACAGCAGCGGCCTATGTTTTTGATTTTGAACCAACGGATGACAATGAGAATGTTTACCAATATGATGGGACGGCAGGTAGGTATCTAGGGAAATCCGGAGATAGATATGTAAATCAAATAGAAAACGGTGGTGCAATTGCCAATGTGTATACAGTACCGACACAGGCAGGTGTACGCTCAGAGACCTTAAAGGAAGTATCGTTTTCCCTTTATAGCGTAAACGCTCAATACAGTATTCAAATTTATAAAAATCTGACCGATCTTCAAAACCCGGAAAGTGGGAATGCGATATTAAAAACACCGTTAACAGGAACCACAAGCTATGCGGGTTACTATACAATACCTCTTGCTACAGGAATAACGCTACAGAGTGGAGAAATATTTTCCGTGGTTATAGAATTAAATAGTGCGGATGCTTCACCGGTGATGTATTTTGCGGACTACACATACCAAAATGGTGATTGGATTGCTTTTACAAGTGCCACGCAGGAAAATCAAAGCTTTGTAAAAAATACAACTTGGCAGGATCTAAATGAATTTGGGGCGGTGGCAAGAATCAAGGCATTTACCGTGAAAGAAATCGTACCAACCTATACCGTGAGTCTAAGCGTCAATCCAGCAAAAGGGGGGACTGCCACAGGCGCGGGGCAAGTAGATGCAGAAACAAAAGTGATACTAACGGCATCACCCAAAGAAGGATATGAATTTGAAAAATTTACAGAAAATGACACAATATTAAGCGAAGAAGATCAATTTGTGATTGAAAAGATAGATCGGGATTATGATATTACCGTTCATTTTAAAGAAATAGAAGATCTACCGAAAGAAGATCCGCCAAAAGAAGATTCACGAAAAGAAGATCCGCCAAAAAAAGATCTACCGAAAGAACCATCAAAGGTACCGGCAATTCCCATTACAAGCCCAGAAGATACAATCGCACCGACCAGGAATCGTACACCGGTAAAAACAGGAGATGATACGAATCTTTTTTTGTGGTATAGTTTGTTTGTAGGCAGTTTAGCAATGATGATAACGATAGCGATTAAATGGAAAAAAAATAGCAATAGGAGGGAATAATATCCACTTTTATGAATAGGAAAAATGGTACGTAATATCCACTTTTATGAATAGGGGAAATGGTACGTAATATCCGTTTTTATGAATAGGGGAAATGGTGCGTAATATCCGCTTTTACTTATGAATGGGAGAAGAAAAAAGGTTATGATAAAATTGATCAAACAAATTATAAAATTCGGTATCGTGGGAGGGCTCTCAACAGCGATCGATTTAGTCCTATTGTTTGTATTTACTGAATTTTTTGGCATCTATTATCTATGGTCGGCGGCAATGTCATTTTCTATATCACTTATCTTTAATTATATTTGTAGTATGCATTTTGTATTTCAAAGGAAAGAAGATGCTCACAAAGGGAAAGAATTCCTGCTGTTTTTTATTTTGAGCGTATGTGGGCTAGGGATAAACCAACTACTCTTATGGATACTTGTAGAACAGTTCACCATTCATTATATGTTATCTAAAATATTGGCTACAGGGGTAGTTATGGTATGGAGCTTTGTTACAAGAAAAATTTTTCTGGAAAAAAAAGATAAATAAGATGTGCTATATAGGGGTATATTCTAGATCTCATACAAACTCTAAAAACACGTAATTTTAAACTTTTAGTCACAATTTCTACACATTTTTTCCGTAAAATTAGTAACATAGATACAGCAATATGAAAAAATGATAAAAAATGAAAGGAGACAAAAGTTATGAATGACAATCAATTTCCAAACGTAAATTCGGGCAGTGACGATACTTCAAATTCCCTCTACTCATATAGTTATATTAAGAAGGAGCCTGATACCAACACGAGCCAAGCAGGAACATACCAGCCAGGGGCAGAGGCAAACACGAGCCAGGCAGGAACATACCAGCCAGGGGCAGAGGCAAACACGAGCCAGGCAGGAACATACCAGCCAGGGGCAGAGGCAAACACGAGCCAGGCAGGGACATACCAGCCAGGGGCAGAGGCAAATATGAACCAGGCAGGGACGTATCAGCAAGGACCGAATGCAAATACGAACCGAACAGCTAATTTATATGAGACGGCACAAATCCCTCCAACAGGGAAAAAGGCAAAGAAGGTAAAAAAACCTAGAAAAAATGGATTTGGCACGAAGCTGATGAAATGTGCAGCATTTGCCCTTGTATTTGGATTGATTTCAGGGACTGTATTTTATGGAACCGGCTATATCTTTGATTATGCGACAGGAAAACCGCAGGTCACAGAAAATCGCAATACGCAGTTAGGGGGCGCACAAAATGCTGCGGTCGCTACAATTCCTACAGCCAGTGAAAGCACGGCAACGACCGTATCTGATGTATCTGATATTGCCGAGAATGTTATGCCATCCATCGTGTCCATTACCAATATGTCGCAACAGGAATACGGTGCATGGTTCGGGGAAACGGTGAACAGGGATGTAGAAAGCCGTGGTTCTGGAATTGTCATTGGACAGACAGAAAGTGAATTGTATATTGCAACGAATAACCATGTGGTGGCTAATTCAAAAGAACTTACGGTCAATTTTATTGATGACGAATCAGTGGTGGCAGAAGTAAAAGGAACGGATACGGATACGGATTTAGCTGTTATTTCCATACCGATTAGCAGCATAAAGGGGAGTACCCTAGACCAGATTAAGGTGGCGGTCCTTGGAAATTCGGAAACATTAAAAGTCGGGGAATCAGTTGTAGCGATTGGAAATGCGTTAGGGTATGGGCAATCGGTAACGACGGGTGTCTTAAGCGCACTTAACAGGGAAGTAACCATTTTAGACCCGATGACAGGAGAACCGACAACAAATGAGCTACTTCAAACCGATGCGGCAATCAACCCCGGAAACAGTGGCGGAGCTCTCCTTAATATGAAGGGGGAAGTGATTGGCATTAATTCTGTAAAATATGCGGACACAGAAGTAGAAGGAATGGGGTATGCGATCCCAATCACAGCGGCAGAACCGATTATCAATGAGCTAATTACCCGTGAAAAGGTAGAAGAATCACAGACAGCCTATCTTGGGATAGCTGGAGTAGACGTTACAGATGAAGTTTCTCAAAAATACAATATGCCCATTGGGATTTATGTGGCTCAGGTGATAGAGGGTACTGCAGCGGCGGATGCCGGAATAAAGCAAGGTGATATTATAACCTCCCTTGATGGAAAAAGTGTAGGTTCAATGGAAAAACTTCAGGATTTGCTAACCTATTATAAGGCAGGCACAACTGTAGAAGTTGTGATACAAACAACGCAGGCAGGGCAATATGAAGAACAGACAATATCGGTAGTGTTGGGTAAAAAGAATTAAATAATGTAGAGATTTAAAAACCGTCTACAACACGAAGTGCTTTGCGTAGAATTACAAATCCTGTTTAAAATTCATGCAGGAAGATTCAAAACCATCTACAACACGAAGTACTTTGCGTAGCAAAATCCCGATAAAATAAAAAATGATAGAACGCAAATTGTCAGAGAAGGATTTTTATGAGAAAAGTAGCCCACCAAAAAACGGTGTGGCTACTTTTTTAAGGGACACGATGTGTTCCACCGCTTACCGTAATGTCAAACACGAACAAGCCTATGAACAGCTGTCGGCTTACCTTGACAGTAAACACGCAACGGTCGGCTATCTGGTTACGTTTGATTTTCACAAGGACGCAAACAGGCAGCCGAAAGCCGAATGGGTTGAATTTAAAAGGAAACGGATATTTGATGTAATGCTATCATGAAGTCATACCCACATCCAGTCAGAGCGCCATACACCATACGTAATGGACCATAGGCGTTTTTGTAGCCTCCCGCCTACTGACTGGTAATACCATTGTGTTTTTTCGGCACGTGGGGTTATCTGTTCGCTGGCTGGTGCAGGATTGCTTAATTGAGGTTCTGTCGCCATAACTTGTAATTGTGGATCGCCGATCACTGTAGCTAGCAGCACCCCGATAAATAATTTTCTAAGGTTCATCTTATATCCTTCTCGCAGCTAGCAGCATTCCGGTAAATAATTTTCTAAGATTTATCTTGTACCCTCCTCTTTGGTTTTCCTAAAATTTACTGGATGGGTAATGTGGAATAGGGTTCTGATGTGATATCGTCGGTATCAAGGAGAAACTGTCCATCTATGTATAGAGAGTAGGTAGTGTCTGCGTTGTCGATTAAATATGCATTGTCAGGATTGATATCATAAATTAGGGTGCCATTTTCTTGGGAGGGCGGTTTAAAACGTGGCTGAATAACAAATAAATAGGAAATGGCGAAAAGCGTGATTGTAAAAATATGGAATAGTGGAACAGTAGGCTTCTGTGATGGCTTTTGGGGTTCAGATTCCAGTACCATATAAAAGCGCTGTTTCATCCACTCCCTCCTGTTGTTGGCGACAAATTGTAAAGCAGTATGGGGGGCAGGAGCCTGCCCCCTTCCATTTGTATTCCTTGCGACCTTTAATATGGTTTTCAAATATTGGATTTTCGATTCCTCCGGCATCCTGCCTGCCATATCCAAATCGCTTTTGATCTCTAGTGTCTGGTCAAGGTTATGCTTTAAGATATAAATGATCGGATTCCACCAGTATATTGCGCAGATGATTTGAACAAGCAGTTTAAGCCATAAATCCTTATGTAGAAAATGGGTCCATTCATGAAGCAGGATATAGTACATTTCATCGTCAGAAAAGGGCATATCCGGCAAATAGATAGTGGGCTTGAAAAAACCTGTAACCATAGGGGTACTTACTAGGGAAGTCTGGATGACCCTGGTTTTTCCCCCTAGCCTGCATTCCCCAGTGATCCTGCCTAGTATGGAATAAATTTTTTTTTCCTGTGTTGCCTGCTCTTGGGACATGGTTTTCTGAAAACGGGTGTGCTGAAAAAATATGCGAAAGAAGGAATAGCAGCACCCTATAACCCAAATAGCCAGGAATGCAGTGGCAACCGTTATATTTACAGTTCCTGACAGCGGGGCAAACAGTGTCGTATTAAAAAATGTTACGATTGCCGGGAAAACAGTATCGGAGTGTAGGATGACGGCAAATGGAAATTCTAGGCTGAATAGAAGCCGGGAAAGGCTCGCTAGCATTAAAAGCAATATGGGGTAAATGCTAAAGTGAATCAGGAAGCCGTTCCTTTGCCGGAGCAGGTAGCTTGCCACAACGAAAATGTCGCACCACAATACAGACATTACAAATGAGAAAATGGAAATACTCATTTTTTGCCCCCTCTCTGCTTTCTGTCATTGAGCATTTGCTCAAGTTCCTCAATGACAGAATCGTCAATGCCATCATTTTGAAGCAGAGCAGAAAACACGGCAGTGGTAGCAGAAGGCTTGGCATAGTAAGGGTTTTGGCGAAATTGTGCTGTGATATATGCTTCCTGTGCAATAAGCGGTGAATAAGTACGCCCATAGTTTTTCCCGGTTTTTACGAACCCATGCACTTCGATTGCCCCTTTTTCCAGCAGTTTGTTCAATAAAATATGGATGGAGCTTGCTTTCCAAGAGGAATTTGGGGAGAACTTGATGATCTCAGCCCTTGATAATGGCCTGTCCTTTTCCCACATAAGCTCCATGATCTCAAGTTCATTGCTTGTTAACGAGATATTCATATTGTCTACCGCCTAACCTAGAATTTGAAATTCGAAACATTAACCGTAAATTTTAATATATTATATTCTATTATATTTTATAAGCTCATTTTAATATTGTCAATAGAAAATAAAATAGATGTAAAATCCTGTTGACAGAATAGAAAATATTTGATAATATACAGTTGTTTAAACATAACTGTTAAAATATAAGATGTACAATTATAGGATACGGATGGCGTAACGTTCCATTGCCGGGCTTGATAAATGTTCTAAACTATGGGAAAACTTGATTCTTCTCGTAGGAATCGAACAAACGATGTTTTGGTATTTATTTACATAATTTGCTTCGTTTTAGATTTAGGGAAGGCTCTTAGGGAGAGCTCAAATAAAAAATATATAGTATGAATTTATCTCAATGCCAAAAATAATAGAATGCTATGAATGTGATATAAACATTTTTAGATGAGGTAAAGGAAGTGGCAAAGGTAGCAGGTGCTTGCGATTTCATACGGAAGTTTCCCATGCAGTATGATACGTACCTTGAGAAGGCGGGAACGGTCTAAGTGGTGGGGAGAAATATAAGGTACATTTTTTCGTGTCGTGAATCTGATGATTGAACTGCTAATGTGCAATCATATAGTTCATCAGAAGCTGCTTTATTTTAGAATATCTTTTACGTTGAATAACCGGAGGGGATTTATGGTTCAATCGATTCATATGCAAATTTGCGCGATGACGCAGAAGATTAGATGCTCAATCCTATTCTACGCTTTATTAATATTCGTATTCCATAATTTTATTGCAAATATAGTAAGGTATAGGGGGGCGGACATAATAGCGATGGTGCATCCTATGAAACTGCTGTTTCTAAACGTAGATAATTGGAATGGCAATATCATTTATTTTATCCTTCTTTATCCAATCCTTGTTGTGATACCGGCAGGTTTTTCCTATGCAGAAGATTATGAAACTAAGAATATTGTGAATGTAGTAGCTAGGGTAGGAAAAAAGAATTATTATGCTGGTAAAACGATTGCAGTAATGGCGACTACTTTTGGCGTTTTTACACTTCCCTTTCTCCTGGAAATAATTTTAAACTGCATATCTTTCCCTCTGGAAGCAACGGGAAATTTATCTTATTATAGTATTTATGATTTTGAATATAATCATGAACTGAGCAACTACTTTTGGCTTGATTTATATTTAGGGTGGCCGTATCTGTATGCTGTCGTCTGTATTCTTTTTCTAGGATTGGTATCGGCGGTGCTTAGCGTCCTCGTATTGGCAGTTTCGACCTTTAAAATAAAATATAAGGTTTTTCTATTTTTGCCTGTTTACATTTTGCTTTTTCTATTTGATAATGTTACAAATATTTTTGGGGAACTATCATTTTCCACGTCCTACCAGTCCTATCTACTGCTCTATACATACGCCCCTAAAAATTATGCCGTATGCTTTGCCGTATTAGGGGCTATCAGTGCGTTTTCTTTATTTGCTATCTATTATCATGCAAAGAAAGATGTGCTGATATGAGGAACTATATGTATTGTATTGGGGCGGCAGCTGCATGTTCGTTGCTATTGTGTATCGGGCAGACGTTTTCAGGGGATCAAATCCCATTGGAAGATATCATTATGAAGTTGAGCTTTTCTATGGAAATGATATGTGCCAGGACGATATTTGAGATGGCCTTTGCCTATCTTGCGCATATTGTTTTTCAAGCTATCTTTGGACTATATATCTATTCGCATTTTTGTTCTGCAAGCGTCTACTACTTTTCAAGGTGTGTCGATCGAAAAAAATGGTATGCAAAAGAACTGTGCGGCCTATTAAAATTCTCATGCCTGTATATGGTAATTACCGCCTTGACGCCGACAGCCATCCTTTTCCTGCGAGGGCACCTGCTGGCAGGCTTTGCATCTGGCGTTTTGCTTTTTTATTATATAGCCATCCACACCTTGTGGCTATTTGCTACAACACTTTTCGTCAACCTTGTTTCCATAAAGCTTGGAAGCGGGCATGGCTTTGCCCTCGTGGTGAGCCTACAGTTTATGTTTATGGCACTGTTAAAATTGTGGGAAACTCAGTTTCCACTTGAAGGTTCCAAGGATGTGGCAAGGAATGGATACCTGCTCCAACTAGATCCCATATCGCACCTAGTGATGGATTGGCACAGCAGCAATATTGCAGGGGTTGAAGGCTTGATCAATAGATTTGGAATTGACTTTGATCTAAATGTTTCCGTAGCCCTGTATCTATGCATCGCGCTTATTGCTGCAATGATAGGCGGATATCTAATTGGCCGCCACGATATCATTGTTGCGAATATAGAGATAGGAGGATAGCCGCTATGGTTCTGTCAGCAAAAAATGTGTATAAGACAATTAAGAAAAAAACGATACTCCAGGATGTTACGATCAATTTATGCTCTGGTAGTGTATATGGCTTTGTTGGAAGGAATGGTTCTGGAAAAACAATGCTGTTTCGTGCTTTATCAGGGCTAATGAGCATTGATAAAGGGGCAGTCAGTTTGGATGATAAAGTGCTATCGAAAGATTTTTCCGTTTTGCCAAGGCTAGGCATTGTGTTGGAAAATGCCGGTCTATATCCGGAATATACCGGATATAGAAATTTGGAACTGCTGGCAAAGCTTAATGGAGTCGCTGATCAAAGCGCAATCAAAAGCGCAATCCTTAGGGTCGGTCTAGATCCTGCAGATAAAAGGAGCTACCGCAAGTATTCCCTTGGGATGAAGCAGCGTATAGCAATTGCACAGGCAATCATGGAAAAGCCGGATATCATTATGCTGGACGAGCCAACAAATTCTTTGGACGAGTCGGGGGTTGCCTGCATTCGGGATATCGTTCGGGAGGAAAAGGACCGGGGCGCCCTTATCCTATTGGCCAGCCATAATAAAGAGGACATACAGCTTTTATCGGACCATATATTCCATATGGAGGATGGCCTATTATCGGAGGTGAAGGTGTTTTGAAAAAAGCGGTTGGAATCATAGCACTGGCAGCCTTCATTGGTGGGGCGGCTTTTGGCGCAAGCCAAAAATTTACCTATACGAATATCACCAGACAATCGGATAGTATGGATTACTTTAAGGTTGCAGAATTCCCGGAAGAGTTTGTGGAATCGGTCTGTTTAGACATGAAAGAGGACTTGGCGGGTTCAAACATGATTCTACGCGTTCGTGGGAAAGGGGAAAGGAAGTATTCTTTTTTAGGCAATTTCATCCAGCTTGTCCAGGTGGAAAAAGTTTATAAAGGCGATGATATTAAGATCCATGATGAACTATACCTCTACCGTACAAACTGGCAGACTAGTTTTACTGGGGATGTCCAATCGGTGGAATTGGGCTTTTCAAACTATATAAGGGAAGGAAAAGAATATCTTGTTTTTATTGAAGGTAAGGTGGATTCCTATGAAGGAGAGGAGCATGTATATCAGCTTCTTGAGACAACCATAGCCCCTGTGTTTTGCTATGAGGATTTTGAAAACAGAATTATTCCAATACCGGAGGAAACGGAAACGACCTATATTGACTATCGTGATGTTGCTGAAAATGAATTTTTTGCTGCTACAGAGAAAACGCTTGATGCATTGCTTCAAATGAAAGCGTATTGGCTGGAATTTTTTCCATCTGATACATGACCGCTTTGTACTTCTATGCCATTTTCCATACGTATATTTTGGCTTTCATCACTAAGGTTTATGTGGAATTTTATAAGCATATTGCATCTGGAAAATATCCTGTTATTAAGAAAACATTCCCTTGGACCAAAATAGTCAATTTGAAAAGCTGGTTAGGCAAATTGTGTTTACAAAAAGAGATGGCATTGATGAAGAATATTATAAATTCAAAAGAAAAAAATTAGTATGTATCGGTTGTTTAAAGGAAATAGTTCAGCAGCACCAAGATTCTCGGCACTAATTTATAATATTTTAATGTCAATAGAAAAATAAAATAAATATAAAATATTTGATATCATACAGTTGTTTGAATATAACTATTAATGTGGGGCAAATAGTAGGATAGGATTGTTTGACACAGCCGATGTTAGGATGGCAGAATCAAGTAAAAGAGAAATGCGGGGGAACGAATATGA
>JAJQRA010000039.1:0-19304 GCA_046533095.1 Lachnospiraceae bacterium ZAX-1 | reverse complement strand
GCTCCGCTGTTTGTAGAACAAATGTTTTCATTTCCTTCTTCTCCCTTCTATGATTATTTTTTTTAGAGATGTGATTATGCTATGCAAAAATGTTGCGCCCCCCGAAATATAAAATACATCACACAAAAACGTTTCCATGGAGTTTCCACCTCTCCCTATCTCTGGTACCATCCACATAAATGTAATTGTTAGAGACAAGCATATGAAAGATTCGCATCTTTTAAGTACTGGCAACATGCTGTTGACCACGTACAGTACAATCAAGTTTGACAGCACGACTATAAAACCATCCACTATCAGGATACGATATATCATGATTTGCTACCCCCTATAAGAAAATCGTCTATTTCCCCCTCAAGGGCTTCCATTTGCTCTGTATGGTTGCCGCTCCTAAGGTGCTGAAGCATCCCTTTCATCGTCCGCAGACACATCCTTTGGAATTCATTTGTTTGGATATTTGACGATTCAAGCCTGTTTAGCCGGCCGTTGTCATTGTCAAGCAGCCTTAGGATCTTTTCGATTTTATCGTCCTGTTCCCTGTCTTTTGCCACTTGCGGATCTGTCTTCCGCGCATGTATCGTCCCATAGCTTACAATCATGGCCAAAACCATAGCCACAAGCCCTAGGATTGGCGTTATCTGCGTTATTGCATCCATTTCTTTGCACCTCTCTTTATTTTATCAACACCCTGCACAACTCGCTGTCTATTTCCTCGATAACCCTATAGCTGTCTAGCATCCTCGTTTCTGCATGTGTTGCCACTCCTTCCGCGCTACACTCCACGTACTCATCGACTACCGCTGTGCCATCATGCCGACACGTCAATACTCCCATCATGCCTACTGCTGCCCATTCCTTGCGTTCTGCTCTATGGACGTACGATTTTTCAGGGTCATATTCTGGATTTAGCTTGTAGTGCGTGGATTCTACCTGTCTGGTCGCTTGCTCGCCATCCTCGTCAATATACGGCTCATCTACCATAGACGTTTCATAGATGTACTCGCCAAAATCGTCAAAAAGAAATTGTCCACTATAGCACTCGTCTGCGTTTCCGAGGATACATGGGTTCGCGCTGACAACTCCTAGGATGTAGTCGCCGCATCCTGCGGGCTTTATTTTCCTGCCTGACATAGTAACAAAAATACCTCTTCTGTCCGCATTTTCCGGGTTGCCGTCCTCCCATTCAAAATATTCCGCATAGTCTGCACCTGTGGCAGAATATGCGCCTTTCGCAAAACATTGGCCGTTGTCTGTCACGCGGAAAGCGTTGGATACTGCGGACGAGGTACCGTTTCCAAGTACGAAAGAAGTTCCTGTTCCCGTCCCGGAACTTGTCGACGGCGTCGCAATCGTGCTGTTGTTATAATGCCCCCCAGCATGTTGGTATGCAAAAGAACTGGTATAAGCCCCTTCCGAGTGGGAAGCCGTACCGCCCGATGTGGTGAGGTATCCCTCGGAATGGCAAGCATCATTTAACGCAATGGTATCCAATCCCTCTGCATGGGAACTATTTCCGGTCGCTTGTGTGTTATGTCCCTCGGTATGAGAATAAGCACCAGTTGCACTAGTGCCATATCCCTCGGCATGAGAATAAGCACCAGTTGCCTTGTTTTGTTTTCCCACTGCAACGCTATCCTCTCCAACGGTAGACCCAGCCAACCTCCCCATACTAATGCTCCCAGTAAAAATCGGGTTGTCTGCGTTGGCTATCGACCTCCACGCTAGCCACGCGTCCGTACCTTGCAGTGCATACCGGTATGTGATCGGAAACTCAACGTTGTACGGATAGATGTACTGTACGCAGGAAGTAGTTGCAGCCGAAAATGACTTTACCGTAATTACCGCGCAATAGTTCTGACCATTAAATTTATTTGTCTGTGCGTTGCTAAACATAAGCGTCTGCCCGCTCGGCCATACGGACGGAAGCGTAAGACCGTCATATTTATTTTGCATCACAGTGTAGTCGTAGATATCCTGCTTTTTGCCAAGATTTGTTATAATCCCATTTATCTTGTTTGCAAAATTTTGAATCCACGTATTTACGGTCGATGTATAATTTGCCGCTATTTTTGTAATATTTTCTGATATTGTGGACGTTGCTTGACTATCATTTGCTTTGAGGCTTAATTCCGTGTTTGTCTTTGTGAATTGTGTGTTTATGGAATCGCCCCAAGATTTAAAAATCGTATCGACTGATGTTATGGCGATATCCGTAATATTCACTCGATACAAAATCATGTCATGGATGATTGCACCCTCACGGACGTTTGTTCCATCATTTACCACTGGATCCCCGCTATTTGGCGTCCCTTTGACGGCGATTATGATTATTTTTTCCTCTAGCGTTGCCGTGTCCCTTGTATATCTTGCCACAATTAGGTCTTTCCTTGTCGCTCCCTGCGTCCCGTTTTCGATTGTGATATTTTCGACCGTGCCGTACTCTGTAATTGCCCTGCGCCCCTGCATCACAAGCACGCCGTCCGAAATATTCACCTCGTTGTTACTAATAACTTCGTAAGAAAATTTACTTCCCAAATCTAGTATATAGTCGCCATCTCCAAAAATTGCCATGTACGAATCCGCTACCTGCTGTGAGCTTATGTGCGGTGTGCCTGTATGTCCATCAATAATTAACATCTGCGTCTGTACCCCCTTCTACTTTTATCTCTATCTGCTCATCACCGCCGCTTGCCCTTAATATTTTGCCTGCAACTGGCTTTGATAGTTTTATCCCTGTAACGCTGTCCTGTGCCCCTACGATATCGCCGATTTCTACACCAAAATCTTCAACTTCCATAGATAATTTTTTATAGTTTGAAAGTTCTTCCAATTTTTTTATACCGTAGCTCCTTAAATCGTCGATGCTTTCTGCGCTGCTATATTCGTAGACGGATGTGCGCATATCTGACCCGGTATAATATGCGCCCGAATCCGATATCGTCCCATCCTGCTGCACGTATAGGTCGATCCGCTGCCTTTCCGCTAGATCCCCTGACCCAAGGCAAATCAAGTGGTTTATCCCTCCCCGGTAGTCGTCTATCGTAAGCGTGATATCATAGTCGGATGAATAATTTAGTTTGTTTGTGTAGTCTACGATTGGGACGGCTTCACAGCAGATTGAGAAAGGATTTCCCGACCCATTTTCTTGCGCCCAGATATGCAGGCGGTATCCTTTTGTTTTAAGCATCTTTTTAAATCCATCTAGCTTGCTGATGTACCTATCAAATTTATAGTTTATAAATGTTGCGCCTGATGCCGTGGTGGGGACGTTAAAAATCGTTCCCACGCTGTCGTTTTCTGACAAGATTGTTGCTAGGATCTGGTTTGCATCTCCCGAAACGGTGCGATAATCTTGACCAGAAAAAGGCACAACAACGTCTTTGCCTAAAAGCCCGCGCCACGATGTCCCACTTATCTCGACCAGCTCTGTGTCTGTGATGCGCTTTACCCCCTCCACTACACCTCCCCATTCCGTTCCGGGGCAAAAGATATAAGATCCAAAAGGGATTGTTTCGTATGTTTTTAGCAGAAAGTCGTTTCGTTCCGCTAGGTCAAAGTCAAGGCTACTATAATCTTTTAAGTATCCGACTTCGTGCATGTCAGATCCTGCGATTAAAAATTCCATAGTGGCTCACTCCTTTTTTGATACATCGTCAAGTCAAATGCGCAATTTGTTTCGATTACGTTAAGACCGGGCTGTATTTTCTTAAAAAACTCGCTCGACATGTCCCGCGATTCAAATTCGTTCACCTGTTCCCCATTATTCTTATACCGGACGATTGTTTTTTTTCTGGAATCCACCTGTAGGAATTCGCCTGTATATAAAACCGTATTGACTATGTATACGTTCGCCCCTATGGAAATCGATGGCGTATCCACCGCCCCCCAGATATTCATTAAAAAGTCGCTTCCCATGACAGAATCGGAATTTATTATTTCTACATCATTTCCGGCTGTGTAGTCAAAAAGGTAGTCGTACAAATAGTCTGCCCCATCGCTTGATGGGCTTGTTGATCCAGGATAAAAGCTATAGGTTACGTCTTTTGTCCAAAATGGCGATTCACAGGCAAAACTAAATCCGTTTACCATCGTTGATAGCCCTGTAGGGGATAGTGCTTTTTCGGATGCGTAGATGTACCCCAAAATATATTCTTCTGTATCAAGCATAAGCTTCCCGGGTGATAGGTTGGCAATATCTGCGCCCACTATGTCAAAAAAATTCCGTAAATTTGCATTGAATTCTGCCCGGGTTGATGCGCATATGTACAGTTCAAGGCTTTTTGTTTGCAAGCCCTTTTTAAATTTTTTGATTTTCCCACCGTCCACAAAATCCACAGCATCAAAATCCCAACCGTAGTCAAAAAGGTTATCCGGCTTTAGGATGTAGGGAAATTCTGATAGATTTATTTCAATGCCCTTGCTGTTAATGTATTTTATGTTCATAGCGGTATACCCACAATCCTTCCAAGCTCCCGGCGGTCGATCTCTACCCTCATGCCTTGCAGGGCGGTGTAGAGCCTGTCAACCATTGCGCCAAATCCCTGTTGTGCAAGCTCTGGTTCTGCATTCATACCGGATATATACGGCGCGTTTAGCTCCGGTGGCATCCCTAATGTAATTTCTGCCACATCTAAAACGGCACGCTCTACATATCCTGCCCCGCCCTCGATTCCGTCCGCTAGCCCCATGGGGATAAAGCGTCCAAGCTTTTTCATAACTTTTGACGGGGAATGAATTTCAAGTGATTTTCTTAGCTGTTCTGCGATTGCGTCACCAAGATCTGCCATCGTCTTTTTTAAATCGTTCATTTTGCTGTTGATTCCGTCCACCAGACCTTGTGCAACGTCCACGCCGTTCTGGTAAAAATCTTTTGAGAGTGAATCGCCAAGTTTGCCACCTACATTTGCGATGTCTTCCATTACTTTATTTAGTTCACTGATGGTTTGTTTGTCCGCTCCGGCTACAAGCTGTTTCGCAAGCTCCGATCCGCTTTCTACGCCCTGTGCCAAGATGTCGTTTATCGCGCCTTCGCCAAGCCCGAGATCCCTTAGTGCCTGTATGTCCTTTGCGTACTCCTGCGATTTTTTAAGCATCGTCTTTAGCGTATCCGTATAGCTTTTTATGGTCACTGGCTTGCTGATCTCGTCGTACGCGCCTTGTTGTTCCTTTACGGATTTTGTAAGCTCGTCGTTTTCCTTTGCAAGCTTTGCGATTACGTCAAGCTGATTCAATGCTTCCCTTGTCGTTTTGTCTTCTATCGCGCTGTACTCTTCTTGCGCGCTTATAAGATTTTTTGTTGACTTTGCAAGACCTTCCCTTGCATCCGCAAGTTTTTCTGCGGCAGATGCCACATCATCGTCATGCTTGCTAAAAACATCGCCAAAAACTTTTGACACGGATCCATAGGACTTAAACGCTTCCTTTACGCTCCCTGCATAGTCCGACATGGCTTTTTGCGCATCCTTTAGCTTGTCTTTTGCATCCTCTAGCTTGTCGTTGAAATCGTCCATTTTTGTAGCGGCAACTGTCAGTGCACTTTCAAGCCTGTTTATTTCGGTTGTGATTGCAAGCTGTTTTTTCGCAAGTGCAAGCTCTGTTGCGGATTTATTTGCGGATGTTCCAAGTTTTTTATACTCTTTTTCAAGGTCGGCGATTGCCTGCTTATCCTTCTTTACCGCTGCTTGATCGACGGTTTTCTTTGCTAGATCTGTCGCAAGTTGTTTTTTTGCCTTTGCAAGCTTATCTCCTGTATCCTTGTAGTCTTTTGCGATTGCGGCATTGCTTTTCTTTAGCTTTTCGACCGCTGACTTGTCTACTAGCTTTTCATTTATTTTTGCGATTGAATCTTTTAGTTTCGCCGTGTCGCCCATTATTGCATCTGACATGGCGGACGTAACGCTTTTGGCAAAATCCTTTGCCTGCTTTGCTACGGCTTTGCTCCCTTTTACGATTCCACCGCCAAGACCTTTATCGAGGTTTACACCCATTTCTTCGGTCGCTTTTGATGGCGATTTTTCTTTCAACGCATTCTTCATTCCGTCCAAGATTCCAGTTGCAAAGCCTTTTACCTTATCCATGAGCCATGTCGCTGCGCCAGTAATGCCATTCCAAAAGCCTTCAACGAGATTCTTTCCGATATCTTTTATTCCTGCGATCCCTTCATTTACTTTTCCTGGTATTCCAAGTGCCCATGTTTTTATCATTTCCCCGAGTGAAGACACTGCGGCTATTACCTTGCCGGGAAGCTCTTGAAAAAAAGAAACGATGGAATTTATAGCGTTTGCTCCTGTTTCGCTCGCCTTGCTTATCATATCTGCACCCCATGAAACAAAATTATTCCATGCGGTTTGAAGCGTCAGCACTATTTTTCCCGGCAGTTCTGTAAAGAATTTCACGATCGAGTTTAAGACATTCGTCCCTGTTTCTATGGATTTTGATATCATTTCTGTACCCCATGAAACAAAATTATTCCATGCGGTTTTTAAAGTGTTTGCTATTTTCCCCGGCAGTTCTGTAAAGAATTTCACGATCGAGTTTAAGACATTCGTCCCTACTTCGATCGCTTTTGTGGTCATGTCCAATACCCAACTTGCCATTTTTGCCGCCGCTTCTTTTAGGGCGTTCCATATTTTACCCGGCAGCTGTATAAAAAAAACTGTTATCTCGCCCACGAGGTAGCCTATTTTATACGGCAGATCGTTTAAAAAACCCAACACTTTCCCAGGCAGTTCTTTAAAAAAGTCAATTGCTTTTTTAACTGCATTTGGTATCGTGACCGTGAAAAATTCTGCAATATTTTTTACGATATTTCCAATGGAATTTTTAAGCGAGCTAAACGATGTGGTGATATTGTTCCATATATTTATAAAAAAGTTTTTTACTATGTTTAGCGCATTTGGAATTGTGACTGTAAAAAAATCTGCAATATTATTTACGCCTTCCTTAAAAACTTTTACGACAGCATTAAAGGCTTCTTTTATCTTTTTAAAAACCTGGATAATAGAATTCCTAAAATCTTCGTTTGTATTCCACAGGACAATTACGGCGGCAACAAGTGCCGCGATCGCTATGACAACAACAGCAATTGGGTTTGCGCTCATGGCCAAATTCATAGCCGCCTGTGCTATTGTATAGATTTTAGCTGCTATTGTTGTTGCTGCAATGATTGCTTTGTACGCAATAAATCCTCCCACGAATGCCGCGATAAGTGGTATTACGATATCCATATGCTTGCCTAACGACTGGATAAATCCAATAAGGGCAGGCAATACGACATTTGCGATATCTGCAATTCCTCTAATCGCATCTGCGATAAATCCGATTGCACTACTTACGTCTGGCGACGATTTTGTTATATCAGAGAACAGATCTGTAAAGGCTTTTCTAATGGGGGAAGTTTTTTCCCATATTTCAATAAGAAAATCAACCACAGGTGGAAACACCCTGTTTGCAACATCGGCGAATCCTTCGACTGCCTTTTTTATCGTTGAAATCATATCGCTTGTACTCGGTGCATTGTCGGATATGTAGGAAAATAGACCCGAAAACGCTTCTCTTGTCGGCTCGAGCCTATTCCAGATATCAAGAAAAAAGGATGCGATTTTTGGCAACGCATCGGCTACGGATTTGAAAGCGTCATCAACCCCCTCGCGTATCTCCTGGAAAATATCTCCGAAACTTCCAAAACCAGAATCCTTTAGCCATTCTTGCATTGCGCTAATCATATCGGCAACACCACGTACTACAGCCGTCTTGACAAGACCTATTGACGTTCCAATCCCTCCGACCGCGTTTCTTGCTTGGACGGCGAATGAATCAAATCCGTCAACTCCTGTAGTATTTAGTTCTACAATCTTATCCATGAAGTCATCCATGGAAATATTCCCTTCCCTTAACCCCACTCCAAGCTCTTCTGTTGTCATTCCCATTGCTTTCGCGACCTGTGAGAGCTGTGCCGGCATTGCGGACACCATAGACCGCCATTCCGTCATATCGGGCTTTCCTTTTGCATATGCCTGCGCAAGCTGTTCTGTTGCCGCTGTTTGCAAGTCCATTGGTGCACCACCTGCGATAACGGCGTTGTTTAGGGCAAGGAAATAGTCGGTCGCTTTATTTACGTCACCTGTCTTTGAGGTGAAACGCTGAACTGCGCTTGCCCCTTGATCTAGCGTGGTTGGAAGTCCTTGCAAGCCATCGGATATCCTTTTCATAGCCTTGCTGGCATCCTCGGCAGAAACTCCAAAATTTTTCATTACGTTGGGGAAATTTTGGATAGTATCGAACCGCTTTACGGCATCCCCAACGGAATTCTTAATCATATTAATTCCAGATTCTACAAGTTTAAAAACGGCAGCACCGCCAAGGACGGATTTCATGCCGCCAAGAATGCCACCGCCAATAGATTTCCCTGCTGCCGATGATGAGCTATTAAATTTTTCGCCTGTGATTGCGCTTTTTATTTGTTTCCCAAATGCTTTCATATCTGGAAATATTTCAATATACGCACTGCCAATACTAGTTGCCATTTTTTATTTCCCTCATTTTTGCTTCAAACTCTTCTGCTGTTCCAAATGATAGATGATCCGTATTCTTCTTTTCTTTTTCCTTTAGGATTGGATTCGGTCGATTACGCCCCTTGCTTGCATCCTTGGTCTGAAACCAAACTAGGTATTGAAGTAGGTCTATCTGGAATCCTGCAAGCTGTGTGGACATGCTGTACTTTCGGTTTGACATCTTCATTCTTGTGCGGCTATCTTCCCTTAGCCCCAGAGCAAGTGTTGCGATGTATGATAGTTTATAGTTTTCAATCTCCGACAGGTTCACATGGTAGTATTCTGCAAAATCACAGACAAGTTCGTCTTTGCCCTCTTTCATCATCCACCAGAGGGCAATTATTTTTTTCCCGCCTGCGCCCTCTGCATAATCTCCACAAGCGCGGTCGTTGCCGCTTCGATGGGTACTGTCCCCTCTGGGGTTTCGATTGCCTTATACAGCTTTTCCTTGTCTGCTTTTGTAAGCAGTTTTGAGAAAAGGCGGGACAGTCCTAGCGGATCTGCTCCGCTGTCTATGGCGTCTAGGGCTTCTAAAAAACGCATATCGTCAAAAACCGCTGGTTTAATATTTTTCGATATCTCCATAATCGTCTTTTCACGTTTCCTTGCCTTCTTTTCTGCGTCTATTTCTTTTATTTCTTCTATTTCCACATCATTCACTACGATTTCGCTTTCCATTTTTTCTCCTTATGCGGTTGGCGGTGAATTAGCTCCGCCAACCGGATGATCTGCTTATTCCGATGGTGTGACTGCATTGGATGGTGCCGAGTACTCGCCGTCTCCGATGACGTTTGTTGCTTTGACTACAAAGATGTATTCCGTGTCATTCGTAAGGCCATCGACTGTGATCGGGCTTGTATCGCTCTTGCCCATAACCCCACCGGGGCTTGATATTGCAGTATATGTCAATATTGGCGATCCCCCATCAAATGTAGGAGGTGTGAACTCTACAGTTGCCTGCCTGTCGCCACCCGTTGCCGTACCGATTGTCGGCGCATCCGGAACGGTCGCACTTCCTTGAGATGCCGAAATGTATTCATACGCCGTTGCTCCTGTAGCATCGACAAATGCGGAAACGGTTGTTTGGTATCCGATGGCTTCTGCATCCTGATAATTGACTTCGCCGACTTCGGTCACTTTGCCGTTTGGAATGAGGATTCTCTTCATGCGCCCACCTGTCATTGCTACTTCGATGACAAATATAGAATTTGGCAGATCCTCGCTTGGTCTATGGGCGATTGTAATCTCATCGCCGTTAACTGTAACGTTGTTTGGCCCATATACCGTTACAAGCACGTCCTTGTTGAGCGATTCGATAAGGGTGTACTGGTAGGTTTCGTCTGCCGAACTCGTCACGGTTAGGACAGTATCACCGCCCCACGCAACAATATTGTTGGAGTCCGTTTCTACTCCGTTTACTACGCCGTCTTCGCTTGCGTATCCCAGACCGACAAATGCCGGATCAAGTGGCGTTGTTGCGTCTGTCGGGAGCGTTGTCCCAATCGGCGCGCGGAAAATAGCACCGCCTACTTTTGGCTTTCCTGCACTTACATTATTTGCATTGTTCCCCATTTTTTTATCCTCCTAGTGGTATGTGATATCAAATACTGCTTGATATCGGTAGTTTTTTGTTTCCGGATCCGTGAAATTATAATCTGAATTCAAGTAGCATCCAAATATTTCATTTATCGCTATAATCCCATCGTCGCTTGTCATTGATTTTATTACCTCTTCGTTTATTTCGACTGCCCGTAGCAGTGTTTTTCCGATGGATTGGATTGCTACAGTTGCGTGCCGGATTTTGTTTCTTTCGCTTCCTCCGGTACGCTCGATGACAATATACTCCGGCTTTGGCTTTGGCGGGATTTCCGTGTACACTTCAACGTCCATCTTTGTTTTTAAAAATTGATATAAAATTTCTTCAATCATATTAGCTTCCTATCGCTCGCAGCAACGTGTTGTTCTTTTTGTTATCCCGTGCCGCTTCCCAGTTTGTCGCCTTGATAAATGCCCTTGCCCGGTTTCCGTGGTCGCCCATTTTTACCTCGTATCCGCTCGGCAGTCCTGCTGCGCGCTTATCCGCTTCGGATTTTATATGCGCTTCCATAAAAGGGGCTTTCATTACTTCAGATCGAATTGCGTTGTAGTTTAAAACTACCCTATTCGCCATCTGCCTCTACCTCCGATTCTACATATACCTTCTTGTTCCATGCGGTCGGCGTATTCTCTTCCATCCACTCCCTGCCCTTGCCGATAGTGCGCCACCGCTCGCCATAAAAAAGAACCTCTGTGCTCTCCCAATCATTCGTATCTCCCTTTGGGATATGCAGCGTATATTTTGCTTTCCTTCCATATAGGTCTGTAGTTTCTAAAACTTCCTGGTCGCTCGTCGGCTCAATCAGTATGTTCGGTACGTCAACAAGCACTTCTTCCTGTATCGGGTTTCCAAGGCTGTCTAGTGCAACGGCTGATTTTACTGACAGCTGGATCGTGCGCCCCCTAATCATGGTGAAACCTGTGTATTTTTGGTGGGATTGTTCCGATTGCCTGCTTTTTCAGCCCAAGCCTTTTTAGCTCCGAATTCGTGATATAGATATCACCAGTCGGGTTTACGTAGGAAAAGCTTTCCGAGTAGCCGCCTGCCGATTGGCTCGTTTGGGATATTCCTGCGCCTGCCGGGGATATGGTGACACGGTGGACGATAGCACAGCAGACGGACGTATAGAGATCCTCTTCCCAGTCCGCAAGGTCGAACTGCTTTCCCCCTGCCGCAATGATGGCGGCGGATGCATCCCGCAATAGGACAGTTATTTGTTCCTGTTCGATTTCGGTCTGTTCGCCGTATCTTGCTTCAAAATCTTCCACCGTAGCGTAAATAATCATTTCTTTTTCCCCTTTGGCTTTGGTGCTGGCTTCTTTGCTTCTTCCTGTTTGGGCGTCTCTTCAGCCACCCACCCATTTTCTATGTGGTTTTTGACATGCTCTTCCTTGACTTCGGTTCTAAGTCCAGTCCATTTATGGCGCATCTTAACCATAATCAATCCGTTACTTTCTTAAATAGCGCAATATCTGCAATCCTAAATCCAACTTCAATCTCTGCCCGGACAGCAAACATGTTCTGCTGCCATAGGTTTATGGCATCATCGCCCTTCCCAATAGTCGCCTGATCGGTGATGGAAATTTTGACGCCCTCAACCGTGCCCCATACTGCCTGCGTGAAATCGCCTGCAAAGCCGAGTACGTTTGGAGTTCCTGCAACATATACGCCACGGTTATAGTAGATGTGCGTCCCAAGCACCATGCCGACCGTTCCGCTCGAATTTGCATCCGGGATAAAGATAGGGCGGCCAGTCGTATCAACTGTTCCAAGCAAAATGCTTTTAAATGCCGGGCTTCCCGCATACTGTGTGATGTTTCCGTGTGCTCCTGATATTGCCGCATCAATCGCCACAAGTTGCGCATAGGTTGCAGTTGACACATCAAATGCATCCGCTGTGGTCAGTGTGTCAAAGTCGCTTCCTGGAGATGTCCCAGACGCGATCGTGTTGTCGAATTTCCTCGCAAGTGCTCCGGGAATTCTTTTTACGAGAGCGTCGTATAATATCTTCTTGTCGCGCCGGAATTCATCTGAAAACGTTTCGATGACGGCTAATTTGTACGGACGCATCACCTTTGACGATACGGTTGGGTTGCTGACTGGCTTCAATCCTGTTTCCGCTACCCAGTCTGCTTCTGGATCGCTTACAATCACGTTGATGGATGATCCAACGCCCGGCAAGGTCACTCTTCTTGCCAACCGCATAAATGCCGAATCTTCCTGTGTCTTTTGTAAAATCTCGTTGCTTTCCTCTGGTGTAAGTAATACACCGATTGTTGTTCTGTTAATGTCTACTCCTGGCATTTTATAACCTCCTATTTATCCTAGGAGCCTGTCGAGTGCGCTTTTTAGGTCGCTTCCTTTCGCACCGCTGGATCCTCCTGTGTCTGATTTTATGATTGGGCTTCCTGCCGATTTTGCGTATTCGCTAAATTTCAAAGCCAAAGCTTCGATATCTTCTGGTGTGCTTGCCCCGATGATTGACCCGGGCAAAAGACCATGCTTTTTTTCTGCCTCTGACCTAAGAACCCTTATTTTGTCTTCCTGCTCTTTCGCTGATAGCTTTGCTTCAAGCTCCTGCGCCCTTTTGGTTGCCTTTTCAAGTTCCGTCCTTGATGCCTCTTCCATCGCGTCAAGTTTTTCCGCTTTTGCTTTTAAGTCTTCAAACCCTGCGTATTTGCTGCGCTCCCTTGCGATGCGCTCCCCGATGACCCGGTTTAGTTCCTCCTGTGTTGCGATTGGAGTAAATTCATTTCCACTTTTGTTGTCCCCTGCTGCCTGATTTGTATTTGCGCCATCGTTCGCACCTGTATTTGTATTCGTTTCCGCCATGCGTCTTTCCTCCTATGAGTTGTTGTTTATCGTTTGTATCTAAATAAAAAAGACCCGACCGAGAATAGCATTTAAGCTACCCCCAATCGGGTCTTCCTACGTCCAATCACGCAAGTCCGTTATTTATTTGGATTTCGTTCTACCTGTATTTCCTTTATTATTTTTGCCTTTTCCTCAAGTATCACAAGGTGCGTGTCCCTTCTTTTTATTTTAACATCGTTGCCACGGTCGATGATATTGTTTATAATATCCATGGCTTCTGATGGAGTTTTTACGCCTGTTTCTCTGGTCATCTTGCCCTCCTAAAATTGGTTGCCGCTTGTGTCAAGTGCAACGCCCCTTTTTGGCTTCTCCCCTACCCCTTTTCCTTGCTTGTACAGGTCGTAGTAAAAATCTGGATCGTATCCTGCCACTTTCTTTCCGCCTGGCAGTATTAGGCAGTTGCAATAAAAATGGGAGCTTGCCGCAGCCGTATCCTCCGATATATAGACGTATCCACGGCTTGCCATCATCACGCACCACGGACAAGTATATGTCCCGGTTGGTATACGTGCATAGCGTTTTGAGTTGTAGGCAACCATCTTTCGGTACCCATCCTTGACGACGCGGTCAATAATTCCATTGTAGTACCTGCCGCTTTGGTCTGCGTCGTTTTTCTTTACCATTCCATCTAGCCCGATCACGGTTTCGGCTGCAAGTATTTCTTGGTTGATTAGCTCTGGAATGGCACTGGCTGGTATCCCGACGCTTTTTAGCAGCTCCTGTGCTACCGTCTGTGTAACGGAGCCATATTTTCTTATTATGCGCTCGAGCTGTAGCGATACTTCCCCACGGATAATATTTAAATCTACATTGTCGTACCACATGGTCGCTGTCCATTTGAATTTTACGGAGAATTCTTCAATCGCTTTTTTTGCTACAAAATCTACTTTTTTTGACAGGCTTTCCACTTCTTTTCTCGAAAACTCACTCGGCATCTTCCACCTCTGGCTTCGCGTAGCCCATAAGCTCGTTTAAAACGCTTGTTGCGGTCGCTTTGTTTTTTTCTGCCTGTATCCGCGTTATCTGCTCCGCGTTGTACCCTAGCTCTTCAAGCGCAACGGTCGTTTCGGCAAGATATGGAATTGCGGACACCTGTTTTACAATCGCGTCCGACTGGCTGACTGTGGATGGGCGCGCTGGTGACCTAAATTTCGGTGTAATCGTTTTATATTCCTCCGGCAACAATTCGATATTTCCTACGTTTTCCATCATAGCAAGCGCAAGAAGTCCGATGTTTTTAAGGGAATTTCCATTTACCATGTTTAGGTTTTCCGCTTCAATGATTAAATCCTGTTCTGCTGCGTGCATGGCTTCAGCGGATGCGGGGTTGTCATGGATTACCCCAAGGCTTGATATCGGGATACAGGTTTCGCCTGCAAACTGGGCTGCAAGGCTTCGCATGTAGTCGATATGCGGTGCCATGGTAAGCTGTGGCAGCTGTCCATACACTGGCATGTCGCCACCGTCCTCTGGCTTGCTTACTGCAAAAATATTCCCAATATAGGCATCCCACCGTGAGCCGCCGTCAAAAAGTTCCCTGTCCGCGCCGAGTAGATACCTTTGCGGGGACGTGTAAAATTCAGAACTTATTTCTGTCCGTAGGGCAGTCCGTGCTGCGTTGTCTGCTATCGTCATGACTGCCCGGCTTATCCGGCTGTTCCCAAATGGGCGTTTTAGGGATGGCTTGTATACCATCGGCTCAATCAGTGGTCTGCCATACCTATTTGGGTGGCGTTCTGCTTTCCATTCCCTATCATATACCAACTCTATTGTATCCCTGTCAGTATACAGGATCAATCCTTTTGGCTGGTTCGTTATACCGTCCATATCCGTAACGACAATTCCGTTTTCGATGCGCTTTTTCCTGCGGTTCCATGTTGCCGCCGCATCCGTTGCCATGTACTGGTTGATGACAATGGGCGGTTCGCCGTGCGTGCCTTTGCTTACTGTAAAAAATACGCACGAGTTTATCAGCTCGCTGATAGTGGATTGATGGTAGATGCTCTTTAAGTCGTTCTGCCGGATGACATCTTTTAGCGGATCGTCCGAAATTCCCTTGTACACAAACCCGTCAAACTGGCTTCGTGCGGCCAGCATGTCAACAGCCTTTGCCGGCCATCCTGTGACCATTTCAAACCCTCTTAGCTGCGGAGGTGTGGATATGCCGATGTTATATACATGGTGCTTGCCTTCGTAGTACCTGTCACGGATTTCATTCCTTGCAAGCTTTTCCGACCATAGGGATATCAGATTGTTCAATATTTGGTTTTCGTCTGGCGTCAATCCTTTTACTTCTACCATTTTACCCCTTTTTCTAGTAAATAATTGTTATATATGTTCTATTGTAAATATATCATATATATTTGTAATTTACAAGTCATTTATTTCGTATTTAATTTATAATAGGGCTACATTGTCAGCTACCATATTATCTTTGCCCCTCCTGTCTTTCTTGCCCTCTTGTTCTTTGCCCAGTACAAGGCAAGGGCTGCCGATTCCGATGCAATTAGGTTTCCGTTTCGCGACAGGAAGCCAAACCCTCCGTTCTGCGAATTCATGAGGTATTTGTCGAGCGACAAAACGGATTCTGTAAGCTTTGGCTGTTCAATGTGCCTTATCTCTTTTGTGGTTATAATTTTTTCAAAGAAGCTATTAGATCCGGCTTTGCTGTCTGCCCGGCACAGCTCTATGATCTTGTTTGGTATCTTCCGTGCATCGCAATCCCCAATGAGGTTTTGCGTGCCTGCCCTTCCGTGGGCGATGGCTCCGACAAACCCCGGCTTTTTCCGCATATAGTCGATGATGTCCATAAGCTCTTTTGTCCCTTTTTTCATATCGGCATAGTCCATAAGCTCTACATAGTAGGTTCCATCCTTAAGCACCATCCCGATGGAGTAGCACCATTGCTCGCCGTCCTGTGAAAATACAACGCCGATTGCAAATTTTTCCATCTCTTCAGCGGACGGACGTTTTTTGACAAGTCCTGCGTCCCACTGGTCGGGGCTAAAAATAGTGTTAAAACTTGTCTTGTACCAATAGCCCAAATGCTCCCTTGCAAATGCTTCAGGCTCCATTGCCGTATGGTTTCCACGAAGAACATTTTTATTTACACGGTAATCCCAGGACGGATTGACGCGTTTCCACACGGCTTCATCGTGGATATTGGTCTTTGATAGATCAAGCACACCCCACTCTAAATATGCGTCCGCTCCCGATAGCTCGCCATCAAACGCCTTTTTCCGGTATCGTTGGAAAATAACCCCGGAGCCATCGCGTGAAGATAGTGGCGGCGTCCCTGTCATAACAATTCTTGCGTCAGGGGAAGTTAAAAGTGTTGGGGTCAAGCTTGACCATGATTCGTCATTCATCTCTTGCGCCTCGTCAAGGACAATCCAGTCAACAGAAAAACCACGCCCTGCAACTGCTGAACGGTTCATAAAGACAATCCGTCCTCCGTTGTCGAATTCGATTTCAAGCCGGCCTTTGGTATGGCTTACATCGCATATCTCATTTAATTCCTTATATTTTGGGTTCTCGAACCACCTTGTACATATGCGATGGTAGCTTTCCTCGGCAGTCGACACCCTGTGCGCTGTATGTATGATTCGTTGCCCAAGCACCGCAAGCCCATACAGTTCCATTGCTTCTATGCCGGCGGTTTTTCCATTTTGCCGTGGGCATGTATACCCAATCTGATAGATATTTTTTGACAGCATAATATTTAGGATTGTTTCCTGCCAAGGGTCAAGTTTGTATCCATATTCTGCCGACATTTGTATCGCGTACGACCCTTCTGTTTCTTCAACGTCCGTCCCTGCGGAAAATGTTGGGATTTGATTGTCCTGCAATATTATGTCGTTGAAATCTATCATCTGCCCTATCTTCCTTTCGGTTCAAATTTCGCCTTGTTCTTTTTTGCTACCGCCTGCTTCTGGTTTCGAAATTTTGAAAGGGCGGTCGTTTCGTCTGTTTCTCCGCGTCTTGCGGAAATAAGCAGTTTTTGGCGCGCTTCTATGACGCTGATTGTCGCCTTTATCGCCACTTCGTCCGCCTGCTTCGCTTTTGGGAATAGGAACCTGTGAAGCTCTCCCAATTCCTCGAAGGAAGTTTTTGTAAATTCTTCCACGGTTGGAAGCTTGGAAGGTTTTCTCTCTTTTTTGCGTGATTTTATTCGGCATTCGTCCGAGCAATACTTTGCATTCTGCCGCGTGGATTCAAACTGTTTTTTACATATGGGGCATATTTTTTCAATTACCATCTTTCCTTGATTCCCAAAACCGCATATCCGTCTTTTTGCTCGTATTGTGTAATGCATGTGATTTCGACTTTTAAATATCTCCCTGTTTCTTCTCCGTCTTGGCATTCGTTTAAATTTACGGTATCTCCAACTTTGTAGTCCCTATCGTTTATTCTGATTTCAAACATTTTTGTCTCGGTTCTTGTATAGCAAAAATGTTCCGTTTCCAGTTTTAGTTCGTGGTCAACAATTTCTTCTTCTTTAAAATAATATGCTTTCATTTTTTCTCCTTTACCAATTTAAAAATTGCATTGGGTTGAATTCTTCTTTTTGGGTGACGTTTTCCGAAATCTTGTTTGATTTCCTGCGGTTGCATTGCCTGTGTACAAGCTGCAAGTTCTCCATGGCTGTCAGGTCGCCGCCTTTGGATACTGGTATAATATGGTCTACCTCTGCGCTCATCGGGTGGAAGTCCTTAAGCGTCTTGTCGATCAGCTTTCCACAAAGGGCGCATGTGTCAACATTTGCCATTAGTTTTTTTCGGTTCTTTTCGTATTCCTGCCTTGGTTTTGATTTATCGAAACGTTTGTTCAAGTTGGACATTTGCGATAGCTCCTTTCTTGTTGCTATCCCTGTATTCATGTCCAAAACATGCTAGGGGTAGCGTCTAAACTACCCCCAACCGGGTCTTTCTGCCATCCAATCATGGCATGTGGTTATTTTTCTTTGCTGTACGGTTCGGTGCTACTTCATTCCTTTGCGCGGATATCACATCATTTCATATCTTAGCCGTTCCATTGCTATTCGTTTCCTGTCTTTTCCGTCGCGTGTCACTGTTTTGCCCTGCTCCTCCGTTCCCTTGCCGTTCACATCATCACCGCGCCATTCCTTTGCCTTGCCGTCCTATGCCGCTCACAGCCCTGCCTTTGCTTTGCTGTCCTGTCCCACGCCTTGCTTTTCCTTTGCTCTTCCGGGCATATCCCCGCCGCTCTTTGCCTTTGCTATACCGCTCCTTTCTGCTCAATTCCCTTCCTTTGCGCTGCCTGCCTTCCGACTCACAGCCT
Organism: Lachnospiraceae bacterium ZAX-1; assembly: GCA_046533095.1. Lineage (GTDB taxonomy): Bacteria > Bacillota > Clostridia > Lachnospirales > Lachnospiraceae > ZAX-1. The sequence goes on along the minus strand of JAJQRA010000039.1, from coordinate 980 downwards.
TGCCTCGCCTTCGCTGTTCAAGTTGTGTCTTCGCTATGCACAGTTATTCGCCGCCTCGCCTTTCCGTTGCTGTCCTGATCCACTCCTTGCTTTTCCTTTGCTCTTCCGGGCATAGCCCCGCCGCCCTTTGCCTTTGCTACTCGATTCTATTCCTTGCCTTTGCTGCGCCGATCTTTGCTTCTCCATTCCTTTGCAGGTCCATTCTAAGCCTTTCCTTTCCTTTGCTTTTCTGATTTGCTTTTTTAATCCTTAATTTCTTCCCACGTAAATCTGCCTTTTCCGCTATTTCTCCACTGTCCAATCCCCCTAAGCACTCCATAATCAAGCCATTCCTTAACAATCGGCTCGTGTGCGCCGTCAAGCATCCTGATTTCGATGTCGATAGTCGCTCCCTGTGCGATTTCCTCTGACATTGCCAAGGCAATGCGTTCTCCCTGCGCCGTCTGTGCCCTTAGCGGTCGTTGGCACGTTGTGATTTCCTTGTCTGTATTAATCTCGATCTGCCGTGGGAAAACGAATATTAGTCCGTCTATAATCTTTTTGTATGCCTTGATGCTACTGCTTAGCGTCTTCCCCTCGCCTGCTTTTACCCTGCCTAAAACTCCACAGGCGTCCTTTAAAAATCCCTTGACTTGGTAGTCCCATAGCATCGGCTTTCCATTTTCGTTTCGCGGAAATACTGTCATGCCCTTTTCAATAACTTCTTCTCTTCCTACCGCTTCGATTTCTTCGGACAGACTTGGCGCATCGGGCGCGTTGTTGCCTATGTAGGATTCGTATATTTCGGGATCTGTTGGGGACGTTCCTAATATTGGCTCAATAAATGTTATTTTTGCTTTCAATGTTTTCATTTTTTCTCCTTTGTTTTCAGTCTGCTACATGTTTCGTTCCACTCTTTGTCAAAATTTTTCATCCACTCGTTCGATCCTTTCGGCTTTCCGTTTTCCGCCGGCTCTTCTTGCGCGTGGCGTATGCTGTAT
>JAJQRA010000038.1:310000-311831 GCA_046533095.1 Lachnospiraceae bacterium ZAX-1 | reverse complement strand
TGTACCTTCAAAAGCCCACACAGGTCCGAGAAGACGCCTATCCTTTTACTGCTTTCCATTCGTTGGTCAAGCCCTCGACCGATTAGTAGCAGTCAGCTCCATGCATTGCTGCACTTCCACCCCTGCCCTATCCACCTCGTACTCTCCAAGGGGCCTTACTTCCTTTCGGAATGGGACATCCCATCTTGAGGGGGGCTTCACGCTTAGATGCCTTCAGCGCTTATCCCTTCCGGGCTTGGCTACCCTGCCATGCCGTTGGTACGGCAACAGGTGCACCAGCGGCCCGTCCATCCCGGTCCTCTCGTACTGGGGACAGCCCCTCTCAGATATCCTGCGCCCGCGCCGGATAGGGACCGAACTGTCTCACGACGTTCTGAACCCAGCTCGCGTACCGCTTTAATGGGCGAACAGCCCAACCCTTGGGACCTGCTGCGGCCCCAGGATGCGATGAGCCGACATCGAGGTGCCAAACCACTCCGTCGATGTGGACTCTTGGGAGTGATAAGCCTGTTATCCCCAGGGTAGCTTTTATCCGTTGAGCGATGGCAATCCCACTTTAGGCCACCGGATCACTAAGTCCTACTTTCGTACCTGCCCCACCCGTCGGTGTCGCAGTCAGGCCCCCTTCTGCCTTTGCGCTCCTAAGATGGTTCCCGACCATCCTGAGGGGACCTTTGAGCGCCTCCGATACCCTTTCGGAGGCGACCGCCCCAGTCAAACTCCCCGCCTGGCATTGTCCCACCGCCGGGTCACGGCGGCTGGTTAGGGACCTGGTACTGCAGGGGTGGTATCCCAACGCCGGCTCCCCGCGGACTTGCGTCCCCGGCTCATAGCCTCCCACCTATCCTGTACGTGCAGCACCGGGCCCCAGCGCCAAGCTGGAGTAAAGCTCCATGGGGTCTTTCCGTCCTGGCGCGGGTAGCCAGCATCTTCACTGGCACTTCAATTTCACCGGGTGCATTGTCGAGACAGCGCTCAAATCATTACGCCTTTCGTGCGGGTCGGAACTTACCCGACAAGGAATTTCGCTACCTTAGGACCGTTATAGTTACGGCCGCCGTTTACCGGGGCTTGGATTCGCAGCTTCGGGGTCTCCCCCTGACCGCTCCTCTTGACCTTCCGGCACCGGGCAGGCGTCAGCCCATATACTTCACCTTTCGGTTTTGCATAGACCTGTGTTTTTGCTAAACAGTTGCTTGAGCCTATTCTCTGCGGCCTGGTCTCCCAGGCGCCCCTTCTCCCGAAGTTACGGGGCCATTTTGCCGAGTTCCTTGACAATGCTTCCCCCGTCGGCCTTGGGGTCCTCCCCCTATCCACCTGTGTCGGTCTACGGTACGGGTGCAGCATGGGCCATAGCGGCTTTTCTCGACGCGGGGCCTGCGGGCTTCGCTACTTTCGTTTCGCTCCGCTTCGCGCCTTCCCCTTGCGCGGGGGGTTTGCCTCCCGCGCGGGTGCTGCGCTTGCACCGGTCTTTCCAGTCCCGGCCTCCGCCTCGCCCCGCGTGTCCCCACAGTTCTGCCATGCTGCAGTACAGGAATATCGGCCTGTTGTCCATCGGCTACGCCTTCCGGCCTCGCCTTAGGCCCCGACTTCCCCAGGGCAGATCAGCTTTACCCTGGAACCCTTGGATATCCGGCCTGGGAGATTCCCACTCCCATCTCGCTACTCATTCCGGCATTCTCTCTCCCCGGCGCTCCACGCGCCCTTGCGGTCGCGCTTCGTCGCCCCGGGGATGCTCCCCTACCGGCGGCGCATCGCTGCGCCGCCCCACGGCTTCGGCGGCATGTTTCAGCCCCGGACATTTTCGGCGCGGGGCCTCTCGGCTAGTGAG
>JAJQRA010000038.1:0-305000 GCA_046533095.1 Lachnospiraceae bacterium ZAX-1 | reverse complement strand
CTCATGAAGATGTCCTGTATCGCTCCTATCTGCAAAGTAGTCCCTGCATCTATCGCCAACACATGCGGGCAAAACCGATAAATGTCGTCGCGGCTATGTGATACAAGCAGGACATCACCCGAAAATCCGTTTAGTGTCCGCAGCATTTCAAGCTGCATCTTTTCTTTTAAATATCCATCTAGTGCGGCAAATGGCTCATCCAGCAAAATGATATCCGGCTTATGTGCAAGCATACGCGCTAATGCCACTCGTTGCTGCTGCCCTCCGGACAGCTGCGCAGGATAACGTTTTTCAAGCCCTGTCAGCGCAAATGCTTCTATCTGCCTTTTTATTTGCGTCAATTTTGCTTTTCTATCCTTTATTCCCGCGCCAATATTTTCCTCTACTGTCATGTTGGGAAATAGGGCATAGTTTTGAAACAAATACCCTGCATTTCGTTCTTGGGGGGAAAGATTGATTTTTTGCTTTGAATCAAATAAAACCCGCTCGTTTAATCTTATGTATCCCCAATCAGGCCGTTCAATTCCAGCGATACATTTTAATGTCATGCTTTTTCCACTTCCAGATGCCCCTAAAATCCCCAAACAGCCTTCCTTGCTTTGAAAGGAAATGTCGAGGGAAAAGCCCTTAAATTGTTTCTTTATATGTAGGTCTAACATAGCGTTCCTCCACAGTCCCATTGATGCATCCGCCAAATTCCCCTTTTGGCTATATTATTAAAATTATAAATTTATCACGTGTCTACCACCGCTTTATTTGCTTCATGCCTTTCGTTTTTCCGGAAATCAAATTCATGGCGACTACAATGATAAATGCAATCACCATGATAATAGCTACCCAAAATCCGGCCGCTTCATAATTTCCGTCTTGAATGACCATTGCAATTTTTTGAGAAATGGTGCCCGTCTTTCCTGCTATATTTCCTGCAAGCATGGACGTTGCACCGTATTCTCCCATTGCCCTTGCAAATGTCAATATCGTCCCGGAGGCAATGCCTGGACCCGCAGTCGGTATTGCAACTTTCCAAAATATTTTTATTTCTGACATTCCAAGCGTTCGTCCCGCGTAGATTAAATTTATATCAATTTGCTCAAAAGCCGCCCTTGCATTTCGATACATCAGCGGAAATGCAATGACCATTGCCGCTATCACGCAGCCCGCCCATGACTGTACAATTTTTATGCCAAAAACAGCATCCAAAAACATACCAAAGGGCCGGCGTTTGCTAAATAAAAGCAATAGGAAAAATCCAGCTACCGTAGGGGGCAGAACCATGGGGAGTGTCAAAATGCCATCAATGATTGCCTTCCCCTTGGGCCCTGCTTTTAAAACCTTAGAAGCTGCAAATATTCCAAGGAAAAAACAGAGCAGCGATGCCACTGCTCCGGTTTTCAACGAAATGTAGAGAGGGCTTAGATCTACCCCATTTAAAAATTCTGACATTTTTAACCTCATTTCATATGTATGTTCATACTATATTCTATTCCACATATTCTGTAAACATATATTTTTGGAAAATTCCCATGCATTCGTCTGTCAATAGGAACTCATAAAAATCTTTCGCTGCAGCTGTTTGTAGTTCGTCTGCTTCTTTGTTATTTACCAAGGCAACCGGGTAGCAAATCGGATCTCCCAACAATGTTTGGTCTGCTTCTGCAATGATATCCACATCGTCTTTCACTGAATATGCATCGGAATAGTAAACCGTCCCAATCTCATTTGCAGCTTCTTTTACCGCCTCTGTAACAGCCCCTACATTTGCGCACTCATTGATTTCGATGCCGTTTAAGGCTTCCTTTACCTTGTCTGTTGTGATGTCTGCCGGCTTTTCTGCATCACCTAATTCCAAAACCCCCATATTGACTAAAAGCGCTCTTGTATATTGTCCTACTGGTACACTTCCATCAGCCAATGCGAAACTAGCCGCATTTGAAATATTATCAAATCCTGTCACTGTGGTACCGCTGCCTTTGTATGAAATGAGGCAAAGCTTATTTCCAAGCAGGTTCACAATAGAACCAGACTGTAGAAATCCTCCCTCGTCAAGTGCTTTTGTCTGTTTTGCCGCTGCCGAGAAAAACAAATCGCACTCAAATCCCTCTTCTATCTGTGTCTGCAATGTGCCTGAACTGTCTGCATTATAGGAAATCGAAACATTCGGCTGTGTTTGTTGATACAATGTTGCAACTTCATCCATCGCATTGCTTAGGCTTTTTGCAATAAATACATATATTTCAGTTGTTTCAAGTTGGTCACTTGCAACATTTTGTTCGGTTGTATCTTCCACATTTGTATCGACCACCTCTGGATTTTTTGTGGTGGTATCCTCTGTTTTTGTATCCTCTGCTGTCGGTTCATTGCTTTCTTGCGTCTGTGCCTTATCTGCATCGGTAGATGCCTTGTCATTTCCGCATCCGGCTAAAGCCACCGCTATCATCATTATCGCCATACATAGTGCTAATACTCTCTTTTTCATTTTTTCCTCCTGCTATGTGTAGATTCTTATACGTATTTTTGTTTTGATATAACCTTGCTTCTATATAACTTTTATCTATAATAAAATTTTTATTATATTTATGGTAGTTTACTCTCATGTTAGATTTTTCAAGTTTCCCGGGATGCAAGCCATTCGTCCTACCTTGTCGATATAGATAAGATGTAGCGAAGTTTGGTATAGTTCTTTCAGCGATTCCTCGGAAATCACCTCTCGTGCACTTCCCACGTTTAAGTGTCCCCTGTTGTCTAGGATGCCAACCGTTCCATCCAATAAAATCGCATGATCCGGGTTATGCGTTGTCATTACAATCGTTATCCCTTCCTGTGCAAGGTCAGATATCGTCTGTAAAATCTTAAGCTGGTTGCCATAATCTAAATGATTCGTTGGCTCATCTAGTAAAATAATTTTTGATTCCTGCACAAGCACCCGTGCGATCTGTACCTGCTGTCGCTCTCCGCCGCTTATTTGTGTATAAACTTTGTCAGCCAGATGTTCCATTTTCATCCGGCAAAGTGCAGCATCAGCTTTTTCATATTCCATATGCTGTGGTACGCTAAGAATTCCCATATGTGGAGCACAGCCCATCACAACATAATCACGAACTGTATAGGAAAAAGACGGTGCGTAAAGTTGAGGCACATACCCCATAATCTTTGCAGTTTCCCGAATACCAAGTTGTGAAAAACGTTTTCCATTTAGGAGTACCTCCCCCGTATCCGGGGTAAGCATGTTGCTTAGGCAGTTGAGCAACGTCGATTTTCCAGCACCATTTGCACCCAACAAAATAAACACGTCCCCGCGTTTTAGCCGAAACGTAATATCCGAAAATATCTGTTTACCTTTGCCCGCTCCCGGATAGGAAAAGCTAATTTCTTTTACTTCTAAAATAGAATCCTCGCCGCCCATCATGTAATCCTCACTTTTTGCCGCATTAAAAGCCATAGAAATAGTGGAGTGCCCAGTAGTCCAGTGATGATGCTAAGCGGAATTTCACTACTTGTTAGATTGCGGGCAATGGTATCTACCACCACCATGAACATCATTCCAAGCAGTGTAGCGATCGGCATCATGTAACGGTTATCCTCGCCGACAAGCAGACGTCCAAAGTGTGGTATGATCATACCCACCCATCCTATGGTGCCACACATGCAAACCGCACTTGCTGTTAAAACTGTTGCACAGACAATCGCCAGCCCACGAGTGCGTGGGACATTTACACCAAGGGTTTTTGCTTCGTAATCACTAAGGGAAAGCAGGTTTATCCGCCAACGTATCAGCAACAATACTGCCATGGCAATAAACATCACCGGTCCAATGCGCAAAATGTCCAAGCCCCTTACTGACGCGAGGCTTCCCATTGTCCAATAGATGATGGTCGCCAAGTCGGAAAAGGGATCGGCGATATACGTTAGAAAACCCTGGACAGATGCCATAAACCCCGAAACGATAATACCGGAAAGCACGAGCATCAGGTTAGAAGAATTCTTAAAAAATTTGGGAATCATAGTAGTACAAAATACGGCAAGCAGTCCCATGGCAAGAGCTACCAACTGAATTTGTGCCGCTGTGCGCCCTAATAAAATTGCAATGGACGCACCCACACAGGCACCGCTAGAAACGCCCAGTAAATCGGGAGAAACCAGCGGGTTCTTAAAGATTCCTTGATAGGTCGCTCCGGAAAGGGAAAGTGCCCCACCAACAACAACCGCGCCCATTACACGCGGCAAGCGAATGTTTAGAATAACACTTTCCATTTTTTCGGTCCACGTAACGGCAATCTGCCCTGGAAATATGTGGTTCAACAATATTTTTGCTACCTCATGTGCCGGGACATAATACCTTCCGACTCCAAGGCTTGCAACAAAGACAACAATGCATAGTATCGCTGCCACAAAAAACACGGCATGATTTTTAGTGTATAATCTTTTCTTTTTATTTTTCATCCTTCACAGTATTCCCAATATACTCTAAGGGACACAGCAAGTCTACCTGCGCATGGCTTCCCGCAGGATAAAAGCTCCCGGCGGGGCGATAAAGGTTTGCATTGACGCTGTTGACCATACTGACCCTTGTCCCGCCTCGTGACAAAACCGCCTGTGCATGATAGCCATCCCTTGTATGGCAAACATGTACTCTTTCGCAAAAATCAACTTCATGTTTTACAAATTCATCGTCCAATACAACTTCTAACAGCATATCCTCTGGTTTTGGCTGTCCGCTCAGCGCTCTAATCATCTGCTGCAGATACAGTTCCGCAAACGTCTGCGCCCCAAACGGCGGTCCAGCAACACCCACTACAGGCTTTTCTCCAACCAATGTCAGACTGCTGTGTTTCCCTGGTCCATGAGCCAATTCATGTACCAGCATGTCCCCTAGCTTGCCAAGTACATCCATCGTATAATCTTCACTTCCCTTAGATGAACCGGCAATCACAATCACCATATCTGATTCATCGATCGCTTTTCTCAATATCTCCAAGAGCGTTTCTGGATGATCCAAAGCGATCGGATACTGCAGAGGGCAAGCACCCCACATCGTGATATATGCGGCCAACATATAGCTATTTGACTCGACATTTTTCCCTTTTGGCACATATGCCCCGGGCGCAACCAATTCGTTTCCAGTAGGGATGATCGCTACTATCGGTCTTTTAAGTACTAAGATACGTTCCACACCACCGGAAGCAAAAAGTCCAACATGTGCCGGTGTAATCAGCATACCTTCTGTGACCAATCGCTCTCCCTTTTTCATATGATCACCCGGTGGATTGACACATTCTCCCCTTTTTTCAGGTCGCTGGTGAATAGACAGTATGCCATGATAAAAATCGACATTTTCGATCATAATTACCGTGTCAAAGCCTTCGGGTATTGCTACACCTGTGTTGCAAAAGACATATTCACGCCCTTCTTTCCAACTGCTCGTGTCGGGAATACCTGTCGTAAAATCAGCAAAATGTACACCTATCCCGTCCATACGGCTTGCCGGCATATTTGGAAGTTCGTGAATAGAAAAGACATCCTCCGCCAATATGCGCCCCTGTCCCTCAAAAAATGGTATAAGTTCCGTCTGGGCAATCGGCTTTATTTTTTCTCTGATTATCTCCTGCATTTGACTGCGGGTTGGCATAAAATCCGGTTCTTTATATTTTCGATACACCGTTTTCACTCCTTTATGCCGGGGGCAGATGGTCTAGAAGTTTTTGCGCATCCTCCGCACTCAAATCATACCCATAAAACCGCTCGTAGTATGCCTGCGTCTCCGCTACCATATCAACGTCTTCAAAAAGCTCCGGATACATTTTCTGTGCCAAATATTGCATCAGCAAAACTCCTTCACTGGAGTAATCCCAGTACATTACTCCATCTGGGCACAGATATACCTGACTGTTCTTGACAGCAGAAAGCGAGGCCCATTTTTCATCTTTTAATACCGGATCGGTCGACTCCATCCTACCCATAAAAATCACATCGGGGTCCCATGCAACAACTTGTTCCATTGTGACTTCCGTATCCATTTCCGCTCCGGTCTCATCTGCTACATTCTTGCCACCGGCCATTTCCAGCCAAAAAGAAACATAGGAATATTGCGAGAACACGCCTAAACCTTCTTCGCCATAGGCATATAGTGCCTTTTTTCGTTCGTCCTCTGCAATATCTTTTGTGCGCTCAGTCACCAACGCCACCTTTTCGTCAAAATAGGAAAACCAATCGTCTGCTTTTTTCTGTGCATCCGAACCAAAAACATCTGCAAACACTTGGATTTCTTTTTTCTGATAGGCGATAAATTCATCCACAGTTTTAGGGTTGCCTGTTTCATTTTGCACAACAACTGCCGGAATACCTGCATTTGACATGCTTTCTAAGGGGGCATCATAGCTCCAGAACAGGACGCAATCTGTATCTAGCTTTAAAAGCTCTTCCACATTTGGTTCTGCAGGGCTTTCTATTGCCGCAACATTTGCAATGCTTGGGTTTGTACGCACAACCCAAGGCCGATCAACCATGTAAAAATGGGCTCCGACCAGCTTATCTGCCTGTCCTAACATAAAAACCTTTTCGTAGGACGGTCCTGCTAACGCAATTGCGCGGGATATCGGCATTTTTAGCGAAACCTCGCGACCGGCAAGGTCAACGATAGATGTTGATGCATATTCTGCTTGGGCGGTATCTTCTGTTGTGGGATCCTCCGTTGCGGTATCCTCTGTTGTAGTATCCTTTGCCGTATCGTCTGCTGTTGTGTCTTCTGCTGTTACCTGTGTTGTATCTGCATCTTTAGATGCCGCATTGCTTCCACAGCCTGTTAAAACCATGGTCAACATCATTGCCGCCATACATAGCGATAGTACCTTCTTTTTCATTTTTATTCTCCCCTAGTCTTACGTATATTTTTTATTTATACTACTTTAGTTCTACATAGCTTTTGTTGTAACTATGGTGTTAATATTGAAACGATTGTTGTAATTCTTGCAAATGCTATTGTGCCTGCTATGCCTCCTGTTGCAGCAAATGCTATTGTGCCTGCTGCAGCTATTGTGCCACACCTCCTTTATAGCCACTCTTATCTTGCAGCAAAAACTATATTTTAGTTCGTATTATTCATTTTAGTTTTCTTTTGTATTGTTTTGTGCTGTTATGTCTTTTTATTATAAGTTAACATACCCCCTCATGTCAACTATTTTTTGTCAATTTGTGCCTCCTGTTTTTTGTTTGCTAGTCAAAAACATTATATCCGGGTTTCATCTCAAAGTGGAGCTTTTTTCTTTCCATTGAACCATTTGTATCTCAATTCGTCCTTTACTATTTTGTGCCACAATTCAGTGAACAGCCTGCACAGTCAGTGGGAGAACAAGATGCCTGCGCACTGTCAATGTGTTCAATATGGAATCCGCATTTATCTATAAAAAATGCACCGCTGCTGTCGTCGCTGACAATTGTTACAGTATTTGATTCATAATCAAAACCGATTTTCATTCCCTTTACAAATACGGCGTCGTCATCTAACGGATGCACGGTTTTTGATGGGCGAAACATTTTCAGACTACCGTCTTGCGTTTGCACGGCGATCCTACTATATGCTGTGATAATCTGTTTGACACGGCCGGCCACATCAAACATCAATGAATTTTTGTCCGCATTTACACCAACCGCTTCCGTGTCGTATGCTATGATCTTCCCGATTGGCGTTTGGATTGATGTTGGCTCTTCTGGCTCCAATGATTCCAATTCGCCTGATTCAAACAGCGAAATCCCCTGTCGCGAATAAAGCACACCGCTTTTTGTCGTGACCGAAATCACTTCAGCAGGAAACAGTGCAATGCTTTTGATTGCTCCGCTTTTATAAAAAACGACACCGCTTAAGAGAGCCACAAATTGTGCAAAACCCAAGTCAAAAGAGAAAGGAATACAAAGTGCTTTTTCTTCTTCTTCGCTCCAGAATCCGCTGATTTTGCCATCTAATGGGAAGAAACGGTACAATTCTCCCGTATTGTAAAACGTGACCAATTCAGCGGGAAATTCACCTATCGGCGTCTCTATTTCCTGTTGCTCATCTAACGAAACCGCTTTTACCATACCGTTTTTATGAAACTGGACGGAATATTTATTTTTCCTTCGTGTCGTTTCTGTATATGCGGGAACAAGCTCGCCAATATAGGTAACCAACATGTTTTTTTCGGATAATCGTATCCCCTCCAATTCGCCGGACGGGTAACACAAATGAGCTTCAATGCCTGCAAACACACCTGAATTAACCTGAATTGCATTGTTTTCTAACATCATAAAATTTTCCATCAACATTGCCTCCTAATAATCGCATATACGTTTCTGCCTTTTGACCGTGCATCGATTTGTAGCCTTCCTTCATTTTCAATCCACGGCGGGATGTGACGGCAAACTAGGTGAAGTTCTAAAAACGGCGTATCATCAAAAAAGTCCTTCATTGCCTTTTTTGATGATACTTCGGGGCATTCTGTTTGCAATAGCACCAAGTCCAAGAAGTATATGCCATCCGTTCCTGTTAATACTGGCCGCGCATTGCGGACAATTTCTTCTTTTATGTTTTGTGCCGTGTCAGCAGACACGACATCATCAACCATGCCGTCAAGCACAGCCTCATTGATTGCTTCAATTTCAAAAATGTGCAACCCGGCGCAATTGAATATCGAAAAGGCAATGCCTGAAAGTGCTCCGCCCGCCAAAATTTCGCAATCTGCAATTAAGGGTAACAGAGCACCTACGGCAGTACGTAAAGCGGGCAAAGAAGTAGGTGCAATCGGCTCAAACGATGTCTCGCGCACTATGTTCCAATTCGGGTTATCTCGTTCAAAAACCAAAAATTTGTTCGCCTTAAAAAACGGACAAATCAAATCACTGTCCAACGTAAATATCGCTATCTTCAAGACATTCACCTCGCTATTTTAAAATAAAATATGTTTATGAGGAATACAAAGCCATTTACCATACCTTCTATAATAGATATAATTTTACCCTTAAACTGGTTTCTTGCACTAATTTTTATTTGCCCCAATCCTTTCTATTTAATATTGTGTTAAAATTTTTTTGTACCAATTCTGCATCCGTTGTGCTAATCCCCCAATCAAAAAGGTTGCTTGTTGCGCGAATCAATTTAAAAAAATCGCAGTTTCCAGCGCGTTCACCTATGCCGAACATGGTCGTATCGGCATAATCGCACCCGCTTTTTAAAGCCGATAATGTATTTGCCACCGCCATGCCCAAATCATTATGTGCATGGAAACCGAGTTTTGCGCCCACGCCAAGGCGCAACCCTAATTGGCGAAACATCTCACTGCACGCGCCCGGAGTGGTAACGCCTACTGTGTCAGCCAACCGAAGACGCGTAATTCCAAAGTCAGACAAGACTTGCGTCAGCGTAAACATGAATGTAATGTCGGAACGGAAGGTATCTTCAAAACCGATGGAAATTTCGCTTTTACTTGCATCTAAAAGTCCAATGCAGGCATACAATTGATTCATTACCCACGTTTTGTTCTTGCGCAGTTTAGAATAGATATGCACATACGAAACGGGTATGCTGATGTGTACAATATCCGGTTCACAATCAATACAATGACGCACGTCATCCACATTCAGGCGTGACCACACTGAGATTTTTGTAGCCCCTTTCCGCTCAATGATTCTGCAGATGGTATCTTTTTCATAAGAGCCACTTGACGGGACACCCACCTCAATCAGGCCGATACCCGCATTTGAAAGAATCTTTGCAATCTCTATTTTCTGACATCGAGAAAATGATATGTCAGGGGACTGCTCGCCATCGCGCAGTGTTGTGTCTATAATATATTTGCGTACTTTCATGCGCATGACCTCCTACCTCAAAATTTAAATAGACGTGGCGGTTTCACGCACCAAGCCGATGAACTCCTCATCGCTGATTGATTTGTTAGCTTCAATGCTTTTCTTTTTTACGCTAAGCAACAGTTCTGGTATCTGTTTTTGCGGAATGCTAATCCCCAATTCGGACAGTTTTAAATGTATTGACGCCGTGCTACTTTGCTTGCTGAGTGTAAATCTGCGCGATTGACCCACTGTTTTAGGTGGGAAAGGTTCATAGCATTTTGGCTGTTTTATAATGCCGTCCACATGAATACCAGATTCGACCACAAAGATATGTTCGCCTAGAATCGGTTTGTTTAATGCAAATGGCAACCCAGTGACCGACTCTAACAGACAGCGAATCTTAGGAAACTCAGGATAGGTTTTCCCAACCTTTCGCACTCGCTGCAGCTTCAAATGTAGAATAATTTCTTCTGTTGCGGCGAATCCGCCAATTCCACCAAAAGAGGTGACGACATCCCTACCGCCAGAGGAAATCCACTCTGCCGCAATTGCAGTGGCACAAAAGCTGTGGTTTGTGGGGCAAAGCTCTACAAATCCGTTAAATGATTCATGGATCTGCCGAAATGCGCTCTCATAGTTTGCGAGCATCAAATCATACAGCCCACAGATACGAACGGACTTGTATCCGTGGTATCGTGCAAAAATATACCGCTCATGTATGTCATTTAATATAATTTCCGTGCACATATTATCATTGATGTCATTATGTGTGTTTCGGCAAACGAAGCGATCAAAATCGCGATAGGCTATGCTATCTGCCTCGTTTTTTAACCGCAAGACATATTTTCCACCTTCTGGCAATTTGCCCATCAATTTAAACGCTTTTTCAGACATCTCAATCCAATCTACGCCAATTAAAACCAACAGCTGCGCAAAATCGCGCAATTCTTCGCCACTGACATCAAATTTATCTAAACAGGACAATGTTCGGTCTGTTACGCGAATCATAAGCGACACCTCCTAAACTTATATGCGATATTTTTCTACGGGAACGCCACCCTCTAAATGTTCCTCACAGATTGTTTCCACCGCCGTATCGTCTAACGAGCCGTACCAAACACCCTCAGGGTATACAACTACAATCGGACCTTTATCGCAGATACCAAAGCATCCTGTATTGGTCACAAGACAGTTTGACGTTAATCCCCTATCCTCAATTTCTTCCATGAATTTCTGCACTAAATTCACACTGCCCTTTTGGAAACAAAATCCTTTTTGCACACCGTTAATACGGCAGCTTGTACAGACAAAAATATGATACTTAGGTGTTACCATTGCCCTCACGCTCCTTTTTCGTTTTTATGCTTTCTCTGGCAGCCAATCGCACCGCTGTTTCCACACGCTCATATGTAATGATAATTCCGATGCCGGCTTCTTTTAGTTTTTTCTCTGGGGTATATCCAATTCGCAGTGCTAATACATTGTTGCAATCGGTAACCATTCGTAGCAAGGACGGCCATTTGCCGTCCTTATCCTCGCAAGCGTCCACACCCGAGCAATATTTGCTTACCTGCCGCTTTTCGATAAATCGCACATCTTGCCCATCACTGTCATAAATATAAAACTCATCTGCATGGCCAAAATGCAAATCTACAATCGCACCGCTTTTAGTGGCAACTGCAAACCGTTGCAGCTTCGTTTTGCTTCGTGCGGGAGGAAGCATCTGCCTTTCATTTGCGGATAAGTCATCGCCAAGGATTCCAATTGCATCTGCGCGGCATTGCCTGCAATGTTTCATTTGTTTGATGTTTACGCAGCATTCCTCGCGCAACATGTCAATTTCCTTATTATTTAGTCGGTAAAGGCTTTCAAACGCCGAACCTTCTACCGGGATATGTGGCATGATGTTCATAATAAACGCACCCAGTTCTTGTGCTTTTTTTGTCACCTGAAATATGTGGGCATCGTTTATACCTCCTAGCGCAACACAGTTTATTTTGCATACAATGCCGTAGTCTTTTAGAAGTTGTATCCCCGCTAGCTGATTTGCCAGCAAAATCGCGGCGGCGGTCATTCCCGTATAGCGCGTGCCCATATAATCTATATACTTATATATTTTTGCGCCGATTTCCACATCCACCGCATTTACCGTTATGGTTACATGAGTTACGCCTAATTTGTATAGCTGCGCAGCATACACAGGGAGCATCAGTCCATTGGTGGAAATGCAAAACATGACATCCGGGTCATAGGCGCGAATCAGTTCTAACGTCTTTTTCGTCTGCTCAAAATTTGCCAGTGCATCGCCTGGCCCTGCAATCCCTACAACTTTTAAATTTTCAAGCTTCGCCTTATAGTATACATACCGCTCAAATGCCTCATCGGGTGAGAGCACCTTGGTCGTCACACCCGGCCGGCTTTCATTGGAACAATCGAATTTGCGTACACAGTAGTTGCATTGTATGTTGCACTTCGGCGCAACAGGCAAATGAATTCGTGCGTTGTGGCAAGCGTGTTCGCCGAAACAAGGGTGCTCTGCCGTGCGTGTATCCTCCGCGCTTGGCTTGATTTTTGGTAATTGCGCACCACCATAATATTTATCAAACATTTCCCCGCGAAAACTTGTTTCGGTCTTTGTCAGCATTACATTTGCCACTTGGTCTAAAATTGACAAGGAACCGTCAAATCCTAATGTGCGCATTCTTTGGCCACCTACGTGGTCATGAATCGGGAAAGCGGCACGGATTAAGGGAATACCTAATTTGTGCGCCACGCGACGCCCGTCAGAGCTTCCAATCATAAGGTTTACATTTAATGTTTTGCAATAAAGCTCAATCGTTTCAAAGTCACAGTCATCTATGATTTTTGTGTCATCTACAAACTGCAAGTCGGCGCATTCTTTGATTTGCGCCTCTAATGACGATAACAATTTGCATACCGAACCAGTTGCCGTCAAAACAGGAACAATACCATTTTCACAGCAGAGCCGCACAGTTGCTTTTACAAAATCAGGTTCACCGTACACCGCCGCCCGCGCTTTTGCACAATATTTGTGGGAATCTACCATTGCATCAAGATATCGTCCGCGTTCTTTTGCGATTGATTCGGTAATATTGCCACTAAGTTCCTGCAAGGTTTCAATAAAAGCGTCCATCCCGCGAATACCGCAGGGGAGAGTCAACCGCTTATATGGGATGTCGAATTGTTCATTCAAATACACAGCAGGAGAATCACCTTCCCCTATAAATTCCGAAAATTCTATGGTAAACTTCGCACCTGCCATACGTCCAACGTTTGCTAGTGAAGTCCCGCCCATTTTCAGTCGCTCGTACTGCCGCGCTGTTATGCCGTCCAAATTTTCAGACAAATCGGGAAGTAAAATATAATCAATCCCCATTTCGCTTAAAAACGTTTTCAGCCAACGCGTGTCGGCAGGGGAAATCATGGGCGTAATGATATTGATCTTTCCGTTTGGCGTGATATCATGCTCCGCTTGTTTAACTACGGCGCAAAGTGCACGGAAGAAGCCTTCATTCTGCGTTCCCGCATATCCAGCAGATGATACATTTACAATTTTTACATCACTGTTCGGATTTGCTTCGTAAAATTTTCTGATAATCGCCGTCGTGTCCTCGCCGATGGTTTCCGCCAAACAGGTCGTACATACGCCAATTACTTCGGGGTGATACAGCTTGATTAAATTATCCAGCCCTTTGAGCAAATTCACCTCGCCACCAAACACCGTGCCTTGTTCGGTTAAAGAGGAGGAAGCAACATCTACAGGCTCGTTATAATGTGTCGCCATATGCCTTCTGATATAGGTAGCGCACCCTTGCGAACCGTGCAGGATAGACATACATCCGCGAATGCCATACAGTGCGGACACTGCACCCATTGGCATACACATCTTGCAAGGGTTTATGTTTAGGTTTACCATGTTTACGCTCACTTTGCCATCTCCTTTCTGTCTAAGTATTGCCAAACGGGGCTGTTAATCGATAGGTTGATTTCCTTGATAAAATTCTCAATTCCCGCAAATCCCGCAAGGGGATGTTTGCGTTCGTGGTTATGGTCGCAAAAGGCAATGCCCAATTTATACGCCAACGGACGTTCTTTTACGCCGCCCACCAAGATGTCCGCGCCTTTTTCAATCATAAACTGTTCTAATTCAGCGGGATTTGCATCGTCCAACACAATGGTGTCCGAATCCACAAGCGATTCTATAACTGCGTATTCATCTTTTTTGCCCGTTTGCGTGCCAACAACTACCGTCTTAATATCCAATTCGTTAAACTGACGAATCAGCGAAATTGCTTTAAAGCCACCGCCGACAAATATCGCTGCTTTCTTGCCCGCCAAACGCGGCTTATATTTCTCAATCATCGGCATAACCTTCGCCGTATGGCGCATCGTAAATTCCCGCGCCCGTGCCGAGATTTCCGCATCGCCTAGTGCGTCCGCCACACGAATAATAGAGGCAGAGGTGTCCTCGACGCCGAAGAAACTCACTTTAACATATGGCACATCCATTTCCTCGTCCATGCGCTCTGCAAGATAGCCGCTTGAACCCGCACATTGCACAATGTTCAGCATTGCTGCGGGAGATTGAATCAATTTTTCATACGAGGAATCCCCTGTAATGGTTGAAATAACAGGTATTCCGATTTCTTCAAAATACCGCTTGATAATCCACATTTCACCTGCAAGGTTGTAATCGCCTAAAATATTGATACCAAAACGCTTTTGCTGTGTTTTGTGCGGCTGCATCACTCGCATCATCGCATCACATGCCATCTGGTAGCCTAGCGACTTCGTTCCAGAGAAACCAGGTGCTTTGACGGGAATAACGCAGATGCCGTAACGCAATTGTGCATCACGGCATACCGCCTCCACGTCATCGCCAATAACACCCACAATACAGGTAGCATAAATGAATATCAAGCGGGGCGCGGGATTTGCTTTCGCCATAAGTTCATCAATGGCAGCAGTCAGCTTGCCCGCACCACCGAACACAATATCCGTTTCCCGCAGGTCGGTAGAAAAGCTGTTGCGGTAGACATCCGAACCGCTCGAAAGACTGCCGCGAATGTCCCATGTATAGCTTGCACAGCCAATTGGCCCATGTACAATATGATACGCGTCGGTAATCGGATTTAAGACCACCCGCGCACCGCAGTACACACACGCGCGTTGACTTACTGCGCCTGATACGCTCTCCTTTTCGCAGCAAATCCCTTTGCGGTTAGACGCGGAAATGGAAGCCTTGCGTTCTTCTAATATATTTGTTGTAAGAGCCATTTTTCCGCACCACCTTAATTTTTTTACATTACGATTTCAAAATCTTCATCTGACGAATTCCTGTCTTGCCTGTCCATAAGCGCCTCGGTGATTTTTTCTATTAAGCGAATCGCTCCAGTATAGCCAACGATCGGCAAGAGTGTGCCTGCGTAGCGGTCAAGCACGGGAAAACCTGCACGAACAAAGGGAATATCCTCTGCCTTTGCAATCTGCTTGCCATAGGTGGAGCCAATCAGCAAATCCACAGGCTCATTTTTAATCCACTGATGCAGTTCAAACAAATCCGCATTTGCTTTGACGGTACAGCCTTCTACGTTGTATTTCTCCAAAAGCGCTTTTACCTTACGCGAAAATTCCTCTTTCGGTGTTCCAGTAATCACGTATTTCGGGATGATGCTCGCTTCTAGGCACAGTGATGTTAAGCCGATGACAACATCCGGGTCACCGAAAATCGCCACTTTTTTGTCATGTGTGTATAGGTGTGAATCTAACAGCAAATCTACAAGTTGTCCACGCTGCTCTTCTAGTTCATATGGGACCTCTTGCTTTGAAAACTTTTGCAATGCCATAACATACATATCGGTATATGAAACACCTACAGGCATAGGGAGCAGGGTATACGGAACTTTCCACTTCTTTTGCAGAAGTTCCGCCGGCTCAAGATTCGTGATCTCACCCAGTGCGATAAGCTGCTCTGTATCGCCTAATGCCGCGATTTCGGGAAGCGTTGTGCCGCCATCTGTGTAGTATTCATATTTGCCTGTCATTGGTGCGTCAAGCACTCCGCTTTGGTCGGGAAACATGATATGCGGCACAGCCATTGCGGCTGCAATACGTTTGATTTCGCGAATGTCGCCAGGATTCACCCAACCGGGAAAAATTGCCGCCTTGCCGTTTGGTATTCCGCTCTTTTTCGTTAGATAATTCATAAAGCCCATCATCATGTTGAAAAATCCGTTGACATGAGAACCAACATATGACGGCGTGTTGCAATGAACTACCGTCTTGCCCTCCGGCAAATTCATGTCCATGATATACGAAGTCAAATCATCGCCGATCGTTTCGGACAGGCATGTAGTGTGTACGGCAATAATGTCCGGATTATACATATCGAACACGTTTTTTACTGCTGTATTGATGTTGCTTCTGCCGCCGAACACCGATGCTCCCTCTGTAAAGGAACTAGACGAAGCAATCGCCGGTTCTTTAAAGTGGCGGCTCAGCACCGTCCTGTGATAGGAACAGCAGCCTTGCGAACCGTGAGAATGTGGCATACATCGCTTCACGCCTAATGCGGCATACATTGCGCCGACAGGTTGGCAGGTTTTGCATGGGTTTACGCGCAATGCGCTCCGTTCTTTTATCTCTTTCGTCGTTAGATCCAGCATTATTTTTCACCTCCAGAAAGTGTGCCTACAAGCATTGGTTCGGATTTCCACGGTGGTGATACCAGAGCCCATGCGTTGGTATACAGTGCCATCGTTACATCGCGTCCGAAGTTTAGCGCCCCTCGAAATCCGGCATATGGTCCAGAATAGTCGTATGAATGTATCTGCCTTGACGTCACGCCTGCCTTTTGAATGGAATATTTGTCCTTGATGCCCGAGAAGAAAATATCCGGTTTCCTTGACTTAATCAGCTCATCCGTTTCAAAATGGTTATAATCATCCACCACTATGTTTCCGGGGTTCATTTCAGGGATCATGCCGTCATAGGTATCGACCTCAATTTCAGCTTTGAGTGCCGCACGAGCTTCTTCCGAATATTTTTCATGGTAGAAATCAGGGTCTGCCTCCACGGTAATCGTTTCAATGTTCCGATTGTCCGCATCCTCTTTGATCTGCGGAATGATGCCTCGGCCTTCGTAGTCATCGCGGTGAGCGAACTCATAGCCTGCGATAACTGTTTCGATGCCGAAATCAGCTAGCAGCACCTGATAGTGGTGGGAACGCGAACCGCCAGAGAATATGCCTGCCGTTTTACCGGTCAGTCGCGATTTGTAATATTCAATATCATCATAAATCAATGAAAGTTCGTCTTCGATCACTTCTTCTACACGTTGGGTCAGTTCTGGGTCATTAAAGTATTTCGCAATGTCGCGGAGCGACTTGCAGGTTGCACCAACACCGACAAAGTTGACTTTTAGCCAGTCAATGCCGTATTTGGTTTTCATCATCTCGGCTATATAGTTAATGGAACGGTGGCACATCACCAAGTTTAATCCGGCTAAATGTGCGCTCTTTAATGCCTCTACCGAAGCATCACCGGTAAACATCGTAATAACCTCAATGCCACAGCGTTTTAAAATGCGCGTTTGCTCCCAACCGTCGCCACCAATGTTGTACTCGCCCAAAAGGTTGATGGAAAATTTCTTGGTGGGTGCTTTGTCGCCGGTTCCGATAATGTATCGCATAAGCCCATTGTTGGCGATATGATGCCCTGCCGACTGCGAAACGCCTTTGTAACCTTCGCATGAGTATCCGATTGCCTTGATGCCGTATTTTTTTTCCGCGCTACGCGCAACCGCCTGCACATCGTCACCAATAAGCCCAATTGGGCAAGTGGAGCAAATCATAATACAGCTTGGATGAAACAATTCCATTGCCTCATCAATCGCCTTTTCCAATTTCTTCTCGCCACCGAACACAATATCAGATTCCTGCATATCAGTAGAAAAGCAATATGGGACAAAGTTCTTATCGGTGTTTTCATCTGGCTTTGCTTTGTTGCGCCGTGTACCCCAGCTGTAAAATCCACAGCCAATGGGCCCGTGCGTAATCACACATGCATCTTTTAGCGGTCCCAAGACAACGCCTTTACAACCTGCATAGCAACAGCCTCTTGCAGTCATCACACCGGGAATTGCGCGGGTGTTGGCTACAATGCTCTGCGCCTCGTCTACATCCTCCAATTGCAAGATATGGTCTTTACGGTTTTTGTAAACCTTTGCGGAATATTTATCAATCAGCTCGTTTCTCTCATTCATCTATCCTCACCTCCTTAATATGCTTCTATCGTCGCTTCGCCGCTTCGCACTGTATATGTTTCCACAAGTGGCAGGATAAAAATTCTTCCGTCACCAGGATTGCCGGTTTTATTTGTTTCAATTACAATGTCAACCACTTTTTGCACTTCCGCATCCTGTACAATCAGGGTAAAGAAGCGTTTTGCAATCAGGCGGTTCGCCTCTGTTAAATGCTCGCCAATGTCATTGAGCGGAAGTTCTCCCATCTCCAACACCATGTTCAGCAATTCCGCATCCACGCTCTTTTTGCCACGCCCTAAACATTTGCGGCAAGCGAATGCAGGAAAACCGCCCTTGGCTAATGCCTCTTTGGTAGAATTCACCTTGTTGGCGCGGATAAAACACATGACTTCTTTCATCGTGTCATCCCTCCTTACAGTCCGGCTTTGCCAGTGCTTATCGTGTACGCCGATTCCACAGGCGAAACAAAGATACGTCCATCGCCGAATGTTCCGGTACCTGTCCTTGCCATGCGGATAATCAGTTTGACTAAATCGTCCTTGTCCTCATCGTTACAGACAACGAGCAACATTTCCTTCGGAATTTCATCATAATGCACTTCACCGACTGAAATACCTTTTTGCTTACCGCGTCCATACACATCCATTTTTGTAACTGCTGGGAATCCCGCCACTGCAAGTTCCGATAAAACAATGCCGACTTTTTCGGGACGGATAATCGCTCTTACTAATAACATATTCTAAGCCCTCCTCTTTATTTTGTAGGCTTGCAAAGCAAACCTTCCACAATTTTTTCATTACGAATTGCATTTTTCAGTCCATAATACCGTGTTCCATTAAAATAGCTTCCAACCTATCAATGCTCATGGGCTTTGGCACGATAAACATATCGTTGCCATCGATCTTTCGCGCCAATGTGCGATATTCATCTGCCTGTGGAACATCAGGGCTGAAATCGATGACGGTCTTTTTGTTGATTTCGGCTTTTTGAACATCATTGTTACGCGGAACAAAGTGAATCATCTGTGTGCCGATTTCCTTCGCAACAGCCTGCACCAACTCCGCCTCACCGTCAACATTCCTGGAATTGCAAATCAAGCCACCCAACCGAACGCCACCGGTGTTTGCGTATTTTGAGATACCTTTTGAGATATTGTTCGCCGCATAGAGTGCCATCATCTCGCCAGAGCAGACGATGTAAATCTCCTGCGCCTTGCCTTCGCGGATAGGCATTGCGAATCCACCGCACACCACATCGCCCAAAACATCATAAAACACATAATCCAAATCTTCCGTATAGGCACCTAAGCGCTCCAATAAACCGATGGAGGTAATGATTCCGCGCCCTGCACATCCAACGCCCGGTTCTGGACCACCCGATTCTACACCTCTGATTCCAGAATATCCTGTTTTTAAAACCGTATCCAGATCAATGTCTTCACCTTCCTCACGGAGGGTATCCAAAACCGTTTTTTGTGCCAGTCCGCCAAGTATCAACCGAGTTGAATCCGCTTTCGGGTCACACCCGACAATCATAATCTTCTTGCCCATCTCACCCAAACCGGCTGTGAGATTTTGCGTCGTGGTTGATTTCCCGATACCACCTTTTCCGTAAATAGCTACCTGTCTCATAATATTACCTCCGTTTTTAATTTTGCAATAGCACTTATAATAACAAAAAAAAGAGGCAGCCTTCACGCAAGATTTGCGTAAAAACCACCCCATTGTGGATGCTGCAGCTTATTAGCTGCCTGTTTTGTTTATGCATTAATTATATGCTCTGGAAATTCTATTTACAATGCTCCTAATTGTGAAAAATTCATAGTTTTATGATGTAATACTTGTTCAATATAACCAATAATAGATGCGTTTGTCACTATATAAATTGGCTAAAAACGATTATATTAAGCGATTAATAATGAGCAAGGTGCGGATGCTAAAATGTAAAAGTCAAGGCTTGCATTTTACATGTTTAAGCAATACGCATACCAGGCAATCGCACAAAAATATTTAGAGGCATCAAAGACGCCTTAAAGCATTGGGAACACATGAATAACAGCGACAATCAAACTTGCAATTTACAAATTTACCCATTACATCATTTTCTTATTGACATTTACGTTGCTTTCTTCTATTCTTAATCCTAATGGGGCTTCTTGGATTCGTTGTATTACCCCGTGGGGGAGATCTTGGCTTCATCAGGATTTTCCCATGGAAATTACTGGCTTTACAGATATATGTCAATTTAATATCTATGCATAATAGGAGGATTTTATCATGAAATTAAGTGCAAGAAATCAATTAAAAGGAAAAATAATCAGCATTGCAGACGGTGCAGTTAATTCTATTGTAAGCCTTGATATTGGCGGAGGAAACCTCCTTACAGCAACAATTTCCAAAGCTGCTGTAGAGGAGTTGAATCTTGAGGCGGGCAAGGACGCTTATGCGGTCATAAAGGCTACATCTGTTATGATTGGGATAGATGAATAGTATATGGAAACTTTATACACCCCAGCAGAAATTGCCGAGAAACTACGGCTTAAGAAAACTACCGTCTACGAATTAATAAAACGGGGAGAACTGCCATCTTCAAAGGTAGGGAAACAATTTCGAATCAGCAGCGACGATTTGGCCAAATATTTAAAGCAGACGGCCAAGCATACCATCACATTAGGCACACCGGAAAGCGCCCCTTTAAAAATGAATTATGTGCAGAATAACAGTGGGCTTGTGATGAGCGGGCAGACGCAAATCCTTGATACCCTCTGTTCTATGCTCGAATCCCACGACATGCAATTGCCGGTTCTGCGCTCCTACATGAACACCTATAACAGCCTTTATTCTATTTATTTTAAAAAAGTACATGTGGCAGTCTGTAGTTTATGGGATGCAGACAAGGGCTACTTTGATTTAACCGCCACACGCCACTTTATACCGGGAATACCATTTCAAGCCTATCATCTTTGCAAATATAGGCTTGGATTTTATGTCGCGGAAAACAATCCTAAGGGCATTACAGAACATACGGATTTGGCAAGCAATCATATAACGATTGTAAATCGGGAGCTTGGCTGTGAGGCACGTATCCTCATAGATACTATCTTGATGAATCAAACAGCCCATGCAAAAGACGTCCTTGGATATCAGAAAGAACTAATCTCCAATCAAGCTGTTGCCGCCTACATTGCAGCCGGAAATGCCGATGTGGGAATCGGCGATGAACATACCGCTTTACTTTATGGTGACATCCAATTTATACCATTAAAAACCATCAGTGCCGACCTCGTTTTTTTATCTGAGAACGCTCTTTGGCCCGCTTTTTCTATGCTAGTAGACATTATCCGTTCCGCTGATTTTACAAATTTTTTATCGCAGAATAAACTATATGATACAGCAGACAGCGGTATCCTATTGTCTGATTCTAATTTGTGAGGGATGGTTGCAAAATGCTGTTCCTATAATCGGATCTACGGCGCAAAAGATGCTCTTTTTATCAGAATTTGTGTTGCAATTTCTGATAAGCTATCTTATTGAACATTAGTAGTTCAATAGTCAGATTTACGGTGCAAAGAGCGCACCTCTTATCAGAATTTGCGTTGCAATTTCTGATAAGCTATCTTATATTTAGTAAATCCACTCCCATAAACAAAGCTATATTTTTAACGATAAAATTAACCGCCACAATTGCAAGGGCTATCCATAGATAGATATCCCTATACTTCAGGCCGATTTTTATCTTATTGCGAGAGATTTTCTCTATCGTATGGCTAGCCATAAACCCGCCGCCTATGATTACACTATACATGACAAATGGATGATATACTGCAGATGCTATAAAATCCGCTTCTAGAAATGCTTTCACAGCTCTTGTCCCACCACATCCCGGGCAGTAGTAGCCTGTAAGAAAATGAAGGAGGCATGGGAATAAATATTTGTTAACAGGTAAATCAATTGGTGCTATCGTATACCACAGCCAAAATAAAAACAGCAATCCCATCACTGCCCAACCAATCCCATATAGTACTCTTTCATCATTTTTTTTTGAATTTTGGCTCATTTTCTTTCTAGAATCTGCCATATCTTTTCCTTTTTTTGTAATTTCCATTGGTTTTGTACCTTCCTGTTTTGCCTTCGTTTTCCCACTTCCCTCTGTCTCCCCATTGCCCTTCGTTTTCCTATTGCCCTTCATTTTCCCATTGAACCTTATCTTCCCCTTTAGTCCTTTATCTTTTCATTGTTCTACTGCTTCTTCTAAAAAAGTAGCATAAGTGTCCCAATTGTCATGAGCATCAGCCCTGCCCATGCTTTTTTTGATAGTTTTTCCTTTAAAAATATTCCCGCAAATAGCACGCTTATCCAAATACTCATTTTATCAATCGGAACTACGATACTTGCCTGACCTATCTGTAGTGCATCATAATAGCAAAGCCATGACAATCCTGTTGTTATGCCGGAGAAAACTAAAAAACACCAGCTTTTTTTCGATATACTTCTTATTTGCCCTTGTTTTTTTTGCATGAACACAATCAACCATGCCATAATCAATACGATGCAAGTACGGATTGCCATACCATAGTTCGATGCAACTCCTTCTATTCCTACTTTCCCCAAAATAGCAGTTAGACTTGCAAAAACTGCAGATAATACGGCATAAATTTTCCATGCCACATTATTTCCTTTCGTTTCCACTATTTTTCTATTTTGAACCATAAGCATGGTACCGGTTAAAATCAATATCATTCCAAGGACGAGCCACAGGGAAATTGGTTCTTTCAGCAGCAAAACGGCAAGCAATATCGTCAGTACCGTACTGGTTTTATCAATCGGCACTACTTTATTGACATCGCCAAGCTGTAAAGCTTTAAAATAGCAGAGCCAAGAGGCCCCGGTAGCGAGGCCAGACAGGCATAAATATACCACAGATTTTGTTTGAATCTGTGAAAGTGGCTGATAGGAATCTGTTATCACAACCATAATCCATGCGAAAAGCACTACCACAAATGTACGTAGTGCTGTCGCTACATTGGAATCTGTATCTTCTAATCCGATTTTTACTAAGACCGATGTCATGCCGGCGAAAATTGCTGACCCTACTGCGGCTATCAGCCAAATCATGGATCTATCGTAATGGTATATTGGCGTTTAAATTCTTTTCCCGGCGCTAGTTTGTTGCCCCATTCCCTGGTCTGTAATGGGCCATCATAGGTTGCCCGGTCACACCTGCCATACCAAGGCTCTATGCATACAAAAGGTGCATTTTTCTTTTCCGGTGACCATAGTCCAAACAAAGGTGCGTCAAAGGAAACGGTAACATAAGGTTTATTTTCAGGATTTACAAGCGATACTTGACTCACCTGGTAATCTTCAATAATATAGGCCCCCTCGTCAAAAAAGCCTTCTGCCAACGGATGTCTGCCCTTTGATAAATGTAGTTCATTTTTATAATTGTACATCAATGCATCTTTATTAATATGGGAAAATAGTACGCCATCATTTCTAGCATTCATCCAGACACTATACTCGCTCTGTTTTTCCCCATCCTTTAAAGGACATGCAAAAGCTGGGTGTGCACCAATGGAAAAATAAAGTGTATCTTTATCATCGTCATTAACAACCGTCCACATTACGGTCACATCATTTTTCTCTAACCGATAGCCTATTTTCAGTTTAAATTCAAAGGGATAATATTCTCGTGTTTTCGCGTTTGCCTCCGTTTGAAACCAAATCTCCTCTGCATTTTCAGATATGCAGTCAAATTCCATATCCCTTGCAAATCCGTGTTGGGGCATGGAATACACTTTCTTCTGGTAGCTATATTGCTGATTACGCATAGTTCCTACACTGGGAAACAGGATCGGCGAACTACGTTTCCAAAATTTTTCGTCTCTATTCCATAAATAATTTTGCTCTGTCCGGCTAGACGTTAAATAGATCATTTCTGCGCCTAGCGAGTCTATACCTAAAGCCAGATCTTCATTTTTCAATTCATATTTCATATAAGCACCCTCTCGAAGAACGATTAAAGTTTCCTTTCACAGTGATCTGTGAATCGTAGCTTATCGCCGTTCTCACCATAGCGTTCCCCATAGTCAAGAACATCTTTACTTGTTTTAGCTTGCCTCTTCTTGCCTGCCTTTAGATTCTTTAGGGACTGTGACGAAATAAACTTGACAAGATGACACAGGGATTTTTTCGTCAGGCAAGGTGTCCGAATGAGGTGTAGCCTAAGCTACGCTGATTGAGGACAACGCAGCATGGCGGAAAAAGACCACGTCAAATGTCAAGGTTATTAAGGAACAGTTCCTTAGTAGTTTTCTGCTTTTACTTGGAAATATGCCTGTGGATGGTTGCATACTGCACAAACGCTTGGTGCTTCTTTTCCGATACAGATATGCCCACAATTTGCACATTGCCAAATAACATCGCCATCTTTTGAAAATACAGCCTGTTTTTGAACATTATCCAAAAGCTTTAAGTATCTTTCTTCATGTTCTTTCTCAATTTTTGCAACACCCTCAAATAGTGTGGCAATCTCTTCAAATCCTTCTTCACGT
Organism: Lachnospiraceae bacterium ZAX-1; assembly: GCA_046533095.1. Classification (GTDB taxonomy): domain Bacteria; phylum Bacillota; class Clostridia; order Lachnospirales; family Lachnospiraceae; genus ZAX-1. The sequence continues at coordinate 280,347 of JAJQRA010000038.1, read as the reverse complement.
GCCTCTTTTGCAAACGTGTCATACATGTCAGTCCATTCATAATGCTCACCGCTTGCGGCATCCTTTAAATTTTCTTCTGTCGAGCCGATTCCACCATGGAGCAGCTTGTACCATAGTTTTGCATGTTCTTTTTCATTTGCCGCTGTTTCTTCAAAAATCGATGCTATTTGTACATAGCCATCTTTTTTTGCTTTGCTTGAAAAATATAAATACTTATTGGTTGCCATAGATTCTCCGGCATATGCCGCGTTTAAATTTGCCTGTGTTTTACTTCCGTCTAATTTTGCCATAATGTTTTTCCCTTTCCACTCTTGTGTAATAGCACCCATCAGAAGCTGCAACGCAAATTCTGATAAGAAGCACATCTTTTGTAGCGTAAATCTGATTATTGAACCGCTACTATTTTAATGGTCGTAAATCTGATTATTCAATTGCTATTATTTTTAATAGCAGTAAATCTGATTACTAAATTGATACTATTTTTAATAGCAGTAAGTCTGATTACTAAATTGATACTATTTTTAATAGCAGTAAATCTGGTTATTAAATTGCCACTGTTAAATAATAGTAATTATTACTGATTTTAAAATAGCATGTTATCACTTAAAAGTCAACGATTTTTCAAAGACTTTTTAAATTAAAAGCCTATCCACAAAATTCCATGCAAATAACATTCTGCTAAACTGTGCAACAACCGGTTTATGCGAAAATTGAATATGCAAAAAATACCGTACAATTTTGGTAAATTATGGATAAGCTCTTATTATAAATCAAGGGCAACGATTCCGTCATACTCCTCACAGCTACATTTACGTACACAAGACACAAAGCACATGTCTTGTCGCATGCAATTCTTGGGGTTTTGCTACGCAAAACACTTTGCATTACCGGGATGCACTGTATCGTTACAGTCAATGATACTACACCAGTTCTGCCAACCTTGAAACTGCCACATAGATTGCAGAAATCTTATACCAAGTCGCATAGTCTACGACACCGGTTGCAGGCAGGTCAAAAATTCTTTGAAATTCCCGTACTGCCCTTTCTGTACCCGGACCAAAGGCCCCATCTGCGGCAGGGGTTGGAATTGCCGTATAGGTTTGGGATATCCTAGCCAGCTGTTCCTGCATTTGCCTGACTTTGCTGCCTGATGCCCCTACACTTAAAGTTTCCCCCGGCCAAGAAGATGGTATTCCGGAAATTTCTTCCGCCTCATTGACATACATATTGTTCCCATAATAATAGCGTATGATGTCAATTGTATTGTAATTTTGATCTCCTAAATATTTTGACCCCCACTGGCTGAGCCAATTCGGACATGTTACCCGTTCGCCATCGCAATATTGCGTTAGGATCGGCTGTTTTACATTTGGCCTTGATAAATAATTGGCAAATATTTCATCAACTATAAGTGAAATATTGGAAAATATATTTCTGCCATATATATATTTTTGATCATAGGCCGTGGAGGTAGTAACTGTAAAATCATAGCCTTTATTACGATACCATTCCGTGTAAACACGATTCAAACTAAATGACATGATTGCAAGTACATTTGCCCGAATCGTACTCTCTGGCCATGTGGAATAAATTTCACTGCTTGCTACATTTTTAATATAGTCGCGATATTTTACATAGTAGTTTTCTGCTGTATTATCGCCCGGCGTTCCGTCATGGACGACCATATATTCCGGCACTACAACACGGCTTAGCACAATTTCACCGGTATCTGCAACAGGTTTTATTTCTGCCTCTGCAATTTTAGGTGGAAAGTCGCCAAATAAGGTATTGGGGGGAATCGCAATATTTGCCACCTCATCAATCCCTGCCCCTTGTGGATTCATCCGAATATCCTGTATCGCTTTCTCTCCCGAAAAAAGTTCTGTCCCCGTAACTTTTACTTGCTGATACTCCGGAGCCTCCACGGTTACAATATAATTTGAATATGGCTGTGGCTGACCCGGCTCCATGCTATACTCTAGCGGAGGAGTCGATAGCTCAATGCTTTGCGTCTGGCCTGAGCTATCGGTCACTAATTCCTCAATAATATCTTCCGGATTTGTTGCATAAGCAATGGTAACTCTTGCATTTTGTATAGGTATGTAGCCTAGCCTAGATTGCACTTGTACCTGCAATGTACCTTTATCCACGCTTTCCGTCTGCATATAGTGTAAGTTCTGTGTATACATAAACACCTCAAATTTTTCCACTTATTCAACCATATGCATTTTTTTTCAAAACTTGCCAAAAGTATACAAATTCATTATAAAGTTTCTTCCATGTGCACTCATTATTATGGTTACAAATATCCTTGGCATTCATCTATATGAATCATTATTAAGCTTCTTCCATTGTAGCTTCTACATTATCTGGCGCCAACGTTATATAACGGCTATCCTGTTGCATTTTCTTTGCACAAAGCACCCCCGTAATACAAATCGCCATTATCCCAATCAGAATGAGAAATCCGTTCCCCTTCCGTTTCGTTTTGTTGATACTTGCAAATTCATCTTTTTTCATCTACTTCCTAACTCCTTTCAACTCGCAACTAATACGGTGGATTGTACCGCAAACTCTATCGTAGCATTAGTTTGTGAAAAAGTCTTTAAAACCATTCAAATTCTTTCTTAATATTTTGTTGGGAGTTCCAATGTTATTCTAAACTTTATAAATTCTCATTAAACTTGAACTGTCCAGCCATATTTGTCTTCTATATCCCCCCATTGGATTCCGGTTAGATAATCATACAGTTTTTGTGTCAGTTCTCCAATTTGAAAATCATTTACTACAATATGGTTTTCCTTAAAAATGAATTCACCAACCGGCGAAACAACGGCCGCTGTCCCTGTTCCAAAGGCCTCTTCTAATGTACCGTCACATCCCGCCTGCATTAATTCATCGATCGATAATCTGGTTTCATTCACTTTATATCCCCACTCTTTTAAAATGTGGATAATCGAATCCCTTGTAACGCCCGGCAATACCGTCCCCTCTAAAGGTGCTGTAAAAATTTCACCATTTATCTTAAACATGATGTTCATTGTTCCAACTTCTTCTATATATTTTCGTTCTACACCATCAAGCCAAAGAACCTGTGCACATCCCTGCTCGTTTGCCTTCACCTGCCCAGCCAAAGATGATGCATAGTTTCCTCCGCATTTTGCATATCCGGTACCTCCTTTTACGGCACGGACAAATTCATCTTCCACTAAAATTTTTACCGGATTGATACCCTCCGGGTAATATGCCCCGACCGGATTACATATAATCATAAATTGATAGGAATTAGCCGGATGTACTCCAAGAAAAGATTCCGTCGCAATCATAAAAGGCCTGATATACAAAGATGTCCCTGGTTCCTTTGGTATCCATTCTATTTCCTGCTTCACGATCGCTTTCACTGCCTCTATAAACAGATCCTCTGGAATTTCCGGCATACAAAGCCTGTAATTGGAAGTTATCATGCGGCGTGCATTCATTTCCGGACGATACAATAAGACGTTCCCCTTTTTGGTCCAATATGCCTTTAACCCTTCAAAGGTTGTCTGCCCATAATGAAGTGCCGCACATGCCGGATCGAGTTTAATTGGTTCGTGCGGAACAATCCTCGCATCGTGCCAGCCCTCCTGCGTTGTCCAGTCTATCATAAACATATAGTCTGTCATGTATTTCCCGAATCCAAGATTTGTAGCATCCGGTTTCTTTTTCAATTCCTTACACTGTTCATATCTGATATCCATACCGCACCTCTTTCTTTGATGATCCATTGATTCACAACCAATTTATTATGCTCCATTTGGTTATATTATAGGAACAAAATGCTGTTCCTATAATCAGATTCACGGCGCAAAAAATGCGCCTTTTTATCAGAATCTGCCTTGCAGTTTCCATAAACTATACTACCTACAGGATGTACTAATTGATTCTATGGCAACCGCACCGCCACGTACCACTTCTACTGTTTTAAACCGGGATTTTAATAGTTGTACAATTTCATTGTTTCTACGTTCTGTCAATTTGCATTCCAGCAAGACACAGTCTGCCCCATAATCTACCACCTGTACTTGAAATACTTCTGCGATTTGAAATACCTCTACTTTATCGGCTGTGGTGCAGTGCTTTACTTTTGCAAATAATATTTCTTTCATATGAATTGGTACATTTGTTAAGTCTATGACCTTAATAACTTCTACCATACGGTTTAGCTGTTTTTTAATCTGCTCAAAAGTTACATCGTCGCTGGTAACGCAGATTGTCATTCTTGATACCGTTTCATCTTCGGTTGTGCCCACGGTAAGGCTTTGTAAGTTATAGGATTTCCCGGAAAAAAGTCCGGAAACCTTGGCCAGTACACCCACTTGATTTTCTACCTGTAGTGCTATCCATCTGTCTTTCATCCTTTTTTGCTCCACTTTATCCCCATTCGACTACTATTTGCTTCCTATCATCTCTGGCATTGAACTTTCTGTTTTCCTATTTAGCCAATATCATCTCTGACATTGGATTGCCACCTTTCACCATTGGCAGGACAATGTCCTCGGTGGCTATCAAAAATTCGATGATCGTTGTCACGTTTTGCTTTTTCGCTTCCTGCAAAGCAACTGCAATTTCGTCTTCCTTTGTTACCCTTATCCCACATGCACCATAGCTTTCTGCAAGTTTTACAAAATCAGGCGTATAGGGCGGGCAATTTTCCCCCGGCCCTTTGCAGTCATTTTTACAGCCCCTTCGTTTCATTAAGCAGGTCGCCGAATATCGTTTCCCATAAAAAAGCTGCTGCATCTGGCGCACCATGCCAAGATAGTAGTTGTTCAATACGCAGACGATAACAGGTGCTTCCTGTACAATGGAAGTAGCTAGCTCTTGGATATTCATCTGCATGCCTCCATCGCCGCTGATACAAAGAACTGTTTTATCCCGATTTGCAATTTTCGCCCCAATGGCTGCCGGAAAGCCAAATCCCATCGTGCCAAGCCCACCGGAGGTAATGAATTGTTTCTTACCATTTAATTCAATGTACTGAGCTGCCCACATTTGATGCTGCCCTACATCCGTGACAATAATCCCTTCGTCAAAATTCTGGTTAATCTGTTCCATAATCATCTGTGGTGTCATGCCTCTGTCACGTTGCATTTCCAGTGGATTTTCCTGCTCCCAGCCCTTGATTGTTTCGATCCATTTCTGTGTTTCCTGCGGTTCCGCCCACTCAATTAATTTTTCCAATGCCAAATTTGCATCCGCTACAATGGGTACGTCAACCACGACATTCCTTGAAATCGCAGCCGTGTCAATATCGACATGCACAATCCTTGCATTTGGGGCAAACTCATTTAAATCGCCCGTAATCCTATCATTAAAGCGGCTAGCAATTGAAAACAACACATCACATGCACCAACCGCCATATTTGCCGCATATTTTCCATGCATACCGCAATTTCCTATATAATAAGGGTGGTTTGTAGGGATTGCGCCTTTTCCCATAATCGTCGTTACAACCGGAATCTTGGTTTTGTCCACAAGTGTCCTCATTTTCTCATTGGCATTGGCAATATTGATCCCCCCCCCCAATAAAAATAATGGCTTTTCCGCAGATTTAAGGATTTTATAGCCTTTTTTCAACTGTCCTACATGGACACCTTCGCTGGGTTTATATCCTCTAATATGCACACTCTTAGGGTATTCGCAAGGTCCGATTCCCGTTTGGATATCCTTTGGTATATCGATGAGCACCGGTCCTTGTTTCCCTGTTTGCGCAATATGAAATGCCATTTTTATCGTTCTGCCAAGCTCTAATCTGTCACGCACCGTAACCGCATATTTGGTAATGCCTCTTGTGATGCCCACGATATCGACTTCCTGAAAGGCATCGTTTCCAATTAGGTTTAAAGGGACTTGTCCGGTAAAACAGACTAGAGGGATATTGTCGTATTGTGCGTCCGCAAGCCCCGTTACAATATTCGTGGCACCCGGCCCGCTTGTTACAAGGCAGACTCCAACTTTCCCAGATGATTTTGCATAGCCCTCTGCGGCATGTATCAAACCTTGTTCATGCCTTGGGAGTACCAAATCTATCGAATCCTGCTTGTATAGTTCGTCCAATATGTCTGTGACCATTCCACCCGGATAGGCAAAAATCGTGTCAACACCCTCCTCCATCAAAGCTTTGACAAATAATTTCCTTCCTGTTATATCCATGTTTTTCCTCTTTTCCAATAGGAACAGCATTTTGTTCCTATAATATAGCTTATCAGAAATTGCAACGCAAATTCTGATAAAAGGTGCTCTCTTTGCACCGTAAATCTGATTATTGAACTACTAATGTTCAATAATATAGCTTATCAGAAATTGCAACGCAAATTCTGATAAAAGGTGCTCTCTTTGCACCGTAAATCTGATTATAGGAACAGCATTTTGTTCCTATAATATAGCCGTTTCTACGATTGCACCCTCGCGGTACGCGTCTAAAAGCTCTTTTAATTCTACAATAGACTCTTTTAAGTTTTTCCCTACATCGGTATTTGCTACCGTTTGACGTTTCACTTCATGTTCAACCAAAACGGTGTCAGAATAGATATCGCTTTCATCTTGCACTGCTTTTTCCACTGATTCAAATGGTTCGTGGGCAACCAGTAAAAGTCCGTAGGAATTATAGATTAAGGTATATCCGGCAATTCCGGTTTTCGACTGGTAGGCTTTTGAAAATCCCCCATCGATAATGAGCAATTTACCATGGCATTTCACTGGAGATTCTCCTTTTTTAGACTCTACCGGAATATGCCCATTTATAATGTGGGAACCTTTTTCTTCCAGACCAAATTCGCATAAAATCTTATTTACAATCTCTTCTTTTTCTAAGAGCCTGTAGTAAGGGTTTTTTGGTTCTTCATGGGTTGCCTTATCTGCAATGAAGTATCGTTCAAAGGTCGTCATTTTGGATTTCCCAAATACCGGCGAATTGCCATTTTCCCATATGTACCATAAAATATCAATGCCTTTCTGTTTTTCTTCCGGTTCAATGGCATAATAGCCTTTTCTTGCATAATGCTCCAACACATCATACAATGCTTTTCCACTGTATTTTTTGCCATAGACCTCCACTGCTTTAAAGGTTCCGTCCTCATTAAACGGTACGCAGCCATGATAAAGCAGATTTGAATTATAGGTCTTATAAAGGCTACCCTTTGTGTAGAGGAACCGTATGTGTTTCTGCAACCGCTCGCAATTGACAAAAGCAGAAGTCAAGCGCTCCATCACATCCACTTCTTCTTGCGTGAGCTGATAAGGATCCGCCGGATCATAAGTCGGAAAAGATGTCTCTTTTAGCTTATATTCCTTGCCCTCAACCATCACGATACCTTTTTCCAAATCCATTTTATCCAGCAAAAGGCGGTTCTCCATGTCAAAGCCGGGTCTGCTCTTTATAAGCTGCCCTTCCAGTTTAAATTGTATCATCGCAATGGCTTTGTGCATTTTTTCATCTAGCAATACATCTTTGATATCATATTCTTCTTCTCTGTACTCTAATTTAAATGCCAAACACGTATCATTCGCATATCTTGTCATGGCAAAACGTGCCAGCGGGATTAAATTAATCCCATACCCATCTTCTAAAATGTTTAGATTGCCATATTTTGCCGATATCCGAATTACATTTGCAATACACGCCATCTCCCCTGCCGCTGCGCCCATCCAAAGTACATCATGGTTTCCCCACTGAATGTCTACCGAATGATGCTCCATTAATGTATCCATTACCAGATGGGGATATGGCCCCCTGTCAAATATATCGCCTACTACGTGCAGATGGTCTACGATAAACCTTCGAATTAGATTGCTAAATGCCGTAATGAGTTCCGGCGCCCTGCCTGTTTTGATTACCGAAGTAATAATTTCACTATAGTATGCCTCCTGATCAGATATATCAGGCCGCCCAGTCATCAATTCTTCAATTACATATGCGAAATCTTTCGGCAAGGATTTTCGCACCTTAGAACGCGTATATTTTGAGGATGCCCCTTTGCAGATACGGATAAGCCGATATATTGTAACTTTATACCAGTCCAATATATTCGTCTCTTTTTTTAGAACTTCCTTTAGTTTTAGTTCCGGATAATAAATTAATGTAGCAATCGACTTCTTTTCCGCTACCGAAAAATTATTGCCAAATTCTTCTTCAATTTTCCGTTTAATCGCGCCCGACCCATTTTTTAATACATGCTGAAATTGTTCAAATTCGCCATGTATATCTGTAATAAAATGCTCTGTCCCTTTTGGCAGACTTAAAATTGCCTGCAGATTGACAATTTCCGTTGCCGCCGATGCAATGGTTGGATACTGCTTTGCCAATCCCTTTAAATACCTTAAATCCGTTTTTCCCATACTTCCCCCATTTTATCCACTTTATTAGATCACCTTATCCATATGCAACATTTTATTTCTTCCTCTAAATTCTATATTGCCATCGCCTTTGTGGTTCATTGCTGTATTACGTGCTTCATTTCGTATCGGCCGGCCGGCTTCCCCGCCAAATATTTCGCTGCTTCCAAAGCTCCTTTGCCAAAAACTGCTTTTGAATATGCTGTATGTGAAAATGTAATCACTTCATCTGTCCCTGCAAAAATGACATCGTGTTCCCCTACGATGTTTCCCCCTCTGACTGCCTGTATTCCAATCTCTTTCTTATCCCTCTTACACCGTTCCTTTGTTCTGTCATATTGATAATGGTATGCCTGTTCCATCGCATCATTCATAGAATCCGCCATAGCCAACGCCGTACCACTTGGTGCATCTACTTTTTGATTATGGTGCTTTTCCACTATTTCTATATCAAAACCTGCCGGCGCCAACACCTTTACCGCCTTTTGCAGCAAGTCAAGCAGCGTATTAATGCCCAGTGACATATTCGCCGATTTTAAGACCGCTACTTTCTTAGCCGCCTCTTCTATTGCATCTAATTGTTCTTTCGATAGCCCTGTCGTACATACGACCACTGGTATCTGTTTTTCTACACTGTAATCCAATAAATTGTCTATTGCCCCTGATGATGCAAAATCAATGATAACATCTGCTAGTATATCACATTTTTCTATTTTTGAAAATACTGGATACTCATTGCTGATATGATCTGACGGGTCAATTCCAGCTACAATTTCTACCGCAACATCTTCCTTACACATACCTGTAATTACTTGTCCCATTTTCCCATTACAGCCATGCATTATAATCTTTATCATAGGTTCTCCTCCTGGTATACACACAAGATGCACACGTTGGCTTTTACATCTTGTCATTGTTCCTTACTGAACATTCGTAATTCAATAAGCATGAATTCTCGGGCTTTTGCTATGCCAAACACTTTGCGTTACTGGGGTACTGAATCGTTCTATATATAATATCATAGTAAATTCTAATCATAAATGCAACACTTGCATGAAACAAATATTTTTAAGATAATCCATATAGGGCAATGTCCTAGCATGGCACAAATATTTTTAAGATAAAAATTAAATAAAAAAAGGCTGTATCAAAACATATTTGCTCCCTATGTTCCGATACAGCCCATTTATATAGCATTTAATGCTTGGTTAAGAACTTATACTAGCTTATCCGTTCATGCACCATGCCATAAATCGTTATGAAATGCCTTGGCAGACTCTCATTACACTAACTTTATGCCAAATTCCTGCATTGCTTTTGTTAAGATTTTAACATGATGCTCTTCTAGCTCTGTCAACGGCTCACGTAAAGTGCCCACTTCCCAGCCCATCAAGTTCATTGCCGCTTTTACAGGAATTGGATTTACTTCATTAAATAATGCCTTGCAAAGTGGAATTGCCCTCAACTGCATTTCTAATGCTTTTTCCTTGTCACCGTTTAAATAGCCCTTAACCATATCATGTACATATTGTGGTGCGACATTAGATACTACTGAAATGACTCCAATCCCGCCTAGGGACAGCAATGGAATCACTTGGTCATCGTTGCCGGAATAAAGTTCAAAATCACCATTTGTCAAATGCATGAGCTCCGCTGTATCGCTAATATTTCCAGATGCCTCTTTCACTCCAACAATATTGTCTACGCTATTATACAGCTGTGCCATTGTTTCCGGTTGTAGATAACATCCAGTTCTACTTGGTACATTGTACATAACGAGCGGAATATCAACCGTAGCCGCTATTTTTGTATAATGGTTTATTAAACCCTTTTGGGTCGCCTTATTGTAATAAGGTGTAACCACTAAGATTCCATCTACACCAGCTTTTTCTGCCTCTGTAGACAATTCAATTGCTGATTCTGTACAGTTAGAGCCCGTTCCGGCAATAATCGGAACACGTTTTTTGACCATGGCAACTGCAGCGCGAACACATTCTTCATGTTCCTCCATAGATAGTGTAGAGGCCTCCCCTGTTGTACCGGCTATTACGATACAATCTGTTCCATTCGCAATCTGATCGTTGATGATTGCTTCCAGTTTCTCATAATTTACCTCAAGATTGTCTTTCATTGGTGTAATGACTGCAACACCAGCGCCTTGAAAAAGTGCCATTTTAACTCCTCCTTTGAACTCTAGTTTATGATTCACAGCTTTTTTGCACAGCTTTCTGTGCATGTTCAATTTGTGCTTATATAAATTAATTGGGTAAAAGTGTTTTTCTTTCACTCTTCACTGCCAAATTTCGACCGTTTGCTCTTCCATGTGCTTCCCTGCTATCTATTCGACCACCGTCACGAAGTTCAAAAAGGGCTTCGCGCTATTGGGGTATTGAATCGTTCTCCTATGATAAGCAATAAAAAAAGAGAGGGAAGTGTGTAGCCTCTCATAGATTTTCACAACAATTGATTACACACCTTGTGTGCAAATTGCCATTCATAACAGCTAGAGAACTTCATAACTCCCAAAAACTTTTATCCCTAATCTATCCGCTTTCGTGGATTTCCATAGATAGCTTATAAGAAATTGCAACGCAAATTCTTATAAAAGACACATCTTTATTGTGCCGTAAATCAGATTATTAAACTACTAACGTTCAAAAATCTGCAATAGCTATCATACCATAAGATAGTGAATGGTGTCTTTTACTCTAGTCTGCATGTGAATAAATCTTAGATAGCGCTCCATCTTTTAAAAGATGACAGTCATATAATTATTCATTATATGCCCAAAAATGTACCATCAGGCAGTACATCCTTTCGGCGCTTTCCCCTTTTGCTTATCATTTACTGTGCCTGCCACATCCGATAAGCTACTTTTGAATCACGCAACCTCTATCAAGCAATATTCATTGCTCATATATAATTAAAATCTAATATAGCATTTTCATATTTTTTTGTCAACATATAAATTGATATGAAAAATTTTTATTACGCCTGAACGATTCCCGAAACAAATATTCGCTATGAACTGCCTCAACTTCAAAATTCATAAAATTTACGTGGGGGAGTGTTTACCTATTCTGCCTTTGCTGCTATTTTGTCTTTATCGGCTGAATTTGGTAAACTTCATCCGCATATTTCATAATAGATTCATTCATTACACGCCCGGTAAAAATAATTTCCGTTTCTTCAGACTTGTTTTTCATCATTGCTTCCACTTCTTCATTTGTAATAACTTTATTATCTAATATCCCCAAAAGTTCATCTAAAACTAAAACATTGCATTCACCGGTTACGAGCACTTTTTTCGCAAAATTAAATCCATTTTTTATATTCATGCACTCTTCATTCCTTACATTTTCCGGTAAATCATCAAAATCTTTTTCTGATTTTTCAAATTGGAAAAATTTTATTTCTGGTTCCAAGCGACGGATAAAGCTGATTTCGTCATCATTTCTTCCTTTTAAAAATTGAATGACAAAGACAGATTTTCCTTGGCTTGCCGCCCTGATTGCATATCCAATCGCCGCTGTCGTCTTGCCGCGTCCTTCTCCATAATAAACCGTAACATTTCCCTTATTCATGCTATTTTACCTCTGCTTTCCACTCCACTACTTAATAATTACATATATTGTAAAGTTCATCCAGATTGTAATAAAATACCATAAATTCCCAGAAAATGCAAATATTAAAAAATATGATTCATTTTTCTATTCCAAATATTCAATTTTATTAACAGAAACCTCATAAGCAACCCTCTTTTGCGTTTCGTCTTCTGCCATCTTTTTCACGTATTCACGGCTCTGTATCCTCCCATATACCTGCACGTGCCCACCGATTTCAAATCCAGATGCATATCTGGCATTTCTGCCCCAGCAAATACATGGTATATAATCCGATTTCCCATAGGAACGGTTCACAGCAATGAGCAAATCTGCAATCTCTCTCCCTAATGGTGTTTTTCGATAAATAGGATCTTTGCAAATATAGCCATCCAAGAAAATCTGGTTGCTCTTTTCCCCATCCGGCATTTCATCCACAAACTCCAATTCCCGAACAAACACGGAAAGCACTAGCTTATTTTTCTTTTCTTCGTGTCGGTTGTAGGAACGAAACTGGCCACTAATACGTATGTATTGTCCTATGCAAACTTGTTCCGTATCAATAAGACGTTCTGACACCATAAGTGGTATATAGTCGGCAAAACTGCTTAGGCGGTTCACCGAAATATCCACCATATAAAACCCCTCTCCAAACACCTCGTGGCTGTACTTAAAATCCGACATTATCTCCCCTGTTATTGTTGCCTGATTGTTTTCAAATATTTTATCTGCCATGAATTTTTATCTCCTTCCTCTCGCTTGCTCATTCCGCTGGCCAAGCATAATGTACATCGATGGCATATCGATTGTGTATGTATTATTAATTTATATTACGGAATTGTCGTTTTAGAACATTACATATTCTAACGCACCCTTTGTCAGACTATCATTGGGTTACTAAAAATATGCGCAATTCATGTCGATAGAATCGGGCTAAAGTCCATAGGGTTTGTATAAAAAATGTATTTCCTCTTTACCTTTGCACTTTTTTCCGTTAAAATTAGTAAAAGATACTTTCCACCATATGAACTTAGTTCATCTAATTCACCTTTTAACCCAAAAACTTAGAAAGAAGGAACCAAAAATGGCACAAAATCCTATCGTTACATTTGAATTGGAAAACGGCGATATTATGAAAGCAGAACTATACCCCGAAATAGCCCCTAATACGGTAAACAACTATATCTCCCTTGTTAAAAAAAATTATTATGATGGTTTAATTTTTCACCGCGTCATTCCTGGATTTATGATTCAAGGTGGTTGTCCGGATGGAACTGGCATGGGCGATCCCGGTTATAAAATAAAAGGTGAGTTTGCTCAAAATGGATTCCCCAATGAGTTGACTCACACCCCCGGCGTACTTTCCATGGCTCGTTCCATGGCGCCTAATTCTGCTGGCTCACAATTCTTTATTATGCATAAAAATTCTCCTCATTTAGATGGCCAATACGCTGCTTTTGGTAAAGTAATTGAAGGTCTTGATATTGTAGATAAAATTGTAGCTACCGATACCGACTACACTGACCGTCCTCTAAAGGCTCAGGTCATGAAAAAAGTTACGGTAGATACATTTGGTCTGAATTATCCAGACCCAAATAAATGCTAATGCCAATTCAGTTATACCATACTCATAAATAGAATGAAAGGGTATAGGGCGATTTGCACTATACCCTCCAATTTATGACAATTTTTGCATATTTTTCATCCTTCCTTTCTCTTCGCTCAAGACACAAACAAGCCATGAAAAAATTGTGTGCCACCTATTTTGGGTTTAAAGTCATTTTACGGAATAGCAGATACTCTGCATGGGGAGCTTAGGAAGTGGCTAGATTTAGCCTTATGAATATTACAAATACCTTGTATGCCATGAGGAGCCTAGTTAAAGTTATCTCAAAATTTACTTTATTTTTCACCCTTGCCTCTTTAAGATATGTTTTTCCCTTTAAATAAGTTGGCACGTCTTTAAAATCTGAAAAGTTGTATCCATCATTTCCTGTAACATTACCGAAGGCTGCTCTTTTAGATCGCCTTTCATATGCCGCTGAAAATATTTTTCTGTTTTTCCTGCCAAAAATGCTTTTGCCAACCATAGGTTATAAGGAATTGCGCCAATTTTGTCTTCGCCCATTCTAAATATTCTATGCAGATTCGATTTGTTGTGTATGTCTTCCATAAAGCAATTGCAGATTAGAAAAAACTTTTTCCCACTAATATTGTATTGATTTTGATAAAATTGGTAAAGGCTTTCTAATTCCTGCTCAAAATTAACAACTACTACATCTGCTTTCTGCAGCATTTTTCTTGCGAATGCATCCCTCTTACTGCCACAGTCTATAAAAACAATATCATAGTACTGTTCTGCTATTTGCGTAATCTGCTCCATTTGAGGTTCTAAATACTCTGGATAGAATGCTGAAAACTGTTTTCCCGCAGGTAAACAATCTAATTTATTTTTAATAATTGATTTCATATTTCCCAATACTTTTTTCGGTGTTGTTTCCCCTCCTGCCTCCAAAATATTATCAAGGCTTCCGCTTTTACAGTAATGGCTCAATTCTGCCACAGCGATTTCCCTACCACTGTTAAAGCTTAATTCCAAGTCATCATCATTATATCCAGCTGAAATCAAAGCACTACGAAATGAATATTTCATAGATGCAATACATGCTATAGCGGCCATATTAAATGTAGTTCCAATATCTGGTTTTTCGCTCCAAAACGCGATTTTCATATATGTGCCTCCTTCATAAGTTCCCCTTAGTTCAATATTAATTTTTCCTTAATTTGGACGCACTTATCCCTATATTCACATTTCGTTTTTTACATTTGGGCGCACTTGCCCCTATATTTGTTCTCTTACATTTGGGGTTCTTTTAACATGTCAATGAATCCTTTGTATTGAATATTACTGGTTAGTAATCTGCTAGATAAAATAAGATGATATTATAATACTAAGTTTTCCGTTAAATGTAAATACTTTTTTGCAAAGTTTAGTTTTTTTTGTCATATATTTTATTTTTCATACGAAAAACACTCTTTTATATTAAAAAAGTTTTTCTGGATTCATTAAGTATGCTAACGAGGTTTTTCCCTTGTTTGCCATCCTCAGTGGCTTTACCGCCGGCAATTTCGTTGATAAAATCGATTTCACGATTGGGGGGGGATGGCAACCCTGTCTGTAGAATGGGCTTATGTATGCATTGCAACGGAAATACACTTGCAAAGCACCTTGCCCCTAGATTTTCTGTCTATCCTGTTTTTTGCATGAAAAAGGGCAGGGTAGCATTTGTTCTGCACTCTGTCCTTTTTATTTTGGCTTTATTGAAATCCTCTGTACTCCATGTTACCGTTTTTCGTTGTATTTACAGCTCTAAGGACTCCACAACAGCTAATAGGCCTCGCTTTGCTTGATGGTTCGTACTGTGGAGCTTGCCCGTGTTAAGCTTGTAGCTGTCTTTTGTTCTATGATGGTAATGATCGCATATTCGATTGGCTATTACTATTTTAAATATTAGTTTTTTACTTTTTTCGTCATCTATTCTTGTATGCAGTATTGAAAGAGTTCATAGAATTCTTTATTTGCTTCCTGCCCAATCCTCCAATTTTCCCCATCCGCAAACTTCCATGCTTTTGCCTTTACGACATCCTCATGAGTAAAATACCATGTCTGCTCTACATCGTCTTCATTTCGTAATACCTTTTCTAGATAGCTCCAATTTTCCGGTTCCCTCCATAGGGAATGCTCGTCCAATGTATCCATGAATTCGTGTGATATATACCTTGTATATTTTTTCGGCAACTCAAACCGTATGGCATCGGCATCCACTACCACAACCGTCAGTGTCCTCTTCGTTGTTTTTTTATAGGCATCCGTTACTTTAAAATATATAGGGAATTCTGCTTCCGGTATCTTCTGCATCATAAGTGGCTGTGGATCAAAATCGATCGTTTTTAATTCCCCCTTTATTTTATCCCCATCCTCTTTATCTCTTTCTTCTGCAAGTGCCAGCACCGCATCTTCGGTGATGTTCCCTGCATTGGCCTCTGTCTTGAAATAATAGTATTTTGTGTATGATTTGATTGCCGGCGGATAGTTGTATTTTACTTTTACAGGTAGTTCTACCGTAGTTTCAAATCCATCTTTGTCTGTTACCGCATAGGTGACAAGGTGTTCCACAATCTCGTCTTTCTCCATTTCCATAAAATACGTATCAAGCAAAAAACCATTCGGTACGTCCTCTCCCCATTCTTTTTCATAGCCTGTTTTTATCTTTCCATCTGTATACTTTATTTTAACGATGCGAACCTTATCCTTTAAATCGCCATCCTCGGAATCGTCTACGAGCAAATGGCTGATTAGTGCAGATTTCGTTACATCCTGCCCTTCATAGAATACCGGCATTACTCCATCCATTTCTACTGGACGGTCTGGGTTTTCGCCTGGTCCGGGTGGTGTAAGCGGTGTAGGCGGTGAATCCGGTACAATGGTCGGAGAGGCGTTCCAGATGGCAAACACATTGGCATATTCTTCTGTTCGTGAGCTACTTTTTAATGCTTCTATTGCAACATTTGAATCAAGCCCACTAACTTCCCTGTACTCAGCATCTTCTATTGGCTTCCCAGTTGTAAGTACATTGTTTTCCTTCGCCTCCATATGTAGCTTTTCTGCAGGTGTTTTTTCGTGGGGCTTCCTGTTAAAGCCTATTTGAGGAGATTTCGCAATATCTGTATTCCAGCCGACAAAATTATAGAAAACTGATGTTCTGTATGTTTCGCCGGTTTCCGGTTTCTTCTTCTCCTCTTCCTTTACCTTTCCAAAAACGTTGTCTTGGAATACATATTCCGAAGTTCCTAGCCAGATATTCTTTTCAAGCATATTTGTTCCGCTACTTTGTCCGTTTCCGTTATAGGCTACGTTAAATAGATGTTTCTCCCACTGCGCATATAAGTCAATCACTGCCCCATTTTTGTCTGCAAGCCCTTTATTGTCTGTGAGGTTTTTTACAGACTGCATATCCTCGTAGCTTGTGCCACTGCCATTTGCTTGTGTAGCCCAACCTTTAAATAAGTAAAATTGTCTGCTAAACTTGTTGGCATCTAGGGGCTGTATCTTATCATACCTATGGTCGCTATTTTTCATCGTCCCATTGCCTTCGTTTGCATTATACCTTACTTTATAGCTGTTGACTTCCCATTGAGCGTATAGCACAACCGTACCCTTGTTTGTTTCTGTTAAATTTTTCACGGATTCCTTGTTTTTATATGACATGCCTGTGCCAATTGGGTTTGTGTTCCATCCGATGAACTGATACCCCTTCCTTGCAAAGCCGTTGGCAGTCAAGGCTTTCGCAACATCATAGGTATGTGTGCTGTTTACCGTTATCCCTGTTGCTATTGTTCCAATCGTGCTGTTCATGTCGTATTTAACGGTATAGTTATTTTTTGTCCACTGGGCGTACAACGTAACCGTTGCCCCATTTGCCTTCACTAGGTTTTTTACCTTGTCCTTGTCGGGATAGTCACTACCCGTTCCATTCGCTTTTGTATTCCACCCATTAAACCGGTAGCCTTTCCTTGCAAAGCCGTTGGCAGTCAAGGCTTTCGCCTTATCATAGGTATGTGTACTGTCTGCTGTTGTCCCTGTCCCGCTGTTTTTATTGTATTTTACAATATATGCATTTGCTTGCCATTGGTAAAGCATGTGGGTGCCGTCAAATGTATGATCCTCGGTCACGCCCTCCTCCCGCACACAGCCTAGCCAATGGTGCGATGCCCCTAAATAGATCCATTGCTCTGCCTTGTTGCAGTAGGAAAAGTGTAATTTAATATAAGTATATGCTGCAGAACCATCAGGGCATAGGTAGGGACCTGCAATCAGCTGCCTCCCATTCGGAATATTCGGACCACTGACTGTCAGTGTATTGCCAGATACCTGGTCAGCTTCCTCTCCTGGTACTGTCACCGTATCAGTTTCTACTGTATAGTCTTTCCCCTTTATAAAGTTCCTGTTGTCGTTTTTGACAATCTTTAGCTTGCTTTCGAGCTGCTCCTTTGTATTTGTCAGCCCTGTCATATCCACGTACATTGTTAGGGCATCGTCCACCTTATGGTCACACTCGGTAGCGGGAGAAAGGTGGTATCCTGTCCGAGTGGCATTTGGGTTGGTCGCATAGCCACTCGGACCTGCCGCTACCAAAACCATATTCGCTTCATAGGCTTCCTGTGGCGCAATCTGCCCATCGCCCTCTTCCTCGTTTTGTTCTTCTGCCACTTCTTTCTGCATGGCTTTCGGCCTTTTTTCATCTGCTTTTTGTTTGCTTTCGGATGTTTTGTCTGCTGTTTTTGCTTCGCTTTCTTTCCGTTCCTCTGTTTTTCCCTGTTTCATCTTCAGTTTTGTTAAGGCTTCTTCCCGTTTCTCCTGCTTGATTTCCGCCTCTTCCTGTGTTTCTCCCTGCTTGGCTTTCAGCTCTTCTTGTGCTTCTCCCTGCTTAGTTTTCGCCTCTTCCTGTGCTTCTCCCTGCTTGGCTTTCAGCTCTTTCTGCTGTTCCCCCTGCTTGGCTTTCAGCTCTTCCTGCTGTTCCCCCTGCTTGGCTTCCGGCTCTTTTAAGCTTTTATATGGCGTTGCTGGCAACTCTGTAAATATGATACATACAGATAATGCGACTGTTAGAATCCTGTTTCCCATTGTTTCCCCCTATCCCTAGAATATTGCGGTGAACGTGGTATCTGCTATTATTTGCATTGAATTTAGGTCCACGGCATCGCTTGATCCACCGAGTGCCCAATGTTTGAAGATTGCTCCACTTTTTTGCGGTGCTTTTGGCATTTCCGGTATATTCCCCCTCAATATAGAATAGGTATGGTAGGTTTCCCCATCTACTAAGAATATCACCGTATGGCAGTTCTCCTCTGCCTTTTGAACTGCATTTTCAAGCATCGCCGTTTTTATACAGGTGGCTTCCTTTTGTTTTCCATTTACAGTCTGGTATTTTTCGGTTGCCCTTATTTTTAAAATCCCATGTTCCATATCCATGTCCAGTATTTCCACTTTAATGTCCGAATTGGAGTTTACCTGCGCCAGCAGGTTGTGGCAAAAGTCGGCGACGAACTCTTTGTAGTCCCCTATCTCATACCCGCCATCCTTTTGCATCTGATTTAGCGTCTGTTCAACATTGGCTTCCAGTACCTCCTCCATTTCGTCCATCCGTGCCCCATTGCTTGTCAATGCCATGGCGATCAGCATGGTCAATAGTATTCCGATCAGAAATATGCCCGCTTTTACTGCTATCTTCAAATTCTTCCCCTCCTATCTGGCTACGCCCCTGATTGCATTTGGCACATCTATAATATTCAGCAGTGGTACGCTATAGCTGTAGTGGAGCGTCACGTCAGCCGTTTCCCCTCCATTAATCTGATTTTTGTCGATTTCCACCATGTATCCTTGCCGCTTTGCCTCTTCCTTTATCGCATCGATTACGCCGTCTGAAAAATTGCTGTTTTCTACTTTGTCTACTGCAAGCGAGTGGAACTTCCTTGCACCCTGCTCGTTTAGGTGCATGCTGACAAAGCTGACGCAAATTAGAATCAGTAGCGTAATGAGTATAAAATCAACAAGCCCCTCAATCGCTGCTTTCATCTTCCATCCCCCCTTCTTGTACAATCGCGACAAGGCTTTTATATACAGCTAGACCATGGTTGTCCGTAACCGAAAAATTCAACCTATGTTTCCCTGCATCTTTTGCGGTAAAGATTCCATCCTCTACTTCTTCGCCTTTCATAGCTACTTCCGCCAAAAGGCTGTTTCCATCAGCATCTTCTGCCTTCTCGACCAACTCGTCTATGGAATAGCCCCTGCCTTGCTCAAGCACTTTGTCCTGCACAGCTAAAACCGGATATCTGCGTTTTTCTAGATCGCTGTATGCCTTCCCATCCAGATAGCTGCCGTCCTCCGGCTGGTAGCCCTTTGGTGCGATTCCCTCAAAAGAGCCTAGAAACCCACCTTTTGACAGTGCATAGGTTAGGACGATTCCGACAATAAGAGCGGCCAGTACTGCCCCGACTATTGCTTTTACCGGTAAATTCATTTAAAACCCTCCAATCGTCTGCATAAATTTAAGTATCCATTCCTTGATGCTAAAGTCATCAATGGCGGTAAATGTTCCTATGGCAAAAGCAATGATAAGCCCCGCTAGGATTGCCGCCACGAGGCTTCCCTTTAGTTCCTCTATAATGTGCTGCATGTTGTCCCTCCTTATGCTACTGCCCCTAGAATCCATGACAGCACTGCAATAAATGCCGAGCCTAACACCATGGCTATTGTGATCCCGGTCATATCTTTTATCAGGTCTTCGTCCATCGTCTGTCGCCTCCTTTCGCCTATCATAGCTACAATTCATAGCAAACTTCCCCTACATAATCGTAATGCTGGTAACTAATGCGGTAATCAGCAGTATCATATCAAGAATAATCTTAATGCCTCCCGTTGCCATTGGGATGTATGCCATCGTTGTCCAAATTGCAAGCTTGTCTTCTCCGGCAATCTGTTCTGATTTATTCATCATCTTATGATTTCGCCGTATCAAGTTAATAATTGGCGACTCCTGTGACGTTGCATCAAAAGCGGATATCGAATATAATATTTTCATACATGTTGCAACTTCCTCCATGTGCAGTTCATAAAAAAATTTATTATATGGTTCTACGCTATTTGGATTGTCATCCAAACGAACCAACAGTGTTTTTATCTCTAGAACCATAATTGGCGGTGCATATTTGATAGATTGTTTCAAAGCCACATATACATTTTCCGTCTGTAGCAGTAGGGTAAGCTCCATAAGCCATTGGGGAAAAATTTTTGACAATTCCCGCTTTACCTTCTTTTTTGCTCCCTTCATCCTTGCTTTTGGGCTGTTCAGTAGAAAATAAGCATAATAAAGACCAATTAAAATTACAGGAAAACTTTTTAAGACGATTCCTAAAATTACCACCGCTATTGGTATGATGGTAAGCACTTTCGCTTTTCTTTGCGCTGCCTTTATGTCATACGTTTGTATAAATTCATATTCTTTTGCAATCTTCTTTTGATCCATGTTTTTATCATCAAATTCCCAATTTGCTCCTAATTTGTTGTCGGAAACCAGCCAGATCACAAGATTTCCGATTACAAATATGGTACTTACCATTTGATACATCCTGTTATCGACCACATTAATGCCATCAAGCACCGAGAAAATATATACCATAACCGCACAAATAAGATAGGTGCTGACCAATACGATATTAATTGCTTTTTTCTTACCTTTTTTCTCCTTCTCTAAGAGTTCCGCACTTGTTTTAAAACGATCCCGATCTTCTAAAAGCAAGTCTGCCGTAGGTTTATATTCCCCGCCTCTTTGCTCTACTTTAATCAAATAATTGTGCATTGTCCTAAGTCGCTGGCAACCATACTCGCATTCTATCCCATGTAACGCTTTTACATATATCTCTTCTTGTGTTCCCGCTTGAATTGTATCCATTGCATTTTGAATTAATGCTTTCATGTTGCCTTTTGAAAAAACGAGATTTGTATCTTTTAATGCGTCCAGTATTTTGGGGTGCCGTTTAAATGAATACAGCATCTGTTCCATATAGATGGTTAAGTCCAAAAAAAGTTTCTTTTGATATCGGTTTTTGTATTCATGATAAACATGGTACGGTATAGAAAGCGTGCTAATACCTATAAGGATTAGGATATACGGCAATTTCAGACTATAGAAGAATGAAACCAGTATTGTACCAAAATACAGTATCATGCACGCTTTCGCCACCACGCTTCCACTTAATTCATAACCCATTTTTTCTATCTCACTTTTTAAAAATGGATATTTTAGATATTGCAGATTTGCTTTCAATTTTTACACTCCTTTTGGCGCTTTAAATGGATCCATAATGTCCTTATGACGCATCCGTTTTTTTATATGTTCCGGTACCTGCATGTGAAGAAGCTTGCGCTCATCTACCATCATTGTAACTGTATTTTTGCATTCTTTTCTTGTAAAAAAGCAAACTTGATCAATGTAACGCACAACAGTTTTGTCTTCTTGCTGTTTTCTACGCAACATTACCCCTACATTTAGAAAGGTATAAACATCATTTTCTACTTGATCTAGCCCCGCAGAATCTGCGTACATATTTTTAATGCGATCTGGTATATTTCGCACATCATCTGCATGAAGCGTGGTCAGGCAGCCTGTTCCTATACTCATGTTTTCAAGAAGATACTTTACTTCTTTTGAACGCACTTCTGATAAAATCATCCATTCTGCATTTAATCTTAAACTTGTTTTTAAGGCATCTTCATAACTAAACAAACGTTCATTTACTTTTAATGCGATACAATCTTTTTGTGGGTTAATATCCCGAAAATGAACCTCCATTGTGTCCTCCATTGTAATGGCCTTTTCATTTGCCGGTATAAAATGGGTAAGATACTTTATCAGTTCTGTTTTTCCTGTACCCATTCCTCCGCAGACTGCGATAGAAAGCCCTGCGCAGACGCAATTCCCTAACAGGTTCATTATTTCCTCTGTACTGTATTGACTTCTTAATATTAATTTCTCATTCAGTCTCATTTTATTGGGGGTTTTTCGGATACATATAGTCGTTCCCGTTTCCGCAACAGATGCATGCACAATTGTAATGCGCAAATTCCTAGTTTCTGCCGCAATTACAGGATTATTTTTATTAAATGGTTTGCTCACCATATTTGCAACGCGACTACAAAACTGTTCCACAAAAAATGTACTCAATTGCTCTTGTGCGCAATACCTTCCTCTGCTTAGACTACTTATCCAGATATCCTTTCCGTTAAAATCAATATCTGTAACCGTTTCCATAAATACATATGCTGATAGCACCCCATAATCCTGTGGCTGTATACTCCATTCATATTCATTTAGGCCCATTATTTTTGATCATACCCACTGCCCTTTAATGCTACTGGCGGTAGTCCTCCTTCTTGCTTTGGATTTTCGTTGCTTCATTTTTTGCTGGTTGGATTTTCGTTTATTGGATTTTCATTGATAGAGCTTTCGTTAAGAATTTTTCGTTTATTGAACTTTCGCTTATTGAACTTTCGCTTATTGAACTTTCGTTTATTGAACTTTCATTTGTTGAACTTTAATTTATTGAATCTTCATTTATTAAATCTTCATTTATTGAATCTTCATTTATTGAATCTTCATATGTTAAACCTTCGTTCACTTCTTATGGCATCACGTTCATCATGCTCGTATCGTTTAGCATATTTGTAATAATTGTTTTTATGCCATTGACTACCATATCTCCTACAGGTGTTGCTGCCGCTATTAAAATAACTCCTACTGCTACACCGATTGCGATTAATACTATTTGCTCTGTACTTAAATTCATATATTTCTCCATTCTAATACTGTGCAGTATATATACCATTTGCCAGTATTCATTGATAATGTTAGGTTGCCTTTGGTTTAGGTAGTTTTCTTTGATTTCCTCTGTGTTTGATCGCTTTCCCTGGGTTTGATCGGTTCCCCTGCTTTTGATCGGTTCCCCACTTTTGATCGGTTCCCCACTTTTGATCGCTTCCTCTAGATTTGATCGGTTCCCTTGGGGGTGATTCTTTTTCGTTTCAATAATTCTTTGTATTGTTTGAAATTAATCATATTGGAATTCTTTTGAATTTCTGAATCTAAAGATAGGAGTTATTCCTCGGTTTATGTATATTAGAAAATAAGATATGCCTATCATACAATGTTTTCTGATAAAAGTAAATACCTTTGGACAATTTTATTTTTTTTTAATATTTCTTTTATTTCCATTTTTATCATCCAATAACCATTGTAGCAGATTTAACCCATTTTTCAAAAACAACCTGCTTATACTTGTTTCGCTTATTTGACTTTGTGCAAGCGATTGCGTTTAGATACATCCGCATAAAGCAAGGCGAAGCCTTGTGATTACACCAAATATATATATTTAGCGATTGAGATCTCCAGTCCGCAAAAGCGGGGCTCTAGATAAGTGAACGCTACCTAAACTTCAAGAAATGGGTCACCGCCCGTAAAGGCGGGGCACTAGAGCAAAAAATCAGAATAGGTCCCTGTTTGAACCCATGCGGGACAGCACAAGAATGACGTCATTTTCCTCCATACGATAGGCAAACAGCTAGATATCCTATTTGCCAAATCTTCTCGTATATTCCGCTTCCAAATCTTCTCTAAACTCTGGTGCCGCGATTGCAATCAATGCTTTTGCCCTATCGCTAAGAGTCTTTCCATGAAGTTTTGCAATTCCATACTCTGTAACAATATAGTCAACATCGTTTCTAGATGTCGTTACAGGCGCTCCTTTTGCTAAATAAGGCACTATCTTAGATATTGTCCCTTTTGCAGCTGTAGCCGGCATTGCAATAATGGTTTTCCCCCCCTTGCTCATTTTTGCGCCTCTTACAAAGTCAACTTGACCACCAACTCCGGATATCTGTTTATCGCCTACTGCTTCTGAGCAAACTTGTCCCATAAGATCAACTTCAACGCATGAATTAATTGCTACCACATGATCGTTTTGGCAAATTACCCTTGGATCATTTACATAATCAACCGGCATCATCTTAACGGTAGGATTATTATCAACATAATCATATAGTTTATCTGTCCCCATTAAGAACGTTGCAACGCACTGCCCTTTATCGATTTGTTTATATTTATTGTTGATTACACCTGCTTTTATTAAATCGACAGCACCATCTGAGAACATCTCAGAGTGGATCCCTAAGTCTTTTTTATTTTTAAGGAAGAGCAGCACCGCATCCGGAATCGCGCCGATACCGAGTTGTAGGCAATCTCTATCCTTTACAAGAGACGCTATATTTTCTCCTATTTTTCTTTGAGCATCTCCTATCTTAGGCGGCGTAAGCTGTATCATCGGCGCATTTTCTAATACGACGTAATCAAGTTCGCTTATATGGATAAAATTATCCCCCATCGTTCTTGGCACTTTTTCATTGATCTGTGCTATTTTTACATCTGCAACTTCAGTTGCAGGCTTTGTATAGTCACAAGATGCCCCAAAAGAGCAATACCCATGCTCATCTGGTGTACTAAGCTGCAAAAGTACAACATCCGGCCTTAACTCGCCCCTTATTAAATCAGGTACTTCAGAAAAGAATATTGTTGTAAAATCCGCTCTGTTATCTGCAACTGCTTCCTTTGTTGCCGACCCCACAAAGAGTGCATTGTGTCTAAAACGCTCTTTCATTTTGGGATGGCAATAAGGTGCATTTCCCATCGGTACCATATGAATAAGCTCCACATCTTTATAGTCATATTCTTCTGCAAACTCCACCATCGTGTCAATCAATTTTGTAGGTTCGCTACACGCATGTGCCACCACTACCCTATCCCCTGATTTTATATGCGATAGCGCATCCTTGGCACTGCATATTTTCTCAGCGTACTCTTCTTTCCAATTCATCCGCAATTCCTCATTCTTATTTGTTTTTTATGTAGCTAATCCAGTGACCTTTCAGCCTTATAACCCGCCAACGCCATCGAAAACATGCTCGCTAGCTAATCCATGGGCCTTTAACCCTTATCTATGAATCGCTTCGCATCTTATCGGCAGAGGCTGGCGTCACCTTTGGCGCCTTATCTATGAATCGCTTCGCATCTTATCGGCGGAGGCTGGTGTCACCTTTGGCGCCTTATCTATGAATCGCTTCGCATCTTATCGGCGGCGCCTTTGCAGGACTGCCCTCGCTTCCTCTATGAGCGCATCGCTGACCCCGTTAATGACCGCAACCGTCTTAATGCCGGAGAATGCTTCTTTTATCTTAGCTTCTACTAGCTGCTCCATTGTGATGCTCGCAGAAGGGCAGCCACTGCACTGCCCTTTCATGCGGACTTTTAAAGTGTCTTCCTGTAGTTCTATTACCTCTATGTCTCCGCCATGAGAAGAAAGCTCCGGCCTTACTTTCTCATCTAGGACTTTTTGAATATCTTCAATATGAATCAATTATGTCCCCACCTCATTCTTCGATATGGGCAATCGCTTTCGCTAGCCCTTTCTTAAACCCTATATTCCCTTGCCTTTGAATCATGACACGCTGTGCTTGCGGTGAGCCTGCACCATGCATTGACTCTGTACGATACCCAACTGCCGCTGTTCCAAGTGCAAGGTTCTCGATAAGCCTTAAAATCTTTAGCCTATTCTCTGTGGATACATTTGCCACGCCTCTTAGATATTTATCAACATACTTGCCCACTTTTTCATCTCTAAAATCCTTCTCAGATGGTGCTGTAACAACGACCCCACCTGCGATATCTTCAGCAAGGCGTACGATCTCATATGGGAAACGCGTTACATTTTGCTTACATACATTTGCAAGAAGCAAGTCAATCATATACGCACCACTCTCTGTCGCTTGCCCTTCTGAAGAACATGCAATCCCACAGCAATATAACGTTTCATTTAGGTGTGTCATCTCAATTAGCTTATCTTTAATATGGGAAGCTTTCGAAACGCCATTATAGTCAGCCGCAACTGCCGCCGCTCCAATTAAGACATCGCCAACGCCCACCTTACATCCTCCGTATGATTGACGATGATATCCTGCAAACCGCTCGACAAGCATACCGGCAAAATCAGTCTCCCCATCCATGAAGATCCTATCATTTGGAACAAATACATCATCAAATACAACAAGTGCCTCAACACCACCAAATTCTGCATTGCCTACATCTAAGTCACTTCCCTCTAGCTTTCTCGTATCACAAGATTGACGGCCAATAATCATCAGTAGGTTCTTTGCATCTGTAGGTACTGCAAAGGAAACAGCATAATCCTTATCATCTGGACCCATTGCTACCGTAGGCATTACGATCACTTCATGCGAGTTATTCATACCTGTTTGATGCGCCTTAGCCCCACGAACTACGATGCCATCCTCCCTTCTTTCTACAACTCTTAGATACATATCCGGATCTTCTTGATCATGCGGCGTTTTGGATCGATCGCCCTTTGGATCTGTCATCGCTCCATCTACCGTCAGATCATTGTCTTGACAGTAAACCATGAATTTTTTGAAATTATCATGATAGTTCGTGTTATATTGCCTATCTATTTCAAAGGTTGTAGAAAAGATTGCGTTAAAAGCATCCATCCCCACGCAACGCTGAAAACAGGCCGCTGTCCTTTGTCCAAGAAGCCTCTGCATCTTGACCTTATTCTTAAGGTCATCTGTGCTTTGGTGGATATGTGAAAAACGATTAATTTTCTTTCCTGTATAAGGCGATACCACTGTCATAAGCTCTGCATAGTTTGGATCTTGTGCCACACAATAAGTCTCTCTAACCGAGTTAAGCCCTGGACGTAAGATTGGATCATCTACCGGATTCTCAATTCTCTTGCCAAATAAATAAATTTCCATATTCAATTTTCTAATACTTTCTATATATTGCTCGCCTGTCATAAGCGCCATAATTACTTCCTCCTTTATTTGTATAGCTCTGTGTAAACTTTAACGATTCTATCTCTATCAAATGGTACAAAATTATTTGCCAGCAGCCTTTGTTGATTTTCTATGACTGAGTCTGTAAATTCTTGTATTTCTTCTTCTTTCATTCCATACGCGCTTAAGGGTTTCTTTTGTATCATTACATTCAATAGCTTCTCTAATTCATCATAGACGCCTGCTACGTTGCAGCCTAAGATCTCTGCGATAAAATGATTGAGTTTTGCAATCTCTCCATCTGTCTTCATTTCCATGTAGTTTTTCATGACACCTGTAAACACTGCGTAATTTGCCTCGCCATGTGGTACATGATGTATTGCGCCAAGCGGGTAGCTTAGTGCGTGAACTGCCGCACATCCTGCATTTCCAAAAGCAATTCCCGCATATGTACTTGCAATTAAGAAATCATGGAGCAATGGAATCCTTGCATCTTTTCCTTCCTTTGCAATCGTGATATATCCTTTTAGTATCTTCTCTATCGCCTTGTATCCAAACATTCTAGTTGTTTCATTTCCATTTGGAGACAGGCTAGATTCTACTGCGTGAATGAGTGCATCAATTGAACTTGTCGCAAATACACCAAATGGCAATCCACCAAGCAGCTCTGGAATGAGAACTGCATGATCGGCATACATCTCGTTCACCGCAAGGCCTTTCTTCGTTCCCCTGCTTATAAGTGCAAGTATTGAGATATTTGTAGCCTCGCTGCCTGTTCCACAAGTTGTAGGAACTAGAATAAGCTCCCTCTTCTTAACCGCTGGAATTTTGCCATCATAAAGATCAAGAACTGGTGAAACTGTTTCTAGCGCAAATAGTTTTGAGATATCAATTACTGTCCCTCCGCCTATCGCAATAATCCTCTTATAAGGCTTTTTAATATCAGCCCATATGGCTTCCACCATCTCATCTGTTGGCTCGCCCATTCCATATTTTTCTTGAAATAAGGTATCACATTTTAGATTCAAACTTCCAAAATATGGTTGATAGATATATTCATTGGAAATTACCAAATCACCTTCACCTACATTGAATTCCTTTGCAAATTCTTCTGCCTTAGAAAAACGATATAGGCTCGGCTTAATCATTAGCTCTTTCATGCTTCTTTCCTTTCTAGGCTCTTTTATGTATAGACAGCCAGAGCATTTAAATATTAAAGGTTATACTTTCCTGTATCAGCTATTAATTGATTTTCCGTAAAATGCTGACATAAATCCCTCGCCGATTGCTTCCGATACCGTCGGATGTGGATGGATAGCGCTTAGAACTTCCTCTGCAGTAGCTTCTAGCGACATTGCAACCGCTATTTCGCTAATCATATCTGTAACATGCTTGCCATATAAGTGAACGCCTAGTATTTCGCCTAATTCCTTGTCGATAATTACTTTCGCAATCCCATCCGTATCGCCTTCTACAAGCGACTTTCCATTCGCCATCATAGGGAATCTGCCGATTGAAACCTCAATCCCTTTTCCTTTTGCCTGCTTTTGGGTAAGCCCAATACTTGCAACCTCCGGATCAAGATATATGCACGATGGAATTCTGTCATACCTCATTGGGTGGGCATGTCCGCAAATATCTTCTACCGCTACAAATCCTTCATGGGACGCAACATGTGCAAGCATTACTTTTGCATTCACATCACCGATTGCATAAATATTTGGAATGTTAGTTCTTAAGAACGCATCTACCTTAATCGCTTTTCTATCAAACTCAATTCCGATCCCTTCTGCGTTAAGCCCTTGCGTATTTGGAATTCTACCAACTGCCATAAGGATCATCTTTGCTTCTATCTTCTCTTCTTTGCCATCAAATTCATAGATTACCGCATTGTCCTTAACCTTAGAAACCTTAGCCGTGTTATAGATTTTAACACCATTTTTTTGTAAACGAGCTTTCACCATTCCTGAGACTTCTTCATCTACCATTGGCATAATATGTTCCATAAGCTCTAACACGGTAACCTTCGCTCCTAGCGTTGAAAATACATGGGCAAACTCGATCCCGATCACTCCACCGCCTATGATTGCAACTGATTCAGGCTTCTTATCAACATCAAGGGCCTCTTTGCTTGTTATTACATTGTCACTATTTTCAATCGGGATGAATGGTGGCATAAAGACTGACGACCCCGTCGCAATGATAAAGTTTTCTGCTGTGTAAGCCTTATCTGCAACCTTTATCGTATGGACATCTACAAATTCTCCATGCCCATTGATGATATGGACCTTATTTTTTCTTAGTAGCCCCTGCACGCCACCAACAAGCGTATTTACAACGGACTTCTTTCGCTCTTGCAGCTTCTTCATATCTACATCAATTTTTGATAGGTCTATGCCCGTAATCGCAAAGTTGCTTGACTCTTTCATCTCATGATAAAGATTCGCTGTTCTTATGAGCGTCTTTGTCGGGATACAGCCTTCATTAAGGCAGACGCCACCAAAATGCTTCTCCTCGACGATCGCCGTTTTCTTGCCTAGCTGTGCCGCTTTTATAGCCGTTTCATATCCACCTGGTCCAGCTCCGATTACGATAATTTCATAATCATAACTGCCATGATCTGCCACTTCTTTTTGACCTTCTTTTTTACCTTTTTCTCCCTCTCCTCCTACTGTCTTAGTCCCATCTTTTGGTGCTGCCGCATCTGCATTCTTTCCTGAAAGGATTGCATCTGCATCTTCTCCTGCTTCGCCTATCACTGCGATTGGTGTAAATACATCAGCTGCATTTCCTTCATTAAGAAGAATCTTAAGAACGATTCCATCAGCCGTCGCTTCTACCGGCATCGTTGTTTTATCCGTATTTATCTCAAATAGCACCTCGCCCTTTCTAACCGTATCGCCAACGCTTTTATGCCATTTCACCAGCTCGCCTTCATCCATATTAAAACCCAGCTTAGGCATTATAATTATTTCTGCCATTTCATCTACCTCTCTTCTATATCAATATCTTAAGTGGATTTTCAAGAAGTTCTTTCAAATACGCTACAAACTGCGCCGCCAATAATCCATCAATAAGCCTGTGATCTACCGTAAGCTGAACATTCATCATCGGTCTAATCAAAACCTTGTCTTCCTCATTTTCTGTAATTACAACCGGCGTCTTTCGAACGGAACTAACTGCTAGGATTGCCGACTCCGGCGGATTGATGATCGCCGTAAAGTTTCCAATTCCAAACATTCCAAGATTCGATATAGAAAACGTTCCTCCTACATATTCTTCTGGTTTTAGTTTTCCTTCTTTGGCCCTATCGACTAATTCTCTATTTTCTTCAGAAACTTTTGTAAGCGACTTTTCTTGTACATTCTTAATGACCGGAACAATCAGCCCATTCGCGCCTGCAACTGCAACACCTACATTCGTACTTTTATATGTAATTATTTCTCCATCCACCAAAGAAGTATTGATTCCAGGGAACTTTGTAAGTGCCTTGCTCGTTGCATATACCAAGATATCCGACACTGTAATCTTACGCTCTGAAACTTCATTCATCTGCTTTCTAAATGCAGTCATATTGGTTGTATCAATTGAATCCGTAAAGTATAGATGTGGCGCACTAAATTTGCTTCCTGCCAGTTTCTCCCCTATGATTTTTCTAATTCCCTTGTATGGCATTACCTCTAATACTTGCTTATCCATACTAGAAGATTCTTCCTGCGCTTGATTGCTTGGTGCCTGTGGTTTAAACTTAACAACATCGTCTTTCATTATTTTTCCGCCGATTCCACTTCCCACAACAGCAGAAAGGTCAATGCCGTTTTTATCTGCAACCTTTTTAGCAAGCGGCGATGCTTTGATATCTTTTGCGGTTATTCCGCCTTCATATCCTGTTCCCTTTAGATCAGCGAAAGCTGCAGGATCAAGCCCTTCGTCCTTGATCAATTTTTTAGCCTTTGGGGTTAATTTTATATCCGCTATTGACCTATTTACGTCTACTATCGCCTCCGCTGCTTTCCCGACCTCTTCTACTGCTTCTGTCGCCGCTACTACTGCGCTATCGCCACTTCTTCCTGCATTTGCAAGAATTTCGTCTGCGTCCTCTTCTTTCGCCCCGATTACCGCTATTGGTGTAAATACATCAGCAAACTCCATTTCTTCTAACATCGTCTTAAGTAAGACACCATCTAAAGTAGCTTCCACCGGCATAGTCGTCTTATCTGTATTGATCTCAAAAAGCACTTCACCCTTTTTTACTTCTTCGCCTACCTTCTTTGTCCAGCGAACAAGTTGGCCTTCGTCCATGTTAAACCCTAACTTGGGCATCGTGATCACTTCTGCCATTTCATCTTACCTCCCTATAGCATCTTCTTAATTGCTGCATATATCTTCTTATCATCCGGAATCAATGGAAATTCCAATGCCGGACTAAATGGCAATGGCACATCTGCAGTACCAAGCCTCATAATCGGTGCTTCCAAATCATAAAATAATTCCGGCATAATCCGAACGGCAATCTCGCCACTTATTCCAAATGACTCATGACCTTCATCAACAATAAGCAGCTTTCCCGTCTTTTTAACGGACTGGATGATTGCATCGGTATCTAGTGGAACTATCGTTCTAAGATCAATGTGTTCTACGCTAACTCCCTCGGTTTTTAGTTTATTAATTGCCTTTTCAGCCTTAATGGTCATAATGGAGTTCGTAACAACCGTGATATCGCTCCCTTCCGATACTTTTCTTACTACGCCAAATGGAATGGTATAATCCTCATCTTCCGGCACATCAAACTTAACGGTATATAGCATTTTATGCTCAAAGAACATAACCGGATTGTTATCTCTAATTGCTGTCTTTAGCAGTCCCTTAGCCTCTGCTGCCGTTGAAGGAACTGCTATTTTTAGTCCCGGGCAATGTGCCATCCAAGCATGAAATGACTGCGAATGCTGCGCCGCTGAACTACGTCCGCCACCAATCGGGCATCGAATGACCATCGGCACATGCGCCTGTCCACCTGACATATAAGTAATCTTTGCCATTTGATTACAGATTTGATCCATTGCAACCATAATAAAATCACCAAACATAAGCTCTACAACAGGCCTAAGCCCACGAAGCGCCGCACCAACACCCATTCCAACAAATCCCGCTTCCGATATAGGCGTATCCTTACATCTAAGATCGCCATATTTTTCCATCAGCCCTACGGTTGTCTTAAAGTTGCCGCCAATGATTCCGACATCTTCTCCTATGTTAAATACGTCTTCATTTCTTGCCATCTCTTCATCAAGCGCTTCTAAGATAGCATCTCTATACATAATATTCTTCATTGTCTATGCTCCTCCTAATCTACAAATACGTCAGTATACGCTTCTGCCTCATCCGGATATGGGCTTTCCTCAGCAAACTTACAAGCTTTTGTTATCTCATCTTCAACGCTTTGCCTAATCTTTGCTATCTCTTCTCCTGTAAGCAAACTCATCGCTTCTAGGATATCGATTGGATCCTTCGCCTTCCAGGCAAGAACCTCCTCTTCCGGGCGATATGCACCAGGATCCCCTACGTGATGTCCCTGCCAACGATATGTCATACATTCGATTATGGTTGGACCGCCGCCGCCTCTAGCCTTGTCAACTGCTTTTTGCGCTTCTTCGTATACCTTAAATACATCGTTGCCATCGATTGTTATTCCATCGATGCCATATCCTGCTGCACGCTTTGCAATATGGTGCTCTTTTGTAACTCTTCTAATATCAACAGAGATGCCATAAAGGTTATTTTCTACAATGAACACGATAGGCAAATCCCAAGCTGCCGCCATATTTATACTTTCATGGAACGTACCTTCATTTGAAGCGCTATCTCCGAAGAAACATACGGTAACCTCATCCGTTCCCTTATACTTAGATGCATAAGCAGATCCTGTTGCGATCGGAATCTCTCCACCGACAATACCATTGGCTCCTAGAATTCCTTTATCCATCGCCATAATATGCATCGATCCACCCTTGCCTTTTGAGTAGCCTGTCTTTTTGCCTAAGATTTCTGCCATCATTTTATTAAGATCAGCTCCTCGGCCTACAAGATGTCCATGGCCCCTATGCGTACTTCCTATGTAATCCTTGTCTTCTAATGCTCCACATACGCCTGTTGCAACTGCTTCTTCGCCTAAATATAAATGAGCCAGACCAGGCATAAGCCCTCTTTTATAAAATTCAAAAACCTCTTCTTCGAAACGCCTCATACGATACATAATCGTATAAAATTCTTTTGCCCTTTTACTTTTCTCCTGCTTCGTCACAATGAATCCTTCCTTTCTTTGTATGAATAAACGCTTACGATGGTATCTTTCGCAAAACATATGCCAAACACTTTCGCCTACGATTAAACTATGATACATTGATACAATCCATTTATTCCGTGTCACATTGTCTCACTTGTGTCCCTTGCTGTCTCACATTTTCTGTCACTCTTTATGCTATAGGAACTCGTTTCTTTTGATCCATCTTGCCATTATTTCATTGCCCTTCTCATTCGGATGTATCCCATCTATAAAGTAATTCTTCTTTTCTTCCTCTCCTAAGACCTTAAAACCTTCTTCAAAATCTATCACAAAGGTGCCAAATGTCCTACTAAATAGCGTAAGCCATCTTCTTAATCCCATGCATTCATCTACAACCTTTTGACAATCAGCAAATTCGGACCATTCCGTCTTTATCATCTTTGGAATCGGGATAGGCGGTATACAAAGTATCGGCTTAATCGAATAGAAATAGGCTTGATGTACCAGTGCCATTAGATTGCTATTTACGAGCCCGCTGTCTGCCCCTGCAAAGAGATCGTTAAGCCCTCCCATGATCACCACACACCTTCCACCTTCTTCTACAACATCCCTGTAAAACCTGCTTAACATCCCTGCTGTCGTATCTCCTGCTATCCCCTTGTTTACATATTCATTTTCCGGATGCATGTTCGATATGAGATGAATCCATACATCTTCTTTCTTTGGTATGGCTCCCTTTGTAATACTGTCTCCTAAAAATATATGTTTCATAATATAGCCACCTCCTCCACTCATTTTATTAAAATTAGCAAACCATATGCCATAACTTAGCGTATTCGATTTTATTGCATATTTATTTTGGCAATCTGTAAAAATGTCTACCAACAAAAGTTATTTATATGTTATGATTATGTGGGTTCTAAAGCACTGCTGTACGCAGAAAATTACAGGGGGAGATTAAAAATGAAAGACAGTAACTATTTAGGCGACCTAAAAAAAGCCCGAGATATGTTTTTCGGTCACGGCAAAGCACCTTATGATTTAATAGATAACGAAATAGTTGATTCATGGGTCCGTTCTCGTTCGTATCATCTTACGCCAGAAGATATACACCCTCCTTTGCTCTCGCTTCAAGCATTATATGATCGTAGGAATTCTAATAAAGCCCTCTATGAAATTGCTAAATCTTTTATGGAATACCTCTACACCATCACAAAAGATTCAGATTTTGCAATTATCTTTGCTGATGCAGATGGCTATGTCCTAGAACTAATTGGCGATCCTAATATTATGCATATCGCCGCATGTAAAGGGATCCCCTTGACAGAAGGTGCACTAAGAAGCGAGCGTGCAATCGGCACAAACGCAATCGGTACTCCACTTACCACCCAAAATCCAATTCAACTATATGCGGATGAACATTATGCCTCTCTTAGTAGTGATTGGACTTGTTCTGGGGCTCCTATCCTATTAGACAATGAACTTTTAGGGGTACTATGCATAAGCGGGCATAGGGATAAGGTCCACTTGCATACGTTAGGGATGGCGCTTGCGGCAAGCGAGGCAATTGTGCGGCAACTTAGCATACACAGAGCAAACAAAAAAGCCATAACCATGAAGAATCAATTACAAACAGCGATTGATTCCTTACATGTAGGAACCTTTTTATTGGATGAGAATTATAACATTACATCTGTAAATTCTTTGACACTAAGAGTTTTGGAGACTGATAGCAATGATATCATTGGAACATCCTATAAGGTATTTTTTCCAGAACTTGATCTCTTAAGCCGGCAAGATAATATTTACGATGAGGCGACCGTCTTTCAAAGCAATACAGAAACCTTAGAGGTATATGTCAACGTTAAATATGTTAGTTCGTCTTCCTATACGAATAACGAGAGTTGCCTCATTACGTTTCGACGTGCAGAGTATATACAAAAACTGGTAAATAAAGTGATCGGATCAGATGCACATTATAACTTCAACAATATAATAGGCACATCTCATGTGATGGAAAATGTCAAGCAGCAAGCAAGGCTTGTTGCAAATACCAATACCAACATTCTAATCACAGGAGAAAGTGGTACCGGAAAGGAACTATTTGCTCAATCAATCCATAATTCGTCTCCTTTTAGAGGCGGTCCTTTTATTGCCATCAATTGTGGCGCTCTCCCAAAAGATCTTGTCGAAAGCGAGCTCTTTGGATATGACTCCGGCGCATTTACGGGCGCCAAAAAGGAAGGGCGTGCAGGTAAGTTTGAACTTGCAAATAACGGTACGATCTTCCTTGATGAAATAGGGGATATGCCTTATGAGGTACAAGTCAAATTACTTCGCGTAATCCAAGAAAAGAAAATAACACGCGTAGGTGGAACAAAAGCTATTTCTCTTAACGTTAGAATTATTACAGCGACCAATGTTGATTTAGGAAAAGCAATCGAAAGCCATACCTTTCGAAGCGATCTCTACTATAGGCTTAATGTCTTTAATATCAGTATCCCACCTCTTAGAAATAGAGATAGTGATATTATGCTTCTTGCGGTATATTTTATAGAAAAATATCAAAATCCAAACTATGAGCCAATTACATACGTTGATTCTACTGTAAAAGAAGCTTTTATTCATTATCCTTGGCCTGGAAATATAAGGGAATTAGAAAATATTATCGAACGTGCCTGTATCCTTACAATCGATGGCAAAGTTTCACTCTCATCCATACCTGATAATATTAAAAAT
This sequence comes from Lachnospiraceae bacterium ZAX-1, assembly GCA_046533095.1. Taxonomy (GTDB): domain Bacteria; phylum Bacillota; class Clostridia; order Lachnospirales; family Lachnospiraceae; genus ZAX-1. Next base: position 243,884 of record JAJQRA010000038.1, on the reverse strand, counting down.
TACGTTTTTCATAATAATTCTATATCGTCTAGCCGCCATTCCTCCGACAATTTAATATGCTTAAATCCATCCATGAAAGATACGCTTTCAGCAAGTGAAGCAGAAAAGGCACTCATCATCGAGCACATCCAATGTTCACATGGCAATATAAAAAAAGCCAGCGATAGCCTAGGCATCAACCGTCGCACACTTTATCGGAAGATTCAAAAATACAGCATAGATATAGACATGCTAAGATTCTAAAAGCCAAACATCCGCTGCTTTCATTTTCTTTGGGCAGGATGGATTTTCGGCAAAATTGCCACACTATCGTGTCATATGTGACATAATTTCACACTTTTGCACATTGCAAAGCATTCACCAAAAACAATAATTTAAATGGCAGTTCTATTGTCAATTGCCCTTGCATTGTAGGTAGCTTAAAGTAACCCACTTTATTTGCAAACCTCTTTATGCAATTATTTTTACTAGCCACAATAGACGTTCCATCAAATTAAAACCGCCATTTTCATAGGCTTTTTATATTTTTTAGCAGTGGCATGAAAAAATTCGTCATTTGATTTCCACAATTTGGCATATGATTTGCGATAGTAATGAATAAGCTCTTGGAAACAGGGAATGAAAAATTTGAAAAACAATGGCCAGAAATTCCAAGAGGACATATAAAACAAAAAGGAGGAAGATGTATTATGAAATCCGGATTTAATGGGGTAGATTGGGAAGATAATATCAACTATGACCGGCTACACCGCGAACGCCTCGAAAGGGCAAAGGAATTTTTGAAAAAATCCGAGTTCGGTGCATTGCTTTGCTATGATTTCGACAACATCCGCTATATCACAGGAACACATATCGGCGAATGGAATCGTAACAAGATGAACAGGCACTGCTTGCTCATTGACGGACTTGATCAGCCAATACTTTTTGATCCCGCTTGCCCATCTAAACGTCAAAGGGTATCTTGGATTAGACCTGAAAACATTATGCCGGCAGTTGGATCTATGCGTGGCTCAATACCGGAAGAAGTTGGTATGGTAGCTCAGGAAGTAGATGAAATTACAGGATATTTAAGAGAGTACGATGTTCTTGACAAACCCCTTGGTATTGATATAGTAGATATCCCACTTATTCATGGATTAGAGAAAGCCGGCATTGTCGTTGGCGATGGGCAAGCTCCTATGGTAGAAGCAAGGGTCATCAAGACAGCCGATGAGATTGAGCTTTTAAAGTGCTCTGCCGCAATGGTTGATGCTGTATATTGGGATGTTGCCAAAAACCTTCGCCCGGGTGCAACCGAGAACGAAATGGCAGCTATCATTCAAGGACAGCTTTTTAAATGGGGTTCTGAATCTGTAGAATTTGTAAATTGTATTTCTGGTTCTCGTGGAAATCCACACAGCCATACAACTTCAAATCGTATGATTAGACCGGGTGAATTGGTTTACTTTGATATCGGAAATGTTTATAACGGATACCATACATGCTACTATCGCACCTTTTCCTGTGGAAAGCCTACAAAGGATCAAGAAAAGGCATACGAAAAAGCTCTCAAATGGATTCGTGATGGTATCGCTGCAATAAAGCCCGGAAATACAACTGCTGATGTCTGTAAAGTTTGGCCATCCGCTAAGGAACTTGGATTCAACAATGAGAAGGAAGCTTTCTTGCTTCAATTTGCCCATGGCATTGGACTTGGCCTTTGGGAGAAGCCTGCTATATCCCGCCTCTTCTCACTTGATCATCCATACGAGTTTCGACCGGGTATGACATTCGCAATCGAAACATGGTGCCCATCGGCAGATGGTTCTGGATCTGCACGGATAGAAGAAGAAATCGTTGTTACCAAAACAGGACATGAGATTATCACAAAGTTCCCTTCCGATGAGATTACTTCTTGTGGATTTAAAGGAACCATGTTTCCATGAAAATCACATCGTATACAACTAGCATAAACTTATAATTTTAATTGCATGATATCGGCTTAACGGATCAAATATATTTTGATTTATAGATATGAATAGCGCTAAATCCATCCACAGGCATATCTATGGTTTTTCACTCGATAATGGCCTTTAAAATTATATAATTTAAATAAATATTTTTTAGAAAAGGAGAGGAATATAATGGCAAAAATAGGTTGGATAGGTTTAGGGAATATGGGAAGCCCAATGAGTCAAAACCTAGTAAAAGCAGGGAATGAGGTTACGGTATGGAACAGGACAAAAGCAAAAGCCGACGCAGCAATTACGGCCGGCGCAAAATGGGCAGATACGCCAAAAGAAGCTACAAAAGATGCTGAAATTGTATTTACAATGATCTCTGATGGTCCAACACTTCATCATGTAGTGCTCGGATCTGATGGTGTATTAGAATCACTTAAAGCCGGACAAATCGTGATCGACATGAGTACCGTTGCTCCTGCAGAGTCGGAGACAGTAAATGAAGCGATCGAAGCTAAGGGGGCTAAGCTACTTCGTTGTCCAGTTACAGGATCTACCGTTCTTGCTCAAAATGCTACACTTGGAATCTTAGTATCAGGGGATGAAGAATCCTTTAAGAAAGTATCCCCTGTATTAGAGGCACTAGGCAATAAGCAATTCTATCTAGGCAACGGCGAACAAGCTAGGGTTCTTAAACTTGCCATCAACGGCATGTTAGCTTCTACCATGCAGCTTATGGCTGAGGCTGTTGTACTTTGTGAAAAAGCCGGCCTTGATGTTGCACAGGCTTGTGAAGTAATTGCCGGTTCTGCAGTAGGTTCACCTCTTGTTGGATATAAGAAAGCTGTTATCTCTGAAGGAATATACAATCCTGCATTCAGCGTTAAGATGATGTGTAAAGATCTTGACCTTGCATTTGATGCCGCAAAACAATATGGCGTTCCTATGCCGGCTGCAGCTCTTACACGTCAAAATCTTACCGGTGCTATCGCTTTAGGAAAAGGCGATCGCGACTTCTCTGTTCTTACACAAGTTCTTGAAGAAGCCTGTGGCGTTAAAAGATAGGATAGTTTATCAGAAATTGCAACGCAAATTCTGATAAAAGGCACATTCTTTCGTGCCGTGGATCTGATGATAGGAAAAGCATTTTGTTCCTATCATATAGTTTATCAGAAATTGCAACGCAAATTCTGATAAAAGGCACATTCTTTTGTGCCGTGGATCTGATGATAGGAAAAGCATTTTGTTCCTATCATATAGTTTATCAGAAATTGCAACGCAAATTCTGATAAAAAGGCACATTCTTTCGTGCCGTGGATCTGATGATAGGAAAAGCATTTTGTTCCTATCATATAAATTAGGTAGCCAATAACTTACACATTACTATATGGAGGATAAAAATTATGGCATTTAAGGCATACGTTAAAAATTATTATGAAATTCAGGCAATGCAACCAGCAGCTCACGTTATGGCTCATTCGGCACCCTTTGCAAACGCGGCAATGATGGGATATGACCCGACAGGACCAGATTGGACATACCAGTATTTTTCAATCTGTGAAATCGTATGGGGGGGAGCGGCACTTTTAGCAAATCATCCAAATGCAGACCATGTCTTCTACATCTTAGATGGTTCCGGATATGCTTTAATGGATGGAAAACGTTACGGATTTGAGACAGGCGATATCATGTGGACACCTGGAAATACAGATCATGAGATGTATCCAAATGGAACAGCTACCCTTAAATTCTTGGTTACACTTTGTCCACAAGGATTCAAAAAATCTGATCCTTATATCAAAAACATCAATAGCGTTAAAGCTACTAAGGTTGAAGGACTTGACGGAGTTACATTTTTCACGCTTGCATCTCCTGAAATCTCTGGATCTCCTACACAAGAATTCCATATTGTAGACGTTCTTCCTGGTGCAAAATTAAACCTAGATACACCGAATTCAGATGTTATCGCTTATATGTTCCAAGCACAAGCCGAGGCTATCGTTGATCGAGAAGTCCTCCCAATGAAAAAAGCGGAAGATGCAGTCGTAATCCCTAAGGGAGCTAAGTGGGAAATCAAAAATACAACGGCTCAAACATTACGTTTGGCAGTATCTCTTAGTGCAGCTAGATAATTATAGCAGGTAGAAATAAATCAATTTATGCCCACTAAGGCCAATATGATTTTATCACTATTAGCCTTAGTGGGCACTTTAAACATATCAACGAAATATGATCACAAAGGAGGACTACGATGAATGGTTCAATCGGAATATTAATCACCGTTTTACTATATGAAATTGTATCAATCGGTGGTGTTAGTCTTTATTTAGTCAATAAAGAGAAAAAAACAAAAAGAAAAATAGCGGATGCAGGTGACGATTTCGTTACAGCCGATCGTTCGATGGGCTCGCCTTTGGTTGGTGTATCTCTAGCCCTTGCAGTGCTTGGTGCAGTTCATGTATTTGGTATTATGGAAATGACATGGGGCATGGGCGCTGCAAGTATCTGGTTTTCTATTGCACATGTTACTACGCTATCAGTCGTCTGTCTATTTACAGGGCGTTGGTTGCGTAGAGTCGGTGTTGCAACCGTTCCGGAGCTTGTCCAAAAGCTATTCGGCAAGAAAGTAGCTGTTGTAATTGCCTGTGTAGTTGCCGGCCAAACTTTCGCTATCCTTTCAATGGAAGTTCAAGCTCTCGGTATCATCTTTAATACGTTAACATTTAACACCATTTCTATCCAGATGGGAACAGTCATCGGTGGTATCATAGGGATTGCTTACGTTATCACAGCCGGTATGAAAGAGGTTGGTTTTGTTAATATGATCAATACAATCGTTATGTACGTTGGCCTTATCGTTGGTATCATTGTACTATCTTCTGCGCTTAAGGATCCTATCGGTGGATGGGCCGGGGTAAAAGACTACTACACCTCAAACAAAATGCAGGATATGATTAGTATCTTCGGCAGCGGAAATACCTTCTTAACCTTTGGTATCAGTAATATTATAGCAGTTACTTTTGCACAAGGCATCTCCCAAATGGGTATCCAATCTGCACTTGCGGCAAAAGACGAAGGGACTATCGCAAGAGCTCTTTGGATAGCTGCTCCTGTAAATGGTATCTTTGGTATCTTCACAATGACAATGGGCCTTGCGGCGAAAGCTCTTTACGACACAGGAAATCTTCATATAGCGAATGAGGCAGTTGCCGCAAAGACAGCGGGGGCAAGCATGATTGTTCAATATCTTCCCTCTTGGGTAATTGCTTGGTTGCTTGCAGCTTTCTTAGGTGCAGTACTTTCAACCTTTGCCGTTACAACGATGGGCCTTGGCGTCCTCTTTGCCAACAATATCTACACCCTTAAAAATCCAAATGCCGATGGGAAGAAAAAACTAACAATTACACGTATATTTATCGTAGTTTCAGCTATTATCGCTATGGGTGCCGCTAGTTTCCTGCCTGAAATCGTTAATGGGGCTACCTGGGCATTTGCATGGCTTGTACCTCTATTTTGGAATGTTGTATATGGATTATTCTGGAAGAGAAATTCAAAGGCGGCACTTGCAACATTTATTGTATCTTGGGTACTGATTCTAATCTGGACCTATACCCCTATCCCACTTGCACTTGGAGTTGGCGGAATTCCACTTCCTTATATTACTCTTTTTGTTGTTATCGTACTTGGAGTTATCCTTAATGCTATGTTACCTGGTGGAAAAGAAGGATTATTTAAAGAGCAAAAGAGGCTTCAACGCGAAGCTAAAGTTACCGCTTAGTATCAGCATTTAACCGTTAAAGGAGGTTTTTTGTATATGGACAATTTATTTTTAGAACTATTCGGACAATGCGTAGGAATTATCTTTACTATCATTGTAGTATTTGAAATTATCGGTGCTATCATCAGCAGAAAAAAATAAGGAGGCGGCATATGGCATTAGCATTATTATACGGAACCGGCGAAATCGGCTGGATGACAGGAGTTCTTATTGTTGGTCTTATCTATGGTGGGTTCGCATTTATATGGGGGAGAGGAAAATTTGATGACGATGATGAGGCATAGAGCGGATATCATCTATGTGGCTATTTAGAAAGGGGTACCAATTGGACGAAACGTATCATCTATATGGCGATTCACGAGGGGTACTGAATCGTTTCTAAATAAAAAGAGTCATTGCAAGGCGATTGCGCTTTGCGGTGGCTCTTATTTTCTTGGCATATATGATCAAAGATATTTCCTTTGCCTACCATCTGGTATACCTAATAGCTGTCTATATTTCGTTACCGTCCTCCTTGAAATAGGAATGTTCTCCCCTCTCATAATATCTGCAATCTTCTGATCGCTAAGTGGTGTGGATTTATTTTCCGATGATACAATTTCAGCCACCCTATCCTTTAATGTGTTGACAGATACTCCTTCATTAGAAGCCGAAGATGTAAATAAATCTTTCAGTAGAATCGTCGACTTATATTGCAGATACTTATTCTTTATTGCCCTACTTACCGTTGAAATGGATATATCTAGCTTGCGTGCAATATCTTCCATGCTCATTGGCTTTAACCTTCCATTATGGATGAAATAATCCGTTTGAACGGTGAGAATTGCATGCACAACGTTCGTGATTGTCAACCTCCTCTGCTCAATACTTGCAACTATGAATCTCGTTCTTTCAAGCTTGCTCTTGAAGTAGGAAAGTAGTTCTTCATCTTTTGAGCATTCCATCATATGAATATAATAGTTGTTAAATTTATATTCGCCTATATAATTATCATTGAGCGTAACAAAAAAAGTCCCATTATCATAGCTTGCAATAATATCCGGGATAATATATTCTGTCATATCTTTTGAAATATTCATGCTAGGCCTTGGATTAAGTGTACCAATTAAATGAAGATATTCTTTTATCTTAATTGTAGATAAGCTCATGCTTCTAGAAACAGTGCTTATTCGTCCTGAAAGTATATCGGGAAGGTAAGAAACGATGATTGCCCTAATATTATCATCCGCTAAGCCTTTTGCTTCTAATTGCCGCAGTAGGCATTCTGCAATATTTTTTGAAAATATGCCGACAGGCTCTAAATTCTTTAAAGTTGCAAGCGCATGTGCTACAATATCAGATTCTATGTTAAGGGTTTTTGCCAGTTCATCTACTTCATATGTAAAGAATCCATTATCGTCTAGGCAATCAATCAGATAGCCCATAACGTCCCACTCTGTATGATCAAAGTCTTTTTTATGAAGTTGCCATAAGAAATAATTCTTGATCTCATCTTTATCTGCTGCAATGATATCATTGTTTCTGTTGGAATCTTCTTCCCCATAAGCGATACTGTGCTCTTTATAAGATGTACTTTTCTCATACACAGATTCTATATCTTTAATCATATCATCTTGTCTATCTTCTACATTATCCAACATTGGATTTTCTAGGTACTCTATTGCAAGAAAATCCTTTAATTCTTGATTCGTATACTGTAAGATTTCTAGAGATTGGATTTGATTCGAAGACATTACCTGCCGTTGTTCCGTATTCATAACTTGCTCTAATCCCATGATACCATTCCTTCTCATAACAAATTTGTCAAATTTTATACTAAAATTATACTTTCATAACCAATTTGTCGGATTTTCTACTAAAATTATAACATGCGAGGGGTGGCATTGCAAGGAATACAAGCAATCAAACCGTTACTTTCATCTTCACCATCCTGTTTTGGCATGATTTTTGCTATATACATTCATATACGATCAAAATATCTGCCGCCGTTTCGGTGGTTCCCTACAATTGTTATTTGAGAGGTTAACGAAATGAATCCTATAAAAAGAGAAGCATATACACCAAAGCCTGCTTGGCTAAGAATAAAATATGTACCAAATGCAAAGATAGAAGCAACGGAGGGCCTGCTTGCCGAATTAGGCTTAAACACAGTATGTGCCGAAGCAAACTGTCCCAATTATCTAGAATGCTTTAGTCGAAAAGTTGCTACTTTTATGATACTTGGAATACATTGTACAAGAAATTGCAAGTTCTGCAATGTAGCACACAACGAGCCGCAAGCAGTTGATGACAACGAGGCAGAGAAAGTTGCAAAAGCCATTCAGACACTCGGTTTAAAGTATGCGGTAATCACATCTGTAACAAGAGACGATTTAGAAGATGGCGGTGCAAATCATTTTGCTAAAGTTGTAAGAAAATCCAAAGAACTAAGTCAAGCAACGGCTATTGAAACCCTAATTCCCGATCTGAAAGGGGATATCAATTCTTTAAAATTGGTTGTTGATTCTAATCCTGAAGTCATCAGCCACAATATAGAGACTGTTCCACGCCTCTATGATACCGTAAGGCCAGAAGCCATCTATCAGCGTTCCTTAGAAGTATTGTCTCATATAAAGGACTTAAACAATAACATCTATTCAAAGACCGGGCTCATACTCGGACTTGGCGAAACCAAGGAAGAAGTAATTGAGGTATTTAACGACCTATTGGCACACAAGTGTGACTTTTTGACAATAGGGCAATACCTTGCACCCTCCAAATTACATCATCCTGTGATAGCATTTATCACACCAGAACAATTCGATGAATATAGGACGATCGCAAAAGCCATGGGATTTAAACATGTAGCTTCCGCTCCGCTTGTACGAAGTTCCTATCATGCCAACGAAGCAATCGGCTTATGATAATGTAAACTGCATTTTGTATGGATGGAGTACGATTATGACGATATACACTGAAACAGGCTGTCCAAATGCCACCTATAATTTTGCATTTGAGGACTATTGCATTGATTCCTTATGCAAAGGCAATAAGATTCTATCCATATGGCAAGCTGATAATACGGTGATGCTTGGTCGTTATCAAATTGCACAAAATGAAATAAACGATAGCAAGCAGTCCGTGATCCACCCTGCCATCGTTAGGCGATCAACCGGCGGCGGTACGATATACACTGATGTAGGCACTCTTTTATTTACTGCAATTATGCCTGTTCATGACGTTGCCACAATCGATTTCTCTTTGATATGCAAGCCTTTTGTACATGCGTTGCAAAAACTAGGTCTGCATGCAAGCCTTAGCGGAAGAAACGATATCTTAATTGATGGCAAAAAGGTATCCGGCAATGCGCAGACAGTTAGAAATGGCTACCTATGCGCACATGGTTCACTTTTATATCATGCTGATTTGGATACATTATCACAGATACTCCATCCCGATAAGCAAAAGATTGAATCTAAGGCAATCAAATCCATTCGTTTTCGTGTTGCCAATCTATCAGATTACATGGAACATCCACCAACCATTGATGTTTTTAAAGCTATGTTTAAAGAAGCGCTCTTGTCGATGGAAGACAATGCACAAGCATATATTCTTACCGATATAGATAGAAGTAGGATTGTAGAGATAAAAGAACGTAAATACGATTCATGGGAATGGACGTATGGCAATGCACCTACTTTTAACATCGAACATTCTATGCGATTTCCAATGGGTAGGCTTATCGCAAGAATGAATGTCAACGGCGGAGCAATCAACAGTATACGCCTCTATGGCGACTTCTTAGGCATAAATGACCTGTCGCCTCTAGAAAGTAGCTTGACTGGTATTCGATATGATAAACCAAGCTTACGTACTGCAATAAGCAAGATAGATACCTATCCCTATCTAAGAGGGATAGCCAACGAAGAGCTGATCCGCTGCATTTTAGGAATTGGGTAGATGCTTCGTTTGGTTTTCTATGAGAATAAGGGGAGGATCCGATAAGGAGGATATACAATCGATGTCTGCATTATTTAATTCTGTATCAGCAATACTTGTATTAATACTTATTATGGCTGTCGGATATGGCATGGGGCATGGCAAGTGGATTGGTGCATCAGAGAAAAAATTTATAAGTAAATACATATTAAACATTGCCGTTCCTTGCATGTGTATCACCGGCGTATTAAATAATATGAGCAGGGATGACCTAAAAGAGATGGGCTTAATGTTCTTAGCATCGACAATCACTGTTTCTAGCATGTTGATATTAGCGAGTATCCTTGCTAGAGCCCTCAAACTTGCGAGGAAGCAAAAAGGAATATTTGTATCTATGTGCTCCTTTGCAAACACTCTATTTATAGGTATTCCAGTCACTACGCAGATTTTAGGAAATGAAAGTATCCCATACATTATGGTGTATTATCTTTCGAATACCGCCTTGGTTCAAATCGTAGGCATTCTATTAATTGAACATTCCGGAAATGTAGATGCCAAACTTAGTATCAAGGGAATTGCTAAAAGCATATTTACAAAACCACCAATTATAGGGGTGATCGTGGCCTTTACAATGTTGCTGTGTGATGTTGCCCCTCCAGGTTTTCTGATGAGGTTTATGGGATATATCAGCGACACCGTTTCCCCCTTTGCATTAATCTACTGTGGATATATCATATACGAAATTGGCCTAAAGAACTTAAAGTTTCAAAAGGGTTTGCCGCTTATGCTATTGTGTCGGTTAGTTGTGACACCGGCGATTTGTTTCGGCATGACTACCATATTACATATCGAGGGTTTTCCGGCAAAAGTATTGCTTATAGAAAGTGCTTTGCCCGTTATTACGCAGGTGACGGTTATGAGTGGCGCGTATGGTGCAGATGAGAAATATTCGGCATTAGGATTTTGTTTATCAACGATACTAGGATTTATTACACTGCCAATATGGGTAATGCTATTAAGCTGACTAGGGATTGTTTCAATTTCTCGTAATCCGCACTTTACGCACTTTCCCTTTGATTGTGCGGTTCTGCAATGCCTCCAGAACCTGCTTTCCTTTGCCGTTTAAAATTTCTACATAAGTTAAGCTATCCCTTACATCAATGATCCCAATATCTTCGGTTTTTATATGTTCAATACTACATATTGTACCTACGATATCAACAGCCCGCATTTTCGATTTCCTACCGCCACCAATTGCTAATCTTGTAATATTGCGCCCAAGGGCTTCTCCTTTTCGTGGCTTTAATGCTGTTTTTTCCTTTTGCTTTGACCAGAAATTTTTCTCTTCCTGCTCGTCTGGCTGTGGAAATTCATCAAATGCCAGTTCTTTCCCAATATAGGTTTCCACCATCTGCAGCATTTTTTTATCCTGCCTGGCAACAATACTAATGGCTTTGCCTGTTTTCCCGTTCCGCGCAGTCCGCCCCACACGATGGACAAACGTTTCCTTTCCTGTTGGGAAATCATAGTTTATGATATGTGTGATATTTTCAAAGTCAACACCTCTTGCCGCGATGTCTGTCGTGATCAGATAATGAAACCGTCCAATCCGAAATCCATCTATTGTCCTTAGCCGTTCTGCCTGATCTAATTCTCCATGAATCATGCCGCATGGTATGCCGTCTTTTTTTAATTTGCGGCATAATACGTTGACCATCTCGCGTGTCCCGCAAAAAATCATACAGTCATTTGGATTTTCTTTCATCAGGATTTTTAAAAGTGCAGGGTATTTGTCATCTTGGCTCACTTCATAAATCATCTGTGTAACTTCCTCTACGGTTTCCGTTTCGGAAGCGATTGCAATCGGAACAACATCTTTCATGTATGTTTTCACAAGCTGTTCTATGGTTTCATTTAGCGTTGCGGAAAATAAAAAGATGATCCGAGCGGGTGGAAGCGTTGCTACGATTTGCTCTACCTCTTCTAAAAAACCCATATCAAGCATTAAATCTGCTTCATCAATGACCAGATATTTGATTTGATTCAGTTGTAGGCTTTGCCGTCTTATGTGATCCATTATCCGCCCCGGCGTGCCTACCACAATATGCGATTTCTGCCTTAAGGTCTGTATTTGCTTGTCAATGGGAAATCCGCCAAAGACTGCCGGCACTTTTAAACGTTTCTTTCGCCCAATGTGAAAGATTTCATCCCTTACCTGCACCGCTAGTTCCCTTGTTGGCTCAAGGATCAATGCCTGTGGCAAATTTTCCTCCCACTTCGTCAATTCACAGATTGGAATGGCAAAGGCTGCCGTTTTCCCTGTTCCTGTTTGGGATTTTGCGGCAATATCCTTTCCCTCTAATGCAATTGGAATCACAAGCTCTTGTATCTTTGTGGGCTGTAAATAGTTTAGCAGGGTAAGCGCCTCAATAATGTCATTTGATAGATTAAATTTCTCGAATTTATTTGTTTTTTCGTTTTTCATTCTTCTATTGTATCATAGCATGTCCAAATAAAACATCATTTTTTGTAGCTATTTCGTTGTACCCCCTTCTTCATCCATTTGCAACGAATCAAATTGGCTATATATTCACACGCACTAAGGAACTGTTCCTAAGTTTGATAGAGCTCACCGCAACCACTTAGATTATTTCTATCTGCAGTCCACGCATAGCCTTGAGTGCGATATTGTGATTTTCAAGCGTAGAGCCTGCACAGCAAGATTGTCTAACTGCTATCTGTATATTGGGGTTCATCGCTTGCATTACGATAGCATTCGCTATCACACAAATATCAGTACATACCCCGATTAGCTCGACCTCCACTTCTTGGCTTTCTAAATCTGCTATATATTTGCCCAAGTTTACTGAGCCAAACGTATTTTTCTCAATCTGCAGCACTGTTTCACCATTTGCCACTTCTTTTAGTTCGTCAATTATTTCCCATCCCTCTGTTCCACATTTACAGTGTTCAATTGGTAAATTTTTACCCTCTCTCGTATCTAGATAATCACACCCATGTGTATCTTTCGTGAAAATTACGTTTATGCCCTCTGCGGTTGCCTCCTCTACCCTTTTGACTACCTTTCCTACAATGCCTCGGCAATCATCATTGCCTAGTGCACCATAAATAAAATCATTCTGCATATCTATAACTACCAATATTTTGTTTTTCATTCGCGAGCCCTCCTAAGCTTCATCACATCTTCCCGATTCCTCATCTATCATACAGCGATGCCACCCTTTTTAATATTTAAGAAAATAGGTATTTTTGTAAAATTGCATTCCTATTATCTGGCATAAATGTATCACTTCAAATTGATTTATTTTTCTTTTTCATCGTTTCATTATACCATAATGATTTCATCATCACGATAGCCTCCGGCGGATACACACTTCGCTTCGCTCGGTGCGATATAAAGTTCGCTTTGCTCACATTATATCATAACGTACTTCCATAAAGCATCATTTTTTTAATCTTATTGCAAAATATTCTATCTTGGACATTTCATTCATAAAATGATATAGAAGTAAAAAAAGTTTGTGTTTAAAAAGGAGATTCTATGGGAAGTTGGTCATCTGGAATATTATTGCCCGAAGAAAAATCGTGGTCAGGTTTTATAGAACAAGGGGAAAATATCTATTGTATCGGAGGAAAAAAATCTTTTTTGGGCATGTATCTAGACACATTAGACGTGTTTGACGCAACGCTTAATACTTGGGTTAGCAAACGGAATATGGGGACTGCAAAATCAGAATTTGGATGCATTTTGTATGAGGGAAAAATATATTGTTTTGGTGGTATTATTTCCGGCCAAACGACATCAAGGACAGACGTCTACCATATTGAGCAGGATATTTGGACAGTCGGCAACCCAGTACCCGTGATTACACATGGCATGGGCTGTGTACTTGTTTTTGGACTCATTTATTGTATTGGAGGGGCATCCAGTATTCCACAATATTACAATAGCGTGCGGATTTGGAATCCAAGAACGGAAGAATGGACAGTCGGTGCACCGATGCCTACACCTCGAGAACGTTTCGGCTGTGTTGCTATTGGATCAAACATTTACTGTATCGGTGGAAACGATGCAACAGGCAATAGCATAAATACGGTTGAAATCTACAACACCGCCACAAATATCTGGTCTAGTGCACCCTCTATGCCTACTGCACGTACTGATTTTTGCTGTACGCATCTAGATGGCGAAATCTATTGCATCGCCGGGCGTGAAAACTTCCAAACTTCATCTTCTTATGGCGTCATGGAAATTTATCATATCGAAAGCGAAACTTGGCGCACCGGGGAAGAAATACCCATGCCATTATTTTCTGCCGGATGCTTTGTCCGTGAAAATAAAATATATTGTCTTGGTGGCAATGACAGCCGTTTTGTTCGGCTATATTCCCCCGATTCCAATCCGAACATCATTGTACAATACCATACCCAAAATGGAATCCAGCTACAGGCAGATGATCTCATCTCTATGGAGGAGGGGCAATCCCACCTAGCAAGAGCCATTGTCGTCTTAGGCTACAACTACTTTGGGTATAGGTTAAACAACGGCAAGTTGCAAACTTCCACCTCGGTTTTTCTAGAGCATATGCAAAATAACAACACCATTACCTTTCTTTATGCAGAGATTGAAGAGCCCGCCGAAGAAGAGCCGCTCTGCTACAATAACGCTACCCCCTACATAACCATTCCACTCTGCAAAAGCAATGACGAGCTTATTAAATCTATCACGAAAAGGCTGACGGAATAGCACTGTTGTGATTTAAACAGCAATCTTCCACTGAGCCGTAAATCTGCCCATACGACAGAATAGCACCATAGCACCGTTGTGATTTAAACAGCATGCAAAGAAACATTATGCAAGTGTCATATACATACATTTTTTTTAAAGAATACTGTTGCAAAATGTAGCACAATCCTTTTCACAATAATAGATATGGAAACTATTTCCTTCTAGTTTCCATATCTATTATATCCAGAAAAGATACATGGCATGATGCAACAGCTCTCTAGTATCTTTAAATTTACTTGTCCAGCGTTACAGAAGGGATTTTTAAAAGATCGGTCACCTTTTCATAGAGTGACGCATTTTTTCCCACGCTCATGGCAAAATGGTGCGTAGGCATTTCTGCAAACCACTCATCCATATAGGCATCTGGATCTTTTTTAAACTTTACAGGCGTCTGCGTATTCCCAATTGTCATAATGGTTCCATCGGTAGATTCTGCCTCTGTTATAATAAATTTGAGTTTCCCATCTATTGTTTGTGTACATGCCAAATTCGTAATATCACCCGCACGTACCTTCGCTTCTACCGAAATTCCTGTTCCTTGCTTTCCATGATAGAAGCCCATTCCACGAAGAATTGGTTTCCCCTTTGCAATTTTTAAATGGAAGGGGCCATCGTGTCCCAAAAGAATTGTCCCATCTTCATAATCCGTCACTACAATTTCACAAAAGCTACCGCCTTTGTCTAAAATATCGCAAATCTTCATGGCAAGGCAAGTTTTTAAGTCGCCTTCTCCTGCACATGGAACGCCTGCTGCGGTCAGCAAGGAATGCCCCACGATAAACCCACCTTGCACCTCTTCATAGTGTCCACCAGGCGCCCCATGGTAAATAATACGTCAGTGCGTCTAAATCAAACTCTTCTACTAATTTTTCTTGAACAACAGCCACCTTTGCAGACCAGTTTAATTGCTCCTACGTCGGCTTTTGTGCCAATGGATCTGCTGCCACGTCATCGCTTATCATAAAAAAGTTTTCGATTTCTGCACGTTTTTCCTTGATTTCACGTTCCGTCACAGCCTCTAAATGCCTCTCTAAATCGCACATTTCCAATACTTGTATATGAGTCCCTGTTTGCCCCTGAAACATCGTAAAATCACTGTACAAATCAAGCATGCCACTATAGGTGTTCCCTAAAAATCCAAACCGAGCCCCTAAGAGATTTCGCTTCACTGTAGCTGCATCCACCCATTCTTTCATCGTTTGCCATGCTTTAACGGCTTCCGGTCTATGATTTGTCACTTCTTTGGTGAGTGATATTTCGGGCGTATAGGAAAGGCCCAACAATCCGTTTACCACGCGGTATGTTATTCCAGCTCGATGAAACGCATTTGCGATTTCCGGCACAGGACATGCTCCACAGTGTGCAAGCCACTCCCCGGTAGTCGTTTTTTCATAATTGATTCCTTGCCGTCGGCTGTAAATTTAGTATCAATGTAGGTGCGTTACATACTTGATGAACAGGCAAAATGCAAGCACTGGTTACATAGGTTCCTGTTTCATCGTAAATGAATCTTTACAATCGCATTATACTACGTTAGAATACAAATTACATCCAATAAAACAAGCTGAAAATAGCAGAAAGTTGTGGTTTAAAATGAAACGAGAAGAATCCTTTTTAGAAAGAGCCTCCTATGCCTGATCCAAAGATTCCATTCGCTTAATCGAAACCCCTAGCCATTTGACCAAAAAGCAGTATTTATACGTACAAGAAGTGGGGTATTTCATTACAAAATCACCCTATTTTACAGAACACCAAAACTTGAATTCCTACTTAGTCGTCGTGACCAAAGCGGGGAAGGGTTATTTGACCTATGAGGGTGTAGCCTATCCCTTAACCAAAGGAACATGCTTCTACATCGATTGTAGAAAGCATCATGAATATCATGCAGATTCAAAAGAGGAATGGGAATTTGTCTGGATACATTTTGATGGCGCAACCGCCACAGAATATTATCAATCTTTTATACAAAATGGTTTTCGTATCTTACCGGTCTTTGATGAAAGCAAAATTGAAAGTGCTATTTGGAGCATTATCGCAGCTTGTCAAAAGAAAAATTTGAAAACGGAGCTATTAACGGCAAATCTCATTCATACAATCATGACCGAATGTTTAGTACTAAACTATACTAGGGCAACCGATCTTTTGTTTATTCCACCTTACATCAAAGCGATTGCCAAAGAGATTGATCAGAACTTTCGAGAAGACTTATCGCTGGGTTTTTTTGCAGAACGACACCATCGTAGCAAGTATCATATTTCAAAGGAATTCAAACGTTATATAGGTATTTCCCTTCATGGATATATCATTTTAGCTCGAATAGCATGTGGAAAAGAATTACTTAAATATACAACTCTTTCTGTCGAGGAAATTGCCCATGAAGTGGGCGTAAATCACGCAACACATTTCATAAACCTATTCAAGCAACGAGAAAAAACCACGCCCTTAGCCTATCGAAAAGAGTGGCATTTTTGATATTAACAGATTGCAATTGACTATCTGCCAACATGACTGTACAATAAGATGGATAGGTGGGCACTGCTCATCCCCAGTGATTAAATTTCTTGTATTCTACCTCTTAATACAGTATAATAAATGCATGAATAACCAATGATGAGTCAAAGTCAAAGACTTGGTGGATCTATCTTAACTAGAGAGGTGGAACGAAACATGAGGCATGCAAGAATCCCATACCTTTTATTGGCAATTGCATTTTTACTTTTTACCTTTGCCGGAGATTTCGCTTATACTCGTGTGTCTGCACAGGAGACATACACTAATTTTGCATCTTACAGGGATATCCCCAGCGTAACAAAAGAGGACATTGCCGCAGTTGAAGCCCTGCGGGAGCAGTTTGATTCCTTTACCTATGGAATGCTTTACTCTACTGAAACCTTTGATGACCAAAGTGGAAATATACAAGGCTATTCCACTCTATTTTGCAATTGGCTGACAGATTTGTTTGGAATTCCTTTTAAGCCCTCACTATGTGAATGGAACGATTTGATTTCCGGCCTTGCCTCCCATGAAATTGATTTTACCGGTGAGTTGACCGCCACAGATGCACGGCGGAAAACCTATTACATGACGGATGCCATTGCCGAACGTTCTTTAAAATATATGCGCATCAAAGGGAGTGATGAACTTTCTAAGATAGCAGAGATTCGCCCCTTGCGCTACGCTTGCTTAAGTGGCTCCACTACGCTTGACTTGATATCCCCACTTGTAGACGCCTCTTTTGATATCGTACTTGTCGATGACTACGCGCGTGCCTATCAAATGCTTAATTACAAAGCAATTGATGCGTTTATTGACAATGGGGTATCTGAAGCCGCTTTTGACAAGTATGAAAATGTCGTTTCGGAAGACTTTTTTCCACTGATTTATTCGCCCGTGTCTTGCACGACACAAAACTCTAATCTAGAACCGATCATTACTGTTCTCCAAAAAGCTCTGCAAGGTGGCTCCATGCGTCACCTGATTGAACTATATAACTTAGGACAGCGTGAGTATCTGCGGCATAAACTCTTTTTACAACTTTCCGAGGAGGAACAGGCCTATATAACAGAGCATATATACCGCGGTTTTCCTATCCCCCTTGCAGCAGAATGCGATAACTACCCGATCAGTTTTTACAATGATCAGGAGAAAGAATGGCAAGGAATTGCAATTGACGTTCTTAACGAAGTCGAATCTCTTACCGGTCTAACTTTTGAGCGACCATATGATGATGCCAAGACGTTCCCCACGCTTTTATCAATGCTTGAAAACGGAGAACTCGCACTTATTACAGAGCTCATCCGAACTGATGATCGCGAAGGCCGTTTTTTGTGGACAGACAATGCTTACTTGACTGACTACTTCGTGTTGCTGTCTAAAGCAGAGTTTAGAGACCTTAATATGAATGAAATTCTGTATGCAAAAATAGGCTTAATTCAAAATACTGCGTATGCAGAGTTGTTTTTGTCGTGGTTTCCAAATCAAATGAATACTGTGACGTACCAAAGTAATGAGGAGGCTTTCACTGCTCTGGAAGATGGGGAAATCGACTTGCTGATGTCCTCTAGAAATTTCCTTCTTAATATAGCAAACTATGAAGAAAAGCCGGGATTTAAGGCAAATATCGTCTTTGATCTCACATTCGACTCCTTATTTGGGTTTAATAAAAATGAGCGGATTTTATGTTCTATCATAGATAAATCCCTACATATTGTTGATACCAATTTTATTTCAGAACGTTGGATTCGTAAAACTTTTGATTACCGTGAGCAGATAACAAAATCACGTATGCCGTGGCTGATTGGCGCCTCTACGCTTATGTTGCTTGTATTGTTTTTGATGACAATGCTGTTTCGAAAATCAAAGATGGATAGCAAGCGGCTTGAACTCGTTGTGCACGAGCGTACCAAGGAACTTGAATTGCAGACAGAAGCAGCACAGGCGGCATCTCTTGCAAAAAGCGAATTCCTATCAAATACAAGCCATGAGATACGCACGCCAATGAATGCCATCATTGGAATGAGCGAGCTTGCACTTCGGGAAGATGCTTCCCCGACCGTTCGAGAATATATGCTTGAAATAAAAGCTGCAGGTACGAATTTATTATCTATTATAAACGATATCCTTGATTTTTCAAAAATCGAGTCAGACAAAATAGAGATTGCGCACGCGCCCTATTTGTTCGCCTCTTTAGTAAATGATGTGGTAAACCTTAGTCGCGTCCGCATAGCAGAAAAATCAATTCTTTTTATCGTAAATGTTGACCCGAATATACCAAACAGTGTTGTCGGCGATGAAGTCAGGGTACGCCAGATTCTGACAAACCTTTTAAGTAATGCTTGCAAATATACCGACCAAGGCTTCATCACATTATCGATTACCGCCAATTTCACAGCAGAAAATCTGGTCATGTTTAATTTTACGATTGCAGACAGTGGGATAGGTATCAAAAAAGAGGATCAAGCGCAGCTATTTGAGAAATTTACCCGTGTGGATATGAATAAAAATAAGAATGTTGTCGGAACGGGTCTTGGACTATCTATCACGAGAAGCCTTTGCCATATGATGGGCGGAGATGTTACGGTGTCAAGCGAATACGGAAAGGGTTCGACCTTTACTGCAACGCTTTTGCAGGACTGTTTCGATCAAAAAAGTTTAGCTTCGGTTGTTGACGCAAAAAACAAGCATGTCTTGCTCCACGAAAAAATAATGTTGTATGCCGATTCCCTTTCCTATACATTAAATGGTTTGGGTGTAGATACAACGCGTTTAGATGAAGAAGTAGAATTTTTAGAACAACTTAAAAGCGATAAATATGACTTCGCCTTTTTCACGAGCAACATTGCAGAGCGCACGATGAACCTAGCGGAGTTGACAGGGGTTAAAACGGCGCTTGTCGTCTTACTATCGGTAGGCGAATCACTTGACTTTACTGGCAGCCACATCGTTATGCCTGCGTTTGCCATACCTGTGGCTAATATACTAAATGGAGTAATTGCCGATAAAATTCAGCGCAACTACGAAATGCGTTTTATCGCACCATCCGCAAATGTGCTTATTGTCGATGATATATTGACAAATTTAAAAGTAGCACAAGGACTTATGTCACCGTATCAAACAAGGGTAGATACCTGCCTAAGCGGTGCAGAAGCTATCGATCTTGTTCGTAAAAGCAACTATGACATCGTGTTTATGGATCACATGATGCCGGATATGGACGGTGTTGAGACGACCGCTAAGATTCGGGCAATTGTTGATGATGAGAAAGGTGAATACTTTCAGAAACTTCCGATTATTGCATTGACGGCCAACGCTATCGTAGGAATGCGCGAGATGTTTTTGGACAACGGATTTACCGATTATCTCGCCAAACCAATTGAAATGCATAAACTCAACGAAATTATGGATCAATGGATTCCGAAAAATAAGCGAATAAAGGCGAGGGCAGTAGAAAGTGAACCTGTTCCCACAGCGTACCGTCTGCCCACTATTTACCGTACGGACATTGAGCACGGAATCGCAATGACGGGTGGCAACGAAGCAAACTATATTGATATACTGAAACTGTTTTCACAGGATGCACACGCAAGGATAGCTTCTATGCAAAACGTGGATGCGGGAGCTGATTTAACGCTATTCGCTACGAATGCACACGCATTAAAAGGTGCAATGGCAAGTATTGGGGCAACGCAGATTTCGGAAATGGCGAAAGAACTTGAGTTTGCCGGCAAACGTGGAGATGCAGAAGCAATCAATGCAACGCTTGGGGTGTTTTTGGAGGAACTTTCAAAACTTGCCGACAGTATAGACTGTGCGCTAACTTCAATGCGTACTACTGCTGATGCGAAAATAGACACAGAAAAAATCAATCCCGAGGATTTGCTTTTATTAAAGCAGGCCATAGAAACCGATGATATTTTCACTGTCGATGAACTATTTGCAAGACTTACGAAAATGAACCTCGATGAGGAAGACAAGAAATTGCTAGAAGAAATTGCGGACAATATGCTAATTTCCGATGTAGAAAGTGCACTAAAGTGTGTCTCTGAATTGTTGGCTAAATAGTTGCCCAATTTGTAACATATCCTATGCACCAAAGCATAGGGTATGCCGATCCTATCTTGCACACGTTATTTTTACAAAAACCATTGACAAATGCATTCATTTTTTTTATACTTTCAATAAATGCTTTGATAATCAAAGCATCTTGAGCATATCCCTAAATATTTTAATGTTACGGTTCACTGCCGGCTGTAAATCGTACATTTTAATGATCCATACAGATAAGGAATTATGATGCGAGCGAAAATTATAGGAACAGGAAGCTTTCTTCCAGAAAAAATAGCAACAAATGACTACCTATCTACGATTATGGAAACAGATGATGCGTGGATTAAGAGCAGAACCGGCATTGAACAAAGGCATCTTGCTGTTACGGAAACGACACTTTCCATGGCTTGCGAGGCAGGAAAGCGTGCGCTTTTAGATGCCAATTTAACACCGCAGAATCTAGATTTAATCATTGTTGCCACTGTTTCCACCGATTATATTGTACCAAGTACTGCCTGCATGGTACAAAAAGAACTGGGTGCTTTTCGTGCAGTGGCTTTTGATATGAATGCCGCCTGTTCCGGTTTTTTATTTGCTCTAACTATGGCAGATGCCTATTTTCAAACAGGTATGTACCACAATGCTTTATTGATTGGGGTGGAAACCCTCTCGAAAATAATTGACTGGAATGACCGTTCTAGCTGCGTACTTTTTGGAGATGGCGCCGGAGCCGTACTTGCTATTGCCGACAATAGCGGTATCATCGCTTATACGCAAGGAAGCGATGGCACTGGCGGAGGGTTTTTAATCTGTGAAAATCGGACAAATAATAATCCTTATATAAAAACGGCAACGAATCTTTCCTATCTGCACATGGACGGACAGGAAGTATTTAAATTTGCCGTAAAAAAAGTCCCGGAATGTATCCTTACATTACTAGAAACCGCTGATATGAAGCCGGCGGATATTGATTGCTATATCCTGCATCAAGCAAATTTACGTATTATTAAAAGTATTGCCAAAAAGCTAGCTCTTCCTCTGGAAAAATTCCCCTCTAATGTAGGTAAGTGTGGCAATACATCCGCCGCCAGTATTCCTATTTTACTGGACGAGGCAAACCGCAGTGGCAAGATAAAGCCAAATGACCTCCTATTGCTGGCGGGATTTGGAGCCGGACTTACATGGGGTGCAGCAATTTTAAAATGGTAGGAGCCTATATAAAAATTTTCTGAAATTGGGATGGTAAACAAGTTCAAAAGCAATTGCGCATCTACCCAATTAATGATATGATTAGGCTAATTAAAATTTTTTAAACATTTAGATTAGGAACCTATAAAGCACGTAAAAGCTAAGAATTACAATTCTAACTATTTCGCTACTATCTATTATAGGGTTGGCGTATTATGTCAATTGAAGTTTTAAAAACATTTAGATTTAAGGAGGATGTATGAAAAAATATATTATATCGACAGACACAACGTGTGACTTGCCAGAAGAATATCTTATGGAACATCGTATCAGTGTAATGTCCCTATCTTACACAATAGATGGAGAAACCTACGACCGGGATCATGGATTGCCTGAAAAGGATTTTTACAGTAAAGTGCGCAATGGCTCCCTCCCCACTACTTCCCAGGTAAATCCTGAATCTGCAAAAAAAATATTTACCTATTTAATGGAAAAAAGAGATGCAGATATTCTTCATATTGCATTTTCATCTGGATTAAGCGGAAGTTATAACAGCACAAGAGTTGCCGCTGAAGAATTGGCTGAAAAATATCCAGAGCATAAAATAATAATCATCGACTCTTTCTGTGCCTCTCTTGGGGAAGGACTGCTGGTGCATCAAGCATTTCAAAACTTAGAATCCGGTATGGATTTGGAGGAAAATGCAAAATGGGTCGAAGAAAATAAGCTTAAAATTGTTCATAATTTTACCGTAGATGATTTAAATCATTTATACCGAGGTGGACGTGTTTCTAAAACTACCGCCGTATTTGGTACAATGATTCATATTAAACCGATCCTTCATGTAGACGATGCCGGTCTTTTGTTCCCGGTTGATAAAGTGCGGGGACGCAAAAAATCGTTGATCGCTCTCGTTGATGCAATGGAAAAGCAGATGGGAACTTCGAAAGACAAGAATGACATCGTTTTTATCAGTCATGGAGATTGCCTTGAGGATGCTCAATATGTTGCAGAACTGATCGAAGCAAGATTTGGCATCGTAAACTTTCTTATTAATTACATAGGTCCAACAATTGGTGCCCATACAGGAGCAGGCGCAGTTGCATTGTTCTATGTAGGAGATGTCCGCTAGTAGGGATGTTTAAAACAGCTTTCCCTCGTGTCTACAGCTTGTAAAATAGAGGTTCTGTTTATTTAAAGGCCTACAAAATAAAAATTTACATTCTTCTTTTGAAAAATAGTTTTGGGCAATAAAATAAGCGGGTGATGGGAATCGAACCCACATATCTAGCTTGGAAGGCTAGTGTTCTACCATTGAACTACACCCGCATATATTTATAAGTAGTTAGGATTCACAGCTCTTTGTAAAAATAGCATTGATATACACAAAAGTAGCTTTGTGATAACTGGCTGTGAACAATAGCTATACTGCCCAGTTCCGGAATCGAACCAGAGACACGAGGATTTTCAGTCCTCTGCTCTACCAACTGAGCTAACTGGGCTTGTGCTTTTTAGCAACGATTTTATTTTACCTATCTTTATAAGAAATGTCAACATTTATTTGTACAAAAATTCTGATCATATACACTCTTTTTTTGAAGTGGCTCTTGACAATCAATCACCTGTCGATGCTACATCGGCGTGGATGGAAGAAATGGGATTTGCCGTGGTGGATTGCCTTTTTGAATCAGGCAATTTTTCTGCCCTTTATGGAAAAAATGCGAAGAAGTATCCTACTATTTTATTTCCTTTTTTCCAAGGCGAACATCTTCCATATAACCCGCCATTTCATCTGACATGTGGTTAAACAAGTAATTTCGGCTGTGTTTTCCTTCTTTTAAGTATTCCTCTTTCATTTCTCGATCGGCTTGTTCCACCTCTTCTTTTAACCCTCTCGCCGAAAGCAAATTAGCGCCTCGCCCACGAACAATCACTTGTTCTAATCTATCTGAAGTTGCTACAGTAGCATGATATTTTCTGCCAATTTCATGAACTACTTTTTCAATATATAAATCCGCTGTTTCTGCCTCTTTCGTATACACTACGTGAATATTGTTATAATGAAGCACCTCACATGTATGTCCCTCCACCCTATATGCATCAAAAACCAGTATCAAAATACACGTTTTAAATGCTTGGTAATTACAAAGGATATCCATCAATTTATTTCTGGCTGCCTCAATATTTATTTCTGCAAGTTCTTTTAGATCCACCCAATCAAATATAATATTATAGCCATCCACAAGCAAATATTCATCCTCATACTGAACTTGTTGAGATTCTTGCTTGTCTTCTTTTCGGAATTCCTGCATGAATTCTTTTCGAGTTTCCTGCTTATCTTCTTTTCGAGTTTCCTGCTTATCTTCTTTTTGAGTTTCTTCCCGGTACGAATCCATTTCTTGCTCTGGCTCTTTTGCGCTCACTCTTTTATGAGAAATCATACTCCCTTGCTTTTTTTCTCCATAAGTGCGATTAAAAATCTCCTCCAGTTCCTTATCTTCCTGCTGAAAGCCAGAAGCTTTTGTACGTGATGTCTTAGCAGATTCTTTCCCTTCCATTCCTATTCCTATCCCTATTTCTGCTTTCGTCTTGTCAAGTTCTAGTCCGCTATCTACATGCATATATGCTTCCACCTGCTCCCAACTGATCGCAATCCCTGCTCCATGAACACAGAATACAGATCCGGTAGGGTTGTCTAAATCCCGCTCGGAATCATATCCAATTTTTTCAATCACCTCGTCTGCATTATGACAAGGTTCGTAACCTTTTAGTGTGCAAAACAGTTTTCCTTGCCCTCTTGTATAGGAAATCACTTCTGTATGATAAGTGTTCATTAATATCACAGGCGCAGTGCCCGTAATGACCGCCGCTTCCTCTTCCCGTTTTGGCGACAGAAAGGTAGCGTGTATCTTCTGCATGTCTGACAAGGCCCGCCCCACCATTTCAAAAGGAACTTCCAGCCGAAATTCATAATAGGGCTCTAAAAGGACACTTTCTGCTTTCTTTAATCCTTGTCTTATCGCCCGGTAGGTTGCCTCGCGGAAATCTCCCCCCTCGGTATGTTTTCGATTGGCTTGTCCGACAATTAAGGTGAATTTTATATCCGTAATGACAGAACCAGTCAATACCCCTTTGTGCTCTTTTTCCTCTAAGTGCGTAAGAATCAGTTTCTGCCAGTTTTTATCCAGTACATCTTCCCGGCAGGCCGATGCAAATACCAGGCCACTTCCTGCTTCTAGTGGCTCTAACAGCAAATGTACCTCTGCATAATGTCTTAGTGGTTCAAAATGGCCAATCCCCTCCACCGGATTTAAAATCGTTTCTTTATATAAAATATTTCCTTCGCCAAATTCTACCACAATATCAAATCGCTCCAAAATGATGCTTTTTAATATTTCAGTCTGCACCTCCCCCATAAGCCGTACATGGATCTCATTTAATTGCTCTTCCCATATAATATGAAGTTGAGGGTCTTCTTCTTCTAATTGACGCAGTTTTAACAGTGTACTGTGTACATTACAGTCTGGTGGCAGTAACATCTGATAGGTTAGTACCGGTTTTAGCATTGGCAACTTTGACGTTTCCGCCACTCCCAGCCCCTCCCCCGGGTATGTCCGGCTAAGGCCTGTAACTGCACAGATAGCTCCTGCCTGTACTTCATTTACCGCCTCATATCGTGTTCCGGAATAAATTCGAATTTGGTTTACCTTTTCTTCCCAAATATCGGTTTCGTTTCCGGCTCTATGCTCAGACCGATTCGTTAATAATGCTTTCACTTTTAAACTACCACCGGTTATTTTAAGGTAAGTCAGGCGATTCCCTTGCTCATCTCTGGCAATCTTATAGACTTTTCCACCAAATTCTTCTAAAAATTTAGGAATCTTTGTGTATTGCTTTATTCCCTGAAGTAATTCTTCCACCCCAAAAAGTTTCAATGCTGAACCAAAATAACAGGGAAATACCTTTCTTGATGCAATCAGTTTTCTTATATCATCTTCCTCTATCGTATCTGTTTCCAGATAACGTTCCAAAAGCGTTTCATCGCACAACGCCACACTTTCTATAAACGCTTTGTGGTTTAAATCCACACCCGGATCTCCATTAAAATCCAGACAGCCATCACCCAAACGTTTTTTTAATTCGTCTAAAAGCTCCTCCTTGCTGCATTTGTTCTGATCCATTTTATTCACAAACAGAAATACTGGAATTTTATAACGAGATAGCAATTTCCATAAAGTTTCTGTATGGCCTTGCACACCATCAGCTCCATTGATAACTAAAATAGCGTAATCAAAAACCTGTAGTGTCCGTTCCATTTCAGCGGAAAAATCTACATGGCCGGGGGTATCTAAAATTGTCACTTCCAGATCATCAATCGTCAGCACTGCCTGTTTTGAAAAAATAGTGATGCCTCTAGCACGCTCCAACTCATACATGTCAAAAAACGCGTTCCCATAGTCCACTCTTCCTAATTTCCTTATACTTTGGCTTAGATACAAGATGCTTTCTGATAATGTTGTTTTTCCTGCATCTACATGTGCCACTATGCCAATAACTATTTTTTTCATTTCCATCTTGTTCACACTTAACGAAGTTTCTCGCATTCCTTCTATTTTATCTACAGCTAGCTATGCATCGTTATTATCTACGGCTGGCTATGAGTCGTTATTATCCAAAACTAGTTATAAGTCGCTATTATCCACGTTCTCATAGTTGGTTGTATATAGAATACTAAATTTTCTGCTTTACATCAATCTATTTTTATACATTCATTGGATTGTATAATTTTATTGATTGTGATATTGTTGTTTTGAGGTGATACAGAATGACTAATCGAATAAAAAGGGAGAAAACTATGTTTCGCTTATGGGCTAAAATTTTTACGGAAAACAGACTTATAAAAGACACTGTGGTTTGCAATGACAGTGATGATACAAGGACGCACAAAGTGTTTCGTGCAATAGAAGAAATCTGCTATACCTTCGATCTGGGAAAGCCAATCTGGCTAGATGCAACTGTTTTGGAATTTAAACGCCACGGCAAAGCACGTTTTTATCAAGATAATTTTATAGAACCTATTGATTTTGATTTTCTGGAAATTCATGTGATTGAGGAGGGGTGAAAATGGAAGGTGAGGAACGAAGAAAAAAACTGATCGATTTATTGCGCTCAAATAGCCAGCCACTGTCCGGTTCTGGAATTGCAAAGTATTTTGGTGTGAGCCGTCAGGTCATTGTCCAAGATATTGCCCTGCTTCGTGCAATTGACAAAAATATCTTAAGTACAAATAAAGGATATATTTTATTTTATCCGAAAGCAGAACCCACACGGGCAAAAAAAACAATGCACGTATGCCATACCAACGAGCAGATAAAGGATGAGCTTTATACCATTATTGATTATGGTGGCACTGTTTTAGATGTTGTAGTGGAACATGAAATCTACGGACAGATTACCGTTGATCTGCTCATTAAAAGTCACCAAGATGTGAATGAGTTTGTTGATAAAATCAAGGCAGTACAAGCCCGCCCACTAAAAGAGCTTACCGATGGCGACCATTTTCATACTGTAGAGGCAGATACCCCACAGCTCCTACACATGATTGAAGGAAAGTTAAGTGAAAAAGGATACTTACGCTGAACATCTCACGCTATTTGGCATACCAAATAGCTTCCAAGTAATGCTCCAATATCCATATCAGACCTGTGAAAATCCATTTTCAATCAAGCCTGCCAAAGCGTTTACGGCTTCTTTTTCATCTTCCCCCTCAGCTTCAATCAAAATGTTGCTGCCTTTGTTTGCACCTAAGCTGAGGACATTGATGATGCTCTTTGCGTTTACCTTAACGTCATCCTTTTTCATATTTATTTTTGAGGAAAATCCTTTGGCTGATTTGACCACAATGCCGGCTGGTCTAGCGTGCAGGCCTTCGCTATTTGTGATACATACGGTTTTGCTATACATAATGTCCAACTCCTTTTCATATCTGTTGCTACTACACTTTTATCATTGATTTCATCCTATCTCCACGATATGTACTATTTGGAAACAACCTTGTCAACATTACAATTCAATCATTGATTCACTCTGTTTCTATGGGCGGAAAGAAACTAGATGTCAATCTGATTCGTGTCAATCATTACCATTCAATCATTCATTTCATTCTATATTCTATAATTACATTATACATAGCAAGTCAACTTTTGTTAAGTACAATCTTTTTCCCACATATGGAATATATTTGGACTGTTATTTTAAATAGTAAGGTGTTATCATTTAAGTAATAAATGTTGCAGCTATTTATTATAACTATTTAAAAACCTGGTAATGTGAGCGTTTATTACTCGTTTTGCTGTACGAAGGAAGAGAGGCTACCCAAAGCCAATATTTCACTGTTTATATTGGAGGGATAAGTAGGGTATGGATCATGAATAAGCGAGCCGGAGATATTTTTTCATTAATGATGGATGCCGAAAAGCCGTTGTCAGTTTCTGAGATAGCAAAAACCTTTGATGTTTCAGAAAGAACGATCAGAAACGACCTTGTGGCCATTGAATATCTGCTAGAGAGCAAAGGTATGTCAGACATTTTTTGTATCTCAAATGGCATCGTTTCGCTTCGTGTGGATCGAAATGGCCTTTTATCACAATTAAAGGATATCAACATCTACACCTATCGACTTGCAAAGAATGAGCGGCGAATTCTCATTGTCATAGAAATACTTTTTGCCCCATCCTATGTAACCATCAAAAATCTCATGGGCGTGGTAGACGTCAGCAAAGGCACTTTGTTAAGTGATCTTGTGTCCGTTAGGGAATTTTTGGGTTCAAGGCAACTTCATGTATCTTCTTCGGCGCATAAAGGCTTACGTGTAGATGGTGCGGAAGATGTGAAGCGACTAACAATCTTAGAATTGCTTTTCACTTCAGGTATTTTTGCAGAAAAGAGCAATCAGTATAGTCCTTTCGGCAACATTGTGGCAAAGCTCATGGATCCAAATCGCAACCTGCCCCTATGTGAAGACATATTAAGGCAGGGAGAGCGTATACACGGTGTACAGTTAACGGATCTCACATTTTCTAAGTTGGCATACTATTTGCTTATTGCAGAAAAACGGATGGCTTTAGGCTGTTTTTTACCAGAAGTCAAGGCCATCTTAAGTGTCAAAGATGATATGGCAAGAACCATTTTCACCTTACTTAAGGAGCAATTAAATATTTACCCAGTAGAGGCAGAAATCAGCTATCTTGGCACCATGCTTTCAGGAAAGCAATTTGGCAGTCGAGCACAGGAGCAATATCAAGACATTATGAAACTACAGATGTTTGTCAGTTCCTTTATCCATCGAGTATCTGATGACTTGGACATAGATTTGACCGGGGACTTCCTGCTCTACGAAAACCTAATTCACCACATGCAGTCTACGATGATGAATGACAACCTTTCACTACCCGATTTTCCGGATATCAGTGCTTTTAAACTACAATATCCAAATGTATTGGAAGTCACCAAAAAGCACCTGTTGCTTATCAAGACCTATATCAATTATGACTTTACGGAGAACGCAATCCTCTACATTGCCCTACATATCTACGCTGCCATCGAGCACAATAAAAATCGATTTATATCTGCCAGGATTTTAGTGGCCTGCGCCGGTGGTATGGGAACATCGCAATTTTTAAGTGAGCGGATAAAACACCTATTTCATTTCGAGATTGTTGCCGTCACCGCCATTCACAGCGTAGATTCGTATCTCTCGTCTGACATTGATTTAATTATATCCACATCACCCATCTATGGCGTGGATATACCCACCGTGGTGGTCACCCCTTACATCAATGAAACCGACTATGAGCGAATCCAAAAGGCTTTAAAAAGCCTGAAGAGAAAATTCATTTTATCAGACAGCAAGGAAGGGCAATCTGCAAAACTGATGAGCCATCTAGATGCCATCTTGACGAATAATATCGAAAACGAAGTGTTGCGCAACAAAATCCGCAAGGGCATTCGCAATACGATAACGGAATTTTTCCATGAACAGCCACCAATAAGCGCTCCTGATGAAAATATCTTGCTCAGTGAAGCGTTGGGTCCATCAAATATTCAGCTTGATGTCAGTTGTTTAAATCGTTTCGATGCCATCCAAAAATCGGCACTCCCCTTGGTTTTGCATGGCAATATCACCCCATCCTATATTGAGAAAATGATAGAGCTGCTCGAAGAAAATGGACCCTACATTGTGATATACCCGGGCTTTGCCATTCCTCATGCCGGTACTGAAAGTGGCGTTTTTAAAACCGGCCTTTCCCTGATTCGACTGAAAACTCCGGTTTCTTTCGGTCATGCAGATTATGATCCTATTTCTTTTGTATGCAGCATTGCCATTGATGATGCCATAAAACATAAAAAGCTCATTTTTAATCTGATTAATATGATCCGCGAAGAAGGGTTCCTTGTAAATTTGCAGAAAGCCAAAACACCATTAGAGGCAAATCTGATGATCCTTGAATATGAAATGAAACATCCATAAGAAGAAAAACTTGATCGAATGGTAGTAAACAAAGTGAGGAGAAGTGCTTATGTTACCAAAAATTTTAGCCTTAGAAGCGAACCCCAAGGATTGGCGAGAATCCTTGCAATGTACCTTTACAAAGCTCTATGATGGTGGTTTTGTAAAGAAATCCTATCTGCAAAACTGCGTTAAACGCGAAGAACAGTATCCCACAGCACTTGATTTTGCCATGCCTGTCGCTATTCCCCATACCGAGCCTGAGCATGTAAATGTCGCAGCCATCTGCATTTTGCGGCTTGTCACACCTGTGGAATTCCATAGTATGGAAGATCCGGATGAAATCAAAAATGTGGAATTTGTTTTCAACTTAGCCCTTAAGAGCAGTAAGGATCAATTGTCAGTATTGCAGGCCATCATGAAGATATTAGGCGATGAACAGTGGCTATATCATGCGAAGCATATCCCTTTAGAGGAACTGGCTCAAGCGTTTACAACCCAATTAGAAAAGTGTGAGAGAAACTAAAAAACGTCTTTAAAATAAGTACACCAAAAAGAAATGTGAAAAAAAGGAAAAACAGGTTTAAAATTAAGTACACCAGAAAGAAGTGTGAAAAAAATGAAAAAGCAACTTTCAATGACGTTGTCAGAGAGAAGGAAGAGCAGGATATTTTCGGTGATATTTCTCGTGGCGGGCCTGTACAATTCCTATCATTTCTACCTTAATATGAATGGAAATACTAGTAGCGTCACGAGTGAAATCAATAGCCTTTCCATCGTAGGAAATGGCCTGACAGACTATTCCCTCATTATTGCAGTCGGCTGTATCGTGATGTTTGTGCTACTGTTGCTCCGCCCATTTCGTGCTCACCTCTTTGTGGACAAGGACGTGTTTGCATTTTCTGATGGCATATTGTGGCAGAAGCGTTTTCCAACGAAAAACATTGCTCATTTTGTGAAGTATGATGCGGATCACTATGCTGTCATCGATGCAGACGCAAGGATGATTCGAATCACCTGCATGTTTGAGAACCTTGACGATTTTTTTCACGAAATGGACATTTTGGGGTTCACTCCCATGGATCGGTATCAAAAAAGAAGATTTTAATGCACTGTAGCTGGAAATCAAGTGATTGATTTCATTAAATGTTTGTACTGAAAGCCGAAGGCATACCGGCATGTTTGAAAGGATGGGAAAAATGGTTAATGTATTAGTAGCATGTGGAAGTGGCTTAGTTACTTCTGCCATAGTAGAAAACGAGCTTTACACAATTGCAGAGAACAATGGCGTGAAAATCAAAATCACAAAAGTAGGCATGACATCCATTGATTCTTGGATTAGGCAAAATGAATTATTAGTATCAACGAGCAAATATCAAGGGGATACCTATGGCATTCCTAGTCTTGCCGGAAATTCCTTGCTATCAGGTATTGGAAAGGAGGAATTTGAAACCGAATTTATCGCTACTGTAAAAGAAATCGAAGCAGCTAACTAAGAGACACCACAGTCACCGTGCTCAATGTGACTGTTCACTGTAAGGAGGGAAAAATTTATGGATACTATACTACGTATTACGCACTATATCACCGATGATTTGGGAACGATGGTCATACTTCCACTTTTCCTGATTATAATCGGAAGTATTTTCAAAATGAAGTTTTTAAAGGCTCTGCGCTCCGGACTTTTGGTTGTCATCGGCTTAAAAGGTATCGGTCTGATGATTGGCTTCATGTCTGAAGCGATGCAACCCGCTATTGCCGGCATGGTTGAAAGTATCGGCTTAAGTTTTCAGATTACAGATGTGGGTTTCCCCACCATCGGTTCTGCCGCTTGGTCAAGCCCAATTGCCCCGGTCATTATCCCATTGTGTATCATAATCAATGCGGTGCTGTTGCAATTTAAGTGGACCAAGACCCTAAACATCGACATCTGGAACATGTTTCATTTCATTTTGGCAGGTGCCGTAACCTATGTGCTCACCGGCAACTTTATTGCCGCTTTGGTAGTGGCTGCAATCTTCTGTGTTATCGCCTTAAAGGCAGCAGACTGGGAGGCACCATACTGGCAGAAACAGTTTAACCTGCCGGGAACTACTGTTGCAGTTATCCCCTGTATTCCCAACGCATTCTTAGCTTTTGGCCTTAACAAGCTAATTGACCGAATTCCAAAAGTCCGGGATATCGAGTGGGATGCGACGAAGACCAAGCATCTGCATTTCATTGGTGACCCTATTTTCTTAGGGCTGATTATTGGCGCAGCTTTTGCGGCATTAGCTAGGCTTCCTTTTGCTACCATCTTAAATACTGGTGTATCTCTTGCCGCAGTTATGTTGCTGCTACCTCGCATGGCATCCCTGCTAATGGAAGGATTAGCTCCTATCACCCAGTCTGCAAGCTCATTTATGAAGAGCCGTTACGGTGGAACCCGTGAAATCAATATCGCATTAGATGTAGCATGTGGCGTTGGCGACCCAACAGTTGTTGCAATCAGCACCATCTGTATCCCTATCTACATTTTGTTGGCAATCATTCTTCCCGGCAATCTGTGGTTTCCCATCGTATCGCTCACCGGTATCTGCTACAACGTAGTACAGAGCGTTGAAATGTCCAAAGGAAATTTCTTCCGCTCCTTGGTGACCTTCATTATCTACCTGATTCTGCATTGCTATGTCATCACTTTCCTCGCACCGGCTGTCACTAGCATGGTACAGTGGGCGGGTATGGAACTTCCGGCAGGTGCACTCTACGTAGGTGGTGGCAATCCGGAGAATGCATTGCTTGCATTACTCACATTTATATTGAACCTGTTTGGATTTAAGAGCTAAAAACGGTATTATATAAGAACGTAACTATTTCATCGTACCTCCTTTATAATCAATGGGTAGATCGTCAATTTGCAAAGAACACAGATTGGCTATCTATCAAAGCTAAAATTGATTATATACGCAAAGTCACATTTCGTAGGCGGTGGAGCATTTGTCTACAGCGTACTTTGCGTTATAGGAGGTACTGAATCGTTACATCATAATAAACTAAGCAACTTTTTATGGGAATGGTGAATAATATGGAGTATGATTATATAATAGAAAATGCCATGGTAGTAGATCCGGGACAAGGCATTCATGGGGTACAGACTGTTGGGGTAGGAAATGGGCGCATTGTTGCAGTTTCATCCGAAGATTCTGCGAAATATTTAATTGATGCTTCGGGGCATTATCTCTTTCCCGGCCTAATAGAAAACCATACTCATCTCTTTTACGGCGCAGGCGATATTGGTATTCCTGCCGATCTCTTCTTGCTACCAAATGGTATCACATCTGCCATCGACTATGGATCTGCCAGCTATGCCAACTTCCCCTTATTTTATCAAACTGTCATCGTGCCATCCCAATGTAGCATTCGGGCGTATCTCAACGTTTTTCC
This sequence comes from Lachnospiraceae bacterium ZAX-1, assembly GCA_046533095.1. Lineage (GTDB taxonomy): Bacteria > Bacillota > Clostridia > Lachnospirales > Lachnospiraceae > ZAX-1. The sequence goes on along the minus strand of JAJQRA010000038.1, from coordinate 209,772 downwards.
TACCGGCATCATGGCAAATCATATATTTGAAAACACACAACCAAGGGATTTTAACGAAACAGCCATTGAACAAGTATATAAACGCTATAGCAACGTACTTTTAGGCCTGAAAGTTAGAATTGAAAAAGGTAGAGGGGAAGACGAAAATCTGACCTCTTTAAAAAAGACCATCGAGATGTCCGAAAAACTGGGATGTCCGGTAGCCGTACACGTTAAGAATCCACCTGCACCCCTCTGTGATATTGCGAAATTGCTTCGCAAGGGTGATGTCTGGGCACATATTTATCAGCTGCAAGGGGAATCTTTCCTAGATGAAAACGGTGCGGTAAAAGAAGCCCTTTGGGAAGCAAAACGTCGTGGTATTTTATTTGACGGAGCCAGCGGCCGAACTGGTTTTACCATTAAAGATATAAGAACAATGCTAGAACAAGGTTTTGCCCCCGATTTGATGGGAACAGACAGTGTATTGCAGAACTTCTACAAACGACCCATGTTCTCACTCATCTACGTTATGTCCCTCTTTTTGAATTTGGGCATGGAACTAGATGAAGTCGTCCGCCTATGCACGGTACGCCCGGCAACAATCATGGGGCTAGATCAAGAAATTGGAACTCTGACACCCGGTGCCCGTGCAGATTTAAGCATCTTTAAGCTGCAAGAAGCACCCACTCGCTTTTCCGACTGTTATGGCGACAGTTTTATGGGTGATCGTATTCTGATTCCAAAATTCACCTTAAAGGACGGTCTTGTCAAATATCGGAGCATAGATTTTTAAGTGCTGCGCCATGTGTGGGAGTGCTACAAAAATGATCACCACTGCCACGCTGTCTATGCACTTCATACATCAAAAGGGCCGCTGCCACAGCTGCATTTAAGGATTCCACCTGCCCCTCCATTGGTATGTGTATAGAACTGTCTGCCAACTTTGCCGTTTCATGGCTCAAACCATTTCCCTCGTTTCCAATCAAAAAACCTGTTGGCCTTCGATAGTTTTGACAATCGTATGCAACTTCCCCTAAAAGGTGTGTGGCATATAACGATACGCCGGCATGTTTTAGTTCTTTTGCTGTCTGCGTCAAATCGTCTGTAACCAAAAAAGGGGTTCTATAGATAGAGCCCATTGTAGAACGAATGGTTTTTGGATGAAATAAATCTACGGTTGTATTGTTCATAATAACACCCGTAATCCCCGCACCCTCTCCAGTACGAATCATCGTGCCTAAATTGCCGGGATCTTGTATACGCTCAAGCAACAGCAGATGTGTCTTTTCTCCCTGTAATAAATCCTTTATTTGATATTTGGGCATTTTTACAATACACAAAATCCCCTGTGGCGTTTTGGTGTCGCTTATCTTTAAAAATATGTTTTCCGCCACTATTTCATAATGATAACCCGCAAGATAGGCTTTATGTTCCTCTCTACCAAGAAAAGAGTCGGAAACATACATGTCTACGACCCATTCCTTTGGTGCCTCTAAGCACATTTTGATTCCTTCTACAACAAATACTCCTTGTTCGAAACGAAACTTTGCTTTTTTCTGCAGCTGTACGATATATTTCATCTGCTGATTACTTATACTGGTTATCATGGTATTCCCTTGTTATTTCGACAATTCTTTGCATATTTCGAACTGGTATTCCGGCACGTGTTTTTCCATTGCCAGCGCTTCGTCAATGTCAAAGTCCACGAAATCCCCATGACGATAAGCTACTACACGGTTTGACTTCCCTTCGCAAAGTATATCCACGGCGTAAGCACCCATTGTAGATGCATATACCCTATCTTTACATGTAGGGCTTCCCCCTCGTTGCATGTAGCCTAAGATCGTAGCCCGCGTTTCCAGTCCGGTTGCGGCCTCAATTCGTTTTGCCATGCTGGTAGAATGCCCAATTCCCTCTGCATTTATGATAATATGGTGTTTCTTTCCACGTTTTCTATTTTCAATAATATTATTTACTAATCTTTGTTCATCATAGTCATATTTTTCCGGAAGCAGAATATCTTCCGCACCATTCGCAATTCCACACCATAATGCAATGTACCCTGCATCTCTTCCCATTACTTCTATAATGGAACACCGTTCATGCGAAGTAGATGTATCACGTACTTTATCGATTGCCTCCATCGCTGTATTTACAGCCGTATCAAAGCCTATCGTATATTCACTGCAGGCAATGTCAAGGTCTATTGTTCCTGGAACTCCGATCGTATTGACACCAAGGGCAGCCAGCTTTTGTGCTCCTCGAAACGATCCATCTCCACCAATCACGATAATGCCGTCAATTCCATACTGCTTACAGATTTCTGCTCCCCTTTTCTGCCCCTCTACTGTAACAAATTCCGGACAGCGAGCCGTCTGCAATACCGTACCACCTCTTTGTATTGTATCAGCCACATCATATGCTGTCATATCTGCAATTTCTTCTTGGAGCAAACCCGCATAGCCTCTTTTAATGCCCTTAACCTTTTTTCCATTCACAAGCGCTTTTCGCACCACCGCCCGAATTGCCGCATTCATGCCCGGCGCATCTCCGCCGCTTGTAAGTACTCCGATTGTATTAATCTCCTTTGCCATGGCCTGTAATACCTCCTATTTTTATCTTGGATCAACTTTTGGTCTATCCATTTACAATGTAATACTGCGTAAGGGATGAAAAATCAAAAAATCTTTTCTTTTTGGATCGTTACATCTTGTGTGCACAAATCATGACTATCTAGCTGCGCCTCCTAAATAAATATACTATAAATTTCACTCCTCGTTTTGTATCATTCATTTTTATTTTTATCTGATTTATTATACCATAATTTTAATCTTTTTTGAATCGGTTATCAATACTCTTTCTATAACTTTTACACTATTTCCACACTAATTTTTTTTAAATTGGTTATCAATGCTCTTTTCTACAACTTTTACGTTATTTTCACCTAAAAGCTTGGCTAAATTGTTGACAATCTCCTGATCAATCCGAATATTCCAGTTTTTCGGCATACGCTTCATGGCTTTTTGGGCAGAAATATAAATGACTACTTGATGGTTTCCATCGCTTTCTTTTATCACTTCCATGATATTGCCCTGCATTTTTGTATAATCTTCCATCGTATCAAGCTGTATCCAAAGTTCTTTTTGTATATCCGAAAACGCATACAGTTTTTCAGCTATGAGCTTTCCGTTTTTTTCATCCTCCGTTTGCACTTTCCCTTTGACAAATATTTTATTGTCAAGCTCAATCAGTTTGCTGTATCTTTCATAATCCTTTGGAAAAACAACGATTTCCACCGTCCCTACCAAATCTTCTATCGTAATAAATGCCATTGTCTTGTTATTTCTCGTGAACTTTATCGTCCGGTCTACAATCATACCGCCTACAACAACGATTTCTCCATCCATTACATTTGTACTGCCGGTTTCTTCTTCCAACACGAAATCCGTCGTCACCCTTGTTATATTCTTCCGCCACGCTTGTTCATATTCTTCGAGTGGATGCCCGGTAATATATACGCTCAAGACTTCTTTTTCAAATTCTAAAAATGTTTCTTTCCCATATTCGCCGACATTTGGCATCTTTACTTCAAATTCTGCCTTTTGATCGTCTGCGACTAAATCAAATAATGTCACTTGCCCCGCCATCGTATTCTTTTTACTATTTACAATTTGATCTAAAATACCGATATAGACCATCATAAATTGTTTTCTGGTTCCTCCGAGGCTGTCAAGCGCCCCCGCTTTAATAAAATTTTCTACGGCACGCTTGTTCATATCCTTATCCGCCATACGGGTTAAAAAATCTTTTAGATTTAAAAATGGACCACGTTCCTCTCGTTCCGCACAGAGCTTGTCTATACAGCTGCCACCGATACTTTTTATCGCAGACAGGCCATAGCGGATTGCATTGCCGGACACTGAAAATGCACTTTCTCCCTCATTTACATCGGGAGGCAATACCTGAATCCCCATTCGTTTGCATGTTAAAATATATTCCGAAATTTTGCTTGCGTTATCTTTTACAGAAGTCATTAATGCCGCCATGTACTCTACCGGATAGTAATATTTTAAATATGCGGTCTGATAGGAAATGACCGCATAGGCGGCTGCATGGGATTTATTAAATGCATATTTTGCAAAATCAGTCATGTCGTCAAAAATTTTATTTGCAATTTGTGCATCGATTCCATTGGCAACACAGCCGGGCACACCTTCCTCTTCATTACCGTAAACGAAGTTTTTACGCTCTTTTGCCATGACAGACGTTTTCTTTTTAGACATCGCACGTCGCACTAAATCACTTCTTCCAAGGCTATATCCCGCCAAATCTCTTACAATCTGCATTACCTGCTCTTGATAAACGATACAGCCATACGTAGGCGCCAAGATCTGCTCAAGCTGCGGACAGTCGTATGCAATGGAACCGGCATCATTTTTCCCTGCGATATAGGCAGGTATAAAATCCATGGGACCGGGGCGGTAGAGGGAAATACCGGCAATGATGTCCTCTAGGCTCTGTGGCTTTAACTCTTTCATAAAGCTTTTCATACCGGCACTTTCCAATTGAAAAACGCCCTCTGTCTTGCCTGTTCCAATCGAGGATAGGACGTCTTTGTCATCTAAATCCAAATTGTCGATATCTATTTCTATTTTTTTACTTTTTTTCAAAAGATTTACCGCATTTTGTATCACGGTAAGGTTTCTAAGACCTAGAAAATCCATTTTCAGTAGACCTAGCTCTTCTAACGTCGTCATGGTAAACTGCGTGGTAATCGATCCATCGGAAGCCCTCGATAACGGTACATATTCTTCCACCGGCGCACTGCTTATAACAACGCCCGCCGCATGCATGGATGTATGGCGTGGCAACCCTTCTAGGCGCTTTGACATGTCGATAACCTGCTTCACGCTGTCATCCGTTTCATATAAGGTACGTAATTCAGAATTTTTGGTAAGTGCCTGATCAATGGTGATATTTAGTTCATGTGGAATCTGTTTGGCTATGGAATCAACAAATGCATAGGGTAAATCCATTACACGCCCCACGTCCCGAATCACGCCACGCGCCGCTAAGGTTCCAAACGTAACAATCTGGACAACACGATCTGTCCCATATTTTTCCACCACATAGTCAATAACCTCTTGTCTGCGCTCCACACAAAAATCAATATCAATATCGGGCATGGAGATGCGTTCCGGATTTAGAAAACGCTCAAACAGCAGCTGATATCGCAGGGGATCTATATTGGTGATCCCTAGCGCATAGGAAACAATGCTACCCGCCGCACTGCCTCGCCCCGGCCCCACTGCAATACCTTGTTTTCTTGCATAGTCGATAAAATCCCACACAATCAAAAAGTAGTCTACATACCCCATTTTTTGTATGACTAAAAGTTCATACTCCAAGTTTTCGGTGTGCTCTTCCCATTTCTTAGGATACCGTTTCTTTAGGCCTTCGTAACATAATTTATTTAAATAGTCCCAAGCGGCAATTCCCTCCGGCACATCATATTTTGGCAATTTTGTAACGCCAAATTCTATATCAACCTGACAGCGGTCTGCAATTTTCTGTGTATTTTCAATTGCCTGCAGGGCATAAGGAAATAAAGCTGTCATTTGCTCTTCGGACTTTAAGTAAAATTGCCCACCCTCATAGCGCATACGATTTTCGTCTGCTAATTTTTTCCCGGTCTGAATGCATAGCAAAATATCATGGGAAGCCACATCGTCCTCATAGGTATAATGGACATCATTGGTCACTACTAACCCAATCCCGGTTTCTTCGCTCATTCTTAAGAGCTGTTGATTGACCATTTCCTGCTCCGCTATTCCATGGTCTTGCAGCTCAAGAAAAAAATTTCCTTTTCCAAATATCGCCTCATGGCGAATGGCCGCCTCTTTTGCTTCGCTATATTGCCCTCTAATTAATAGTTTCGGAACTTCTCCCGCAATACAGGCGCTTAACGCAATAATACCCACATGATATTGTTCCAAAATTTCCACATCTACACGCGGTCTATAGTAATAGCCATCAATAAAGCCCTTTGATACAATTTTCATCAAATTGCTATAGCCTTCGTTATTTGCGGCTAACAAAATCAGATGATAATAGCGGTCCTCGCCCTCTACACGCTCTCGATCAAACCTAGAACCCGGTGCTACATATACCTCACAGCCGATAATTGGCTTGATGCCGGCATCTAATGCGGTGCGGTAAAAATCAATAACACCATACATCGTTCCATGATCTGTAATGGCGGCGCTATCCATCCCTAACTCTTTTACTCTGGCAATATACTCTTTTATTTTGTTTGAACCATCTAACAGGCTATATTCTGTATGGACATGAAGATGGGTAAATGCCATAATCATTTCTCCCTATTAATTACTCCAGAATAAGGCCCGCGCTGTACGTAGCTCTTATCCTGGAGTCAAAAATTATTTCTGCACCGTTCTTTGTGCATGTTTCATTTCGTCCTAAATCTCTGTATCCATTTCTACTTTAATCCTGTCTAAATGCCAAATATCCTTTACATATTCCTCTATAGTTCTATCTGATGTAAATTTACCTGCATGCGCTATATTTAAAATTGCCATCTTTGCCCATTTTTTCTCATCCTTATAAGCCGTCTGCACTTTTTTCTGTGCCTCTAGGTAGGAATGGAAATCGCTTAATATAAAATAAGTATCCGCATATTGTGTATTTTGTTTATTCAACAAAGAATTATAGAGTGGGCGGAACAGTTCAGAATCATTTGGCGAGTAAAAACCGTTGATTAATTGGGTCAATACTTTCCTAATATCTTGGTCATTGTTAAAAATCTGCATCGGGTCATAATCCCTGTTTCGTTCATGTTCAATGACTTCATCGGAACTCATACCAAAAATAAATGCATTGTCTTCTCCGACTTCTTCTATGATTTCTACATTTGCACCATCCATCGTTCCGATTGTTAAAGCTCCATTTAACATAAACTTCATATTGCCTGTACCGGAGGCTTCTTTACTAGCTGTAGAAATTTGCTCGCTTACATCGGATGCTGAAAAAATTAATTCTGCATTTGATACTCGGTAATCTTCAACAAATACCACTTTTATTTTGCCATTGATATTCTTGTCGTTGTTTATCTTGTCTGCGACTGCATTGATGAGCTTAATCGTTAGTTTTGCAATGCGGTATCCGGCTGCCGCCTTTGCGCCGAAGACAAACGTTGTTGGATAGAAGTCCATATCCGGACGATCGGTTAATTGATTATACAAATACATGATATGCAAAACATTTAACAGTTGCCGTTTGTATTCATGCAGCCTTTTCACCTGCACATCAAAAATAGATCGCGGATTAATCTGTACATTATTAACATCGTGCTTTGCTATATATTCAGCAAAACGCAATTTATTCTGGTATTTTATATTCATAAACTGCTGCTGGGCCTTCTCTTCATCTGCATAGATCGTCAATTTTTCAAGGTAGGGCAAGTTAGTAATCCAGTCATTGCCGATTTTGTCTGTAATCCAGTCTGCCAACAGTGGATTGCCATGATATAAAAATCTTCTCTGGGTAATGCCGTTTGTCTTATTATTAAATTTATCCGGAAACATTTCATAGAAATCCTTTAATTCCCTTTTCTTTAATATTTCCGTATGAAGCCTTGCCACACCATTGACCGAATAGCCTGCCGCAATGGCTAGGTGCGCCATTTTTACCTGCCCATCATATATAATTGCCATCTTTGCTTTTTTCTGATTGTTGCCGGGGTACTTTGCTTCAATTGCAAGTAGAAATCTACGGTTGATTTCTTCAATCACCTGATACATCCTAGGAAGAAGCCTTGAGAAAATATCGATTGGCCATTTCTCCAATGCCTCCGCCATAATCGTATGGTTCGTATAGGCACAGGTCTTGCTTGTGATATCCCATGCGGCTTCCCAATCAAGCCCCTCTTGATCTAATAAAATACGCATTAATTCGGCTACCGCTACTGTAGGATGCGTATCATTTAACTGGATTGCAACCTTTGATGGCAATTGACGGATATCCGAATGGTTCTTTTTATAATGTGCAACGGCTCGCTGAAGGCTTGCCGACACAAAGAAATATTGCTGTTTTAAGCGCAGTTCTTTTCCTGCAATGTGGTTATCGTTTGGATACAATACTTCAACAAGGGTTTTCGCAAGGTTCTCCTGCTCCACTGCTTTTCTGTAATCCCCTTTTTCAAAAGAATCCAACTGGAAACAGTTCACCGGCTCTGCATCCCATATCATAAGCGTATTGACCACATTATTGTTATATCCGATGATCGGCATATCATAAGGCACCGCCAATACAGACTGGTAATCCTCTTGTACAAACGAAGTATGCCCTTCTGCATCCACCTTTGCACGGACGAATCCACCAAACTTTACCTCTACGGCATGTTCCGACCTACGCAATTCAAACGGATAGCCGTTTACCAGCCAATTATCCGGAACTTCCTTTTGAAATCCATCCACAATTTTTTGGCGGAACATTCCAAAACGATAGCGGATACCACAGCCGTATGCAGAATATCCAAGCGTTGCTAAAGACTCCATGAAACAGGCGGCGAGACGGCCAAGGCCACCATTTCCAAGTGCCGGATCCGGTTCCTCGTCTTCAATGGCGTTAATCGGGAAACCGATTTCGTCAAGTGCCTCCTTCACTTCCTTATAAGCAGTCAGATTAATCAAGTTATTGCCTAGTGCCCTGCCCATCAAAAATTCCATGGACATATAATAAACCATCTTTGGATCTTCTTTATCAAATGTCTGCTGCGTAGCCAGCCACTGATCGATGATCACGTCCTTTACTGCAAAAGAGACTGCTTGATATACCTCTTGTATTGATGCGTCCTCCAATGTTTTACGGTATAATGTTTTTACATTATCTTTTACATTTTTAATGAACGACTCTTTCTCAAATACTGTATTCTTCATATGTGATACCTATTCCCATCTGCATGTCAATACACACTATTTGTTAAATTTATTTTTTATTTTTTCTTTCTACTCCCAATAGAACCTTTTCGCCGTTAATATCCCATTCCTTTTCATATCCACATATATCGTCTGCAACGATTGATACGGCCAATACTTCCGACTGTATCTGTGCACCGTAATTATTAAATATTCCTTTAATTTTATCTTTTGCCTTATAGGAAACTTTAATTTTATCGGTTACTTCAAAATTTGTCTCCTTTCGCATCGTTTGAATTTTGCTGACAAGTTCTCTTACCAATCCTTCCTCCAGCAGTTCCTTTGTAAGTTTTGTATCTAGTACAACGGAAACCTCTTGATTGCTTTGCGTCATATATCCTTCTTTTTGGCTTACGGCGATTAATAGATCCTCTTCATATAATACTATCTCTTGGCTTATGCTGTCAAGAATGATACTACCATCTTTTAAAAGTTGTGCCATCGCTTTGTTTCCGTCTAATTTGGCCAATGCTTTTTGAATCTGCCCTAAGAATTTGCCGTACTTAGGCCCTACCGTACGAAGTTGGGGTTTAAACACATAATCGGTGAAACCACTTACATCCTCTTTGCATTTAATTTGTTTTACATTTAGCTCTTCTGCTATGATTTCCATGTAAAATTCCGGCAATGTAAATGGTGCTTTGATCAGCATGGTTGCGATTGGCTGTCTATTTTTTATATTAGCGGCGTTCCTAGCCGCACGCCCTAATGCAACTACCTGTAAAACCGCGTCCATATTCTGCTCTAGTTCTTTATCTACAAACAAATCGTCCGCCAAAGGAAAATCGCATAGATGGATACTTTCCGGTGCCGTTTTATCAATACTGCATACAAGGTTTCGGTAAATATCCTCTGTCATGAATGGTATCATAGGCGCCGCGGCTTTTGCCGTTGTAACAATTGCAAGATACAAAGTCATATAGGCGTTGATTTTGTCCTGTTCCATGCCTTTCGCCCAAAACCGCTCCCGGCTTCTCCTTACATACCAGTTGCTCATATCCTCTACAAAGTCCTGCAAGGCGCGTGCGGCTTCTGGTATTTTATATGCCGCAAGGTTCGTATCAACTTTTGTGATGAGTGTATTCAGTTTTGATAACAGCCATTTATCCATCACGGACAGTTTTTCATGGCTTAGTTCATATTTTGTGGCGTCAAATTCGTCGATATTTGCATATAGTACGAAAAATGCATACGTATTCCAAAGCGTGCCCATGAACTTTCGTTGACCTTCCTGTACTGCTTTCCCACGAAAGCGGTTCGGCAGCCAAGGTGCTGAATTGACATAGAAATACCAGCGGATCGCGTCTGCCCCATACGTTTCCAGCGCATCAAACGGGTCGATTGCATTCCCTTTGCTTTTGCTCATTTTCTGGCCTTTTTCATCCTGCACATGTCCCAATACAATTACATTTTCATAGGCGGCTTTATTGAATAGCAAGGTAGATTCCGCCAACAGCGAATAAAACCAGCCACGCGTCTGATCCACTGCCTCTGAAATAAATTGTGCCGGAAATTGCTGTTTAAATAATTCTTGATTTTCAAATGGATAATGGTGCTGCGCAAACGGCATTGCCCCGGAATCAAACCAACAGTCAATCACCTCAGGCACCCGATGCATTTCTTTCCCGCATTTTTTACATGTTATCGTTACTTCGTCAATGTAGGGTCGGTGCAGTTCGATGTCTTTTGGGCAGTTTTTTGAATGCTCCTTTAATTCTGCAATACTGCCGATGGAATGCATATGCCCGCATGTGCATTCCCACACATTTAATGGCGTTCCCCAATAGCGGTCACGGGAAATTGCCCAGTCTTGTACATTTTCAATCCAATCTCCGAAACGACCTTTTCCGATACTTTCCGGTATCCAATTGATGGTGTTATTATTCGAGATTAAATCCTTTTTTATTTTTGTCATCTCAATAAACCAAGATTCCCTTGCATAATAAATCAGTGGTGTATCGCAACGCCAACAGTGCGGGTAGCTATGTTCAAACGTAGGTGCCGAAAATAGCAGCCCTGCCTCTTCTAGTGCCTTTAAAATGAGGGGATCTGCGTCTTTACAGAATTTCCCTTCCCACGAAGTTTCTTTTGTCATCTCCCCTTTTCCATCTACAAACTGTACAAATGGAAGGTCATAGATTTTACCAACCTTTGCGTCGTCTTCACCAAAAGCGGGGGCGATATGGACAACACCCGTCCCATCAGAAAGTGTTACAAAGGGATCACAGGTCACATAAAATGCCTTTTTCCCCTGCTTTTCGCAACTGTCGTTCGCAAATGGGAAAAGCGGCTCGTACTCCTTATATTCCAAATCTTTTCCCGTATAGGTCTGCAACACCATGATTGGCTCTGCATCTTCTCCACCTAATATGGTGTCAACAAGTGCCTCGGCTAAATAATACGCATTCGTTCCCTGCCGTACCAGCACATAGGTTTCATTTGGATTGACACAAAGTGCCACATTGCTTGGCAACGTCCAAGGTGTTGTTGTCCATGCAAGAATATATGCATCTTCCCCTTTTGACTTAAATCTTGCAATCGCCGAACGCTCTTTTACGTCCTTATACCCTTGCGCTACCTCTTGGCTAGATAATGGCGTACCACAGCGCGGGCAATATGGTACAATTTTAAATCCTTTATACAATAATCCTTTTTCCCAAATCTGCTTTAGAGCCCACCATTCCGACTCAATATAGTCATTGTCATAGGTGACGTAAGGCTCGTCCATGTCTGCCCAAAAACCTACTGTACCGGAAAAATCTTCCCACATTCCTTTATACTGCCAAACACTCTCTTTGCATTCCTTGATAAATGGCTCCAATCCGTACTCTTCAATCTGGTCTTTGCCATCTAATCCTAGACGCTTTTCTACTTCAAGCTCTACCGGCAGTCCATGCGTGTCCCAGCCTGCTTTTCTTGGAACCATCTTCCCTTTCATCGTCTGATATCTTGGAATCATATCCTTTATCACGCGTGTTAGCACGTGTCCAATGTGGGGTTTTCCGTTTGCAGTCGGAGGCCCGTCATAAAATGTATAGGTTTCGCCCCCTGCGCGGTTTTCCATACTCTTCTTAAAAATATTACGTTCTTTCCAAAATTGCCCCGTCGTTTTCTCTCGCTCTACAAAATTTAAATTTGTCGAAACTTTTTCATATATGCTCATGTTCTTTTTACCTCCTCTATAAATGAAACAAAGGCCCCCGCCCTGTAAAAGGACGAAAGCCAAAACATTTCGTAATACCACCTGTTACATTGTACTTAGGTTCTGCCCGATAGCCTCACCCGCATACACGTTTCCCATAACGGAGGAAATCGCCGTCAGTACCTACTTTTTATTAAAATGCAAATAGCCGGCTTTCATTTTGCGTTTGACTACAACGTCAACTTTCGTTTTAAGGCTTCGTGTGTAAATCATCCTACATGCCTTGCCTGCCATCTTTGCTCTAAATAAAGTTCAGTTCTGCTACTTAGGAATGAAAAGCCAATCGCTTATGCTAATTGTTTGCCATTCCTTAGAAGTGATTTTCAGATATACGCTACTTGTATCGGCTTCCACCTTCCCGACTCGCTGGCTCTTTCGCTAAGTTCATATCTTACTGTCTTCGTCATTGTCTTTTCTTATGAATTTTCTTTATAAAGTTATCGGTAATCCCTTATTGATAAGCATCCAATAGGGATTGCAAGTCGATCCCATCATAGAATCCGCTAGAAAGAAGATAAACACTAACTATAATTAAACCAATTGACGCTATTATGCCCACCGCCGAACAGATAATACCTGTAATTGCCATCCATCTCTTTTCATTTTTAACAATCTGTACAATGCCAAGAATGATCGAAGCAATTCCTAGTGGTATACTTAAATATATGATACAGCACGCAACGATAGACAAGATACCGCACACCATAGACGCAATGCCAAGCCCTGTTCCCTGCCCCTTTTGTGGTCCTTGCCCATCCCCATCATAAGACAGATTCGAATCGCCATAAGGCGACTGTTCCCCTTCTGTATTATGATGGGGTTCAAGCACAATCGGGTCTTCCTTAGAACCATCACCATATGTATTATTATCACTCATGTATAACATCCTCCTGTTCCTATATTTTTCAGCTAATCGTAGGGTGCCGCAAAATCTATTGCCCTACATGATGAAAGATTAGTGACTTAATCATCCTATATTATAACAAAAGCTTTCTTGTTTTACAATAACAATTTTACGTATCGTGTATGCATGCTTTTCTTTTCCTCATCCATAACACCTAAATTTAAAGCTTTAAATTTATTCATTTTATAACTTTATCCTAGCTATCATCTAAAAAACCCTTGCGAAATCTGATTTTTGTGTTACACTAATACAGTCGGTTCTTTACCTATCGTTACTTAAACATGTGTATATGAAAGAATCATCAGAAAGAAGGATTATTCATGAAAACCAAAAGAGAGGGCATTCGTAATATTGCCATTATTGCCCATGTAGACCACGGCAAGACAACATTGGTCGACGAATTGCTAAAGCAAAGCGGTGTGTTCCGCATAAACCAAGAAGTGCAGGAACGTGTTATGGATTCAAATGACATTGAACGGGAGAGGGGCATCACCATCCTTTCCAAAAATACAGCCATTTACTATAAAGATACAAAAATCAATATTATCGATACGCCCGGACATGCCGATTTCGGCGGTGAAGTAGAGCGTGTCCTTAAAATGGTGAACGGCGTTATACTCGTTGTCGATGCGTTCGAGGGGGCAATGCCCCAGACAAAATTCGTATTAATGAAAGCACTGGATTTAAATCTTCCGGTTATCGTATGTATCAATAAAATAGACCGTCCGGAAGCAAGGCCGGATGAGGTCATCGATGAGGTCTTGGAACTATTTATGGATTTAGATGCATCTGACGAGCAGCTTGAATGCCCCTTTATCTACGCTTCCGCAAAAGGTGGCTATGCAATGAAACAAATGAATGAAGAACAGACAGATATGACTGCATTGTTTGAAACAATTATGGAATATATTCCGGCACCGGAGGGTGATCCGGATGCACATACACAGGTTTTGATCAGTACCATTGACTACAATGAGTATGTCGGCCGTATCGGAGTCGGCAAGGTTGATAACGGCTGCCTGAAAATAAACCAAGAGGCCGTCCTTGTAAATGCCTATGAGCCTGATAAACTAAAAAAAGTAAAAATCAGCAAGCTCTATGAATTTGACGGATTAAAAAAGGTAGAGGTGGCAGAGGCGCAGATTGGCTCCATTGTTGCAATTTCCGGCATCGCCGATATTCATATTGGGGATACCATCTGTTCCCCCGAAGAGCCGAAAGCCATCCCGTTCCAGAAAATATCAGAGCCTACGATTGCCATGAATTTTATTGTCAATGACAGCCCTCTAGCCGGACAAGAGGGAAAATTTGTAACTTCAAGGCATCTGCGTGACCGTTTATTTCGGGAATTAAACACCGATGTCAGCCTGCGCGTGGAAGAATCTGCCACAACAGAAAGCTATACCGTATCTGGGCGTGGAGAACTCCATTTATCTGTTTTAATCGAAAATATGCGTCGCGAAGGGTATGAATTTGCCGTAGGCAAAGCGCAGGTCCTTTATCAGCAAGATGAGCAAGGCAAACGTTTAGAGCCGATGGAACTTGCCTATGTAGATGTACCGGAAGAATTTACCGGCACGATAATTGAAAAACTAAGTCAAAGAAAAGCAGAGCTTTTGAATATGGGAAGTATCAGCGGTGGCTATACTAGGCTGGAATTTAACATCCCCTCTCGGGGGCTTATCGGGTATCGTGGCGAGTTTTTAACCGACACAAAGGGCAATGGCATTATTAATACGATTTTCAACGACTACGCCCCCTTTAAAGGCGATATCCAATACCGTAAACAAGGTTCTCTCATTGCCTATGAAAGTGGAGAGGCAATCGCATATGGACTTTTTGGTGCACAAGAACGGGGAACTTTGTTTATCAGCCCAGGTGAAAGAATCTATGCCGGCATGGTCATTGGACAAAGTGCAAAAGCAGAAGATATTGAAATAAATATCTGTAAGAAAAAGCATTTGACAAATACACGTTCTTCCGGTGCCGATGATGCGCTTACGCTGTCCCCTCCAAGGATACTTAGCCTAGAGCAGGCGTTGGAATTTATAGATACGGACGAATTTTTAGAAATCACCCCAAAGAGCCTTCGCATACGTAAACAAATCCTAGACCCTACTACACGTAAACGGGCCGCCCGTAAGTAACGTTAAGTCTTGGTTAATTTTTTAATCCAATTATATTTATTTACTTTCATTACAGCCGGAATACATTTAAATACCTGATCTGAGTTTAAAAATGCTACAACTGCTATGGTTGGAAGTTTCCAATAAAAGGCGGCTAAAAAAGATAATGGGTACATAATGACCCAAATGCTGATCAAATCCATTTTAAGTATAAATTTCGTGTCGCCTCCTCCCCGTACAATTCCTCCAAGTGTGGGCATTTGATAGGAAGTGCCAATACAGGTGATACTAAGCAGTATCAATATTTGGTCAGCAAGCTTTAACGCTTTTGGGGTAAGGGCATATAAGCTTAGCAATGGTCCTTTCAGCAATAGCAGACATGCACTGATAGTAAGTCCAATCAAAACATAGATGCATTGTAGCGTTTTACTATATTCTTTTATTTTCGATAGATTCCCTTCGCCTACCGCTTTTCCAATTAGTATTGAAGTTGCCGAGGCCGCTCCGATTGCAATAATTTTCAAATATTGGAACAAGGTTGTAGCCACACTGTTTGCAGCAATCGCATCGGCTGTCAAATGCCCCAGTACAACCGTCTGCATACCTACCGATATCCCGAATAAAGTTTGTGCCGCTATCACCGGTAAGCTGACTTTTACATAATCCTTTAAAAGGCCTCTATCCGGCTTTCGTAGAGCAAAAAATACAAATTTGGGCCTGTTTCCGGCGAACATTTCCCTTTTTTTCCATACTCCATTCTTCCCAAACGTTTCCCCTTTTTTCGCCGAACCTTTATCCTTCCAAAAGGTTTTGTCTTTTATAAAGCAGAAGTATAAAATAATCAAAAGTTCGATACATCTTGCCGTCAAAGTTCCAATCGCCGCACCCACGATTCCAAGCCTTGGCATCCCGAAATTTCCATAAATTAGTGTATAATTAATGCCAATATTAATGAGCAAGGTCGTTATGGAGATATAAAACCCAATCTTTACAACTTCCATACTGCGAAGAGCCGCCAGCAATACCTGTGTAATCATGAAAATCACATAGGTAAAACGCATAATAGATAGATATTGTATGCCTTGTGCCACGATCTGCCTATCATCCGTAAATATGCCCATTATCTGATTTGGTGCGATTGATACCGCAACGGTCAGCAACATCCCTAGGAAGATTCCGATTTCCAATGCAATTAAGATTAGTTTTCTAATTGGCGACAGTTTCCTTTGCCCCCAGTATTGCGATGCAAGTACAACAAGCCCTTCTCCAATCCCTAAGGTTATCTGCTGTAGTACAAATTGAATCTGGTTTACCGCCGCCGCTCCGGACAGTGCATTCTGGCTATAGCTTCCAAGCATAATATTGTCTGCCACATTTACACTGTACACAATCAAATTTTGAAAAACAAGGAATCCCATAAGGCCAAAAAAACGTTTATAGAAGCTCCTGTCCCTTGTAAGCATCTTCCCCATGAAGCCCTCCGCTCATTTGTATTAAATCACCATTTGTCCCTCTACATTTCCATTTGTCTTTCTCTATCACTCTTCCTGAACATCGTCTCCTTCGTTGTTTTCCAGTCCTTCATTTGTATCCACCGAAGGATCCAAAATATCACCAAATAGTTCTTCTTGATTTAGCGGTTCCCCTTGATCGTATCGTATGTAGGGAATAAATGCCATCGGTTCATATCCCTCGTGGATCATTTGCATAAAGTTTTTCCATATGCTCCCGGGATAGGTTGCACCGGATAAAGCGGGCAATTCTTTGGGCATGTCATATCCTACCCACACACTGGTTGTATAATATCTTGTATAGCCTACAAACCATCCATCTTTGTTTTCATTTGTCGTACCTGTTTTACCGGCACAAGGCATATTGGTTAGAGCCAGTCCTCTTGCTGTGCCAGAAGTCATGACAGATTCCAATATATCCGTCATCGTCCTTGCTGCATTTTCTTTATAAATCACCGTCTCTTCTTGCTCCGTTTCTAAGATAAGCTCACCTTGCGCATCCCTAATTCTTACAATACAGGTAGGTTCCCTGTATTTTCCATCGTTTACCAGTGTTTCATATCCGACCGCCATCTCAAGAGGGGACACGCCGATGGTAAATCCTCCAAGCGCGGCTCCCGGTCGTTCATCATCCGACTTTAGCCTAGAATACTGCATGCCCCTTAAATAGGATAGACCCACGCTTGGGCCCATCGCTTCCAATAAATTCCATGCCACGGTATTTTTTGACTGTTCCACAGCATGGCGCAGGGTGATTTCCCCCTCGTAATAACCGCTTGCGTTAGATGGACCCTCTTCTGTCTTCTCATCTAGAACTAACGTATCCGGCGTATAATTTTGCTCTAAAATAGGTGTGTATACAATGAGGGGTTTAATCGCACTGCCAGGCTGCCGAAAGCTTTGATATGCACGGTTTAAGGTATATCCTTCCACATCTTGGCTACGTCCTCCGACAATTGCTTTTACATAGCCTGTACGATTGTCTATGCAGACTGCGGCAGACTGCAAGGTATAGATCCCCTCGTTCGTTTGTTCTGTAAAAGCAGAAAGATTTTCGTCTACCGACTGCTGGAGCTGTTGCTGCGTGTTTAGGCTAATCGATGTGTATATGCGATATCCACCTGTAAACAGGCTTTTTTGACACTGCGCATAGAGTGCAGAGTATGCAGTGTCATAAACTGCTCTTTCTCCCTCCGTTTGAAATTCATTTTGAAACACAAACCCCTCTTCTGCCATCAATGCCCTTATGGCACAATAATAGGTATATGTTTCAACATAATCATTTTTTTCCTTTACCGGACGTTCTAATACGATTTGTGTCGCTTTCGCCTCTTCGCTTACCGCGTTGGCCAGTTTACCGTCTGCTACCATTTGATTTAAAATGCGATCTCTTCGCTTCAATGTGTTTTCTATATTCGTAACCGGATCATACAACGTCGGATTGTTTGGTATGGCACATAAAAAAGCAAGTTGCGACAAAGACAGGCTGTTTACGTCCGCGTTAAAATACCCTTTGCTCGCCGCTTGAATTCCATAATAGCCATTCGCAAAATAAATATTATTCAAATAATATTCTAGGATTTTATTTTTACTGTAGATTTTTTCAAGTTCTACGGCAATAAATATCTCTTCAATTTTACGCTCCCATGTCTTGTCCATATTTAAAAAAATGTTTCTAGCCAACTGTTGCGTAATTGTACTTGCCCCTTCCGTCACTTCACCATTTTCTATCATAGCTTTTGCCGCACGCAAGATTGCTTTGATATCGATCCCTCCATGGCTGAAAAATTTCTTATCTTCAATACTTACGACTGCTGCCTTTGCATAATTTGGGATTTCTTCATACGCTAAGTAGTATACATCTTTTTCCCCTTTTAAAGTAGAAATAAGTTCTCCGTCTGTATCATATACAAGGCTTGTCAAAACGGAGCGGAACGTATCTTCTGTCGATCGTTTCACAAGCTGCTTTGCCTCTTTTTGCATTGCACTCACTTTTTCCGCATATCCACCAAAATAGTATACGCCTACCCCAGCCCCTATGATCAGCATTAGGCATATCTGGAATTTAACGAAAAACCAAAAAAACCGATTTTTTTTCTTCTTTTTCTTTTTCATGCTTGCTTCCCATCTGTGTGTTATCGCATATAGTCAGATTCACTTGTCTACAATCTCATCCTTATCTAATTTTAGCAAATATTCTAATAAAAGCAACAATAAATTGTATGTTAACATGGGACGAAAGGTGTTTGGTTTTGATTTATGTAAACCGGCTTCTCCAACGAGAAGTACGGTTCTTTCAAATAAACACGTTGTAAGACGTGTCTTAGATGGTATTATCTTGCTACTATTCGTAGCGCCAAGAATGCCGGCGATACTAAATCATTACACCTTATACTTCCATCTGTTTCCCTAAAAATTCAGATGCGACCATTGCAAGCTTTTGTTCGGTATCCCCCATTCTATTTTTATCGTCTCTATTATACATAACAACCGCACCAATCGCATCTCCCTCACAAATGATGGTGCTAAGAGCCTGTTCCATATAATCTCCAGTATCGTCCAATGTGATTTTTACAAATCTCTTTTCTTCTTTATCTGCCCTAAAATTTTCGCGATCTTCAATTGCAGTTTCCAATTGTTTACTTATTTGTTTTCCGTCATATTCCCTTTTTCCATTTCCTGCCGCCGCAATTACATGATCTTTATCTGTAATGCATACAAGGCAGCCACTTGCCTGGGCGAGTGATTCTGCATACTGTCCCGCAAATTGGCTCAATTCCCCGATAGGTGAATATTTCTTTAAAATGATTTCACCCTCCCTGTCCGTAAAAATTTCCAGTGGATCCCCTTCTCTTATCCTTAAAGTACGCCGTATTTCCTTTGGCACAACCACCCTGCCAAGGTCATCTATTCTTCTTACAATACCGGTAGCTTTCATTTTAAATTCCTCCATTTTAATATTCATCTTAATATTCGTCATTCTATAGGCAAATAAATCAGCGCAATAGGTCAGCCGTACCTTCTACATGATATCGACGATTGCCCATCTGCAAATCAGCCACAACGTTATTATCTGTAAAATAGAGGAAAATATACTTTCATAACAAGGTATTTCGAAGTGGCCATCCCATGTTGCTCTACAAAACCAGCTGTGGACAGAAACGATTCTGTATACAAACAGAACCAAGTAGCACTCCTTTGCTCTGTGGGATATTAGCTGTAAGTTCAGCGAATCCTTGCTGCTTTAACTGCTTTTTGAAAGTAGCTCAAGTAGCTCTTTTCGGCTAAATTGTACGCTTCCTATTCCATCGCCGGAAAGCAGCTGATCTGCCAATTCACTTTTTTTATCCTGCAATTTTACAATATTTTCCTCAATAGTATTTTTCATGATGAGCTTGTAGACTGTGACCACATTTTTTTGCCCGATACGGTGAACGCGGCCGGTCGCCTGATTTTGAACCGCAACATTCCACCATGGGTCATAGTGGATTACAATATCCGCCGCCGTTAGGTTTAACCCCGTGCCTCCTGCTTTTAAAGAAATGCAAAATACGGCGACATCGTTATATGCAAAAGCTTCCACCATCTGTGCACGCTTTTCTTTTTTCGTTGCCCCGGTCAAACTATAGTATGCCATTTTTTCTTTCGCTAAATGCTCTTCTATGTGCGCCAACATAGTTGTAAATTGTGAAAAAATCAATACCTTATGCCCACCATCAACGGCTTGTTTTACCAGTTCTAGACAGATCGTCATTTTTGCGGACTCTTTATCGTAATCGCTATATAAAAGGGACGGGTCACAGCAAAGCTGGCGAAGTTTGGTAAGTTCTGCTAAAATCTGGATTTTGCTAGTAGAAAATTCTTCATCCGTCTGATTGTCAAGCATCTTTCTTATCATCTGCACATGAGCCGTATAAAGCCGTTCCTGCTCGCCTTCTAAAATAGCATATACCGATTCTTCCAATTTATCCGGAAGCTCCTTTAAGACATCTTTCTTTAGTCTTCGCAGTATAAAGGGATGAATCATTTTTTGCAGGCGAATCAACTCCTCTTCGTCATTATCTTGTACAATCGGAACTTCCAGATCTTCTCGAAACCGTTTATAGCTATACAAAAACCCGGGCATTAAATAATCGAAAATACTCCATAATTCACTAAGCCGATTTTCAATAGGCGTTCCTGTCAAAGCTAATTTAAATCCGGATCTAATATTTTTTACTGCCTTGAATGTTTGCGTTGCGTGATTTTTAATATACTGTGCCTCATCCACAATCTGGCAACGAAATGATTTGCCTTCATAGTATTGGCTGTCTCGCTTTAGCAAGTGATAAGAAGTTATTAAGATGGCATCTGCACCACAGTTTTCTAACATTTCCCGCCTCTGCGTGGCATTCCCCGTCACCATGCCAGTCTTTAACGATGGCGCAAAACGCTCTATCTCATTTTTCCAATTATATACTAAGGAAGCAGGACATATAATCAGAGCAAAATGGCTACCTTCGTTTTTTGTATTTTCCATACTTTCTCTATTATTCTTTTGCAAGGAATCCTCATTTGCTTGCGCTCCGCTATTTTGCAAGGAACTGCCATTTCGTAGCGCATTGTCATTACTATTGTGAAATTCTTCTATTTCATCTTGTAAAAAGGCGATCGCTTGGATGGTTTTCCCAAGTCCCATGTCATCTGCTAAAATACCTCCAAACCCATTTTGCTTTAATGTTTTCATCCATAAAAACCCTTGCTTTTGATAATCGCGCAGTACATGCTCTAGTGCTTTTGGAATTTCAAAATCATTGTCTTCCACGGTCTTCATGTTGCGGATCAAAGACTTAAATTCCTTATTTTTCGCTACATGCCCTCTATTACCGCCCTTAAGCTCGGCATCTAAATACAATGCCCTATATTTTGGTACCACGACACTGCCCGACTTTAACTGGCTATCGGTAATCATAAGACTGTTTTTTACATTATATATGGTATCAAAATCCCCATCTTCAAAACTAATAAATGTACCGTCTTTTAGTCTATGATATTTCTTTTTGCGGTTATACTTTGTCAATATTTCGATCAGCTGGTTTTGTGGCATTTCACCAGATGATAAAGAAAGTTCCAGCAAATCGCCCTTAAGCGATACTCCAATCGACACCGGCGAACTGCGCTTAACAGACATGCCTTTTATAGAATCACTAATGAAAACGGTCGCTTCCTCTTGTAGTTTTGGGATTCCAACACTCAGCAGTGTAAATAACTTATCGTCATCCTGTATCATGACCATCGCATTTTTATCCGGATCGTATGCATTAAAAAAATCGCCTACCAGTTTTCCCATTCGCATTTCATCCATCTTATCGCGACGTTCCTCTCGACCATTTTTTGCATATACATCATATTTTTCGTCCTGATAAACAGCAAAAAGTTTACACATGATTATATTTTTATCATTATCTTCCGTATCTAAATAAATTTCGTATTCTGCTTTTTGAGGAAGATACATGGACTCTTCAAAATTTTTCTGTTCAATTGTATAATGACATTTTAATATTGGCAATATTTCCCTGCAAAAAATAGGGAGTTCACTTTTAGAAACAAAGAAATCTTCATATTTAAAATCGGCCAACATACGAAAAAACTGTTCCAATTCGCCAACCTTTGACATTGATTCTTTATAGACAACCCCTTCTGCCCAAAGATAGGCATATTTCCTGCCATACATCATTTGAGTCCTTGGTATTTCAAGCATCAGGCCACTATCATCTCCTATCAGTACTATATTCTGGGCAAAGCCACCCTCCGCAAGCCGAAATTCCATATCACCCTTGTCTGTTTTCGCAAGAAATTCCTGCCCTCCTACCGCTTCGAAAAATTCGTCCAAATTAGAACTATTTAAGCTCAAATACCTGTTATCATTTGCCCTATAATACCAATACGATTGATCCGTCTCTTTTTTCTTCCTTATTTCTTGTATCATAAAATCTACGAATAGCCTTGATTTCTCGCTAAACGCCTCCATTGTGTGGTAAAATTCCAGTTTTTTCCCATAGGATACCCAACTCATCGTATTTACAGACTCCACAAACGATGCGATGTTTTTTAAGACATACATATTCTTATTTCCTATTTTAAATTCTACATTCGCGCTCCCAAATCCAATATTAACCGTAGGCTTTATTAAAATTTCATCATTTGGCTGTATTAATGCAAGCCTTTCTTTGTTACGGTAATAGGAAATAATTTTAGATAGCCCTTGGCTGGTTTTTCGTATCGGTACAACGGCCTGTCCGTACGAAGAACTGCCTGCCGTTGCTTTTATATTTCTTCGTTTGATATATTCTAGCAACACTGCAATACAATGTTTGCACAGTCCATCTCGTTCATAAAATGCAGGGCAGGTACAGTTTCCATCGTCAACGCTTCCCATTGCTTCATTGATACAAAGTTCGATGCGATACGAATTATTACCGCTCCCATGCACTTTAGCTACAATATGTGTGGTGTCATTGCCAAGTGTATTTTCTACTTCACATTGCATTTTCATAATAAAGCCCTTGCTGTAAAGACGAATCCCACGTGCATATGTAGCATCCGTGCAGAGCTTTTTCACCTGTGGCACATTAATCATGACTCAATTTCCCCCTGTTGTTGCGTATCTAAATAATTTTACTCTATCTGTCATTGCCTTTCAAGGTGTTACACAAAATTAGCCAAATTGGTTTTTATATTTTTAAAAATACTCAAAATTTGAAATAAATACTTGAATTTTAAAAAGATTCTCTTAATTTTAAAAAGATTCTCTTGACAAAAGGATATACTTTCATTAAACTATCAACCATAATGGCAAACAAGTAAGTAAATAGATATACAGATAAAACAGCAATTATTTGAAGGAGCCACGAATGAAAAAAATATTTGAATTTAAAGTGAAAACGGTTCTGATCTTTGCCTTAGTGCCATGTATGATGCTCGCCCTTGTCGCATGTGGCGGTGATGCACCCAGCAACGTTCCCGGAACATGGAAACTAACCTCTATTAGCATGAATGACACGGAAGTTTCCGTAGAGGACATGGACATAAGCATGACTCTCATCTTCACTGCAGATGGTACAGTAACAATGGCACTCCTTGAAGAATCGGAGACCGGCAAATGGACAGAAGAAGGAAAAACTGTGACACTTTCCGGCACAAGCAAAGATCTGGCCTTTACATTAGACAAAAACAAAATGACATCCGAAAAAGATGATGAAGGAGCAATGCTGATATTGGAAAAGCAATAGCAATGAAGATACTTAAAAGGCAATTAGCGAAAAACATCTAATTGCCTTTTTATATCATCCATCACTTCATTCCATTTGTAAAAATTTAAACCGACTTTATATTCAACCAGATTTCGTAGAGTTTAGAATATTTGTTCTTCTTTTAATACTATCTCCATAAAATTTAACTTGTTTTCTTTATTAATTTTAGAATATAAAGGTTGCATAATTATGTTATTATTTGTATAATTGTGTCATAGGTTTTACAGTTATTGTAACTATTCAGTACTCCTATCATACGAGGTGTTTTGCATAGCAAAAACCGGCAGTGCAAGCTGTGTTTTTTACATCTTGTGCACATAAATGTGTCTTTGCGTGTAGAAGTGTTTGTACCCCTTGTGATACAATTAATTTGTTCTTTTCTATCATATAAATAATCAATTTGTGCCTTTCCCAAATTGATTATTTACAGATTGATCTTTTACAAAATTGATTCTGAAGGGGGTTCGGCTAAATAGTTGCCATTTATTATTTAAGGGGGATCTGTATGTTTGCAAACATGTTTAAAAGGATAAAAATTCTACAAAAAGTTTCATCTTTATTACGCAACATAGCTTGTATATATACTAGCATTGCAATCATAATGATGCTTTCTGGATGTGGCAATGAGCAACCTGTTAATGATACAATTTCCAATTCCACCTATGGTTCAATTCATTCAAATGCCTTAGATGACACAGCTATCCAAAGCTATAGCGAAATCCCTAATATAAGTCAAGCCACTATTGATGCTGTTGAAGCAATCAAAGAACAGCGAAAAAGCGAAAATAAGGGGTTTGTTTTTGGTGCTGTTTCCAATGTAGAGGGCTTTTACACCCATTCTAATACCATCGAAGGCTACAATGCTATCCTTTGTTCACGCCTATCAAAACTGTTTGATATTCCTTTTGAGATAGAGATTTACACCCACGAACAGCTAACCAAAGGGCTTGATTCCCTTGACATCGACTTTACCAATGCGTTTGTAAGCAACGAGTACACCAAGCAAACCTACATTACTACGGAAGGCATTGCCCAGCGTGTACTAAAAGTATACCACCTGCAAGACACCTCCTTACCGAAAGCCGTAAAACTAGGATTTGTTACAGACGGTGAATTAGAATTTTCCATGCTCAGCAAAGATGCTATTTCCCCCCTGCTAGACAAACAGTTTGAATCGGTGGAAATTGTTTCTTCCCCTGACTATGAAACAGCCTACCGCATGATGGAGGCCGGCGAAGCTGATGCCTTTTTAGATGTTGCTGTAGCTGAAAATTTCTTTTCGTCGCACAAAAATGTCATTTCATATGATTTTTTCCCCCTTGTTTATGAGAACATTGCATTCGCAACCAAAAACCCACAGCTTGCCCCCATTATCGCTGCCATAGAAGCCTATATTAGTTCCCCCAATGTAGATTCTGAACTTCGCTTCATGCACGACAAAGGGAACAACCAATATCTTAGCCAGAAACTGATGGACCGATTAGATGATGAGAGCAAGATCAAATTGCTTTCTCTGCAGTCTGAGGGCCTCCCGCTTAAAGTCGGAATCGAGTACGACAACTTCCCGATCACTTTTTATAATACCAAGGAAAATGCATGGCAAGGGATCGCTGTCGATACCTTAAAACGCATATCCGAAATTACCGGCATTTCATTTGTTGCTGCAAACAAGCCGGGTATAAACTGGTCAGATTTAATAGACGGCTTTAACAATGGCGATATTCCAATTATGGCGGAGCTTTTGCAGGCTCCGGACCGTGAAGGGAAATATCTTTGGACGCAAGTTCCATACTGTTCTGACTACTATGCGCTTATTTCTACCGATGATTACCCCATTATAGAATTTAAACATGTTCCAAATCTTCGTGTTGGACTTATTAAAGGCTACGCAAATGCTGATATTTTTCGTGAACTGTTTCCTGACCACAAATACATCCATGAATATGAATCGGTGATGGACGCATTTGACAATCTGGAAAAAGGTGATGTCGACTTACTCATGGCTTCCAACAATTTACTGCTTAGTATGCTAAATTACAGCGAGCGGCTTGGATTTAAAGACAACAAGATGTTCGACTACCATTCCGACTCCTACTTTGGATTTCCGCTTCAAGAAGATCTGCTGTTAGATATCATAAATGAGGCACAGCTTATGGTCAACACCGAGCAGATTTCCGACAACTGGACACACGCTGTCTTTGACTACAGCACCCAGATGGCAAAAATGCAGATGCGGTATATCCTTTTTGGCTCCATTTTAATTATTTTACTCATCATACTTTTCATCTACACGCATGTAAAAAAAGAACGTAAATACAGCAAGAATTTAGAAGACTTTAACGCCAACCTCCAAAGCATGGTAGCAGAGCAGACGGCAAAGGTCATGGAGCTACAAAATTCCATTCTAATCACCATAGCCGACTTAGTGGAAAGTCGCGATGGCGACACCGGTGGGCATGTAGAGCGTACCCAAAAATATTTGGAAATCCTTGTCGCCGAACTAAAAAATCGTGGCGTTTACAAAGATGAAATTGAAACATGGGATTTGCAACTGTTAATCCAATCTTCCCAACTACATGATGTTGGAAAAATTTCAATCAGTGACACGATTTTGAAAAAACCGGGTAAACTAACCTTTGAGGAATTTGATGAAATGAAGCAGCACACCACCTTAGGTGGCGCAATTATCGATAAAATCAAAGAAACTACCTCGGGAGGCAATTTCTTAAACTATGCTAAGATTTTTGCAATGACCCACCATGAAAAATGGGACGGCACCGGCTATCCAAATAAGCTAGCAGGGGACGATATCCCGCTTCAAGGACGCATTATGGCATTTGCCGATGTATACGATGCCCTTACCTCCGTTCGACCCTATAAGGTACCATTCTCCCATGAAAAGGCTCTACAAATCATAAAAGAAGGATATGGCACCCAATTTGATCCAACAATCACGGATGTATTTTTAGTTATACACAAAAAATTCGAAATCGTGCGTGGGCAAATCTACCATTAGAAATGATTCATACCTTAACGATTCTTTCAGAAAGAAATGTCATAAACAGCGAAACAAGTTTATCGCCATATCGCAATACAAGTGACCAGACTTTATGACAATAACCACCATATAAATTTAAAAAACCAGAAAAACAGAGCATCCATTCAAATTCAGTTGAATGAATACTCTGTTTTTTAGATCCTTATTATCAATAATACCATTTGTTTTTCCACAAAATGCAACTATTTCGTCATATCCCTCGTCACTGTCCCAAACTACGTTAAGCCCAAGATTTCTCTTGCTTCATCCGGTGATGCAACCCCTCTATCCAGTAATTGAGCTATGGCTACGATTTTTTCCACCGGTTCCGTATTTGATTTTGCCAATACCCCTTTGGATATGTAGAGATTATCTTCCAATCCAATCCTTACATTTCCACCTAAAATCATAGCCATTGTTACGAGATCAAACTGGGCTTTTCCGGCTGTGGCACAAGACCATACAAAGTTATCCCCTAGTGCCTCTTTCGCACTGCGATAGAGAAATAGCAGATTATCTGCTGTCGCCGGCAAGCCACCCATGATTCCCAATACAAACTGCAGATATACCGGTCCTTTTAGGTGCCCCTTTTTCAAAAAGTAGGCAATATTGTTTAACATTCCGACCTCATATACTTCAAACTCCGGTTTTGTCCCATTTTCTTCCATCACCCTTGTATAATCTTCAATATCTTTAAAGGTATTCGCAAAGGGGACCGTGTAGGTGTTTTTGACAAAAGGTATTTCCCAGTCAAATTTTGGATTCTTTATTTTATCAGCAATAGGCGAAAAACAAAAATTCACAGATCCTGCATTGCAGGAAGCCAATTCTGCTTTACAGCTGGGAACGGCCGCTAAGCGTTCTTTTATATTCATACCGATCGCTCCGCCTGTTGTAATACCGATTACTACATTGCACCTTTCTCTTACGCCATCCGTAATCTGTTTCATCAATACCGGGTCACTGGATGGCTGCCCTGTCTTTGGATCTCTCGCATGAAGATGTACCACCGCTGCTCCCGCCTGATTGGCCGCTACCGCCTCATCTATAATCTGTTGTGGTGTAATCGGAAGATACTTTGACATGCTTGGAATATGTACCCCTCCTGTTATCGCCGCTGTTATAACAACTTTCTTTTCCATAAAATTGCCTCCGCTTTCATATTTTAACTTGTCATCCTATCTACATAAAATGTAGCTATGGGAAAGAATTAACCAACTATTTACATATGCTCTTTATCACTCTCCTAGATGGAACTGCTCTAGGCAAAACAACTGTCAAGTTTCCATATGGATATCTCTTTTATCACTCTCCCAGATGCAACTACTCTAAGCAACTGTCAAGTTTCCATATGGGTATCTCTTTTATTACTCTCCTAAATGAAACTGCTCTAGGCGCTCCATGGTAGGTAATTCGCTCTTACCACTCTCAAAATCTTTCACAATCTTAATAATTGTGTCACAAGTAGGCGTTGGTATACCAGCTTTCTTCCCCCATTCACTGCAAATGCCTACGATATGATCAATTTCACATCTATTCCCCTTTTCCATATCTTGAAGCATACTAGCCTTTAACGCTCTGTGGGGTATAAAATATTCACGTAGCCAATTTTTGGCTTTTTCCAGTCCCTTTTCATCCTCAAAAGCCAGATCGTAAAAGCTCCACCCTGGTACCAGCTCCTCCAGAATAATATTTTTCTTCCTCATAATCTGAACGATTTCATTCCCAACATAAGCGGCACATTCACATGCCTTTTCATGATCAAGAATTTTATCATATGTCGCACCAAGCGCTGCCGACATCCCACTAAGCGTAGCATTTTGAATCACCTTAGACCATCTTAAGCCGATTAAATTATCTACAATTACACAAGTCCCTGCAAGGTTTAGTATCTTTGAAATTTCTTCCAACCTTTTTGTCGTCTTGCCATTCACTTCTCCGATTTCAAAACGCATGGCTGATACATCAGAAGTCAATTCTGATATCCCCGGTGCTTTAAAACTAGCTCCCCATCCCACAACGCCACCAACTACATAATCCGTTCCTATAATTTTACCAACAGATTCCTCTGGAATCCCATTTTGCAACGTGCAAACCACGCTGTTTGGCCCTAAGTGGGGAAGTAATTGTTTCAGCGCCACTTCATTGTATGTCTGCTTTGCCAATAAAATCACGATATCATAGATTCCTTCCATCTCATCCGGCATAATTGCAGTTACTGGAATCCCCTCCAGTTCCATCTTGCCAATTATCTTTACCCCTTTTTCATTTAAAGCATCCACATGTGCCTTATTGGCATCAATAAGAAGCATATCCCCTCCATTTTTTGCGACCAGACCAGCGATAATCGTTCCTAAAGATCCAACTCCCATTAATGCTACTTTCATACTCATTCTCCTTTTCCTTTAATTTGTTATAAGCCCTATACTTGTTAAAAATACTACGATAATCAATGCCACAATTGGTACCACACAGTTTGTTACAAACACATACTTATATGCCTGTTTATGATTCACGCCGGATGAAATAATGCAGGTAACGGTTGCGCCGGAGTGAGGAAGCGAATCTAATCCCGATGAAGCAATGGAACAAATTCTATGTAAAATCTGTGGTGTAATCCCTGCAGTCTGTGCCATCTGAAGGTACTTCGCTCCTAAAGCCTCCATAAATACGGTTAAACCACCAGAGGATGAGGCCGTAATTCCTGCCACAATATTAACTGCTATGGATGCAGATACCAGTGGTGACATATTCAAGTTCAGTGCAAAATCGACAATATTAGAAAAACCTGCTGAACCTTGTACCACACCCCCAAATCCTACAATCGCCGCTGTATTTAGAATCGAAACAATACTCGCCGTTGCACTCTGATTTACCACTTTCATCGGGCTTTCGAGGTATTTCCAAAATAAGATCAAAGCACTCAATACCCCCACCGTCAATGCAATCACTACTGCAAACATAGGTATCATTTTCTTAAGAGCAAAGATTAGTACAATCACGATGATCAATGGAATGACGGACACTTTCCAATTCGGCAAAGAAGATTCACTTTTCATGTCTAATATCTTTTCATCACTGTCACTTGCAGTAAATCCAATTCCTTTTGCCTGTAGCCGCTTGTTTGCCCACACTAGATACATATACCCCATAACAAACATGAGCACGCTGGCTATAATGCCCAATACAGGGGCAGCATAGGCATTGGTTCCAAAATAGTTTGTCGGGATAATATTAGAAATCGCCGGTGTCCCCGGTACTGCAACCATCGTAAAGGTAGCACAGCCAAAAAGCATACATGCAGGAAATAATTCCTTGGATATATCTGCCTTTTTAAAAAGTACCACGCCGATTGGATAGATTGCAAATACACAGACAAAGAGGCTAATACCTCCATAAGAAAGCAGTGCCGCTGACAGAACAATAATTAAAATTGCTTTATTCGCACCCAAAACCTCCACCAGTTTTAACGAAATTGATTTGGCAGCTCCACTCTCACCCATAATATTCCCGAATGTGGCACCCAAGAAAAACATCAAAAGATAAGTCCCAACAAAATTTTTAAGCGCTGTTGCATAGTTGACAGAAAACGCTTCCCATACATCCATTCTGTTTGTTACTATGATAATTAACGCCGCCACGAGAGAAGCTGGTATCATTCCCCAGTTCTTAAATGCCAAAACCACAAGTAATGACATTGCCAATAATAAACCAATCACCTGTAACATATTCTACCTCCTAGTTTTTTTATAATCATCGCTGTATCCTCTTTTGTATTTGATACTGATACCATCGTCTTCCCCCTTCTGATATTATCGCTCACCATTTTCCTCCTTCCATTTGATATCTTAATATTAAAGCAATTAATGTGCCAATCTAAAAAATACGTAATTACAAGAATTTTCCCCTACACTTTGTATTGTTTTCTGTACATAGCAAACAATACCGTCCAAATATCACGACAGTTTTGTTTGCTTTTTCTTATTGTCTGTGTTATACTAATTTGTGTTATGCAAATTATAGAGAGGCTTTCGAAATGTGGAGGAATGAGATGAATAAACCATTAGAATTAGATGAACTGCTCAAACTGGTAATTGATGCTTTATATTTATCTATTGTGATTGACGAAACCGGAACCATCCGTTATGTTAGCCAAAATTATACCGAACTACTTAAGATGGAAAGAAAGGATATCATTGGTTTTCCGGTTGAGCAAATAATTCCCAATACCCGTCTTACTCATGTCCTAAAAACCAAACAGGCTGAAATTGGAGAGATTTTTATAATGAATAACGGCGACTACACCATATGCAACCGTTTCCCCCTCTTTGATAAGCATGGGCAGATCCGGGGTGTTCTATCTAGCGCTTCTTTTTCTGATCTGGATAAAATCCACATTTTAAATAAAGAATTAATACAACTTCGTGATGAAAATACACAATACAAGAGGCAGTTGGCAGATTTAAAGCGTTCTACTTTTTCATTGGACTCCATTGCCGGAAGTTCACCACAAATTATGAATTTAAAGGATAGCTTAAAGAAAATAGCCAATTGTGATCTCCCTGTATTATTTACAGGAGAAACTGGAACTGGAAAAGAAGTGTTTGCTAATGCAATCCACCAGTTAAGCGGCCGTCGCTTTGAAAAATATTTTAAAATTAACTGTGCCGCAATCCCGAAAGATTTGTTGGAATCCGAGTTGTTTGGTTATAGTGAAGGGGCTTTTTCCGGGGCTGTAAAAGGTGGGAAAATTGGAAAATTAGAATATGTAAATCATGGTACCATTCTGCTGGATGAAATTGGAGAGATGCCAATGGAATTACAAGCTAAACTACTACGGGTCTTACAGGAAAATGAGCTGGAGCGTATTGGAAGTACTAAAACTGTAAAACTAGATGTCAGAGTTATTTGCTCCACAAATCAGAATCTGGAAGCTATGATTCGAGCAAAGACCTTCCGCCAGGATTTATACTATCGCATTAATACCATTGAACTTACGATCCCCCCGCTTCGTGAGCGCTTAGACGACATGAAAGAATTATGTGAATATTTTATAAAAACAATTAACAGCAACCACAACTGTACCATATCCGGCATATCGCAAGACGTTCTTGACAAGTTTTGTTCTTATCCTTGGCCTGGAAATATTCGTGAACTGGAACATGTCATGGAACGTGCATGTGTATTAACAGAGTCCGGTACCCTTACAGAAGAACATTTTCATTTTTTCACACTACGTCTTTTGCAAAGCAAACCGTTTCAAGCAGATAAAAACCCGATGCAAATGTCTGACCTCGCTGTAAAGAAAGCTGCAATTGAAAAAGCAACTCTCCTGCAAGCACTGGAAAAAAATGGAGGAAACAAATCAAATGTCGCTAAATATTTAAATATATCCAGAAGTCAACTTTATGAAAAGCTCAAAAAATACAATCTATCTATATACAAATAAATATCTTCCATGTATCGCTTTACTTTAAGGTCACCACTTCACGCAAAGCCGCATAGAATTTGTCTATCTCTATCGGCTTGGTCAAGTGCTCCTTCATGCCAATATCAAGGCAACGCTGCTGCTCCTCTAAAAAGGCATGGGCGGTCAATGCATAAATAGGCATGCTCTTGTATTCCGGCATTGCCTTGATCGCTATGGTGGCCTCATAACCGTCCATAATTGGCATCTGTAGATCCATCAGTACCAAATCAAACAATTTACCCTTCTTATAAGCCTCATCAAGTCGTTCTAAGGCTTCTTTTCCATTTTCCGCTATCGTAACGTCAATGCCAACGTTATCTAGCAATTCCGTAGCAATCATAATATTTATTTCATTATCCTCTACCAATAAGACGCGCATCCCTTGCAATACTGCATTATCGCCATCATCCTTAACGTCCGCGTCCTTCGGCTTCACGTCCTTGCCGTCCACGCCTTTCAGCTTCACGCCCTTACCGTCTACGTCCAAAGATCCTTCTGTGTCCTCTGCCGGCTCAAATGGGCAGGAGAACGTAAAACACGTGCCCTTTCCGACTTCGCTGGAAACAGAAATTTTTCCACCCATCAATTTTATTACCTGCTGAGTGAGGGCAAGTCCAAGACCGGTCCCTCCATATTTACGGGTGGACGTATTATCAACCTGAGAAAAAGCGGAAAAAATCTTGTTCATCTGTGCTTCGTTCATACCGATACCCGTATCTTCTACCGTAAAATCAATCATCATGCCATTTTGGCTTCGGTCTGATACATCAACGCGAACCGTTATGGAACCGCTTTGTGTGAACTTATAGGCATTATCCATCACATTGATGAAAACCTGCTGCAGCCGCAATCGGTCACCAAGCAAGGTGGTTGGAAGAGAAGGACTCAGCTCAAAACGGAGCTCTATTACAGAATGTGCATTCTGAGCTTCGAAAAGAATAGCAAGGTCGTCAAACATCTGCCGAATATCAAATGGTGCAACGTCCAATTCCATTTCACCCGTTTCAATCTTTGAAAAATCAAGGATATTATTTACAATGCCAAGCAGTGACCCGGACGCACGACGCATCTTTTCCAAATAGTCTTTCTGCCGGTCGTTTAAAGGCGTGGCAAGCAACATCTGATTCAGCCCTATGACGGCATTTAGTGGTGTGCGAATCTCATGGCTCATATTTGCAAGGAAGAAACTTTTCGCCTCGCTTGCAACATTGGCTGCTTCCAATGCGCTGTTCAATTTTAAAAACGTTTTGTTGATTTCCGCCACCATATACTTAAAGACTGTTGACAACGTGCCGATTTCATTGTTTCCTTCAATGAGTGGCACATCAATGTCAAAGTTTCCTTCCCCGATCGTTTTGCTGATGTTTGACAATACAATTATTGGCTTCGTGATGCTAATTGCAATCAAATAAAGTATCGCTGCAATGACACATATCGCTATCACGGATACAATGATACTAAAATTACGGACATCATCGGCATTTTTAAGAACTTTTGTCATCGGAATGCTCACTGCAACTGACCATGGGTTCGTGACTTGTGAAAACTGGATCGGCATATACACCGTATAATAATCATCGCTGACCGAAATGTATTCCTTGCCATTTTTGATAGCGTCTTTAATCTCATCTGCACTGTTAGATAGCTCCGGGTACGCCTCCTCTAAATCCAGCCCTAATTTCATTTTGTCAGGATGCGCCACAACAACGCCGGCATTAGAGAAAATCTTTGTATACCCTTCCTGTCCATGGGGGGTTACTTTTGAAACCATCTCCTGCAACTTATCAAGTACGATATCGGAGGAAATGATTCCAATAAACTTATCATTATGCAGAATCGGGAATACCAAGCTTGCTAACATTACAGAGTGTCCTTGCACTTCATATGGGTATGGGTCAGTGATATATTCATGCCGCTCCTCTTTTGGGACAATATACCAATCTGCAATATCAATATCATACAATGGCTCGACTGCAATATTGCCACCGAGCTTGTTCCAATAGGGCGCATACCTTCCCGTCTTATCGTATGCCTCGCTATTGCCAGTGTATTGTGCATCTAAACCATCCAAGGCATTGGGATCATATGCAATGCAAAACGCAGTTATATACTCTTTTTTCGCAAGGGCATTTTTTAAGATATCGTTCATCATATCCCGATCGGTAAGCTCATGGTCTTTTAATGTTTCAAACACTGTGGCAAGGGTTTCCGATGTTATGCGCGCACCTTGCAATTCTGCAATAATTTCATTCTTGTATTTATCAGCCGTTTCATCCGCCAAATTGAAAGCATCTGTTTTTGCCATTTCATATGTCCTACCAAAAACACTTGCTGTGAGTATCGCAAAAGACACAACGACAACAGCCAAAACCAGAACAAAGATTTTTATTTTCAAGCTGAAATTCTTTAACATATATGCACCTCCTTCTTATCTTTTTACGCCATTTAAATATTGCCGTAACTTTTCAATGAGAACAGCGAAATCCGATCGTTCTCCTAAATGATCATTCATACCGAACACGATACCATTTTCTATATCCGCGCAGAATACGTTTGCGTTCATTTGCGTTCATTATATCACCGTTCTATTACAATTTCAATCTCTTTTAAGTTTTCGTAATTTATTCAAATCAGCCCATCGGTTGGCAATGCGCCCACGATTGGAATTAAAACTCCAATCATTTTACCGACCCGATGATCTATCGTGATGAATTTTATTCCACAGGCTGTTTTGGCAACTTTGGCCCTAACGCTTTATACAAAAAAAGAACCAATTTAAAATCATGCTGGTTCTTTTTTGTTCCATTCTCTTAAAACAATCTATTCAAATCCGTTCTTTTATTTTTCTTAGATTCTTTTATATATAAAATGATACCGTCTGGTTTCATTGTGTTTGTAATCGTTTTTTTGACCATTTCTTTCCTGTGGATTCTCCAGATAATATGATGTCTAATTAACGATAATCTACCCATGTTGATCCATTGTCGGCAGAGCGCACACAATTTTCTAAAAAGCGTACCCCTTCCGTTCCATCTACCACACTTGGTACCCATAGCGTTTTCAGGATATTCTCTAATTTTTCCCCTTTATTTAGCCTGCCAATTGCTGTGCCAAATCTTCGATATAGCATCGCCCAAGCTTCAAAAAGGCCTTCTGCATGACCACTTCCCATACGGTTAGATGCCACCATTTCGTCCTCAAGATATAGATAGTCCATTCCTTTTTCCATAATCTGTACAGGCTTTCCCTGCACCTCATACCTTAACTGGCTTGGATGTTCATCCCACCATTCAATACTTGCTTTCGAACCAATCACACGTATTTTTTGCTGATGGGTTGACCCGGCATTATTGACACTGCTTGCCCATAGGTTGCCAACTGCCCCGCCATCAAACTCCATGAGCACAAATGCATTATCTTCTAAAGGTGCCCTGCTCTTAATAAAGCTCTGTCTGCTACACATCAATTTATTGACCTTTAATCCCGGCACCATTGTTTCTGCCATGTAATAGCAATGTGTCCCGATATCTCCCAAAACATAAGTTGGTCCAGCTGTTTTTGGTGAAACCCGCCATTTGGTCCCTTCACTCTGCGCCTCTACTGCTTCTGTCTGAAATCCATGGGCAAAGGTCATATTGATAATACGTACTTCCCCTATATCGCCCTGCTCAATCATTTTCCTTGCCTGATGAACCATTGCAGAGCCAGTATATCCGTAGGAAACGCCGAACATACGCTGTTTTTCAAATGCCAGCTGTTTTAATTCTTCTGCCTCTGCAACCGTAAAGCATAGAGGCTTTTCGCAAATTACATGCAAACCTGCCTTCAATGCCGCTTTACTGACTTCATAATGTAGAAAATTCGGTGTTGCAACTGTTACGGCCTCAATACCGTCTGCCCTTAATGCTTCTTTGGCAAACATCTCTTTATAGTCTATGTAACAACGATCTACTTCTACCAAAAGGTTTACCCCAAACTCTTTACCTCTCTCGAAATTTACATCAAAGGCTCCGGCTACAAGCGTAAACAATCCATCTCTTGCCGCTGAATTCCGATGAATATACCCGATTTCAGAGCTTTTTCCGCCCCCGACCATACCCCATCGCAATGGCCTATCTAAATGAAATTCTTGATCCAACATAACATACCCTTCTTTCTTAGCGCATTTCATCACTTCTTGACATGCATAGTATTTTTTTCTACTTTTACACTTCTTGACATTCATAGCATTTTTTTCTACTTTTACATTTCTTAGCGTACCATCGCTTTTTTCTACTTTTACATTTCTTAACGTACCATCGCATTTTTTCTTGCTTTGGCTTCTGCTTTTCCTCTTGTTACATCAATCAGTACGGCAATTACAATTACCATTCCGATAATAATATACTGGATATCCGTTTGAGCTCCCAATAGGTTTAGACCATTACGAATTACCGCTATAAGTAGCGCCCCAATCATCGTTCCCCAAATTGTTCCTTTCCCGCCGGTAAAAGAAGCTCCTCCGATAATACAGGCTGCAATGGCATCTGTATCAAAGGTCGTGCCTGCATTTGCATTTGCCGTAGATACACGTCCGGCTAAAATGATACCGGCGATTCCACACATAAGGCCGGTTATCGTATACACCGTACGTAGCACCTGTTTATTATCAATACCAGCTAGCCGGCTAGCTTCCGGATTACCGCCAACACAATAGATTTCTCTGCCCAGCTTGGTCTTTTTTAAAAATATATCCATCAGTATAAAAGCGACTATCACTGCAAGAAAGCTAATGGGGAACTGCTTGATCGTTTTAGAACCCAGGAATAAAATTGGATCTACGCCCATTTTATTAAATCCGATTGGTATTGCATGCGTAATCAGCAATGCCAGCCCCCAAGTAATAAACTTCATACCCAATGTAGAAACAAAGGGATGCGGCAAGTCTAGCCGAGTCAACAGGCTACCGTTGATATAGCCAATCACCGTACCTGCCAACAATGCACTGCCAAGCAAGATGACCGGATTTTTTATCCCTGCCTGCATTTCTACGCCCATGACACAGGTCGCTAGCACACAGTTAAACCCTACCGACAAATCGATACCTGCCGTAATCAATACAATCAGCATACCCGCTGCAATAAAGCAGTTAATCGATGCGACCTCTCCTTTCCTCTTCCTTACGAAAAAGCAAAATAAATTTTTTATATACCCCACTCCGACTTCGAGCCGGTCTTTCTTTGGATACTTCCCAGCCTCCACCTCAAGCCGACCTTTCTTTGGATACTTCCTAGCCTCTACTTCGAGTTGACCTTTCTTTTGGTATTTCCTAGCCTCTACTTCGAGCCAGCCTTTCTTTGGATATTGGCTGGCTCCATCTTTGAATCCGTCTCTCTATTTCTTATACTCTGCAATGTTATCTTTATCAATTACTACAATATCTACTTCCTGTATCGGCTCAATTGTTTCTCCGTTTACTGCTTTGACAGCCTGCTCCATTGTCTGATATCCCATGTCATAAGACTGCTGCGCAATCGTAGCTGTCATGCTGCCTGATTCAATTGCCTCTAAAGCAGCTACATTTCCATCAAATCCAATTACTAGTATCCCTTTTTCATTTGCTGCTTCAATTGCCTGGATGCATCCAATCGCCATATCATCATTCATTGATAATACTGCTTTGATTTCTCCCGGAAATTTGGTTAGAAGATCTTCCATAACTGCCATTGCCTGATCCGCTACATTTTTTCCATATTGGATTTCAAGTACTTC
Source organism: Lachnospiraceae bacterium ZAX-1 (assembly GCA_046533095.1). Classification (GTDB taxonomy): domain Bacteria; phylum Bacillota; class Clostridia; order Lachnospirales; family Lachnospiraceae; genus ZAX-1. The sequence continues at coordinate 171,501 of JAJQRA010000038.1, read as the reverse complement.
TACTCCGAATTTCTTTAATCCTGCTTCAAACCCCTTCAATCTATCGCTGCTTGTAGCTTCTCCTTGTTGTCCGCCTAGCAGCACTACTTTATCTCCTTCTTTTAGCAGATTGCCGATATACTCTCCGCCTTGCATAGCTGCGGCTATATTTCCGCTACCAATAAAGGCTATTTTCCCATCTGCCTGACTATCTGTATCTACAAAAAGCATTGGGATGGTCCCTGCATAGGGTGCTAATGCTCCGGATACTGCACTTTCTTCTAGCGGCGATACGATAAGTGCATCTAATCCTAGGGAAAGCTGTTCTTCCAGAATCGTTACTTGCTCTGTAATCTGTGTTTCATCATTTGCTCCAAGTATCGTTACGGTAACCCCTAAATCATCTGCCGCTGCCTGAATACCATCTCTTACTTTTCCCCAATATTCAGAATTTAACGTCTTTAATACGGCTGAAATTTTCATATCAGAAGGATCTTTTGTTGCCGGATCGTCTGTTGCCTGCGTTTCCGCCTCATCTGCTTCTACCGCCGGCGTTTCTACCTCATCTGCTTCTACCGCCGGCGTTTCTGTTTCTGCTGCATCTTTTTTACCACATCCTGCCGCTAGAAGTGTCATTCCAATTCCTAACCCCAACAATACCCTCTTTGCGAATAGTTTCTTTTTCATATGCTACTCTCCTCCTTTTTTTAACTAGTTTTTTATAAATAAAGTTACAGACCTGCTTTCTTACTATAACTGGGTCTTCCAAGAACAAAAATTTTGGTTTCCTTTGCTTATTGCAGATTTTATGTTCATACCTATAGCCGGGTCTTTAAAGAAATAAAACTACGAGCCTTCTTTGCATATTCCAGCGGATTTGCCACTGCCGGATCTTGTTCCGCTTCCACTACCAGCCAACCTTCATAATCGCTCTCTTCTATTACATTGAAAATATGATCAAAGCACAGATCCCCATCTCCCGGCACAGTAAACGTCCCTTCTCTTACTGCATCCAGAAAAGACCATGCATTTTGTAGTGCGGCTTTTCGTTTTGCATCTCGCACATCCTTAAGGTGAATATGAACGATGCGCTCTTTATATTGATTCATCAACGCATCTACACTTTCTTGCGTTCCCTCAGAAAAATAAATATGTCCACTGTCAAAAAGAAGATATACATCGTTATTCGTTTCGTTCATGAACCGATCAATTTCTGCCGGCGTCTGAATACCGGTTCCCATATGATGATGCAGGCATACTTTCATATCCTTTTTGACTGCGATTTTGGCAAGCTCGTTCATACCATTTGCAAGATCTTTCCACTGCTTATCTGTAAATATCGGTTTGCTTCCTCCAAAGATAGGAACATTTTGTCCTTGGATACTGCCTCCCTGTTCGGAACATCCGATTACTTTTGCACCCATCTGATGTAAAAATTCCAGTTGCTCGCGAAATGCTATGATGGTCTTTTCCTTTGGTTCTGTTGTAAAGAACGTGGAAAACCAGCAATTACAAATACAAATTCCTCTCAAATCCAATTCTTTTTTGAGCACCTTTGTGTCTCTTGGATACTTATTTCCGATTTCGCTTCCGGTAAATCCTGCTAAAGCCATTTCACTCACACACTGCGCAAACGTGTTTTCTCCACCTAATTCCGGTAGGTCGTCATTTGTCCACGCAATCGGTGCAATACCTAATTTCACTTTCTCTTTGTTTAATACGACCATAACATACTCCCCCTCTACATTCATAAAACACTTGTGCGCATAATCGTGGCGATTTCGTTGCATCTTCTGAATCGTTGTATTGTATTTATTTATATTGTATTGGTATCTCCACCATCCATGTATGATCCGGATCATCTATACGGCCAGTCCATGGATTTCCCTCTAGATGCCTAATCATCCACACTACATACATTGGATAGCCCGGCGCACTTACTTGAGGATGTGTGCACCCGCCTCTTAAAAGGCTAAAACTTCCATCTTTTATTTTAAACACTTCATCCCCTACAAAGCACGCGCCAAAGCCCTGCGGCTTATCAAAATGATAATAATATACTTCAGGCTGTGGGTGCGAATGCGGAATATAGCCAACCCATGCACCTTGATCCCCTATAATTTCACCTAGTACCATATTTGAGTAAGGGGCATTTTCATAATCAAATGCCGTCCGAACCTTTCGAAGTGCTTTTCCATCGCATAACCCCACCCCGGACCATGCTTCCACGCAGTCTTTTGGTTTATAGAGCTTTGCCGGAAACGTTCTTTCATTTTCCGTTGACTGCACTAAGATCTCAGTATCGTTAAATGCTTTTACAACAACTTTGATGCCCTTGCACACATGAAGGCAGAAAAGACTTTCTGTAAAGCAATCTTTTCGAACCATTCGTTCTCGTTGATCTTCCCAACAATACTCCACATCTCCAGTGATAAGAAGCACCGCCATTTCTTCTTTTTCTATGTAAAATTCTTTCACATCTTTGGCTTTCATTGCGTAACTGGAAATGTTCATGAAAGCTTCTTTATAAATTCCTTCCGTTGAAGTAAGTTCTTTTTTACCGTCTACATTATATGTCGGATAGCCAAAAAGCTCGCTCATAGCAGCTCCGATAATTGAACCGGCCTCTTTTCATCCAGAGATTTCTTTGCCGCCATTGCAGCCATCACAGACATCATACCCGCTTTGCCTCCTACGCTAACCTCTTTGTCGTTGACCACTGCATCTACAAACTCCTGTACTTCTGCAATAAATGCATCGTTATATCTTTCTAGGAAAAACCAAGTTGGTTTTGCGGTTGTCACATTCTTTGCTGTACTGATTTTGACGGCATCCAGTAAATGGTTGTCGTCTTGAACGCATCCTTTTTCACAATGGACTTCTACCCTTTGGTCATAGCCATAAGACGCTTGTCTACTGTTGTCAATGACACCGATAGCCCCATTTTCAAACTTAAGCGTTACAATGGCCGTATCTACATCGCCATATTTTGCAAAGTCAGGGCAAATCATGCAACTTCCGATTGCTGCAACTTCCGTTATTTCACTTCCGGAAAGAAAACGCGCCATATCAAAATCATGTACCATCATATCAACAAAGATCCCTCCGGATACTTTCACATAATCAAGAGGTGGTGCCTCTGGATCTCTTGAACACACCTTGATAATATGAGGTTTTCCAAGGATTCCCGATGCCACCGTCTCTTGCACCGCCTTATGGCTTCGGTCAAACCGGCGTACAAACCCCACTTGCAACTTCACACCTGTTTCTGCAACAACAGCCAAAGCCTCCCTTATTTTCTCAATATCCGTGTGGATAGGCTTCTCACAAAAAATGTGTTTTCCTGCTCTGGCTGCTTTGACAATAAAATCTGCATGGGTATCCGTAGAAGAGCAGATAAATACCGCATCTACTTGCGCATTTGTGAATACCTCGTCTGTATTATCCGTACATACCTCTATTCCGATCTCTTTGCTCCATTGGCGCATGGCCGCATTCATAAATGGATCCGCTACCATCGTAATTTCTACGCCATCTATCCTATTTTGAATGTTCGTAGCATGAAGTTTTCCTATCCGCCCTGCTCCCAATAATCCAATCCTTAAGTTCTTGCCCATACGTTTCCCACCCTTTCCAGCTTTTATCTGTTTCTATCTTCTGACCTTTATCTGTTTCTATCTTCTGACCCTTTCTGCTTTCTATCTTCTGCCCTTTCTATCTTCTGTTTTCCAGCCCTTGCTATTGCCTACTTCTACTCCTTAGTATTTCCTAGCCTCTGCTCTTTCTCTCATCACTTCTTTTAAAGCCTCTTGCCCATCTTCACTTTGCGATACTTCCGCAATCCCTACATTCCACCATGATTTATAGCCGTCTGTCATGGTTTTAGGAAGCACTTTTACATCGATGAGTGTTGCAATCTTCTGTTTCTTCGTGTCCTCTAATGCCGTCTCTAATTCTATCAAAGTTTTGGCTGTATAGGTCTTTAATCCGTATCCTTCTCCAACTTTTGCATAGTCCACCGGAATTAATTCCCCTTGTGGCTTATTTCCATCTCGGTAACGAAATTCCGTAGCCAAGCTCCCCATTCCGTGGGTCATTTCCAAATTATTGATGCAGCCAAATCCACAATTATCAAAAACTAAGATATTGATTTTTAATTTTTCCTGCATTGCAGTCATGATTTCGCTGTGCAACATTTGAAAACTGGCATCCCCCACAAACGCGTAGACTTCCTTTTCCGGCTGAGCCATTTTTACACCAAGAGCTGCCGCAACTTCATATCCCATGCAAGAATAGCCATATTCGGCATGATACCCATTGCGTTCGTCTGTTGTCCAAATTCTTTGCAGACAGCTTGGCAGGCTTCCTCCGGCTGTAATAATATTTGCATTGCTTGGAATCTGTTTTCTGACAAGGCAAATTGCTGCCGTTTGTGTAATCATTCCTCCTGTTAATGCAACAAATTCCGGAATGGTACGAGAATCCCTCTCTTTTATATTAGGTTCAAACGCATCATCATAAACATACTGTGTCAAGCGTTGCATTTCTTGCTTCCAAAGTGACTTGACCTCTTTGATCTCATTTTGGTAAGCTGATCTGTAATTGCCCTTTCGCAATGTTTCCGCAATAGCCTCTAGGGTAACTTTCGCATCTCCAACTGCTTTTACTGCGTCCATTTTATATGCATGAAAACGATTGTTGTTGATGCTGATTATTTTTACATTTTCATTTTTAAACTGGCGTTTAGAACCGGTGGTAAAATCCGAAAGCCTTGAGCCGATTGCCAAAATAACATCTGCCTTTTCAGCAATTAGATTAGCGGCCAAAGTTCCGGTAACTCCGATCCCACCTAAACAATAAGGATGGCTGGAAATACATGCACTTTTACCTGCTTGCGTTTCTCCAAATGGAATCCGAAATTCCTCGCAGAACCTTTCTACACTCTGCCCGGCATTTGAATATTTCACCCCGCCTCCCACAATCACAAGAGGTTTCTTTGCTTTCATAAGAACTGCTGCTACATCATCAATTTCTTCCTTTACCGCAGCCGGCCTTGTAATTCTATGTACTCTCTTCTGGAAAAAATAATCCGGATATTCATAGGCTTCCCCCTCTACATCTTGGCAAAGGGAAATACATACCGCCCCTGTTTCTGCAGGATCTGTAAGGACACGCATTCCATGAATCAAAGCGCTCATAATATGTTCCGGGCGTGTAATACGATCCCAATATTTACACACCGGTTTAAATGCATCATTGGTTGTAACCGCCAAGCTTTGACTTTGTTCTAGCTGTTGTAAAACCGGATCCGGCTGTCTGGAGGCAAACGTATCTGCCGGAAATACAAGGAGTGGAATATTATTTACGGTAGCCGTAGCACAAGCAGTTACCATATTTGCGGCTCCCGGTCCAATGGACGAGGCACAAGGAATAATTTCCCTACGATTATGCTGTTTTGCAAAAGCGGTAGCCACATGGCACATCCCTTGCTCATTTCTTCCTTGATAAATTGTTAACGATCCCGGGTCTTCATCTAATGCCTGCCCTAATCCCACTGCAATCCCATGCCCGAAAATTGTAAATATACCTTTCACAAACTTTGTTTCTTCTCCATCAAATTCCACATACTGATTGTCTAAAAATTTTACCATTGCCTGTGCAGTTGTCATCTTCCTATATCCCATACTAAACCTCCCGTATTGTAGCTATTCCGTTGTAGCCATTCCGCTATAACTATCCCATTGTACCTCATGCATCATCAATTTTGCTCTATTCCTCAATGATTACTTATTCCTATTCGTTTTTGCTTATAGCTTAACTGCCATCACCCCATGTTCTGCCTTTACGGCATCTATAAACTCTCTTACTTGCTGTGGGTTTGGAAGTTCTTCCGTACAAGAATGGCTACGTACCATCATGGATGCTTCAGCACTGCCAAATTCCAAGCAGTCAAGAATATCCCAGTCATGATAGATGCCATACAAAAAGCCAGCACCATATCCATCTCCGCCACCAAAAGACTTTAGCGCTTTTACCGGGAATGGTTTGACGCTATACTTGTTTCCATCTTCCGTATAGGCGGTAGAACCTTCTTTCCCATGCTTAATCACTACAATCTTTGCCATTTCATTGCACCAAAACTCCGCCGTTTCCTCGTCTGTTCTTCCTAGCTGAATCAATTTCTCTGTTAAGTCAAATTCTTCTCTAGAGCCCATAATGATGTCTGCATTTTTCGCTACTATAGAATAATAGATGGAAAGTTCATCCTTATTTTTCCAATTATATTCCCTATAATCAATATCAAAAATAATGATCGTGTTATTTCTTTTTGCCAACATCATTGCCTTTAAGGCGGCTTCCCTTGATGGGCTCTCTGCCAAAGCAGTTCCGGAAATCAAGATCCCTTTCGCATTTTTAATATAACCTTCATCAATATCCTCTACAGAAAGCTGTAAGTCTGCAATTTGGTTTCGATACATGAGAATACTGCTCTGCGTAGGGGATAGGATTTCCGTGAACGTCAGCCCTAGTTTTTCCCCTTGGGTGCATCTTACGATCCTAGAAGTATCCACTCCCTCTTTTTTAAAAAAATCAACCACAAAATCACCAAATTGATCTGCTGATACTCTTCCAAAAAAACCCGTTTTTAATCCATGCCTGCTAAGCCCTATTGCTATATTAGCCGGAGACCCTCCCACGTACTTCCTAAATGTTGTCGATTCTGCCAGTGTATGAAAATAATCCACGGGGTTAAAATCAATTGTCACTCTTCCTAATAGAATCAAGTCCATCGGTCTGGAATTATCTAATTTTATTACGTTCATACTGTCTACCTCTCATCCTTTAAGCTATTCTGGATTCGTATACTTGGGTCATGGTTCCGTAACATTACGCGGATACTGAATCGAGACTTTCTTACTTTATCTTCCCTGTTTTTGGTCATGTTTTGATACATTTTGATATATCTTGCTGTTTTTTGACGTTTCTTGATCCTGTTTTAGTATTTATTGGTTATATATTGGTTATATCTTTTGTGTACATTAACATAATATGAGTATTTAGTCAACAGTGTTTTTGACGATTTGGTTATATTTCACTAATTATTTATATTTTTTTGTACAGCATCGCTATAATGTAATGATATTTCAAAAAAATATTGCATTTTCTATCTTATAGTGATAAGATGTGCTCATAATATTACAATTATATACTCATAATGTTTATGCAATCCGTATGCTGTTTATGATATCAGTATGCCGTTTATGACATCAGTATGCCGTTTATGACATCAATATGCTATTGTGTGATTTTTAGAAGGAGAGGTAAAGAATAATGGGTGAAATTAAGAAGTTACAATACTATGTAAACGGAGCATTTAAAGACTCAAATACAACGAACTATTTAGATGCCTATAATCCTAGCACCGGTGCTATAATTGCAAAGGTGCCATGCTGTACAAAGGACGAGGTAAACACAGCCATCGCAGCGGCTAAGGCGGCATATCCGGCATGGTCTGCCACACCTGTCGTAAAGAGGGTGAAGATCCTTTATAAATTGCGCGATTTACTTCTAGAGCATATGGACGAGCTTACGCAATTGGTCTGCCTTGAAAACGGAAAGTCTTGGACCGAAGCCAACGGGGATATCTTAAAAGCGTTAGAAGGTACCGAACAGGCGATTGCCGCCCCATCCCTTATGCAGGGTGAGAGCCTTATGGAGGCGTCTACTGGATTTGATACCGTACTATACCGCGAGCCTCTTGGTGTATTTGCCGGAATTGTTCCTTTTAATTTCCCGGCAATGATTCCCATGGGTTGGATGGCACCTATCTGCATTGCCTGCGGAAATACAATTGTAATAAAAGCCGCAACCTTTACACCACAGACATCTCTTCGTATCGCCGCACTCTATACAGAGGCAGGACTTCCGGATGGTGTACTAAATATTGTTACTTGTTCTAGGACTGAGGCTGAGATTTTCTTAAATCACGAAGATATTAAGGGCGTTTCTTTTGTTGGTTCTACCAAAATAGGGCTACATATTTATTCTACGGCAGCAGCAAATGGGAAAAGGGTGCAAGCTCTTTGTGAAGCAAAGAACCATGCACTTGTACTAGAGGATAGTCCCATCGAAAGAACTGCCGCCGGTATTGTCAATGCAGCTTTTGGCTGTGCCGGAGAACGCTGTATGGCTCTTCCTGTCATTGTTGTTCAAGAAAGTATTGCCGATAAATTGGCGGCATCGATCGTTGAAAAAGCAAAGGCGCTTAAAATTGGTCCCGCCTATGATAAAAAAACGGATTTAGGACCAGTTATTAATGGAAATCATCAAGAATCTGTGTTAAAATGGATTGAACAAGGAATAAAAGAAGGTGGAAAGCTTCTATTAGATGGCCGTAACCCGAACGTACCGGCAGGCTTTGAAAATGGCTTCTACATTGGACCTACTATTTTCGATCACGTAAAACCGGGCATGCATATTGGCGACATGGAAATCTTTGGTCCTGTCCTTTGTATCAAGCGGGTAAAAACGTTTGAAGAAGGCCTTTTGCTAGCCAATGCAAATCCATTTGCAAATGGCTCTGTCATCTTTACACAGAACGGCCATTATGCCAGAGAATTTGTCCGTCATACAGACGGCGGTATGGTTGGCATCAATGTAGGGATTCCTGTACCCTTGGGTGTATTTCCATTTAACGGCCACAAAAAATCCTTCTTTGGAGATCAGCATTGCCTTGGAAAAGACGGCTATCGTTTCTATACGGAGTCTAAAGTGGTTACAACACGTTGGTTTGACGAAGAAGAAGCAAAGGTAAAAGCAGTAGATACTTGGGATGGCACCATCTAAATATCCACCTATAAATAGTTGCCTCTCGTTTTACAGTTTCTTCTTGCATGAGCAGGGGGTTACATGGACAAAGGAGTTTATTATGCGATCAGAACGACTAATGTATATGGAAAATTACATCTATGAGAAACAAACTGTAACATTAGACGAACTCTGCGAAATCTTTCATGTATCTAAAAATACGGTACGCAGAGATATTGAGCAAATAGTAGAGTCGACAAATATTAAGAAAACCTATGGCGGTGTCACAATCGACACTGCCATTAAGAAAGAGATTCTCTCTTTTGAAGAGCGAACTATTCGCAATGCAAAAATCAAGCAGAAAATTGCCGAAAAAGCTTCTCGTTTCATTGAAGATGGAGATATTATTTTTTTAGACTCAGGTACTACCATATCCCCTATCATCCCTTCTATCAAACATAAAAATGTTACTATTTTAACGAACAATTTACCGGCAATCATAGCGGCTGCACCTTACGAAAACCTCAATATCATCACGCTGTCCGGTACATTGCGAAGAAAAACGTTGTCTTTTACCGGCATCAGTGCTACCGACATTTTAAAAACCTATAATATCACCAAAGCTTTTATGGCATCAACCGGCATTTCCATATCCGGCGCCACCAATTTTTCACCTGACGAAACTTGCATCAAGCGCATGGCAATTGAGCGAAGTACCTTGCGCTATTTATTGGTAGACCATACAAAATATAATGTAAATTCTTTATTGACCTTTTGCCACCTGCCGGAATTGAATGCCATTATTTCTGATGAGCTTCCCCCGGATGATATTCTTGAAGTATTAACTGCAAATAATGTCAAGATGATTATTGATTAAAAAACACGACGATTCGCAAGCGGTATAAAGAAAGAGACCACATTCCTCCATGGGTAGGAGGTTTTGGCTACACATGGTAGATAGCAAAACTTAGGCAGAGCAACAACCCCTCCTTTGATTGAGGGGTTGTTTTAGACCCTGTAAACAACGAACATAAGTGATTAAGCTCAGCTATTTCGATACTATCTTCAGTGTTTCGATCTGCTATTGTCTTTTTGTTTAAATATTTCATTATCCTAGTTTTTAATTTACATACTGCTACAATAGTCCTTCTATTCCATCTGCCATAGCACTTAAGATGATGCAACACGATGTTGCCCCTGCGTCAAGTACCCCTCTTGAACGCTCGCCAAGCCTACTGGAGCGTCCGAATTTGGCTATCATATCTTTTGTAGAATCTCTTCCTTGTTCTGCCGCTACCCTCATCTCTTCCAGCGCACTCTTCATATCCACATCGTTTTTCGTAGAGTCCTGCAAGCTCGCCACTGCGGGCGAAAGTGTATCAACTAAGGTTTTATCTCCTACCTTTGCCTCTACAATTCCTTGCAGTCCTTTTAAACCTGCGCTTAACATATTTTTAAAATTTTCCAATGATATTGTTTCTAAGTCTTCACCCGCTTCTGCCATATCCATGAAAACCGTTCCATAAATTGGCCCCATAGAGCCTCCTATTTCGTTTAAAAGAATTGTACCTAGTTCGTCTAACCCTTTGGTAAATGAAATATCTGCATCTTTAAATCTACTCTCAAATACAGTAAAACCTTTATTCATATTCATACCATGGTCACCATCTCCAATAAGACCGTCAACATCTCCTAAATATGCCTTATTATCTTGAATTGCCTTTACCATCTTAAGTAATATCGCTTTTCCATCTGAATTTTTAAATGCCGCCATTCTATCCACCTCGAATTTTTAAATGCTGCCATTATATCCATTCTGTATTTTTTAAATGCTACTTTTATATCCATCTGCATTTTTAAATGCTATTTTTGCTTTAGGCCCATGCTATATGCCGGCATGTCTATCAGTGATTTTAGTTCATCATCCAGCTTCATAACCGTAAGGGTTGCACCCATCATCTCTAAGGATGTAAAATAATTGCCCACGTATGCTTTATGTACGGTGATGCTTTTCTCTTTCAGTACCTTATCTATTTCATCATATAGGACGTATAGTTCCATCACCGGAGTTGCACCAAGTCCTGATACAAGAACGACTACCTCATCACCTGCCACAAATGGATAATCCGGCAAGACAACATCTACCATTCTTTTTGCCATCTGCGCTGCGCTTTCAAGTGGGCACACTTCAATTCCGGGCTCACCATGATGCCCTATTCCTACTTCCATCGTTTCGGGCTTTATCTCAAAATTAGGGTGTCCTACTGCAGGCAATGTGCATGGTGTAAGACCGATACCGACGCTCCTTGTATGCTCTATCGCTTTTAGGGCAACAGCAATTACTTCATCTAGGCTTCCTCCTAGGGCAGCTTTCGCACCACCGGCTTTCCACATCAAAATTTCCCCAGCTACGCCTCTTCTCTTCTCAGGCTGATCTTTTGGTGCAGAAGCAACGTCATCATTTGCAACAACCGTTTTGACCGTAATGCCGGCTTTCTTCGCCATCTTAACAGCCATTTTCACGTTCATGTTATCGCCTGAATAATTTCCATACAAACATGCAACCCCTTGCCCTCTATCTGCCACTTTAAACGCATCTAAAAACGCCACGGCTGTCGGCGAGGAACAAATTTCTCCTACTGCGGCCGCATCACATAGATTTTCACCTACGTATCCGACAAAGGCCGGCTTATGCCCGGATCCTCCGCCTGTTACTACACCAACTTTTCCTTCCACTAAATTTACAGCTTTTACTACACGTGGATTTTCTGTAGCTTCTACGATGTCGCTGTGGGCTTTTAAAAAGCCTTTTAGCATCTCATCTACGATATCATCCGGATTGTTTAATATTCTTTGCATTTTAATGATTGCCTCCTCGCATGAAATAATATTAGGAACTGTCTAAAATGATATGATTATTAAATTTCTCCTGTTCAATAACCGCTTACCCCATGATTAGGCAGTTCTTTTCTTGAATTAATCCTTCTTTTTTTAACTAATCATTTTCCCCTAGAATAGCAATTCTTTTCTTACATTAACCATTCCTTAAATTAATCATTCCTTATTTAATTGTGTAGCCCCCATCTATTAATAGGTTATGCCCCGTTATCATTGCCGCTGCATTGCTACATAAAAAAGCGATCACCCCTGCAATTTCATCAGGCTCTGCAAATCTCTCTGCCGGCATCTCTTTTTTGAAAGCTTCTCCCACCGGACCGTCCCATGCTTTGTGTCCAAGTTCTGTTAATACGACGGTAGGCGATACTGTGTTGACACGAATCCCGTATTTGCCCCACTCATAAGCTAGAACCTTTGTCATCGCTATGATACCACCCTTAGCCGCGCAATATGCAACGTGCTTGTCAAGTGCGATTACGCCTGCCTGAGAGCCCATGTTTACGATACTTCCCGCAATATTATGGTCTATGAAGTACATTCCTACCATCTGCGCCATCATAAATGAGGCCTTTAGGTTAATGTTAATCGTTTTATCCCAATCTGATTCTTTTATGCTTTGCGCACTCTCTAAAGCTACGATCCCCGCACAGTTAACTAGAATATCTACCTGTCCGAATTCCGCTATGGCAGCATCTAATACTTTCTTCCTGTAATCGCCATCAGTTACATCTCCTGCTACGGCAATCGCATGATTGCTAACTTTTTTAGCAATATCTGCTGCATTGGGGTTTAAATCCGCTAAAACTAGGTTTACACCTTTTTTTGCAAAAAACTCTGCTGTTGCAAGCCCTATCCCCGCAACGCCTCCTGTAATGATTGCCGTCTTACCTGTAAGCGTATACTCTGCATCTGCTCCATAATATTTTAACATGGGCTCCTCCTTGTAATGATTAAATTGCGAATTGATATTCTGCTTTTTCCTTGTTCAAAACTGCACCGTTTCTTCCTTCCTAATTTTTACTGTGCACGTCCCTTAAACTCTGCTACATTGTCTTTGTTGACTTCTTCAAAATCAATCCAATAGTTTGCTTCCACTTCTTTGCCTTCGATAGCTTCTAAAAGGACATCTACTGATTTTCTAGCTTGTGCATCTGCATTCTGGAAAATAGATACTATCATATTTCCGCTTTCTACTGCTTCTAATGCATCTGTTATTCCATCAATACCTACTGCTGGAATATCTTTTCCTGCCGCCTTTACTGCTTCCCTTGCACCAAGTGCCATCTCGTCATTTTCTGCTAGAATTCCATCGATTTCATCAAATGCTTGAAGCCATGTTTCCATAACTGTCATTGCTTCTGAACGAGACCAGTTCGCTGTCTTTTCAGCTAATACTTTTACATTTGGATTCTTATCGAGAATATTTTGGATTCCCTCTCTTCTTTCCATCTGTGCTGATTGTCCCATCGGTCCTTCTATAATTACAACCTTTGCATCTGCTCCAATTTTATCAAGAAGCACCTGCGTTTCCATTTCGCCGCCTTTTACATCTTCTGATCCTACGTAGCTCGTAAGGGCGTCGTGCTTTACTCTTGTATTGACGCCTACCACCGGTATACCGGCTTCAATTGCCTTATCTACGCATGGTGCACAAGCTTCCGCATCCTGTGGATTTAAAATAATTCCATCACATCCATCGGCTATCATCGTTTCAACTTGACTGATTTGATTGCTCGCATCATAGTTCCCATCATATACTACAAGCTCAACCCCTTTTTTCTTCGCCTCGTCTTCTGCTGCATTTGCAAGGCGTACGGTAAATTCATTCTTTAGGCTGTACAAAGTCATACCGATCTTGATCGTTTTGCCATCACTTGCACCACTATCCGCTGTTACCTCTTCCTTACTGTCGGCAAGTCCACCACATCCGCTTATCATACTAGCTACCATCATAACTGCTAAAACTGCGCTTAATACTTTTTTTTTCATATTCTTCTCCTTTTTACGGCATATTTGATCTGCCCTCTTGTTTTTTATGTATATAAAAATGCAACAGCAACCATTCCGTTGCACCTTACACATCATCTTTATTACCTGGCTTCATTTAAAGAATCCAGCATCACTGCACCAATGATAATGATGCCTTTAATTACTAATTGCCAATATGAGGATACGGCCATCATATCAAGGCCATTATTCATAACTCCCATAATCAGGAAACCGATTACCGTCCCCCACAATCTTCCGCGACCACCTGATAGGCTGTTGCCACCGATTACTGCCGCTGCAATTGCATCTACTTCATACCCATCGCCGCTTTGTGAAATGCCGGAGGTTACACGCGATGTTAGGATTACACCTGCCAATCCTGCAAGAAGCCCTGATATCATATACACGGAACAAAGGATTCCCTTTACATTGACGCCTGATACTCTAGCTGATACTGCGTTTCCACCTGTTGCAAATACATAGCGCCCATATCGTGTCTTATAGAGCACGATGTAGCAAAGAATAAGAACCACGATCAGTATAATAACCGGAATCGGTATGATTCCAAGGGTACCACCACCGATTACTAAAAACGACTTAGAAAGTCCCGGTATCGGCTTTGCATCACTTGCCATAAAGGTAATGCCCCTTGCAATACTAAGCATACCAAGTGTAGCGATAAATGCAGGAACTTTAAGATAGGCAATTACGACACCATTTACCGTTCCAACAATCAATCCGGCTAAAAGTCCGGTAAGAAGTGCTACATACCACGGCATCCCTGTTGTTTGCCGTGCTACGAGTGCGCAGTACATACCGGCCGCACCTACGGTAGAGCCCACTGACAAATCAATTCCACCTGTCAATACTACAAATGTCATCCCCAGTGCAAGCAGACCATTAATAGAAGCTTGCCTTAGCATATTTAGCATATTGACCGGTGTTAAAAATCTTGATTTCATTATGGTAAAGAACAGCATAATCAAAACCAATCCAAGAATAACACCATATTTTGCCACAAAATCTTTGGGTGCTATTTTTTCTTTTTTCATACTCATTTCATTTCCTCCCTATATATGCGCTACCGCCATTTTCATAATGCTTTCTTGGGCAAACTCGCCTCTGTCTAGTTCACCGCCCATCTGTCCGTTGCTCAACACCATAATCCTATCTGCCATCCCCATTACTTCCGGCATCTCAGATGAAATCATGATAATTGCATTTCCTCCTGATACAAATTCACACATCAATTTATATATCTCTGACTTGGCACCTACATCAATCCCTCTTGTCGGCTCATCTAAAATTAGAAGTTTCGGCTTTTTTATGAGCCATTTAGATAAGACGACCTTTTGCTGATTTCCCCCGGAAAGCGACTTTACCAATTGCTTGTGTGAGTGAAGCTTCACGCCTAGCTTTTCTATTTCCTCTTTTATAAGGACTACTTCTTCTTTTTCACTGATGAAAAGGCCTTTTGTAAGTTCACGAAGTGCTGTTATTGTTATGTTTTGCCCAACGCTCATCTCTAGCACAAGGCCTTCTGTCTTTCTATCTTCCGTAACATAGGCAATCCCCTTCTTAATTGCATCTTTCGGGGATTTGATTACAAGTCTTCTTCCTTCAAATAGAACCTCTCCAGAATCCCTTTTGGCCAGTCCGAAGATTGCGTGCATAAGCTCTGTTCTTCCTGCCCCTACTAGTCCAGAAATTCCAAATATCTCGCCACGCTTTACCGAAAAATTGATATCTTTGAATTTGTTCCCTTGCGTAAAATTTTTCACCTCAAAAATCACATCTGTAATCTGTACTGTTGTTTTCGGGAAAATTTCAGTCAATTCCCGCCCTACCATATTTTTAATCAGTGTATTGCTGTCGAGGTCTTTCGCCTTCCACGTATTCACATAGTGTCCATCGCGCATGACTGTTATGTCATCTGCGATTTTAAATATCTCATCCATCTTATGTGATATGTAGATAATCCCTTTTCCCTGCTTTTTTAAATCCTTTATTATCGCAAATAGATTGTCTACCTCTTTATCCGTAATCGCAGATGTCGGCTCATCCATAACAATTATTTTAGCGTTAAATGAAATAGCCTTTGCAATTTCTATAAGCTGTTGGTCAGCCACTTTAAGGGTGCCTAGCTTTGCTTTTGGGTGAATAGAAATCTTTAAGCTTTCTAAAAGTTGTGTTGTCTCTTGATACATCTTTGCATAATCAACAAACAATCCTTTTTTCGGCTCACGCCCTAAATAAATGTTTTCTGCAACTGTCATCTCCAGTACCGGCGACAGTTCCTGATGTATCATCGCCACCCCAAGCTCTCCTGCGTGCTTAGGAGAAGTAATATCTGCTTCTTTCCCCTCAATACTTACCATGCCCTTATCACTTTTATGAACGCCTGCAAGCACTTTCATAAGTGTAGATTTTCCTGCTCCATTCTCTCCCATAAGAGCATGAACCGTACCGGCTCTTAGTGTAAAATCTATGCCATGCAACACCTTTACCGTATTAAAGCTTTTTTCAATCCCTTTCATTTCCAGTAAACTCAACACCGTATCCTCTTTTCGTTGTTTTATCGTTACGCTTTTTGCTTCTAGGTGTATTATATAGGGTATGAATACCAGAAAATGGTTTAATATTTTTGAAAAAGGTTTCAATTTTTAACATTGGTAAAATTTTAGGCCAAAATATAGACACCGACAACGATGGATCATTGTCAGTGCCTATATTTTTAGCCATCTATTTTTATCTATGAAAAGAAATAAATTTTGTGCCGTAAAAACAATCGGAGAAGCATGTTATTTTCCCCATAGCGTCACTTTGTTACGTCCTGATTGCTTCGAGATGTACAGCGCATCATCAGCACGCTTTACAATCTCGGCTAAGTCGCACTCGCCATCGTTTTGCGCAACCCCGGAGCTGATTGTAATCTTAATCTTATGCTCCTCATATTCCACTTCGGTTTCCTCAATATTCTTACGAATGCGCTCCGTAAGATTTAACACATTTGATTCATCTGGATCGGTAATTAGTATAATAAACTCTTCACCACCCCAACGAGCGAGAATGTCATAAGCTCGAATTGTGTGTTTAAGAATCTTCGCAGTGTTGCACAGAACCTCATCACCAGCAAGATGACCATATTTATCGTTTACATGCTTGAAAAAATCAAGGTCTGAAATCACAATGTAGTACGGCGTACCCATTCTACGAGCACGTTCAATAAATGGAATAACCATTTCCGCAAAATGGCGGCGGTTATAGAGGCCCGTCAACGTGTCCGTATACGCTGCCTTTGCAAGCTGCTTAACGAAATTCTCGGATTCTGTCACATCCTGAATCAAGACACTCCAAAGGTTTCGTTTTGACCCGAGACGCGTTTGAGATGCCAAATTGATGTTTGCGCGGTAGTAGAGCTTGCTCCCTGCATTTTCCCGTTCATAATTAACTTGGTGTTCGTTGCCGGAAAACACGGCCGGGGAAAGCTCCATCGGCCAGTCAGACGCTTTGTAAACCGATTCGCCCCTCTGTAAGTTTGCAAGCGATGGGAAAAGCCGTTTTGCCGATCCATTGCTTGAAAGACAGGCAAAGCTACTATCCAACAGCAAAAACCCTTCGGAGATTGTTTCCATTGCCATCAGTGCCGCAACAGGCGTTGCATCGAACATATCATACTTCATAATGCCGATATACAAAAACACGGTACTGATTGCAAGAACATGTGGCGTAAAGTAAATATTGGTTGTAAAGTTCCCCCTAATCGTAATCAAAACATATAAGGTTTCAGCAACATACGGAAACAGAATCGAAGCCAACAGAATCATCAGGCTCACTCTGTACTGTCCATGGTTTTTCCTCACCTTGGAAATAATTAGGCCCACCGGTATAATTGCGAAAAGAGAAGGATATAAACGAAACACCATATTCAGCTTTCCGGAGTTGTAGAGAAGGTAATGAGTAACTTTAGAATCATACCAATACGACTCGTACAGCAAACCTGTAGTATTTGTCGTCCACATTCCGGCAATAAATACAAGAGCCAGTGCCATAATGATAGCTTTGATGAATTTATGAATACGGATATCGCAGTAGTCCGCAACAAAAAGCAGGATAAATGGTGGAATCAAGCCACTTCCGATGTACAAAACGCGAATAGCTGTAAAGGCCTCGTCCGTACTGTTGCTTAAAAGTTCAAGTATATGACCAACGAGGATAAATATCATTGAAACCAATATAAGTAAAAAATAATTCTTCTTCTCACTTCTACAACGAAAAAGTGTAAGATAGCCAATAACAATCACAAGAATGAGCGGAATAGCCACAGCCACAAGGAGAATATTATGCATACAAACGCACCTGCCTTTCCAATTCCATGCCCAAAACTTCACTCAATGCGCTTATTATAGCACGGATAAGTGGAGACTACAAGAAGCAAAACAGGCTTTATAAAATTTTTATCAAAAATGAAATTGCTACTGAATACAGACTTTATAAATTTTTTATCAAAAATGAAGCTGCTACTGAATTTGTTTTATTATCTTTATGAACCAATTAGACAAAGAACCTTATCCTGCTTCGCCATAAAGCTGCTTATGAATTTGCCTTATCGTCCCTATATTCCCTCGGCGACATATCCGTCACTTTTTTAAATACTACAGAAAAATACTTGGAATTGCTATATCCGCAAAGTTTCCCTACATCCCCTATGGAAATACTGCTGTCTTCAAGTAATCTCTTTGCTATCTCCATGCGCTCCCCGGTCAGATATGTGTTGAAACCTTGATTTGTATATTTCTTAAAAATCGTACTTATATATCCCGGTGTCTTGTGAAACCTTTCTGCAACTGTTGTCAAGTCAATCTCCTCCGTTACGTTTTCACTTATGTACTCTATCATCCGGCGAACCAGCCCTTCATTGACCCCGCCTGTATCCTCCGATAGCTCTTTTGCTATATCTATTCTTTCTTTTAGTTCTTTTCTTGCCTCCCACATCGACCATAGGTCACAAAAGCTTTGGTGCTTATCCTGGTATTCCTCTGCGTTTGTTAATCTTCTTGTGATTGCAAGGTCTAGATAGCTATGCATGTCTTCATATTCCGACTCCATCAAGCGAATGAGCTTTTGCGTATGCGCATGCTTTATGAGCCCACTGTATTCGGCTAGAATAAAGGGCACATCCATCTCTTCTATCGGCCTCATGCGCTTGCTAAGCTCTAGTTTCGGTATGTCATTTCCTTCTTTCAGTTCTTCATATACACATAAGCTGTTTCCATCTTCAAATATCTTACAGTTCGCCGCCCTAAGTGCATGGCGAAGCGATATATGAAGCTTTGTTGCATCATGGGCTATGTCCCCAATTCCAGCAAAAACATCTGTTTTGGCATACTTTTTTAACAGCTGTATTAGTTCTGTTAGCTGCTTCTTCCTTTGTGCCTGCCCAATACCTGAAACATTTCCCTCAAATATAGAAACAATCATTCCTTTATGATATACTACATTGATCACTTTGTCGTCTATATGCTCCATACTCCAATACTCGTCCACAATATTTTTGACAACAAAATCAATATAGTCAAAATTTTCTTTTGTTGCTTTATACGAAACTACAACACACTCATACAGCGACGACTCAAATCGAAGGCCCAGTTCTTTTAGTTGAATCAAATAGTTCTTTGCATCTTCACGCGTTTCACATTTTAAAAGCCCTAGCAAAAAATCCTTTTTCAACCTTTCAAGAATAATTTGCTGTTCCTTTTTCTTTAGATATTGCTCGTAGTTGCGTTTTGAGCTTTCCTCTATATTCGTAATATAGGACCGGATCAGCTCCACAAATTCTTGTTTTTTTATCGGCTTCATCAAATATTCTTTGACGCCCAATTTGATTGCTTGTTTTGCATATTCAAAATTCTCATAGCCTGACAAGATAATAACCGGAGCTTTCGTTTGCCTTTTGTTTAGTTCCCTTATGAACTCTAGTCCATCTATCCCAGGCATACTGATATCCGTGATAATGAGGTTCGGTGTTTCGCTCTTTACTTTTTCGATTGCCTCATACCCATTACTCGCTTCTATACATTCTATCTCTTGTATGAGATTTCCCTCCAGCATCGAAACAATCCCTTTTCTTATGTACTTTTCATCATCCGCTACTAATATTTTAAACATGATCTTCCCCCATTTTTATAAAGATAGTTATTTTTGTTCCCGCATCTTCTTTACTATCTACCTCTATGTGGCTTCCCATTTTGCATATCATCTCAACCCTTTTCATCACATTAAAGAGTCCTATGGATGCATGCTTTTCATTTTCGCTATGAATCTCTTGTTTGTCTATGAGGCATTTTCTAATATGCCCTAACCTTCCTTTCTCAATCCCCGCCCCATTGTCAGCTATTTCCATTATGAGATAGTCCTCTTTCATTTTTGCTTTCACGCTTAATTCCCACGGCGGCATCTTACGTTTAAATGCATGGCTAAAACAGTTCTCTGCTAAAGGCTGTAGAATCATCTTTGGAACGATGATATCCTCTAGGCCATCGTCACAGTCTAGCTCTATAAAAAGGGTATCTTCATATCTCATATTCATAATATAGAGGTAATTTTTAAGGTTCTTCCATTCCAATTCAAATGTAACTTCTTTCGTACCCCACTTTATACTGTATCTAAAAAGTTCTCCCAAGACAGATAAGCTATCACTTATGGAATAATATCCATCCATTTCACATTGCATACGCATGTTTTCTAGCGTATTGTATAGAAAATGTGGATTAATCTGCGCTTGAAGCGCCTTGATTTGCGCCTCCTTTTGAATTTGCTCGTTTCCCACTTTTTCTTCTAGCACCTCATCAAGATGTGCAACCATCACATTAAAGGACTGGCTGATACTTGTGATTTCATCCTCTTTTCCATCGTCCGGAATCACAACTGCAAAATCGCCCTCTTTTACCTTGCCCATCATGTTATCCACGATTACCAAGCGGCTTAGCATGTTTTTCATTACTGCAAATGTAAAAATCCACATAACGCCAAGGCATAGAAGGGTAATAAGGACAACATTCACAATCATACCATAAATGTTTTCATATACCGCTTCTTGAGATAGAAGTGCAATCTTTGTAAATCCAATCCTTTCATCTGTCTGAAAAAGCATACGGTACTTTTGACCGCCTATTACCACTTGTCTCGTTTGGCTTGCTTGTTCGCTATCTATTTTGCTTACTTGCTCCATATCTATATTGGCCAAAATTTCTTGTTCGAAAGGCTCTTCTTCATCTGATGTATTCATCATAACCTCTTTATTTCTATCTACAACTATTTTTATTGCCTTAGGCGATACATTCCTGATGCTCCCTTCATCAATGAGCCTAAATATATTGACATCTACCTCCACTACACCTATGACATCTTCGCTGCCAATCGCATATACCTTCCGATAAATTGGAAGCACATACGACCTGTTTTTAATTGCACTTATCTTGGGGTTAATTAAAGTATCCGTTGCAAGCTCACTTTTCCTACCCATTCCGTATATGCTGCCTTTTGTGTGTTGCGTTATTTCCGCATAATATGGTTTCTTTTCCAGATCTAAAAGATACCGTTGCCATACATACTTCGTCTCATCTATCTGCCTATTGTCCGAATATAATCCTATCGTTCCAAATATATTTGCGTAAAGATATCTGTTATTTATTAGCTCTTTTTGTACACTTCCTATATAATAATTAATCTCACGCTCGCTTAGCTTGTTATCCCCATCCATAAAATACGAAAATTCCTGCCGATAAAAAAGCTCATCTAGCATTGCCTCAGCATTAGACAATACGTCATCAATACTATCCTGCATACTAGATAAGCTAGCGTTTAGTTCTTTGTCTGCCTTTTCCTCTGAAGATTGCAAAAACAGATGCACATATAGGAAGCATATGACAGCAACAGGAATTAGAATCAGTAGCATCGTGGCTAAACTCATCTTCCCAACGATACCTTTTTTATAGCGTTTCATAACGTTCCCCACGATATAAAAGACCTCCAAAATTTATTTTTTCAAATACTGCCCTAGCATTTCAAACACCTGGTTGATATCAATCGGTTTGCCAATATGCCCATTCATTCCGGCCTTCTTACTGTTTTCTATATCTTCTTTAAATACATTTGCCGTCATTGCGATAATCGGGATGTTCTTTGCTCTTTCGTGTGCAAACGCCCGGATTTTTACCGTTGCCTCATACCCATCCATCTTTGGCATCTGCACATCCATAAAGATTAAATCGTACCTATTTGGGTTTGCACAAAATTTTTGGACTGCCAAATATCCGTTTTCTGCAAAATCGATGTCAATCCCGGTTTCCTCTAACAAAGCCGCAACAATCTCACGATTGATATCTATGTCTTCCGCTATGAGAATACGAGCATCTGTGTAGTCATGTTCCGTAGATAGCACATCCGCGTTTTCCGTTCCTTCTTTTGCATAAGACTGCTCATTTCCAATTGCCACATTGATTGCAAAATGGAAGTTCGAGCCCTCTCCAACTACAGAGTCAACATCAATTTTTCCACCCATAATTTCAACGATGCTTTTCGAGATGGAAAGGCCTAGCCCTGTGCCACCATATTTTCGCGTGGTGGTGCTTTCTGCCTGTACAAAGGAGGAGAACAGCTTTTCTAGCTGCTCTTTGCTGATACCGATACCTGTGTCGCTTACTGCGAAGTTGATTTTGCACCTTTCCCCATCCAAACGCAGTTGTGTTACTGCTAATTTTACTTCGCCGCCTTCCGGCGTAAATTTTACAGCATTGCCCAAAAGATTAATTAGCACCTGTGAAAGTCTCTGTTCATCACATATTATAATATTAGGAAGCGCATTGTCAACCTCCAAAGAAAAACGCTGCCACTTTTCTTTCGCTTTAAACTTGATTACGACCACAATATTTTCCAACATTTTTCGCAGATCCAGTTCTTCCATCGCCAGTTCTAGTTTGCCTGCATCAATTTTTGACATATCAAGGATATCGTTGATGACGCCAAGCAAATGCGTGGAAGCACCTTCAATTTTATGAAAACTGTAATCCTTCTTTTTAATATCTGCGGCCTTCCTTCCAATGGTCGTCATGCCGATAACCGCATTTAATGGTGTACGGATTTCATGCGACATATTGGCAAGAAATTCACTTTTTGCTTTCGCATTGCGCTCTGCCTCTTCCTTTGCCTCTGCAAGGTTCGTTAGCGAGTAGCTCCGCTCAATCGCATTTGCCATCATAAGACTGCCCGAACGGAGGATGTTCTGTGCTTCAATGCTAAAATATCGCTCATTCCGACAATCATCAAAGCTGACAAATCCCCAAAATTTGTCTTCAAATAAGATGGGAAGCATAAGGACAGATTTCATCCTATACGGTGCAAGCCCTTTGCTTTCTTCCGCAGAAAACGAAGAAAGCGGGCCGTTTACAACATTTCCTGCCACAAGTTTTGTCTCCCACCTATCCTCGTTGTCGTAGATGGGAGCGAGCAAGTCAACTTCGGGCATCCATATGCCTTGGCGCCCCCAAGAATAAATGACCCTGTAACGTATTTTGTCATCCCTTAATTCATTTTTCCAAATATACATTCGATCTACGTCAATGACAGGATATAGGATTTCCAGGCACTCATCCAACGAACTCTCCAAATCTTCCGCATCAGAAGAAATAAGGATTGACGCAATCGTATTTATGACCTTCAGCAAATCGCTCTGCTGTGCGACCCGTGTCTCCACTGCTTTGACTTCCGTAATATTGACAAAATGACCAACAACGGCAAACCCGCCTTCAAACGGTACTTTTTTTACAATCGCATTCAGAACATAATTGTTTTCATTTAATACAAACGACATTTCAAACTCAGCATAGCCATCTCTATTTGCAACAATGAGATTGCTTTTTAGTACCTCATTCTCCATAAATTCCAGCGATTTATTTTTAAATACAGCTTCCTCCTCACATTCAAAAAAATCGAGCACCGCTTTGTTTGCGCCAATTAGTTCTAAGTTCTCGTCAAAAAGGATGCTCAAATACGGTGTGCTATCAAACATCGCTGTCCTGATCGCTCTTTCTGACTCTACCCTTAGCAATGCCTTGCCCAATTTGTTTTTTTCTTCCATAAATAGTGCCCGTTGGAAACGAACAATCAGACCAATGCAGATGCCAATAATGATAAACGCCTGAATCTGATCCGCATATCGTTGCTTTTCAGACAGTGGCACGAACAGCTTTAGATGGTGTGCACCGAACCAATAGCAAAAGCATGCGATTCCAATATGGACCAACAGCAATGGCACAAACCATTTATTATGGATGAGGAAAAAGATGATGACAATACTCAGCACAAAATAGGTAGCCATACTGCTTTGTATACCGCCAAGGGCAAAAAAAGCGATCGGGAAGAGCACATCGCAAATCAAGATGACCGTAATTCGTGTAGAGACATTATAAGCTTCATATTTATTGCTAACATACAACATCCCTGCAATCGCAATGATAATGGCAAAGATCGTAAAGATAAGGATCATTGTGCTTCCCATAAATAATCTTGCAATCATGACGGCCGAGGCGGAGCCTATACCGGTGCAGTACAGCATATTTATAAGCCTGGCTTCCAACGGGAGGTTGTCTGTAAATATGTATTTTTGAATCAACTTTTTCATAATACACCTCCTATTTTTCTTCCATCTTTCGTATATGCGCGTTACAATTCACAATCCATTACCGCGAAGTCGCTTTTGTGCGTTTTTTGCGTAAAAGTGAAAGGGTTTGATGTGCCAAACCGCACGTTCTTTGTACCGTTTGTGTACAGCAGCATTACGTTCACAGCTAGCTGTGAATCGTAACATATACGCAACTATTTTGCCATCCACTTCTTTACAGATTTTCTAAAATACATTATAATGCGGCTACATGAATTATGCAAGGTATGCGATTACTTAGCCACAAATATATCCCCTTAATGCCAAAAAAAAAACAATCGCTAACCAAAAAGAGTACCGAAACGATATTGATTTCGTTGTCTTACGATACTGATTATACGATTGCTATCTTCATCATTCTATTCACGAGTTACAGGTAAAATTATTTCTGCTACTGTTATTACATCAGGCTCGCTTTATCATTCTATTCACGAATTACAGGTAAAATTATTTCTGCTACTGTTATTACATCAGGTTCGCTGTCGAAAATAAGATCGGCCTCTTCCCCAAAATGAAGCTTGATTCGTTCGCGGATATTTTCCACACCTATCTTACTAAACCTTGCTCCGGCCTTGACCGGATGATTGATTTGTGCTGTACTTTCCTTTTCCATACCTGCACCATTATCAATTACCTTGATATGAAGATGATTATCTTGAATGATCCCAGCTATATGGATTCTATAATTGCCTCTCTCATCTCGAAATCCATGGATGATAGAATTCTCAACAAGTGGCTGCAGAATAAATCTAAGCACTTTGCAGCTTGCGACTTCCTCGCCAATCATTGTTGTGAACTCGAATGTATCTGTGTAGCGATATTTTTGAAGTACAATATAGTTACGGACACTTTCAACTTCATCAATGAGTGTCGTATCTCCATCTACTTTCCCTAGATTATATTTTAATAAATTGATGAGTGCCGTACTCATCTCACCAATGCTATCCACACCTTGCATAACGGCAAGCCATTTGATAGAATCGATGGTATTATATAGGAAATGCGGGTTGATCTGTGCCTGTAAAATCTGAAATTCCATCTCTGTCTTACGCTTTTGTTCAAGTCGCTCTTGTGCAAAGGACTCATTGATCTGTGTCAGCATACTGTTAAACGTATCTCCAAGTCGACCAAATTCATCTTTACGTTTCATATCAACATGCGTAGAGAAATCACCATTCATTACTTTATTACAAGCCTGCATGAGTGTTTTTATCGGTCTGGTAACAGAATTCGTAAGAAAAATGGTATAGCATAAGGAAACAAGCAACATAACCGCAAGTATAATCTGCAGTCCCCTAATCATCTCTTGAAAGCCTTGTGTCGCTGCATCTCTTTGAACAAAGCGAACAATATTCCAATCCGTTGCATTGATCTTTTCAGAAACGATTATGACATCCATATTATACAGTTTTCCCATAATTTGTGTACTCTCGCCTATAATCTGTGGATTCTCCGCCATTATTTTCGTATAGTCCGCTACCAGCGGATATTGAAATAAAATCGCCCCATTGCCATTGATTAGTAGTGCCTTGTCTTTTCGAAGAATAGAGGATGCTGTGAATAATTTGTACAGGCTTTCATAGGATACGTCAATAATGGCAATCCCATATACTTCCTTGGTATCACTATCAAATATAGGTCTGATAAAAGATGTGCTACTGTAATAATTATCATCCGCTATCGAACGAAAATCTGTCCAAATCACCTTACGGCTTTTTTGATTTTCATATTTTGTAAGGTACTGTTTAAAATATTCAATATCAGACTGATCAAAGCGAGGATTTGTTGTACACCAATACTCGTTTGTACTTAAAAGATGAACATTGTTTATGCTGTAGTTTATCGATTTCATGTCATCCATATAGGTTGTAATTCGATCTGTTAGCTCAGCCTCTGCTACATCATTTTTACCATATTTCATAAACTTTTGCACTTCACCTTGGCTGATTAATGAATATGAGCTTTCATTAATCATGTTGATCAATACATTGATTTGTTCTTTTGTATTATTGGTAAGCTCCAAATGATACTTGATTTCCGTATCTTCTAAAAATTTTCCATAGAGGTTTTGCATAATGAATATAAACATGATTGACATAAATAGAAACATAGAAAATATCCCTACAAAAATTGTTTTTGATATTGATTTCTTCTTGCCATTTTTCATTTTATGATATCGCCCTTGCCATTAAAAATATTCTCCATGGTTCTTCAAAATGTATCGGGATTTTACTACGCCAAACACCTCATTTTATTATAGAGGGTGCTATGTATTTATCTCGTGTTTTCTTAGAATGCCCCGCATCATTTCACTCGCATCGCACATATCCTGCTTCCATAGTGGATTTCCTGTATACCAAAATTCGGCTACATACTTACGAACGCCAAGGCTCCATGCGTTCTCAATCATGTTTTCGAAGTCAACATGCCCTAATCCAAATGGAACTTCTCGAAAGATATCCGGTTTTGTCTCTTTTAGATGTACCGCTGCGATATGTCCTTTTCCCAACCTAAAATCCGCAATCGGATCCGTAGCATAACGGACTGCTGCATTTGTAAGGTTTCCTACATCTGGATACACTTGCAAGTATACGGATTGAACTAAATTTACATATTTCATTGCTTTCTCAACCGTATTCATAAATTCTGTTTCCATTGTTTCAAAACCCAATAATACGCCCGCACGCGCAGCCATCTCCACAGCTTTTCTTAAATTATCTATAAATATG
This sequence comes from Lachnospiraceae bacterium ZAX-1, assembly GCA_046533095.1. GTDB lineage: Bacteria > Bacillota > Clostridia > Lachnospirales > Lachnospiraceae > ZAX-1. The sequence goes on along the minus strand of JAJQRA010000038.1, from coordinate 144,378 downwards.
CTTTTTGTCTCATCTGAAGATTCTTCATAATACACATCGTACCCTGCCAGTTGAATCATGCGAATGCCAAGATCTTCTGCTAACGCAATTGCCTTCTCCATAATTTGGAGGCTTTGGGTTCTTATCGCTTCGTCCTTGCTGCCAAGTGGATATTTTCTATGTCCACTTAAGCACATTGTTCGAATTGGTATTCCAATTTCTTCCATCGCGCATTTTATTTCCTTGCGTTTTGCTCCAGACATATCTAGACGCATTAGCTTATCGTCTGTTTCATCAATACTAAGTTCCAAAAAATCAAATCCCGTTTCTTTTACCGCACTTAATTTCTCATAAAAATTCAGCTCTAAAGGCATTGCTTTTTCATAAACGCCTAATGTATATTGTTTCATCTTCTCTCACTTTCCGCACCTTCTACCGCAAGAAAATATGTGTTTTCTAATGATAGAATTTATAGTTTGCTTTCCTTTACAACAGAGTGCATATCCCTATATTCTTTACATTGCATTTTCGTAATTTCTTTAAAAATCTTGCTAAAATAATAGGGGCTATAAAAACCAACCATATCTGCAATCTCATAAATCTTATGATTCGTAGTGATCAAAATTTCTTTCGCTTGCTCAATTCGATATTGGCTAAGATACGCAACGAAATTAATTCCCGCCTCTTGTTTAAACAGCATTGAAAGATAGCTTTTACTGATTCCAACATACTCTGCTACATCCGTAAGGCTAATATTCGATGCATAATTTGCTTCAATATAAGCAATGCTTTTTTTGACGCTTGAGCTATATCCTTCTCCTGTCTTGTGTGAACCATAAACAATATTGTCAAATATATCGCACAGGTAGTCCTCGACTTCATCAATTGAATTTAAGATATCCCAGCTTTCATAATCCAATTTGTTTTGCAATGTTGCCGTTACGGTTATAGCATTTTTTTCCATGTAAGCACTGGCAATGGATAGGAAGTCAATAAAGATTCTCTTTGCATCTGTATATTTTCTTTGTGCGCGAAGCTGTTTTAGAATTTCCTTTATGTAAGACTCTAGCTCTTGCCTTTGGCGGTTTTCAAACAACGCCATAATCTTTGTACTACTCACATGGATTTTATCAATCTGCTTTAATTTATCTTGAAAATTTTTATCATATACACAAAAATCATTCCCTCCAAAAAAGCAGTTCTGCCTTGCCTTCTCGGCTTCGCACAGAAGAGCCACTAGCTGATTTGCATCCTGCACTGTACTAATGCCGCCTTTGAAATTCACTGAAAAATAGTACTTTAATTTTCGACTGAGTATTTGGCTTTTTTCAATATAATAGCTATCACTTTCATCCAACGAAAGTGTAGCGCATATCAGCGTAATATAATAATTTTCTTTATAAGTCATCTCGCAGTATATGACATCATCGAATTCATTTTCGACTAATGAAACCATCGTCTTTGATAACATTTCTAAACTCTGTTCACTCAATTGACTTATATTGCAAAAATATTTTATTGCAACGTAAAATGCCTTCACATCAAATAAGCCTTCCGGGATCATTTCCGTCCGCTCAGCCGAAATGCAACGATTAATTTGTACTTTTGAGAGAATGTTGCGTAACCAAATGGTCTGCTCTTTTTGTTCTGTTCTTTCAAAGCCACCACTTGCTGTCTGTTCTTTTTTTACAGATTTTAGCGCAGACAGCAAGGTTTCAGCATTAATCTCCGATTTTAGGATATATTGAGACACACCCAAACTTATTCCCGTTTTTGCATATTGAAAATTTTCATAATTGCTCAAAATTATAAAGTAGATATTACACGCAAGTTTTTTTGCCTCCGTAATAAACTCCAGTCCATCCATAAACGGCATCATAATATCAGACAGCACAATATCCGGTTTACACGTTGGAATCATATCTAATGCTTCACGTCCATTCGATGCTTCCCCTACAATTTCATACCCATGTGCATTCCAATCAATGGTTGTCTTAAGCCCAAGCCTTACTAGAAATTCATCATCTACAATTAAAATACGATACATCCCCATATCCTTTCAGAGCTTGATAAAACGATAGCTTATTATAACATAGGCCTTATTAAAATGTTAGTGCAATTTTGAAATCTCCATATTTTCCGGTTGCATACTCAAACCCTTTTTCCCACTCCTCGATTGGGAATGATGATGAAACAACCCCCTTTGTCTTTAAATTTCCATTGCCGATATTTTCAATTACAAACGGATAGGCATATGGGCTTAAATGTGCTCCAAGGATATCTATCTCTTTCCTATCTCCAATGATTGACCAGTCCACCGTTGTCGGCTCTGCAAAAACACTAAATTCTACAAAACGCCCCAATTTTCTAATCATCTGAAGCCCTTGGATAACGCTAGATGGATGTCCGGTAGCCTCAATATATACATCGCACCCATACCCATCTGTAAGTTCTTCAATCGCCTTAACAACGTTTGTATTCCCCGGATTAAGTACAAGATCCGCACCATATTCTTTTGCTAGCTCAAGCCGCTTATCAACCATATCCAGTACAATCAACTTCTTTGGATTCTTCATCCTTGCATAGGTAACCATTCCAAGGCCAAGCGTCCCTGCACCAGATATAACTACAACATCTTCATTTGTAAGATTGCCACGATCAACTGCATGTTTCGAACAGCCATATGGTTCAATTAAAAGCGCTTGCTCGATTGGCATATCTGTTGGTACTTTACTGATTACTGCTGTTTTCCCATATTTTACATATTCAGCCATACCACCGTTATTTTCAGACTGAAAACCATAAATATTATGTGGCTGGCACATCCAATAATGCCCATCCTTACAGAATCGGCATTTTCCACAAGGAACAATTTGATCTGCAATGATACGATCGCCAAGTTGATAGCCTTCTACATTGATACCCAGTTCCACGATGTGTCCGAAAAATTCATGTCCAGGGATAAATGGCGGTTTCACCCATGACGGCTGTGTCTTATCCCCCCAAAACATTGCGGCCCCATGACTACATTTTAAGTCTCCTGCGCAAATGCCACATGCTTCCGTCTTAATGATGATATCATCGGGCCCACAAATTGGAGCTTGATATGCCTCTTCGAATACGTAATTATCTTTTTCATATGCAACGAGTGCTTTCATTGTCTTTGGTGTACTGCCGATTGTTTCTTTCTTCATATTCTCACTCATCCTCTTTCTATTTAGACTGTAAATTCATCCCATATTAAATCTAATGCATCACTGATTTTTCGATACTTTTGATACTTTTTTTTGTAGATGGATACGCTTTCTTGATTCGGATATATTTCATCCGCAAGATGTACCATATGCTTTGCAGCATCTTTATAGTCTTTATAAACCTTTGCCGCAACTGTTGCCGCCATTGCGCATCCAAGTGCACCAAGTTCCTTTGCTTCTATTGTGCGTATCGGGATATCCAATATATCTGCAAACATTTGTACCCATACATTTGAATTAACTGCACCACCTGCCATACGAATAAACGTTGGCTTTTTTCTTGATGAAAGTAATCGATCAATATGCACTTTGTGCGAATATGCAACACCTTCATAGACAGCGCGCAGAATATGTGCGTTGTTATGATATGCAGTCAGCCCTATGAGTGCGCCTTTTCCAAGCGGATGCGCATTGGATGCATATAAAAATGGGAGGAAATATACTTCGCTATCCTCTGGATTTATGGAATCGACAGAGCTGTTTACATAGTCATAAATATTGGTGCCATCCGGTATCGGCTGATGTTCAAGGTATTGCTTTACAAACCATTCAAGATTGCCTGCACTTGTGGCACTGCATTCTTCCACTAGATAATATCCCGGCATCGCATAGAGGGAATTCATTGCAATGCTTCCATCCATCACAGGCACCTCTGAGATATATTCATTGATACTCCATGTCCCTGCAATGGTACATAGTTCCTCTGGGGACGTTACATCCATTGCGATTGCACATGCATCAATATCAAACATGCCACCGGCAACAGGGGTTCCTTCCAGCAAGCCCGTTAATTTAGCCGCTTCTTTTGTAATACTTCCACAGTATTCATGTGAATACTTAATCGGTGCCAATTTATCAAATACTTCTTCAATCCCATATTTTTCCAAGATATCTTTGTCAAACCTTGCTTCTTTTACATTCATCAAACCTGAACCTGAGATATCCGTTGCCTCACAATACGCTTCTCCTGAAAGGCGGAATCTAATATAGTCTTTTACTGAAAATACCCATTTAATATTATCATAGACATCTCTATGGTGATCTTTAAACCATGCAAGGAGGCTTACTTGCTGACATGCCATCAATTTCTGGCATATTCTTTGATGAATGGCATCATATGTGCCATCCTGATACCATTTCTTAGGATATTCCCATGCTCGTCCGTCTGTCGATACAATCCCATTATAAGCAGGTTTATTATCTATGCCCCAAGGATAAAGCCCTTTGCCATGTCCACATACAGCAATGCCAATGACATCCGCCGGATCAATACCAGATTCCTCAAGTATATTTTTGACGCATGTGTAGTTGCATTCCCACAGATACTCCATATCACGCTCCGTGTACCCTGGTTTTGGCGTAAGTATTGGGGTCTGCATGCTCGCAACTGTAATTTCTTTTCCATCTAAATCAAATAAGGCCGCTTTTATAACGGTACCGCCATTATCCAAACCAATTGCATATTGTCCCATCGAATTCTATCTCCTGTCTTTGTATGAAATAAATGGAGATGTTGGCCGCCACCACTTCACAGATGGCCGCATCAAATTCTATCTCCCGTCTTCGTATTAAATAAATGTGTCCTTTCTCCATTGAAATTCAACCGCACCATTTCTCCTGCATTGTAAATAACATCGTCTGCAGTTGTTAGGCTAAGAAGCTGAGCGCCGACACGTACAGAGATTCTTCGCTCATCTCCTAAATTTTCATAAACAGCTACCGCTACCGGTGTGCTGCCGTTCTCCTCATTTGTAATCAGCACATCTACTGGACGCACGCCTAGTGTGACTTTCATTCCCTCACTTACCTTATTCCCATAACGTGCCGGAACTGCAACCTCAAGCTTGCTATCAAGAAAAGTAAATACAAATTTCCCATGATTTTTTGCAATTACAGATGGCATCAGGTTCATTGGCGGCTCCCCGATGAATCCTGCAACAAATTCATTGGTTGGATCATCATACACTTCAAGTGGTGTCCCTATCTGCTGAATTTCGCCGTCTTTCATGATGATGATACGATCTGCGAGTGACATTGCTTCCATCTGATCATGTGTTACGATAATGGTTGTACATTTAAGTTCATGGTGCATCCGCTTAATTTCTTGCCGAAGCTGTTGGCGCATCTTTCCGTCAAGATGGCTTAATGGTTCATCTAAAAGAAGCAACCCTGGTTTTCTTACGATCGCCCTTGCAATATTTACCCTTTGCTTTTGTCCACCCGATAGTCCTGTTGGTTTCTGAGCAAGCAGGTCATCGATTTTCATCAGCGGAGCCACATAGTCGATTGCTTTTTTTATCTCTTCCGACGACCTTTTCTTTGCTTTCATATTAAATGCGAGATTGTCATATACGGATAGTGGTGGATACAATGCATAATCTTCAAAAGCTAACCCAATATTGCGATCCTTCGGTTGAAGCTCATTGATTAGCACGTCTCCTATGTACATCTTCCCACCGGTTATTTTTTCTAGCCCTGCAATCATGCGAAGTGTTGTAGATTTACCACATCCTGAAGGTCCTAATATCCCGATAAACTCTCCATCACGACATTCATAGGAAACATCTTTCACTGCAAAATCATTCATTGCTTTCTTTTTAAATAATTTCTTTTCCTGGTTATCATATCTTTTGTATACGTTCTTTAAAACTAGCTTTGCCATTATTTATCACCCCCTTTTGTATGCTTTAAAGTATAGCGTGCCAAATTGTTTCTGGTAATAAATTCCTCTGTCCCTCCATGGAAGTAGATTGCATTCGTCATATTGAATTTTATATACACGGTAGAATCCATTTCAGCTACTGTGTCATTTGGACAAGTAATTGCCATTTTATCATCACCTAACTGAACGGTCATGATAACCTTATTGCCAATTGGCTCATTGGCATATACGGTCGCTTCCAACCAATCGCTATCCTGCTTCTCAAATGCAAATTTTATGTCGTTTCCTCGTATTCCTATGTGGATGTCATCGGTATTGACTGTTGATAATTCTTCAAACGTGTCTTTCGCTGCATAGAGCCTGCTATTTTGATTCGGTAGTTTAAAGTATACTTCACTTGTTTTATCGTCAATATATCTTTGAACCTTTATGATATTGATTTCAGGTTCTCCAAATATCCGTGCAATAAATTCGTTGAATGGCGTGTAGTACATTTCCTGTGCCGTTCCAATCTGTACAATTTTCCCCTCATTTAACACTGCAATTCGATCTGCCAACGACATTGCTTCCATGTAGTCATGCGTAACATAGATTGTCGTCGAATTAATCGATGTCTGCATCTCTTTTAGTTCGCCACGCATAAAATGCCGCAATTTTGCATCAAGATGTGCAAGCGGCTCATCCATGAGAAACACATTTGGATCGCGTACAAGACAGCGTCCAAGCGCAACACGTTGCCGTTGGCCATTCGATAGCTGGCTTGGTTTGCGATCCAGCAAATACTGTATCTTCATCATCACTGCTACTTTATTGATTGCTGTTTTGATATATTCTTCCTCTTTCTTATAAAGCTTGCTCCGCATTGGAGATGCGATATTGTCATACACGGACAGATTTGGGTATAGCGCATAATTTTCGAATACCATCGAAACATTTCGATCTTTCGCCTCTACCTGATTTACAATCTTGCCACCAATCTTGACCAATCCTTTTTCAGGAAATTCAGCGCCTGCAATCGTCTTAAGCAACGTTGTCTTCCCAGCCCCTGCCGGTCCAAACAGTACAAAGAATTCGTTGTCATGTACTGTCAAGCTTATATCCTCCAGTGCGATTACATCGCCAAATTTCTTAGTGATATTGCAAAGTTCTATTTGTGCCATTTTTTTACCTCCGCTTATCCTTTTACAGCACCAAAACTTAATCCACGAACTAGATGCTTTTGTATAAATAACGCAACAATTACTTCCGGCAATACTGCGATCGTTGATGCAACCGCAACTTGACCATAATGTACCGTGTCCGACGCAATATAGCGAAGTGCCGTTATCGTTATCGTCTGGATCTTAAATCCACTTAAAATCAAGGGAAATGTGAAACTATTCCATGCAAAGATAAATGCTAACAGTGCCGCCGCAACCATTCCTGGCTTCACCAATGGAATTAAAGTCTTAAAGAAAATTTCATACCATGAATACCCATCCAATTGTGCCGCTTGTTCTATCTCTACACTAATATCTTCAAAATATCCTCTTACAACCCAAATAAGTAACGGCATTGTAATGAGCTGATATACCCAGATGAGCCCCAGATAGCTATCATATAATTTGATTTTTTGAAAAATAAGGAAGATTGGAAGAATAACCATTATCTCCGGTGCAAACTTAAATGACAATATTTGAAATGCCACATCTTCTTTTTTCTTAAAGTTATAGCGCGCCAAAGCGTAGGCACATGGCACACCGGCAATCACCGTAATGATCACTGCGCCACCGGCAATCACTAGATTCTGAAAAAACGCCTTAAAATAGTCTGTTCCGATGAGTACTTTTTCAAAATTCTCCAGTGTTGGTTTAAATATAAATAAGGTATTGTACATTTGCGAATCCGACTTAAATGCACATAAGACCATCCATACAAGTGGAAATAATGCAAACATAGCAAACAATGTCAACCCCAGATTTCTTCCAATCGGTTCTAATACTTTAATCGCTTTTTTACTCTTTTGGCTATCCAATAACTGTTCTGTTTGATTCATAAACCCCTCCTATTGTCCTGCTGCCTGTAATGCAAGTTTCCTTTGACGTTTGACAAGGAATTTTGCAGTATAATTGATAATCAACCACAGTATGAGTAGATACGGTAATGCGGAAGCAAGTTTTTGATAGGTGAATCCGCTAATATATCCGGTGAGGGAGATATTCATCAAGGTGTCCCCAGGCCCCCCCTTCGTCAACGCATAAATAATACCAAATTCTTGCAACGATGCCATCAACCGAAATAGCAGTGCGATATACATAAATGGCTTCAGCATCGGAAATGTCAATGTCTTAAATGTAAACCATGCACTCGCCCCATCAACTGCCGCCGCCTCAAAAGGCGATTTTGGAAGTGACTGGATGCCTGCTAAGACCAGCAGCAATACAAACGATGTATTGACCCAGGTATCAATCAATACTGCCGTAAATAATGCCGTGCCGGGTGATGCGGCCCACGGGAACCCATAAATTCCAAATACATTCAATAATTTTTCAAGTACACCGACTGTATTTGATGTCATTAGCTGCCAAATCAGCACAGCAATCGCAGGTGCAACCATCAATGGAAATGTGAACAATACTTTAAGAATACGGCTATATCGTGTATCTTTTTTTAATAATAATGCAACACCGGTGCCAAGTAGCATTTGAACCGCCGTTGCAGATATTCCATATTTTAGAGTTACCCCAAAAGCATGATAAAATTCTTTTCCTTGGAACATATTGATCCAGTTTTTCAGACCAACAAAGCTAAACTTCGGTAGTCTAAATGAGTAATTCGTAAACGAAAGTAGAATTGCCGTCACAAATGGAATCAAAATTCCAATCAGTATAATCAAACCCGGTGCTATAATATAATATGGTCGGCGTTTTATGTATGCAGGTACTTCATTATAGTTTATTTCCTTTGGTTTCGCTTTCTTTGTATTCCCAAGCATCAAGCTTCCTCCTTTTCATTTTCCCTGTTTTTAAGATGAGGAACAGTATCTAAGATACCTGTTCCTCCCTACTACATCATTTCGTATTCAGTTCTAATGTTGCGAAAGGTCTATGTCTTCTACGGCTTTGTCCATTTTCTCTTTTAATTGATCTAAACCTTCTTGCACGGTATCATATTTGCCTGCAACAATATCTTGAAGGGTGGCCGCCCACTCTGTCGTAGTCTCAAAAAAATATGGTTGGGGTGTAAATAGTATTGTGGTATCATTAATTGTTGCTTCATATGCTTCAATATAGCCTGGCTGTTCTTCCATAAGTTTCTTAAATTCATCTGATTCCCAAACAGAAGTACGAGCTGGATCAAGGCTATTTCCTTCAATTGTTGCATACTTCGCAAACTCTTTTCCTGTAAAGTACATAATGTAATACCATGCCGCACCTTTATTTTGTGATGCCTTGTTCATTGCAATGGACCATGTCCAGTAATTTGATATTTGCGGATCGCCTTCTTTTGCTACAGGAAGCGGTGCAAACGCTATATTGCCGGCTTCTTCTGAAGCCCCTGCCCAGTTTTGATGTACAGGGTTATTATCCGCATCCATTACCATTGCCGTATTACCGGTTCCTAAATCTACGCCACAGTCATACCATGTGTATTTTGCCCAAGAGCTGCTTCCGCCTCTTTTTAGCATATCAACAAAGAATTCTGTCATTTCTACTGCTTCTTTCGAGTTTACTTTTGATACAAGCTTGTCGCCTTCCACTTCAAAATCTTTTGCACCAAATGCGGAATACATACTCATGTATGCAGGATGAATTGTCCCCCAGTCACGTGCACCTCTAACAGCTACTGCATATGAATTTGCACCATTCCAAGCTTTTAGTTTGTCGCATACAGCAAGTAGCTCGTCATATGTTCTTGGAACTTCTACCCCATTATCTTCAAATGCCTTTTTATTATATGCCATTGTATACACTTCAAATGCAAGTGGCAGTCCAAGCTGTTGTCCTGTCCCTACTGCTTCACCTGGAACCCCTGACCATTTCAATGCGTTAACTGCACTTTGTACAAAATCATCCGCATCATACGCCGGCTCAAGCATTGAGGCATTTTCTAAATAAGATGTCAAATCTTCTACATAGCCTGCTGATGAATAGTCCCAAAGTTGATATGCCCCTGACATGAACAAATCCGGGCTGCCAGTTCCACTTGCCAACGAAGTTGAAACTTTATCAAAATAACTGCTCTCCGGAGTAATGGAATACTCCACATGTATACCTGTCAGATCCTCAAAATCTTCCAATTTTGAAACCATTGCTTCTGACGCTGTATGCTGAACCATTTGTACTTCGATCGTTGTGCCCTCATACGCCTTCCAGTCAAACGCCACCTCTGTCTTTGCGCCACTGTCTGTTTTTTCCGTTTCTTTTGTTTCTTCCGTTTTTCCGCAACCGGCCAATAAGCCAATTACCATTGTTGCACTAAGTGCCCCCACTGCTGTCTTCTTCCATAACTTGTTTTTCATAAGCTCCTCCTTAATAGAATTTTGTTTCTTATTTTTATGATATATCTTATCAGAAGCTGCAACACAGGTTCTGACAAAAAGGCACATTTTTTTGTGCCGTGAATCTGATTATAGGAACAGTATTTGGTTCCTATAATATATTTATTGTATGCTTCTATACATAATATTTAAATGGTGTACCTATCAAAATTTAGCAAATTTTTCTACTTCGTGCGATAAATTTCTCATACAATTGAAAAAATTGTACAAAAACCTATAGATTTTTACGAATAAAGGACTAGTTAATATCATGGTTTTTATGCTATAATCAACTTAGGGGAACGATGTAACGCTTATCAGATTTAGACTAAATTTATCTAAGCATCCACATACATCCGTATAAATTGTTATTGCATAGTCAACTAAGGGGAGGATTTAACCGTGAAGATACAAATGGAAATGAACCAGCAATTGGTATTATCTCAAAAGATGATACAGTCTGCACAAGTTTTGCAGCTAAGCGCACAAGAGCTTAAAACTTACATAGAAGAAATGGCACTAGAGAATCCTACCATAGATTTAATTGATGCAGAACCGCCCACCACCAAAGCAGAAGAAATCAAGCGAAAACTAGATTGGTTAGAGCAAGTGAACGATAATAATCGTGTTTCTTACTCTAATGATGATTCACATGAAAAAGATTGGGATATTTTTAACACGGTTCCGGCAGAAAATGAGGATGATTTAGAAGCGTTTTTAAAATCTCAGTTACTAACAAGGGAGCTTGATGGCAAAGAAAAAACAATCCTCACCTATATGATTCAAAATCTGGATTCTAAGGGTTATTTAAATATTTCATTAGAGGAAATTGTACAAACATTTCACGTTGATACGCCCTATGCAGAACGTCTATTGAATATGCTTCAGCAGCTAGAACCAGCCGGTGTTGGCGGACGAAATCTAGCAGAATGTTTATTATTGCAATTAAAACGGCAATATACAAGAAATCCCATAGCTGAAAAAATTGTTGCCGACTATCTGGATTTGCTGGGAAAAAACCAATTACCGTTAATCGCAAAGAAAATGGGCACTTCCGTGTCAGATGTAAAAGCTGCGCTAGAAATGATACAGGCACTCAATCCGAAACCCAGCAACAGTTTTAGCGATCGAGAAACCCTTCGGTACATTGTCCCGGATGTTACAGTCGTCAAACTTCGAGATCATTATGAGATATTGCTCAGCGATTATCTCTGCCCTAAAATATCCATTAACACCTATTACCGCAATATGCTAAACGACCGGCCGGACCCGGACGTAGTCGCATATATCGCAGATAAGATAAAGCAGGCAGAATGGGTAAAAACCTGCTTAGAGCGCCGTGGCTCTACTTTACTTAACGTCAGCAAACTAATTGTAAACGCACAACTGGAGTTTTTTGAAATAGGCAAAGGTTTAAGGCCATTGAAAATGGTGGATCTTGCCTCCCTATTAGACGTTCATGAATCTACCATCAGCCGCGCTGTTAAAGATAAATATCTTCAATGCATGTGGGGTGTATTTCCTTTGAGCTACTTTTTTTCAAGAGGGGTGGATACCGGCGACGAGGAGGAACCTACTACTTCTGCATGTATTCAGCAATTAATGGTAAAAATCATTGACGAAGAAGATAAAAGCAAACCTTTAAGCGATCAAAAGATCGCAAATACACTAATGAATAAAAATTGCACCATTTCCAGACGGACAGTGGCAAAATATCGGGGAATCTTAGGCATCAAAGATGCCAGCGGGAGAAAATCCTTTTAACGGATAAGCCCTATAAAGGAACGCTATTGTTTCAATGTTCCTTTATAGGGCTTTTATACTATTTGAATGCGGTTTATTATTTCATTTCTGCTCTATAACATTTTTTAATTCTCCAAGGTACATAGTGCAAGCCGTTCACCAATCGCCTTTTTGTTTTGTGGGTGCAGATCCGTCCGATCTCCTACATCCATAGATACTACCATTTTTGTATGATCCACGAGCAACGTTTTTTCTTGCTCTTGCCTTAATGCCCTCCACTTTGTACCATCTTCATCATTGATATCTTTATAATCTGCAATTTGTACAAAATAAAAGGGCAAGTGTTCATCCTCAAATTCCTCACGAAGCTGCTGGATGAGCACCTGTAGTTTCTGTGAATAAAACAAAGGGTTATGCGTATTGCTTTCTCCCTGATACCAAAGGATTCCAGCAAATGGATATTTAGCAAGCGGTGCAATCATTGCATTATAAAGCCCCACTGGCTTATACTCAAAAAAAATCTTTTCAGGTGCCGGTGATTCTAATATGGCTCCATATTTATAATTCCATTCACCCACTGTCAAATCATACTTGTGTCCGCTGGTAGTCAAACAATATTCCTGCTCTTCCCAAAATCTGCATATGCCATTTTCAAAAACTACACGGATACAAATGCTATTTCCCCCTAATTGCAAGTGCTTGCAAGGAACGACATATCGTCGTGGTGGATATTGATAATCCGTTGTTCCGATCTCTACGCCATTGATATAAGTGATATCAGATTCAACAATCAGGCCTAATTTTAAAATAGCATCCGTTTTTAGATCTTCTTCTGTTAGGGAGATTTCTTTATGAAACCAGATGACACCGGACTTGTTTTCTATTATCTTTGATTTTATCAAAATGGGAATTTCACATGAATCCCAATCAAAACGATCCATATTCAAACTATATTGTGCCGCTCTATCTTTGTCATTCTTCCAGCCGCAATCAGTTGCTTTTAGTTGCAAGTCCCATTGTATCCTATCGGCTTCTACTTGCATTAATACATTCTTCATCTTCTCATTTGATTTGCAAATGTCAGTTTCTATTTCAGAAATACAAGTTGCATCTACATATTCTCGTTTTAAAAAAGCTTCAATTGGAGCTCCCGGGACACCAGTTTGTATCATTCCAATCGGTACTTTCGTTGTTTCATATCGCTTTTTTGCAAAAAAATACCCAAGTGCACTCATCGGAAATTTTTGTTCTCCCATTGCTTTATGCCATTCACCACTTAGTTGATCCTGTGGCTTCACAAAGTTATAGGTAATCGGAACTCTAAATTCACGAATTTGATCATAATCATTTGCATCGATTTCATCCTTAAAACTATGGTATATCCATTGAATCTCTAAAGCCATATTGGATTGCCCACTTAAAAAATATACATCTCCTACCAATATATCTTCGATATGCTTTGTTTCATGGGCTGACTCAATTGTAAGTTCGTAGGGTCCACCAACCTGCAATGTTTTTAGTAGAAGGTTCCATACACCATTTTGTACCTTGGTTTCATATGTTTGCCCTTGAAATTCTACTTTTATGCATTCGTCGTCTTTTCCTCTTCCTGTTAATGGAAACTCTTTTCCCCGCTGAAGAATCATCCCATTTTGCATCATTGGTGAATCAAGCCTCATATTACCCTACTACCCCTTTCTTGCTGCTATCTCTTTTAACCACTGCTGTTTTCCGATTAAATTGGTATACGTCAAATCCAATCGCGCCTAACATAATCGCACCTTTTGCAATAAATTGATAGTAGACATTTAAGCCGGCCAACTGCATTCCATTTGCCAAAATTGATAAAATCAATACGCCCGCTACAACGCATGATATTTTTCCTTCACCACCTCGTACACTTACACCAGCCAATAAGACTGCCGTTAAAATTGTAAATTCCATACCGGCGCCTGAATTTGCCTGAATTGACCCTAACCTTGCGCATAGGATAATGGCTGCAAGGCCTGTCATGAGTCCTGCGATCGTAGCGATAAACATTTTCATTCCAAATACATTAATCCCCGCTAGTCTTGTTGCTTCAATATTTCCGCCCATTGCAAATACATAACGTCCAATGTAGGTTCTGTTTAATATGAAGCTGACAATCAAAAATAAGATAAACATGATAAGTACAGGGATTGGAATTGGCCCTACAAATCCTTGCCCAATCGCTTTAAAGCCAACCGGAAATCCGCTAATCGTTTTCGATTGAGATAATACATACGAAATTCCTTGAAAAATAGTCATTGTTCCTATGGTTGCCATTAAAAGCTGTAATTTCAATTTATGTGCAATGAGCATGTTAGCAACCGATAACAAAACACCTAAAGCAAGAGAAATAATTACAACTACTACGCTAGGCAATCCCACCTGCGTAAGCAATATTGCAGAGATTACCCCATTTAACGATATGGCATAGCCAACAGATAAATCCATCTCGCCAGCCATCATGACAAATGATATTCCCAGTGCCGTTATAATTGTATACGAACTTTGATTTAAAATATTAATAATATTTGTAATAGAGAAAAAATTAGGCGATATACATGCAAATATAATTGAAAATACAATCAAGAGCACCCATGCCACATTATTTCTCAAGATCCCTAATATGTCAATTTGTTTCCGATTCATCCTTCGCCTCATTTCTGCGCACTAGATCCCTGACGCCAATTCCAGTATTCGCTGTTGGGAAAATTCCTCTTTCACAAGTGCACCTGCTATTCTTCCCTCATGCATTACTAGTATTCGATCACTCATTCCAATTAGTTCTTCCATCTCGGAAGAAATCATAATAATAGAAGTGCCTTGTAAAATCAGTTCGTTCATCAACCGATAAATTTCTTGTTTTGCACCAACATCAATGCCACGCGTTGGCTCGTCAAAAATAATAATATCCGTTTCAGCAGCCAATGTTTTAGCCAAAACAACCTTTTGTTGATTTCCGCCACTTAAGTTTTTAACAAGCTGTTTCAAGCTTGGTGTCTTAATTTCTAATTTATCCGCAAAGCTTTGTGCTAATTCTTCAATTTTCTTTCTGGAAACTACCATTCTTGTTGATAATTTTGGCAATGTCATAATGCTGGTATTCCATTCAATTGTAAATCCTAGGAAAGCACCCTCATTCTTGCGGTCTTCCGGTATATATCCGATACCAGCTGCAATTGCACTTTTGGGGCTTCTCATTTTAACAGAACTTCCCTTTACTATAATTTCTCCTTCATCTGCTTTTACAGCCCCATATAATAATTTTGCCAATTCTGTTCTTCCCGAACCCACCAATCCTGCAAATCCAAGAATCTCGCCTTTTTTAAGTTCAAAATCAATATCAAAATCACCATTGCCGGATAATCCCGAAACCTCTAATATGGGGTCTTCAATTTTGGTATCCCTCTTTGGAAAAGTTTCGTTTAACTCACGTCCAACCATTAGCGTCACAAGATATTTTCTGGTTGTATCACTCACTTTGTGTGTTGCAATGTATTCTCCATCTCGCATAACACTTACGCAATCCGAAATCTCAAACACTTCCTCCATACGATGTGTTATATAGATGATCGTCACTTTTTTCTCTTTTAGCTTTCGAATAATGCCAAATAAAATTTTAACATCTGATACAGATATCGAAGCACTCGGCTCATCCATAATCATTATTTTAACATTTTGAGATAATGCCTTTGCAATTTCAACTAGTTGCTGTTTCCCCGGAGATAATCTTCCAACCGCTTCATTAATATCGATATCAACGCCAAATTCATCAAAAATCCCTTGTGCCTTTTCTCTCATCTTATCAAAATCAGGCATAAAGCGACTTCCTACTTTTTCTCCAATAAATATATTTTCTACCACCGACATAGACGGTATCAAATTAAATTCTTGATAGATAACTCCAATTCCTTTTTGTTTTGCTAACGCAGGTGTAATATTTTTCAGCCGTTCATCCTCTACGTATACATTGCCCTCGTCTGCTTTAATGGCACCACTGATTATTTTAATAAGTGTAGACTTCCCTGCCCCATTTTCGCCCATGATAGAATGAATTTCACCTTCTAAAAATTTCATGTCAACCTTGTTTAACGCAACAACGCCAGGGTATAATTTGCTCACTCCACGAAGTTCTAATATTGTTTTCATCATACGATACCCACTTTTTCTTTACATCTAGCACCATTAAACCACAATTAACCCTTAGCTTAATGAAGCTGTTACAAGATACAAAATGGATTCCCTGCAACAGCCTCATCATTGTAGCTATTCAGCCTACGAATAAAACGTGAAAATTACATCTCATTCGTTTTAAGATACTAAATAGTTACGCATCACTTATTTAAGATAATCAGCTACATTGTCCACACTTAGTTCAAATGCCGGTTCATAATAGACACCCTGATCATCTACTTCTACATTTCCTACTACTGTGTCAAACATTGTTTTTCCAAATACCACGCCAAAAGCTCCAGATCCTCTATAGGTACTCTCATTCGTTGCCGATTTATTAATTGCCTCGCATCCGGCTTCGGAATAATCACATCCAAACACACCAATTTTCTCCTTATCAATCGTTGGCGTTCTCATAATAACTTCATCTGCCGGCAATCCCATAAAATCTGAATAAGTAAGGATACATCTTACATTCGGGTGAGAAATCAGCATCATTTCTGTGTATTCCTGTGCTTTTGTCGGAATGCTGGATGCTCCGGTAGAATCATATGCTTCTACAATCTTTGCTTTGCTTGTAAGTTCCTCTACACTTTTTAGTCCTTCTGAACGTTTGATTGCTTCTTGTGAGTTGTCAAGGGTCAGCAACGCCACCTCAATACTTCCATCTTCTGCATCAGGAAAGGTTGCATCAATCCATGCTGCCGCAGCTCTTGCCGCTGATTGACCTAAATCAAATTGTTCTACATTTGCTACTACATCATAATAATCCTTACTCTCCGGAATAACACCGCAAAGGGAAATTACGACACCCTTTTCTTTTGCAACTTTTAATACATCTAAAATACTGTCTAGATCTACTGGTGAAACACAAATTGCCTCGCATCCGGATGTAACCATGTTTTCAATTTGTTCTGCCTGTTTTGCTGTCGTTTGTTCTGCATTTGCTGTCATGACTTCAACCCCTTGTTCTGCTGCTGCAGCTTTTAAGCTAGCGTCTAAGTTTGTCATGAATTCATTGTCCATTGCCGGTGCGGAAAACCCAATCTTCGTTAGCGGTGTTCCATTAATCGTTGTTACACCTGCGGTGTTTGCATCGTCCGCATTCTCTGCCGTGTCTGCTTCTTCTGCCGTCTCTCCTGCTTCTGCCGTTTCTCCCTCTTCTGCCGTTTCTCCCTCTTTTGTCGTTTCTCCCTCTGTTTGCTGTTCCTCTGTTGTAGTTTCGCTAGTGGCTCCACAAGCTGATAATGCAAAAATGGAAAGTGCCCCAACCAGCAACATACTTAAAACTCTCTTTTTCATAAATCCTACCTACCTTTCTTTTGTTCTGTTGAGTAGTATAATCTCTGCACAGTGCCAAAACAAGGCAATTTTTTATCTTTTTGTGTCTAATTTTATCCTCTCAATTACAAAATCTCTTCGCCATGCTATGTTAGCACTTCATCTTCATCTGATAAAAATGTCACCCATCCTCTACTGCAAAACCTCTTCGTCATGCTATGTTAGCACTTCATCTTCATCTGATGAAAATGTTGCCCATCCCCAACTACAAAACCTCTTCGTTATGCTATGTTAGCACTTCATCTTCATCTGATGAAAATGTTGCCCATTCCCAACTACAAAACCTCTTCGTCATGTTATGTTGACTATTATTCTTCATTTGATGAAAATGTTGCCCATCCTCTACTGCAAAACCTCTTCGTCATGTTATGTTGACTATTATTCCATTCGATCCGCTTAGCCACAGTCTATAAATGAAACTTTCTCCTTACATCTATAGCCTAATCCTCTAATAAGATTTTATAATTCTTTTCTATGGTTTCACGACTATGTACGCCTTTAAATTGTTTGTTCGATGCGCATACAATTTCATCACAGACTTCTAGCAGCTCACCATGTTGCTTACACATCATTAAAATTGCAATTCCATCATTTGAAAGAGAACGCAAGTAGTTTTGCAACAGCCCTACCTCTTTAAAATCAAGGTTAAACATAGGATTATCCAAAATCATAACTTTGGGCTGGAATCGTTCCCAGCGATAAATAGAGATTATTTTACTCATAAAATTGGAGGAATATTCATATTTTTGCTGCCGGAAAATAGGGAATTTGGTATAAAAATCATCAATCACAAATTTTTCCACTTTACGATTGATGACAGAATAAAGTTCTCTTCTATTTTTAGGAATCATTAAATTTGTTTCAAGGCTCTGTTCATTGAATACTTCATTTTGACTATTTTCATCTATATATGCAATACCGGATTTATAGACCCTCTTTTTTAAATATAAGTCCATCAAGATTTCGTTAGATCCAATCATCAGCTTCATGGAATTTCTTTTCAAAAATTCATATATATACGTAAACGCATTTTCTTCTCTATTCCAATAAATGTCAAAAAATCCAAGAGGTGAGCCATACAAATTATTGGTCACTACTGTATTTGTTTTATCCAGAATAGCAAACTTTCCTTTTGCTGTTAGTTGTTTCTGTCTTGTTCTTGGCTCCGATTTTTCGCCCAATATATAGTTTAGCATTTCCTTTATAGAAGTAGCATTGGCCTGTATCACCTTTTTATCTACGCCATTGCGCATAATAACTACTCTATCGGCAAGATTTAACAATCCATCTGGTTTTTCCTCAATAAATAAAAATGAAATCCCCTGTTTTTTTAATTTATCTACGATTTTCTTTAAGTTTACCCTTTCTACATAGCTCGTTTGATTTGTTAAATGTTCCATGATAATTAATTTACTATCATAAGAAATTGCTTTCGCAATACAAACTATAAGCTTAAGAAAAAAATTCAGTTTTTGAATTTTTTGAGTTGCATCAATCGAACTGTCTAGTTCTTTTAATATTGCATTGGCTTGTGTAACAATGATTCTGTTTGGCAACAAAATACCGATTTTATTATCATGAATCGTATAAATATTTTCAGCAATACTCATGGTTGGAACTAACATTTGCGTCGGATTAATATAGAAAATTTGGTGGTTCCGCCTTGCCTCGGCCTCTTGGTAAGGGTGTACTTTCTCTTCATGTATGAATATATTTCCCTCATAAGCAGATGTCCGGCCAATCATAATGTCCCTTACCTCTTCTTTACCGGAAGAAGCATCACCAAATAAAACAACGCTTTCCCCTTCGTACACCTCCATATTAAAATTCTTCACTTTTTCATCCGTACGTGTTTGTAAAAGATACAATCTAATAAATTCTTTCATAGCCTACCTTCCGAATTCTCTTTTGTGCCTTTTGGCAAGAACATATTCACGTCTGTTCCCATATCTATCGTACTGCGCACAGTCACGCCATATTCATCCCCATACCATAGCTTAATCCGATTGTTTACATTATATAGTGCAATTCCTGATTTTTCTGACATAGCATCTTGTTTCATTTGAAATACATTTGCTCGTAAATTATTATTTATTTCTTTTAATTGTGTTTCTTTGATGCCCAAGCCATCATCTTCAACTGCAATTTTAAGATGTTTCTGCGTTTCCGTAATGATTAATTTGATGTTTCCTTTCCCTTTTTTTCGCTCCAGTCCATGGTAAATTGAATTTTCAATAATAGGCTGAAGAATCATTTTAGGTACAAAAAAATCATAACTGGATTCTTCTGAACGTATCTCCAATGAAAACTTATCTTCAAACCGGTATTGTTGTATATAAAAATAATCCAGCACATTATTTATCTCATCACGAATCGTCACAAAATCCCCTTTTGTGGAAATGCAATAGCGAAAGAAACCGGATAAGCGTTCTGTCATAATTGCAATACTCGTATTCTCCTGCATTAGCGCTTCACCTCGTATAGAATCTAACGTATTGTATAAAAAATGTGGATTTATTTGACTTTGCAACACAGAATATTTCATTTGCCTATTTAATGCTTCTGACGAATATTTCGCAGATACTTTTTGCAAAATGGGATCAATTAGCTCCTTTTGCTCCTTTGTTAAATCCATTTTACTTTGGGGATTTGTAAGGTAATCGTCCCAATTATCATACTTAAATATCGCATCTATTTTCTTGTACTTTTTTCTCCAAAAAAATGCAAATACGAGGCATAACACAAGCATACTGCCCAAAATTACATTCAATACTTCGCTCATATCCCACGATATACCTTTCTTCCCTTAAATAATGGCGACCGAATAGCTACGTTCCGATTATTGATGGAGTTTTCTATATTCTGCCGGTTTTATGCCTGTATGCTTTTTGAATAATTTTCGGAAATAGCGTTCATCTGCATAACCTGTATGCAATGCGATCTGGTCAATGCTTTCTTTCGTTTTCCTAAGTTTTTCTTTTGCCACATTAATGCGTACATTTGTCAAATAATCTATATAATTATTACCTTCGGTCTTTTTGAATAATTTTGAAAAATATACAGGACTTAATCCTACGTATGTTGCTATTTCTTCTAATGTAATTGGGCTGCTATAATTTTCCTCAATATATTTCTTTGCCTCCCGGATAGGAATACATGCCTCTTCCACTTTATCCTCGTAATGTTCTTTCAAGGTAAGAAGAAAGTCTCGTTTCAAAGTCATAAAGAATGTTGATACGTTCTGTGCTCCCATCAAAGTTTGGCTTAGTCTTTCAAAATATTCATTGCGTTTTGTCGCATCTTTAAAAGATAAAGCAAATGTATAGTGATAGGTCAAGCGTTCTGCCAATCCAAATAAAACGTCAGGTGCGATCATTCCCTTCTTTTGCACCTTTGCCTCTAAATGGTTGATAAAATTTCCAATCTGCTCTCCTTGGTAAGTTTCAACCATAGATTCAAATTCTTTAAATTCCGACTCTTTGATAAAATCATCTTCTGTCGCTTCATCAAATTTCAAATGCTCATACTCCAAGATATCTTTCTTGCTACACACAATATGTGCTTTCCAAGCCGTTTTTGCTGTATTTACAGATTTCCACATCACACCAATATTATCTACCGGAATCCCTATGGAAATGGAGAAAGAGAAAGCACCAAAATTATCTTCTAGCAGTGCAATTGCTTTATATAATTTATAATAAATTTTTCTCATTTTTTCTTTCGCTTTTTCTTCATAATTAAACATCACAAAAAAATCTTCATTTTTGGATGCGACAATTATTTCATGACAAATTAAAACTTCACGTAATACAATATCGGCTACTTTTTCAGCAAAGACTGATTTTTCTGCATTCAGTTCTTCCCGATTAGTACGAATGCACATTGCTTGAAATATTCCATTGATAAAATCGCACTCGTATTCAGCCTCAAGCTGCTTATCAAACGGTTCATTTTCCACCAATATATTACGCAGCAGCTCTTCTTTGAGTGTTTTATTTCGTTCTTCTTTGAGAAATTCAATCTGCTCGCTTTGCAAATTTTTTTCTCTGGCATGTCCTACTTTACTCGTTGCGTTAAGCAATGCACGGTTTAACGCTTCTTCCCCTATCGGCTTTACAAGGAAATCTACAACACCATAGTGTATTGCAGTTTGTGCATACTCAAATTGTTTATAGCCACTAATGATAATAAATGCCATTTCTAACTTTTTCTCTGCCACTTGCTTTATAATTTCAAGCCCATCATAAACCGGCATCCGAATATCGGTCAAAACAATATCCGGCTTGTTTTTATAAATACTATTTAATACTTCTTCCCCATCAGAACATATATCCACTACTTCAATATCAATTTCTGTCCAATGCCCTAATTTTAAAATCAGCTGACAAATTTTCTTTTCGTCATCTGCGATAATTGCAGTATACACTTATTAAGCTCACCTCTCAATCGCAAATATTTCATGAACAAACAGTATGGCATAAATTTTTCAATCGTGCATTTTGAATATTTCTATCTGACACTTATGCTCCTTGCTCTTTTTATCGTAATTAATTCCGACCAAAAGTAAGCTCCCTTCGTACTCTTTTAGAGCATCTACATATTTTCTGTTTTTGATTTGCCAAATCGCCCCATCGGTGGATTGATTCCACTTTAGTTCCACAATCATAGCAGGTTTGTCCATATGTGCCCTCCTTGGCAAGAATACAAGATCTGCAAACCCCTTGCCCGTAGGCAATTCCCGGATAATTGTATAATACTGTCTGGCACTGTAGTACGCAAGGCTTACCGTATAGGAAAGAGCATTCTCATCCGAATATGTCAAATGCGATGTTTCCATATGTGCCTTTTCTATACCGGCTGCAACGGCATCTTCCTCGTGATTTAAAGTGGCTTTTAGAAGCTCGTTTGACTCTGTGATGGCATCAATTACTTCTTTCCATCCTACTCCTCTAATTGCAGCGACATATTCGTTCGAAATTTCCATGTTTGGAATAAAGACTTCCTTTTCATTAAAATCATATCCCATATACCCTAGATGAATCAGTAAGGTAATGACATCCTCATAGGTAGTAAAGGTCGTCATGTCATTCGTAAAATTCCTCGTATCAATCCTTTTCCTTCCCCCAGCCAGCAATTCTATAATTGTATCCTTTAATCCATCAAAATTCAATTCTATATAAATTTTAAGTGCCTCGAAACTTTCTGTTTGATTCCAGTAGTCATCAAAGGAGCCGCTAAGCATTGCCGTTACAACAGAGCGTGGGCTGTATACAGAAGGAACTTTAAGAAATTGATAGCCATCATACCATCGCTTCGTCTCGTCAAAATCCATCTGATACCTTTCACAAAGCACTGCGACTTCTGCCTCGGTAAAACCAACATATTCCGCCAACTGTCTGGGATTTGTCATGGAAAACTCGTCAAACATATTCAAGGCAGAATGTGTCCCATATTTCTTGACTGGCAGGATACCTGTCATATATGCCAAGGCAATGTATCCTTTATCTTTCAAAAAATCCCGTAAGAAATCCAAATATTCCTTCTGTATTTCTTTGTTATCTGCATATTCCCGGAAGATTCCATCCCATTCATCAATAATAATGACAAATTTCTTTTCCGTTATCTGCTCCACATAATACAGCGCTTTTTTTAATGTGTTTCGAGGGGATGGCTGATATTGCGGATAGCATGTCTGTATTTCTTCCATGACTTCATCACGGATAAGATCCAACAGTTCTTGTATCCCATTACTATTAGATAGGAATTCCTGCATATTCAGGAAAATCATATTATACTGGTTTAAATATCTTGTAAAGGAATCTTCACCAGCTATTAAAAGTGGCTCAAACAGTTCTTTAGAATCGCATCCACAACTATAATATGCAGCCAACATGTTTGCAGCCATTGACTTGCCGAAACGACGAGGTCTGCTTACACATACAAACCCCTGCTCTGTGTATATGACGGAATTTGTATAAGAGATCAGTCTGGTTTTATCAACATAAATCTCTGATCCTAAAGATTTACGGAATTTATCATTAGATGGATTAAAATAAAGCCCCATGTCTGCCACCTCTTTCTTAGGAACTGTTCCTTAGCACTTTTCTACGTTCCATTCTAACTGATTCCCCTAACGATAGCAACAAAAAAAGCCAACGATGGCTCATTGTATGACGAAAGCTCGTTGATCAGTGTAAGAGGTACGCGCTAGTTTATGAAAGCAACGTACTAGAAAAATAAGTTGGTGGCATAGATGGAATACTCCACAGCCGATTATGGCTAGCACAAAAAGGCGATTCATTTAATTCTTCTTTGCTATCCGCAAAAAGAAAGACAATATTTGTGCATTGGTTTTCTGGCTCTCGAGCCATTCTGGATAAAGAACGTTAAATACATGGCCTAGGTTCTCGCCTTGGTCTTTTGCCCAAAAGATATACTCGAAAGAGATATTTTTATGCTCCAGATATTCTTTAAGCAATATGCTATATTTGTATAAATCATCCGCTTCACTCGTGATGAGAAGAATTGGTGGCAATGTGACGTCTTTTGCGGTCTCTGAAAAACTGGCATGTCCATACCAAGGGCTCTTCTTTGGATGGTCCCCAAACAGCATCTTAGCATATTCCTTGCCCGGTAATCCATTGTCAAGGATAGCGGCATTTAGTTCTGCAACACCATGGTTGATAGCCAATGCCTTGATGTTCCATTTTGTAGGGAAAACTTCATATATACCTTGCAATGCAGGGTTTAGGTTGATACAAGTGGAAAGACCCGCCAAATGCCCTCCGGCTGAATCGCCCGTCAAAAAAGCTTGCGATGTATCACAATGATAGGCATTTCCATGTTGGCCAAGCCAATGAAAGCAAGTGAAAATATCTTGAATCTGACCCTTTAAGTCCGTTTCCGGGAGTAGACGATAGTTCATGCAGACCACCGCAAACCCTTCCTTTGCCAAAGACATACAGAAATATTTATTCAATTCCTTATCGCCATACATCCAACCGCCACCATGAATATCGACCACAACAGGCAAAACCCCCATCGTGCCCTCGGGATAGAAAACATCTACTAAATGCATGGGATTCCCATCTCCCACATAGTCTATATTTGTATTTTCACTCACACCTTTTGGCAGAGGCTGCGTAGATTTTCTCTTATCGTCCTCCACCTTGATTTTTTCCCAATGATTTTTCATTAGGTTTCTAACTATTCTACTCACACTTGCCTCCATTCGTAATACCGTGCACTACGATGCCCCCATAGGCCTTTTTTAGTTACTAGCGGCAACTATTTCATACTTGCCAAATGCCCAGTAAAGGGACAGCCGCACGTTTTACCTTCTTGGTTACTAGCAGTACCTATTTCACACTTACCCTGTACTTATTTTGATTTATAATATACCATGATTGATTCATATGGTTCAAGGCAATTATCAACCAGAAAATGGCTATCATTTACGTTGCAGATCAGCGTGCTTGCTTCCTCCTTTTGAGGTAGCAAAAATGTTTGTTTTTGTACCTTTGAGCTAAAGTTACAGCCCACATACAGGCATTCATTTCCTAATCTTCTTGTATATGCATAAACATTCGGATTATCCTCCGTTTCAGGTTCGTATTTGCCATAAACTACAATGTCATATTTTTTTCTAATAGCGATAAGGTTTCGGTAATAATTCAGTACCGAATCCAAACGATCTCGCTGCTCTGCCACATTGATGTTCGTATGGTTGGGGTTGATTCCTAGCCAAGCAGTACCTTTCGTAAATCCTGCGCCAGCTTCGGCTGTCCACTGCATGGGAGTCCTTGCATTATCCCGGCTTTTTCCACGAATATAGTCCATCATCTCTTCTTTAGAATATCTTCCATTTTCGGTATAGTGGGCAAATGCCATGATGCTCTCTGGATCCCGCAGTTGGCTCATCGAGGTAAATGGCATGTTAGTCATACCTATTTCCTCCCCTTGATAGATATAAGGCGTACCTTTCATGCCATGCAGACAAGTAGCTAGCATGGTCGCTGAACGTTCTTTGTATTTTCCCGAATCTCCCAACCGGGAGACAACACGTGGTTGATCATGGTTGCACCAGTACAGGCTATTCCATGCCGTACCCTCTAGTTCGACTTGCCATTTATTCATTACCTTCTTTAAATCCGGGAGTAAAATCTTGCGGTTGTTCCACTTAAAGCTTTCTCCTCCATCTAGGTCATTTACCTCAAAATGAAAAATCATGTCCAATTCTTGCCCCGATGCCGAGGCGTATTTTTTTGCTTCTTCTACCGTAACCCCGCAAGCTTCTCCAACTGTCATGATATCATAGCTATCCAACACTTCCCTACGCATTTCCTGTAGATAGTCGTGTACTTTAGGGCCATTGACAAAATAGGGTTTCCCATCTCCTAAACCGCTTTCATCAACGATACCGTCTGGTAGCATAGGGTTCTTCGAAATAAGGCTGATGACATCCATGCGAAACCCATCAACGCCTAAATCTAGCCACCCTCGCATCATTTTATAGATATTCTTACGAAGTTCCTCATTTTCCCAATTTAAATCCGGTTGTTTTTCCGAAAACAAATGAAGATAATATTGATCCGTTTTCTCATCCTTTGTCCATACACCACCACTACCGCCAAACAGGCTTCCCCAATTGTTGGGCGGTAAATCAGAGCCACCAGATTTTCCATCTCTCCAGATATAATAATCACGCTTTTCCTGATCTTTGCTACTTCTGCTTTCCAAAAACCAAGCATGTTCGTCCGAAGAATGGTTGACCACCAGATCCAAAATCACTCTAAGATTTCGCCCATGTGCCTCTTTCATAAGCCTATTAAAATCTTCCATTGTCCCAAATTGGTCTGCAATCCCATTATAGTCACTGATGTCATACCCATTGTCATACCCGGGGCTTGGATAAATTGGGGACAGCCACAAAACACCTACGCCAAGCCACTGCAGATAATCCAATTTTGATATAATCCCCTTTATATCCCCGATTCCATCCCCATCACTATCGCAGAAACTCTTTGGGTATATCTGATATACCACCGTTTCCTTCCACCATTTTTTTTGATTCACATTGATCAATTCATTCATTTTATAACCCTACTCTCTCTTAAAAAATATGTTGAAACCCATCTTCTGCCTCTTTGCGCGTAATCTCGCCCGCGTTAGCTTTGGCCATGAGCTGTACATCGGTATCTCGAAGTTTATATTGGAAAAATATGGGAAGTGAAACAAGATTTGTTTTAAACTTTAGTTCTTCCATCATCTTCCACCTTCCACCTTTCTACTACTCCATTTCTCCCATTTTATTTGCGATTACTCCAGTTCTCCCATTCCATTCTATATTTGTTTCTCATGATCCCATTTCTCCAAGAAATTCCAATACAATATGTCGATATCTTTCTGGGTCATTTAGATAGCTCATCACATGATCTGCCTCTGGAAACAATGCTAGGACATTTTTTGATTTATCTCCTTCATCATACATGGACTTACTCATCTGCACCGGAACATTGGTGTCTGCCTCACCATGGATAAATAGAATCGGTACCTTGATACTTTTAATATGGTGCAAAGGACTCACACTCGTAACATTTACACCAACTAGCTTGCCACACCAACCTGCATACACTCTCACAAGCCTTTGTGGCAGATGCAGCATAGTATTTGCAGTGACGCCAATATATGATCGCATATCTTCTGGGGCGCAGTCGGCAATGACGTTTGAAATCCGTCCATCGCTATATGCCGTTTCAAGAACCGTAATTGCCCCCATAGAACATCCATGAAGCGTAATCTGCGTATCTTCACCCAACTTTTTGTATGCCCAATCAATAATCAAAGACAAATCATCTTTCTCTTTTTCGCCAAACGTGCATACTGTCCCCGTGCTCGCTCCAAATGCACGTTGATCATAGAGGATAATTTCATAGCCAAGATCTCGATATATCTCCACAAAAGGCGCAGCCGCCATACGATTTTGAGAATATCCATGCACCAAAATAGCACAGCGTTTTTTAAGAGTTACATCTTGTATCGATATTGCTGGAATATATTCACAGGAAATACGTATCCCATCCCGTTTAATCTCAAACGCTTCCTTTTCGACATTGTTGTAAACCGAGAAATCAATTTCTGCGTTCTCGTTCACCCATGCCACCACCTCTTCATAACTTTTCTTCCTATCTGGTGGAGCCGGATGCACTAGCATATTGACCAATATAAACGTAAGGATAAAGACCGCCACAAAGTAGAGAACCATTATACCTAAAGCAATAATTAATACATTTAAATACCATGCCATTGTAAATCCCCCTTAATATTCTTAACCTAATGCAAATATCCTCACAGACATCCTATCACTAATCTCGCTTAACCTATTCTGGTAACGTAATGCGGATATCCTCATATTCCATGGACTGATAATGCTCCGCTCCCGCCTTATGGTGTTTTGAGCTTATACTCCCATCCACAATACCCTCTGCACATTTTATGAATTTATCGAAGTATGCCTTATCGATGGGAAATGTGTGGTGCCCCGGACATATCTGGTTAAAACCATCCCCTCGCGCTTTGAGCTTTTGCACTGAATCTAAGAAAACTTCAGGCTTGCAGCTGTATGGCAAATTCAGCATGATGCCTTGCGCACAAACGGTATCGCCACTAAACAAAATTTTAGTATGCTCATCATATAGGCAGATAGAACCAGGCGAATGTCCGGGTGTCTCTATGACTTCTACGTCCCTCCCTCCCAAAGAAAATTGATGTCCATCTGCTATATAGTGATATGTTCCACCAATCTTTGGTGTGACGATTTTCTTAATATACGGTCGGAACAATAAGCGTGCCAGAGCGGGTACCATCGTTGCTGCCATTTTTTGCAAATAATCTTCGTCAGTAAACAATTTAAGGACATCCTGCTCCTTCTCATCTAAATATATATTGTCAAATGATGGATTGCCACCAATGTGGTCAAAGTGTGCGTGCGTATTCACCACCGTGATAGGTTTGTCTGTCAAAAGTGAAACAAACGACATAACATCACCCAGTCCAAACCCCGTATCAATAAGCAGTGCGACATCTTCGCCCTCTAGCAAATAGAAAATGCATTGGAAAGCAGACAATTTTTCTTCTATGGCGATGGTACGATCACCAATTGAAATGGCACTGTAGACCCCAGATTTTCGTATTATCGTTTTTTGCATCATAGGTCGTTTCATCTCCTTTACTATTTACCCCAAACTGTACCGTTACTTGTGATATTTAATTCGTATATCTTAAATTTGTTCATCTTATATTTGTTCATCTTATGTTTGTTCATCTTATATTTGTGAAATGAAAGCATTTTTCTTTTACTCGTCATGCCTCGCCCTGTACGCACCCGGCGTCATGCCCATGACCTTTTTAAATACACTAATATAATAGCTCTGCCCGGAAAATCCGTACAACATGGCGATGTCGGCAATCTCATAATCTTTATGTGCAACAAAATACGTAGACTCTTGTATCTTCCTAGTAGAGATGTAGTCCGTCAATGACATCGACATCTCATCGTTAAATCGACTGCTCAAATAGCTTTTATTAATCCCAACATAGGCCGCGATATCCTTTAACATAATCTTTTCCTCTAAATGGAAATCTATGTAATTCATTGCTTTTTGTATGGTTTTTGAATACTTTGCCTTGCGATTTTTTTGAACCACATTGATGAACTGTAGCAATACATCTTCCTCGTACTTAAGCACTTCAATGCGATTTTTATATTCTTCAATGTGGCAGATGACAGCGTCACTCAAGGCAAAAGCTGCATTAGGACTCACCCCGGCTTGTATGGATGCCCTAGACAAAAATACACAAGTGCAAATGACAGAGTTCTTAGCGGATCTAAGAGGGTCAGCTGATAGTACTGCTTTGCTTCCTTGGCTATTAATCTCCTTTAAAACCTTTACCGCTACCCTATCATCTCCCTCCCTCACAGCCTTTACTAGCTGCTCCTCCAATGTATAGGAGGTATGGCGAAACATCTGGTTGCGATCCGTGTATATGTTGGTATAGTACTCCTTTGGTTTGTTGATACGTCCGGCTTTGTGCTGCTCGAATTCTTCCTGCTTTTCTCTAAGAAACAAGCATATTGCATTAATAACACCTGTGTGCCAGTACATACTATCGTTCTGCCCATCCACACCAGCATTCTTGTGAGCTATACTTTCGTTCTGCCCGTTCATACCAGCATTCTTAGGTTCCATACTCTCGTTCTGCTCATCGAAACAGACAGTTTTTTGTAATTTCCTTTGCAACTCATGACATAAGGCTCGTATCTCTTCATTGCTATAGCCTAACGCGTCCAAATAGCATCCAACAAATATCCAGATAACCGGGCATATCTGAAATTTTTTGCCTAAAGAACCTTCCTCGTTATTGCCACCGCTAGCTTCTAATGTAATGCAAGCTAAGACAACACTCCGTTCGATATCAAAAGAAAGGATATCACTAAGGATCATCAAAATTCCGATGTAAACTGACCCTCCATTGGCAGCTATATATGCATTGAGTTTCGATAGGCTCTTGGATTTAGTATACATTTCTCCTCCATTCCGATTTATTGTACTTAATTTTATACAATAAATTCATATTCATATATTAAAATATTTATAATTATATCAAAATATTTGAATCATTTAAATATTTTTTAAAAAAAGCCTAATGGAACAGGGTATTCTTATTATCTATCAGGTTATAGTAAGAGCAACTGGTGCCACGCTAAATGATATGGACGACCTAGTATTTTATGCACTTTGTTTGAAACTATATTACCCACTGCAAAACCATAATTCGATTTTGCAGTGGGTAATATAGTTTATCAGAAGCTGCGTTGCAGCTTCTGATAAAAGGCGCATCTTTTTGTGCCGTGAATCTGATTATAGGAACAGTATTTTGTTCCTATAATATTTTTAGGGATACCTTATTTCATTTTCTTACTTGTCTTAACTTTACTCCATTCGTTATAGTATGTACTCTTAGATGCAACATATTCTATTTTTATTTGCCATCCATTTCTCCGTATTTTAATTTTACGCCAATGCTTGATGTGTTTCTTTTAGCTGCTTGATGATTGCTAGTTTCTGTGGACATTTCTTCTGGCAGCTTTTGCATTCCACACACGCTGTCGCATTCTTTTCAAGTGCTTTATATTCTTCCTTTGCATAAGCGGTTATGTCATAGATTTTATGGTAGTTCATCAGTGAAAAGATTTTTGGTATATCCAATCCTTTCGGACATGGCATACAATAATTACAGCCGGTGCAATATAGCTTCGCCAGTTCTTTTTTCTCCTCTACCATTTTATTGATGGTTTCTTTTTCGTCCTCTGTAAGATGCCCTTCTATGGATGCTACCGCTAAATTTTCTTTTACCATATCAAGGCTTTGCATACCCGAAAGCGCTACTGTAACATGAGGGTTCGCCAATACAAACCGCAAGGCAAGTTCCGCCGTGCTGCTCGCTTTTCCTGAAAGCATACCTTGAATGACAGGGGATGGCGCACCAAGCCTGCCTCCCGCCACGGGCCCCATAATAATCACGCCAAGACCTTTCTCGTATGCGTAATCAATATTTTGTTCATTTGCACGGTCAAGCAAGTTATATTGCATTAGCACCGACTCGAAATATCCACTGTCGATGATTTCTTTCATATTTTCTGGCTTGTCGTGGAAAGAGAACGCAATATGTTTAATCAAGCCCTCTTCTTTGGCACGGAGTGCCGCCTCCATCGGACCATCTTTTACGTTAATAGAATTTCTAAATGCATCCAGGCTGATCCCCCACATATGGTATACGTCTATGTAATCCATATCCAAGTTTTTTAAAGAACGTTCCAGCCTTTCTAAATAATCAGCACCCGAATTGCTTTCAATGGGGTTCTTCGTAGACACATACACCTTGTCGCGATAGCCTTTTACAGCCAGTCCTACCGTTCTTTCGCTTAAATTTTCAAGATAGTATGGCGCCGTGTCAATATAGTTTACACCATGATCAAATGCGGCATGAATCATCTCAATTGCCTGATCATCGTCAACCACCTTTTTGCCATCAGCACCTGTAATCATAGGTAGCCGCATTGCTCCAAAACCCAATGTTGAAAGTTCCATCCCTGTTTTTCCTAATGTCCTATATACCATCTGCTAAATCCCTCCTGCTCGTTTTTTTATATTACAGTTGATTATTTCATTAAATATGTCATTTGTGACTGCTTTTTTGAAGTTTTGTATTTCCTTCAACTTGTTAATCATAAACCTTAATGTTAGCTCTAAGTCAATAGTAGGTTGAAAATTTTTTGCATTATAGCAAAAAGGAACGGAATGAATCCGCTCCTCTATTGCAAAAGATAGTCTGTGTTCTATTTAATTAGGTCCCATTCATTAGATCCCACAAAATTAATTACGATAGGTTCTTCTAGCCGTTTCGAAGGTACCGCTCTTTTCTATATTTTACAGATATTTCTTTAAAACCTCTATTTTATCCAATGCTTCCCATGGCAGATTCAAGTCGTTGCGTCCAAAATGCCCATAAGCCGCTATCTGCTTATAAATCGGTCTTCTAAGATCCAACATTTTAATGATCCCTGCCGGGCGAAGATCAAAATTCTCACGGATTATATTTACCAGCTGCTCGTTCGACAATTTTCCTGTTCCATAGGTATCAACCATAATGGAGGTAGGCTGTGCTACCCCGATTGCATAGGAAAGTTGAATTTCGCATTTGCTCGCTATACCGGCTGCTACGATATTTTTTGCTACGTAGCGAGCTGCATATGCCGCAGAACGGTCAACTTTTGTGCAGTCTTTTCCAGAAAACGCTCCGCCACCATGCCTTGCATATCCGCCATATGTATCCACAATGATTTTACGGCCGGTTAGCCCACTATCTCCATTTGGTCCGCCGATTACAAAACGACCGGTAGGATTAATAAATAATTTTGTATGCTCATCGACTAGTTCCTTTGGCAAAATAGGGTCAAGCACATACTCTTTAATGTCTGCATGAATTTGTTCCTGTGTCACTTTCGGCCCATGCTGGGTAGAAATTACAACTGCCTCAAGACGCAATGGTTTTCCATTTTCATCATACTCTACGGATACCTGTGACTTGCCGTCCGGCCTTAAATACGTAAGTGTTCCGTCTTTACGTACTTTTGTAAGCTGTAAGGTTAATTTATGTGCAAGTGAAATCGGATACGGCATATATTCTGGTGTTTCATCTGTTGCATAGCCAAACATCATACCTTGATCGCCTGCGCCAATTGC
Organism: Lachnospiraceae bacterium ZAX-1; assembly: GCA_046533095.1. Lineage (GTDB taxonomy): Bacteria > Bacillota > Clostridia > Lachnospirales > Lachnospiraceae > ZAX-1. The sequence continues at coordinate 111,375 of JAJQRA010000038.1, read as the reverse complement.
CTCTATTTGTTCATCGGTCATCTTGCTCTCTCTTGCCTCTAGCGCTTTGTTGACACCCATTGCAATATCTGCAGACTGTTCATCTAAAACGACCATGACAGCGCAGGTGTTGGCATCAAATCCATAATCAGATTGATTATAGCCAATTTCATTGACGGTATCTCGTACAATTTTTTGTATATCAACATATGCTTTTGTGGTGATTTCACCCATTACCATAACGAGACCGGTTGTCGTACATGTTTCACATGCTACGCGGCTCATGGGGTCTTGCTTGAGCAATGCATCAAGTACCGCATCGGAAATCTGGTCACAGATTTTATCCGGATGCCCTTCCGTTACAGATTCAGATGTAAATAATAATTTTTCCATATTTTTGTCCTTTCTTTCCATTAAACGCTTGGCAAGGTGCGCGCAAGCCTAGTTGCTGTGGGGGATTCTTTGTTGCAAAGCTACTTTTTCAAAAACCTGACAGCTTGTTCTATAGCCAACTTTCCTTGACTGCCACACGAATTTTTTTATCTTATAGAAAACACCGCCTATACGAAACGGACTGGGTGCACTTTTACACTATAAAGTAAAAAAATCCGCTTAAAAAGCGGATTCGATTGGCAAAAAAAATCTCATCCTCTTATTGTTCGATTGCTCGCTCAGGTTGGCACCTTCCTTTTGGGGGTTGCCGTGACTTCATCGATCCTTTATATCTCCATCACTCTGAATAAGAGAAATTAATAGTATATGATTATTGAAGTATCGAGCTTCAATAATATTTATGCTACGTTTCTATGTGCTAAGATACACCTAGTTTCCACAATTGTCAAGCTTTTTATGAAAAAATATGGTGAATCATGATACTTTAAAGCTAAATTTCTGTATCTCTTTTTCAGTACTCACTTTTTCAATCTGAGCACCTAACATAGCAAGTTTTTGTTCAAACTCTTCATATCCCCGCTCAATATAAAAAATATCGTCAATAATTGTAATGCCCTCTGCCGATAGGCCTGCAATGACCAATGCCGCACCTGCACGTAAATCCGGAGCACTGACTCTAGCACCCATATAACGATTCATCCCGGAAATAATAGCAATGTTGCTTTCTACTTTTATGGTCGCGCCCATTCTTGTCAACTCATCTACATATTTAAAACGATTTTCAAAAATACTTTCCATTACCGTGCTGGTCCCTTGGGCAATACCAAGCACTACCGACATCTGTGGCTGCATATCTGTCGGAAATCCAGGATAAGGAAGTGTCGTCACTTGCGTATGGCATAGGGGCTTTGATGCCACTACACGCACCGCATCATCAAATTCCTCTACTTCGCAACCAATTTCCATAAGTTTTGCGCTTGTTGCCTCTAAATGTTTCGGGATAACATTTTTCACAGTAACATCACCTTTCGTTGCCGCCGCCGCAAACATAAAGGTTCCCGCCTCTATCTGATCCGGTATAATAGAATATTCTGTCTTATGAAGTTTTTCTACACCTTTCACACGAATCAAGTCCGTGCCGGCACCACGTACATTAGCACCCATACTATTCAAAAAATTGGCTACATCAACTACATGTGGCTCTTTTGCAGCATTTTCAATTGTGGTCCTGCCATCCGCCATCGCCGCCGCCATCATAATATTAATCGTAGCGCCAACGGAAACCTTGTCTAAATAAATATGTGTACCAACGAGCCTATCTGCACTTGCGGCTATTAAACCATGTTGAATATCTACGTTTGCACCTAATGCACGAAATCCCTTCAAATGAAGGTCGATTGGTCGGCTTCCGATATCGCAGCCACCTGGCAATGCTACTTCCGCACGCTTGTATTTGCCTAATAATGCCCCTAATAAATAATAGGAAGCACGTATCTTTTTTATATATTCATAGTCCACACTTAAATCACCAATATAGGATCCATTTACTTGCACTGTATGGGCATCTATTCTATTTACTCTTGCACCAATACCTTCTATCGCTTGAAGCAAGACATTAATATCCCGTACATTCGGGAGATTATCTATCGTTACAGTATCATCCGTCATAATTGCGGCTGCCAGTATAGCAAGCGCTGCATTTTTTGCACCACCGATTTCTACTTCACCGACTAACGGACTTCCTCCTTTTATGACATATTGTTCCATTTTACACCTCTATGCTCCCTTTTTCGTACAAAAAGTAATTATCGTAGATTTGCTCCTCTTTTGTCGCGGAGTATATAAATACTTATGTACCATTATAACATAATTTTTCTCTTTGTAAACTTCCATGTAGCTTTGGTTCGTTGTGAATAGCCACGATTCCTTACATTTTGTAGTCGTTAGGTACTTGGGAGTGTGTCACAGGTCCATCTATTTTATAATGTATGCATTCCCCGGCTTTTTGTTACTGCAGCCCTCGCCTATCCACTTTTGCTGACCATATTATTATAAACCGTTCTTTCATAAAAATTCTAAATAATTATAATTTTTTTGATTTAATTTTTTTGTAATATTTCTGTAATTTTTTGTATTCATTCTAGCCTTTTTTTAATCTTTCTGTAATTTTTTCAATTGTGCCTTCTATATTTCCGTCTTCTTCATCTACAATAATTGCTGCATATTTTTCGTATAATCCAGTTCTCTCCTCATAAAGCTCTAAGAGTGTTTGCCCATTTCTTAAAACAACGCCCCGTCCTTTTATATTGTTAAGGCGACGGGAAAGAACTTCATATGGTGCCCTTAAATACACGATTGTCCCAATATCAGACAAATGTTTCATAGCTTTTGTTCCATATATTACACTTCCACCGGTTGCAATGACAGATCTGTCTGCTTTGATACCGGCATTGACCCTATTTTCTATGTCAATAAACCCCTCGATGCCTTCATCTTTTATAATTTGATGCAGGAGCTTTTGCTCTTTTTCTTGAATCACTAAATCAGTATCTATAAACTGATAGCCCACTAGCTTTGCAAGTATAACGCCGATCGTACTTTTTCCCACCCCTGGCATTCCAATTAAAATAATGTTATTCATTACTGCTCTCCACTTTCGCACTTTTGAACAAAAAAATACACAAAAGCAACTTCACGGTAATCGGCTGTGTATCGTGCTCCTCCATCTTCGCACTTTTGAACAAAAAAATACACAAAAGCGACTTCGCGGTAACCGGCTGTATATCGTACTCCGCCAATTCTGGCTCCCGATCAAAAAATAAAACAGGCGCAAAATATTCCGGCATTGCACCTGTTTATAATCATAACATATTTTTTTTATGATTCATATAGCTATTTTACTCAAAATCTTATTCAAAAACCACACTTTTATCTATATATTTCATTTTTGTTACAATATATGGAGTACTTTCTACTTCACTAACTGTATCGCCTTTTGCAGGTCCTATCAATGTCGTATTTATATAGATGGCATTGCTTGACAAATATAATTCTTCTACTGCAATGCTGTATCCATTTGTAGGTTGGGTGCCATAGCCAACAACAATATATAGCTCCTCTTTTGTAGCAAACGTTAGCTTGAACTCACCTGTCGCCTTTTCTTCAATTGCCACCTTTAGTTCATCTGGAATCTGGCTCTCCTCTACCACGGTAAATTCTATATCTTCCATTTTTTTACCATCTGTTTCTACGATACTGCATCCGTTAAGTAAAAAGATAAGCAAGAAACCTATACTGATATATTTTTTCAAAATAGAATCATTGTGCATCATTTTTTTGCCTTTTTACATATTTATAAATTCTATTCTTTTCGAATGGAAATAATTCGTATTTTCATTGTATTTCCTGGGCAAACTTTGTATAATACTTGTAGTGCACATTTGAAAAATAGAATTGTTTTAAAAATTGAGTATTTTTCAAAGATGTCTTAACTGTTATGGTTCACAACCAATTGTGAACCATAGCGTTTGACTTTAGGAAGGAGCGGATTTAGTCCGAACATCTTATGATACGAATGATTTTGTCATTGCTATTTTTAATACTATTTTTAATTTTTTCCATTCCCATCCTACTCGTGGAATGGCTGATCGGAAAATTTAACAAAAGAGCTGCTGACATCAGCAGTCTACGTATTGTTCAATGGGCTTTTAAAGGAGTTATTTGGTTTAGCGGTGTAAAACTTACTGTCATTGGCGACGAAAATATTCCACAAGGCGAAGCGGTTTTGTATGTGCCAAACCATGAAAGTTATTTTGATATTATATTAACTTATGCAAGATGCAAGGGCTTAACCGGCTATGTTGCGAAAGATTCTATGGCACATGTCCCCCTCCTAAGCATCTGGATGAAACGCCTCTACTGTTTATTCCTGAACAGGGATAATCTCAAAGAAGGTTTAAAGACTATTTTACTCGGTATTGATTATGTTAAGAACGGTATTTCTATATGTATTTTCCCCGAGGGGACTAGGAATAAAAAGCATGGTGAATTATTGCCGTTTAAAGAAGGTAGCCTTAAAATAGCTGAAAAAACCGGCTGTGCCATTGTACCGATTGCAATTACAAATTCCGCAGAAATATTGGAGAATCATCTTCCAAAGATTAAACCATGCCATGTAATTATTCAATATGGCAAACCCATTTATCCAAAAGAGCTAGAAAAAGAGCAACGAAAATTTCTAGGGGGATACACACGCAACATCATTATAGACATGTTAAAAACCCATAAGGAAATGCTGTAGGCATACCTTGGTTAAGCAATTTTTTTCTTAAGAAGATGCGAAATGCCACAACGAGGGGCAGGAATATTCCCTTAAGCAATTCCTTTTTTAAGAGCTTCTACTACAACGGGGAAGCCCATAAAATGGGATGCTTTCACTAATATGGTATCCTCCGCTTTTGTATACTCCAATAGGCATGGCAACATTTCATCAATTGTATGAAAATGGTAAACCTCGCACCTACCGTTCGTATCTAATGCGCCCTTTGCCATTTCTTTTGAAAGCGGACCGATACAAAACAGAGTATCAATCTGTTTTTCTGCAACATACATGCCAATTGTATAGTGCAGCCACTTCTCATCTTTCCCTAATTCGCCCATATCGCCAAGTACTGCGATTTTTCGCGCCAATGCATACTCCAATATATCGATAGAAGCTTTCATTGATACCGGATTTGCATTGTAGCAGTCATCTATAATTGTAAGGCCCTTCGCTTCTATTAGATTCGCACGTCCCCCAATTGTACTTGCCGCTAAAATCCCCTGCTGTATTTTCGATAAGTCAAGATCAAGGGCAATACCCACACATGCAGCCACCAATGCATTGTAGACATTATGCCGCCCCGGTATCAAAATGCGAATGTTTATGTTTCCTTTCGGTGTATGAAAAAAGGCTTGTGTCCCTAAAAGTCCATGGTTTACAATGTCTTTAGCAATTATAAATTTCTTTTTTACAGCATTCTTTTCTTCACTATTTGTACGATTCTCTTCCTTTTCAATCATAGGGTTGTCTTTGTACTCTTTTCGTGGTTCAACACCATAGAAAAGTGGATAAATATTCTTCACATGATCGATGGTGACCAGCTTATCGTCATCGCCATTTAAAATAAGGCAACCATCATCCTTTATAAACTCAAGCATTTCTGTCTTTGCTTTTAATACTCCATCTCGTGTTTTCAGCTTTTCTAGATGGCACATGCCTATATTTGTTATAACCCCTATGTCTGGTTTGGCTATTTGGGCTAGCCGGTGCATTTCACCAAAATCTGAAATGCCCATCTCTACCACTGCAACTTGATGATGTTCCTTAATCCGAAGTATTGTAAGGGGTAATCCTATTTCATTATTGTAATTGCCTGCTGTTTTCAATACATCATATCTTTGTGAGAGTACCGAAGAAATCATTTCTTTCGTACTCGTTTTCCCCACGCTGCCTGTAATTCCTACAATTGGAATCGTCAATTGATTCCTATAGTACGTTGCAATATCTTTCAATGCCTGTTCACATGATTTTACGAAAATGTATGGATTGAAGCAATCATCTAATTTTCTTTCAGAAAGAGAGGCTAACGCGCCATTTTCAAATACTGATTTAATAAAATCATGCCCATCTGCCTTGGCTCCTACAATCGGAATAAATAAAAAATCCTGCTTTATTTCCCGGCTGTCAATGGCAACACCTTTTATTGTCCTGCCTTTTTTATCTTTATCCCCATAGTAAATTCCACTACAAGCTTTTGCTATATATTCCAATGTCATATTTTTCATAAAATCCTATTTCCTTTATTCATAATTAGCTGCAACTGTTCCGCCATATCTTATTCATTACGATTCACAGCATTTCGTTAGTCTTAACTATGTTTGTTAAATGATAACTTAATCATTTCTTTCTATTCATATTAGCTGCAACTGTTCCTCCATGTCTTATTCATTTCTATTCACAGCATTTCGTTAGTCTTAACCATATTTGTTAAATGATATTTTAATTATTTCCTCACACAGCTCTTCTATATCCATTCCAGAGGCCTTTGCTTCCTGTGGCAACAGGCTTGTTTTAGTCATACCAGGTAGTGTATTCGCTTCCAAACAATAGATATCCCCTTTATTATCTAATATAAAATCCATACGTGCATATGTTTCGATATTTAAGGCCAATGCCACCTCTCGCGCATAATGCTGCATTTCCCAAGAAATTCCTTTCGGTAGGATAGCCGGGCAAGTTTCTACCGCACTCCCGGCTTTGTATTTATTTTCGTAATTATAAAACCCCGTAAGCGGAGCTATTTCAATTACCGGCAATGCATTGTAGTTAATCACCCCCACGGAAAATTCACGTCCCTGTATATATTCTTCTACTATGACTTTTGATTCATATTGAAACGCTTGCGTTAATGCCCTGTCTAGTTCTTTTTGCGTAGCTACAATAGACACGCCAATGCTTGAGCCACCACAACACGGCTTCACTACACAAGGAGTCTTTACGCTAAGCGTTTCTATTTCTTGACTATAATCTTCTTTTTTCAAAATAATACCTTCCGGCGTTGGTATCCCATTCTTTAAAAATAGTCCTTTCGACAGTCCTTTGTCCATAGCAAGTGCACAGCTTACATATCCACTGCCCGTATATTTGATTCCAAACAAATCAAAGGTCGCCTGTACCTTGCCATTTTCTCCATCTTCTCCATGAAGTCCCATAAATACAATGTCTGCCATCTTGCAAAGTTCAATAACATTTGGGCCAAAAAAACAGTCCGATTGATCTTTACGCATCGCCCTTATTTCGGCTGGAATTGGTGCCTGCGATTTGATTTCGTTGCTTATTTTCACACTTACCGCTTCAGAACGGTCAAATATCCCTGTTAAATCTTCCGGTTTATCGCTGTATCCTAGAAATACATCTAGCAAAACCACTTTATGCCCTTTCATTCTTAATGCATTGCTCACTACATTTCCAGTAGCAAAGGATACATCCCTTTCTGTACTGAGGCCTCCGGCTAATACCACAATATTCATCCCATTAACTCCTATCTATCCATCTTAGCAGATATTTCCATAATTGCTTCTTTTTATTGACTCCTTATTATTGGCGATTTTGTGTTGCCTTTTTATCAATTTTTTATTCATCATTTTCATACATAAATGACATTTTATTATATTATGAAAAGCCAATAAATACCATACCATTTGGCGAAAATTTTTTTATTCCTTTTTCTGTACAAAATAAGGGACTGCCACAAAATACAATTCCTCTTTTATATACCAGATACGAATATTGCAAAAGCAATGCTGTCCATATCATATCTAGTGTCGAAGGAAATGATTGATCATATTTTGCCACAGCCCCTTGTTGAGAATATGTTTTGGTTCTAGAATTCTGGTTCTATCAAACCATAGGTATTGCCTTTTCTTTTATATACTACATTTACTTCATCTGATTCTGCATTTTGAAAAACAAAGAAATTATGTCCCAGCAATTCCATCTGTACACACGCATCCTCCGGATACATTGGTTTAATTCCAAACCGTTTGGTACGGATAATGGCAATTTCTTCATCGTCCTCTATTTCTTTTTCAATAAATTCCTGCTTGAAATTTCCATTGCCCTGCTTTGCATCAACAATTTTATTCTTATATTTCTTTAATTGCCGTTCAATCACTTCTTCTACTAAATCAATTGAAACATACATATCATTGCTTACCTGCTCCGATCTGATAATGTTCCCTTTTACCGGAATGGTAACTTCAATTTTCTGCCTTTCTTTTTCTACGCTCAGTGTTACAACCACATCCGTTTCAGGAGTAAAGTATCGCTCAAGCTTTGATAGTTTTTCCTCTACTGCCTGCCTTAATCCCGCTGTTATTTCTATGTTTTTTCCACTTATTATGATACGCATGATGTAACCCCCTTGTCATTTGCTGGACATCAACGATGTCTCTTCTAAATTATACCTATTTCTATCGCTTCTGACAATAGTAATTTTATAACAATTGTATTCGGCGACTTTGGCTATGTTGCAAATAGATGTATGGTATCATCCTTCAAAAAAACAAACTGTACATAGCCGGCAGTAGTAATCTTATAGCAATTGTGGTAGAATTTTCTTAAGAGCTATTGTTGCGATCATCATCGCCCTTTTAAAGGTATTTTTATACAACAGCCCTCTACTAAACTTTTAGGAGGATTATTATGGATTCTAAAACCGCTTTTGTTACAGGCGCTTCTCGTGGAATTGGACATGCAATCGCTAACATCTTTGCGAGGAACGGTTATAATCTTGCTTTAAACAGTTTCCATTCTCCTGCTATACTTTCGGCTGTCGCCGCAGACCTCACTGAAAAATACCACATAACATGTCTGCCTTTTACCGGCGATGCCGGCGACTGTCATTTTGTTGAACAAACTTTCCGGGAAATAGAACGTGCATTTTGTGGCATTGATGTTTTAATCAACAATGCGGGAATTTCCCACATGGGGCTACTGTCAGATATGTCGATTGCAGAATGGCACAATGTCCTTGATACGAATCTAACCTCTGTTTTTAACTGCTGTAAATATGCAATACCTGCTATGGTTCACAAAAAATCCGGAAAAATCATCAATATTTCTTCTATCTGGGGCAATGTCGGCGCCTCCTGCGAAGTTGCCTATGCCGCCTCTAAAGGCGGTATGAATGCATTCACCAAATCCCTTGCAAAAGAACTTGCGCCAAGCAATATTCAGGTTAATGCCATTGCTTGTGGCCTCATCGATACACAAATGAATCAATTTCTTTCCGATGAAGAGTCTCATTTCATCAAAGGAGAAATTCCCATTGGGCGTTTTGGAGATGTAAATGAAGTGGCCGATTTGGCATATTCCCTTTCCCAAAGCAGTTCCTATCTAACTGGTCAAATCATTACTCTTGATGGCGGGTATACATAATATATATGTTTACCAGGTGTCTGAATCATCATCTTTCTTTTTCGTTTTTTCCGATAATACCAGTCCACTTAATATTAGTCCTGTGCCAAGCAATGCTACCCAAGTAATTTTTTCTTTCAACACAATTGCAGAAAACAGCAACGTAAGAACAGGAATGAGGTATAGGTAGACACTCGTTTTCACAGTTCCTATCCTCTTCATCGCTTCATTCCAAGTTATGTAGCATATTGCAGAAGAAGCCAACCCCAGAAATATCAATTGAACCCACGAATCCAACTGTTTCATATGGTTTCCTGTAAATGAAAAATCCATAAAAAACATACATGGTATAATCGTTATGAGTCCATAAAAGAATATTCTTCTTGTAACTGCTATGATATGATATCTAGGGTTTTCACTGACTTTCTTTGTCAAATTAGAATAGACTGCCCAAGAAACAGCTGCACCGATTGCTAATATATCGCCGATTGGATTCAATTTTAAGAGCGTTACTCCATTCAAACTAATGCAGGCAACGCCAAAAATGGATATGATAAAGCCAAGAATAAATGATTTCCTGATTTTTTCGTTTACTACAAAATGAGCCAATACGCCTGTAAAAAATGGCGATACTGATATCAATACCCCTACATTAGATGCCAATGTATAGGAAAGCGCTACATTTTCAGCTAGAAAATATAAGGTAACACCGAAAAAACCTGCGAAAAACAACTCTAGTTCTTCTTTTTTGCTTTCTATCTTTAATTTATGAGGATGTATGATCCATAATGCCACGTATCCAATGATAAAACGGAAAAACAGTATTTCTAATGGCGAAAACCGTTCTAAAAGTATTTTGGTAAATATAAATGAAGTCCCCCAAACCAAGCATGTAAAAAGTGCCAATAAATGACCAATGGCATGGCTGCCTTTTTTCATAGTAAATTACGCTCCTTGTCCTATTTTTGTAGTTAATTACTGACTGACTACATTATCCCGCTCCAAACTTCTCTATTCTAGCAGATATTCATCTAATAGGCAAGCATAACAAGTCCTAGATTATATTTTTTAATAGATTCTTATTAAATCTATATTATATTTTCTTTGTATAGATTTTCCTTAAATTTAAATTATACTTTTCAACAGCAGTTGTCTGCGCCCCCTATTCTTCATTGACAAGCAAACGAATTTCATTTTCTCCTAAATTTTGAATAATACGTATTCTCCAAAGGCAGATTTGGGCGTAAAATATGGTCACGCGCATAATAGGCTCCCTGGACAGCCGGAGCAGTCGGTATGGTTGTAATCTCCCCTATCCCTTTTGCACCATATGCTGCGTCAAGCAGTTCCTCTTTTTCCACATAAATAGCATGAATATCAGGGATTTGATCTGCCCTCATCAAGCCTAACGTTCCATATTTTACCTGAGGAACACAGTCTTTTAATGGCCAATCTTCTGTTAATGCATAGCCTAGCCCCATTAAAACACCGCCCTCAATTTGCCCCTGTATCGAAATTGGGTTAACTACCTTTCCTGAATCATGTGCGGCGTATACTTCTTTTACACGGCCTTCTTCATCTAAAATAACAACGTTCGTTGCGAAGCCATAGGCAATATGGCTTTTTGGGTTGGGTTTATCTGCTCCTAGCTTGTCTGTAGGTTCGAAATATTCGTAGAAAATCTCTTCCCCCTCAAGTTGGCTTAAATCTCCGCCGGCCTTCTTAAGCTTGACATTTAAATCTTTTGCTGCACCACGAACGGCCTCCCCTGTAAGTAAAGTTTGCCGTGAACCTGATGTTGTTCCTGAATCTGGCGCAACTTCCGAACTACTGCCCATATATCGAATATTTTTCCGTGATAATCCCGTGGCCTCTGAAACCATTTGAAGAAATACCGTTGAGCACCCTTGCCCAATATCTGACGCTGCCGAATAGACTTCTACCGCATTATCATGAACGACTAGTTTTGCACGCCCCTTGTCAGGCAAGCCGACGCCAGTTCCCGCATTTTTCATAGAACAGGCAATCCCCGCCCGCCCTTCATTGTTGTCATAGACGTCTTTCACTGCTTCTAATGTTTCTTTCAAGGCCGTGGAACAGTCGGCAATTTGACCATTTGGCAAAATTTTGCCCGGCTCGATTGCATTGCGATAGCGGATTTCCCAGGGTGAAATTCCAACCATTTCCGCCAACAAATTTATATTAGACTCCAAGGCAAACTGGCTTTGGCATACGCCGAATCCGCGAAATGCCCCAGCGGGAGGATTGTTTGTGTAATATCCAAATCCACGGATATCTGTGTTTTGGTAGCAATAAGGCCCAACAGAATGTGTGCATGCACGCTCCAAAACCGGCCCACATAAAGATGCATAGGCTCCCGTATCAAAATAAATTTCACAGTCTAGACCGGTAAAAATTCCATTTTCATCACAGCCTAGGGTAAATGTCCCCTCCATAGCATGGCGCTTTGGATGGAAAAACAACGACTCTTGCCGTGAAAATTTTACTTTGACAGGCCGGTTGACTCTCAGTACCGCTAACGCTGCAATATGTTGTACGGATACGTCTTCTTTTCCACCGAAACCGCCACCTATCAGCGTGTTTTCAACAACGATGCGGTCTTGATGCTCTTCCCATTCAAGCATACCTGCAATTTCATGCCGTGTAGCATAAACGCCTTGGTCCGTAGTATATAATTTTATCCCATCTTTATAGGGAAATGCAACTGCACATTCTGGCTCTAAAAATGCATGTTCCGTGAATGGCGTTGTATAGCTGCGTGTAATGGTATATTTCGAATTTTCCAAAGCTGTTTTTGCATCGCCCCTTGTAACATGGCGCGATTGGCACAAGTTGCCTTTTTCATGAATAAATGGAGCATCAACGGCCGCCGCTTCATGGACATTTCTAATTGGCTCCAACTCTTCATAATCAATTTTAACTAGCTTTTTCGCTTTTTCCAGTATTTCTTCCGTTTCGGCAACAACCAGGCAAATTGCATCGCCGACATACCTTGTTATGTCACCTTTCGCAATCATGACATCCCAATCCTGCTGGATATGGCCCACTTTGTTGTGCGGTACATCTTCTGCTGTCAACACTGCTAATACGCCCGGAAGTGCCAAGGCTTTTTCCAGATTTATATCAAGTACCTTTGCTCGCGGATATTTTGAACGCACAGCAGAAGCATGAACCATATGATCCATCACAATGTCATCTGGATATACGCCATACCCCAGTACTTTTTCGCGTACATCAATACGAAAGGCGCGTTTGCCTACGCCAAACTCTTCGCCTTTCTCTAATTCTGATTCAATTTCTATATCGCCACGCAAAATGGCAGCTGTTAACATAATGCCTTCAATAATTTTTTTATATCCGGTACAACGGCAAATATTCCCTCTTAATGCAATTTTGATGTCTTCTTCCATGGGCATAGGATTTTTATCGATTAACGCTTTCCCTGCCATAACCATACCCGGGATGCAAAACCCACATTGAACAGAACCTTTTGAGCCAAAAGCATAAACAAAAGCTTCTTTTTCTTTTTCACTTAATCCTTCTGTTGTCAAGATCGTTTTTCCAACTGACTTTTTGGTGGTTAGCACACAAGATTTTATTGCTTTGCCGTCTACAATAATGGTACAGGTACCACAGGCACCTTCACTACAGCCGTCTTTCACCGAGAATAAATGAAGGTCGTCACGCAAATACCGAAGCAATGGTTTGTCTTGTTGCGTTTCACAATAAATGCCATTCACTGTAAAGCCATATTTATTATTTTCCATCTTCCCTCAACTCCTATCTTTAAAATATGAGTGATTACTTGCGCCTATTTGCGTTGCACCTTCTGATAAGCTATCGCACAGTAAGAATTCCATCTGCATCAATTATCACTCCCCGTGGACATTTTATAGCACACATTCCACAGCTTATGCAAAGGTCTTCATTAATTACTGCACAGTTATCAATAACGCTAATAGCAGCTGTTGGGCAGTTCTTTTCACAAATTCGGCAGGCAATACAGCTACGTTCACATACTGATTTTGCATCCTTGGCATTATCGTTGTTAGAACATCTCGGCACGATGTTCATCTGTGGTAAAATCATTCGGATAAGCTTTTTCGGACATGTTTTTGCACACAAGCCACAACCGACACATTTTTCTGTATTCACTTGCGCCACACCATGTTCATCTAGTCCAATCGCCTTTAATCGACAGACTGCTATGCAGCTCCCCAATCCTAAACAGCCTGATGCACACTCTAAAATACCGTCTGGGTAACGTTCTAAAGCACTTACACAATCACAGTCCATCGTCTGTCTATCTATTTTTTCTTTCGCCCGTACGCCTCCATTACAATAAATAGCAGCAACCTTTTTCTTTCTTTTTGGTTTCACCCAAATACCACCCTTCCATTTCGTAGTAGCTCTTAAACAGCAGTAACGATTGCATCGTACCTCCTTCCTAATCAATTTGCAGAAGCTCAAATTGGTTGCCTCTATGAAAAGTACAAAACAACTGAATTCCTCTATTTCTTAATTTTAGATTAAACATTTCATCGGATAGTTCTTCTATTTCTTAATTTTAGATTAAATATTTCATCGAATATATCTTCATTGGGCAAACCTCCTATGCTCATAAGCACAGACAGCCTCTAGCGCTCCGCCACCAATCGATCTTGCTTTATCAGAAATGGTATTACAATGCTCCTTTTCGCAACGCGCATCAATATCACCTGCTTTCATACCTTTATACACCACAACACCCTCTTGCAACAGTCCACGCACAACACCCGATATTTGTGCATATACCGGAACATCTGCCACGTAAGCCACTACTGTATCTTTTAAAACAAATTCCCCAATTTGAGCCACCGGCTTAAAAATACCATCTGCGCCGGCACGGATAAGCCGTTCGATTGTAAATCCCCCCACTTCTCCTGGAATACCTGTATTTGCAATTGCACAGCCAGACTCAAGTACTTTTCCAAGATAATGCCCTCGCTTCGTTTCTATCACACAATGGCAGTCCGTTCCGGCACAAAACCCCGGCCCAATCCCGATAACCAGTTTTGCATCTTCCTTTGTCGTACCAATATTCCTTTTTGCCATAATAGCATCAATCATCACTTCCGGTTTCCATATATGCGCGACTTTTGCCTGTGGGTCTGCAAAAACCGGGATTTCGCCATTATTTTCTATCTGCATAGCAGAATCAAAATCTTTTGCATAGCGAGCTGTAACGTGTTCAATTTCGATACTGTTTTGATACACTGCCGAAGAAAATGATACCGTGCGTCGAACTGCAGTTGGCACCGGCAAATCTGTCATCCATATGGTATATCCTGCCCGAAATAATCGAAAAGCAATTCCGCTAGCCAAATCACCGGCTCCTTTAATTAATATTTTCAACCTTTATCCCCTGCCCTTTTTCATTTTGGCCTCTGCTCTGATAAGCTATATTATTGAACATTAGTAGTTCAATAATCAGATCCGCGGCACGGAATAAATGTGCCTTTTTATCAGAACTTGCGCTGCAACTTCTGATAAGCTATATTTATAGCAAACAAGGACGCATCTGGTCGATTAAACCTATATAAAATCGGCTTATTTACCAAACACGCCCTCTTCGTTTTTCTACTCCACCCTAACGTTATTATACCCCAATTTTTTCAAATTTTATGTTGTTTTGACAACATTTAACCTATTTTATGAACCAAAATTTATTTTTATTGAATTTGAGGATGCCCTCCTGCTGCAAAAGGCTTAATTCATGGGATAATACACTTCGATTTAAGCAAAGGTAATTTGCAAGCTGTTCTCTGTTATAGGGTATCATAAACTGCGTTTTCCCTTGTAACCTTGACTGCTCTATCAAATAACGCATAATCCGCTCTCGTGCACTTTTCGTAGACAACACATAATTCCTTCGGTATTGCTTTCTGTTTAGAAACGCCATAAATTCTAACAGGTTTTGCAACAACAGACTACGCTCCATTTCCGCTATCCATCCATGCTCTGCGATCACTTTATATGGAAACAGGAAAATCTGCGCTTCTGTAACACAATATAGGGCATATGGGCTGATTTGAGTAGAAGTGCAGGATATTTCCGCGCCAATTGTGTATCCGGAACGCAACTTCTGTATCAAATTCTCCTGCCCATCAAACTCCATGACTGCTGCGCAAAGTTCTCCGGTTATAATGACACCTACTACATTTATTTTGCTTTTCTCTTGAAAGATGATTTCCTGCTTCGCATACCGTTGTATTCTGGCATTCAGCTTTGGCATCAAAGAATTCAACATCTGCATATCAAAATTTTGAAACAGCTTGCTGTTAAGCAGAATATCCTGTATATATTGCTCCATAAATTTGCCCCATTTTTGTACCACGCTCTGCTTATCGGTGACTATTTCGTTGCACCTCCTAAACAGCTGCATTATTTTTTCTGTTCCACCCTTCTACTTTCCTTTGGTGTTTTTAACTGTTTTAATGTACCTCTTAGCAATATCAATGTACCGATGGTTGTCACAGCCTCTGCAATCGGGAAAGATGTCCAAACTGCGCTTAGATTTCCGGTCAAGGACATTAAATAGGCTACCGGAAGCAGTACGACTAGCTGTCTAAGGATAGACAATATCAAACTGTATGCACTGTTTCCAACAGCCTGAAACATAGAGATGCAAATAATATTGATCCCTGCAAAAGCATAGCAAAGACATAAAATGCGAAGTGCCACTACTCCAATGGTCATCATATTTTCCGAAGCGTCAAATAGCAATAGCAATTCCCTCGGAATCAGTTCAGACATTGCCAAGCCAATAAACATAATCAAAACGGCATAGATGACACTGTATTTTAATGTTTTGAAAATACGATCCGGACGCCCCGCCCCATAATTATATGCCACAATTGGCACCATTCCATTGCTTAAGCCAAATACCGGCATGACAATAAAACTTTGCAATTTATAAAAAATTCCAAACACTGCTGCTGCCGTCGAGGTAAATCCAAGCAAAATTCTATTCATAAGAAATACCATAACCGAACCTATCGACTGCATTAAAATAGCAGGTATGCCTATTTGATAAATTTCTTTAATAATCGGCCAATGAAACGTCATCTCCTTAAATCGCAAGCGTATTTCTTTATTAAAGGCAAGATTAAATACGAGCCCTAGCAACATTCCAAGTATCTGCCCAATAACGGTTGCAATTGCCGCACCTGCAATGCCCATTTTGGGAAAACCAAAGTATCCAAAAATCAAAATCGGATCTAGTATAATGTTTGTAATTGCTCCTACAAGCTGCATAATCATTGTATAAAATGTTCTGCCTGTTGCCTGCAATAGCCCCTCAAAACAGATTTGTCCAAAAATCCCAAAACTTACGACACAGCAAATTTTCGCATAGATTGCACCATACGCAACAACTTGTGCATCTTGCGTCTGTATTGCAAAAAACCATTCTGAACCAAATATTCCAAAAACCAAAAATATAAGGTAGCTAAACAACGCAAGCAATACTGCTATATTCGCAATTTTATTTACATCTGCAAAACGTTTTTGCCCCAATCGCCTAGACAAAAGTGCATTAACGCCTACCCTGGTACCTACCGACAGTGAAATCATAATCGTCTGCAGTGGAAATACTAACGATACTGCCGTTAAAGCGCTTTCATTGATTTGCGCCACAAAGATGCTATCCACTACATTGTAAAGTGCCTGCACCAACATGGATATCATCATAGGGATTGATATCGCCAACAATAATTTGTTCACCGGCATAGTCCCCATTTTGTTTTCTTTTACTTCTTCTTTTACCTCTTCTTTTATTTCATCTATTTTTTTTATTGCTCCCATATTTGCTCTTCTTATCCTCTCATCTCATTCTATTGCTCCTTGTTCAGCGTATCTTCTTCATCAAATTCCACTGTAACAAAAATTCCTTTTTCTGTTTCATGTACGTTTGCCACTTTTCCCTCTGTGGATTTTAGCCGTTCCCCAAAAGAATAGTTTGCTGACATCGCATAGGCTTTGCCAAGTACATAATAATAGGCTGAAGGCAATTTTCCTTCTGTTACCGGCAGTCTGTCCCCCACCTTTAACAATCCTTTTCGCTCCATTTTAAACTCCATTTTCCGCATATATATCACCTTTTTTTCCACGTTGACGGCGACAGCATTACAAGCAATGGAAATAATTCCAGCCTTCCAACAAGCATATCAAACATCAATACGCACTTGATTGGACTGGAAAATATTCCATAGTTGCCCATAGGCCCTACCAGGCCAAACCCAGGACCTATATTATTCAGTAAAGCCGCCACTGCCGTTATATTTGTATACGGATCCATTTTATCTAAAGACACAAGCAATACTGAAACTGCAAATATCATAATATATGCAATCGCATAAACTTGAATCGATTTAAGCACCTCGTTTGGCACTACATTTTTTTCAAAATGTATCTGCCGTATCCTCTTTGGTTGAATCAAATGAGATATCTCATTTTTCAGTATTTTTAATATGATGACAACCCTTGATATTTTCATACCGCCACCGGTACTGCCGGAACACGCTCCGATAAACATCATTATTATTAATATTGTCTGGGAAAAGACCGGCCATTTTACATAATCCACTGTAGAATATCCGGTTGTCGTAATAATCGCAGTCGCTTGGAATACCGCCTGATGGATTGTTTGAAACACGCTGTCAAACTCCCCCCAGATATTCCATGTCACGAGTACAATGGAAATACCGATAAGAAGCATATAATAGCGAAATTCCTCGTTTTTAAATGCCTGAAATGGTTTTTTTGCCAAAACTAAATAAAATACGTGAAAATTAATGCCGAATACGATCATAAAAATAATGATTATGATCTGCACGAGCACTGAATAGGAAGCCACGCTATCGTTTAAAATAGCAAATCCGCCTGTGCCGGCCGTGCCAAACGCCAGTGTCAACGCATCAAACGGACGCACACCTGTTAACAGGAACAATAGAATCAGCACCACCGTCATCACTACATATATACTATATAAAAGGCGTGCCGTATGCCGTACTCTTGGAACCAGTTTTCCAACATTATGCCCTGGAGCCTCGGCACGCAGTAAATGCATACTGTATCCGCCCGCTAATGGAAGTATCGCAAGCATAAATACAAGCACCCCCATACCGCCAATCCAGTTTATAAAGCACCGCCAGAACAAGCTGCACTGTGACAGCGCCTCAACATCCACAAGCATCGTGGCCCCTGTTGTCGTAAATCCCGATACCGTTTCAAATAATGCATCTATATAATTTGATATCTCGCCCGAAAAATAAAGCGGCAATGCACCCGTAAGGCTTAACACAATCCAGCTTAACGAAACTGCGACAAACCCTTCTCTTGCATAAAAAACATTGCTCTTGGGCGTAACCCGTTTTCCCACCCTACCAACTAAAAGACAGGCAAGCAGCACGATAAAATATGCCCACCCGCTTTTTTCCTTGTATATAAGGGCTACAATACAAGGTAGCCCCAAAAATAGGGCTTGAAATTCCAACACCCTACACAATATATACCGTACCATTGAATAATTCATGTCAATATATCCCTCAAATCGCGAACATTCGCTGTTTCTATCATAATTACCATCAATCATTCACGCCAATATATCCTTCAAATCGCGAAAGCCCGCTATTGTCGTAACGATTACTACTGTATCCCCTACTGCAAGCTTATCTTGTCCACCCGGCGTGATAATTATGCCTTGGCGGTTAATACAGCAGATAAGTAAATTTAACTTCAATTTCAGTTCTTTGATCGGGATATCAATCAAAGGCGAATGTTCCTGTACATAAAATTCCAATGCTTCTACTTTATTTTCAATCAAACGGTACATTGTTTCTATATTACTGCCAATCGAGTTTTGCATTGCCCTGACATACTGGATAATATATTCGGCCGTAATATAATTGGGGTATAGCACACTTCTCAAATCCATATTCCCCATAATTTTATCATAAGCAATCCTATGTACTTTTGTAATCGTTTTTGCATTGGATACACTTTTTGCATATAACGAAAGTACAACGTTTACTTCATCAAAATTTGTCCACGACACAAAGGAATGTGCATATTCTATTCCCTCTTCCTGCAAAAGGTTTCGTTCGGTGCCATCACCATGGATCACAAGTGCCTGCGGTATTAGATGGCTTAATTCCTTGCACCGCCCCTTATCTTTTTCAATGATTTTTACTTCCATGCCCATTGGAAGAAGCATGTTTGCCAGATAATAGGACGTTTCACCACCACCGACAATCATAACATTCTTAATCCTGTTTGTCGTCATACCAATTTTTTTAAAAAATTCATTGGCTTTTTGCGGTGATGCAACGAGGCAAATAAAATCCTTTTCCTGTAGCTTAAAATTGCCATCAGGAATATACACTTCCTCCCCCCGCTCCACGGTACAAACAAGGACGCCACAGTGCAATACGGTTGCAATCTCTACAAGCGGACGGCCACAAAGTGGAGAATCCGAAGCAATTCTACACTTTAAAAGTTCCACCTTGCCTTTCGCAAAAGTATCTACTTCAATTGCAGAGGGAAACCTAAGAAGCCTTGATATTTCCATTGCCGCCGCCTGTTCCGGATTAATTGCCATAGAAAGCCCCAGCTCTTCTTTGATAAATTCAATTTCATTATTATAGACTGGATTTCTAACCCGTGCGATTGTATTGCAGTCACCTGCCTTTTTTGCAATCAGACAGCAAAGTAAATTCAGCTCATCTGACGGGGTAACGGCAATCAGCAAATCTGCATCTTCGATCGCCGCATCCATTTGCACACTTAAACTTGCCCCATTCCCAACAATCCCTTTTACATCATGCGCATTAGAAAGGCTTTCTACCTTGCCATATTCTATATCTATCACAGTGATATTATGCCCTTCCGCACTTAATTGCTCGGTCAATGTAGTGCCTACATTCCCACAGCCTACAATAATTATCTGCATAGTCCCTCCAAGTGCAATGATCTACGATTTCGTATATTCACACCCCACACCTTTTATCAACAGTTGGTCTACTAACGCTAAGTCCTTCCCCTTACGCCTGTAAATGATGATACTGCCTTTTGCCGTACCTCCATTTTTTATTTCATCCGGATTTCTTTCCCCTCTCGGGTTTTGATAATCCATCGTAAGCATTTCATCTAATGGGCAAATCGCTTTGATTTCGATTGCCGTTTTTGAATTCATCGCCTTTACATGCCATAAAATAAATCCATCTTTTTCTATACAGGAATATTTCATTTTTGTAAATGTCCATATTTCTGAAAAGTTGATTTCATAGTTTCTCCCCTCTAAGTAAATATCTGCAAAGGGTTTGTTTAAAAAAGGAATGCCAAGAATCATCGGCGACCCGCCACCTATAGCAAATGCAGTGTTATCTAAAATTTCATTTTTCCTCACGCTCTTGCATTGATTTCCATAAAGCCAAAACCAAGGCGCCGTATAGTCCCTCCCCCACTTCTTGTCTGCATAGCCATAGCTATTCTTGCGCGTCACTGTATATTCTTCCCCATCAAGCGTTACACTACCCTCATAGCACGTTTTCATACCCTCCACATGCCAATACATATCGCATGGATTCAATTCCCTAATCGGTCTGCTTTCGCTATATCCTAAATGAAAGGCAATTCGCTTGTCCATTCTTAATGACCATATCATGGAATGCTCGCCGATGATTCTACCCCACATATTATTTTCTGACAAAAAACATTCCCCTGCCGTGATTTTCAAAAAAGTATCGGTAGTGTCCATTTCTTCAATTCCATAATAGCGCTGTATTTGAAGCGGATGTTTGCTCCAATATCCAGCCTTCACCATAAGGTATGCCGGTTTTTGGAAGGGTTTATCTCCCATTACCGGTTCTTTTCGCCCCAATTGTGGATTCATAATACAATATTCTACAAAAAAATGTTTCCTTTTCCCTGTTTTTCTGCTTGTCCCTATAAAAGTCTGACACCAACGGTCATATCCATTTTGGGCTAGTTCCCCGGTGAGCATTGGCAGATTCCGTTTTATATCATGTTTATTCATCTATATTATCCCATCTCCATTCCTATTGGTAGACATGTAGCTAGAACTAAGTATAATACCAATCTGCAAAAAAAGAAAGGGGTTTCATGAATCCTTTTATAATTACAAAGCGGTAATGGGCTATGGCCTGCTTAAGTTTTTTCAGTTTCTATCTGCTCTGCTAAATCATTTAAATAGACCCATCGCTCCATTTTTCTTTCCAGATTTTTCTCTTCCACTTCTTTTGCTGTTACGAATTCATTCAATTTGATGCTGTTTGTAGCATTTTTAGCAATCTCTTCCTCTAGATTTTGAATGTTTGCCTCCAAATGTTCAATTTCTCCATCAATTGCTTCAAATTCCTTTTGCTCTTGAAATGAAAATTTCAATTTTTTATTTCTCGCTTGGGGGTTCCCTTTCCTATTCTTCTCTTCTTTCTTAACATTTGATGGGTTCGCTGACGTATTCCCTTCTAGAGTTTGCTTATTTTTCGCCCTTTGACTTGCGTCCAAGTAATCTAAATATCCCCCTTCATACTGGCGCAGACATCCCGTGCATCCTGTTTCGTTCTCTTCAAAGTCAAAAATTCTGCTTACAACACGTTCTAGAAAATAACGGTCATGGGATACCACAACTACAATCCCGTCAAAAGAATCCAAATAATCCTCTAAAACCGTCAATGTCAAAATATCAAGATCATTGGTCGGCTCGTCCAAAATCAGTACATTCGGTGATTTCATTAAGATACGCAAAAGGTAAAGCCTTCTACGCTCTCCACCGGATAATTTTTCAATTCTCGTCCATTGCATGGTGCCATCAAATAGAAACCGTTCCATCAACATAGATGCGCTGATTGCACCATCGCTTGTCTGTATATATTCCGCTACTTCGCGAACATAGTCAATGGCTTTCATCGTTCCATCCATATGTTCATTGTCTTGAGAAAAATATCCAATTTTAATCGTATCGCCAATTTCAACCGTCCCACGGTCTTGTTGCGTTTGCCCCAATATTATTTTTAACAAGGTACTTTTCCCACACCCATTTGCTCCAATGATTCCAACCCTGTCCATTTTTAAAAAAATATATGAAAAATCTTGAATCAAGGTATGATTTCCATAGCTTTTTGATATATTGGAAAGTTCGATTGTTTTTTTCCCCATTCTGGAAGTAAGTGAATTTAAAGCGACTTTCCGCTCTAAAACCGGTGCCTCCTGGTTCTTGATATCTTCGATTCTTTGTATGTGGGCTTTTTGCTTTGTGGATCGTGCCCTCGCCCCGCGCAAAAGCCATGCCAATTCCTTTTTTAAAATCGTTTTTCGTTTCCGCTCTGAGGCAAGTTCCATTTCCTGTCTCTGCATTTTTAATGCCACATATTCAGAATAATTTCCTGTATAGCTGTAAATATTTCCCTTATCTATTTCCACAATCCGAGTGGCGACACTGTCAAGAAAATAACGATCATGTGTAACCATTACAATCGTTCCATGATATTGGATAAGAAAATTTTCCAGCCATTCTGCCATAGTATGATCTAAATGGTTCGTTGGCTCGTCTAAAACCAAAATATCCACGTCCTGTAAAGTAGCGTTTACCAATGCAATCCGTTTCTTCTGCCCTCCTGATAGATTTCCTACGAGTTGATTGTAATCCTTTAGATCCATTTTGTTTAGCATGGATTTTGCCTTGCTAATTAATGCCATGTCCTGCTTATCAAGGCTGTTAAGCACCGCATCTATGACAGACAGCTTGCCATCAAATACCGGTGTCTGATCTAGATAGCTCATTTTTATATTATTCCCCTTTACAACTTCTCCACTATCTGTTTCTTCCAGGCCCACAATTATTTTCAGCAATGTTGACTTGCCCATGCCATTCATGCCAATGACCCCTATTTTTTCACCTTCTTGAATACTAAAACCAGTATGGTCAAAAAGAACCCTGTCGGTATATGCTTTCGTTAAATTTTCTATCGTCAGTAAATTCATTTTGTTTTACCCAGCACCTTGTTACGGTATCCATTCGCTGAAATACCTGTCTGTTTCTTAAAGACCCTGGAAAAATGTGCCATGTCTAAAAATCCAACCTCCTCTGCGATTTCCCCTATCCGCAATCTCGGCTCTTCTAATAATTCTTTCGCTTTCATAACACGAACACTATTTAAAATCTCTGAAAAGCTCTGTTCTGTATGGCGATTTAGCAGCTTGCTTAAATGCCACTGGCTTACATACGTTTTCTCAGCGACTTCCGAGAGTGTAAGCTTTTTTTTATAGTTTTTCTGGATATATTCCAATGCATTTTTTACAATAAAACTACCGGCAGCCGCTTCCGGTACCTTTATTTCTTGGTCATCTTCGTTGCCAAAAATATTCTTTTTCTGTAAATTCTTACACATCGTATCTATGGATTCTTCTAGTTCTTCCATATTCGATGGTTTTAGTAAAAACCGTGTTATACCTAGCCGTATAGCAGCCTGTGCATAATCAAAGTCACGATAACCGGTCAATATACAGATTTCCATTGTTTCATATTCTGACTTGATACCTGCCATTAATTCTAGTCCACCCATTTCAGGCATACAAATATCCAGAAAAACGATATGTGGCTTGTGCTGCTCAATCAATGTTTTCCCTTCTATCCCATCACTTGCAGTTGCGACAATCTGGCAATTCCATTTTGCCCAAGGGATGCTCCTAGATAGTCCTTCCACAGTAATTGGCTCATCATCAATAATCATAACTTTATACATGTATATTCCGCCTTTCTGCCATCTTCTTTTTCTGCTGTTGTTCTTTGCGTAGTTTCAAATCTTTGAACCTTTTAAAAGCCTGTTTAGAAAATCCTCTGACAGCGAGATTCTAAATAGGCTCTTAATCACTTCTTTAAACTGTTTTCTATTCTATCCTTTTATGGCCCCCGCTGTCAATCTTTTAATTATATTCTTCTGCAAGAACATGTATCTAGAAAAAAATGTGTGATTCTCTGCGGCGCACCATTCAGTGCCAATACCCAAGGCAAATCCAATACCTTCCATGCTCCGGCTACTACTAATGTTACATTTATTCCTCGTTTAATTCTTTATATAGCATCAATGCTTCTGTAATAACTTCTTCCGCATTTACGGAACCTGCAGATATTTTACTCATATTCGCTATAATTACGCTATATGGTTCCGCTCCTAGCCTTGCGTCTGTTGGTAGAACAGATATCGGTGCTTTTTGTATAAATTCCATTGCCGATCTACCCATCGGGCTTAGGTCTGCACATACCTCTAATTCTACAGCGGCCACCTGTATTTTACCGGTTGCTTCCCAATATTTTCTGACACCTTCTTTGCATGTATGTGCCATTACAAAATTGACTGCCGCCTCTTTCTTATCAGGATCTTTCCAAGCTTTTCTCGTTATGTAAAATCCTGTTGATAAGCCACTGACCACTGTATTTGCTTCTGCTTTCTGAGCCGGAACGCCCGGGAATCCTACGATTACTACGTTATCTGTATCCGTTATGTTTCCTGCGGCCCAACTGCCATCTAAACTCATCGCTGCTTTTTTATCATGGAACAGCTTCTGTGCAAAAGCATTGTCAATCGTATCTGTATCTACCGGGAATGCGCCCATATCCCTTAATGTCTTAATCACTTCAAGTCCTTTTACCCATTCTGCCGGGGTAGTTTCAGGAATGGAACAATAGCTTTCTACGCCCGCACTATAAAGGAGTACGTATTCTACCCA
The DNA here is from genome assembly GCA_046533095.1 of Lachnospiraceae bacterium ZAX-1. Taxonomy (GTDB): domain Bacteria; phylum Bacillota; class Clostridia; order Lachnospirales; family Lachnospiraceae; genus ZAX-1. The sequence goes on along the minus strand of JAJQRA010000038.1, from coordinate 86,234 downwards.
GTAGTTCGGTTCTTTATTCATAGAAACGGCGATTGGAATAATATCGTTTGCCTGAAACGTTTCTATCGCTTTTACCAAAGAATCCCAATCTGTAGGAATTTCAACGTTGTTTGACTCAAACAAATCTTTGTTGCAGAATAAACCTTCCCAATATCCGGTTGTGGGAACTGCTCTTCTTACGCCATCCGGATTTTTAACTGCATCCAAAGTGACTTCTGTCGTATCTTTTGCATAGTCAGGATATTCTGCCTTAATCTCATCGATTGATACAAATTTATCAGTTGTTAACACTGTTTTTGCCGTAACATCTGTAAAATATTGGATTACATCAGGTTCATTGCCAACTGCAAAATCTGCCGCTATCGTTGCTTTCCAATACTGATCTGAACTTTGGGAGTTGTCTTCAAGTGCTACATTGCTGTATTTACTTTGAAATACTTCGTTAATTTCTTCATAAGCAGAAGCGTTTGGGTCTGTTCCGCCAAACATGGATACTGCTTCAAGTATTATGTACTCGTTTGTGGTAAATGCCTCTTCTTCGTTCGCTGTATCCTGATTTGTGGTAGAATCTGCAGGTTTGCCTGCTTTCTTCGTGCTTACACATCCCGCTAACATGATTATTGCCATTGCTGATACCAATAATAAGGACAACATCTTATTTTTCATATAATTTAAATCCTCCTTTTTTTGACTTGTCCCCACGCAGATGTATAGGTCATCTACCTCAAAAGTAATATTTCATTGCCAAGCAGTTTTTGCTTGAGTATCAGGCATTTACTCGATAAATAGACTTACCAACATAAAAATGTAGAAATTTACTTCGTAAATTATCTTTATCTTATTTTCATTATACGTGTAGGGTATGCAAAAAGCATTAGATTATTTTGACATTATTTGCTTATTCTTGCCCCTCTCCCTTTTCATACGGCAACGTGATGCAGGAAACGGTGATATTGCCCGCTTCTTGCACGATAGTAAAGCCGTAATTTATTCCATATACCAGTTTTATCCTTTGGTTCACATTGCGAATTCCGATCGATGTATGCTTTCCTACTCCTTTTAAAATTTTTTCTTCATCGCCTTCCAAAAGATTCTTGATGTTTTCTAATTCCTCTTCGCTAAGTAATTTCCCGCTATTTCTTACTTCAATGTAAATTTGCGATTCGTCATGATAGACCTTTATTTTTATATTCCCATTTTTTATACTTTCTACTCCATGCACAATGGCATTTTCTAATAGGGGCTGCAGAATCAACGGAGGTACATTAACAGCTAACAAGTCTTTATCTATATCTTTTTCAATTTGCAGACGTTGCCCAAAACGCATAGACATAACATAAAGGTAGGCATCGGCACACCGCATTTCCTCCGATAAATGAATTTCTGTAATATTGGTCCGATTCATACGATAGTCAAGTACCGTTCCTAATGCTCCTATCATTTTTGATACCGTAAAATCTCCGGACATGCGAGCCTGCCAATTCATCATCTCTAGTGTGTTATTAATAAAATGCGGGTTGATTTGTGCTTGCAATGCTGCTATTTGTGCATCTTTTGTCGCCAACTTTTCATCATATATATATTCAAATAAATATTTTAGCTGTAAAGACATGTTGTTAAAAGAGTCTGTTAGATATTGAAATTCTAAATTCGGCATCGGATCTCCCTCTAATACAATGCCAAAGTTTCCTTCTTCTATTGCTTTCGCTCCTTCTACCAGCCTTGCAACCGGAACTCGTATTTGTTTCCGTAGAAAGGATGCCCCAATGAAAATATCCGGAATAAAGGAGAGAATCATTAAGCCTGCAATACTATACAGATTATACAAGCTCGCATAGATTTCTCTCCTTTCGACCAAGAATATGATGCCCAAATCATATTTTTCACAATCTTTTTGATATAGATATCCATTATAGTCCTTATTTTGTTCTTTTATAATAGAGCCACTTTCTTCTTTCGGAAAACAAAGAAGCAATGCATCTACCAATTTTGTTCTGTTTTTATCTGAATTGCTGTCTAAAAATGACAGTATAGATTCGCTATTTTCAATACAGACAACAACTTGCTCTTGTACCTTTTGCTGGATATTGTGAAATATTTTTTGTTTATCCATCTCCACAACAAGTGTCCCAAACTGTTTATAATCCGTTGTGGTATATAAATTACGAATGATAAAAATTCGCTCATTTATGACTTTTACTACTGGATAATTTGTTTCACTATCTATGACCTCTTGCACTTTATCATGGATCGTTTGCATATAGTTTTCATAGGAGTTTCCGACTCTGCAAGAATAGATCCCTGGCTCCATTACGTCTTTTTGATAATATGCATATAAGCAAAAACGACTATCCACATAAAATTTCAATCTTATATTTTTATCAAGTGCCTGAAGAAATCCCATCTGGCTGATATTCCCTTTTTTATATTTATAAAATGCATTTTCCCAATCTCTTTCATAAGTAGGTTTTTGCGCTAGATAAATTGCCTCATCAATACGCATCGCCGCTATTTCCGCCACCCTGCTTACTTGTTCTTCTGCCATCGTTTCGTTTTTACTAATAATGTCTTTTTGGTAAGAAGCTACCATAAACATAAAAAATGCAGAAATAGGCGCTGCCCAACACAATACAATAAAAGCAATTAAACGATTATTTAAAGATTTTAGTCCATGATACATTTTATCCTGTGCCTTCATAATCCATCCCCCCTGCATGGTTGCTTTTCCGCATTATGGCTATCTTTCTGTATGGCCTCCTTTCTGTATAGCTACCTTTCTGTATAGTCGCCTCTCTGTATGGCTATCTTCTATATACATACTAACTGTGTCTATTATACTATTTTATCAGAATATTGCCTAAATAAATACCCTTGATATTTATTGTTTTAAAATTAACTGAAAATGTAAACAAAAGAGGCCTATAAAAAATTTATACACCTGCCTTTTTTTATTGATTTACTCGTATCGATACGAACATTCTTGCTTTTTGTGTAATTTGCCTGTATACTATAGCTTATCAGAAGATGCAACGCAACTTCTGATAAAAGGTGCGCTTTTTGCACCGTACATCCGATTATTGAACTGCTAATGTTCAATACTATAGCTTATCAGAAGTTGCAACACATTAGCACGAACACATTGATACGGAACTGAAGTTCGGAGGATTCCAAATGAGGAAAATTATAATAGCGATTTTAAGTTTATGTATGATTATATCTGTTTTTACAGGCTGTGGCCGTCCAAAGCTCACGCCTGACGAATCGGTCAAAGCCATTTATGACTTATATATCAAGGGTAACACCGTTGGCATTTCTAAGCTGGGATTATCTGATAAAGATATAGCATTAGCTGTATCCAATAGCGATGATACGGTTAAAAGTACAATAAGCAACACTTTTATTGCGAATGGCTTAGATGTGGAAGACAGTGTTATAGATGAAATCTGTACCGCAAGGAAAAGTGCTTTATCAAAAATGGAATCTGAGTTTGAAGTTGTGTCTTTAGAAAAAAAGACTGCTAAAGTTAAGATTAAAACTACCTATTTTGATGAAAAGGCATTGTATGATACTACTTTCCATGATGCGGTAGATACTGCAGAGGTTGATGGATATGATGGATATGATGAATACATAGATGCTATTGCGAATGCTTATCCACAAAATTTAATTGCAGCTTACAATGCAGTTGTACCTTCTGAAGATAAGAAAGACTTTTCTATCTCTTGTACAATTGTTAACAACACTTGGGTGCCTGCAGATATGTCCGGATTTGGCAATACATTATTCAATACTATCTCTGGCCAGTAAAAGTCAGAAGTTGATTATATAAGAGGTTTGACTTTTGAAAAAAAAGGACTCAAAACATTGTGTTCAATGAATGTGTCCTTTTTTATTGTTCTATTATGATTCGTGCTAACGATTGCCTACACTATACATCTTTCTTCTTCGTTATTACTAAATAGCAACCTAGCATCAGCAATGAACCACATAAGAATAATCCGGCATTTAATCCTGCCCCTGTCTTAGGTGAAGAATCTTTCACACGAACTGCTTTGCCATACACTGACGTTGCAGAGCCACTATTGCCGGCAGTACTGCCTCCTCCGGTGCCTCCTCCTGTGTTTGTTCCCGTGTTGCCACCGTTCGTCCCGCCATTGCCTGGTGATGTATTGCCTCCAGAGCTATTAACATCTACGATAAGTTCTATTTCTTCTGAGTTTCCATCTGAAAACTCTGCTATAAAAGCATAAGTACCATTGGCCAAAGTTTTCATGTAGACCTCATTCAAGGTAATAATTGTACTACCCGATGTAATTTCGTAGTTTGACGATTTAACTTCTTTCCCTTTCAGTAGCAGACGGACAAATGTAATATCATCTGCGTCTACAATTGCACTTAGTTCACCACTTCCCGTAAACGTCCCAAAATCTTCGAGGACAGCCTTTCTGTCTACATCAGGTGTACCGGGCACTGTTCCAATACTTTCAAATATATAATTATTCGCATCGGCAAACTTTTCTGCCTGAGAGCCTGTAAATCCATAGATGACATCTGGTATCCACGAAGACTGTGAGCCTATATCCGTTACCGTTTCCGGTATCGTCACCGCTTTTATCCCACTATTCGTAAATGCACTTGCCGAAATTTTCTTCACACTTTTTCCAAGTGTCAGATTGGATATGTATGCACAATCAGTAAAAGACTGTGGACCTAACTCTTCTGTCGTATCTGCAAGTTTAATTGAGGTTTTCCCAATTGGGCAATAGAGCAGTACTGTTAAGGATGTATTGTAAAGGGCCCCATCACTTGATGCATAATTTCCACCTACACCTTTTACATCTATTGAGACTAGACTTGTGCAACCATCAAAAGCACTTAAATCTACTGTTGCACCAGATGGGATTGCCATATTCGTGATTCCACTATTTTCAAATGCACTAGCTCCAATATTGCCGACACTTGTCGGTATATCAAGGCTGTTTAAGCTGACACAGGCATAGAACGTCAGCTCCGGTATAGAAGTAGCTCCTCCAAGATTTACACTGCTTAAATTGCTGCAACCAGAATACACTCCAGTACCCATATTCGACACTGCAGCCGGCCCACTTACACTAGACAGGTTATAGCAACCCATAAATGCACCGCTTCCAATCGTTGCCACACCAGATGGAATAGCAATGCTTGGTAGGCTACCACAATCTCTAAACGCAGCAGAACCAATAGAATTTACCGTTGACGGAATCATTACCTCGCTAAGAGCCCCACATTCTTGAAACATCTCTGCCGCAATGCTTGTAAGACCTTCCGGCAGGGATACAGATGTTAAACTGCTACACTTAGAAAATACACCTGTTCCAATTGTTACAGCAGGCGATGCGATGCTTACTCTTTGCAAGCTACTACATCCGGCAAAAGAATAACTTCCAATATTTGTGACCGATCCTGGTATCTCTACTCCCGTTATCTCTGTTCTCCCGGAAAATATGTTATCCTGTATACTTCTAACGCTAGACGGTATTATTATATATCCCCCTGCACCATTATATCCGGTCAGCACATCCCCTTCTATCCGAAATCCCTCCGGGTCAAACTCTTCCGGATCAGCGGCGTAGCCTGTAATACCCGGATATAAAATAATTGCAAAAGTAATGGCAATCAATGCTGAAATAATCCGTAGTTTGTAAATTTTCTCCATCTTGTCCTCACCTGCGTGTTGCGACACACATGCATGCTCTAATAGATTCCTTGCTTTGCCAGTAATCTGCTATCGTCAAGTTGAACACACATATTTGTTCAACTCTGCCCTCTTATTAATTTTAGCAACTATTCAATTGTACCTCGTTCACCGTCAAGATGCCCTCGCATTACCAAGGATGCCAAATGGTTGCCTAATTTATATTTATACTTTATAATAAACTATTTTTTGCTACTCTGCAATACATTTTTTCGTAATAAGCACAAATTCGGCACATTTTCTATCGTAAAGCAGAGTTACTGTTTTACCGCTTTTTTGCAACGAGAAACAGTCTTCCATCTTCATCAAAGTAGTTACAGGTTGTAATCGTTAGTAATTGATCATTTGCTGTTATGTCTACCGCTTCACCAAATATATTCATATTGTTTATATTATTTCTATACGCATCTAAATTTTCTTGTGAATCCGGGTTAATGAAATTATAAAACCGGAACGTATCTTCATCTTGATAGGCAATTGTTGATAGGCAAACTGCTACAATGTCGTATGTTCCTTTTTCATACAGGGTATCAAATTGAATGGTTTTGTGTGCCAGCCAGTAATCTCTGTCTGCATACTTGCTCAATGAGCCAAACATCAAGCCACTTTTCATGTTATGCCCATAAATAATGAGATTCATATCCCTATCTGCAAATCTGTTTCTAGTATCTAGAAAAATAGAACCATTGATATCTTCATTCTTATAAAAATCATGTGTTAAATAATAGTCATACTGCTCTAAAGACTGCATGACCGGATAATTTATCGACGTATCTGCTATGGAAATCCAACCGACAAAATCTTTGTTTTCTGCATAGTTGCCTATATAATCCATCAAGATTTCCCGTGGTTTTTGCTCTATCTCTTTTGTTGGTTCTACTTGCTCTTCCGCAACTTCGCTTTCTGCCGCAAATTCATCATTGACTACCACGGAAGGCACTTCTTCTATTTCTTCTTGTGCATGGTTCTTTTTGTTAACAAGATCGGCAACATATTGTGCCACTTTCGCTACTTCATTGTTTTCCTGCAGGCTTGCAAGCTGTTTCATTTTTTGTCGATCACTGTATTCGAGTCCTACAAAAACTAGAAAGCATATAATTGCACCTGCAATACAAACTATTCCAGCAAATTTTCGTAGCGACTGCCCCTTTGGCAGTTCATAATTTTCAATTCTATGTTCCGCAATATCTTGATAATCGTCAGCAACTAAATCCGAAAGATACAATAAATAGTCTTCTCCGATTACACTTTGAAACTTAATCTCTTTTTTCCGGGTGAGCGTATATAAACGTAGCGCCACACCCGGCTCATTGATATCCATTTCATCCGATATATATTTTATTTTTTTTACATCTTCTAGCCCTTTCCTATATTCCGAATAAGAATCGAACTGAAAACGCCCAATATAATATACATTCTTCATAATTGCATTCCACACCAACCTCTAGAGCTTTTTTTTCCATTCTCGGAATTTTGTTACGCACTCCTCCGCATTTTTGGAGGATACCAAATCGTTATTCTTTACTTGATATCCCCACAGATTTTTTAAAGGAGCATCCCTATCATATGCATTCCCTCACATGACTGGGCTATTAAATCCTTACCACTATTATTTTACCTTCACAGATTTTTTAGAAGAGTAATCACTATATATCTTCTGTTTATTTACTGTTTTATAGGCTCTAACTTTATAGTAATAAGTCTTATTTGTTGTAAGCTTCGTTTTCGTATAACTTGTTTTTGAGGTAGTTGCAACTCGTGAATATGTTCCATTTTTACTTGTGCTCTGGTAAACTTCGTATTTGCTGGCCTTATCTACTTTACTCCAACTTATCGTTGCCTGTTTCGCTTTTGCCGACTTTACTGTGACTTTCGTTGGCGTATTTAGCTTCGGTGATGTCTGTACTATCGACGAGAAACTGCCATATCTAATTGACGAACCGGTCGTAACGTAAGACCTAACTTTATATTTATATGTTTGTTTTGGGCTCAAGCCGGAAATCGCAACGCTATTTGCATTTTTCTTGATTTTTGTCACAAGTTTATTTGTCGTGGCGTTATATACCTCATATCCAGTTACTGCAGTTTGTTTCGTCCATTTAAGCGTAACCGCTTTGGTGCTCTTTGGTGTTGCAGTCAACTTTTCAGCTTGAGCAAGTGTAATGTCAAAATGAAGCGTTTTATTACCAATATAGTTTCCTTTTCCGTTGACAATAACCGTAGAAGTCCCCGGTGTTTTGTTATTTGTATATACAGCCGAGTAGTCTTTGTCCTTTGTCAATGCTTTTGTTCCATCTACGACCGACACTGCCGGTGTATATACCTTGTTATTATACACTTGATTCTTTAAAACCGGCGTAGTTGCCCTTGCAATGCTCTTTGGCACAATGTTAAATGTTTTTTCAATACGTGAATTTTGTCCCGCATATTTACCCAGTCCGGTAATAATTACCTTTGCCGGATTGTTTGGCGTCCCTGCATTGATATTGTTTGCATATTCTAGCCTATAGTCTACACCCACTTTTAATTGTTTACCTGCAAATACGATATAGGGGAGCGGTGTAACTGCAGCACCTGTATAAGCGTAACTTTGTGCAATGCCTTGGATGTTCCATGCATCAGCCAAGTTTTCACTGATAATAAATGTAATTTCTTTTTGCCCAATATAAACTGCTGTATCTTCATCCCCTGCCACACGGTTTGCTTTAATGGTGGCCGGTACTTCACCTATTTTCGTGTAATCGACAAGCGGATCATATTCTATGGTGTAGTCTTGTGGGACTACCCGTACCTTCCGTCCATTTTTATCTACAAACGTAAGCTGTACATCCTCCTCTGCTAGCCGTACCGAGGTTGTGCCTGTTGGTGGTTTCATTGGGATTACGTCAATTTCAGCTTTTTCTAAGTCCCCTTGAATCAAAAACTCACCCTGTTTCACGCCACTAAAGCTTCCCTTTCCAGTGATTGTATAAGTTACCGTCCCCGGCTTTGTATTATCGCCATAGGTAATCGTATAGTCTTTATCGACTGTCGCCGTATAGCCGTTGCAGATAATTTCCGGCACTGCTTTGATCTCTTTCCCTGTATACGCTTGTTTTGGAATTTCGCTTATGGTAACATCCGAGTCCAAAATCGCTTTTGGTGTAATCTTAAATTTTACAGTTCGACTTGCCGCATAGTTGCCAGTCCCTTTGATGGTTATGGTAGCTTCCCCTGCATTAATGTTATTACTATAGCTTAGTGTATAGTCTCTTGATGCCAGCAATTGTACCGGGCTCCCTGTTATGGGGCTGTCATAGAAAACCTGTGGTATCGGCTCAATGCCCACTCCCGAAAATGCCTCGTCCGGGATTAGGTCCACTACTCTTATCTGCGGGTCGGTAATTGGCTTGGGCTTAATGGTAAAGTCTTGGTGAAGTACACCTGTATAATTCGTCCCTGTGCCAGTTATCGTTACCGTCCCTGTGGGAGCATTTACGACATTTCCAGTACCTTTCGTTACGGTATAGTCTGTGCCTAGAGCTAATACTTTGCCGCTGCTCTTCCACTTTATCGCTACTTCCGGCATAAATTCTTGTCCTGTATACGTAAAACTTCCTGTAGTCGTTACAATAAAATCATCTGCACCTAAATTTATGTCTTTTTTCGTAATTGCAAATGTTTTTGTGTATTCACCACCGTAATTGCCAAGTCCTCTGATTTTTACAGTTGGTGCTGTGGCCGGCGAAGCCACAGATGCTACATCAATATTATTCGTATATTCTACGATTTCATAGTCTGTTCCTTTTGTCAGCGTGGTTGCTGCCGCACCATTGCCTACCGTAACGACAACTTCCGGTTTAATCTCGCTACCGGTATATTGTTGAGCTGCAATATTTTGAATCAATAGCCCTGTTTTCGGTATAATCGTAAACGGTACACGCATTGAACCTACATAGTTGCCACTTCCCGGCGGAGTTGCACCTGTTCCTTGCGCAGTTATAATAATCATTGGTGGATTTGTTGCATCTTTATCCCCTACGTTTATATTATTTTCGCCGTAAGTAATCTTATAGTTAGCCGAGTTTACCGTTACCGTCCCTACACTATTTTTAACTTTCAAGGAGATAGCGCCGGTTGGCGATACACCAGGATTAATTGCGCTTCCATTGTACATGTATCCTGCCGAAACCAACCCTACTACCTGTAAAATAGATTGTGGGTCTAGCGGATTTAATGTTCGGCCGATATCGTACTCGGACAAATCCATTGGGACAATATTAAAGTATTCAATTTGTATGCCCCTGTAAAAGCCTTTCCCTGTAATGGTAAGTGTAGGACGCTTACTCGCATCTGGATCATCTTTTGAGCCCACCACAATATTTTTCGGATCTGTTATTGGCGTTGGATAAGTCAAATCATAGTCCATCGCCGGATCAAGCAATGTGCCCCAGACATAAACATCTACGTTTGGATGAACTGGCCCTTCTTGGAACGGCTGATCCGGAATTGGTATAATTTCAACATGGTCTTTTAGGTCTGAACTAGGATCCGAATCCACGATGCTTCCTGTTATTCTAAAATTAATCGGCATCGTACCTTGATAGTTCCCATGTCCGATAATATTAACAGTTGCTAAACCTATGCCGTCATTGTTGTCATAGGTTATCGTATAGTCGTATTTCCCATCGTTGCCTGGCTCGTCCTTGTCTTTTTCATTCACTAATTCTATATTTAATACATTCGGTGGTGTAGCGCCATCTGCAATACAATGGACAATGATATCTGCAAGTGATATTGGATTGCCATCCGTATCCATTGATACAGGAAAACCGGCATAGCCACTGTCAAATGTAATTGGAACGCCATTGTAGTCAAGCTCTATTGTCCCTACAGGGTAATCGGATGTGACAACCGCACCTGTTGTTTTATCTACCGTAATCTTTGTAACAGCTGAAATTTTATCAACTACCGATCGTGGATAAACTTCAAAAGGTACCGTCGTTTCTCCCCTATAATTTTGCCCTGTTCCTCTGATTTTGATTCCGGGTCGATCCACTACCAGTACGGAATCGTTACTATTCGTATCATGCCACCCACTCGGAACATCGATGTTGTTTATATAGCCATCAAGTGCCCCGCCATTTGCAACATCGCGAGAATCGGTAGCATCTAGGATCAGCTCATAGTCTTGGTTTAATGCTACCGGTGTTGTCAGTGCGTTTCCATGGTTTGTAATTGACAGCACCGGTTTAATCTGCGTTCCATTATATTCAATACTTGATGGATTTCCATTCCAGAAATCAATCCCATCTGCCAGCTCTTCCGGATCTGAAAGGTTTTTCTTCCGGATCGTAAATGTTTCCTCGCGGGGAAGTGGCGATATCGGCAGTGCTTGGGATAAATCATAGTTATTTTTCCCCGTAATGAAAATCGTTGGCACATAAGTTGGATCATATGCTAGCCCTTCTTCATCTGTAAGGTCATTGTCAGTCGGATCATCCGTAGCGGCATGAAAATTATGGGCATATGACAAGTCATAGTCTATCCCCTCTATTAAAGCCACAATCCTGTCGCCAAATTTAGTTGTTATCTCCAGATGTGGTTCAATATTGCTTCCGGTAAAGGAGATGGGGGCAAGCTTTACCACAAATGTATGATCATAATCAAGTAAATCCCCTTTTATAACGAATTTTACATCCTCTGCGTTTTCCCCTCTAAAGTTTCCTTTTCCGATAATTTTTATGGTTGCCGTACCAACCTTATCGTTGTCTATATATTCAATATCATAATCGACACCTTTCACCATTGGTATCGTAGGACCACCCGCTTTCGTATAGGTAACTTGCAAGTCGTCCTGCTTAATGGGCACTGCCTTGCCAAAAGGATCGGCTTTTAGAACATTCTGCATGTCGTCCTCTATCATGCCTGCAGGTACTAAAATTGCTCCGGAGCCTTTACCAATATCCCGCGGTACGATCTTAAATGTGGAACTTGTCGAATTATAAAAGCTCTCTCCCTGCCCATCAATGTATATATTTGCCTCTCCAACTTGTACGTTGTTGCCATACCTATATTCAAAATCGTCTGTCTGTTGTATCGGATCCGTACTACTCAATAGATGCCCATTAAAGGAAACATTCGGTCTTGGCTTAATTCCGACGCCCGTATATTCCTGATCCGGTATGGGGGCAATAACAGCCGTTGGCGGTTCACTTAAGTTTTTCTTTATAATACGGAAAGAAGCCTCTTGGTCGTTTATATAATAATCTCCCTTGCCCACTACGCTTATGTAGCCACCCGTCTCGTGTGCAGAATCCGTACTCGTATCATCAGCTGTATCTCCTACCCTTACATTCGTTCCATATACCAAGCTATAATCAATGCCCGGCCTTAAGGTTACACCCCAGCATTTTACAATTGGCTCCGGCTTTATTTGATTGCCTGTATAGACTTCTGACCAAGCGCCATCCCAAAAGACATCATTTTTGTCATATAGGACGGTTACATCATCAGGAATGCGGTTGTTATTTGCTATATCGCCTTGAATATTAAACAAAACTGTCTTGGTGCCCTTATAATTATTGCGTCCTGTAATCGTTATGCTTGCCTTACCAACTTTCGTGTTTTCTGTATAAGAAATGGTATAGTCTTTGCTTTCGCCTTCTACTAATGGCTCATTCATACCAGTTCCGGCTGCTGCGTTTACATAGTTTATTGCCAAGATTGGATATAGGGGAGTCCCATCTGATTTCATTTTTCCAAATTCTACTGTATCCCCTGCAACAGGACCTAAATAAACAACCGGATCTATCGTTGTTTTTTTTGGGTCGCTGCCCTTTTGGAAAAAGAGATTATTTCCAGTCCCTACATCGCGTGGTGTAATGGCAAACTCCACAGATTTTGACCCCGAATAATTGCTGTCCGGGTCTGCTACTACCGTCACTTTACCTACTCCTACATCTGTATCATTCGTCCACTCCAGCGTATAGTCTGATCCATTCGATAAGCTGTGGTATAGGTTACTGCCTATGTTGTATCTCACCGTATAGTTTCCCGCAAGGATTTGCCTAAGCGGGTTTGCAATATATTCTTGCGCAGGTATCGTTCCCAATACAATATCGGTGTCTTCTAGTGGCTTTCTGATAATCTCAAACGTGACCTCTCGATAACCGGTATAATTACCGATTCCTTGAATCCCTATCCTTACTGTACCACGATTTGTAGTATCGCTGCCATAAGTTAAAATAACATTGCCTTTGTTTGGGGTTAATGTTACCGGCGAAAGCGGATTCCCCTCTATCCTTGTTATGAGCGGAATCGGAGTGATTGGCTGAGTGGTATATTTAATCGGATCAATCGCGGCAACCGTTGTATCCATATTATCAATCGAAACAGGTAAAATCGTAAACCTAAATTCTTTACTGTCTTTATAGTTTCCAGTACCACTAATTACGATTACAGCCGTGTCGGTACCGGCATTTACATTATTCCGGTAGCTTAACGTATAGTCAAGCGTTTCCATCAATATCCTATCCGGCTTCGACATCCCACCTGCATCTGTAATTCCTTCATACGTTACCTTCACTTTTGGCTCTTTTACCGTCCCTGTATACTCCGGTCCCCCGGGGTAAGTCGATAGAATAGCCTCAATTGCGCCAGAACCATTTGTGTCTGCCAATGATTTTTTTTCTATTGTAAATGATTGCACTTTTGTGCCAATCATCGTACTTCCATTGCCCGTAATCTTTAGCGTTGCCGTACCTGCGTTTATATTATTTGAATACTCAATCTTAGTAGGTCCGCCATAGACTGTGTCAGGTAGTTCTACGTTATCGTAAAAAACTTTAATTTCCGGTTTCTGTTCTTCTCCATTATAAACACAAGGAGCTACCTCAATACGCAACCTTGGATCACCCGTATTAACACCGGCTATTCTAAAAGGTACCTCAATCGTTCCAGAATATGCACCCATTCCTGTAATTTCTACCTGGCCCGTGCCACCCGCCTCCACATTATCAAAATAGCTTACCGTATAGTCTACACCTTGCTCTAATTTTTTTGATGAAGGCTTGGTATCGAGAACCGTAACGGTAGGCTTTATCTCACTACCTGTATAAGGATAGGGCTGTGTGCCAGCCAAGGTTACTTTGATATCGTTGGTACTATTCGGGTATTCTCCAGATGGGAAGGTCAATGGCTTCACAATCCAAAACTCTGTATGATAGACACTCCCGGTATAGCTTAATTGTCCTATGATTTGGATCAAGCCTTTTCCTGCGGCCGTGTTTGTATTTACTGTTGGTGTTGCCGCTCCATACTGTAGCCTATATTCAGCGCCTAGGCCTCCTGTTTGTGTAGATAATAGTACATGAGCCGGATTAAGGCTGCTATTATCTGTTATTTCTAGTTCAGGTCCAATGGGGCTGCCTGTATAGTTATATCTAGGTATCGTGCCTGATGTATACACCTTAGATGCGTCCGTAGCATCTTTTATTGTTATATCATCGAACGTATTCTTTACAATATCAAATTGTTTATCGATAGAGCCTTTATAATTTCCTTGACCTGAAAACCGAATGGTTCCAGTTGTAGCATCCGTAGCATTCGGTTCAAGCGGAAGGATTGTATACGTATAGTCGTCACCATTTACTAGCTGCACTCCTCCTCGAGCAGTATCCGTAACTCTAATAGCTGTTCCCGGCAGTGTTGTAAAATTGCTTCCGGTGTAAAACTGAGGATCTATCACTACAGATATCGATGGATCGGTCAAAGGTTTTGGGTCAATAAAAAATTGTCTCGCTATTGTGCCACTGTAGCCAGCTGCCTCCCCACTCGCATTGACAGATATTACAATTTTGGGGAGCACATCAGAAGCATCTATGTTGTCACTGTAAGCATAGTCAAAATAACTTGTTACATCTACTCCGTTTGTTTGGGGGTCGCCCGTTTCAGTATCATCATATTTAATCGTTACTGGAGGCTCTATTGCATTTCCAGTATATGTCCACAATGTTTGCCTCGCAATACTCCAATGAGCATTCGTCCCCGCATGGCTGATATCCCTGTCGGTCGACGCCTGTACCGTAAGCATGGACAAATCTGCCATGCCCAAAATCACACTTAGGCTTAACAGCATCGCCAAAACTCTTTTTGCTACTTTCTTATACTTCATAACCAACATCATAATCGCCCTCCTACTTCAGATTGATTTTTTTCTTTCTTCTTTACAAATTAATTCATTCTTTTGATTCCACCTTACCCTTGCTCTTTATCTACATGTTTAGCATACTGCCGTTCCTATATTCATATACAGTTTCATCTATATTTCTATTTATTTCGTCTTTTAATTATAAAAAATATGGAATGCGGACCACTTACAAGGATACCTCGTACCATCTCGTATCTTGATGCCCATTACTTATGGTCTACATGTAGATTCTCTTTTGTATCGCTTTGTTTTATATTGTTTCCTTTTGTTGTTTGATTTTTTTCTTTTGTTGTTGCTTTTTGTTGTTTAATATTGTTTCTTTGTGCTGTTTGGTGTTGTTTAATTTGGATGCTTGCTGTATAAACGGCAATGCAAATAGATACTCTATCTTTTTATATCGGCATATTGTTTCAAATGTTTAGATAAATCTATAAATCTACACAGGTTAATGCCCTCTATTAGAGTTTGAAAAAAGCCTATACCTTGTTCCCCCTGTAGTTTCTATGCCATAGAGTTCTCCATTGTATAAACCTTCTTAACTTTGTTCACTATGCTTTTGATTCTCAATCGACCTTTGCTCTTTCATTGATTCCTTCTCAGCTTGTGCAGATTGGTTGCTAAATGCCTTCTCCCACTGTGCCATGTCATTGCCGACTTGTTGCTTTTCCGATTTTAACCTCTCCAATCTAGCATTCGCTGCCTGTTCCTGCCTCTCCTTGCGTCTTTCCTTTTCACTATGGCGTGCTTTTCGTAGCTGCTCTACATCGTGTTCGGATACAAAAATATTATCACTGTCTTTGTCTGTTGGCAATTTCAAATATTTCTTCACTGCAAAAAGTATCGCTATACTAACAATGGTTATAAAATTCTCCACCACTGATGTATCTTCTAGTATCATATGCCTTGCTACCAGAAAGATAAGTACTTCTAACACTGTGTCAGGGCTGGGACGGCCAAGCATTTTTAAAAACTCAATTCCAATTAATATATCAAATACATAGCCCAAAAACTCCAAAAAAGACTTTGGTTTAAATCGGTTTATTAAAAACTCATAAAATGGTTCTGTTAAAGACGCGGCAGCAATTAATATTGCTATTAAAACGAAAACCGCCATTGTTAGTTCCATTATGTGGGTTGTATTATAAAAAAAATGCCTTATTTTCTTCCACATAATTGTGCCTCCTTAAAATCTCCTAATAGTAAAATCAAACGATTAAAATCCGAGCGTTCTGCTTTGAATCATGACCATGGACGTTACTTCTACAGTTAACTCGATTCAGGCACCCTCACGGCACACGAAAGGTTTTGCTTAGTGCTGCTTTGTTCCCAATCTGACACGGTTTACAAATTTCCGTTGCGCAAGACCCAAACTTCATCGCCACTTATAAAAGGCAGCCCCACAGTCAAAAAATCCGGGGCAGAACATCACTCCAACTATAGCGGATTGTTGGTACAGGGCACCGCTGACTCCCCAGCTGCTCGGAGTTTTAGTATACCTTGTTTTCATTAAAAAGTCAATTGGCATATCAATATAATCTATCATGCTGACATATAAATCCCATTTATCACAAATAGACCAATTTCTGGCAACTCCTCTTTTCCTCTTTACCTTTTTCCCTTACGCAGTTCTTTAAAAAAACTACTTAACAAGGCGGAACACGTTTCTTCTAGTACCCCTGTAGTTATCTCTACTTGGTGATTAAATTCCTTCATCTGCAATATGTTTAATATCGATCCTGCGCATCCCGCTTTTGGGTTCATACTGCCTATTATGACACGGCTGATCCTTGCTTGAACAATGGCTCCGGCACACATTTGACAGGGTTCTAGCGTTACATACATTGTACAGCCCTCCAATCGCCAGTCACCCAGTTTTTTACTGGCTTTTTTTATAGCAGATAGTTCTGCGTGTGCAAGTGTATTTTTGTCTGTATTGCGCCGATTGTATCCCCTTGCAATAATGGTGGCGTTATATACAATCACACAGCCTATGGGTACTTCATTTAATTTATAAGCTTTCTTCGCTTCTTTTATCGCCACTTTCATGTAGGTTTCCATTGTCTGTTGTCCCATTATTTGCCTCGTCCTAAATTTGCTTTATAAAAATGTTTCTCTTGCACCATTACCCCATCTTGATTTCTATTTGCCTTAGCAGTGGTATTTTACATTCATTTGGTTTATAATAGAATAACAATTCAATCATATTCCTTCCAAGTTACGTTTATGTACACAAGATGTAAAGAGCGCATCTTGGTGCAACCACTAAACCAATCCACTAAGTATCGATAGGCTACGCCAAGTGTTCAATGCCTCTGGCTTTTGCTGGGCAAAGCACCTCACATTATATGGGGGTACTAAATGGTTGCATCATCAATTTCTATTGCTAGCTTAACATATTTTTGACCATATGAATAGATTGGATTTACTTATCCTATCGCTTCTTAGAAGTTGCAACGCAAATTTTTAAATATAATGATAACAGGAGTGCCTATGCAAATACAAGGATTCCAAAAAACTACCTTACTTGACTACCCTGGGCATTTGGCTGCCACCGTTTTTTTGGGAGGCTGTAATTTTTGTTGCCCCTTTTGCCATAATAAGGAGTTCGTACTGCCACCACTAGAATCTGCGTCCTACAAGCCAGAAGAAGTACTCGCACACTTAAAAAAGCGTTGCCATGTATTAGATGGTGTATGCATAAGTGGTGGGGAGCCAACCATTTCCTCCGATTTATTGCCATTTATCGTCAAGATACGTTCTCTTGGACTTAAAATAAAGCTTGATACAAATGGCTATCGTCCGGATGTACTTAAAATGCTTTGTCAGAAAAAACTATTGGATTATGTCGCAATGGACATCAAAGGTTCGCCATCCACCTATGAAAAAATTACAGGGTTCCCTTCCATTGACATGAGCAGAATCCAGTCTTCTATTGATTGCTTGATGGAACAGGATATTCCATTTGAGTTTCGTACTACAGCGGTAAAGCAGTTACACACCTTAGAGGATTTTAAGCAAATCGGACAATGGATTCGTGGCGCACCTATCTATTTTTTACAACAATATCGGGATTCTGAACAGGTTATTTCTCCCGGATTTTCCCCTCATACAAAAGAAGAACTGGAAAGTTTTCAGTCCTTATTACAAAAAACGATCCCTATTGTAGAAATTCGAGGATTAGGGAATTGATATATCGTTACGGTTTTGGAATATCGTTGTGATTTGAAAATTTAAAAATGGAGGAATCTTGTATTGCTATGAATATGTCCTATGAAACAGATCGGTTGCTACTAAGAATTTTACATGGAGATTCTGCTGATAAAGTCCTACAGTTTTATTTGAACAACAAAGAAATATTTGAGGCCTGTGAGCCGAGCCGAACCAAAAATTTTTACACAAGTAGTTACCATCGAACTTTGTTAACCTGTGAATTTTCGCTTACTTTGGATTTGTCGGCTGTACGGTTCTGGGTGTTTGAAAAAATACGGCCAACACATATCATTGGAACAGTTTCTTTCCATGATATAGTGCAATCCGTATATCAAAGCTGTCAACTTGGCTACAAATTTGACCATAATTGTTGGCATAGGGGATTTGCAAAGGAAAGCATCGCAAAGGGTATTTCTATTATGTTTGATGAGCTTGCACTTCATCGAATCGAGGCCTTTGCCATGCCAACCAATAGCTCATCCCTACACCTGTTGGAAAAATTAAATTTTGTGAATGAAGGGCTATGCCGACAAAACATTCTGATTCAAGGTGAATGGACCGACCATTATCGGTACAGCCTTATTCACCAATAGCGTGTGATTTAATCGCAGTATCGCTACTGCCTTATCTTTGTATTCTGAATGCTTCAAAGCGGTGTCAATGCTAATTTACCTGCCAACAATAAAGGATTCCATCGCAGTGTGGATCTTGTTTTATTCATCAATAATTCTATACCAGTATCCGAAGTGGTCTGTTTTATGATCAGACTTTTTTTCACACTTAAATTCCGGAAATCCAAATAAAGTAGCCATTACTTTTTCTTGGCTTTGGTAAACGCCTGGTATCCCTATAAACCATTTCTTTTCTCCACCTTCTTTCATTGCTCCCAGCAGCAGATAGCGATAGTTGAAGAACCCATGTAGTAGAAAGCTGTTGTTTCCCAGATACCAATAGCGCTTTGGCAGCATACGGATGTCTTTTAGTTCCATTCTTACGCAAAGAATTGTCTCTTCATCTTCAAAAGGTGTCATAACCGGATAGTTTTCCAAAATAAACTGCCATTTTTGTGCCCATTCCGGAAATAGCTCTTCTGGGGATAGTTCTTCTGGGAATGGTTGCCTTGCCGCCTCCATGCCTTTGATATTATTTCTACTGTATGTATTTCTCTGTGGCATCTGCTTCACTTTCGTATCCTGCATTCTTGCTACCTGCTCTGTTGTCTGTTGTAGTTTTTTTTGCATCGTTGACTGTAGTTCTTTTTGTATGGTCGGCTGTTCTTGCTTTTGCATCGTTGGCTGTAGTTCTTTTTGTATGGTCGGCTGTTCTTGCTTTTGCATGGCTGGTTGCCTTCGTTCTTGCATCGTTGACTGCTTTTGTACCGCTGGCTGCAGTTTTTTTTCCTGCATATCTATTTGTTCTTGTTTTTGCATGGTTAACTGCTGTTCTATTTGAGCATCTGATTGCTGACCCTCATTCTTCTGTTTTTCTGTTGATAATAGGTCTTCCGGCTTTACTTCATTGCTCTTTGAGTTCTGTTCATACCCTGTTTCTCTTAATACTTCTATTCTTGATGAATTATCATGACCACCAGAATATTCCGCTGCTTTTAACTGTATTTCCATATTATCTTTTGTTTTCATCCTTTCTCCTTTTTCTGCTATTCGAAACTGGTTTAACATGATTTCCTTATCATCCCATTGACTGGCAAACATGAATTTATCATTCACTTTAATGATGATTCCGTTCATTTCTTCAAAATCGTAGCCACTGTTATTCAAATTTGCACTGGATAAGCTCGCATGGAAATCCCCTACACTGTTTTGCATTTGTATTTCACCTATTTGGATTCCGAAAGGTTTTTCCCTCTGCAATGTATACAAATAGACCGGACAGCTTATTCCTGTATACCCGGTACCTCTCATATGTATTTCTACCTTACACTGATCATTTCTCTTTTCTATTTTTGCAAAACCTGTGTTTCGGATTTTTTGGTTCTCTTCATATAAATTTAAATATGTTATGAAACGTTGAAAACCAGACATCTTTTTTGCTCCTATGATTTCTCACTATATTCTATGGGTATATTTTAAAAGTAGAACTGTAAATCCATTGCAATTTTGCATCATCTAGGATATCGCCGTATATCAATTATATTGCATTGCAAATTTTTCATCACCTATTGACAAACCTTTCAAAAACAATTATAATAACAATTATTAATATTAATATTGGAGGGATATATCAGATGTTAAAGTTCAGTCGCCAACGAGAGTGTATCAAGAATTTCTTATCTTTGCGTAAGGATCATCCGACTGCCGAAACCGTATACCTAGCTATAAGGGAAGAATTTCCCAATATCAGCCTTGGTACTGTTTATCGTAACCTTTCCTTGCTCTCACAATTAGGACAGATTGCTAAAGTTCCAACAAATGGCGGAGCAGATCGATTTGACAGCAATATAATCCCCCACTATCATTTTTTTTGTACTGAATGCGAGTGTGTAATGGATTTGGAAATGGAAGGTATTGATCATATTAATTTACTTGCCAACCATGCATTTGATGGTCATGTTGAAGGTCATATTACACAATTTTATGGCATTTGTCCAACTTGCTTCGCAAAATCTAAAAAAGTTTGAAAAATTTAACGTCCAACTTGTTTTAAAAAAATAAGTTCCAATTTATTTAAAAAAGCTATTGACATTCGGAGGATAAGATGATATCCTAAAATCAGTAATAATTACTATTTTAAATAGTAATATAACAATAAGCAAAAAAAGAAAGGAAGTATTTAAAATGAAAAAATTTGTATGTTCCATATGTGGTTATGTTCACGAAGGAGATTCCGCCCCTGAAGCCTGTCCAGTTTGTAAAGCTCCAGCTAGTAAATTTACCGAGCAGGGAGATGATTTAGCTTGGGCCGCCGAACATGTTGTAGGCGTAGCACAGGGCGTAAGCGAAGATATTTTAGAAGATTTAAGAGCAAACTTTAATGGTGAATGTTCGGAAGTTGGCATGTATCTTGCAATGTCAAGGGTTGCACATAGAGAGGGTTATCCCGAAATAGGCTTATATTGGGAAAAAGCTGCTTTCGAAGAAGCAGAGCACGCATCAAAATTTGCCGAATTACTTGGTGAAGTTCTAACTTCAAGCACCAAGAAGAACCTTGAACTAAGAGTTGCCGCAGAAAATGGTGCTACTGCTGGCAAGTTTGACCTTGCAAAACGTGCAAAGGCCGCAAACTTAGATGCAATCCATGACACCGTTCATGAGATGGCGAAAGACGAAGCAAGACATGGCAAGGCATTTGCAGGATTGTTGAAGAGATACTTCGCTTAAAATCAAAGATGTATTTATGTTATTTGCAGGAGATGGACAACTTAGAGTCCATCTCCTGTTTTGCTGTTAGGACCATTAATCATTTTCCCACTTTACAGAATAGGAATCCAATATTCAATATTGCCATTCTCATCTTTATCTATCGCTTCGTATTTTTTCGTAAAGTCATTCATATTATTTTCGCTAAATTGACATCCGCAGCACATATGAAATGCGTTTTACGAAGCGGTTATCCGCGAAATCACAGCCGTGAGAAAGGCGCTTTCTATGGCAAATGAACTTGAAAAATTTCAAAATATACAAGCTTAACTGCTGATAAAATCGAAAAACTTTAATAGCCAAAACAAGACCGCCGAAAAAATATGGTGGTCTTGTTTTGGCTATTAAAAATAGATTTCAAAAAATTTATGTTCCAGACGAAATCCACATCCTAGAATACCAGTTGTATTTGTATTATTCTAAATATGTTCTTACTTCTGGTTTGCCGGCTCTACATTAATGCTTTTTCCTTTGATTTTAGAATTATTCATCGCCTGCAATACTGCTTTTCCATACTCTCTTGGCACTTCAACAAAGGTGTATTTATCATACATATCTATGGAACCTACCAATTTACCCGGTATGCCACTCTCCCCGGCTATTGCCCCTAGAACATCTCCCGGCTTTACATTCTGCTTTTTTCCTACATTGATAAACAGACGTACCATGCCCTCTTCGGCTCCGGTATCGCCAAAGTCATAATTGCCAAAATTAGGAGTGGCTGCCGCTTCTTGTAATGAGTCGCCTTTTCCTAATGCCTGGAATAAAAAGGCCGCTGCAATATCCATTGCGGTGTAATCCGATTCATTGACCTGGCTTTCAATCATATTGACGCATGAAGTCAGATTTTCTTCCTCTACAAGTCTTCCTATCTGCTCCATGATTTTTTCTATTTTAATGTGGGCTACATCATCACTCGTCGGAATTGGCTGAGCTAAAATCTTTGTTTTGCAATACCTTTGTATATCTTTTAGTTTATATATTTCTTTGCCTTTTACAAATGTAAATGCCGTACCCGATTTGCCGGCACGTCCTGTCCTGCCGATACGATGCACATAATATTCATCGTCCTGCGGCAAATCATAGTTAAAGACGGCTTCGATATCATCTACATCAATTCCTCGGGCTGCAACATCGGTAGCAACAAGGATTTCTGTCTTCCCATTTCGAAAGCTGTTCATAACGCGGTCACGCTGCTGCTGTTTCATATCTCCATGAAGCCCCTCTGCAAAATATCCTCTTCCTTGCAGGTCACTCACCAGCTCATCTACCATACGTTTTGTATTGCAAAAGATAAGGGAGAGCTTTGGAGCATGGAAATCAAGTAGGCGGCTTAATACTTCTATCTTGTCCTTCCGCTTTACATCGTAATAAAATTGTTCTATATTTGGAACCGTCAGTTCTTTTTTTACTACTTTAATCGTTTTAGCATTTCTTTGATATTGCTTCGTTATTTCTAAAATAGCTTTTGACATCGTTGCTGAAAATAGTATGGTCTGCCTTTCTTCCGGAATATATTCAAGTACTGTTTCAATATCTTCACGAAAACCCATATTCAACATTTCATCTGCTTCATCTAATACAATCATTTCCACAAAGTCACAACGTATGGTTTTTCTTCTTAAATGGTCCATAACACGTCCTGGTGTGCCAACGATAATCTGCGCCCCTACTTTTAAGGATCTCATCTGTTTTACAATATCCTGTCCACCATATATGGGCAAAACTTTTATGCCGTGCATATATCTTCCTAAATTTCTAATTTCATCTGCTACTTGAATCGCAAGTTCCCTTGTTGGGCATAATACGATTCCCTGTGTCTTTTTCCCTTGTGGGTCTACCTTTTGTAACAAAGGGATTCCAAATGCCGCTGTTTTCCCGGTTCCAGTCTGTGCCTGTCCGATGACATCGCTACCTTCCATTACGATTGGTATTGCCTGGCTTTGGATTGGGGTAGCCTCTTCAAAGCCCATTTCTTTTACACCTCTTAAAATTTGAGGTAGTAGATCAAGTTGATCAAAATTTACTGCTTCCATATTATTTATGTGTTTCCTTTCTTGTTGCCTGCAGAGCAAAAATTTCTAAATCCCTAATAGATCAAATATAGAAAGAATCTTTTGCGCCGAGCTTGGTCGCTTTGTGACGATATTCTTCTGTGAGGAATGGCTCACCAGCGAGTGTGGCTCCCCCGTAGGGTTTCATACGAACCTTAATTCATAAAAAGTTCATAAAAAAAGCGCTTACATGATGCAAGCTCTTTCGGGCTGATAGACCACAATACGCCTTCATAAATATCTGTTTCCTATCATAACAAATTTTTGATAAAATGTCAATTTTATATTTTCACAAAAATATTGTAAAAACAGAAGAAAATATAGGAACAGTATTGAAACAAAATGTTAATTTCGTATTTTCACGCTAATATTATGATAATATTTAAAATGATAGAGATACTACTTAAATATTACGAAAAAATAACGCCAAGTATTGCAAAAAATGTATTGACACGAATTACCTTGTGTAGTAGTATTTATATAGTTTATACATAGTATTAAAAACTATGTATTGTTATTGTTTTAAATTTAACATATATTATTTGTATACCTTCGCACACTGAAAGGAAGATTTATACGATGAAAATTAAATTAAAAGATCCCGGAAGTTCTATTACACATTTTATTGGTATGCTTATGGCTGTGTTTGCCTCTTTGCCTCTTTTAATAAAGGCTTCCTCGCAACCGGATTATGTCCATGTGGCTTCTCTTGCTATCTTTATTGTAAGTATGATTTTATTGTATGGTGCAAGTGCCACGTACCACGCTTTTAATCTCACAGAAAAGACGAACAAACTTTTACGCAAAATCGATCATATGATGATTTTTGTATTAATTGCAGGAACCTATACCCCGATTTGTGTCATTGTACTCGGTAAACCATTGGGATATTCACTGCTTTCCCTTGTTTGGGGGATTGCATTACTGGGCATTCTCATAAAAGCTTTCTGGATTACTTGTCCAAAATGGTTCTCTTCTGTATTATATATAGCAATGGGCTGGGTCTGTGTACTGGCTTTTACGCAACTTATAAATAGCCTCTCTCTACAAGCATTTCTCTGGCTTTTAGCAGGAGGTATTATTTATACGGTTGGGGGCGTAATATATGCTTTAAAACTTCCGGTTTTCAATTTAAAGCATAAAAGCTTTGGTTCACATGAAATATTTCACCTGTTTGTATTAGGTGGCAGCGTATGCCACTTTATCATGATGTACTTTTTTGTAGCAATTATGTAAAGGCTCGGCTGCAAAGAGCGCCTTTTGCCAGTTCAATATGTGAGAGTCATAAACTATGTAAATGTGCGACTGCAAAGAGTGCCTTTTGCCAATTCAACATGTGAGAAGCATAAACTATGTAAAAGGGCTGCCACAAAAAGCAGCCCCATCTATAGTAAAGCAATCGACCAAAACGTATTTTTTCAGAAAGCTTTTAGAAAGCTATAAATAGTATAAATGGTAAGAAGTGTTTTCGATTGCGGCTTTGGCCGGTATACTTTATTATATTAGATTACATATTTTTTGTGCGTGCGTTTATCTGCTCTTGCTTAAGTGCGTATCTTTCACCCATTCATTGCATCCATTGCTGAGCACCAGCAAAAAGGGACTGTTACATGATATAACAGTCCCTCATTTTTATATTATTAGCGTACTTAATCCAAATATTCCATTGGATTCACTGGCTCTCCATCTTTTAAAAGCTGGAAGTAGATATTTGCGCCCTCAACTGAAAAATATTTTGTTGGTTCACTTACATATCCAATGATTTCACCTGAGTCAATATAATCCCCTACATTAAATGGAATTTCTTTTAACTGACCATACACCGCATTGTATCCATCGCCTAAATCAATCGTCACCGTACGGCCTGTCACCTCATTTGTTTCAATGGAATTAATTTGCCCCTTTGCCACAGACATTATTTTTGTATTGACTTCTCCCGCAATGATAATAGCAGGGTTATATTTGTATTGATCTAATGTAGCAAAATAAATTGTTTGATCCATGCTGTAATTTAATATAACATTTCCCTGTAAAGGCCAGTTAAGGTCTGTTTCAGCGCTAAAGTGAAGTTCCGGCGTATTTACTGCCAGTGTTTCTTTCAACTGTTCTGCTTCTTCCTCTTCTGCAACCTCTTCTTGCTTATCTAACGGTGTATCCAATTGCACTTCTTGTACCATACTATCTTCTATTTCGTCTTGATTTGTCTTGATACCGCTAAAAAGGATGTCCTCCGGAGAATCCATAAAATCATTGTTCTTCGGTGGAATTATTTTGGATACTGCTTCTGAATCCCGTTTTTCTGCTGCTTTTTCTTTTGCCAGTTCAGCCTGCAGACGTTCTTCCTCTGCTGCCATTTCCTGCTGTTTTACTTTTTCTGCTTTGGACTGTTTGGAAAAATATACTCCTGTCATTCCAAAAGCTGCAGCCAGCATAATGACTGCTGCAATCACATATGATCTTTGTCTTAAAAATGTTACTGCTCTCCTATTTCTCATCCTATCACCATCCAATTATTTAATTTCCTTTATAGCATTGCCGTAATTTTCTCATTTATACAGACTTTTACGCTATTCAAAATTTTTTTGGATGGTTCATGTAAAAATTACTCTATGCTTCCACAAGATCAATATTTGATCGTCCCTATAAATTTATTCTATGGGATAGAAATATCAATATTTTTATAATAATACTGTAGAATTTCTTCATATTTTTTTCCAGATTTTGCAAGCTGGTTGCCACCATACTGGCTTAAGCCTAGCCCATGCCCCAAGCCTTTTGTAACAATACGTATGCTACCTTCCACTTCTGCTATATAAAAACAGGAGGAATTTAATCCAAATGCGTCACGAAATTCTTCTCCCGTCCCTATTTCACTTCCTATCTGTATTTGCGTAACATATTCGGCACTATCTCTTTCTACTATTTTTATTTTTTCCATCAAATTTTCTTGCGTGTCCTCTACTTCTTTTATGTCTTCATTATCCCATTTTTTTAAAATTTTAGCTATAAATTCCGGTTTTTCATAAAATACTACCTTTAAA
Source organism: Lachnospiraceae bacterium ZAX-1 (assembly GCA_046533095.1). Taxonomy (GTDB): domain Bacteria; phylum Bacillota; class Clostridia; order Lachnospirales; family Lachnospiraceae; genus ZAX-1. The sequence goes on along the minus strand of JAJQRA010000038.1, from coordinate 59,628 downwards.
AATTCAACAGAAGGAATATCGTCAAAGCTTTCCACTATGTCCAAATAACTTAATTCCTCCCGTCCCAAAGCTTCTTTCGCAGACCTCGTTTTCCCTGCACTCACCGCATGAAATGCCGCATCGATATATTCTTGTTGAAACATTATCGTCTGCCCTTTCGTAGACTCTATCGCCTCTACCAATGTCTGGTAATTTTCTGTGAATCCATCTTTCCCCCATAAATCCAAAAGTTCATTAGAATCCAGTGCATCCGGTAGTTTTTCTGTGATTATAGCCTCCGTAGAATTTTCTTGCACAGAATCTCCTGCAACAAAATTTCCCCCAGCAGCCTTCTCTTCAGCTGCATTCCCCGCAATGGCCTTTTCCTGCGCAGACTGTTCTTCTCTCTTTTTCAATGCCCTTAAAAGGTTTGTTCTGGCTATCACCGCCTGCGCCTTTAACATTTCTTCCTCATATGTAATCGATATTTCTTTTGCCACTACACCAATTAAATATTTTTCAATATCTAATCCTTGTATCCCCATTTCTTCTATAAGCTTTGATTCATCAACTTTTAATCCACTTTCATCATCTTTACTATTTTCAAAATTCTCATCAACCTGTTTCGAAAAAATCGAAAGATTATCCACTCTTTCTCCTTGCAAAAGTAACGTAATGATATACGGCAATGCAATCATTAATAGGCAAACCGAAAAAAAAGTTTTTATTTTTTCTCTCAACTTGACCTCCCATGAACCTTCGTTTCTTATCTTGTCCTTCTAATTATATGAAAAAAAAGAAAAAATAGACCTCTGTTTCGCAGTATATTGCTATTTTGAACGATCATGGGAACATATTTTCCAAACAAATGTTTTTTCTTGTTGCAATTTCGATTAGCCTGTGTTAGACTTATCAAAGAACAAACGTTCCAATCTTTCTATTGGAGGATTCCTTATGCAAATTCAAACTGATATGGGTTTAATGGAAAAGCTGACTATTCTTTCTGACGCAGCTAAATATGATATCGCCTGCACTTCTAGCGGTGTAGACCGAACAGGCAACGGGCAAGGAATGGGCAACTGTATTGCCCCTGGAATTTGCCATACATTTTCCGGTGATGGAAGATGCGTTTCTTTATTGAAAATACTATTTACAAACGAATGCATTTTTAATTGTAGCTATTGTTTGAATAATTGTAATAACGATGTGAAAAGAGCATCTTTCACTCCTGATGAAATATGTACAATAACCATGGAATTCTATCGTAGAAATTATATAGAAGGTTTATTTTTAAGCTCCGGTATACTCATAAGTCCCAACTATACGATGGATCTTATTTACCAGACAATCTATCGTCTTCGTACCCTGCATCATTTTAACGGATATATCCACGTAAAGGCAATTCCCGGGGCAGACCCTCTCCTTGTGGAAAAAGTTGGGTTTTTGGCAGATAGAATGAGTATTAACCTTGAATTGCCAACAGCAGAAGGTTTACAAAAACTGGCTCCTTTTAAATCGCGGAAGACTATTTTAAAGCCAATGCGACAAATTCAAAACAGTATCATTGAAAATAAAAATGAGCTGATTGCCTACCACAAAGCACCAAAATTTGTCCCTGCCGGTCAAAGTACTCAGATGATTGTGGGTGCAACCACAGAAAACGACTTTCAAATCATGAGTGTGGCAGAAATCCTTTATAACAATTTTGATTTAAAACGGGTATTTTATTCTGCTTTTGTAAATGTAAACCATAATTCATTGCTACCTGTTCGCCTTGGAGGTCCGCCACTGCTACGCGAACATCGGCTATATCAAGCAGACTGGCTATTAAGATTTTATAAGTTTCAAGTTTCAGAATTATTATCTGAAGATAGACCTGATTTTAATCTGTTTTTAGACCCTAAATGTGATTGGGCACTTCGGCATCTTGAATACTTTCCAGTTGAAATTAATCGGGCAGATTACCATACACTTTTAAGGATACCTGGTATTGGATGTAAATCTGCAAACCGTATTGTAAAAGCAAGAAAGATGTCAGCATTAAAGTTTGATGACTTAAAGAAAATTGGAGTCGTATTAAAGCGGGCGCTCTATTTTATAACTTGCAATGGTAAAATGATGTACCATACCAAACTTGAAGAAAATTATATATGCGAAAATCTCATGCGTGACAAAACACAAATTCCCAAAGATATAAGGGAAAGCGGCTACCAGCAATTAAGCCTATTTGACGAAAATTCAATATCTGAAATTCATGTCATTCCGAGCAATATCGTTTCTCCAAGTAATTTAATTATTGCTTCATAAGGAATTTATATAGGCAGATAGCTTTCATCATCCTAAGTCATAGGGCCCGTTGCACACGGTAGCATAAGCTTCTACGCCATATTAGGTATGGAAATTATATTGCACCTATTCAAGAGGCACAACTAAATCATCACGATTTATGCACACAAGATGTAAAAGCCACATCTTAACGCTGCAATATAAACTAAATTCAATAGGAGAATAGTATGTATATTTTTATTTGTGAAAATAGTATTGATGGTATATTTACTGGTGTTTATGATGCTTGGGCGAGTAAATATGGACACAAAAATATAACACTTTCAACAGAAGGCGCTAAAGACAATTTGAATCTTTTTTACGAATACATCGCTATCGCTACCGACTATGAAAAGAGCCAGAAGGTAGCCAACACATTGCTTCAGCGTTTTGGAGATGCTACTTACTCCGAATTATGCCATGCCACTTCCTCCATCGAAACTGGAACGTTAGCAAAAAGCCAAATAGATAAAGCCGATGCTATCTATAAAACCATCGTACTAGGCCTTTCTCTATCTGATGGCAGTAAGGTTTTGCACTATTTGGGTGACCCTTATGTAAACCGTGTTTTCCAACTTAGCCGCAATGCAGGAAATGAGGCACATCATCTGCTTGGATTTCTGCGATTTAGTGAACTAGAAACCGGCATACTGTTTGCAAAGATTCATCCTAAGAATAACGTATTGCCCTTTTTAGCCGACCATTTCACAGACCGTCTCCCGCAAGAAAATTTTATCATCTATGATGAAAATCGTAAAATTGCCGCAATACACAAGCAAGGAAAAGGATACCTTATTGCAGACGTACCTGCTGCCAGTCAAGAATTTATGAGCCGCTATTCTGAAAAAGAACTCCAATACAGAAAGCTCTGGAAAGGCTTTTTCGACAGTATTGCGATTGAATCCAGAAGAAACACAAATCTGCAACAGCAAAACATTGCCAAACATTTTCGCCAGGATACCGTTGAATTCACTTAGCCTCTCATAATGTTGCCATACGCTTTCGCCAGGATACCGTTGTGTTCTCTTAATTCTCCAATATGTTGCTCCATTCATTTTTTTGCTAGGAGCGATTTACACTAGCATCGCATCTCCAATAAGATCACTCAATTGTGCAAACTGTTCCAGCGTAAGAGTTTCCCCCCTAACATTAGCCGGAAGTCCCATTTTTTCAATAGCCTCTATCATCGTTTCCTTGGACATCTGTATCGATGCATTGCTTAACCCATTTGCCAATGTCTTTCTTCGTTGGTTAAAGGAAGCACGTATCATGCGAAACATTAATTTTTCATCATTCACCTTTACGGCGACCCCTTGGTGACGCTTTAAATTTATTACACAACTTCCTATCTTTGGTCTTGGCAGAAAGCAAGTTGGCGGCACATTTGCTACAATTTCCGGTGTTGCGTAATACTGCACGGCCAGCGATAATGCCCCATAATCTTTTGTGCCCGGTCCCACCCGCATACGGTCTGCCACTTCTTTTTGCACCATAATGGTAATACTTTGGATGGGTACATGGCTTTCAAATAATCCCATTATAATCGGAGTGGTAATATAATAAGGAAGATTTGCAACCACTTTAATTGGATTACCGTGATTTTTTTCCTGCACAAGCTGATTCACATCAATTTTTAGAATGTCGGCATTCATTATTTCTAGATTACGGTACTCGCTTAGGGTTTTATTTAAAATTGGAATCAATTTTTTGTCTATTTCTACCGCTAGTACCTGCCTTGCATCTTCACAAAGATACTGCGTCATAGTTCCAATACCCGGTCCAATTTCCAACACAAAATCTTCCTTTTTAATATCTGCTGCCATTATAATTTTATCCAGTATGTTTGCATCAATTAAAAAGTTTTGTCCATATTTTTTTTGAATCGTGAATTTATATTTTTGCAATACTTCTATTGTATTTTGTGGGTTTCCTAATGTAGACATATTCCCCCTCTGATTTGATTATTCCTGCATTTTGTAACGATTCAGCCACATCTTCTCATAACCAATTTGTATAAAGCATACGTCGGCTATATCCTATTGAACTTTTTTAAACAATGCTCTTGCATTTTTGTTGGTAATTGCTACTACCTCTTCTACCGTGATTTCTTTTATTTGTGCAATTTCTTCTGCTATATAAGGGATATATAAAGAGGTATTGCGCTTTCCCCTATTTGGCATAGGTGCAAGATAAGGGCAGTCCGTTTCCAATAAAATACGTTCTATTGGGATTTTTTTCACTGCTTCTTTGATTTTTTTTGCATTCGGAAATGTTACAACGCCCCCAATTCCTATATAGTAGCCCATTTTAATATATTCTGCTGCCATCTCCTCTGAATAGGAAAAGCAATGAATGACTCCAGCTATCTCTTGTGCATCCTGTTGCTTCATTAAATCTAGGGTATCCTGTGCCGCATCACGAGAGTGGATAATAACCGGAAGTTTAACTTCTCTTGCTAGCTCTAGCTGTCTTTTAAACCAAACTTTTTGACATTCACGCACTTCTACTTCTTTATCCCAATAATAATCCAGACCAATTTCTCCAATCGCGACTACTTTTGGTAAATGGCACTGTCCTTTAAGCCATTCAAACCTATCCTCATTTAAGCAGGAGATATCACTAGGGTGTACCCCTATCGCACCATAAATAAGATCATATTGCTTTGTTAATTCTATCGTTTTTTGAGAGGAATATATGTTTGTCCCCACATTTATTATAGTTTCAATTCCATTTTCCTTCATTGATGATAGCAGTTCATCCCTATCTTTGGCAAACTGCTTATCATCATAATGTGCATGGCTTTCAAATATCATTTCTCTTTCCTCTCTGGACTTCTAAGCAAGACTCCTAAGACATCATTTGCCACGCTTTAACTAATTTCAGCTTAAGTTGTCATTATCTGGCATCCCAACTGATTTCAGCTTCAGAAATAACTGTCTGCCACGCCTTAACTGATTTCAGAGCCAGATGTCATGTCTTGTTCCGGTACCATCAAGGCCAGTTTTCCATTTTCGTCCTCTGCGCATAAGAACATTCCTTCGGAAAGAATTCCTGCCATTTTGGCTGGCTTTAAATTAACCAAAACCATAACTTTTTTACCAACCATCTCCTGCGTACTATAGTGAGCCTTAATCCCTGAAAGAATTTGTCTTGTATGGTTTCCAATCCGTACTTGTGAACAAAGGAGTTTCTTTGACTTCGGCACTTCTTCACAAGCTATTATTTCACCTATTTGAAATTGCATTTTCATAAACTCATCATATGTAATCTCATCTTTTGCTTCTATATCAATACCCGTTTCATCCTTTGCTGTCAGATCAAGATTAGATTTATTTCCTGCTTCGATGTCAATTTCTCTACCATGTGCTCCACCTTCTGACGTTTCTTGTTTGAACCGATGCATCTCCTCTACTTTGTCCATGATTTCTTCCACATCTAAACGAGCAAATAGGATTTCCGGTTTATCCGTCACTTTCGTTCCATTTTCGTATACGCCAAAGGTGCTCAATTGCTCATAGCTACGCTCTTTTGCATGTAGCTGATCCAAAATTTTAGTTGCTGTTTCCGGCATAAAACATCCTAGCAATGTCGTTCCCATACAAATACTTTCTATCAAGTTATAAAGTACGGTAGATAAACGTTCTTTTTTATTTTCATCTTTTGCCAAAAGCCAAGGCACCGTTTCATCAATATATTTATTACATCGTTTGTACAATGTAAATATTTCTGAAATTGCATCTGCAACACGAAGATCTGCCATTTTAGCATCAACTTTTTTCACCATTTCGATTGCAATTGATTTCAAATCATCATCAAATGTATCGCTAACACTTGTATTGACTACAACTCCATCAAAATATTTATTACTCATTGAAATCGTTCGATTTACAAGATTCCCAAGTGTATTTGCCAGATCCGAATTTAACCGCTCCACGATTAGTTCCCAAGAAATAATTCCATCATTATCAAAAGGCATTTCATGCAAAACAAAATAACGCACTGCATCTACGCCAAATACTTCCACCAATTCATCGGCATACAATACATTTCCCTTGGATTTGCTCATTTTCCCCTCGCCTTGCAATAGCCATGGATGTCCAAACACTTGCTTTGGCAACGGCAAATCAAGCGCCATCAAAAATATCGGCCAGTAAATTGTATGGAATCGAATGATATCTTTGCCAATCAAATGTAAATCTGCGGGCCAATCTTTCTTAAACTGTTCCGTTGAATTTCCATCACAATCATACCCTATTCCTGTAATGTAGTTTGTCAGTGCATCTAGCCAAACATATACTACATGCTTGTCGTCAAAATCGACCGGAATTCCCCATTTAAATGATGTTCTGGAAACGCAAAGATCCTGTAGCCCGGGTATCAAAAAATTATTCATCATTTCGACTTTTCTTGATACCGGCTGAATAAACTCCGGATGAGCATTTATATGCGCAATCAATCTGTCGGCATATTTACTCATTTTAAAAAAATATGCTTCTTCTTTCGTGGGAACTACCTCTCTGCCACAGTCCGGACATTTTCCATCTACCAATTGGGCTTCTGTAAAAAATGATTCACATGGAGTGCAATAAAGCCCCTCATAATTGCCTTTATATATATCTCCCTGCTCATAAAGCTTTTTAAAAATCTTTTGTACTTGCTTTTCATGATAATCGTCCGTTGTACGGATAAATTTATCATAAGATGTATTCATCATATCCCAAATGCTCTTCACTTGGGCTACCACATTATCCACAAAAAGCTTCGGCGGAACACCCGCCTCCTTGGCACTTGATTCGATTTTTTGCCCATGTTCATCTGTCCCTGTCTGAAAAAATACATCATACCCCTCTAGCCTTTTAAATCTTGCAATACTGTCAGCCAAAACAATTTCATATGAATTTCCAATATGTGGTTTTCCTGATGTATATGCAATCGCTGTCGTCATATAATATTTTTCTTTACCTCTCTTGCCCATATCTGCACCTCCTCGGATTTTTACTCATAACGGAAAAAAGGGCCTGTTGATAAACAATTCCCGCTCTCTTTTTCAAATTGTTCGATGAAAGAAGGGTTCTTTCATCCCTATTCTTCCTCGTAAATATCTGCCCACTTCTGACCACATTTATTACAATATTGGGCATCCCAATCCATAAATGCTCCGCACCCCTCGCATTTTTTAAAACCTCTTAATTCGGCTATTTCAGCTTGCATTCTCGTAATTTCTTCTAATGCTTTATCAATAGCCGTTATTTCATCTACGAATGGTTCTTCCTCATTTTTGTGCAGTTCATAATATTTTCTCCCAATTTCTTCATACTGTCTTCGGATAAACCCTTCTTTACTCTTAATATCTAGATTTAATTTGGCGATATCTGTTATTTCTTTTGCTTTTTGTGATACATCTTTACCTGTAGCAGAAATCGTATCACCTAATTTTTGAAAAAAATCCATTGTTAGCCTCCTTATGGCTGATAGTTTTCTTTTATATACATATATACCACATTCATAGCAGTAAATGCAATGCTTTACAAATAATATATCCATATGCTCTTGCTAATTGTTACTTTTTACGTGAGTCAGCATTCATAACAATATTTGGCAATTTAGATTAAAATATACCTAAATGTTCGAATAAAATTTTTAGTCCAATGGTAACAAGTATGATACCTCCTACTAATTCTGCTTTACTTTTATACTTGCTTCCAAATATATTGCCAATATATACACCAACCATCGATAATAAAAATGTAGTAATTCCAATGATATTAATCGCAGGTACAATTTTGACCTGAAGAAATGCAAATGTAACGCCCACTGCCAGTGCATCAATACTCGTTGCAATAGATAGAATCAAAAGTTCGCCGACATCTAGTTTTTCCTCTATTTTATTCACTTGCACATCGTTCCCCTTTATTGCCTCATATATCATTTTTCCCCCAATAATAGCTAATAAAACGAAAGAAATCCAATGGTCTATAAACGTGATATAGTGTTCAAATTGTTTGCCAAGGATCCATCCAATCAAAGGCATCAATGCTTGGAAATAGCCGAAAAATAGTCCAATTAGAAAACAATGGAATTTTTTCATTTCCCTCATATTTAAGCCTTTACAAACCGACACTGCAAACGCGTCCATCGATAATCCAGTTCCTATTAACAGTAATTCTAATAATCCCACTTTTCGTTTCCTTCCCGTCTATAATGTGTAACTATATACGTTCACCCCCATCACATTTGGATACTTCATTATATTATAAGGCTTCTCCTGTCTATGGATTTTAATCATCTGGGTACTTCATTATATTATAAGATTTGTAGTTTTACAAATACATTATCATTTAAATTAGGTAACGATTATCGTAACTATTCGGTAGCCCTACAGCACGAGGTGCTTTAATCAGTAGAAAACAGCTTTTTAAGTTTCATTTTATCGATTCCTTTTTTGATGTGCTGATATTGTTTTTTCAGTTTTGCGCTAAATGTACAAATGTTATCTAGGATTCGTGAACTGCTGTTTGCTGGTAGTCTTTCGGAGAATATCCATACGCTTTTTTAAAACGCTTGCTAAAATAAAATACATCTGAATATCCCACCGCTTCTGCTACTTCAAAAACTTTCAGGCGGTTTTCGACTAGAAGGTTTTTGGCTGCTTCTAGTCGAAGGTGGGTTAGGTACTGCAAGATGGACATGTTGTAAACGCTCTTGAATATACTTCCTAAATAAGATGGATTTAGTTGAAAAACATCGGCCATCAAGGCAACCGAAAGGTCGGCAACTTTATATTGTTCTTCCATATAGCGTGCCAGTTTTTTGCAGAGCATGACGTTAGATGGTATTGCATCATTCTTTTTCATGCATTGTAAACCGTATGCGATGACTCCGGCTTTCAAACTCTCTAAGTCATAGCCTTCTTCGAGCATATCGACAACAAAATCATTGATTGAAATGACCAGCCTTTCCGGAATTTGATAGTAATTTTGATATATCGTAAATAGTTCCATAAGGACAAGGGAAAGATGCATTTCACAATGTTTTTCGTAAATTACAGAAAACAGTTCCTCTATTTCTTGAAAAAATGCGGACTCATCACAACTATTTAAGATAGAGAGCATCGTCTGGCGAATTTTTAATAGATCAAGGAATGCAAGATTGGAATCAGTTGTGTCTTGCTCTAGCAATAAGTCAGGTATTCGTGTGAAATAGCGGCTAATTAGACGATGTAGGCTACGCTTGTAATAGGGCGTCCAGTCCTCTGCTATCGGAAACAGTTTTCCAATATATAGAAAACAGTACTCGGTTTGCCCATTTAGAAAATCCGTAAAAAACGTTCCGATATGGGGAATTTCTTTTTTTTCGTAAAAAAACATTTGCAGAACAAAAATATAGTCACTTTCTTTTGCGTATTCGCAATGATAGCCGAATTCTCGCATTAAATCTACCAATTGGTGCAGCGCCTCTTCTGGATTGCCCGTTAGATATATACTTACATAAAGGGTATATGAAATCTGCTTAAATTCCGGATACATCTCTCGCAGATCATCCAGAGAAAGCGTATTTGACAACACGCCTGAAATAGCAAGGCATTTTTCGTAATGATAATATTTTGACAAGGAGCGCGATTCGCTTTTTGCTTGCCTTATTGAATCTATACAGGAACAAAGCGTCCGTGTTAAGTCCTCTTTACTGGCAGGCTTTAGTAAATAATCTTTTACACCATAGCGTATCGCAGTCTGAGCATAGAAAAAGTCATTGTATCCGGATAAAATGACAATATTAGTAAAAGGATATTTTAAAGAAATTTCTTTTGCAACTTCAATTCCGGTTAGTCTGGGCATTTTGATGTCAAGCAAGACAATATCTGCCGGATCATTTGCCATTAATTCTAAGGCCTGCTCTCCATTCTCTGCTTCTCCCGACAGAGTCAGTCCTAATTCTTCCCATGGAATCGTTTTTTTGATACGTTGCCGAATGAAATATTCATCATCTGCGATTAAAAGCTTTAGTGCCATAATCATTCACCTCATTTGCACATTTTTACATACGCACCTACATTACTATGTTTGATATATAAGTGACAAACGATTTCTTTCATCCTTTATCCATTCCTATTTTACCAATCATAACTGTGACCATACAGCCACCCTCTGCCCTGTTTTCTATGGTCACTCCATATGCAACGTTTTTTTTCATACTGTTCTGTTGTTCGTCATCCTCTACCCTGTTTTCTACGGTCGCTCCATATGCAACGTTTCTTTTCATACTGTTCCGTTGCTCACCATCCTCTACCCTGTTTTCTATGGTCGCTCCATATACAGCGTTTTTTTTCATACTGTTCCGTTGCTCACCGTCCTCTACCCTGTTTTCTATGGTCGCTTCATTTGGTGTTCCATAATATAATTGTATGCGTTTATGTACGTTTAAAAGTCCAAAATGCCCATCTCCATCACCTTTCCCTTGTAGGGCACTTTGGAGGCGTTTTAATTTTTCATCAGAGATTCCCGTTCCATTATCTGCAATGTGAAAGCAGATACTATCCTTCGTTTCGCTGACTGTGATTTTAAGATGCCCGGGATAGGAAAGATCCTTAAGGCCATGATAAACACTGTTTTCCACAATAGGCTGCAACAATAGTTTTAGGCATCCATACTCGTATAGATTTTCAGGACACTGGATCGAAAAATCAAATCGCTTAAAGTGGCGGACCTGCATGATATTTAAATAGGCCGTGGTAATAGCTAGTTCCTCACCAGCGGCAATAAACGTTTTTCCACTGCTAAGCCCCATACGATAAAAGGTAGAAAGATTCATTACCGTATTCAACAATACCTTTTTTTCATCTAATTCTGCTAGGGAAAAAATATTATCAAGCGTATTATAGAGGAAATGCGGATTCACCTGCTGCTGCAATAGTTCCAGGGAAATCTTCATTTTCATTTTCTCGGACTCCACCAAATCATTTTTTAAATCTTCCTGCGCGTTAATCATCGTGTTAAATGCTTCGAATAGCATAGCAATTTCTGTGCCGTCATGGCTGTTGTCGATGCTTTTGATCGTGGTCCACTGTCCATCTCTAATTTTTTGTGTATGCCGGATTAGGTGGTTAATCGGTGAAGTGATACTTTGGGAAACTCGATGGGAAACAAAAATACAGATCAAAATGCATATGATGGTGACCAATACGGTCACAAGCAATACAGAAAGAAAAGGGCGTCCAAAATTCATCAGACTGGTCTCGCTGACAAGATACCAGTCCAGTTCCTCAAAATATTGCTGAAAGATAATATGGCTGTTTAAAAATAAAAAAGAATTATACTCGTGAAATTGTTCGCCTACATTATGGGCTTTTAAAAAGTCAAATCCATCATAAGGCTCTCCTAAGGGAAGAGAATCCGCACAGCTGCAGACAATACCAGCGCCATCTACGATAAAAACATGCTCACCGTCTATTGAATTATGCCTATAAATGTCGGCAATAACACGTTCCGGCATGACAATTTCAATATAGCCTAAGAGAGCGCCTGAAGTAACGCGATAAAATGGACGGATCAAAGACAGTGCCTCGATCGTTGTCCGGCTGGTGTTTTGAGGATGCTTGTTAAGGTAATACCAATGTGGGGTTTCAATGCGTCTTTCGATGAGCAAGTCATACTCGTATGGATATATCTCCGTACTTGCAATGCGTGTTCCATTTTTCGCATAAATAGAAACAGAATGTATGAAAGGTACGGATTGAACCGCTCGATTGATTTGAGATTTTATTTCCATTTGTTTTATGGCACTAAAAGAATCTTTTTCTTGATTAAATTGATCCGTTAGGGATTGTACACTTGGATTAACTAGGATAGTTCTGGAGTAATTATCCATAGATAGCATGTAATAGGCTAATTGACGAGAGATATACTCCAGCTCATGGATAGCATCGCGGTTTTCTAATTCTAAAAATCTGCGATAGAAAAAAAAGGAAATGCAAATAAAAAGCAATAGCATAAATGCAATTGCAACTCTCGCCATATTCTTAAAAAACTTTGCATCTATAGATACTGTCTTCTTCGGTTTCCTCAAATTATGCCACCATTACGTAAGGCTAAGGAACTATCCATTCATACCTTAGCTACTTAAACGGCCTGTTTCCCATCGTCTAAGTTATTTTTGTATAGTTCCTAATCTTTCGCCTTTTAAAAATATAGTTCGGACTTTGTCCAGTTTCATGAAATTGCTCGTTTCATTTCCTTAACTAAAATTGGTTGACAAGCCTGTAGCTCTGCCAATTTCTCTAAGTCCATTATAGAATGGTCGGCAGGAAAATGCAAGAAGGACAACCCAATAAAATTTATGAATCATCCTTCTTTTTTTAAGCTTTTAATTTCTTTATTTCTTCTGTGAGCACTGGGAGCACTTTAAATAAATCCCCTACGACACCATAATCTGCAATATCGAAGATCGGCGCACTCCCATCCTTATTTACCGCTACAATAATTTCAGACCCACTCATACCGGCTAAATGCTGTATTGCCCCTGAAATGCCACAAGCTATGTAAAGCCTCGGGCTAACGGTCTTGCCTGTTTGTCCAACTTGATGCGTATGTGGAATCCATCCGGCATCAACAGTGGCACGAGATGCTCCAACGGTGGCACCAAGGACTTTTGCCAATTCCCTAATAGGCTCAAACCCATTTGGCCCGCCTACACCACGACCACCCGAAACAATGATATCCGCACCTTCTAAGTCAACAATTTCAGTTGCCGCCTCTTTAATAATTTCAAGTAGCTGTGTCTGAATTTGGTTTGCTGGAACATGAAAATCCTCATATATGATTTTAGCTGTACAATTTGATTCCATTTCGCTTTTTTTAAATACACCTGGACGTACTGTTCCAATCTGTGGCCTGTGGTCTGGGCAAAGTATCGTTGCCATCAAATTACCGCCAAAAGCAGGCCGTGTCCAAGCAACATTGCCCGAATCTGCATCAATATCCAGTGCTGTACAATCTGCCGTTAAGCCTGTCTTTAAGCGACAGGATAGCCTTGGAGCCATATCCCGTCCATTTAAAGTGGCACCAATAAGCAAAGTTTCCGGTGCATATTTTTCAACCATAGCATAGATGGCAGCGACATATGCATCTGTCGTATATTGTTTATACTCGTCACCCTGTACAACAATAATTTTATCGACACCATATTTTTTTGTAGTATCAATTGCATCATCTACACCCGCCCCTATCACAACGGCAACCAATTGTCCGTTTTGCTTACTAGCCAAATCACGACCTGGCGTCAAAAGTTCCAGCCCTACATTTTTAGCGCTACCGTCTTCGTTTGTTTCAATAAACACCCATAAATCCTTTGTTTTTGCTTCCATTCTGACATATCCTCCTTATATGGCATGTGCATCGCATAAAAGCTGAAGCAGCTTTACAGCAGACTTTTCGTTGCTTTCTTCTTCAATCTTAATGCCACCCTTTTTCTTTTGAGGTACAAATGTCTTTTTGACTTTTGTTGGCGATCCTTTAAGACCAATGTAGGACATGTCAATATTGGGTAAGTCTACCGAAGTAATTGTCGGTATTTGGGCTCGGCTTGCTGCCATTTTGGTTTTAATTGTCGGATATCTTGGTTCAAAACGCGGTTTGGTTATTGTTACAACACAAGGCATATGAACACCAATCACAAGATTGCCATCTTCACCTTCCCTAAGTACCTTTACCAAGTTATCTTCTACCGTTACTTCTAAGCCACAGGTCACCTGAGGATAATTTAGATGTTCGGCAATTTCAGGACCGACCTGCGCTGTATCTCCATCTATCGCTTGTTTTCCGCATAATATAATATCAAACTTTCCTTCCCCTTCTTCAATTTTGGCAATAACGCAAGAAAGGATATAACTCGTTGCTAACGTATCAGAACCACCGAAAACCCTGTCACTAGCAAGATAAGCTTTATCCGCTGAAACGGCAAGGCATTCTTTTAATGCAGTCTTAGCCTGTTCAGGCCCCATTGATAAAACAACAATTTTAGTATCTTTCCATTTATCTTTGATTCGAGCTGCCGCTTCAAGTGCATCTGCATCGAAGGGATTGACGATGCTAGGTACCCCATCCCTCATAAGCGTATTTGTTTCAGGATTTATTCTTATTTCCGTTGTATCCGGTACCTGTTTCACACAAACAAGTATGTTCATAATATTTTGACCTCCTAATATGTATAAAAGCCTTTCCCAGATTTCTTGCCTAACCAGCCAGCTTTTACATATTGACGTAATAGCGGGCATGGCCGGTATTTACAATCGGCATATCCTTCGTACAAAGTTTCCATAATTGACAACACCGTATCAAGGCCAATAAAATCTGCAAGCTGCAGCGGCCCCATTGGATGATTCATACCAAGCTTCATTACCGTATCAATGCCCTCTGCTGTCGCAACCCCTTCATAGAGACAATAAATAGCTTCATTTATCATCATTTGAAGTACTCGATTTGAAATAAATCCAGGGACGTCCCGGACTTCTACCGGTGTCTTATTTAGCAGAAGGCTCTCTTCATAGATCACCCTATAGGTCTCATCGCTGGTGGCGATCCCCCTAATAATTTCAACAAGCTTCATAACTGGAACCGGATTCATAAAGTGCATACCAACCACTTTATCTGGCCTCTTCGTAAATGCTGCGATTTCAGTAATTGGCAAGGATGAAGTATTAGACGCGAGGATGCAGGAAGACTTGCAAATATTTTCTAACTCTTTAAATACTTCACCTTTTACTAAAATATTTTCTACAATCGCTTCCACTACCAAATCACAGTCGGCAGCATCTTGTAAATCAATAGATGGAATCAAACGTTTTAGGATTCCTTCTTTTTGCTCCATGCTTATTTTTCCTTTGGCAATATCCTTATCCAGTATCTTTTTTATAAACTCAATCCGTGAATTCACAATATCTATATCCACATCATACAGATACGTATCATGCTTGGCGTCTGCCATCACCTGGGCAATCCCCCCACCCATCTGACCTGCTCCAACAACCATAATTTTTGAAACGCTCATGCTCTCACTCCTTAAATGTCTTTTATTAAACTTCTATCCAGACGGCATCGCCTTGTCCCATCCCAGAACAAATAGCTACCACACCAGATTTTTTTTGGGAACGCTGCAGTTCATAAATCAATGTCATCAAAATCCTACCTCCTGTAGCTCCAATTGGATGCCCAACAGCAACGGCTCCTCCATTAACGTTGACCTTTTTCTCCATAGTTTCCGTGTCCATACCCAGAATTTTAAGGCAGCTGACAAGGGGAACTGCCGCAAACGCCTCATTGATCTCCACAAGGTCAAAATGATTCATTGTAAGATTATGTTTATTCATCAGGTTTAAAATAGCAAGCCCGGGAACCGTAGCAATAAAACGGGATTCTCTAGAAGCCTGTGCATATCCTTTTATAGAAGCCAATATTGGCGCCCCCAACTCTATTGCTTTTTCCCTGCTCATAATCACCAAAGCAGAGGCTCCGTCATTGGTGCCGGGAGCATTACCAGCCGTAACCGTACCATTTTCCACAAATAAAGGCCGTAGTTTTGATAATCCCTCTATTGTGGTGTCAGACCGTGGGGCTTCATCTTTATCGATGATATTAACGGCCCCCTTTCTTCCATGTATTTCTACACAGAAACGTTCTTCATCAAATTTGTGCTCTTCCTCACCCTTTGCCCAAAGTATCTGGCTACGAAGCGCCCAGTTATCCTGCATTTCACGGGTAATGCCATACTCCTTCGCAACAGTACCCCCTATTACTGCCATATGTACATCATTTTCCGGACACCATAGACCATCAAGAACCATGGCATCCTTTGCTTTCGCATCATTCATGCGCATTCCCCAACGCATATCCGGCAATATATATGGGATATTACTCATGCTTTCCATGCCGCCGGCTACGATAATATCGGCATCACCGGCCTTTATCATCTGAGCTCCGATTGTAACTGCCTTTAGTGCTGATCCACATACTTTGTTTATCGTTACTACTGGTACATCATGGGGAATACCACCTTTTATCGATGCCTGCCGCCCAGGGATCTGTCCTTGACCTGCAGGCACTACGATGCCCATAACTACTTCATCAACCTGCTTTCCCTCAATACCAGCACGTTTTAATGCTTCCTTGATTGCTAATCCCCCTAAATCTACAGCCTTTAGAGCTTTTAGTCCACCACCAAACTTGCCAAACGGAGTTCTTGCGGCACTCACTATCACTACTTCTTTCATTATGTACTCCATTCTGCGCACTTAGTACACTATTATTTATAATCTTTATTTATCAGTAAATACAGGAGGACGCTTTTCCAAAAAAGCTGTCATCCCTTCTTTTTTATCTTCTGTGGCAGAAATGATGCCAAAAAGGGCTGCCTCATACTGGGCTGCACTTCGCAAATCAATTTCCGAACCATAGTCTACCGCTCTTTTTATAACGTCAAGAACATTAAAGCTTTTATTTACCAGGTTCTCACAGAATGCATCTACTCGGTTCATCAATTCCTTTTGTGGCACCACTAGGTTGACCAGATTCAGTCGATAGGCCTCCGCTGAGTCTATCATCTGCCCCGTCATAAGAATTTCTTTTGCTTTCGCCGCTCCTACAACTCGTGGAAGACGTACGTTCCCCCCAAATCCACAGCACACGCCAAGCTTTGACTCCGGAGTCCCAAATTTCGCATTTTCACTACAAATGCGAAAATCGCAGGCAAGGGCAATTTCAAATCCGCCACCCAGTGCATATCCGTTGACCGCTGCAATGACTGGTTTGGGACTGGCTTCTATTGACGCACAAAGCTTATGCCCTACCAGACTCCAGCGGTAGGAAGTAAGGCCGTCCATCTTTAGTTCTTCCCCGATATCTCCTCCTGAAATAAACGCTCGCTCCCCCGTTCCAGTAAGGATGATTACCCTAACCGTATCGTCCAAAACCATCTCGTCAAATTCTTTTTGAAGGATAAAAAAAGTTTCCCAGTCAATGGCATTTAGGACTTTTGGCCGGTTAATCGCAATTATACCCTTGCCATCGCGATGCTCTGTCAAAACAATATCATTTGAGGAATCACTCATTTTTTCACCCCTGCAATCCTTTTTGCGATCTCTTTCTTCTGTTCAAAGTTGCCCTGACGGCCAATCATAACTTTCTGAGCCTGTGGGGAGCCTGCTCCATGCATGGATTCGGTACGGTATCCCACTGCGGCAGTTCCTAATGCCAAGTTTTCACACAATCGCAGTATCCGAAGCCTGTTTTTGGCATCAATGTTTTTACCTACCATATACTTTTCGACGTAATGCCCAATTTCTTCGCTGTGCAAGTCCGCCTCCGCCGGTGCCGTAACCATAATGCCTCCGGCAATGTCTTCCATTAGCCGAACGATTTCGTAAGGGTAGCGGGTTACATTCAGTTTGCAGACATTAGCCAGCAAAAGATCCACCATATAATTTCCTGCCAAAGTACAATGCCCTTCTGCTGAGCTGGCAATCCCAGCACAATAAAGCTGCTCGTTGAGCTGCGTCATTTCTATCAGTTTATCCTTAATATGGCTAGCCTTTTCTGTCCCATTATACTGGGCAATCATTGCTGCCGCACCAATTGCTACATCGCCTACACCAGATTTGCATCCGCCATAGCTATTGCGGTGATAGCCCGCAAAGCGTTCTACAAGCTCTCCAACAAATTCCGTTTCGCCATTTAAATATATATTTTCATTGGGAACGAAAACATGGTCAAATATGGTAAGGGCTTCAATGCCTCCATAGCAGGCATTCCCCAAATCGATATCCACTCCTTCTTCCATCTTGCGCGTATCGCAGGACTGACGCCCGATTATCATGGTGATTCCCGGCGCGTCAAGTGGAATAGAGAATGCTATCGCATAGTCCCCCTGTTCTGGTTTAAGGGCCTGTGTAGGCAGTACGACTACTTCATGGGCATTCGTAATTCCAGTCAAATGTGCTTTTGCACCATTTACTACCACACCATCGGGACGCCGCTTTACTACATGCAGATATAGATCCTCGTCCTGTCCTTGACCAATCAGGCAGCTACGATCTCCTTTGGGATCCGTAAGTGCCCCTGCAATAACCAGATCCTCATCCTGCACACGGACAAGATATTTTTTAAACCGCTCAAAATAATCCGTACCACATTTTTGATCAATTTCGTAAGTCGTGCTGTAAAATGAATTCGCGCAATCCATAATGACGCATCTTTGGAAGCAAGAGCCTGTGCGCTGACCCATAAGGCGTTGCAGCTTTACTTTTTTATTAAGGTCTTCTTTGCTTTGATGGATATTATTAAACCGGTTTATTTTTTTCCCGGTAATATGGCTGGTTGCTGTCATTAATTCTTCATATTCCGGCATAAAAGCCATGTCATATGTTTCAATCAGACAATTCATAGAAGGTCTAAGAACCGGATGATCCACCGGATTTTCCAATTTCTTTCCTTGAAAATAAATATTTCGTTTCATTTTGCGAATGCTTTCTACATATTGTTCGCTCGTCATAAGTGCCACGATGATTATCTCCTTTCAACCCGGTTGGTTTTTTTATTTATTATTTAACGCCGATTGCCCTGCCAATCACCATCTTCTGGATTTCATTCGTCCCCTCATATATTTGGGTAATTTTTGCGTCACGCATCATGCGCTCCATCGGATACTCGCAACTATAGCCATAGCCGCCGAACAGCTGCAGGCACTCGGTCGTTACTTGCATAGCCAGATCAGAATTATATAGTTTGCCCATTGCAGCTTCCATGCTAAATGGCTGCCCACTATCCTTAAGCATCGCTGCCCGCCACAATAGCAGTCTGCCTGCATCTACCTTGGTTTGAAGGTTTGCAAGCAAAAACTGCGTGTTTTGAAATTGTGCAATCCGTTTTCCAAACTGCACCCTTTCTCCAACATATTTAATTGTTTCATCTAATGCTCCCTGGGCAATACCTAGAGCCTGCGTTCCCATTGAGATACGTCCTGCGTCCAAAGATGCAAGGGCTACTTTCATCCCTTCCCCTTCTTTTCCCAATAATTGGCTTGCGGAAACTACACAGTCTTCCAGCACAAGTTCCGCCGTCAAAGAGCCTCTAATGCCCATTTTACGAATATGCTTTCCTACAGAAAATCCTGCCGTTTCTTTATCGACAATAAATGCGCTAAACTGTTTCCTTCCCTTATCATCAACTCCGGTCACCGCAATTATAATGTGAAAATCATTTGCCGGTGCGCTTGATATAAACATTTTTGCACCATTTAATACATAATTATCTCCATCACGTACAGCCTTTGTTGCCATTCCGGAAGCATCCGATCCTGCATTTGGCTCTGTAAGTGCAAATCCCATCAAATGCCCCTGTGCCATAAGTGGCATATAATGCTTTTTCTGTTCTTCGGTTCCAAACAAATAAATACAATACATACTCACCCCAGTGTGCGTTGATATAATACTTGCAGTGGAGCCACACACTTTTGCAATCTCTTCGATTGCAAGGATATAAGACATGAAATCTAAGCCTGCGCCACCATATTCTTCCGGATACGGGCAACCAAGAATCCCAACTTCGGCCAACAGATCAATACTTTCTCGTGGAAAGCGCTCATTTTCATCAATTTCTGCAGCAATTGGCTTTATGTGTTTTTGGGCAATATCTTTCGCTAAATCTTGAATTATAATTTGTTCTTCTGTTAATTGGAATAAATTCATAAAGCACTCCTCCTTTCATTTAACTAACATCGGCGAGGTGGAATTGTCCCCCGCCGATTCGTATAGGATTATTCGTAAAATTCAGGTGCATGTTTAAAACTCTTCCAAAGCTCCGGATCATGGCCTGTTACAATTTTTACTCCTGTCTTTTCTAATAATCGAAATGTTTTCAGGTTTTGCAGATACGCCGGACTGTCACAAACAAGGCCCGGAAGAACTCCTAAAGCAATATTTTCTTCAACATAGCATGCATCTGCTACAAGTAAAAATGGACCTTCCTTGTCTGCGTTGACTAAGAGCGACTGATGCCCTACCGAATGCCCGGGCGTGAAATAAATAATCAGTTTCCCATCATTGAATAAGTCAAATTTATTGTCCTGCCATCCATCCAAGAAATACCAGTTGACATTGTTCATTTCCAATGCATCCTTGCCATCGCCATAAAAATTAGTTACTGCTGCAGGCGATTCGTCATTGTAATAGGCTTGCGTCATAAAATAGTCCGGCCGACGCACATAATCAAATTCCGATTTTTGAACAATTACTGTAGCTTTTGGGAAAGCCGTAATTGCACCGGCATGATCATGATGCAAATGTGATAAAATAATGAAATCAATATCTTCCGGCTTTAATCCTACCTTCTCAATTGCTTTCGGTGCCCACTCATCTTCTGTAAAAACAGGTCTGACATTTCCCAATAAGCGAGGCAGCAAATGGTTTCCCATATCATCTTTGTGATTGCCAGTGTCAAAAAGAATATTTTTCCCTTTATGCTGAATCAGAAAAAATGGTACTGGTACGTCAAACCGGGTATGCCCACCATTATTAATGAACAAATCACGATAACTTTCTAAAACTCCTGAACTAAAAAAATATAATTTCATAAAGTCCACCCCCCTACGTATAATTGTTGTCACTTATCGTAAGATATCTAATGAAGACCGTTAAGTCCACCTCTTACGCGTAATTATTGGATTCACCGGAGAGGGATCGCCTCCCCGGTGAAACAAGAGCATCAGATATAGTAGCCTGCACGGAAACCATCGCCAGTAGCTGCTAGCCCATCTTTTACTTTCAATGCATCGCCTACAACAACTACTTTTTCGATTCCATCAATCTTATCCCCAATCTCGTTATAAGATTTGGCTCCTACTGCAACAACAACATCGCTAACTCCTTCAATCGTGTAACTTACGCCATCTTTTTCATAAATTACAGAATCGCCTTTAATTTCGGTAACATTAGCTTTGATTATTGTCTCAACCTTAGGCCTAGTACCTCCTTCACTGACATTCAAGTAATCAAAGAGGAAAGAATTAACAGCAGTTTGTCCGTCTGCACACAATTTATCGGTTAATTCAAGAACTGTGACTTCCTTATTGATATTTGCCAAAAATGCAGCCGTTTCACATCCTACCTGTCCACCGCCTATGACAACTGCTTTCGGTCCAACCGAACGCTTACATCCTAGAATCTCAGGAACATAGGAAACATTTTTCGAATCGATACCCTTAACTTTAAGCTCAATCGGTACAGCACCTGTAGCAACAATAGCTGCATCAAATCCTTCTTTCTTTAGATCGTTCTTGCCAACATTGGTATTCAGGCGAATGTCTACACCCAACACATTCAATTGGTGCTTTAGCCCGACTGTAATCGTCGTCAATTCCTGTTTGCAAGGCGCCATGGCCGCATAATTCCACTGTCCGCCCAATTTATCGTTCTTTTCAAAAACCGTCACCGTATGGCCTCGGCGGGCTGCTGCATAAGCGGCTTCTAGACCAGCTACGCCTCCGCCAATAACTGCTACTTTTTTCACTTTTTCTGCAGGTGCGAAATCGTACTCGCCTTCGTAGCTTAACGTGGGGTTTACTAGGCAAATTACCGGCACTTGTGCATAAATACCGTGCTCAACACCACCGATACATCCTTGAATACAGCCTACGCAGGGACGGATATCATCAATCTTGCCTGCTTTTGCTTTATTTGGAAATTCCGGATCTGCTAAAGACTGCCGCGCAAACGCAATCATGTCAGCCTTGCCTGCCTTTAGTACGCTCTCTGCCACAAATGGATCCGTGTAGCGACCAACATTGAGCACGGGAATATCAACAACTCTCTTTAGCTCCTCTGCTAGATCGGCAGTAAAAGCATGAGGTACTGCATTCGGAGGCAGCATATAGCGAATCGTAGCATAGTTGCCTTGAGTCGCATGGATAGCGGATATACCGGCATCCTCTAATAATTGTGCATAAGCGCGAGTTTCTGCTATCGTAAGACCGTCTTCCATAAACTCAACCATTGACAAACGGAAAATAATCGGGAAATCTACTCCTGCTTTTTCCCGGATGTTTTTAACGATTTCCAAAGAAAAACGGGAACGATTATAAAGATTGCCACCATACTGGTCTGTTCGTTTGTTAGAATAAGGAGACAGGAATTGTTGAATTAGATAGCCATGGGCACCATGTACTTCCACGAAATCGTAGCCAGCTTTACGCACACGGACTGCTGCATCTCCAAAAGCATTTACTACTTCTTGAATTCCCTCATAAGTAAGTTCTTCTGGGGTTTCATAAAGGGTAGGATCCTGAACAGCAGTAGGTGCTGAAAGAGTCCGCTTTGTTACGGATGTTTCACTCTGGCGTCCTACATGTATGAGCTGGATAGCGATTTTTGCACCATATTTATGGGCAGTTGCCGCAACCTTAGATTGACCTTCAATTTGCTCATCCATCCACATACCTGAACATCGCCGAAAACCGCCAGTTCCTTTCATAACCGCATGTGCCTCATTGATAATAAGTCCAAAACCGCCCTTTGCCCGCGCTTCGACATACTTAAGATACCTATCGGTTACCATACCGTTTTCATCGCAATACAGCACCTCCATTGGGGCTGTGCTCATACGGTTTTTGATTTGTACTCCACCGATAGTAATAGGCTCAAAGATTTTCTTCAGCATTGATATTCCTCCTTTTATTTATCACATTGTCACAAAATATTGTTACCTGTTATTGGGGCGGTTATGCCGCCTATCAAGATACTTTAAGTTCTAGCTTTCCTATTTCCCCCCTGGAAGCTTCCAGTGACCGGATTCGTCTAACAAATAGGTTCCACACTGGCAAAGGAATGCGAGCAAAACGCCAAAGCAAAGGGTAATCATCAGCACCCACCACTTGTCTCCGCCTCCAAAAAAAGTACTAGCAATTCCACCAAACATCATGGGTACTTTGGAAAATACGACCTTCTTTGTTACAATAAAGTGGAATGCGCACAACACGGTTGTTGCCGCAAAAATGATAATCGCATTGGCAAAAGGCTCCGCCAGTCCCTGGCTGATGAGCAGTCCAATGAAATAGAGAAAAATGAGTCCCCAGATGACACCTGCAATAGCACTAGAGCAAAAATCAAGAAATTCTTCTTTTTTTGCACCAGCTAAAAAAAACAGGGGAAGGGCAACAAACGTGCATGGCATTACGCCATATGCATACAATGGACTAAAGGTGTAGAGTAAAGCATAAACCCCTACAACAATTCCAATCCAAATGCTCCAATTAATTGCGTATAACTTTGTCAAGATAATTCCTCCTCTTCCTCATTCAATCAGTTTATAAGTTTCATCAGCGTGAAAAGCAAACTCCGGAATCATTCCATTTTTTTATCTGCTCTTCGTCATATCCCAATTCCTTTAGTATTTCAATCGTATGCTCACCTACAAGAGGATAATCATAACGAAAATCAACATCAATTGTATCAAATTTCACCGGTGGAACTGTTGTCATCGTCTTTTCACCGCCACGATGCGTGTATTCAACAATATATTTATTGGCCAACGCCTGCTCATCCGTGACAGCATCTCCTGCATGATTGATTTTTTCATAAGCAATATCCGCGGCTTTTAGACGGCTAATCAATTCTTCCTGCGTTATCTGTGCAAAGGCCGCTTCAAATATTTTTGTTAATTCCTCCGCATATTTTTTAGCACCTACCGGATTATTGTACCGCTCGTCTGCAGCAAGGTCTGGTCTGCCTACCACTTTCTCTAAATAGAGAGGATATAATCTGTCGTCAAAGACCGTTGTAAATGTCCATTTCCCTTCTGAAGTCTTATAATGGTTTACCATTGGCGTATTTGGCGTCAAACGTGATTTTGGATATGTATCGCCAAACTGGGAAGAAGCCACTACGGAACTTAAGCACCAGAGAGCCTGACCATACAAGGAAACAAGGACTTGACTTCCTTCTCCGGTTTTCGCCTGTTTGTACAATGCCGCCGCAATCCCTCCTGAAAGTGAACATGAAGTAACTGAGTCGCCAAATGCCAGCGTTGGATTGATTGGTGAAGTATCCTTTTCAACCAGATCCATCATGGCTCCCGACCTAGCCCAAAATGCTACTGTATCAAATCCTGCATTGTCCTTATCCGGGCCATAATTTCCAAATCCATTAATGGAAGCCCATATAATATGTGGGTGTTTTTCACTCATAGCTTCATAATCCAAACCCAAACGCTTCAATGCACCCGGTCGAAAGCTCGTTACAAAGACATTCGCTTCTGATAACATTTTGTTTAAAATGTCCTTGCCTTCCTCCGTCTTCAGGTTCAATGCAATATCTCGTTTATTGGTATTGTAAACACCAAAGTAAGGATTGATATCATCTGTTGCCGGCATACCTAAAGTCAAGCTGGTATTACGTCCAGGTTCCCCACTTGGTGGTTCCACTTTAATGACGTCTGCCCCCCAGTCTGCAAGAATCCTAGCACAACCAGGACCTGCAACATAATATGTTAAATCAACAACTTTTACTCCTTCTAACGGTTTACCCATAAAATTCTCCTTTCTTAAATTTATTTCGTTAACTCAAGAAACTTGGAGAACGTTTTTCAATAAAAGCTTTTACACCCTCCTTTTTATCAGGAAGTCCATAGCAAATGGCCGATAAATCTTTTTCTAATTCCAACCCATTTTGCAGTGGTATATCCCTACCCTGATCAATTGCCGTTTTTGCAAATTTAACAGCCGTATGGGACTTAGATACAATAAGTTCCATTAATTCGACAGCCGTATCCAGTAACGCTTCTTGTGGCACCACTCTGTTGACAAGCCCTATTTCCAAAGCTTCGTCCGCTTTCACGTTCCGTCCTGTAAAAATCAGTTCTTTTGCTATTCCTGCTCCAACTGTACGCGGAAGTCTCTGTGTACCTCCAAAGCAAGGGATAACTCCAAGATTCACCTCCGGCATACCAAATTTTGCTTTTTCTCCTGCAATCCTGATATCACAAACAAGGCTCAACTCGCACCCACCACCAAGAGCGAATCCGTTCACTGCTGCAATTGTAGGAATAGGAAGAGCTTCAAGACGATTGAACGTACTTTGGGCGAGTTGGGAATACGCCCGATTCTCTTCAATAAAGTCGTCTTGTATCTCCGAAAGATCTGCCCCCGCTACAAAAGAGCGGCCGGCTCCTGTAATAATAAGTCCACGCACAGAACTTCCTTTGGTAGTCAATGCATCAAAAACATCATTAAGTTCTCTAAATGTCTCATAATTAAGTGCATTTAATACCTGTGGACGATTGATAGTAAGGAGCGCGATGCGTTCTCTCACCATCTCCAATTGAATGTTATGGTATTTTTCCATTTCTTCCACTAACTTCCCTCCTAGTTTCCATGCCACTTCTTTATTATGCTTATTGCTTAGATTTTAACGTTAAAATCGACTTTCTTTGTACATTTTGATTGTATCACGCAAGATGTAATGTGTCTATTTCCTTAAATGCACTGAAATCATTCCAAAAAATCATCATTGATATAAAAAATAAGCATACTTTTCAACAAAAGCATGCTTATACTGACTAATCCATTTTTTAGTTTTTATTCACATTTTGAAACATCTTCTATAATATGCAGACGAAAAGCCTGCGCTACCAGAGATTCAAATCGATCTTTTTTCCATATCATATATTGGTTACGAATCGGTTTTTCACCTTTGAATGGAATAGCCCTTACGTTATCTGTGCGAAGGGATTCACTATCGGCAATGAGTGCAATGCCAAGGCCAACTGAGACCAGTCCAAGAATGCTATGATCATCAGGTACTTCAAACGCAATCCGGGGCGTTATACCTGCCTCTTTACATAGCCTCCAGAATATATAGCTGATGCCTGAGTTAACGTTACGATAAATAATAAAATCCTCATTGCCCAACATGCCAAAATCAATATATTCCTCATTTGCCAATCTATGATCCTTTGGTACAATGATGATTAGCTCCTCTACTTTTATCAATTTTCGACAAATTCCCTGATAGGATTCATCTGCAAGGTCATAATCACCACAAAACCCTAAATCACAGGAACCCGATAAAACTTTATCTAATATCTTGCTGGTTATATTATATTCCATTGCAAAAGTTACATCGGGATGTAGTTTTTTAAACTTTTTTATTCTCTGTGGAAGATAATCCGCACACATGGTATAAATACCAGTTATTGTAATCCTTCCTTTTGTCAATCCCATCTTTTCATGAATCTCATACATACCAGATTCTATACTAAAGGATGCATTGACAACATATTTATAAAATATTCTCCCATAATCAGTAAGATTGACCGACCGCCCCTGTTTTTCAAACAAAGGAAAGCCAAGATCATTTTCCAGATGCCGGATAGATTTATTTAATGCTGATGGTGTAATATATAATTGTTCTGCTGCCCTTGTATAGTTTTGTAATTCTGCTACGATCTGAAAATAAATAAGTTGCTGCCAATTCATCATTCACCTCATTTCTGCACAGTTCTTTGTGCATATTAAATTTGAATTTATCGTATCGTTTTTCTCTGGCACATGCTCCCTATTGATTGCTTTATTGTCCTTGTAGCAAACCACTTGATATCTAAGATTTCATAGTGGACTAATACTAGTCCCATTATAAGCGTACTGTCACGTAAAATCAAGATAAATTTGGACTTGTTTTAGTCCAGCATAATGGTAGGTAGGACATATGTACACGCAAAAGATAAAGCAAGATTGTAACATTCAAATAGGACCAAACATTAGGGCAATTCGTCAGGCAAAGAATATTGGGCAAACACAACTCGTCAAACAGATGCAGCTTATCGGTGTTGACATAACTAGGGAAACCCTCGTAAAAATAGAACGCGGTATTCAGCACATCTATGCTAGCCAACTAAAAGCGATACGAGATATTTTAGAAACGACCTATGATGAGTTGTTGAAATGAGTTTGTTGAAATCAGGGGCAAAATGCTCGATTACCATTAAGTAGATTTAATGTCCCTTCAGCTAAGGAATACTACCCCCTTTTCGTTTTTTCAAAATAATAGGCTTATTATGATCAAAAATCATAATAAGCCTATTATAGGAACAAAATGCTGTTCCTATAATCAGATCCGTGGTATAAAAACTATATTAGCGCATATTTCATTTATAATTTTACTCTCTATATTTATCGCACATATAGAAAATGTACAAATAATCTGGAAAATGACCATTCCTATATGGAAGAAAAGCAATTATAATCTGTATATCAAGAAACAAAGGAATATTTCAAATACCTATCAGTACTACCGGTAACGCGAAGAAATATTTCAAACGAAATTCAAGGAGGACAAATGAATGAATGCAAAGAAAGCAACCACATTATTGATAGCCGGTGCATTATGCCTATCGGCACTAACAGGGTGTGGCACAAGCAGTACCGGTCATACGAAAGGTTTCGATGCAACAAAGAGCAGCAACACAGCTACAAAAACCGAATCGGTTGCCACGACAAGTGGAGAAGGGGTTACCATCAGACTTTTAACTAGGATGGCAGGTGTATCTACACAGGTAGATATCTACAACGATATTTTAAATGAATTCAAGGAAAAGCATCCGGATGTAACGATAATTGATGATTCACAGAGTGATGAGTCGGCATTTAACAATATCCTTTCCACCGATATTGCCTCCGGTTCCATGGCAAATATTTTCCGGATTCAAGGTGTTGCCAATCTGGGTGATTATATTGAAAATGGAAACCTCCTAAATGTACAGCCCTACATTGACGAAGATTTTGCGTGGGGCAGTGGATTTACAGAAGGCTCCCTTTCCTATTATCAAGTACCGGGGCAAGAAGGAACCTATGCCGTTCCTATGGAATCTGGACTAATCGGTGTTTATTACAATGATGCGCTATTAAAGATGGCCGGCATTGAAAAATTCCCAGAAACATGGAAAGAATTGCTAAATGCAGTAGAAAAGTTGAAAGCCGATGGCGTGATACCTATCGCAATGGGTGCACAAAGTACTTACATGGCAGGGCATCTTCATGATCAGATTTTCTACAAATGGCTTGGGACAAACACCGCAAAGCTTCTTGGAACCAGAGAAAAAAAATGGACAGATGACGATGTAGTAAAAACCTTGCAGTTTGAAAAAGATCTGATTGATGCAGGCGCCTTTGATGCAAGTGCGGCCGGCATTACAGATGATATTGCCTTAACGCAATTTCAACAAGGCGAAGCGGCCATGATCATTACCGGTCCATGGAACATCAGTAAATTTACAGATGAGTCCCAGACCCCTGTGTCAGCAAATATTAAAGTAGCAAAATTCCCTTACTTTGAGGAGAAGCCAGAATTTAAAGATGATGATATGCAAACATTAAGCCCTTATATGGTAAATGGCAAATTACAAGGTGAAGAATTAGAATTGACAATGGAATTAGTGAAAATGTTAACAAGCAAAGAAGCTGCAAAAAGGTTTGCAGAAGAAGCGGCATTCTTAATCCCGAGAACAGATATCGAACTAGACAACAGTAAATGCACCCCTTTATTTGTAGAAAATGTAGCCCTTGGAGGCTCATCAAAAGGAATTGGCGTAGATGTATTTGATTTTGACCCTCTTACTTCCATGCAGGATAGAACCAGAAACTCTATTGTAAGCATGTTTACCGGTGTAAATGCCACAGATGCGGCGGCAGAAATTCAGGCAGAAATTGATAACGTAAAATAATGCATGACAGATATCTGCCGGAGACGCTCTTAAAGACCTTCCCGGCAGATTCTTATTTTATAGTAAAAGCAACGATTCCATCGATCCTCCTTTCATAATCAATTTTGCACTGCGATTCTCAAAATACTGCCTAGCAATTTGACTGCATGCAAAACTAAGATTCTGAAAAGTCAGAATTTTTAACATATCGTTTAAAGGACAAAGAATACTGGAGGTATGAAATGATTCAGTTAAAAAATAAAAAGACAAAATTTGGCATCCTGTTATTTATGGTTCCGGCACTCGTAATTTATGTGGTATTTCAAATCATTCCAATTATTGGAGCGGCCTATTTTTCACTTATGGATTGGAACGGAATCGCAGGCTCCGGATTAAAGTTTGTAGGGTTAAAAAATTATATCGATGCATTTTCAAATCCAAGCTTTCTCCTATCTTTAAAGAATATGCTGAAAATGGTAGTGTTCAGCGTAATCTTGCATACACCGGTTGCATTACTTTTGGCAGTGGCAATCAACACAAAATGCAAAGGCTATCGCTTGTTTAAGGCACTGTTTTTCGTCCCAACAGTATTTCCTCTCACTGCAGTGGGTTTGATGTGGTATTTTGTCTTTATGCCAACAGGATCCTTAAACGCATTGCTAAAAGGCATCGGTTTGACCAGTAGCGTACTTCCTTGGCTGGTAGATAAGGCAACCGCCATGAACACGATCGTATTTGTAAATGTTTGGGCAGGCATTGGCTACTATATGGTAATCCTATTGGCAGGGCTTACGACCATTCCGGACGAGCTTTACGAAGCTGCATCCATTGATGGCGCAACCAGTGTAGAAAAATTCTTCAAAATTACGATTCCCATGTTAAAGCCAACGATCGTAATGTGTATCCTAATGGATATCATTGGCTCAGTAAAAGTGTTTGACCTTGTGTTCGCCATGACTGGCGGCGGGCCAAATGGACTTACCAACCTGCCTACAACCTTAATGTATAATGAAGCATTTAAATACAGCCATTACGGACTGGGAAGTGCCATTGGAATGATTATTATGGCGATTTGCCTGGTTGGAACGTTACTAAGCAATTTCCTTATGGGAAGAAAAAAGGATGCATAGAAAGGAGGGAAACTAGCAATGCAAGCACAAATGGAATATGCAAAAGAAAGCTGTGCCAAACAAAAGAGGATCAAGAAGCGGTCTGCCCTGAAAAAGGCAAACATGAAACAAAGGAATTGGATCGGAAGTTTGGGGAAATATTTATTTTTGATTTGTATGGCATTTGTCTTTGCCATGCCGATGGTATTTACACTGCTATCCTCTGTGAAAACAAAAGTTGAAATCTTTTCAAGCCCCTTTGCACTCCCTAAAGTATTTCAATGGTCAAACTATGTAGAAGCATGGGTAGGCGCCAGCATGAGCAACTACTTTCGAAACAGTTTGATACAGGCCGGGGCTACGGCGATTGTCCTAGGAGTCGTCTCTTCCATGGCGGCCTTCGTCTTATCCAGATTTAGACTGAAAATGAATCGATTCTTGACCGCGTTTTTTATGGTTGGAATGATGGTTCCCGTACACACGGTGCTGGTTCCTGTTTCCTATCTTATCGGGGCGTTAAACCTAAAGAATAACATCCCGGCGTTGATTATGATTTATACGGCATTCAACCTGCCCTTTAGTATTATGGTTCTTACGAACTTCATGAAAGGGGTCAATAAATCTCTAGAAGAAGCGGCATTATTAGACGGTGCGACTTATTTTCAGATTTATAAAAATGTTATGCTTCCATTGACCGTTCCAGCAATAGCAACCATTTCCATCTTCAATTTCCTTGCCGCATGGAATAATATTTTGTTCCCCCTGCTATTTATTAACGACAAGAAATTAAAGCCAATTGCCCTTGGACTATTAAATTTTAATGGAGAACGCGGAAGTGAACACGGTCCTTTAATGGCGGCCATCGTGATTACCGTAGCTGTACCATTCATCCTTTATCTGCTCTTCCAAGAAAAAGTAGAAGGTGGATTGGCTTCCGGAGCAGTAAAAGAATAATAATATAAAATAATTTCTTGCATAAAGATAGCATCATGGAAATGAATTCCCACGCCGCAAGCAGTGGAGTATCTGCGGGGTTACGGTTGAACGGTGACGCCACAAGCGACGGTGTATTTACCCGGAGTAAATAAACAACATGATGCTAGCCATGAACATAAACAGCCTTAAAATGAAACCAGGAGGTAGTCAAATTGAGTGATTTAAGATACAGACAAATACATTTAGATTTTCACACCAGTGAATATATTCCAAAAGTCGGCTGCGATTTTGATGCGGAGCTATTTGCAGAACAACTAGCACAAGCAAACGTAAATTCGATTACCTGCTTTGGCAGATGCCACCATGGATGGCTGTATTATCCATCTAAGAAATTTCCGGAATTAATTCATCCACAGCTTGCCAATCATAATTTGCTTTTGCAGCAGATAGAAAGCTGCCATAAACGTGGCATTAAAGTCCCAATCTATACAACGGCTCAATGGGATGGACGAATTATGCGGAGTCATCCAGAATGGCTGGCACAGGATGAAAATGGGGAATATATTGATACACAGAATGTCCCGAAACCACATTTTTATCATACAATTTGTCTAAATAGCGGTTATCGACATTTTTTCCATGCACAATTAAAGGACATGATTGCGGTAGTAAAACCGGAAAATGTAGATGGCATCTTCGTGGATATTTTGTTCCAAGTAGATTGTAAATGTCCTATCTGTGTGGAAAAAATGAAACAGCTAGGCAAGAATCCGGAAAGCAAAAAAGAACGTTTAGATTATGCAGTGCATATGTTGGAAGAATTTAAATCAGAAACAACGGCACTCGTTCATTTACTAGCACCAAAAGCCGGCATTTTCTACAACAGTTCCCATATTGGACCCGCTTATAAAAAAAGTTTTAAAGACTACAGTCATTTAGAACTAGAGTCCTTGCCAAGTGGCGGCTGGGGCTATGACCATTTTCCGGCTACGAGTCGCTATGCTCGAAAATTGGGAAAAGAAATGCTTGGTATGACGGGAAAATTCCACACATACTGGGGGGATTTCCATTCACTGAAAAACCAGGTGGCATTAGAACTGGAATGCAACCAGATGTTAGCCATGGGAGCAGGCTGTTCCATTGGAGATCAGCTACATCCAAGCGGGCGCCTCTCAGAAGCAACCTATGACTTGATTGGAAAAATTTATGCCGAGGTAAAGAAAAAAGAACCTTTCTGCCGCAACGCAAAAGCCAAAACAGAGATAGCCGTTTTAAATCCCGAAGAATTCTATCCGGATGATTCTTACGATACGAGTATTTCACCTTCTTTGATTGGAGCGGTACGCATGTTGCAGGAACTCTGCTACCAGTTTGATGTTATCGATATGGAAATGGATCTTTCTTCCTACCAGATCTTGATTCTCCCTGATTGCATTTATTACAATGAAAAGCTAGAACAAGTGATAGAGGCCTATTTGGCAAAAGGTGGAAAAGTAATCGGTTCCTATAAATCCTGTCTTCCTATGAACGGGGATTTGAGTATCTATGGTGTCAAATATCTAGGGAAATCCGAGTTTTACAGAGATTTTGTTATGCCAAACGATACCATCGGAAAGGATCTTCCCAAAGAAGAATTTGTAATGTATTTGCGGGGATTAGCGGTAGAATCGGTATATGCAGAGGTATTGATGGATACGATAGTTCCCTATTTTGACCGGGGACCCGACATGTTCTGCTCCCATCAGCACGCACCGTCTTCCAGAAAAGCAGGCACACCTGCGGTGACACAGTGTGAAAATATCATTTATTTTTCACATCCGATTTTCCACTTATATCGGAAAAATGCACCCAGATGGTGCAAATTGATGGTAAAAGATGCAATCGAATATTTAATGGCGGATAAATTGGTCAGCCATGACGGTCCCTCTACCCTACAGATGACGTTAAATCATCAGGAAGCAGAAAATCGCGATGTATTGCATGTTCTACATTATATTACGGAAAAGCGTTCTGAGGATATTTTTACCTTGGAAGATGTTATTCCACTATATAGCATCAAGGTGAAAATCTACGTAGGCGAAAACCAAGTAAAAGCCATCGTAGACCCCATAGGAAATGAGTATCCCGCCTATATTGCCTTTATACAGAAAGGCTCCTATATTTATTTTACGCTACCCGAAGTTCGTGGGCATAAGATCATTTGTATCAAACTATGAAAGAACTGCCCATCCATACTTTATTTTTATACAGCCCTAAAAATCAAGCAACCATTCATTGCTATGCTAAACTAGTAATCATTGCATTTACAGCTAGCTGCAAAATAGCATCAACCGTTTAAGCAGCTGCTCATAAAGAATCGGGAAGTATTTATTATGAAAAAATCAGAACTTGCAACCTGTATCCTATTGAATCTGGCAGGCGCGTGTATTTATGCAACAGCGATTCACAGCTTTGCAACGCCTTCCCGGATTGCTCCAGGCGGAGCCAGCGGGATTGCAATCTTGCTAAATTATATGTTCGGTTTACCGATGGGAATGGTGGTTTTTTTGTTTAATGTCCCATTGCTTGTGGCCATACTCATGCAAAAACTGTTTCCTATTTGGTTCGTAGGAAAAACATTGTTGTCTACTTTGCTGTTATCGCTCATTACCGATTATCTGGTGGTTCATCTTCCGGCTTATCAAGGAAATCCTCTGTTGTCCTCTATATTTGGCGGTGCTTTGTTGGGTATAGGCCTTGCATTGGTGCATATGGGCCAATCGAACACTGGTGGGATTTCGTTGCTAGGCCTCATGATCCAGAAAAAAAATCCTCGCTTTCAAGTGGGTGCTATGGTATCAGCTTTAAATATATGTGTCGTACTCCTTTCAGGCGTAGTGTATCGTAACCTTGACAGCCTGCTATACGCAATCGTTATGGTATATATCTCGGGAATTTTTATGGATCAGATATTGGAAAATGCAGCCATTAAAAAGTTGATGATCATTATTGCAGAATCTACAGACCTTGTACGCCAAGTGATTTTAGATACGCATATAGGCGTTACCATATTGGAAGGAACCGGCGGATATTTAGGAGAACGACAAAGAGTGGTTCTTTGTGTTGCCGCAAAAAAAGAATGTGAAATCCTTCAAGAAAAAGTGAAAGCAGAAGATGAAAAAGCACTGATTATTATTACTGAAGCCACTCGGGTGAGTGGGAAAGGATTTAAACATTTAACTTAGTATCACACGAACGCCAGAAAATAAGCAATAAGAAAGGAGAAACTAGATGTTTTCGTTAAAATGTGAAGATAGGATTCGAGAGAAATTTGAAGAAATGGAATTTTTTTTGCCCGTGTTAAAAAAAGAAATTGAACATAAGATGCAAAATTATAATGAGGATGTTTGCTTACTGATAAAATATTTATATGGAAATATGCCATTTAGCGATCGTGTAAATTATCCTTTTGAAACATATTTAGATTATGCAAAGCATGGTGCGTTTTTATGGAAATCTGGAATCTACAGCAAGCAGATTCCGGAAGAATTGTTCTTGAAAAATGTCGTATTTCATCGTATCAATACTGAGGATATTTCTCCTTGCAGAACTTTTTTCTATGAAAGCCTGCATGAGCGAATAGCCAAAAAAGACATGAAATCTGCAACCTTAGAGGTGAACTACTGGTGTTGTGAAGAAGCAACCTATCAAACGACAGATGATCGTACGGCATCTCCAATGACCGTATATCGTGGTGCCATCGGGCGATGTGGAGAGGAATCTACGTTCACAGCCAGTGCACTACGTAGTATCGGGATTCCTGCCAGACAAGTATATGTACCAAAATGGTCTCATTGCGATGATAATCATGCTTGGGTAGAAGTATGGTGTGATGGAATGTGGCATTTTCTTGGAGCCTGTGAACCAGAAGAAAGACTAAATACCGGTTGGTTTGTCAATGCATCTTCCAGAGCCATGATGATTCTTTCAAAGACATTTGAACATGATATGTCAAAAGAGAAGCATCTGTCATTTGATGCGCCAGAAGAGGGGTGCCTGACTAAAAGCGGAATCCTTACATTAGAAAATCAGCTATCCCGCTATGCAAAAACAGCAACTCTGTGTATTGCGGTATTAGATGAAAACCTACAACCTGCCAAAGGAGTTACGGTGGATTTTGAGATTTTAAACTTTTCAGAGTTTACTCCAATTGCTTCTGGAATCACCGATGATATGGGGCGAATTTCTATAAAAACCGGTCTTTCTAGTATTCATGTAAATGCATATCAAGGAGATAACTGTGCGCAACAAAATTTTCTTGTTCAAGATGACATTTATCATGTCATGAAGCTAAAGCCAAAGACAAACAGCACCGAAGAATGGGAGGAATTCGACTTTGCCGCACCCACAGATATGCCAATCAATCGGGTAGAGCTAACACCCAAAGAAAAAGAAAACGGCAAAAAAAAGCTACAGCAGGCCACGGAAAAACGAATAAAAAAGATTTCCGGATTTTACGCAGAGAATGGGAAGTCGACCTATCATTCTTATTTGTATAAAAGCCGTGGAAACTACCGCGAACTGGAAAATTTCTTAATGGAACGTTGTGACACGAATTGTGATAAGGAGCAGGAAAATCGTAATATAGAATTAAAAACTGCCCTGTTAAATTGTATAAGCGATAAGGACTTTCGAGACGTGACTTGTGAAATACTTCTGGATCATCTGCATTACGGAACACTCTATGCAGGTCAATATCCAAGTGATATCTTTGAAAATTATGTCTTGAATCCACGCATTTATCTGGAGAAGCTGCAGACATATCGGCAATGTATTCTGCGTTTTTTTACAAAAAAAGAAATAGCACATTTTCGCAAAAAGCCAAGCTGTATATGGACATGGATTGATACGCACATTAGAGAATGTCCACAGCTAGAATATGATGCATTATTAACATCCGTAAAAGGCTGTTTAAAAGGAAAAGCAGCGAATCAGATGTCAAAAAAGATATTATTTGTTGCGATCTGCCGAACATTAGGCATTCCCGCCAGATTGCGGCCTACGGACCAAGCAATCGAATATTACGATTTGCAGCGTTTTTGTACAGTTGTCAATGGTACAAAACAAACAGCAAACATTACGCTCATATCAGGAGATAGTACAACATGGACTTATCTGCAAAATTGGAGCATTGCCATCTATAAAAATGGCATCTATGAGACGCTCAAAATAACGAATCCAAAGATAGGGCATCGTGCGACAACATTAAATGTCGTTCCAGGAGATTATCGGATTCTCATTTCCAATCGTCTGCCTAATGGAAATCAATTTGCAAAGTCCCTTACGTTTTCTCTTGAGGAAAAGAAAGAAAAGTCTATTATCTTAACTCAGCGGGAAGCGAATTTATCTGATATGCTAGAGGAGGTTGCTTTGGAAAAATTGCCTTTATTTGATCAGTCTGGTCAATCTCGTGACATGGAGCATCTTTTTAATAAGAACTGTGCTATACTACTATGGTTAGAAGAAAGCAAAGAACCGACAGAGCATATTTTAAATGAATTATATGTACATCGAAAAGAATTTAAAAACCATGAGAAACAGATATTTTTTGTTATCCGGCATTCCTCGGCACTTAATGACCCAACTATTTTTAAATGTCTGCAAGCATTACCGAACATAAATGTTTATTATGACAAGAAATTTTCTCATGTATCTGCTTTAGCAAGGCGCATGTATGCCGACCCGGATAAACTTCCACTGATTCTTATGGTTGATCATAAAATGCAGGGTATTTATGCTACCAGCGGATATAATGTAGGGACAGCATCTCTTCTACTTAGAATATTAGATTGGAAAGGAGTGTAAGCTAAAATGAACTCTCGGAAGGTGTATACCATGCATTCCCGGCAAATCATATTAAATAGGCGATTATGTAGGGAGGGGAATGTAATTTAAATGAAAGACTATCTATTAGAAGTTTGTGTAGATTCTGTAGAATCTGCACTGGAGGCGCAAAAAGGAGGCGCAAATCGTCTGGAAGTGTGTAGCAACTTAATCATTGGCGGAACTACACCCGGGCTTTCTCTTGTTCGTGAAATTAAGAAAAGAGTCGACCTAACATCCCATGTGCTGATCCGTCCTAGATTTGGCGATTTTTATTATACTGACTATGAATTTGATATCATGAAGGAAGATATCAAGATGTTTCGGGAATTGGGTGTAGAAGGTGTAGTCATTGGTATTCTGAACAAAGATGGAAACTTAGACATGCCTCGCATGGAACAATTGATCCAGGAAGCAGATCCAATGTCGATCACACTTCATCGTG
Organism: Lachnospiraceae bacterium ZAX-1; assembly: GCA_046533095.1. Classification (GTDB taxonomy): domain Bacteria; phylum Bacillota; class Clostridia; order Lachnospirales; family Lachnospiraceae; genus ZAX-1. Next base: position 22,240 of record JAJQRA010000038.1, on the reverse strand, counting down.
CATTCGATGTATGCAAAAACCCATTATTTACGTTAGAAAGAGCAAAAAATCTTGGTATTCAAACGATTCTCACTTCCGGACAAGCGGATCACTGCCTACATGGCCAGCCACTACTTGCCGTATTGTTGCAAAAAGCAGAATATGCCATCGATATCATGGTCGGCTGTGGTGTGACTGCACAAGTAATTAAGCAAATCTATCCACAAGTAAAAGCTCATACCTTTCATATGTCCGGGAAAGAATCCCTTCCCAGTAAAATGCTATACCAAAATGAGTGTGTCCATATGGGGTTGCCTGGTTTTAGCGAATATGAACTATTAAGGACGTCTGCGAAAGAGATTGCAGAAGCCGTAAAAGTACTGAAAAATTTATAGTATTAGGAATAAAATGCTGTTCCTTGCGTTGCATCTTCTGATAAACTATATGATTGAACATTAGTAGTTCAATAATCAGATCTACGGCGCAAAAGATGCATCTTCTGATAAACTATATTATGCACACCAGGCTGTGCGGAAATGGAGTAAAATATGAAAATTTATTTTTCCGAAAACTATTCTGACTTAAGTCGCAAGGCCGCTAACATTCTATCTGCCCAAGTTATTTTAAAACCAAACTGTGTACTTGGACTGGCTACCGGTTCTAGTCCACTAGGCGTTTACAAACAGCTCATTGAATGGTATAAAAAGGGCGATGTTGACTTTTCAAAAGCAACATCTATCAATCTGGACGAATATAGAAGTTTAACGCCTGACAACGACCAAAGCTATCGCTATTTTATGAATGTAAATTTTTTCAATCATATTAATATCCCACTTGAAAATACGTATGTACCAAATGGCTTAGCTGCCGACCCTATCAAAGAATGTGCCCACTATGATAAGGTTATCGAATCCTGTGGCGGCATTGATATGCAACTGCTTGGATTGGGGCTTAACGGCCACATCGGCTTTAATGAACCGGGCGGCGCATTTGAAAAATCAACACATCTGGTGGATTTGACCGATAGCACCATACAGGCAAATAAGCGATTTTTTGAAAACGAAGATATGGTGCCAAAGCAAGCGCTTACGATGGGTATCCGCTCTATTATGCAGGCTCGCAGCATCGTCATCATTGTAACCGGCAGTGAAAAAGCCGAGATTGTAAAAAAGGCCTTTTGGGGTCCCATTACACCCGAAGTTCCGGCCTCCGTTCTTCAACTTCATAACAATGTTACACTTGTAGGGGATTATGATGCCCTTAGACTGATTAAAAAATAAGAAAAAGCTAGAGGTGTAAAATGATTATCAAAAATGCAAACGTTTTTCAAGAATCCAATGGATTTTCAGAGAAAGATATTGTGATAGATGGCCGGTTCTTTTCGGATATTTCAAAAGATAGTTCCATGGAAGGTCTTTCTGGCAAAGACTCTTCCATGAAGGGGCATGAGGTTATTGATGGCACAGGCCTTTATGCGATTCCAGGCCTGATTGACATTCATACGCATGGCTGTATACAGTCAGACTACTCTAACAGCGACACAGCTTCCATCAATCGAATGCTTGCATATGAGGCAGAAAATGGAATTACAGCACTATGTGCAACCACCATGACATTATCAGAAAATGCATTGTATCGCGCTTGTATCAATATTAAGGACAGCTATAGTGACCGTGGGGCTTCTATTGTAGGAATCAACCTAGAAGGGCCTTTTATTTCTCCCGACAAATTAGGGGCGCAGAATAAAAAATTTTTGGCAAAGCCGGATCTTGCTATGTTTCACCGCTTACAGTCCGCTTGTGGACATTTGATTAAACTTGTAGATTTAGCCCCTGAACTTGATGGAGCGGATAAATTTATAGAAGCAGTCGGCTCTACGCTTCGCTGCTCGCTTGCCCATACTACGGCTGATTACGATACTGCTATGAAAGCATTCTCGCTAGGTGCAAAGCATGTAACACACTTATATAATGCAATGCCCCCATTCTCCCATAGGGCCCCCGGTCTTATAGGTGCCGCCTGCGATAGCGATCAGGTTACCGTAGAATTGATTTGTGATGGTACCCATAGCCATCAAAGCGTAGTACGTACTACTTTCAAAATGTTTGGCGACGACCGAATTATCCTTGTCAGTGACAGTATGATGGCCACCGGCCTTTCGGATGGGCTTTATGAGTTGGGTGGACTACCCGTACAAGTAACAGGCAACTTAGCCACCTTAGTAGACGGCGGAAACATTGCCGGATCCGTAACAAATTTAATGTCATGTATGAAATATGCCGTCAAAACGGCAGGTATCCCCCTTCATTCCGCTGTCAAATGTGCCAGTGTGAATCCAGCAAAAGCAATTGGGATCTTCGACCAATATGGCAGTATTGAAACAGGCAAATATGCAGATTTGATTTTATTGGATTCTGACTTAACGATTCAACAAGTGATTCTTCGTGGAAATTGCCTGTAAATTCTTAGCTATCGTTTTGTACATTCAGCACAAAGCGGAAACATCATATTATGTTTGTTGCAAAAATGACCATGAAAACTTTCATTTTTGTGCTAGACGCACAAACAATAATCTGCTATACTTTAAAAAAGTGATTTGTAGCTATTTAACGCCCCGCTAATGTGGGGCGTGTGGTTATGGATTCTTTTTCATATTTAGTATGTTCATCTGGATCGTTACTAAATGTTTTCAAAAGGAAATGTCTGTTACATCTTCTTTCCTATTCTAAATCTAGTATTATAAAGATATTTCTTTCAAATAGGGGGGGATTTCTATATGGAAATAGTCACCATAATAATAGCAATATTATTTGCCATCGTTCTGTCAAATGTTTTAAACCATATTTTTCCTAGGTTGCCATTGACTCTGATACAAATCGCTTTTGGATGCCTGTTGGCACTGACTCCACTACAAACCGCACTAGAGCTAGAGCCTGAGCTTTTTATGATTATGGTGATTGCCCCCTTGCTGTACCGTGAGGCGGAGGAATCCGACTTGCTATCTTTTTGGCATGTAAAAAGTCCAGTATTCTTTATGGCGTTTTTATTAGTATTCATTACCGTTTTTGCTGTTGGCTTTTCCGTTCACTTTATCATCCCTGCCATACCAATAGCCGCCTGTTTCTCATTAGGTGCCATCTTAGGTCCAACGGATGTAGTGGCCGTTTCCTCCTTGTCTGCCCGCATAAAAATTGACAACAATCTAATGTCAGTGCTGTTAGGCGAGGGATTAATCAACGATGCCTCTGGTGTTATCGCTTTTAGCTTCGCCGTTGCCGCCCTATCAACAGGCAGTTTTTCGCTATTGAGTGCTATAGGTCAACTTTTGATCAAATCCCTTGGTGGATTTTTAATTGGCTATTTGCTGATTAGCCTCAAACGCAACGTTACAAAAACTTTGCGGAAACTGTCCTTAGAAAACACTGCTACCTACGTGCTTATTGAACTTTTAATGCCATTTCTATGCTATATCGTTGCCGAACTGTGCCATGTTTCCGGTGTATTGGCCGCCGTTATGGCAGGCATCCGACAAGGCTTTGCCCTAAAAAGAACCCGACTATTTGAAGCCGAGCTGACATCCTCTACTAACACTTTGTGGGATGTGATTACCTTTTCGCTCAATTCCCTTGTGTTTCTTCTTTTAGGTTTTCAATTGCCCTCGATCGTTTCACATATATGGCATGATACAGCATATTCCCACCGCTTTTTGATTATAACTGCCTTGCTTGTCACTGCCATTTTATTTATTGTGCGTTTTTTAAGCGTTTTATTTATTGCAAGGGGTGTCCTTGGCAATTCTTCACGCGAAAAAATCAAAAGTGCACTGGTTCTCACTTTGTCCGGGGTAAAAGGAACCGTAAGTTTAGCTACTTCATTTGCACTTCCCTTTATCTATGGAAATGGAACCGTGTTTAAAGAACGTCCGCTACTTTTGTTCATTACTGGTGGCGTGATTATCATTTCCCTTGCATTGGCACTCGTGTTGCTTCCGCTAATTTCCGACTCTACCGCCGAAATCGATTCTGACAGCCCACTGCGGTTAGAGCTTTTAGAAGAAACACTGGCACAGCTTCTTGAGCAAGAAAATAATGAGCAAATTTCCATGGTAATTGCCACTTATCAATGGCGTATTCGAGAACTGCAGCATGCCATATATGGAAAAACTGAGAGAAGAGAGCTGCGTTCCCTATATGTCTTTGCCTATTTCACGGAGGTATCGGCTCTTAACAATCGTTCTCATACCCAAACAATACGTCCCCAAACTTATTTTGATTATCTGGATCTTATATCCACCATGTACCACAGGAATATATATGGTATGTATTTCCGTACACTATCCCGCTTTGAACGGCTCCGCTGGATCATCAAGCGGTTTCTGCATCCAAGTGGCAGAACCCCACGGCAGGTATGGCTCAAAGCACATAGGAAAACCCTTCAGTCTTTATTTTCCGACAACACCAATTTGATGATACGAGCCCTAAACGATTCACGTGACCATTTTTCAGAACAGCTGCTCGACCGGTTTATCGATGAACGAATCGATCTAAACAGCCAAGTGGCAGAAGGTATTTATGGTGCCCTCCACGCACATATGCCTCAAAGTCACGACAATGCCTTGCTCCAAGGCTATTATGTAGAACGTCGTGTTATCTATCAGTTCTTGGAGCAAGGCAAAATCACTGCCACACAGGCCAATACTTTCCGTGTAGATGTAAACAAGCTAGAATCCTTTACACTAGAACATAATCGGAGCGAAATTGTACTCAAATTTTTGGCCCTCACCGGCTTGCAACAAAATTAGCATATTTTCTTATTGAAAAGTTTCTCAAATTATGATACATTTGGTACTAGAGTTTGAATCAATTTTTATAGCGATTCAAACTTCCAATAACACAGCAAAAAACCAATGGTGGGCATGTATTGTTCACCTTTTTGTAACTATTTAATATGCTGGTAACGTAGGTGTGTAGCAAAAGCCCAAAAATTTATGATACGTCTGAATCACTGCACCTTTGTTTAGGAGTTATTATGAAACAGCCAATTTTAGAAATGGTAAATATAACCAAAAAATTTGGTCCTGTCATCGCAAATAAAAATGTAAACTTATTTTTGTATCCCGGTGAAATCCACGCACTATTAGGGGAAAATGGGGCTGGGAAAAGTACCTTGATGAACATTCTCACCGGAATATATAAGCCAAATAAGGGACAAATATATTATAAAGGCGAGAAAGTTTCTATTAAGTCGCCCAAGCATGCTATAGATTTAGGCATTGGTATGCTACATCAGCATTTTCGTTTAATTCCTACGTTAAGCGTCGCTGAAAATATCTATTTATATTTACCCTCCTGTAGTTTTGTATTAAATGCAAAAAAAATGGAAGATTCCATCTATCAATGTTCCAAGGATTTTAATTTGGAAGTAGATGCCCATGCGAAAGTGTGGCAACTGTCCGTAGGAGAACAGCAACGCGTAGAAATCGTCAAACTATTATATAGAGGGGCACAGATACTCATCCTTGATGAGCCGTCAGCTGTGTTAACCCCGCTAGAAGCCGAGGAAATGTTTAAAACGTTACGAAAAATGGCTGAAACCGGAAAATCCGTTGTTATTATTTCACATAAATTAAATGAAGTAATGAACCATGCAGACCGCATCACCGTTTTAAGGGGCGGAATGGTAAAAGATTCCATGATGGCAACTGATGCAACCGTAGAACGCCTGACACAAGGTATCGTTGGAAACCGCACGATTATACCAGTATCGCTCCATACGCCACACACTGCGTCCTCCTCCATCGCAACGCAGGGCATATCGCTTACTGATTTTACGGATAATAACGTTCTTCGTATTAAAAACCTCTTTGCACAAAATGACAAAGACCTGCCCGCGCTAAAGGATATCTCTTTCGATATAAAAGCCGGTGAAATATTTGGAATTGCCGGTGTTGCCGGAAATGGCCAACGTGAACTGGCAGAAGTAATCGCTGGTCTACGAACGCCAACCGCCGGCATAATTTTATTAAATGGGCAAGATATTACAGCTCAAAATGTAAAGCAATGCATTCAACATGGCATTTCTTTTATTCCGGAAGACCGTCTGCATATGGGACTTGTCCCAGCAATGAATCTGAAAGAAAATGCCATATTAAAATCTTTCGACACGCCGAAATTTAGCAGACATTGCATCTTGAATCGAAAATCCATGCAGGCATCTGCCACTAAATTTGTAGAATTCCATGATATAAAAACAGCGGGAATTGATACTCCCGTCAGCCTAATGTCCGGTGGAAATCAACAGAAACTGTTGATAGCCCGAGAAATAGAAGGAGAACCTTCTTTAATTATAGCCGCTTATCCGGTGCATGGATTGGACATTGGTGCGACCGCCGCCATTCATCAGATTTTGCTGGAGCAACGTAAAAGAGGAGTCGCTATCTTGCTTGTTTCCGAGGAGCTAGAAGAAATATTTAAAATGTCAGACCGCATAGGCGTGTTGTGTAACGGAGAATTAATGGCAATAAAGCAAACCACCGATACAGATTATGCCGAAATTGGAAAACTAATGGCAGGAGAACGCGTATGAGATCATTTCCCCTAACACTCGAAAAAAGAATGCAAAAATCAACTTTAATGCTTGTGCTGAATCCACTTTTATTTGCAATGTTGGCCTTGGCATTTTGTGGTATTGCCATTTTCGCCATGGGATTTTCGCCTCTTGACGTCTATACCAGAATGATTGCCAAAGCATTTTTTAATATGCGGGGAATACGTAAAAGTATTATTGCAGGCTTACCGCTAATGCTTTGCGGTTTAAGTGTTTCGATTGCTTTTAAAATGAATCTAAGTAATATCGGTGCAGAGGGCCAATATGCTATCGGTGCCATCTGCGGTGGTGCATTTGCCCTTTATGGTCCACCGTTACCCACCGTTTTAAGAATGATTGCCATGTTTTTCTTTTGTTTTGCTGGCGGTGCACTTTGGGCGTTCCTTTGTGCCATGCCAAAAGCCTATTGGAATGTAAATGAAACGATAACCACCCTTATGCTAAATTATATTGCCTTGCTCTTACTGGACTATTTGTGTTATGGTCCTTGGAAGCAAAAAGGGCAAAATGTCGGGCAAAGTACAAAAATATCCAAAACGCTTCTCCTTCCAACGATACCAGGCATCAATATCAGCAGTGGCTTTTTACTTGCCATCGTACTTGCCCTATTGATTTATTGGTTTTTTAAATATACAATAAGCGGCTATCAAATATCTGTCATCAAACATAGCCCTGCTGCCGCAAAATATGCTGGTATAAATATTAAAAAATATATTCTGTTTGTACTATCTATCAGTGGAGGCTTTGCTGGAATTGCCGGTTTTATACAGATTACCGCCGTGCTAGAGCGGGTACAGGCCACCTTGACAAATAATTCCGGCTATACCGGAATTATAATCGCCTACCTAAGTAATTTCAACCCGCTTGTTGTAATTATTGTATCCTTTCTGTTTGGTGGTCTGCAAAACAGCAGTGCCACCGTTCAAGTTATGGGTGTCCCCGCCGAAATTGCTTCCATGATGCAAGGCAGTATTATGATTTTTGTAATAGCAGGTGAATTTTTCCATAGATATCAAATTTCCAGAAAAGTACCCAACAGGCACAATTCCGACAAACACAATTCCGACAGACACGAGCCCGACAGACACAAAACGGGTGAAAAGCAGAAAGGCGGTACCCTATAATGTTGTTATTTATATCTGTTTGTTCTTCTGCAATTGTATATGCCGTATCTGTTATGTATGCGGGTATCGGAGAAATTTTCTCGCAACGTGCGGGTATTATGAATCTTGGCTTAGAGGGCATTATGCTTATGGGAGCAGTATCCGGCTATATGGCAGCTGTCTATACTGCAAGCCTTGCTGTCGCATTTATCGTGGTGCTCCTTACCGGATGTGCCTTTGGCGTTATCTTTGCCTTTTTAACCGTGACATTAAAGGCAGACCAGACTGTATGTGGAATGGCAATGCTAACCTTTGGTAGTGGTTTAAGCGGCTTTATTGGAAAAAACGTTACAAGTGTTGCCGCAAATTTAAAATTTGAGAAATTTGATATTCCCATGTTATCAAACATTCCAATCATCGGTCCAATTTTTTTTCACCAAAATTTCCTCGTCTACCTTATGTATTTGATAATACCCCTTTCCATATTTTATATATACAAAACACGTCCCGGCATGAAGCTAAGGGCTTTAGGGGAAAATCCCGCTGTACTTGATTCCGCCGGAAACAATGTGTTCGCCATGCGCTATTTTTATGTAATGTTTGGCTGTATGATGACCGCCTTAAGCGGTGCCTGCGTTTCACTTGCCTATACAAACTTCTGGAGCAGTGGCATGACCGGTGGAAAAGGCTGGATTGCTGTGGCTCTTGTAACTTTTTCCTCATGGAATCCCACTGTCCTCGTACTCGGTGCCCTCCTATTTGGCGGTATCAGTATACTAGGTGCAAATCTCCAGATTTACCTCCCTGGCATACCCTCGCAGATTTATAGTATGCTTCCCTATTTCGCAACAGTGATAGCATTTATTATTTCCACTGGGAATTTCCGCAAAAAGCATACCAGCGAACCTGCCGCACTATGTATTCCATATGATAGGGAAAGCCGCTAGGGTTTCTACGATTAATTAACCACGCCACTTAAACTTTTCCTTGCTATTCTATATATCTTGAAAAGCCGGTAGGGTTTCCAATTTTATTTTTGTACTGTTATACAGTTTTTCATTTTAAAATAGGTATGTGTAAATATCCGTTAAAGTGGATAACCATAATCTAAGCTTTATATGAACTAATATTCATATAGCAAAGATTCATATACACAAAATTTATCTTTATGGAGAACTGTATTTCAAAATATAATTTTTATAGGAGGACTAGATTATGAAAAAAAAATTACTTGGTATTTTATTAACAGCTATTCTTGTTGCTTCCACCCTAACAGGCTGTGGATCTTCTTCAAGCACGGAAGGTAACGGCAATGCAGATTCTTCTGATGCCACAGATGCTAGTAATGCCGAAGCACCCACAGACGATATTGCGGATACGGATGTCGCAGAAAATGCAGCCCTCGAAAATGGCACATCTTTGGCAACCATGAAAATCGGTGAGATTCAATCTTATTATGTAGATGACGGCGGCTGGTGTCAAGCTATGCATACTGGCATCTTACAAAGTATGAATGATTTAGGCATCCCCGAAGAGAACCTTTATAAAGTCGAATGCGTAGACGAAGATCTTGCGTCCGTAGAAAGTGCCTTTGAAAGCCTGGTAGATGAGGGCGTTACCGTTGTAGTCGGCTGTTCCTCAGGATATGCTTCTTTCCTTTCTGATTTGGCACCGGACTATCCGGAAATAACCATTATACAGCAAGGTGATCAAATTGCAAATCTTGTTGGTATCCAGATTCGTGGATATGAGGGTATGTTCCTTGCCGGCTATGCCAGTGCATTAATGTCTGAAACAGGTGAACTTGGTTTTGCCGCCAGCATGAACGAAGCATCTGTTAGAACTGCAATCAATGCCTATGCCCTTGGCGCAAAATATGCAAAGGAGAATGCTACTGTTCAAGTTGTATGGGCCGACAGCTGGTATGATATTGATATTGAAACACAGAATGCCTTATCGCTCATCAACTCCGGTATTACCTACATGGGTATGGAGGCATCTTCACCGGCAATTCCACAAACTTGTGAAGAAAATGGTGCATATGTCGTAGGATATAATGTAGATATGAAAGAAAGTGCTCCAAAAGCTGTACTATTCTCCTTTATGTGGAATTGGACACCAATCTTTACCGATATTTTTAAATCTATTGAAAATGGTACCGTATCGCCTGATGACTATTATTATTTAGGTGGCGAATGTTCCGCTCTATCCGATTTTAATGCCGACTTAGTCCCCGATGACGTTCAATCCGCAGTAACCGATGCACGAGAAAAAATTAACAGTGGCGATATTGTAATTTATGGTGGAGAATTAAAAGACGACAAGGGCAACATCCTTGTAGAAGAAGATGCCGTAATGGCAGATGAAGACATTAACCTACAAGACTTTTTTGTTGAAAATGTAAAAGGTGCACAATAAAAAATGCTCCATTCATTACTTGCTGTGTTCGGAAAATCCCGAAGAAAACAAATAGCCTCAGCTTAAACGCCGAGGCTATTTCTTATATTTTTACACTAGATCCAGACCGCTACGGGAGTACGTACATGGATGCAAACCCTGGCGATGGAAGAAATCAGCAACGACCGTTGTCCATAAGCTGGAAACGTCCGACGATTTGATTAAGGGTCGTTGACTCTGAAGACATTTCTTCACTTGCTGCGGCAGTTTCTTCTGCCGTGGCAATGTTTGTTTGTACTGACGACGACAACTGGGCAATGGCAACAACCACATGTTCCATAGACTCGCTCTGTCTTGTAGAGGAATCTCGCAAGCCAGCGATAGAAGTGGCATTTTGCTCTGAAACTTCGCGAACAGAACATAGGCTCTCGCTTACTTTTTCTACAATGGCATTACCCTCAGCCACACTTTGAGAACTTCCTTCAATAAGTGAGGCAATCTCTTTTGCCGCCTCGGCAGACTTGCTTGCAAGATTTCGCACTTCATCTGCTACTACTGCAAACCCCTTACCGGCTTCTCCTGCTCTGGCAGCCTCTATTGCGGCGTTGAGGGCAAGAATGTTGCTCTGGAAAGCTATGTCGTCAATGACCACAATAACCTTGGCAATATCCTTTGACTGCTCGTCAATGCTATGCATAGCCCCTAGCATTTGATTCATAGCTTCGGTACATTGGCTCATGATATTTCCCGAATCTTGAACTTGCTCCATTGCTGATGCCGCCGTTTTTGTATTCTCATTGGCCATATCCTGTATCTTCGTAATGGTGTCTGTACATTCCGCTATTGTAGTGGCCTGTTCACTCGCACCCTGTGCCATATTTTGAGACACCTGGGCAATCTGCCCTGAAGCATATTCAACATGTGTTGCGGATTCTTTGATCTCGGAAATCATATTACTGCTGCTGCTTAGCATACGATTGATCGCTTCATTCATAATATCTTTTTCAGATCGAACAGGTGCTGTTTCCGTATAGTCGCCACCTGCAACCTTATCCATAAGTTCCGCTTGTTTATGGATAGCCCCTACCATTTCGGCAAAGTCCCGTTCAAGCTCTCCAATTTCATTTTGAATCTGCGAAACTTCCACAAGGGATATGTCACCCTGTGATACCCGCCTTGTGAGTCCCCGCAAGACTGCTATTGGCTGTAGTACGCCACGGTTTACCAAAACAATATAGCAAAACGACACAAGCAATTGTATCACCATACTAATTACCATCACTAAGAGCAAGCGGGCATTTGCTTCTTTTGAAAGGTTTTCCGTTGCTGTCACTGCTCCGTTCGTCCCTTCATTATAGTAAGAGCTTTCCAGCTCAATCCGCATTACATAGGCGAGTCCACCAAGACGGTCGATTGCCTTGTAAAAGGTAATTGTGCCATCGTCCCCGGTTTTTAGGAGGGTACCTGCATTGATCGTTTCAGAAATTTCTGGTAAAGAGGCTGTTTCCCCTTTTGTAAAATGCTCCTTAACAGAGGCTTTCTCTGTTGAAATGAGAATAACACCCGTTGGTTCGAACAGCTGCAGACCAGTAATCATACTATATCCCTCAGTCATCTTTGCTAAATCGTCCTCGATTGTGCTTACGTCAAGGGCTGATTCTAGCGCACCCTTGATTTTGCCCTTGGCATCATAACGAGGCAGAGCGGTGAACTTGTAAATCTTCCCTGTCTCAGCCATAACCTTTATAGCTGATGGCAATTCCATGGCCTCTCCTGTTACCAGCATTCGGTAGCCATCCCAAATTTCAAATAGCGATGTACCTGGTGCTTCTGGTACCGTAGACACAGTGAATATCCCATTCATATCAGCTAAGTAAAGGTCATTTACGCGCACCTCATCAGCAATGTCTTTCATTTCAGAAAGCGTTATATCACTGAAAGTATCCATCTTCTGCAAAACCAAAGCAGCATGGTACATAGAATCGTCTATTTTATCCTCCAAATCTGTCAAATGTACCGTTAGCGCGTCTGCTAAGGAAACAATCTCATCGTGAGAACGTTGCTCGCTCTGTTGCCACATCTGATTTTCCAGCATCGTAGCCTGCCCTTTCATTTTCGTCATTGAAAACAAAAATATTACCATTTGTGCGATAAAGCACACTGCAATTAGTATAGCGCTTGCCATCCTGATAATCCGTTTTATGCTCATAGCTTCTACCAACTCACTTTCTATAAAGGGTATCATGTATGAAACTACATACCCTTTGTTCATCTTATGTACAGAATTGTTCTTTTTATTCAAAATCCTAATAATTTATTCTATCATAAATTTTTACAAAAATCTACCACTACCTTATGTAAAGCTATCCAAATAACCATACTATTTCACATTGCCATGTATTGCCAGTGTCTTAACCTAAGCGTATTCATGTGCGAACGCTCATAATCCCTCATGATCAACCCGTTTCTTGTTCCAAAAAAATAGGGCACATACGCAAAGTCTTTTTTCTTTGTATATAATGTCCTATTTTTATGTAAAATTACAAAATTTTCCAACTTGAATCTACGGCAACATATATTCCCTTTGATAATTTTCCACCATACTATCAAATTCTCTTTTTGTTTCATCTTTTAAGCTATTGACATAATCATGCGCCCCAAAGCTATTATCCTGCATCTGAATAAGATAAACTGCCAAGTTAGAGCAATGATCGGCAACTCTTTCATAATTCGTTGCAATATCTGCTAAAATCAACCCAAGTTCTATCGTACATTTTCCTTTCTTCAATCGCTTGATATACCGTTTATTTACTTCCTTATTTAGCTGATCAATGACTTCCTCTAGTGGCTCCACGCTAAGTGCCAGCTCTACATCATCTGTCGTAAAGGCTGTGATCGTACGTGCCAAGATATCTTCTATCGCTTTTCTATAGATTGACATTTCCTCAATCGCCTTTTTTGAAAATTCCAATTTCTTCTTATTCATTTTCTGTGCCTGCTCCATAATATTTAACGCATGGTCGCCGATACGTTCTAGATCCCCAATCCCATGCAATAATATCGAAGCATTTTGGCTATCCTTATAATTTAATTTACGCACGTTTAACTCGACAAGATACGCTTTTAACTTGTCGTCATATCGATCGATCATATCCTCCTGCTTCTTCACTTCTTTTGCTTTTTCCTCACTATATTCTTCAATCAATTGTATGGACTTCATTAACGTATCCTTCGATAATTCAGCCATTCTAAATGCAAGCGTACGGCATTGCTCAATCGCATAGCTTGGTGTCGCTAGAAACCGGCTATCTAGTAACATAAAGCTTTCATTTTCCGTTTTCTCTTGTAAATCCTCTGCTGTTTCCGGTATTGTTAAATATGCTAACTTTTCCAATCCTTTTGTGAATGGGAATAAAATAACCGTTGAAAAAATATTAAATATACTGTGAACCAATGCAATCCCTGCTACCCCTATCATCTGTGTCACAAACTCAAAGTGAAAAACAGCATTTAGTATATAATAAAGGCATAAAAATATAGCCGAACCAATAATATTAAAATACAAATGAACCAGCGCTGTTCTTCTTGCCCCTTTATTGGCACCAATTGCAGAAAGGATTGCTGTTATGCACGTCCCAATATTTTGCCCTAGGATAATTGGAATAACGCTACCATACGTAAGTGCGCCTGTAATCGACAATGCCTGCAAAATACCAACGGATGCCGATGAACTTTGTATAATCGCCGTCAACACTGCACCGGCTAGCACTCCAAGCAATGGATTAGTAAATTTCAATAGCATACCTGTAAATTCCGGAACGTCTCTTAGTGGCGTAACCGCTGCACTCATCATCTCCATACCAAACATTAAAGTGGCAAAACCTACCATGATATTCCCGGCATCTTTTTTCTTTCCAGCCTTATCCCCCATAATCAAAATAATGCCTATCATTGCAAGAACCGGTGAAAAAGACGAAGGTTTTAACAACTTCATAAAAAAGTTATCGCTTTGAATACCCGTTAAACTTATAAGCCATGACGTAACAGTCGTCCCGATATTTGCCCCCATAATAACGCCGATGGCCTGCGATAATTTCATAATCCCAGAGTTTACAAATCCAACCAACATAACGGTTGTAGCCGAAGAAGACTGTATCACCGCTGTGACGCCCAACCCTAGTAAAACTGCTTTAAGCCGATTGGAAGTCAGCTTTTCCAAAAGTTGCTCTAGCTTTCCACCCGATGCCTGTTCCAGTCCAGTCCCCATTAAATTCATTCCATACAAAAAGAGGGCTAGTCCTCCCACTAAAGATAATACTCCAAAAAAATCCATTTTATACCTCCTACTATCTTTCCCACACTAGCGTTGCTTCTTTCATCATGAATCCTTTTTCCTTCATTTCCATTTCTTCTTTCATCATGAATCCCATTTCCCTCATTGTCATTCCTTTTTTACCATGAATTACATTTCTTTTCATATGGCTTTTCTTTTGGAAGTTCCTTTCTTACTATATAGACATTCTATTGTAAACCACACATCTTCTCATATGGTCTTTCTTTCGTGAACCCTCTTCTTCTCATATGGCTTTTCTACTGTGAACCACATATCTTCTCATATGGCTTTTCTTTCGTAGATCCTCTTTTTACCATAGAGCCATTCTACTTTGAACCACATACCCTTTCATATGGCTTTTCTTTTGTAGATCCTCTTTTTACCTATATAGCCATTCTACTTTGAGCCACATATCCTCTCATATGGCTTTTCTTTCGTAGATCCTCTTTTTACCATAGAGCCATTCTACTTTGAACCACATATCCTCTCATATAGCTTTTCTTTCGTAGATCCTCTTTTTACCATAGAGTCATTCTACTTTGAACCACATTTTTTCTCATATGTCTTTTTGCCTTAAACTACCTCTATATTATACATTATATCCTACTTATGAAGTCAATACTAATTTTTAACTAAAATTCAAATAGAATCTTTTATTTTCTCGTTATTATACAATAAAACCTTTTACTTTCTCGCTATTATATAGCAATTCTGCTTTACATTTAGTGCTAAATGATGCACGATTTAATCATAGGCGATGCTTATATGATACCGATATCGACAGACAAATGCAAGATAATAGTAGCAACAAAAGAGCGAGGAGAGAAGCCGGAAACAATAGCTCTTTGGGCTGATGTTTCCGTAAGCAGTGTATATAATATATGCCGATTGGCGAAAAAAAAGGATCTATACGAAATCATAAAAATTTATTTAGACAATATAAATCTTGACAAATAATATTGCTCTCGTCTATAATAGGTATAGTTTCAAACGATTAATATTATAAAAATAACACAAAAGCAATGAAAAGAATAAGTAGTAATAAGCGTAGCAAACAGAAAGCAACCGGTTGATGAGAGGTGCATGACAAACTTATTATGAATACATCTTTGAGCTTCACACCGAACAATTTATAAGTAGGCTGTGACGATTTGCAACCGTTAATGTGCATAGGTACGATTAAGATAACTGTTCAAACCCCAACATGGAAGCCATATATGCTTGAATCGTTATTCAAATACCTACAAAGGCAGATAATGTAAGTTGTCTGTGAATTAAGGTGGTAACACGAGTTTTAGCCTCGTCCTTTTATTAGGGCGAGGTTTTTGATCTAAAAAGCTTAGTAGAAACAACTAATCTGTACAAGAACATACAATCTATTTGTACACAAATTGAATCTGCACAAAAATGTGCAGAACTGAGGTATGATATGAAAATTTATGATGAATTAGTTGCAAGGGGATTAATTGCACAAGTGACGGATGAAGAAGAGATTAAAGACCTAATCGATAATGGAAAAGCCATCTTCTACATTGGTTTTGACCCCACCGCCGATAGCCTTCATGTTGGACATTTTATGGCACTATGCCTTATGAAACGCCTTCAGATGGCAGGAAACAAACCAATTGCTCTACTCGGAGGCGGTACTGGAATGATCGGCGATCCTAGCGAGAGGAGTGATTTACGACAGATGATGAGCGTTGAAACCATTCAATATAATTGTGATCGTTTTAAAGAGCAGATGAGTAAATTCATTGATTTTTCAGAAGGAAAAGCAATCATAGTCAATAATGCCGATTGGCTGATGGATTTAAACTATATTGAACTATTACGTGATGTAGGTACACATTTCAGTGTAAATCGTATGCTTACCGCTGAATGCTACAAACAGCGAATGGAAAAAGGGTTAAGTTTCCTTGAGTTTAATTATATGATTATGCAAAGCTATGATTTCTATGCTTTATACAAAAAATATGGCTGTAATATGCAGTTTGGTGGAGATGACCAATGGAGCAACATGCTTGGCGGTACTGAATTAATCCGCCGCAAATTAGGAAAAGACGCCTATGCTATGACGATTACCTTATTACTTAATTCCGATGGAAAGAAAATGGGGAAAACACAATCCGGTGCTCTTTGGCTTGATCCAAACAAAACTTCTCCATTTGAATTTTATCAATACTGGAGAAATGTAGATGATGCAGATGTCTTAAAATGTATCCGTATGCTAACGTTCCTACCTCTTGATGAAATTGATACAATGGATACTTGGGAAGGTGCGGAGTTAAATCATGCAAAAGAAATCCTTGCCTTTGAACTAACAAAGCTGATACATGGAGAAAACGAAGCCACGAAATCTTCAGAAAGCGCTAAAGCTCTCTTTTCCAGTGGAAATGCTACCGATATGCCCACCGTAGAGATAAGCCAAACTGATTTTACCAACGATTCTATTGATATTTTAACCCTACTATTCAAGTCTGGACTCGTCCCCTCTAAATCCGAAGCACGTCGCGCTGTAGAGCAAGGTGGTGTAACCCTAGATGGAAATAAAATTACTGATGTAAAAGCAAGCATACCTTTTGCTGAATTTAATCATGAAGGTATTGTGCTAAAGAGAGGAAAAAAGAATTTCCGCAAAATTATCGTTCATAGCTAGTAGAACAAGGTGATGGCCATATGATAGGAACAAAATACGGTTCCTATCATCAGATTCACTGAACGAAAAAATGTGCCTTTTTATCAGAATCTGCGTTGCAGATTCTGATAAACTATATTAAGAGACAAAAGCTACTTAGCATTGTCAATCGTATTGACCTAGAAAAGCTAATAAAATAACCAATAGCTCCCCTGGTGTGGATACCATATCCATTGCAAAAGCATCCAAAGGTATCAAAATTTTAGTGATTTTAGTTTCTCACTTATATGCAACCAACATAAAAAAGTATCAAAATTTTAGTGATTTTAGCTTCTCACTTATATGCAACCAACATAAAAAGGTATCGAAAATTTTAGTGATTTTAGCTTCTCACTTATATACCACCTCAACCACAAAATCCTTACCGCCTATTTTCGGCACAATGGACAAGATTGTTTTCCCTTCGTTCATGAGTGCAATCTCCACATAGCGGGTGACAATGCCGATGTCCACTTTGTTCATCTTCTTTTTCAAAATTGCTTTCATCAAACCTCGTCCAAAATAGCGAATTACAACTTTGCTCTCCTCAAAGTGAAGCTTCCACGGTTGCGAGTTTACAGCCGATGGAGCCAGGCGGGCAACCTGTGCAACTGTATTGTCCTCATCGCTCATTTCACCAATGGGTAGTCGCTTGAAGTCCTGCCCGCCTGCACGGAGCGGTACATCCGTTTTGCCAAACGCCAACATGATGAGATAGTCCGTTTCCATTTCACACGGCTTTGCGGAACCTAGCCACACACTGCCGAGCCCTATGCTTTGCAGATATAAATCTACCTTTTGCAATACATAGCCCACATTGGCATATGCGCAATCATTTGCATCGCAATAGGCAAGAATATAGTACGGTGCTACCGCTTTTTTGATCTTATTTCCGCCGACAATTTCAAACCGCGCGGACTGTCCATCAATGTTTACCGTACTGTCGACGAATCCCTGAATATCCGAAAGCACTTCATCGTCAAGCGGTATTTTATCAAATTTCCGCACTGCGCGCCGGGCGAATATCGTATCGTAAAGTGTCATTTTCTGAGCCTCCTTCAAAACTGCTTTCTTTAAAATGCAATTCCTAATTCAATCAATTCCATTTTCACTTCATCGTACATTTTCTGCCACTTTGGCAATGGTGTAAGTGTTTCCATATCATAGGCCTCATCAAAACGTACCCCTTTGTTTCCATCTTCCATACGAAATACATGTTCATATTTATCAATCAACTTTAATACAATTTCATTTGCCTTATTCCGTGTCATTTTCTGGCGTGCCACCGCCTTTCCAACTTCCCCCATAAGACGTACTTCCAATCCAGTCCCATTCGGTTCATTCCCATTTGCTGCGCCTATTCCTTCTAAATGACCGCCACATACCGTCACCACAATCGAATTAGCCGCCACTTCATATAATAATTCCTTTGTCATCGCTCCGCTTGATGGCCATAAATCACATACAATAATAGCAGGTGCATTTTTTGCAAACGTCTGGCAAAGAACTGACTGTAGCCATAAGCATCCTCTTGCGGTCGTTGCCACATCCTGTATATGGATTGGATGGCACAAATGATAATCAGCCAAACAGATTAAATTCGCCGCTAAAATGGAAGCAATCATTACGATTGTACTTCCAGGCGCATCGCCCCCCATGCCACCGACCATCGTACATGCAAGTGATGCATTTTTCATTCCATAGTCCAAAGAACTTGCCACACGTACTAAATTGCCATTGTCAATCATTAGTTCATTAAACATAGCAATCAAATGCGAGTCAGATGGACGCAGGCTTTTCTCATTTGCAGCCGCTAAATCCCCGATTTCCGTAACAGCACTTTCAGCCGCTAATAAACCCATTTTAGGTCTACCAACTTCCGTTAATGCTTTATGAAGATATTCTAACTCCCTGCGAACAGCAATTACTTCTGTAGGTTCGGCACTCTTAACTTTAAATCCATCTACATCAATTAAGGAACCACAGGTCAGCAAATCAATAATGGGCTCTTTTGCTACGCTTAAAACAATAGGATAAAATAATTCTTCTGGCGTTGGACATCCTGGATTTCCTGCCCATATCGCCGGTTCCCGCACATCTTCTATCTTACGTGCCACTAATGTAAAGGCATCTTTTCCCTCCCCCATAACTAGTTGGGTTTTCATATTTTTAATGCCATCATTAATCTCTTCTTCCGAAAATTGAATTGCCCTTTGCGTAGACATATTATAGATACCTGTTCGTAGAATTAGTTTTTTTGCAGCTGCAAGCATATTGTCAAATAAACTGTCATCTTGCGGAATAATCCTTTGCTTATCCCAACTAAAGGCATACTCTTCCACTAAATCTGAAACAGTATCAATTATATAGTCCATATCCCACTCATCTTTTGTTATTTTTCTTCCTGCATTGCTTCTCTCACAAAGCTCTAGATATTTCTTGATTTCCATTTCAACCCCATCTGTTTTTTAGAAACTACATTATGAGTATTTTCACCTATTTTGCTACCTTTTTATGAAATTCTTCTTTTGCCTTATCCAAATCCGCTTGAACTTTTACCAAATCCTCACGAATTGAAATATGCTGTGGACATTGCTCTTCACATTTACCACATTTCACACAGTTTTTTGCCATAGCACTAGCTCCTACTTCATTTTCCCATGCATGCATTACCGTTTTATAGCTCTTATAAATGTGAAACGTATTCCAAAGCCTAAAATTAGTAGGTATATCAACCCATGCCGTACATGGCATACAATATTTGCATCCGGTACATTGATTTTGTATCCTAGAATCCAAAATTTTAACAACTCTACCAATCATAGCCTCTTCTATCTCATTAAAAGGCTGGAAATTCGCAAATGTATTGATATTATCTTTTGCTTGTTCTATTGAAGACATTCCACTCAACACCACTTTTACGTTCGGACGAGTTGCTACCCATCGAAGTGCATAGGAGGAAATTGATTTATTTTTATCAATATTATAAAATTCTTGATTAATGTCTTCTGAAAAATTTGCCAAGCTACCCCCATGTATCGGCTCCATAATCACCAATGGCACACCTAATTTTTCTGCTAATTCATATCCACGTTTGCCCGGATTTTCCTTCGTATCCATATAGTTATATTGAATCTGGCAAAAATCCCATTTACGGCTTGTTATAATTTCTTCAAACGCATTATAGTCATCATGAAATGAAAATCCAAGATAGCGTATTTTCCCTTCTTTTTGCAGTTCTTCACAGGTTTCCACCACTTTATTTAATTTTATTATATTGTGAAAACGGTCTTTGCTTAACGCATGGAGCAAATAAAAATCCACATAGTCCTTGTCCAATCGTTTCAACTGTTCTTCAAATACACGTCTCGTATCCTCCGGTTTTTCTAGTAGCCATACTGGGAGTTTGGTTGCTAGATAGTAGGAATCCCTGTCATATTTATTTAATACTTTACCAACAAATGGTTCACTATCCCCATTGTGATATGGATACGCCGTATCAAAATAATTAACACCTGCTTTATACGCCATGTCAATCATCTCTTCTGCCTGGATTTCATCGATCTTCCCATTTTCTAACAGTGGAAGCCTCATGCATCCAAATCCTAATAGACTAGTTTCTACATTCAATTTTTCCATTTTTCTTTTTTCCATCTTAGATCTCCCTTCTGGTACGAAATAATATGTTGTCATCTTGCGTATATGAAACACCATGTAAACTGCAACCTTCCTATGGTGAATGGTTGTCTTAAAAATCTTTATTTTGTGCTTTAAAATTCTTTCTTTTTTCAATAAAATCAATTATCATATCTACTGCACCATCAATGCCTACTTCATTGCTGTTTATACACAGTTCATACCCATTTACATTTTTCCAAAATTCACCTGTATAATATTTATGAAACCCTTGGCGTTCCATATCCACTTTTTCAAGACGAGCTCTTGCTTTTTCTAATTTAATATTTTCATATTCAGCGACCCTATGTGTGCGTTTTTCTACATCTGAATAAATAAATACACTTACCATATCCGGATTATTTCGCAAAATGAAATTACCACATCTTCCAATAATTACACAATCCTCTTTTTCGGCAATTTCCCTTATAAAACTAAATGGTACTTTAAATCCTTTGGCATTGCTGCTTATTGCAATCATATGCAGTAAACTGTTTACCTGCTCTTCTTCATAAAAGTTTTTTAATTCATCATAGTTAGGGTTTTTTTTTGCTTCTTCTGCCAAAGAATTTTTATCATAATATTTAATTCCCAATTTTTCCGCCAATTTTTGACCAACATGACGACCGCCACTTCCATATTCTCTTCCGATTGTAATAATCATAACAATACCTCCATATGCCTGTTACTATCTATTATAACATTCATAAATTATAATGCAATTAAAAGTACGCTAAAAACAGAGCACCTTATTAAGAATCTTTCCTCTTACTTTTCTATCAAAAATTGACTTTTCAATAGCTTATATCGTAACTATCCAGCCGTACCACCTTCATAATCAAATAGCTGGCTTATATCTAATCTATATCACAGACCTGTAAAACACGAAATATAAAAAAAATAAAACCTCTGCGTTTACAAAGGTTTTAGAAAGGCGACAACCAGATTTGAACTGGTGATCAGGGTGTTGCAGACCCATGCCTTACCACTTGGCTATGTCGCCATATAATGTTTTATTATAACAAAAGCTAAAATATTCGTCAAGAACATTTTAACAAAATGACTCCTACGGGAATTGAACCCGTGTTACCGCCGTGAAAGGGCGATGTCTTAACCGCTTGACCAAGGAGCCGTAAAAATAACTTCACATTCTACTGAATTTCCTGTAGAATACAATAGAGAAAGCTCCCCGAGTAGGGCTCGAACCTACAACCCCACGGTTAACAGCCGTGTGCTCTACCATTGAGCTATCGAGGAATATGCATTGAACACTTCATATGATACTTTCAATCCTAGTGCAAAAACACACCCAGACACTTGACATAATCCTTTTTGCTTTAGTGGCTGTGGTGTTTCCCTTGCTAGAGTATCCATGTTTGCCGTGTACCTTCAAAAGCCCACACAGGTCCGAGAAGACGCCTATCCTTTTACTGCTTTCCATTCGTTGGTCAAGCCCTCGACCGATTAGTAGCA
>JAJQRA010000037.1:0-72807 GCA_046533095.1 Lachnospiraceae bacterium ZAX-1 | reverse complement strand
TGGAGTCTGATGTTGGTCTATACGGTATATAAGCTGGTTGTTCCAATTTGCAATATTTTGAATGGAATGGAGATATATTTAAAGTTTAAAGCAAAATAAGAATGATGGAGATGTGGAAATGAAAAGAAAATGGAGAAATTGATATGGTTTAAAAAATTTGTAGGCAACCCGATAGATTTTTGCAAGTCAGGAAGACGTATATATTTTGTAGTAATATCATCCTATGATTAGAGAGCAGATCTAGGGCACAAAAAAATGTGCCTTTTTATTCAGAATTTGCGTTGCAGCTTCTGATAGGCTATATTAGGGCCACCAAGAAAGAAGGAGTGCTATGTCGATATTAAAATTTCTACTCTATGTAATCGTTTCAATTATATTTTCTAAATTATTTCTTGATTCATCCGCAATGGGAATGGTAGCAATTTTCAGTATATTAAATTATGCCGCAGTGGTTTCAAAGAAAGATGATATAGGAAAAAAAGTGCCAAGACTTGCATATGGAATTTTATTGGCAGTTTGCTTACTGGGCATAACGCTAATCGTGGTAGGAAATAATCTTATACATTTAGATGGTCTGGTAATTTTGGGGGCAATCTTATTTTCGCCGACAATAGCGGTATTGATTATTGTTCAAGTACTGAACATATTTGGATATCTGAAAAGCAAGCTAAAATTGAATAGAAAATAATGTGGTCAGAATGAAAGGAGGGGGCATCTGCCCTCTCTTTAAAAACAGGGTGAAAGGAATGGATGCTGTGGGTATTAGGGAAATATATGCAATTGAGATGCGAAAAGTTCTAAAAAAGCCAATCACAGCAGTGCTGCTGGTAGCTTTCATACTGCCTCTATTTTATGCAGTGTCAATTTATACAGATGCGGCTTATATTTACACGGAGGGGGAATCAGATATTTTTTCATCTGCGCTTATGAATTGGATCATGCTTCAATATATCTGTTTACCACAAATTCTGATTTCATTAATCGCAACGAAAGGGTTTGGATACGAATTGGAAGAGGGGCAGATAAAAATGCTTTTATTAATCGGAGTTGGTAGGACGAAACTGCTGCTTAGTAAAGTTTTTGTTAATTTAACGCTGCTGATGGGACTATATGCAACGTTTTATATATTTTCATATATCGTTTATATACCATGTGATGGTATGGTTCGTATGGATATATTTGTGGAGTGGCTTTCCATGGATGCAGGAAGGTTTTTGCTTATCGATGCATTGTATTTGGTAAATATTTTTATGATTTCTAATGTTGTTGTTTGCTTAAGCTTATTTTGCAAACCATTTACAAGTTTTATGATTGGTGTTGGCATAAGCCTAATGGCGATGCTGCTACAGTATTTTCCAGTTGTTAAATACTTTTTACCCATGTATGTAGCAAACCAGGTGACGTCAATGACGATATCCACCACATCGGCAGTCCTTGCTTTTTGTATTTTTGTATTCATTGCATTCGTACCAATTATGATCGCAATCAAAAAGTTTAACAAAATAGATATAAAGTAGGAGAAACAAAAGATGACAAAAAATGTATATATAAATGAGGATACACGGATTTTTAATATGAAGGGAATTAAAGTAGTTGCCAACCTTGATAATGCTTCTGTAATTGGATTAAGTGCACAGGGGTCAGCATTTTTTCAAAACCTTTGCAAAGAAAGGATGGTAGAGGAATGTGATATTTTAGATAATGCAGAACTATATCAATATCTAACAGAATATGAAGTGATATCGAAAAAACCGATTACAAAGGAAAAGATAGCTATGTGAACATGTTAGATATTTTTATGAAAAGACAACAGACGAATTACTGGTAACAATGAATAAAAACGTGGAGGAATCAAGATGAAGAAAATAGCAGTATATGGTGTATTTATAATTGTCTATATTGTTCTAGCGGTGGTGTTGACATCGTCAATGGTAAGGGAGGTAGCGCTAATCGTAAGATTTTTTGTGAACCTTTTTATAAATTCAGCTGTACTCATAGCAGCGAATTTGATGCTAAATTATGAAAAAAGCGCAACTTTAAAAACAAGTTTTATACATGCTCTGCTATTAGCAGTTGTTGCATGCGTGATTGCATTGACGGTTGCCACTTTTACAGGCAATCATATCGAAGAAAATGGGTTATCTATTGTGAATGAAAGCACCGAAAGTATTGGTGATGACCATATACAGATCGAAAACGTACAAATGGAAGTGGCATTTTCAGATCAGGATACGTCTTCAAGGATTATGCAGATTGTTTTAGACCTGCTGGTAGCATTTGCTGGAGGTGCTCTTGGCGTTCGGATGTTTAAAAGGCGCAATGCGAACACGGATCATACGGCGATGGTGTAGTGTGGCGGATATGGAAAAAAACAAAAAAATTTTTATATCGGAGCAGGATATCAAGAATAGTTTAACGAATCGTTATTATGTTGACTTGGTGAAAAGCCAGTCATTTGCTTAGACGGAGGTCCACATGGAAAATAAAAATATTTTAACGGTTCAAAATGTAACGAAAAGATTTGGAAAAGCCTGTGCACTTAAGGATATAACGGTGGACATCAAAGCAGGGCGGATTGTCGGACTCCTTGGGAAAAATGGTGCTGGAAAAACAACATTGATTAAGACGATCTTAGAATTGTATAAGGATTTTGATGGTGAAATAATTTATCAAGGGAATCCGATTAATACGGAAGATCCTAAGGTTATGAGGACAATCGGTGCTTTAGTAGATACAAAATTCCATGAAGATTTATCTGCTTATGATAATCTGATGATGCTGCTGATGGCATCTAAGATATCAGGATCTAAGGAACGAAAACATAGGATTCATGAAATATTAAAACTAGTAGGACTGGTCGACAATGAAAAGGATAACACAGGATGGAGAAAGGTTTGAGTTCATTTCTAAGGGGATTGGACTGTTTGAATTTATCTATACGATGATAGGTACGGCGAACTTCTTTTTCCTCTTCATTTTAGTGGTCATTGGATCCATGGTAATGGCAAGGGAAGTTGAGTGTAAAGAAATAGACCTATACGTGTACCGCATTGCAAAAAGGATCAAAATCATCGTATCAAAAGCAGGTGCAATGCAGGTGGTGATTACGCTGTATTACCTGATTATCATTGCGTTGTCTACGGCGGTATATCTTAGATCCGCCGATGTGGCCAAGTATGGCATTTGGAGCATCGTAGATGCAGATATAAACAAGTATATCGTGACGATAGTCGCTGTCTACTTAGGCACTACTGTAATATCAATATTTTGCATCTTTGTAGGGGTTTGGCAAAAGGCGTTTGCAACATTCTCGATCGTTTTTATTTTGTATATCATATCCATGTATTTTGATAATTTTAAATTTATGAGGAATTACTTTCCGGAACATTTTGCTCATAATTTGGTGGTAAATGGCCTATATAATAGCCTCACGATCGTATTTTATTTTTCCGTGTATGTGGCATATATTGTGATATGGATGGTCTTATCGTCGATTTCCTTTGCGAAAAAAGAATTCCAATGATAAGGAAATATCGGCAAATGAAAAAGGAGAAGAGAAAATACCATACAGCGGTTAAAACCGCTTTTCAATTTTTGACTTGATTTTTGCTGCTGCCGAATAGACCCCTATAAATACAATGAACATCTCCAATCTGCCAAGCACCATACCAATCATTTCCACAATGAGCGTCCCGGTGTTTGCTGTTGCCGTTAGCCCATTTGATATTCCAACCGTACCAAAGGCAGATGTAAACTCAAACATAGCGTCCATCAAAGGGCAACCCTCTGCTACAGTGATAAGAAGTGTTCCGACCAGCAGAACGCCGAAATAGCAAGCCGCAAACCCTACAGTATCGGAAATAAGCGCATGGTCTATCTTTGTTTTCCCTTGCGCCCTGTAATAGTATAAAGATGTCACCCGCCGAGATGAAGAAAAGCGTTTGCGGATATTTTCACGCACGGCGGTTAATAGCAAGTAGGTCCTTGAAAGCTTAATGCCCCCTGCAGTAGAACCAACCCCACCGCCGATGATCATAAGCGGAAACAAAAGCCCTACGGCAAAAGGCGGCCATAGCGCATAATCCATCGTGGAATAGCCAGTAGTGGAAAAGGTGGTTATAACACCGAACAATGCCTTAAGTAGACTTTCGCCCAAACTCATGCCCAAGCTCCCCATCAAAGAAAATGCGATCAGTGGCGTAAAAATCAGGAGTAGCGCACCTAAAAAACGTAGTTCAGTTACACGGAACATTTTACGGAGTCTAAATCTGCTAAGAAGCAGCAATACCGCAAAATTAGTAGAGCCGATCAGCATGAGGATAATCGTCACGGTTTCGATTGCAAAATTTTTATATTCTCCAATACTATTTTGCTGTGTGGTAAATCCGGCCGTTGACAACGCGCTCATGGTATGGCATATTGCATCGAACCACGCCATGCCGAAAATGCGATAAAGGAGTGTACCTAGTACGAGAAACGCATTATATAGAAAAAAGATTATTTGTACTGTTTTTTTCAGATTAGGCATAAGCCTGTCTGGGTGTCCCTCCGCAGCGAATAAATTCACAGCCTGTTTGCTTTGGACAAGTATAAGCATCATCAAAATAAAGCCAAGTCCCCCGCAATATTGCATAAAACTGCGGTGAAAGAGGAATATGCGCGGTGTGGTGGCCACGTCAATTACAGTAAGGCCAGTCGTAGACCATCCGCTTACCGACTCAAACAGTGCATGGATAAAGTCAAGTTTGCCGGAAATTAGAAAGGGAAGCGCCCCTGCCAAAAAACCAAAGCACCACGCGAATAGGACGGGCAAGCTGCCCTTTTGCATGGGGGATTGCCATTCGCTCACTTTTTCATCGACCTGTTTTACCTTGCCGCATACAAAGCACCCTGCCACGATTGAGAGGACACCGGGAATAAGAAATGCAGCGGCATTGTTGCGCTCTTTCGTATCAAACAATAAAACCGTTAATGGAACAAGCGTAAGTAGCCCTATGAAAATCATAAATCGTCCGTATATATTGTCGCCTAATATGTTTCGCCCCACTCCTTTCACCGCCCTGTCAGTTCTTTGATCGCAGCTGTTTCATGCTTGTCCGATGAAATAAGTATCAAGCTATCTCCCGCTAGTATCCTTGTATCTCCACGGGGAACTAGGTTTTTTTCGCCACGCAGCACACACCCTATAATCACTTCTTTGGGCAGGTTGATTTCCCACAGCTTTTTATCCACGACGGGAGCCGTTTCCGTAATGGGAACCTGCGCGATACTAATCCGCCCCTCGCCGATTGGAAGAAGTGTAGCCATTTCATTCATAATTGCTTGTTGCTCTATAATGTTGGCGATAGCGGTTATCGCACAGACAACGGAATCAATGCCCATGCGGTGGAAAAACTCTATTTTCTTTGGCTCTGAAACAAGGGATACCGTTTTATGTACATTGAATTTTTTTTTGCATAGCTCACATATCACAAGATTATCTTCGTCGTGGCCTGTCAGGGCGATGGCGATATCCGCATTATAAATATTAGCGTCCTCCAGTACGAACGGCTTTGTGCCGTCCCCGATATATACGGTCAATTTATCAATCTCTGTTAAAGCGTTGCAATCCTGCGCATTGTTGTTGATTGCGGTCACTTTGTACCCTTTCTTGATCAGCGATTTTGCAAGAGATTTTGCCTTATTAAACCCACCAATTAAAATAACTCTCGTTTTCATAGGGCTTCCTCCATTCCGCTATCAAAGTTTAAAATCTTATCAATCTCTTTCACGGAGAGGGTGGCGGGGCAAATGGTATCAATCTGAAACTCATTGTAAATGCACTCTCGTTCCGGGTCGTAAAGGCGAGCAATCACATGAGGAATATTGAAGTATTCCTTTGCGATTTGCGCGACAAAAATATTTGTGTTGTCATTGTTTGTCACAGAAACAACCGCCGCCGCTTTTTCGATTTCAGCATCTTTTAAGATGGAAACGTCCGTTGCGTCACCAAGCAAAGTAAGCCCTCCAAA
Organism: Lachnospiraceae bacterium ZAX-1; assembly: GCA_046533095.1. Taxonomy (GTDB): domain Bacteria; phylum Bacillota; class Clostridia; order Lachnospirales; family Lachnospiraceae; genus ZAX-1. Next base: position 66,796 of record JAJQRA010000037.1, on the reverse strand, counting down.
GGAAGTAGAGAGCTTTCGGAAAGCGTCTTGGCTGCGATCTATAATCAATACACTCTCGCCGTTATCGGATAGGGTGTTGGCAAGGTTTGCGCCCAATCGCCCACAGCCGACAATAATGGTATATCGATCGGATTTTTTATTTTGAAAAAAACGCATAGTCAATTCCTCCGTGAAAGTTTCGAAATGGTCAAAGTTCTGCCGTGCGGGCAAATACGTGAAATAGAGCGCATATGCCACCTCAAAAATCAGCATAGCGGAAATGCCGTGAGCGCGGTGTGAGAAATGCCGTTTTCATGTGAGAATCGTGTGAGAAAGGAATAAAAAAGAGGCCAGCGCAAACGTAACGCTGGTCTAACATGGGATTGATCCTATTTCTGCAAAAAATCCAGGAAAAACAATGCGCTAGATACCTGCTAAGCGGTATCCTACGCCAATTTCCGTAAGGATGTATCGTGGCTTGGCAGGGATTTCCTCAATCTTTCGCCTAAGCCCAGTCATTAAGGAGCGTAACGCCTGTGTGTCGTTGCCGTATCCCACGCCCCATACTTCCTTGATAATGGTGCCTGTTGTCAATACCTTTCCCATATTTTTAAAGAGTAGGGAAAGCAAAGTATACTCCATCGGTGTTAGGTGGATTTCGCTGCCATCAAGAAATACCACATGCTTTTCAAAGTCGATTTGCAATGCGTCAACCGATAAAACCGATTGCATGGACATGTTCCCATGCTTTTGCGAGTGCCGCAGCGCCACGCGGACGCGCGCCATCAATTCGGCGATGGAAAACGGCTTTGTCAGGTAGTCGTCCGCGCCCATATCAAGCGCCGCTACTTTCTCTTTATCCTGGTCTCTTGCAGAAACAATCATAATTGGTATTTCAGACCATTCCCGCACTTTCTTTATCACGTCAATTCCATCAAAATCAGGCAAACCAAGGTCAAGCAGCATCATGTCAAGCGGCTCGGAAACAAGTTTGCTAAGCGCACTCTGCCCAGTATTTGCTACATCGCAGCGAAACCCCTCATTTTTCAGGGCGTAACAGATAAAGTTCTGTATCTGCCTGTCGTCCTCAACGACAAGGATATATTCATTGTTTCTCGTCATTTTTACCTTCCTCCATCGGTAGCGTAAAGGTAAACTTTGCGCCCTTGCCATCCTCACAATTTTCGGCGGTAATGATTCCGCCGTGCGCTTTTACAATTGTTTCGCATATCGCAAGGCCCAATCCAATTCCCTTACCTGTGTCAGCCCGGTTTTCATTCGTGGTATAAAACTCCTGAAACAGATGGGAAATGTCAGCCGGTGCAATGCCCGTTCCGCTATCCCATACCTTGAATATGAAAGAACGATCCGATTGATTTACCCGCACACTTACGCCGATTTCCTCGTACGGTGGCGTGTGCTTGACTGCGTTGTCCAACAAATTGATTAAAACCTGTTCAATCAAACGCACATCCATCGGCACAAGTAAAATTTCGTTTGGTATATCTACGGCTATTTCATATTCGGGGGAACGTTTTGTAATATTGGCGACCGCACTACCGATCACCTCCTCCACTGATTCCATCTGCTTTTTTAGGTTAAATTGGCTGGATTGCAGCCGTGTCAGGCTTAAAATGTTCTCAACCAAAGAACGCAGCCAATCAGCGTCTTTGTAAATATCCCGCGCAAGCGCAAAAGAAGAACTATCTTTATCATTCATATCCATAAGCATTTCTGCTGTTCCCATAATTCCGGAAAGAGGAGTGCGTAAATCGTGTGATATTGCCCGCAGTAAAATCCCGCGGTAACGCTCCTTTTCGGCTTCCGCAGAAGATAAAATACGCTGCTCGGCCAAACGGAACCGATCCATGGCAAGGGCGGCACTTTCAATCATTGCCCGCAAAAGCCCCCGTTGCATCTCGCTCATGGCAAGCCCGGTTTCCTTTGGTATCCGAATAATACCTAGCGTGCTTTCATTGCCGTATATTGGCCAGTCAACAAATTCCACCCCCACGTCATACCCAATACGCAGACCCTCCATTCGATATTTGATTTCTGCGTCGGCTGTTTCACGTCGGATCAGGTGATCGCTGCACGTCTGCTGTATGAAAGCTTTTTCGGGTATGCCGTCTTGGCTGAAACAAAGGCATCCTGCATTGCAGGAAAAACATTCGGAAATTGCGCAGACAACGATTTCCGAAATTTCATTTATGTTTTTTGCATCGGTCAAATGATTTGTGAGGTTGTATATCGCTTTTGTTTCCGCCTCCTTTTGCTTCGCTTTTCGTTCGCTGCGTTTCGCGTGAGATGTCAAGGTGCTTGTGATAAGCGCCGTAATCGTCATGGTAATAAAGATAATGATATAGGCCGGGTCACTGACGGAAAAAGCTAAAAATGGTTCTGCGAAAAAATAGCCAAATAAAAAAGTGGCAATCACCGACGCAAAAATGCCATAGGCAAAGCTTTCCGTGAGCCAAGCTGTCAGCAGGACGGAAAGCAGGTAGACAATGACGATATTTGTATCGGAAAACCCGACGGTGTGAAATAAATAGCCAACCAGTGAGGACGCCGCAAAAATAGCGGACATTTTAAGAGCGCGGATAATATTCTTCTGCATGCTGCTTTTCTGCTCAAACGTCCTTATAGATTCCATACATTTAACAAAAAAGTGTTTCATTTGTTTTCCCCACCTGTACGCACTCATGCGCCAACCTCGCCTGCTTGTATGATCTGGCATGTAAAAAAGCACCTTGCCTTAATTTTATTCATAGCATTGTAGCATACCTACACAAAAGAAACAATGATTTTTTCCTGCTTCTGTTGATGCATTTTGGCTACATTTTGACGAGTGCATTTTAACGCTTAAAGGTGGGATGATAGCATGATGCCCATAAATTCTGAATTGCTCTATTTCTTGAATAAACTCAAAAATCTTTGCCAAATTGTCAACGGAACGATTTCTTCCTTTACTGGTTCATTATCGCCAGAATCCATATTGATATCTGCGGTTTTCATAACAAATTGGACCGAACGAACATGGCTATTCGTGGCATTGGTAAACGATACCGGCGTAAAATCCGTGTTTCGATATTCATCCAACATGGTATCGATTTCTTCCTCCACATCGTGATCCATTGTAGCTGTTTTTTCTCGTAGTTCACCCGTTGCGTCCGCTAAGTCTAAAGTGCCGTCTTTTAACGTAGATGTTCCATCAATCAAATCGACCATTTTATCCTGTGTTGTTGAAACGCCGTCATATAATTTGCTTGTACCATCGCCCAGTTTTAAAGTTCCGTCATACAGACTAGTGGCTCCATCCTGCAATTTGCTTACCCCATCTTGAAATGCCATGGAACCGCCTTGGAGTTTACTGATGCCATCATCTAGCATGGTAACGCCAGAGTGTAGCTCGGCAGTCCCATTGTATAATTCTTGGCTGCCACTGTGTAACTTTGTGGTAGCATTTTTAAGCTCACGCAAACCGCCGGATAGTGCATTGATTCCACTCTGCATTTCTCCAAAGCGAACATATAGTTGTTGCACCCCGTCCGTATAAGCACTAATCCCGCCATCTAGCGTTTCGTATTGCGATGAAAGCGTGGTAATCCCACCTACAAGCTTAGGCATTGCAGTAGACTGGCTACTTACTTCATTTATAATTTTAACTACGCCATCGTTAATTTGCGCATAGTTTGCGGCAAGCATACGAAAGGCCGCAAGTGCTTCGGGATTTATCGTGGAACCATATGCCGCAAGCCAAGCATCAAGTCCATCCTGAAAGGCTTGTGAGCCTCCCTGCAGTGTTGCCGCTTGATCTGTAGCAGTACGCATACTTTCGGCATCCATCCCGCCTACGCCTAACGCCAATTCTTGAAGCCCTTTCTTTATCGCAGCCGACCCGGCCGTTAATTCATCCGATTTATTGTTTACGGATTCTATGCCTGCATAAAAATCAGCCGCACCGGCAACCAGACTATCTGCGCCGGCTTCTAAGGAAACCGCTCCACTTTTCATATCTGCGCTTCCGACTACTAATTTTTGCGCACCATTTTTTAATTCGGCTGTGCCATCTTTTAGTTTTGGCATCTTGTTTTTGATGGCGGTAATGCCATCCCATAATTTAATGGTACTGCTATTCAACTTTTCCGTACCATCTTTTAAAATGGAAACTCCACCATTTAATTCTACAGCACGATCACGAAGTTTAATAGTTCCATCATATAATTCTGCAACACCATCGCGAAATTTGAATACGCCATCTTCTAGTTCGGTCGTGCCATCTTTTAACTGGATAGATCCATCATCCAATTCTACCGCACCATCTTGCAGCTTGGAAAGCCGATCCTTTAATTCGGAGATGTCCGGGCGATCAATCCCCAAAGACAGTGGCACCATATTGATGGATATTCCGTTCATTTTAAAATCGGCTACATCGGCGGTAATCGTAATTTCCTTATTTTTGTTTGGAAGAACAATATAAGACAACTGTTTTTGGTCGCCTACATTGGCTACGGTGGCGTCCGGCGCCAAAATATTTTTACAAAGGGCACTGTCAAGTGAAAGCGATGCTTGTATCGCATAATGTTCACGATATGCTGCATTTGCACTTTCTTTTTGTTTTAGGGATATGTAAATCTGCAGCTGTCCGTTTCTTCCGGCGAGCATATCTGCGCGAATTGCTTCTCCATCAAGCAGATAGGAAACTGATATGTCCCAAGGGATTTCAAGAGTGTTTAACACGCCTTTATAGTAAAACTTCCCACCGGGTGCAGTAAACGACACGTTTCCATTTTCTAATGTAATTGGATCGGTAGTAGTAAGGTTTAAAACAGAAAGGTAGTTTCCGCTGTCAGACACTACACTTTTAGCATCGGCCTCGAAACTATTGACAACATAGACAGCATCTACCGCTCCGTCATACCCGAGCTTTACATATACTACTTCCTCTTTATCATAAGTTTCCAGTGCATGTACAGGCAAGGAAGTAGACAGGACAAGCATTGCGGCACATATAAGCGCGCCTATTTTTTTTGATATTGAATTCATACTCATTACACACCTCTTTCTTTTTCTCTAAAATGTAAACCTTTGGTTGTTTTCATTATAATTTTTTCAAAGCACGCTAGCAGTGCAGGCAGAAAAGCAAGCACAAATGTCATAGAGAGCACTGCGCCCCGTGCAATCAATATGCCCAACTGGCTGATCAATGTGTTGCTTGAAATGAATCCAAGTACCAGCCCGGCCATGGTCAAAATCCCGCCGGAAGTAAAGATACTGCCTGCTGTATCGGCAATCGTTTGGCGAATTGCCTGCTTTTTAGAAAGGCTTTCTCGGTTTTCAATATAGCGGTTGGCGAACAGGATCGCATAATCTACGGTTGCGCCAAGCTGTACGGAACTTATAATAAGATACCCAATGTAGTTGATGGATTGGCCGGTAAAATACGGAACGGAAACATTTATAAATACAGACGCTTCGATTGTCAGCAATAATATAATCGGCAGGCTAAAGGATTTGAATGTCAACAGCAAAATGAGTGCAATGCCGCCAATTGAGATCAAATTTACCTTTACGCGATCAGAGGTAATCGTATCTTTCATATCGTAGACGTTTACGACCTCCCCTGCCAAATGGTAGCTGCCAGGGTAATAATTTTTCGCAATGCCTCGCAGTTTTTCCACAAACGCAAAGGTCATATCACTTTCAGGAGGGACACGTGCCGTGATAACCATGCGGGTATAGGTATCAGAATTTAGCATACGAAGTTTATCATCCGGGACAAATTCTTGTGGAATCGTGTTGCCGATAAGCTCAACATACGACATGAGGGCTGCCACCTCCGGCATATGTTCAATGTCGCGGCAAAGTGCCGTTTCTTTTGCTAAACCACCGGATTTGGTGCTGCTGTTTGGTACGAGCAGCGCAAAAGAAGCGGATTCTCCAAAGATTTCATTGATTGCCGTTCTGTCTTTTGCTATTTGAGAATCCGGGCCCGACATTTTTGACATTCCATAATCAAATGAAATCTGCTGTCCTGCAAGATAGCATGGTATCAGCAAAATAAGTACCATCCCTGCTACCATTCCCTTTGCCTTATCAACACCAACGGCAAAATGTTTGAAAGATGGCATAAAAGGGCGATGCGTTGTTTTATCAATCAGCTTATAGCCAAACATGGCAAGACAAGGCATAAAGAGCAAGGTCGATAGCAGGGAAAAGAAAATCCCTTTTGATAGAACGATACCCATATCCGCACCGATACGAAACTGCATGATAATCAAGGCCGCGAAGCCCACTACGGTTGTCATACCGCTGGATAATATGGATACTGCAGATTTTGCTATCGCGCTTGTGATCGCATCTAGTGGCTCTAAACCCTCTTTGCGAAACTCTGCAAAACGGTCTAATAAAAAGATTGCATAATCCATAGAACATGCAAGCTGTAAAATGGTTGATGTCGTTCTGGTTACAAATGAAATTTCCCCAAAAAAGATATTGGTCCCCATGTTTAGCGCAATAGCAATGCCAACATTAAACATAAAAAAAAGAGGTTCTATCCACGAAGTTGTGGTAAACAGCAAAATAACAATCAATAAGGGAATGATGATCAGCATCATGCGGCCTATTTCACTGGAAGTACCGGTTCGTGCGTTTACGGTATCTACGGGATTTCCGCTCATAGCACCATGCTCGCCGATGATTTCTTTGATTTCTTGTAAGGCCTCCTTTTGCAGTTCTTCTTCTAGGACGATAGAGTATAAAGCATTTCCATCAACGAACCAGTCAGCCACGGTTTGATCATCCTGCATTTCAAGCGGAATTTTTAAATTCACTTGATCATCCAGCCAATTGATATCGCTGACGCCGTTTACGTTTTCGAGCATTTTCTTGTATTCTATCGCTTCTGTAATACGAACGTCTCGTATCATAACGCGCAAGTTTGGAACCGCTTTTTCATAAGAAGCGTTCATCGTCTCAAGGGCGATTGTAGATGCCGCTTTTTCCGGCAAATAATCTGCCATGTTAAAATTTACGCCCACACCGCTTGCTAAAATCAGGCTCAATATTGCCGCTGCGACAAAGGCTATGACGACTGCCACTCGATGCCTTAAAACTTTCTTTATTTGTTTTTCCAAAAAGCCTCCTCCTTGCTTCCATACCATGGATGATTTGAACACGAGTTTAATTAATAAACAAGTGTTGATTAATGTTCCGAATTCTATTATAATATATTTTAAGAATAAGTCCATAATCAGATTTGCTCGTTTTGTTTGATATTCATCATTAGCAGAATAAAATGTTCATTATCTACGGTAGGAAAGGAAAAACTTTTATGAACGACAATGTAAATGATCGCAGAGTCCGCAAAACAAAAAAAGCCCTGCGAGAAGGCTTATCAATTTTGATGATAGAAAAGAATATAAAGGATATTACCGTGCGAGAGCTAACCGACTTGGTGGATCTGAACAGGGGGACTTTTTATCTCCACTACAAAGATGTCTACGAATTGAAACAGCAGATTGAAAATGATATTATATCGGAAATAACTTTGATTTTCAATGAATATATGCCGGAAAAGCAGGGGGAGCGACCGTATCCGCTTTTTGTAACGCTATTAACTTACATACAAGAAAACGCAACGATTTGCAGAATGCTGCTTAGCAGCAACAGCGGGCGCACGTTCCTAGACAAGTTGAGTGAATTTATTGAAATCCAATGCCTAAAACGTTGGCTTGAACATTTCCGTCCACAAGCCGATTCCGATGAACTTGCTTACTTTAGTATTTTTGCAGTAACGGGATATATAGCCATCATTGGCAGATGGCTTGAGTCTGACATGAAAACTTCGCTGGAAGAACTTGCCTTGATGATGGAACGAGTAGGCACCTATGGCATTGGTTTTTTAGACAAGGCGAAAAGCTGAGTTTTTGTAACAGCCGTTGCTTGGCAGGTGCTTTGCCACCAGCAGTGCTTTTCGACAGGCCAAACCATACCATGCTTCACGTTCTATCACCACGTCTTTGGCGCGAAAGAACGTGAAGCCTTATTTTTCATCCGTTTGGACAGCTTCCTTGAGGGCGTCGTTTACTGCTTCGGTGAACTGATTGTAGGCGATGGTCGCACCAGAGATTGCATCTACGTTCTCAATTTTTTTGACCTGTTCAAATTGCTCCGCGTAGGTTTTTATTGCGTCCACCGCAAGCTGTGCCTTGTCGTAGTAATCCTTGTTGGAAATTTCGCCGTTCACCTTGCCGTATTCTTCGTCTTTCATGGAACCATCTGCCTGCCATGTGACAAACTTGCAGGTAGAAAGCTGATGGTTTTCTATGACAAGCGTCACCTCGCCGTATGCATCGCGGTCATCCATACTGCTTTTGCCGATATAGGTGCCGTCTTTATAGCTCACAGAAGCTGCTTCGTTTTGGCAGGCTGATAATAGAACCATCGCAATCGACAGAGTGCAAATAGCAGTAATCATTCGTTTTTTCATGAGGATACCTCCTAGTTTTGTGTGATTTTTGTAATGCGCCCATGCTCCAAAACCACGGTGCGCTGCGCTTCTTCCGCCACCTCCGGGTCGTGAGTCACTACGATGATGGTGCTGCCCTCATTGTGTAGCTGCTTAAGAATATCCAGCACCACACCCTCATTGGCTTCATCCAGATTTCCGGTAGGCTCATCAGCCAAAATCAGCATGGGGTAGTTGATAAGAGCTCGTGCGATGCAGACCCGTTGCTGCTCGCCTCCCGAAAGCTGGTTGGGCAGATGCTTGGCCCGTTCCCTAAGACCGACCCGTTCTAGCGCCGCCAGGGCTTCTTTTTCATCGGGCATGCTATGGTAATACTGCGACACCATTACGTTTTCTAGTGCAGTCAGGTAATTGATTAAATGAAACTGTTGGAAAATCAGACCGATTTTATCCCGTCGGATGTTGGTCAGGCTACGGGCATTTTCTTTTGAAATATTCATTCCATCCAGGATGACCGAACCGTTTGATGGCTTATCCATACAGCCGATGATATTCATCATGGTGCTTTTGCCACTACCGGATGGCCCCATAATGGCTAGCCATTCCCCCTGTTTTACGGTCAGGTCGATATTCTGCAATGCCTTGACACTGCCATATATTTTAGAAATATCCTTAAGTTCTAATAAATTTGCCATGGATTCTATTCTCCTTTCAGCACAAGTGCCGGGTCAATATCGGTGGTTCGCCGGACAGGAATCAGGCAGGCCAACACGGTCACCAATACTGACGCGACTAACGTAATCGGGATCAACAATGGTTGGAAGGTGATAGAGCGATTGAACACATGAACGCTAACATCCTGTGCAAACAAAAAGCCCAGTCCCGCACCAAGCAAACCTCCGGCTCCGCCTAAAAACACGCCCTCGCCAAGAAATTCCATCACGATACTTTTGTTGGAAGCGCCAAGTGCTTTTCGCAATCCGATTTCCCGGCGCCGTTCCGCAACAACCGCCATCATGGTGGTGGCTACGCAAATCATGGTCAAAAGCAGAACAATGACAGTAACCAAATAAACCAACGCCTGTAACTTTTTCAAAACAGTGCCCTCAGATTGCGTGACCCGCTTAACCAGTCGGGGTGTGACCCCAAAGTCCTGTTCACTAATTCTATTTGCGATACCCTCTAACGTTACGCCGGAGGCGGAAATGCTACATTCTACCACATCATATTTGTCACCGTCACCCATCATGGCTTCCAAATCAGCAATAGACATAAAAACAAAAGCTTCTTCTGTCCCGCCGGTCTGCACAATGCCGGACACTGTGAAGTCTTGGTTTGTGCTTTCGCCCCAAACGTTAGTACCGTTCACGGTAAAAGAATCGCCCACCAAAAGACGGATGGTGTTTGCAATTTCCTGCCCAATCAAAACGTCTCCATTTTCGACTGGCCACTGTCCAGATATAAACCAGTAAGGGCTGGCTTTCTTTGCTTCGCTAAGGTTTGTGCCTGCTGCCATAAAAGGTTGCTCATTGATTTTCACGGTTTCATAGCGATAGGGCGCAACGCCGATGATTTCATTTTTCGGCAAAAGGCCGGCCGCCTTCATCATTGCGTCTTGTGTGATGGATGTCTCACCCTCACCGGGTACAAAAATCAGATTTGCGCCATAGGAACGAAACTCCTGACCCATCTGCCGGGGAATGTCCACATAAATCGTGATCAACCCAGACAATATCGCTCCACCGATGGCAATCGCCAGAAGTGCTACCAGCATCCGCGAGCGACGGCGAACGAGAGAGCTGGTGATCATTTTTAAGTAAAAAGTCTGTTTTTTCATATTCTATCTCCCATGCAGAACCTCTGCCGGATGCAGGCGAAGCAAGAGCCGAATGGAAGGAATGCTCCCGGCCATCGTTACCAAGAAAACCAGCGTGGCTGTCAGTGGCAGAACCATCGGTTTAATTTCAATTGCAGAGCCGAAAACAGATTGTCCAATCATCTGTGCAAAACCCAATCCCGCAAAATATCCAACGACTCCGCCAAGAATCCCGGTAATCAAAATCTCAGTCAGCACTAAGCGCGTAATCGGCATATTGTGCGCACCCACTGCTTTTAACAATCCGATTTCACTGCTACGTTCCATTACACTGGCTGTGACTAAATTGGAAATACCCAGTGCAGACCCAATTAAGCTCAAAATGGTAATTAGAAACATAAGCAGTTGCGTTTTTTCCAAAATTGCGCCTTCGGATTCCGCAACTTGTCGGATGGGCTTTGCCACGGAATCAGGGATTACCTCGTCGATTTGATAGCAAATGGCACTGACATATGCGGTACAATACCAGGTCTCCCATTCCTTTATGGAAAGGCTTTGGGGATTTTGTGCCGCTTTGCGGGACAACTCGTTATCTGGTGTTGTCAGAGCACTGACCTCAACACGACTGACAAGCCCTTCCCGCTTGCACAGTCCCTGTAAAACACGTAGTGGCAGAAATATCTGCTCGTCTTCATCACTACCTGCGTTAAAAATGCCCTTTACCATAAAAGCGTTGCTTTGACCGTTCACCTGTAGGTCAATCGAATCGCCGACCTTTATATCGTTTCGCTGCGCAAGCAGGTTGCCAACCATAATACCATCCGCATCACTATCTAAAAGCCATGCGCCGGACACATCCCACCAGCTTTTCATTCGTTTCATGCCAGTGTCTACCGTTTCGCCGGTTGGTAGTGCTAAATGATAATCAAACCATGTCCCGATAAGTTTCACGGATGTCTGTTTAGACCCTACCGTTGCTTTTGCCTCAAGGTAAGGGGTAAAATCCACAATATTGAATGCCCAGAATATTGTTTTAAGCTTGCCCAGTTCGGTTTCCTGCAGAAATTGATCTGACGCGCCGCTACCTTCCTCCACGCCGTAAAGATCATTTAAGAGGGATGCGCCTTTTGGCACCACATTGATATTTGCGCCATAGGTTTTTAATTCCTTGTTGACTTTGTCGCCGACGTCCAGCATCACATTGAGCATAGAAGTAGCGAGCGACGCACCCAGTGCGATGGTGACCGCAATCATCAACATTTTACCTTTTTGTCGAAACAGCGCACCCTTGACCATACGCCAAAACATAGTATCACCCCCTCTATTTGAATCGAACTTTTTCATTTTCCAGACTTTCCATTTGCACAATCATGTTGCCGTTCGCAATTGCGAACGGTAGTGGAACAGGATTGCAGCCACCTTTAAAACCGATGGTGGATTTGTTCATGACAACATCACAAAGTTTACAGATCACTTCGTTTTCACGCTCATAATACCCGGTTGCGCCACAAATATCGCAGGCATCCAGCCCCACGCCATAGGAGGCTTCATTTTTTTTGATGACAATAAATCTCATTTCCGTTCCGTCAGAAGCAGTGTATGCAAAACGGTGCAGATGCCCATCGCTGACGGTTTGGATTGGGATTTGAATCTCGACGCCAACAATTTGCATGGGCTCGGCTGGGGACAGCACAATCTCGTGCTCGTTGTATGCCTTAAGTGCGGTGAGCGAGAATATTGCAAATATATATCCGACAAGAACCAATACGCTCCAGCGCCTTTGCCCTCGCGAACGCGCCTTGATTTTTCTATGTTGTGCCGGATTGCCAAATGTATCCTTTGGCCGAAAGCTTTGCAGCCACAGAATGACAGGAATCGTCAATGTAATAAGTAGTACTGTATACAGAAAATAGACATTATGATTGATAACAGGGAGGAGGATATCAAATAGCCAATCTGCCATGGGGATGATACGCCGCGTTAGTAAAATCTGCGCAAAGGCGGTAATCTGATTAACGATATTGACAAGAATGGCAAGGCATATCAAGATAGGCGTCAGCCGGGAATGTAGATTTTTTCCGACCCAAAAGAGAGCGATTCCGGTCAGCAACACGAGGCCTAACCCTGCCACGTAGCCAATAATTTGAAAGAGAAAATCCGTGCTGAACACACTTTGGCCGGACATCAAAAATTCACTTGTGTATAGGAAAATGTCTGGCAAAGATCCAAAAAGAAGCAAAGCAATCAACGCCGATCCAGTGAAGCTTAGCATAATGCCGTGTAGCCGTGGTCGTCGCTTTTGCAAAAAGCCGAACGCAAATACAATAAAAAGAAGCCCTGCAAAAATAGCGATTGGTAAAATATACAGGTTGATTTGATCACGTTTGATCAAACTCGTTTTCTGCCGGAGAACAGCCAAAACCAGCGCGGTGGCAAAGCCTAGAATTCCACCCCAGATCGGCCAGCGCTTTCTTTTGGCACTGTCAGTTTTTCGGATGAGCGAAAAAATTCCGGCCACAAGCAGACCTGCCGTAAGTGCATTTTCGATCACCTGTATCAGGTATTTTAGCATTGCTATGACCAGTCCTTTCCCCAAAATTATTCATGCCGCAGACCGTCAGAACACGAGCCAGCGGCACGAATTTTACAGTTGGTTTACCACTCGTGTGGCACGTAATTAAAGTCCCATTCCGCTACTAGCGGTTCCGTCCAGAAGCGACCCTCGACACCCGTTGTTTTGTCTACATGCAGAAGGTAGCCAAAAGCGTCAGTTGGGCTTTCAATGATAAAGCGAACCTTGTACTTGCCCGCTTCGCCCAGATTAATATTCGCGCCGTAATGTGGGCCATCGCTGGCATTCATGGGCATGAAGTTGCCCTCCAGTTTTTTGTTGCCATCTGCATCCAGGATTTCGTATTTTACCGTTAGAAAGGGAATGAAATCGCCTGCGCCGTAGCCGAGGTCATTTTTCTCCAACGCCGAAATGTCAGCCTCAATGTGCATGTCGGAATCGGCCTTGGCAAGACCGCTGCCTGCGGGCTCCATGTCTACCGGTTGAAAATACACGCCAGCAACATTTAAGGGACCAACCTCAATTTCATCACCAATATCAAATTCTTCGAAACCGGCGACATCGCCAGGTGCCGCCGCAACATCATCGTCGTTTGACTCGCTATCGGTTTTTGACTCACTATCGCTACCGTTGCTAGAACACCCGGTTATGCCGAAAATAAGGCTGACTGCGAGCAGTGTGATTGCCATTAGGGCAATCGGGGATTTTTTCGTTTTTTTCATAATAGTACCTCCAGATAAATTTTATTTTGTGTACATTGAATGATGTGCCGGAATCAGGTAGATCCCGTGCTTTTTGAAAGTGCCTGCCCTCGCGTTTTTTTCCATTTTCGGATTTGTATCACAAGCGTAACGCCTGTAACCGCAAGTAGAATCAGTTGCGGAATCAAGGTTTCTAGTGTTGGGTAAATACCCAATATGTCAACAGAAGAGAGACCGGATATCGGTGTGACACTGACAACGTTGCCTTCCTGCAGTTCTTTGACACCGGAACCGATGAAAGAAATAGACATCAGGAATAGCAGGATGCTAGTACCAAGGAAGAATGGCTTTAGGGGTAGCTTGATACTCAATATACGAATCAAAATGTATATGACAACCAACGCCACTATTCCAACGCCCAGACCAACCCACACCATGTTCAGATAGGTTTTTGTTCCCGCAATCAACGCTTGATAGAACAGAATCACTTCGGCACCCTCACGGAACACCGCCAGAAAAGCCGCGAATGCAAGCGAAAAAGTACTGCCTCTTGCGATAGAGCTTTGTGCCTTACCTTCTATGTAGTGCGTCCATGCACCCGCTTCTGCTTTGCCGAGCATCCAATTGCTTACATAGAACAGAACTGCGACCGCGACCAGCATGGTTGCGCCTTCGACAATTTCCTGATTTGCGCCGTTTGCCGCACCGGCTAGGCTGTTAAGAATGAACGCCATGATGACGCTCGCGCCCAATGCAAGCAAAGAACCAAAATAAACTGTCCGGGTCTTGTCCTTGTTTCCGCTTTTAATGAGATACGCGATAATGGCACCTACGATGATGATCGCTTCAAAGCCTTCTCGTGTGATAATCAACAAGGATGACAAAAAGACCCCGAGCACGCTTTCTTTCTTTCCATCCAGCTGATTGGCGTCTTCCCGCAGCAGGTTGACCAGCGTGTCTAGCGTAGCTTTCACCTTTGCCTTGTCCGCACCATTCGCAATGGATTTTTTTGCGGCACTAAACTGATATTCTACCTTGGCCGCCCTGTTACCAGAAATGTATGCCATCACGGTTTTTTCAAAGCCCAGCTTTTCATAGAAACCGTAATACGCCACATTTACTTGTTCTTTCGCGGCATCGGCATCGCCCGATTGATAAAGCGAATAGGCCTCGTCCAGCGTTGCTTGCATACCGTCTACGATGTCGCCCCAGGTTTCATAACTGTCATCCGCCGCAAAGGCAGATGTGGAAAACACAGTGAAAAGCACCATGACCAGCACAACGATAACGAATAATCTACGCATTTTTTCCCTCCTTTCCAGAAGCGTTCGTCCATGCGAATCAAAACGCAGGAATATTTGTTAGCAATAGCTAACCGAGACACAAATAAAGAACCTCTTTGATGAGGCTGTTTAATCGGAATTAGTTAGCAAACACTAACTAAAATATAGATTAACATACAATTCGGGGCTTGTCAATAGGTTTTTAAAAAGATTTGAAATGAAAAACACACTGCCATGTGTAAAAGCAGTGTGTTTTTCATTTCATAGTAAATGTGGTAGAAAGTTTGAATTTTAATGCTTAATTAAATTTGAGTGCTAAATTTTAATGTTAGGCCAATCGTCCACCAGATTTATAAAGCTTGCCGATAGAGTCAGCTGTCTTATAGGCACCGTATACTTTTTCATAAGTTACTTCAAAAGGCTGTTTACGCATTGACGTTTTTTTAAGAGCTTCTTTCGTCATAATGGAAAGTTCTTCTTCGGTAGGCTCGAAAAGCCCTAAGTCCTCAAATGTAATGGGCAGTCCAACATCTAGGCAAAAACGAAAGTGCCTATCTAATGCGATATTTTCAGTTCCCTGCATAACAAACTGACAACAGGTGGAAAAAGCAACTCCTTCTCCATGATAGGCATGGGGACGCCGTTCGGTCAGTGCTTGCATACTAGAAAAAAAGCAATGGTCGGAAGAACTGCCGTTGTTTTCAAAGCCTAATCCGCTCATAAGGATATTGACTTCTGTAATCGTGTTAAAAGCATGAGTGTATGCTTTTTGTTCAACAGCTTTTTTTGCCTGCAATCCATATTCCAATAGCAATTCATAGGATAGTTTTGCAATTTCCAACGCCGTGCGCGTGCCCTTTGCATCAAAATGGCTGTCAAAATAATTGTCCTGACAAACTTTTGCGCCAACATAGGTGGATAATGCATCGCCCATTCCCGAAACAAAAAGGCGAACCGGTGCATGGAGGATAATTTGCGTATCAACCAGAACCAGCTCCGGACTTTTATGATAGCTAAGCTTATCTACCATAACGCCATGATCATCGTAAATGAGTGAAGCGGAACTGGTAGAAGCGTCACTAGATGCAACCGTTGGAATAATAACGGATGCCGCACCGCTTTTATAGGCGACAACCTTAGCCGCGTCCGCCACTTTACCGCCACCGATGCCTAAAACTGCATCTGCGCCACATTCCTTCGCTAGAGCAATCAGCGGGTTGATTGTATCCCAACTGCATTCGCCGTCAAATTGTGCAAAGGTAAGATTTGTTTCTGCCCCCATGGCTTGTGCGATTCGTTCTCGTAAACTGGCAAGGCGGTTTTTACTTGCCATAACAAGGAAACGGCTACCCATCCATGAGATGTGCTTCTTTAGGTTGTCAAGCTCGCCGTAACCTTGTACATAGCGGTTGCAGCAGCCCATAATCTGTGTCAAAGAATCGCCTCCTTATGTTTCGTCAATCTGGTTACATCGGATCAATATTTTGGGGTATTCCCCGGATATTTGCGCTGTAAAAGCGGCCTCGGCCTCGTCTAAATCAAATACGGTGCCAGTGAAATCTTCTAGTTGAAAGCGGTGTAAAATCTGTGCGGCATGGGGGAATGCATAAGGTGCTACAAACAAGCCGCTGATGGTAAGTTCGCTGGAGTAGCAAAATTGATATAAATTCACCGGCAATTCAAAATTATTTGGATACATGGCCGCAAAAATCAGTGTGCCACCTTTTGCCGTGATTCCCGGTAGTGCACCAACAGCCTTTACGGAACCGGAGCAGTCGATCACAACGTCATATCCCTTGCCATCGGTTAATTTCATTGCTACGTCCGTAACATTTTGCCGCAGTGGATCAACTGTGTGGTCAGCACCAAATTTTTCAGCAAGTTTTCTACGTGGTTCGATTGGTTCAATCAAGGTCAGGTCGGTACTACCCATCATTTTAACAGCCTGGACCGACAGCAATCCAATCGGCCCGCCACCGCAGATTGCGACACGTTGGCCAATATGCATCTTAATCTTATCCATAAGGCGTACCACAATGGATACAGGTTCTAATAAACAGCCGGTTTTTAAGCTGATATCGTCCGGTAATTTGTATACTTGCGATTCATGCCATACAATATATTCAGACATGCCCGGACGGTTGTATTCACCGCTATGTTCGCAAAATTGTTGCTGTCCGTTTTGGCAATAATAGCAGGTTCCGCAAAAGCGCAGAAAATTCCCAGCTACGCGGTCGCCTATTTTTAGTCCTTTTTTCGTGGTTTTTGGTCCAAGTTCTACGATAACGCCTGAAATTTCATGGCCTAACCCAAAAGGCAAGTCCCATCCAAATATATTTTCAACCAAATGAGGATCTGAACCGCAAATTGCGCAATAGGCAATTTTGATTTTTACATCTTCTTCCCCAAGAGGCTGTTCAGAAATGTCAAGCACCTGAATTTTGCCCCTTGTGTTAATGTCAGGGTCTTTTAAGCTGCCGACTTTTACAACAGTTACTGATTTCATATTTCTGAACTCCTTTTATCTGCTGATTCGTGTTTTGTGAAAGGTTTAAAACGGTACGGTTAATGTTCAATAATATATGGTTCAATTTTCGTACCGTTTTTCATATTATAGGAAAGTGCTTCTATTTTAATAGCTCTGCAACCTGTGCAGCGATTCCCTCTGGATCCATTTTGTAGTAATGGTAAACTTCATCTACGCCACCTAATATTGCAAATTGATCCGGTAGCCCGATGCGTTTAAATTTTCCGCTAAAGCCTGCTTCCATTAAAACTTCTGCAACTGCGCTGCCTAGTCCGCCGTTGATGGAATGTTCTTCAACCGTTACGATGTTGCCGGTTTCCTTAGCGCAACGTAGCAAGATATCAGTATCTAGCGGTTTGATGGTATGCATGTCGATTACCCTAGCATTGATGCCATGTTTATCTTTCAGGATTTTTGCTCCCATCATTGACCAATAAACGCTTGAACCGGTAGAAACAATGGTCAAATCTTTCCCACTGACCGTTTCGATGGCTTTGCCAAATTCAAATTCATAATCGTTGTTGGCATAGACGTTTGGAGAGCCGCCACGGTCGATACGAATAACCATTGGACCCTGAAAATCAAGGGATTGGCGGATTACTTTGATACATTGTCCGGCATCTGCGGGAACAACTATGGTTAGGTTTGGAATCGCCCGATAAAGAGCGAGGTCACAGACGCAATTATGCGTTGGGCCGCCCCCGGCTGTTACACCTGCATGGGTGCCGATTAGACGAACGTTTACATCATTATAAGCGATATCCGTATGGATTTGGTCAGCTGCCCGTAAGGAAAGGAACGGTCCAAACACTTGTGAGAAAACAACTTTCCCAGACAATGCAAGTCCGGCGGATGCACCAACTTGATTGGCTTCCGCGATACCGAAATTAAAACAACGGTCTTGATATTTTTTAATAAATTTTCCCGCAGAGGAGGAAGGAGCGACATTGTCGGTATAAGTAAAATAAAAATCACGTCCCTCATCAGCTAATTGCATTAGCTCTTCGCCATAGGCTTCTCTTGCGTTTGAAAGCATTTGATCAAAATTAAATGTAGTTTGTGCAGCCATCGTTACCTCACCTTCCTACTGTTTTCTATGTCACGAAGTGCCTGTTCTAGCTCTTCTTTAGCGATTCCACCGCCATGCCAATTTACATTTCCTTCCATGAAGGAAACGCCTTTACCTTTTACCGTGTTAGAGATAATAAAAATAGGTTTTCTTCGTACCCAAGGGTCAGCCGGGGGAAGCGATTGCAATGCTTCACAGACCGAGTACATATCGTTGCCGTCAATTTCAATTACTTCCCAACCGAAAGCTTCAAGTTTTTTATCCATCGGGTCAAGGCTCATTACCTCGTTTGTGGAACCTGTCATTTGCAATTGATTTTTATCGATGATGGCAACCAGATTGCCAAGCTGATGATGGCCTGCCGCCATAATTGCTTCCCAATTGGTACCTTCATTTATTTCACCATCGCCGACAATAACAAACGTACGCCATAATTTGCGTTGTTGCCGTGCACCAAGGGCAAGCCCTAAAGCGATAGGCAACCCATGCCCTAAGGATCCTGCCGAAGCTTCAATTGCAGGTACATATTTGCGGTTGCTATGCATACCAAACATGGCGGTATCCAATGTTTCAAAGTGTTCTACCATGAAATCGACGGTAAACATACCAAGGTCAGAGAATATAGTATATAGGGTTTCACTGCAATGCCCCTTGCTTAAGATCAAGCGGTCCCTTGACTCCCATTTAGGATCCTTAGGATTGTAATTCATGTATTCGTAATAAAGCGCTACAGCCACTTCAACCATTGAAAGTTCTCCGCCTAGGTGGCCCATGCCGATACGATAAATAAATTGCAAAAGATTTTTGCGGATGTCTACGCATTTATCCTCCAGCTTTTGAACAAGTGCAGTATCTACTGCATATTTATGCATAATATCCTACTCCTTTCTGTTTTTATAAAGGTTTTGTAATTGCGTGTTTTAATTGCATTATATAATTGTGTGTTTTAATTGAATTTTGTAATTTGCTTTTGTAGTGGAGCTTTTAATTAAATTTTGTAATTGAGTCCATTGTTTCTTGGTCAATGGTAAAATCTGCTGCAGCTAAAGATTCTTCCATTTGTTTCATGCTGGAATTGGCGATAACCGCATAACCGTCAACGGGATTAGAAGTAATATATGCGATGCAAAGCGCTTCGGGAGTACATGAAAGCTGTGCGCATATCTGCTCTACCCGCTTTGCCCGCCGTATATTTTCCGGAGTAACATATACTTTCGTGCGAGGCCGCATACTCTCTACATTACCTGAGAGAAATTTGGAAAAGAAACCAACCGCCTGAGAAGAATAGGCCATAACGGAAATGTTTGCTTTAAGGTAGCCCTCGTATTCTTTATCGGTCATGCAAAGGCAAGTTGGATCAAGCAAGTTTTCCTGTTGGTTTTCTGCCATATTCCACTGGATCTGGGATATCGTGAAAGGTGTTTTCCCGTGTTTTTTGGCATATTCATTGGCTTCGCATATTCGTGCAATGCTCCAATTAGAAGCTCCAATTGACCGGACAAGACCTTCGTTGATAAATTGGTCTAGCGTGTCCATAATTTCTCCAACCGGAACGGCTGTATCGTCTCGATGAAGCAATAAGCAATCTACGCTGTCTACGCGCAATACGGCCAGACTGGTATTGATATCATACGATAAGCAGTCCGGCGACAGACGTGATTTATTCATATCGCGAAGCTCCGGGTGGGCACATTTTGTAACGATAGACATATCTTTCACGCCCCTGTCCCTTATCCAGTCGCCAACGGTTTTTTCACTTTTAGACGCACCGTTGTGTACCCATGCCATATAGGCTCTGCCAGTGTCTAGAGTGCGTCCGCCCGCTTCATAATACTTATCAAGCATTTCATAGGAAAGATCGAGCGGCGTAGCGGAACCGAAACGTCCGGCTCCTAGGATAATACGGGATAAGGTAAGTTCACCATCTTTACATTTTATTTTACCTGTTAACATATCAGCCTCCAGTCATTCTTAATTACAATCGTTAAATAGTGTAGGGTACTTCATGTCATGTAGTGTTAACATGAAAGTCTCCAGGCATTTTTAATTACAATCCAGTAGAATTTTTGGATAAATTGATTTTTCAAAAAGCACAAAGCCTTCTACTGCTTCATCAAGAGGCATAACCTTGCCAATTATTTTATCCAGCTGCATCCGAGGGATTAGGTTAATTGTACGGGGCATAATGCTTGGAGTTGTGAACACGGTTTGAATCCGGCCTTCTTTTAAGTACAAATCATAGAGGCTCAGTGGCATTTCGTATTTCGGCGGATAAACGGCAAAATAAACTGCTGTTCCACAACGAGCCAACATTTTTAGTACTGGAGGGGCGGCCTTCGGGGAACCGGATACTTCAAAAACAAAGTCGAAACCGGCACCATCGGTAATTTTTAGAGCTTGTTCTACCAAATCTCCTTCAAAAGGGTTGATGGCATATTGGGCACCCATTAAAAGAGCCATCTTACGCTTGTCTTCTACGGGGTCAATTGCTGTGATTTTTGCAGCACCGGACAAAATTACCTGATTTAGTAAAATTCCGCCGATGCCACCGATGCCGGATACCGCTACGGTGGCTCCGTGGGGAATAGGTGCCAAATCCATGGCGCGCAGTGTACAGTTTGCAGGCTCGACAAGGGAAAAATGTTGCAGATTTGCGTCATCGGGTATTTTAAATACCGCACTGGCATCCGTTACTACATATTCTGCAAAGGCACCTGTGGTCTGGGCATTTTCACAATATTGAGGCCGCCCCTGTTTACATTGTGGACAAATTCCACAAAAGCTGACTGGGAAAAGGCAGACTTTGTCGCCAACTTTAAATCCGCTGTGCTCCGTTCCTGCCCCTAGCTCCTCAATGATGCCGGACGCTTCATGTCCTAGCGGCATCGGTGGTTTTGCACCTAAAACCCCCATTGTAACTTGGTGTACATCTGTCGCACATAGGGCTGCGTAGGCAATTTTTACTTTGACTTGCCCTGGTTTTACATCTGGTACATCTACTGTGCGAAGTGCCACAGTGTTTTCTGATTCAAACCAGAGCTGTTTCATTTTTTTCACCACAAACATCTCCTTCCTTAAAATATAATAATAAATGTAATAATCGTAAATTAACGAATAAACCATTCAGTACCCCAGTAACGCGAGTAAGGCAGGCAAGCGATAACGATGATGATTGCTTTCAAATAGATACGCAGTAACGCAAGGGAGATACGGTTAACAGTTATTATTACTATTTCATAATAGCATAATATTACAAAAAACAAAGAGGTTTGCGGTAGGTTGTGTACATTTATGACATTTTGGAAATATCTTCACTTTAATTCTTTGGTTATATGCATTAGACTAATCTATATAAGCCGAATGCTTGTTGGTAGTATTGTATGTATACGAGGAGGGCTCTAATAATGAGTAGATTAACGCAAACGATTGCCGGGATCACCTATAACACCCCATTTGTTATTGGTTCAAGTCCATTGACCGATAGTCCTGACTTAATTAAGCAGGCAGAGGAAAATGGCGCCGGTGCAGTCAGTACAAAATTGACAATGTTGATACAACCGATTCAGGGCGTGCGTAAAATGTATGGTGTTAAAGGGATGTACCAATTTAATCCGAGTGACAAACGCAATGATTTTGAAGATGGACTTGAACTTGTACGAAAAGCCCGCGAGGCGACAGACCTTGTTATCTGGGCAAACATGGCAGGTCCTGGTGAAGACCTAGACGGATGGGTTAAACTAGGCAAGGCGCTAGAGCAAGCCGGGGCACATGCGCTTGAACTTAATTTTAACTGTCCAAATTTTAATCAGGCTCCTGATGCCGGCAAAAAAATAAAAGTAGGTGCCGGTGTTGGTAAAAATCCTGAATTATGCGAACAAGTTTCAGCAGCTGTTAAAAATGCAGTTAAGATTCCGGTCATCCCTAAAATTTCACCAGATGTACCAGATGTTTTACAGGTTTACAGTGCAATAGAACGTGCAAAGGTTGATGGAGTTGTAATAAACACCGGATATTTGGCAGCGCCTCCGATTGATATTTACAGACATGGAGCAATCAACATGGGAACTATGACAAAATGCGCTATGGGTGCAGCAGTTGGTCCAATCAATAAACAATATTCAAACCGGTTTGTTGCGTTGTGTGCTCAAAATAACAAGATACCGATTGCAGGCGGTGGCGGTATAGCTTCATGGGAAGACGCTGTTGAGAGTATTATGTTTGGGTCATCGCTAACGACAGTCTGTACAAAGCTACTTTGGGAAGGTTATCCATACCTTAAGAAAATGGTTGCCGGATTGGAAAAATTCATGGAAGAGCAAGGGTATGAATCCATTGATCAAATGCGGGGTATCGCACTCGAAAACTTGGTTACTACCGATGCCATGGAATACACCAAAAATAAGGCTAAAGTTGACAAAGATAAATGTGTAGGCTGTGGTGCATGTGAAAAAATTGGAAGTTGCCGAGCCATTAAACTGGTAGATAAAAAGGCAGTTGTTGATGAAAATATTTGCATTTCCTGTGGACTTTGCGGTGCGCTTTGCAACAAAAAGGCAATTAGCTTTTAAATGAATAGTTTATGAAACTTCTATATTTAATTGTATCAAAAGAAAGGGGTAATTTTATGGGCATGACGATTACAGAAAAGATTTTTGCACGCGCTAGCGGAAAGCCCACAGTCAAGCCCGGAGAAATTGTGAATGCTAAAATTGATTATGCAATGGTTCCGGATGGTGTGGTTTCACTGCTTAGCGATGGGTTTAGGGATCTCGGGGTGCCGGTTTGGGACAAGGATAGGGCGGTCATTGTTATTGACCACGCGTCTCCTCCTTGTGTTGTAGGCCATACAAAATGGGTGATAGATACGATAAAATTTGTGGAAGATTTTGACATCACGAATTTTTATAATATGCAAGGCGTTGCTCATCAAATAATGCCGGAAGACGGATTTGTAACACCGGGCGCATTGATTGTCGGTGCAGATTCACACACAGTTACTTATGGTGCGCTTGGTGCTTTTTCAACTGGACTTGGAGCGACGGAAATGACTTGGGTGTTGGCAACAGGCGAATTGTGGTTTAAAGTACCGGAGACAATTCGAGTAAACGTTACCGGAAAACTTGGTCCTAATATCATGGGGAAGGATATTATTTTAAAAGTACTAGAACTGATTGGCGTAAATGGAGCTACCTATAAAACCCTTGAATTTGGTGGCGAAGCTATGCGCAATCTAAGTATTGACGGACGGCTTACGATGTGCAATATGGCTGTAGAGGCCGGTGCGAAAAATGGTATTGTCGAAACGGACGACAACACTTTGGCTTATTTAAAAGGACGGGCAAGGGATAAAGTTGAAGTTTGGAAAAGCGATGATGACTGCCATTACAGCCAAGTCATTGAAATTGATGGCAATAAACTAGAGCCGATGGTTTCACTTCCGCACAATCCGGGAAATGTAGTTGATATCAGCAAGATTGCAGGCAAGAAAGTTGACCAAGTTCTGCTTGGCTCCTGCACCGGCGGACGTATGGAAGATTACCGCATTGCAGCAGAAATAATGAAAGGCAAAAAAGTTCCCCGTCATCTCCGGGTTTTAGTTATTCCGGCTTCTGCAACGGTTGCAAAAGATATGTTAAAAGAAGGCCTTACCGAGCTGTTCATGGATTGTGGCTGTATTGTAAGCAGTTCTCAATGCGGACCTTGTGGCGGTATGCAAATGGGATTTATCGGGCCAGGTGAAGCGTGCCTTGGAACCCATAATCGAAATTTTAAAGGGCGCATGGGAAGCCCTGATGGTGAAATTTACCTCTCATCGCCAGCTACAGCGGCGGCTACGGCACTTACCGGCTATATTACGGATCCAAGAAAAATATAAAGGAGGTTTATGATGAGTGTTTTAAAAAATAAAGTATTGGCAAAATTTGGCAATAACATTAGCACCGACGATATGACCTCCGGCAAATTTTTGACTTCTAACAAGCCGGAGGATTTGGGAAAAATCTGCATGCATGATATCGACCCTGACTTTCCGAAAAAAATGGCTCCTGGGGGAATCATGATCGGCGGTATGAACTTTGGATGCGGATCTAGCCGTGAAACTGCCCCGATTGCACTTAAGGCATGTAACGTTAAGGCGATATTGGCAGAAGAATATGCCCGCATATTTTACCGCAATTGTATCAATATAGGAATCCCCGTGTTGGAATGTCCCGATGTCCACGCAAAGGTTGATCTTGGCGATGATTTAGAAATTGAACTGGAAACGGGTATTGTTAAAAATATAACAAAGGGTGAAACTTACAGTGCCACCCCAATCCCTCCATTTTTAATGGATAAAATTAAAGAAGGCGGACTGCTTCAAGTATTGAAAAAGCAAATTGCCGAGAAGAAATAAGAATTTAGAAGCAAACAATATTAGCAACAAGCTCTTGTGCAATGAACAACTAACTTAAGATAATTTAGTAGCTATTGCGATATTAAGAAGTAAACCTTTGCGCAAAGGGCACAAAATAAATTCAACGAAAAACAAAAAGGAGGAAAGGTTTTATGGGACATACAGCGACAGAAAAAATTCTTGCTAAACATGCCAATGTAAAAGAGGTATTCCCGGGAGAAGTCGTAACGTGTGACGTTGACTTGGTATTTGCTCACAGCCCTTGGATGATTTCACCAATGTGGGACAAAATGGGAGGTGCAAAAAGAGTTTTTAATGGTGATAAAGTTGCTTTTGGGCTTGGTCATCATGTATGCTTGCCGTCAGATGAGCGGTATGCAGAAGACCTTGTAATCAGCCGTAAGGTTGCAAAAGATTATGGCATAAAACATGTTTACGATATGGGTACCGGCAATGGCCATATTATTATGATTGAGAAAGGCCATGTATTCCCGGGTGGCGTATTTGTTGGAGCCGATTCCCATAGCACGATTTACGGTGCTGTCGGTGGTTTTGGTACGGCGCTTTCCTATGAAGTTCCAGAGATTTTAATGTCTGGAAAAGCATGGTTTAAAGTTCCAAAAACGGTAAGGGTAAATCTAGAAGGCCAACCGTCAAAGGGTGTTTGCGCTCGTGATGTTGTGCAGCATTTGATGGATGTTGTAGGTCCTGAAGGCGCATTATGGCGTACATTGGATTTCTCCGGTTCTTATTCTCACCAATTAAGCATCTATCAACGTATGATTTTCTCTTTGATGGCAGTGGAAATGGGAGCTGTAACAGGATTCTTTGAACCGGATGCGATTACCCGCGAATACATTCGTGACCGTGCAATGTATCCTTATGAAGTTATTGTAAACGATCCTGACAGTGATTTTGAAAAAGTTTGGGATGTAGACGTTAGCAAGGTTGAACCTCTTATTGCATGTCCGCCTCGTCCAAGCAACACCAAGACAGTAGTTGAAGTTGAAAAAGAGAATATCAAAGTACATCAAGCATTTTTAGGTGGCTGTACCGGATCATCGGTAGAAGATTTTAGAATGGCTGCAGAGATTCTAAAAGGGCGTAGCATTCATCCTGATACAAGGCTTTTAATTGTTCCCGGAACGCAGGAAATTTTAATTGAAATGCGTAAAGAAGGACTTACTGAATTGTTTGAAGATTTAGGCGCAATCATAAGCCCGCCGTACTGTGGCCCTTGCCAAATGATTTGCTATGGACATCTTGGCAGTGGAGAAGTAATGATTGGAACACATCCTAGAAATCAGCCGGGACGTGCCGGAAAAGCTACCGTTGACACTTATCTTGCGTCTCCTTATACAGTTGCCGCCGCTGCGGTAGCAGGCCGGATTGTTGACCCGAGAAGATATCTGTAATCAAATAAAAAGGAAAAAAGGAGGACTATCATGAACAGTGTTGTTAAAGGGAAAGCTTGGACATTTGGCGACAATATAAATACAGAAAGTATTATGCGTACAGGATCAGACTGGAACCCTAAGCTTGGAGTGGATACTTGCTTAAAATATTATGATCCAGAATTTCCGACCAATGCAAAACCAGGGGATCTTATCGTTGCAGGGACAAATTTTGGAAACTCTTCCTCACGTCCCGCCGGTGAAGTTTTACAAGTTATGGGGATATCCGTTGTTATATGCGAATCTTGTGCACGAATTTTCTTCCGTAATACGTGGAATATTGGCGTACCCGTGTTAGAGTGTCCGGGAATTACCAAACTGATAAAGAAAGGCGATGAAGTTGAAGTAGACATCGCTACCGGAAAGATTAAAAATGTAACTACTGGTAAAACAGCTCAAGCAGATACACCGATTGATTTGCTTGTACAGCGTTGGGAAGTTGGCGGTATGGTAGAGTGGGTAAAACTCCACAAAGAAAGCTATCCCGGCTTATTATAAAAGGAGGTGACATAATGAAATATCCCGTGCAAGAACCGGATATCAGGCTTGGAAGAGTTCGCGAACTGATGCAAAAAGATGGGGTTGACGTATTGGTTATCTATAGCCCTCAGTGGAAGGTAGAATTTATTCATTATGCGGCAAACTTTCGTGTATTGGGTACGAATGCGGTCATGGTGCTGCCCCTTAGTGGCGAACCTACCCTCTATCTTAATCAACCTTGGGATTTGCCCCGGGCCACAGCAGAAAGCTGGGTAAAAGATATTGTCGTAGCACCGGAACATATGCTTAAGCTAGCTGGTGAAAAAGCGGCGAAAAGTGGTTCTGTTGTTGGAGTGGCTGGCCTTGAAATTATGGCCGGAGCCTATTATGCTGAACTTGATGCGGCATTACAAGGCAAAAAAATAGTAAATGCCTATGATCTTATGGAAAAGGCAGCTATCATTAAGTCTGCATGGGAACAAGAAATCCTACGCAAATGTGGGAAACTGGCAGATGCCGGCTTTACTGCAGAGCTCGATTGCCTACGTGTAGGAATTAGCGAATATGAAGTAGTAGCTGAAATTGAACATGCAATGCGCCTAGGCGGAGCAGATGATGATTTTCAGATGATTGGAATGGGCACAAACCTGCCAAGTATGAATTTAGCAAGTGAAAATACCCTAAAGATGGGCGACCTTGTTGAAACGGAAATCACACCGATGATTGGCAGCATCACCTATGCTACACAACTTTGCAAGACAGTTAAAATGGGCCCAGCTAGCGATGTTGAGCATGAGAAGTTTAAATTGCTGGTAGATGCATTAAATTATGCCCTTTCGAAAATGAAAGCCGGAGTTCCCGCAAAAAATGCGTGCATCTGGCAAAATGAAATTATTGGCGGAGCAGGCTATGAAGAATATTGCCACCCTCCCTATATGCGCTCAAGGGGGCATAACTTTGGTATGGGTACAATTGAAATCAGCGAAACAACGGATCTAATCCTTGAACCCGGTATGACAATGGTAGTTCACCCGAATCAATATATTCCAGAGGTCGGCTATCTTGTTCTTGGAGAAACCATTATTATAACAGACACAGGTATCGAACGCCTAAGCAGTATCCCTGCTAAGCTATTTGAAATCCTGCCCCGAATATAAAGGAGGACAGACGATATGAGTTTTACAAGTTTGACAGTACTCTGCCACGGCCGTACAATCGGGGACGATTTACTTTTTCCTGACTCGGATTTTATCGCTCGCAGAGCAAAAGTAAATGACATTATGACAGAAAAAGGGCTTGACGGTATTATTGCCTATACGGATACTTTAACACGTGGCAATGTGTGCTATTTGACCAATTTCCATAATTTCCTTGGTTGGGCGTCTTCTATATTAGTATTGGCAAAAGGCAAAGAGCCAATCGTCCTTGCAACAATTGCGCCGAGGGATTTGGAGTTCACGAGAGCGATTGTGCCAAAATTCGTTGAGATTATTCCAGTAGGATTAAGCCTAAAATCCAACGAGCATATTTCGGTTAAAACAATCGAATACTTAAAAGAAAAAGGAATTTTAGATAAGAAATGGGGCTTTATCAATACGGCAGCAATGCCCTCTATGGTATTAGAGCCTTGGACAACGGCTTTCCCGAATGGGTTAACGGATGTTACCGAAGAATATGGCGCATTGCGTACGTTTAAGAGTGATAGTGAAATTTATGCGATTTCCCAAGCATCATCGATGGCTAAAAAAGCTGTATTTGAATATCTTAGGCAAGCAAAGCCTGGTGTAAATGAATCGGTTCTCGCCGCTAAAATTGATAGGCAAGTCCGTATCAATGGAGCAGATGCAGTCAGCTTGCTTACGTATGGAGGCAAAGGTGATGAAACCATGCTTCGGGTGCCATGGGAACGCAATTTCGAGGAGGGCGATACGGTTTCGGCTTTTGCTAACGTCCAACTCCAACGCTATAACGGAGCTTTTGGAACAACAGCTGTGATAGGCGCAAAAACCGCTGATCAAGAAAAATTATTTGAAGCGGCAAATGTCCTATTTAACAAAAAAATTGAAAAAATGGTTGCAACACACAAAACAGTCATTGGCTATCAAGAAGACGTTTGTAAAGAAGGCAACCATTATAACACCGTTGTAAACGGCGTAGGCATTGATTTGGTGGAATATCCAATGGCATATGGGACGGAAGCGGACCTAAAACCGGGCATGACCATTACATTAAGCCTAAACGTATACAAAAAAGGAGTGGGCTCCGTGTTCATGAGCCAGAACCTTCTGATTGGCAAAGAGGGCATCGTCTTAATGAGTGGCCTTGGGAAACAATAAGTTTTGAGTAAATTAGTATTAGACTCAATCGTAGTTGTTCTCCTCTCTTATGGTGGATTTAAAGTATTTGCGCGTTTTAATTTTCCTGCGCCAAAGGTTTTTGGCCCTATGTTATTTGTACTGGTTGGAAATTTGATGGGGTTGAATTTTCAGCTACCAGACATTTTCAATACAGTACTTACCATCGGGGTTGGTATTATTGTTGGACTCCAGTTCCATGTAAAAATTGACCGGAAACTAATAGGGCTACTTGTCTTTAGCTGTTGCTGGATGATTTTTACAGGACTCGGAATTGGAAAGATCCTAACTTTATTAGGGGTGCAAAAGGATATCGCATTATTTTCGGCGATGCCCGGGGGGATTACCGAATTGACTTTCATTTCATCAATGATGGTATCCGACCCATTTGTGGTGGCATTGTTACATGCTACACGCATGATAACTTTATTAATTGCCGTACCTGCAATCGTATCTAAGTTTCCGAAAGGGGAAGCTCCGATAGCAGACAGTAAGAAAGAGCTGGATGCAGAAAGGAAACCTCTTTTATGGTATGATTGGCCGGTTTTGGTATTATTAGCGGCAATAGCGGGAATTGGACTTACTTTTTTGCACGTTCCCGTTGGGGCTTTTATCGGTTCCCTTGTTGCCACCGCTTTATATTCTATTAAGCGCAGAGGAGTTTCACTGGCAATGAATCCTCATGTGCGTGATGTTTTGGAAACATGTGTTGGTGGAGTTGTAGGCACCAAAATGACTCTTGCGAGTGTAAAAATGATTCCAAGCTTACTCATTCCCATTCTTGTGTTGGATGGATTGATTCTAGGAAGCAGTTTGTTGCTAGGGAAAGTGCTGAACCATATAAGTGACATGGATAAGCCAACGAGCTATTTAGCTTCGGCACCAGGTGGATTTTCTCCCTTTGTGATAATTGCTGGGCAGATGAATGCGAACACAAGTCGTGTTGCTGTGTTCCATCTGTGCCGTTACCTGTCAATGATTATTTTTGCATTAATACAGTTTTTTTTATGAATAGCAATTGAAAAATAACCGTAGGTAACCCATTGTAGCTATTCAGTCATACCTTTTGGTTTTCAGCCA
Source organism: Lachnospiraceae bacterium ZAX-1 (assembly GCA_046533095.1). Lineage (GTDB taxonomy): Bacteria > Bacillota > Clostridia > Lachnospirales > Lachnospiraceae > ZAX-1. The sequence goes on along the minus strand of JAJQRA010000037.1, from coordinate 36,617 downwards.
TACTTTTGGGGTATTGGATAGTTGCGCAATTTTACATAATAATTTTAGGAGGATAAAATTATGATGAAAGTGAAATTCAAAGTACTTTTGGCAGTAACATTAGCAGCTTCACTATTTATGACTGCCTGTGGATCCACAACACCGGATCCTGCACCAGCAGCAGAAGAACCAGAAGCAGAAACAGAAGAACCGGAGCCAGAAGCAGAAGAACCGGCGGCAGAAACAGAAGAACCGGCGGCAGAAGCAGAAGCAACAGAACCTGTTGATTTAGCAAGCTTAACATTTATGCAGGACATTATTTACGCTACAAACCCAATTAGTACTGGAAACTACACGATGTCAGCTGCTCAAGGCGCACAAATTGCCTCAAAGCTTGGTATCAACGTAGTTGTACAGCCAACATCAGGTCCAGAGGGCATTGCAATTGCATTGCAAGAAAATGCAGCACAAATGGGTATCGTAGCAGGCGGACTAATCCCGGAACCATGGGGCGACAAAGCAGACAGCTTTAAGATTTGCCGTACACTTCAAGGGGGAGAAAAAATGTGCTTTGGCCTTGTTACCCGTGAAGATCTTGGAATTAAGAGTATTGCTGATTTAAAAGGCAAACGCGTAACTTATGAAGGATTAAGCGTTTCTCATACGCAGCTTGCCGAAACGATGATGCAAGTCTATGGCGTGGATCCAAAAACAGATATTACTCCTCTTAGCATGGCATTTTCTACCGCAGGCCTTACTGATTTAGCAGAAGGGCGTACCGATGCATCCATTGCTTCAATTGCAGGGAGCAAGATGGATGAATTAGCATCCAAAGTTACACCGTTTGTTCTCCCGGTTGATAAAGAACATGCAGAAAAATGTAGAGAATTAAGCGATGGACTTATGGTTCCCGGCGTAATGAATGTTGACCTTCCAGGCGCTCCAAAAGGCACAGAACTGATTGCTATGATGAACCAGATTGTTGTACGTGAAGATGTTGAAGATGATACTGTTTACGCTATGGCTAGAATTCTTTTAGAAGACCAAGCTGAATTGGCAAAAGTTGCCGCTGATTTGGAATATTGGACAGAAAAAGTTGCTTGTACTCCAGACTCAATGTATCCGTACCATGCTGGCGCTATCCGTTACTACAAAGAAATCGGTATTTGGACAGACGAAATGGATAAATGGAATAATGAAGTATTAGCAGAATACGGCTTAACGCGTTAAGAAAATGAATCATAAAAAAATGAACGATACCTGTTGGATTTATTCATAAATTTAAGTGAAAAAAGAGTGAATAGACCTTGACTAGATGAGTTTGCGGATAATGGTTTCAAAAGCCATTATCCGTATTCCAAAAAATAATAAAAATAATATGAAGAATAGGGGGGTAGATTACATGGATAACGAAACCCAAACGAACCTTGACAAACAGTCAGAGGGAGAATCTACAGAATCTACAGTAGCACCGCCACCACCATTAACGGCATCAGCAAAGCTAAAACGTAATTTAATTACAGTGCTGGCGTTTCTCATTCCCGTGGCAGGCTTTTTTCATCAGGAAGTCGCTCACCGTATTGGGGTGTTCTACTATACGGAACAATATGTAATGATCTTTGTAGGCGTTGCTCTTTTCCTTTTGTTCCTCGTTGTCCCTGCACGAAAAAAAGATATAGACAGATGGATGATTTGGGATGTTCTTCCCTCGCTCATATGTCTTGTGGCCTGTTGTTATGTGGCATTTAATTGGACTGCAATTTATGTTCAAGGCGCTAGCCGTGTTACGCCACTTCAGCTTGTGTTAGGAACTTTAGTGTTGATTTTATCGATTGAGGCATGTCGGCGAACAGTAGGCTGGCCTATGGTCATAGTAGTGCTTGTATTTTTAGCCTATGCATTTTTTGGATATAAACTAACTGGCACATTACGTACCTCCCATTTCTCCCTAAGCAATATTATAGGATATATTTACCTGTCTACGCAAGGCGTATTTGGTATGCCAAGTGAAACAGTAGGTATAACGGTGTTGGCATTTACTACGTTTGGCTGTTTCCTATCTGCCTCAAAGGCGGGAGAATTTTTCTACATGCTGGCTCTTTCTATTATAGGGACAGTCAGAGGTGGAGCTGCAAAGGTTGTTATTCTTTGCTCCGCATTGTTCTCTACCATGACAGGCGAACCAATCAGCAATTGTGGAATTGTAGGCCCGATGACATATCCGCTCATGAAAAAGCTTGACTATGACAAAGTTTTTTGTGCCGCAGTTATTTCCGTAGCTTCTTGTGGTAGTATGATTACGCCACCGGTTATGGCAGCCGTTGCTTTCCTAATGGGGCAATTGACAGGGCTTGGATTTCCGGCAGTGGCACTTTCGGCTATCTTTCCAGCCATTTTGTACTATCTCGCAATTTATTTTCAAGTTGACTTTTATGTTGCGAAACAAGGATACAAATCGATTCCAAAAGAAGAGATTCCTAGGATAAGAGACGTGCTTAAAAACGGTTGGCATTACCTTCTTCCGATCGCACTGCTTGTATACTTCCTTCTTGTGATACGTTATACGCCGGCAAGTGCCGTTTATTATGCGACATTGTCAATGATTGTTATTTCAGTGATTAAAAAAGAAGATAGGGCGTATTTTAAAACGAGAGCTCTAGGTGCTTTTGTTGAAACAGGAAAATCTATGATTACCGTTATGGCTCTTTGTGCAGCATCTGGTATCATTATGGCACTTGTTACCGTAACCGGATTTGGAATCAAACTTTCTTCGACACTGACCCTTATATCCGGTGGAAACCTTCTTTTCCTAGCGATTATCTCTGCCGTATGTATTTACATCATGGGAATGGGTATGCCCCCACTTGTGAGCTATATTATGTTGGCTATTTTAGTGGCTCCGACGATGGTTCAGATGGGTGTTCACCTTATGGCTGCTCACTTCTTCATCCTTTATATGTCGATATCTGCATTTATTACACCTCCGGTGGCTATGGCAAGTTATGTTACAGGTCAAATGGTGGGAGCCGATGGCTTCAAAATATCGCTAAAGGCGATGCGTATTGGAATTGTCTGTTACCTGATTCCATTTGTAAGCATTTATACACCGGCATTGTTGATGATAGGCACGCCTTTTGAGATCATCACGGCCGTTCCTACCGCTGTGCTAGGAGTAATATCCCTTTCCGTTGGTTTGGAAGGATATTTTGCTCAAAAAATTGGTGTCATTGAAAGAATCATATTTTTGGTAGGCGGCCTAATGCTGTTTATACCAAATATCATTATCAGCTTGATCGGCCTTGCCATCATTCTTGTTCCAAGCATACGTCAGATTCGGATGCTTCGTAAAAATAAAATTGCAAAAAATGCCGTAACATAAAGCAAAAGGGTGAAAGCTGGCAAAAATTTAATACACACAAAAAGATGTGCAGAAATGTGCTGGAGCATTAAAAAGGTATGCCACGTTGATTAAGACAAATAATTAACCCAAATCATTAAGTATTAAATTGCATTTTCTCTTAATTAGGGTATAATCATATTAGATAAATAAATCATTGTGTGCAAGGGGGTATCATATGAGTATACTGGTGCCCTCTATATTACACAATAACCATTTCGAAATGTGGTGATTGTGAAAAATATGAAAAATATGGGAATCAAGTCAAAAATCGTATTTTCAACTACCTTGATTATCGTTGTATTCTCTTTTGTATTGGGGGCATTTACGATTGCTACAACACGGGGCAGGCTGACCAGGGAACTGACCATGAACAGCCAAGCCATTGTAGCGCAGGCGAATTTTAGCATAACTGAAATGCAAAAAGAATTACTGGATATTACCTTGACGGCATATCTTGACCCAAAGGTGCTTGATGCTTTGGCAGGCCGAATTTTTATTCCTGCGGAGGAAGCGAACGAGTTAAGGGCACAACTTTTAAATCAAATGATACTGGCAAAACATTCTCTGGCATTCGTTGAACTATTGCCTGTGCCGGGAAATAGTATAGGGGCAATTTCAGTCAGCTCGGATGCCAGTTTTGAGATTGGAAATTATGATAGCTTTTTACAAACAAAACTATATAGAAAGCTTCATGGCGATGGGCAATTGTTTTCCTGGGAATATGTCCACAAGGGGGACACGGCCATAATTGGAAAAAACCATAACAATAAACTGTTGTTCGGACGCAGATTACTTGACATTCGAGCACCTGGTGCAACAATTGGATATCTGCTCTTAGGTATTAATGAAAGCACCTTGCTCAATATGTTTTCCCGGAATGTGAATCATAAAGAAGATGAAATATTTCTGTGCGACGAGTATGGGGAAATTATTTTTAGGACGAGTGGAGCTGTAGATCAAATGGGTCACACCATCCCAAATGAATGGTTGGGAAACTTGTCTGAAAAAGCCGGTAATTTTCATTTTTCACGGGGCAGCGATGAATTTTTAGTGACTTATAACAGAGAAAACCCTTTTGGGTGGGTCGTATTCTATTCTACGGACACCTCTAGATTTCAACAAGAAATAGTGGATATGATGGGTATTGTTGGGATCGTTATTATCACTGTCATTGTGCTGCATTTTTTATCTATCTCTGTCATATCAAAGGCAATTATTTCGCCACTCAAAGATATTTTGCATGTGATGGAGCAAGTAGAAACTGGAAATTTTAAAGAGCGCCTATCGATTAAACAAAAGGATGAAATAGGTATTCTGGCCGAAGGATATAATAAAATGGCGGATAATATCACAAGTTTAATCGATGAGTACTATATAGCTGAAATCAAAAGGAAAGATGCTGAACTTGCTATATTATATGCGCAGATTAATCCTCATTTTTTATATAATATATTGGATTTATTTTATTGGCAGGCAATGAAAGCAAAAGAGCCGGATATTGCAGATAATATCTATGCCTTGTCACATTTGCTGCATATTTCCCTAAACAGAGGACATCAATGGATACCTGTGGAAAAAGATATGGATATGCTGCAAAGCTATTGTAAGCTACAAAATGCGCTGTTAGTCGGAAAACTCCGCTTTCATATTTCTTGTGACGAGCAGATGAAAAACGAAATTATACCGAGCATGATTTTACAGCCTTTTGTTGAAAATGCTATTCTCCACGGCTTGAAGCCTATGGAGGATTATGGAGAACTATTTGTTTCGGGCAGCTTTACAGAAGAATTCCTCATATTTGAAGTAAGTGATAATGGTGTTGGCATGACGGAAAAAGAGCTTGATGAATCTTTTTCGGGAGGCGGGGAATTCCATAAAGGTTATGGAATTAAAAATGTTATGGCTCGGCTTTTGCTATATTATGAAAGTGATTATAGTGTGACGGTAAAGTCAGTGATTGACCAAGGAACGACAATTTGCATTATGCTAAAGCGTGGCAAGGATTTTACTTTGATTTGACATACAGAAATTTAGGAATTGAAAATTTAAGAATGTAGGGTTGATTTTGTAGGAGCATGTAGAAAAATAGAGGATTCCTAGGGGGTAAACGATTATGACTACCTTGGCAATTGTGGAAGATCAAGATTTTATTCGGGAAGCTATTCGATCATCATTAGACTGGAAATCAATTGACATTGAACTTTGCGGAAGCTACGCAAATGGAAAGCAGGCGTTGGACGGATTTGCGCAGACAATGCCAGATATCGTGCTTTCAGACATCCGAATGCCCATCATTGATGGATTAGAGATGTTAAGGCAGATCCACGATAACGAATGGAACACACAGGTTATTATCTTAAGTGGTTTCGATGATTTTAAATATGCACAGGAGGCGCTTAAATATCACGCAGTTGATTTTTTACTAAAACCTTGTAAACCAGAGGATTTAGAACAGTCCATTGTCCGCATCAGGAATAAGATTGAAAAGGAAGCTGGCAATAAGGAAATATCGTCCATTGATATGTCTTTTGTTCATGATAAAGAGCAGAAAATTTCCTATGCAAATATGCCTTATCTGCTTAATATGGCGCGCAAGAACGATTTGGAAGAATTAAAAAAAGCTTTAGAAAAGTTTTTACTGGAAATAGACGTGCGTTCGGAGGAGCATGGTTGGCGACAGAATTGGTTTTCGTTTTTTATTTTTTCATTGAATAATCGGTGCCTATCTAGTGGACAGGCTTCCGAACAGATTCTGGCCAAAAATATGGAAATTTTGAGGAAATTGATGCAGACAACGGAAATTTCGGTCTGTTCACGGCTTCTGGCAGAGGCTTTTTGTACAAGTATGGCACCTTGTGAAAGTTCTAAAGCAGTGAACTTTACAATAGATTCAGCCCTTACCTATATTAAAACCCATTACAATGAAGATTTGAGCCTTGATGCGGTGGCAACTCATGTATTTTTGTCCAAAAATTATTTGAGTACCCTTTTTAAACAAACACAAGGCGTTAATTTCACAGATTACCTAAACAATATCCGTATTGAAAAAGCTCAGGAATTATTGAAAACTACAAACAAGAAAATCTCTGACATATCTACGAGCATCGGCTATACAAATTACAGATATTTTAACTACCAGTTCTATAAGGCAACGGGCAAGACCCCTACAGAATACCGCTATGCTTTTTCATCGCGCCCTAAATAATTTCACAGGCTTTCTTGGGTGATTGGCTACAAAGGTTCAATTGGGATAGCTTAATCAGAAGCGCATCTATTTTACAGGGTGCTTCTGATTAAATAAAACGTAATTTTTAAGTACGAAAGGAGTACAGTATGAAATCATTATCCGACAGTTATACACTTTCTAATGGGGTAAAAATCCCATGTATAGGGTTAGGCACATGGAAAACACCTGCTGACGATGTTGGCGTTTCTTCGGTATTAACTGCAATCGAAGCCGGATATCGCCATATTGACACGGCACAAGGTTACCGTAATGAGGAAAGCGTGGGTATTGCCGTGAAAAAAAGTGGCATAAAACGTGAGGAATTATTTATCACTACGAAACTTGCAAACGATGATCATGGCTACAAAGAAACGCTTGTTGCTTTTGAGCAAAGCATGGAAAAGCTTGACATCGATTACCTTGACCTCTATTTAATCCATTGGCCAAGCCCTAGGGCTTGTCGTGATCGTTGGCAGGAAGCAAATGTAGGGACTTGGAAAGCTTTTGAGGAGTTATACGAAGCAGGGCGCATCCATGCGATCGGCATCAGCAATTTTCAACCACGCCATATTGAAGAATTAATGAAAACAGCACGCATTGCTCCTATGGTAAATCAAATTAGGCTTTGCCCCGGCGATACGCAAGACGATATTGTTGATTATTGCAGAGAACGCAACATATTTTTGGAAGGCTACAGTCCTTTAGGTACAGGCCAAGTTTTTGAAGTGCCAAAAATGCAGGCCCTTGCGAAAAAATATGGCAAGACGATTGCACAAATATGTATGCGCTGGAGCCTGCAAAGGGGCTATCTGCCTTTGCCTAAGTCCATAACGCCAGAACGTATAAAAGAGAATGCCAATGTATTTGATTTTGAACTTGAAACGGCAGATGTTCAGTTAATCGCTGATCTAAAAGGCTGCGTAGGCTATGCCGCCGACCCAGATACACTGGCATGGTAATGTTTAAAAATTTTCTATGAAAAAGAGATAAACTTGGCGGAATCCTATCGAAAGCGTTTTGATAAATGAAAGATGGCTGACGTAAAGCTTGTTGGAAATAAAAATCTTGAAAACCCTTGTAAATGGTGCGCTAATGCTCCAAGGGTTTTCAAGATTTTATTTTTTGCAAAAAGTGGTTAATTTTTCGCGCAAATCCTCCTAAAACACATTATTTTTATTTAAAATAAGTAATGTTGAAAAAAGTACCTACTTGCTTTTATTTCACAATGCATATAATATAACATTAGCAGGTGTGAAAAAGCAATCATAAGCCAATGTGCGATGAACGGCATACATGAAAATGACCACTGCGATATCAAAAAGATAATGGATGCCGTTAAGATATACGCAGAACTTATAAAAAAGGATTAGGGAATAAATAGCAACATGATGGAACAGGAGTAAGAGCACAGTGCATTGATGGGCCAGAGGAAAGGAAAATGAAAAAAGGTGATGATATGAATAATAGCCGAACGTTAGATTATTTTAAAGTAGAAAATACATATGGTGGGGATCAAGCGTGCCTCACGAATTTCCTTATGATGATGGGAGGCTGTGCAGCAGTTGATGCTTGCGATACCTGCATCTATTTTGCGCGAAACTTTGGGGTGAAAAAGCTCTATCCATTTGACGAAACGAATATTACGAAAAATAATTTTATAAAATTTTCTGAAATTATGAAACCATATCTTAGGCCGAGGATGAAAGGAATCAATACACTGGAGTTGTATATAGATGGATTTGGCAAGTATCTAAAGGATGTTGGCGATCATTCCCTATCTATGAAGCCGCTTTATGGAACGAAATCCGTTTGGGATGCAAAAGAGGCTATCCTAGTTCAGATAGATGAAGGCTATCCAATACCATGTTTGACGCTTCGCCATAAGAATCCTAAATTCAAAGATTATGCGTGGCATTGGTATATGATTACAGGACATAAGGAAGAGAATAATGAATTTCATGTGCAGACACTTACGTACGGAAACTACAAATGGTTTTTGCTGGAGGAGTTGTGGGATACAGGATTTGAAGAAAAGGGTGGACTTGTAATATATGGACTGAATTAAGGGGAGTGTGGCAATTTAGCTACAACTGTTTCCCCTACCGGAAATAATAGAATGAAACAAGCAGTTGGCCGGCGATTACACGAGACGTTTATCATAATATAATACGGATACAATCATATGGTATGATTTAGGAGGAAAAATGGAATTTCGCCCATGCATAGATATTCACAATGGAAAAGTAAAGCAAATCGTAGGTGGTAGCCTAAGAGATACAAAACAAGAGGCAGTGGAAAATTTTGTTTCTGAACAGGACGCTGCTTTTTATGCCAATTTTTATAAAAAAGATGGGATAAGAAATGGGCATATTATTTTATTGAACCCACCCTTGTCCCCCTATTACGAAGCCACAAAACAGCAGGCGTTTCTTGCATTGTCGGCTTATCCGGATGGCATGCAGATAGGTGGCGGTATTACTGCTTTAAATGCAAAAAGCTTTCTAGAGGCAGGGGCAAGCCATGTGATTGTCACCTCTTATGTATTTTGCGATGGAGCAGTAAATTATGAAAATTTGAAAAATTTGACAAGGGCAGTGGGGAAACAGCGGATTGTACTTGATTTAAGCTGTCGAAAAAAAGCGGACGATTATTATATTGTAACCGATCGGTGGCAGAAATTTACGACGGAAAAGGTTACGGTGGACTTATTGGATATGCTCATGGAATATGCAGATGAATTTTTGATCCATGCCGTAGACGTAGAAGGGAAATCGCTCGGTATTGAGAAAAAACTAGTCAGCCGGTTAGCCGAATGGGGGAAGATTCCCATAACCTATGCAGGGGGTATTGGAAATTTTGACCATCTAAAAGAGTTAAAGGTTCTTGGGCAAAATAAACTTCATGTAACTATAGGCAGTGCCTTAGATATTTTCGGCGGAAATATGGAATATGAAAAGGTCCTGCAATATGTGATGGGATGTGCTAATCTTGACATCGAGATGCATTCAAAGTAAACGAACGATGATGAGGTAATGAGGTATCATGTAGCTTTACGAAAACAGTAGCCTTTTGCGTAGCAAAAGCCCAAGATGTTTCTTTTTATATCTGAATGGCTATTGATGTTTTTATACAAAAAGAAAGGAACGCCCAATGAGTATTGAATTTCAAAGTAGGGTAAAGAGCTATTACCAAGATTTGAGTGAAAAAGAAAAAGCACTTGCTACCTATCTATTGACAGAGAGCAGTGCGGCGAGCAGACAGTCAATCAAAGAAATTTCGAATGGGATTGGGATTTCTGTTGCAACTACTTCCCGTTTTGCGAAGAAAATTGGCTACAAAAATTTTCAAGATATGAAACTGGCGGTGAGTCACGCATCTGCGGAATACAATTCTTTTTTTAGCTCAATCGATGAATCTGACAGCAGTATAACAATTGCGGATAAAACATTTGAAACAAGTATGCGCTCGCTTCAAGCGACACGTTCCATGTTGAATGAGAAAACACTGGAACAAGCCGATCAATACCTGCAGAAAGCGCATACGTTTGCCCTATTTGGATTAGGCGGGTCAAGCGTCATTACGTTAGAGGCGTACCATAAGTTTTTGCGCACACCCCTAAACTGCTGCTATAACCAAGATTTTCATATGCAATTGATGCAGGCAGCTAAGATGACGGAAAAAGATGTGGCATTAATCGTTTCGCATACCGGCAGAAATAAGGAAGTTTTAAAAATTGCACAGATTCTAAAGGAGAAAAAAATTCCGATTATTTGTATCACGAGCTACCCGGGATCCCCTCTTGCGACACTAAGCACTGTTGCACTTGTTTCTATTGCAGAGGAAACAACCTACCGTCCGGAAGCCGTTTCATCTATGGTGGCACAGCTTGCTTTGGTTGACTCCTTATTTTTGATCTATGCAAATCATCAAAAGGCGGGAACCCTTGACACCATTAAAAAAATCAGAAACGTGATCCGCGATACAAGAGTGTGATCTACCATAGGCAGCTGTGATACGGTAGAAAGTGATTCGTGATACAAGCGTGTGATCTACCATAGGTAGCTGTGATACGGTAGAAAGTGATGCGTGGTACAAGCGTACAATCTACCATATGTAGATGTGATATTGTAAAAAAATCATATATGTAGTGCTTTCCTCTTGACGAAAAAGGAACGATCTGATACAATCATTTTACTGGCCCTTTGTAAAATGAGATCAAGGCGAATGAAAAAACGAATTGATATTTACAGTGAACGAAAGTTCTTAGGAGGATTATCATGTTAAACGTAGTAAAAAGAGATGGGGAAATTGCTGAATTTAATTTAGCAAAAATAAGTGAGGCAATTGGAAAGGCATTTGAGGCAACGCAAAAAGAGTTTACAGATGATATCCTTGACTTATTATCCTTGCGGGTGACAGCTGATTTTCAATCAAAAGTTGATCAATCTTGCGTGCATGTAGAAGCAATACAGGACAGTGTGGAGGCGGTTTTAGAAACGTGCGGCTATACAGAGGTTGCAAAAGCCTATATCTTGTATCGCAAACAGCGGGAGAAAATGCGCAATATCAAGTCTACGATTTTAGACTATAAAGAAATTGTGAACAGCTATGTGAAAGTGGAGGATTGGCGCGTCAAAGAAAATTCTACCGTAACCTATTCGGTAGGTGGGCTGATTCTAAGCAATTCCGGAGCGGTGACGGCAAATTACTGGCTATCTGAAATCTATGACCAAGAAATAGCCGATGCACATCGGAATGCAGATCTCCACATCCATGACCTATCGATGCTGACAGGCTATTGTGCCGGCTGGTCTTTAAAACAGCTTATTATGAGTGGCTTAGGGGGGATTACCGGGAAAATTACGTCGTCTCCTGCAAAACACCTATCTGTCCTATGCAACCAGATGGTAAATTTCCTTGGGATTATGCAAAATGAATGGGCGGGTGCACAGGCATTTTCTTCGTTTGATACGTATTTAGCGCCTTTTGTAAAAGTGGACAACCTTTCTTATTTTGATGTACAAAAATGCATTGAATCATTTATATTTGGTGTCAATACACCGAGCCGATGGGGGACACAGGCGCCATTTTCCAATATTACGCTTGATTGGACCGTGCCGGACGATATGGCAAACCTGCCGGCACTCGTGGGCGGAAAAGAAATGGATTTTACCTATAACGACTGCAAAGCAGAGATGGATATGGTAAACAAAGCTTTTTTAGAGACGATGCTCGCAGGCGATGCAAATGCGAGAGGATTTCAATATCCCATACCGACCTATTCCATAACGAAGGAATTTGACTGGTCGGATACAGAAAACAACCGCCTGCTATTTGAAATGACAGCGAAATATGGAACGCCATATTTTTCCAACTATATCAACAGCGAGATGGAACCGGGCGATGTGCGCTCTATGTGCTGCCGTTTGCGGTTAGACTTGCGGGAGTTGCGTAAGAAATCCGGTGGATTTTTCGGTTCAGGCGAAAGCACCGGCTCTGTTGGTGTTGTAACAATCAACATGCCGCGTATTGCCTACCTTGCAGCAGATGAAAAAGATTTTTACAAACGCCTTGATAAAAAAATGGATCTTTCTGCCCGCTCGTTAAAAATAAAACGGGATGTTATTTCAAAATTACTGCACGAAGGGCTTTATCCATATACAAAACGTTATTTGGGAACATTTGACAATCATTTTTCCACCATCGGACTGATTGGCATGAATGAAGTTGGATTAAATGCAAACTGGCTGAAACAGGATATGTCCCAGGAAGCGACGCAAGAATTTACAAAAGAAGTATTAAACCATATGCGCGAGCGGCTTTCCGATTATCAGGAAAAATATGGCGACCTCTATAATTTGGAGGCAACTCCGGCAGAATCTACGACCTACCGTTTGGCAAAGCATGATAAAAAGCAGTACCCGAACATCATAACAGCCGGGGAAGCGGGCGATACCCCCTTTTACACGAATAGCTCACATTTGCCGGTAGAATATACAACAGATGTATTCGATGCATTGGATATTCAAGACGAACTGCAGACGCTCTATACATCAGGTACGGTTTTCCATGCCTATTTAGGGGAAAAATTGCCGGATTGGAACGTGGCGGCACGCTTAGTCAAAAAAGTGGCAATGAATTATAAGCTGCCATACTATACGATTTCGCCAACCTATTCTATCTGTCGAGATCATGGCTACATAAGCGGGGAGCATTTTACATGTCCGACATGTAGCGGACCGGCAGAAGTATACAGCCGTATCACGGGCTATTATCGTCCGGTGCAAAATTGGAACGAAGGAAAAGCCCAAGAATATGCAAATCGTAAATTATATGAAGTAGGCAATTCGAATGTTGAACAAATACAGACGAATATTGTAACCATTTCAAAAGAAGACGTTACATTTGAACCGAAAAGCAGTTTAAAATATTTGTTTACGACAAAATCCTGCCCGAATTGCGAGATGGCAAAAAAAATGCTGTCAGGCGAAAAATATGTAGTCATTGATGCGGAGGAGAACATAGAATTTGCCAGAAAATATGGTGTGATGCAGGCTCCTACATTGGTTGTGATTGAGAAAGATAAAATGAAAAAGTATGCCAATGCTTCTAATATCAAGAAATATGTTGAGATGAAGTAAAGCTGATGTAGGGAGAGAATAGATGGATATGCATATTTTAGTCATTGATGGAATGGGTGGAGGCATTGGCAAGTCTGTCATTGAACGTATCTGCTCTGCCTCAAGGGAATATCATATTTTAGCGGTTGGAACGAATGCGATCGCTACTGCGGCTATGCATAAAGCCGGAGCGAACCAAGTAGCTACCGGTGAGAATGCCATCGTCTATAATTGTGGTCGTGTGGAATGTATCATTGGCACGATTGGAATCGCACTCGCAAACTCGATGTTGGGCGAAATCAGCCCTTGCATTGCCGAAGCGGTAGCCGAAAGTAAGGCGACAAAAATTTTGATTCCGAGCTCAAGATGCAATGTATGGATTGCAGGTGTAAAAGATCAGCCATTGGCGCAGTACATTGATGAAATACCGATTATTTTACAAAAGCTTAAAAGAGAAGAATAGGAAGGGCTGCAAATAGCTGCCAATAGACACGCTATGATACATAAAAAATCATAGCGTGTCTATTCTTAAGTTTTGAACAATGAAATCTTATGAAAATGATGGTTGAAATGGTTGCCCATCAAATTTATCTATGTTAAAATAAAGAGAGTAGTAGATAGCGAATAAATTACTGGAAAAACAACTTAAAAATCAAAAATAGACAAAAAAGAGAGGGGGCCTTTGCCTATGCTGCTTTTAATCAAGAATGGAAGAATTATCGATCCTGCATCGGACAGGGATCAAATTGCAGATATTTTAATAGAAGAAGGTGTCATAACAAAGGTAGCCCCTAAAATCGAAGTAAAAGCAGACCGAACCATTGATGCGTCGGACTGCTTTGTTATGCCCGGATTTATTGATTTGCATGTACACTTAAGAGATCCGGGCCTTGAGCATAAAGAAACGGTGTATACAGGTGCAAAAGCAGCTGTGTGCGGTGGCTTTACCACAATTTTGGCAATGCCGAATACAAAACCAGTCGTAGATAATGCAGATATCGTAAGCTATGTCCATAATAAAGCAAAAGACATAAACCTTGCCCATGTGTTGCAGGTAGGGGCGATTACAAAGGGACAGCATGGGAAAGAGCTTGCAGACATTGAACGTATGGTAGAAGCCGGTATTCCTGCAATTAGTGAAGATGGGAAATCCGTTATGAATGCACAGCTCTATCTTGAGGCAATGACATTGGCGGCGAAGTTTGATATTCCGGTATTGGCCCACTGCGAAGATAGCAACCTCGCCAATAACGGCGTTATGAATGCGGGTACAAAAGCAGAGGAGCTAAGACTTCCCGGCATTACAAATTTGGTGGAAGATATTATCATTGCAAGGGATATTATGATTGCAGAAGAAACTGGTGCCGCACTTCATTTATGCCATTGTTCTACGAAAAACAGTGTGGATATGGTAAAGAGAGGAAAGGAAATGGGCATTTTAGTAACAGCAGAAGTATGCCCGCACCACTTTACGCTCTCTACGGATGATATGATAGAATATGATTCCAATTATAAAATGAATCCCCCTTTACGCACGGTAGAAGATGTAGAGGCGTTAAAAATAGGCCTTAAAAATGACATTATAGATGTGATTGCAACCGATCATGCCCCACATAGCAAAGACGAGAAAGATGAATCGATGCGTTTGGCACCCTTTGGAATTGTAGGGCTTGAAACAGCGGCGGCACTTACCATGACGCAGCTAGTAGACACAGGGTTTTTGACCCCATTGCAGATGGCTGAAAAACTAAGCTATAATCCCGCTAAAATTATTGGTTTGGACAAAGGTAGCCTAGAAATAGGGAAAGTTGCAGATATCGTTGTATTTGATCCAAAAAAAGAGTATATAATAGATAAAAATACGTTTTGCTCCAAAGGGAGAAACACACCATTTCATGGGAAAAAAGTGAAAGGACAGGTTCTATTTACGATTGTGGATGGACGTATCGTATATGATAGAAAAGGCTCAATAAAATGAGGAATAGAAGACGATTCATAAAATAAGGACATAGAAGACGGCTCATAAAATGAGGGGTAGAAAACGATTCATAAAATGCGGAATAGAAGACGACTCATGAAATGAGGACATAGAAGACGGCTCATAAAATAAGGGGTAGAAAATGATCAACAAATTAGTAAAAAAGATAAAGAAAACAAATGCACCAATTGTCGTAGGGCTAGATCCAATGCTTGCTTATGTGCCAAACCATGTCAAGGAAAAGTCATTTCGAGAATTTGGAGAAACGTTAGAGGGGGCGGCAGATGCTATCTGGCAGTTTAATAAAGAAATTATTGATAAAACTGCCGACCTTATTCCGGCAGTGAAGCCCCAGATTGCAATGTATGAACAGTTTGGCATAGAAGGATTAAAAGCATTTCAAAAAACAGTGGACTATTGCCATGAGAAAGGTGTCATTGTAATTGGCGACGTGAAACGTGGTGATATAGGTTCTACGTCTGCAGCATATGCAGCAGGACATTTGGGTAAAGTAAAAGTAGGGGAAAAGGAGTATAGCCCTTTTCATGAAGATTTTATTACGGTGAACCCTTACTTTGGGACAGATGGCATCAAGCCATTTGTGGACGTATGCAAGGAGGAAAAAAAGGGTCTATTTATCCTTGTGAAAACATCAAACCCATCCAGTGGAGAATTTCAAGATCGCCTTATTGACGGTAGGCCCTTGTATGAATACGTAGGCGAAAAAGTAGCACAATGGGGAGAAGATCATATGGGTGAGGACTACAGCTATATCGGTGCTGTAGTAGGTGCCACATATCCTAAAGTGGGTAAGGCGCTTCGCACCATTATGCCAAAAAGCTTTATCCTTGTTCCTGGATATGGAGCACAAGGTGGCGCCGCAAATGATTTAGTGCCATATTTTAATGAAGATGGATTAGGTGCAATCGTAAATTCGTCCCGCGGAATTATCGCTGCCTATCAGCAGGAAGCATATCAGTCTTTTGGAGAAAAAAATTTTGCAGATGCCGCAAGGGCGGCAGTATCTGCAATGATTGCTGATATTGATCTAGCATTGAAGAAAGCAAAATAAGCATAGCGTTTCTTGTATTGTAACGATTCAGTAGCACATCCTGAATCGTTACAATATATTTTGATAGGGGCGGTGCAAATGGATTACGTACAAATTGATTATGAGGGCGGTACAACCAAATAGTGGCCAAAGGAGTTAGAATGACTCACAAGTTCAAGGAACAGGCAGTTATTATAAGTCAAAAAAAGATTTCTAACGGCATATACAGCATATGGCTGAAAACAGACAACATAGCCAAAACAGCCAAAGCCGGACAGTTCATTTCCCTTTACTGCCACGATGGAAGCAGATTGCTGCCAAGGCCGATTAGTATTTGTGAAATTAATTCGAAAGAAGATGCGATTCGTATGGTATACCGGATTGCCGGGAATGGAACCGAGGAATTTTCAAATATGGATAGCGGAATGCAATTAAAAATTGTAGGTCCGTTAGGCAATGGCTTTCCCGTAAAAGAAAACGGAAACGATACAAAGGATAGAGAAAACATAGAAGATACAAAGGATAGAGAGGCTATAGAAGAGATAGGAAGTGGCAAAGGAAAGGCAGCTCTGATTATTGGGGGCGGAATTGGAATACCACCGATGCTTGCACTGGCAAAACGACTGAATTGTGAAAAAAATATCATATTGGGCTATCAAGGCGAGCTATTTTTACAGGAGGAATTTAAAGGTCTTGGCAACATTTACATTGCCACCGAGGACGGTAGCTATGGAACGAAAGGGAATGTCTTGGATTCCATCCTAGAACATGGATTAAGGGGGGACATTATCTATGCATGTGGTCCGATGCCTATGTTGCGTGCCGTCAAAAAATTTGCGGCAGATAACCACATTGAATGCTATATTTCCCTTGAGGAAAAAATGGCGTGTGGAATTGGCGCCTGCTTATCCTGTGTATGCAAGTCAAAGAATAAAGATGCCCATACAAATGTAAACAACAAACGAATTTGTAAGGAAGGACCTGTATTTCTTGCAGAGGAGGTAGAGATTTGATAAATACAAGCGTAACATTAGCAGGCATTACTTTAAAAAATCCTGTCATGGCCGCATCTGGTACATTTGGCTCAGGACAAGAATACAGTGAATTTGTAGATTTAAATAAGTTGGGTGCTATTGTCACAAAAGGTGTTTCAAATGTACCTTGGGAGGGGAATCAGGCGCCACGTATTGCAGAAACCTATGGTGGAATGCTAAACGCGATCGGACTGCAGAATCCGGGGCTCTCTATCTTTCTTGAGCGTGACATTCCTTTTTTACGAAACTATGATACCAAAATTATTGTAAACGTATGTGGCAAAACGACAGAGGATTATTGCGAGGTAGTAGAACGGCTCGCAGACCAGCCGATTGATTTGTTGGAAATCAATATATCCTGCCCAAATGTAAAAGAGGGCGGGATTGCGTTTGGGCAAGATCAAAAGGCAGTAGAGGAAATTACAAGGGAAGTGAAAAAATATGCAAAACAGCCGATTATTATGAAGCTAAGCCCCAACGTGACGGATATCGCAACAATGGCAAAAGCAGCAGAAGCGGGTGGGGCTGACATCTTGTCCTTAATTAATACAATCACTGGAATGAAAATAGATATCCATAAGAGAAAATTTGCCCTGGCGAATAAAACCGGTGGGCTATCCGGTCCTGCAATCCACCCGATAGCAGTACGTATGGTTTATCAGGTGGCCAAGGCAGTGCGTATTCCAATTATCGGCATGGGCGGCATACATTCACCGGAAGATGCAATCGAAATGATGCTGGCAGGAGCTACTGCAGTTTCCGTTGGGACGGCAAACTTTACGAATCCGACCATAACACTTGAAATTGCAGATGGAATTGCAGCATATGTGGAGCGTTATAAAATGAATGATATGAATGAATTAATCGGAGCTGTTTTATAAAAAAGGGAATCGCGCTAGCATGGAACGCTATCGTAGCTATTCACAGTTGGCTGTGAATAACTACGCATTATCCAATAAAAAGGAAGAAAATAGATTTGATCTTGAATAAAATAGAAAGTAGGTTTAAAATGGAACAATACAAGCAGGAGTTTATCGAATTTATGATCGATAGCCAGGTATTGAAATTTGGCGAGTTTATATTAAAAAGCGGAAGGAAGTCCCCTTTTTTTATGAATGCGGGTGGCTATGTAACCGGTGCACAGCTGCGTAAACTAGGGGAATTCTATGCACAGGCGATCCATACGCACTATGGCGATGATTTTGATATATTATTTGGACCGGCATACAAAGGAATCCCTTTGAGCGTTGCGACCACAATGGCATATAGTATCTTGTATGGAAAAGACATCAAATACTGTTCTAACCGTAAAGAAGCAAAAGATCATGGAGATGCCGGGATTTTATTAGGAAGCCCAATAAAGGATGGAGACAGGATTGTCATAATTGAAGATGTTACAACTTCCGGCAAATCCATTGAAGAAACGTTTCCAATCATTCAGGCACAGGGAAAGGTCGATATTAAGGGGCTGATGCTATCTTTAAACCGCATGGAACGAGGGAAAAAGGATAAAAGTGCATTAGAAGAAATAAAAGAAACGTATGGATTTGGTGCAAATGCGATTGTAACAATGGCAGAAGTGGTAGAATATTTGTATAATAAACCATATAAGGGAATAATTTATATTGACGATACTTTAAAACAGAAAATTGACAGCTATTATGAGCAATATGGTATATAACCGATTTGGCACAAGCTGATTATCAAACGATAACTATAGGGAAGCATAGCGTGAATGCATAACCGATTTGGCACAAATTGATTATCAAACGATAACTATAGGGAAGCATAGCGTGAATGCATAACCGATTTGGCACAAATTGATTATCAAACGATAGCTATAGGAGGTTTTATTATGAATGAAAAAACTTATCAAACGATGACCGGCACAGGCGCAGGCAATATAGCCCTTGGCGTTATCGTGCTTGTTATGGGCATTGTATGCGGAATACTAACCATTGTAAATGGCGCACGTTTAATCAAACGTAAATCAGATATTATCTTTTAAGGAAGAAAAGTTGAAGACAGAGCATAAAAAAATACTTCGCATATGCAGTAAAATTGTATTTGGAGCCTATATTATTTGTTTAACCTACTTTTTATTTTTTGCAGAAAGTGCAGGAAGGACATTTGAAAGCAGGAACTATCAGTATAATTTGATTTTATTTAAAGAAATAGGAAGGTTTATTAAATATCGTGAAACACTTGGCATGACAGTCGTTTTGATAAATCTAGTGGGAAACGTTGCAGCGTTTGTTCCATTTGGGGCGATTATGCCGGTTATTAACCGGAAATTCCGTTCTGGATTTCATATGGTATTTCTTAGCTTTGAATTTAGTCTTACTGTAGAAACAATACAGTTCATCTCGAAAGTAGGATCTTTTGATGTAGACGATTTATTATTAAATACGATAGGTGGCATGATCGGATATCTATGTTTTTATTTCATCGGGAGAAACGTAATTCCACAAAAATAAAATCTTCCAAAAAAATTCATATGCACACAAGAGAGAATGATACCGTGAAAGCAATGGAATCAAGAGGATACTAGGATGAGGAAAAAAGGACATAAAAAAGGGCATAATTATAAATTTACCGAAAAAAGGCATTCTGTGAAAGGGGTATCTGCTTTTGCGATGGCATTTTTTTCGATTGCCCTTGGCATTGCAGTGATGGTGCTTTCTTTTCAAAACAGGGGGAGGGAAAACGTTTATCTTGGAGGTGTAGGGATTTTGTCTATGATGGTAGCGGTATTTTCCCTGCTCCCTGCTATATCAGGATTAAGGGAAGAAAATAGCTACAAACTATTTCCTATCTTAGGGATGGTATTTGGATTGTTTGCTGCTGGAGGGTGGGTGTCGGTTTATCTGGTAGGGATATTTTGGTAAAATTAGAATAAAAGTTCAAGTGAGTCAACAAAATGGGGACTACCGATTTTATGTCTCCGGGCTAGCTTGCTGATAAAATAAAAATTCAAGGGAGTTCACATAATGGGTTATAGAGAATTTTATCAGCCATACGAGGAAGATGTGGCAGAACGTTTTGAATTGGTGATGGAACGGATTGTTTCTATACAAAGCGAGTGTACGACGCCGAAACCTTATTGCACCTATTTTCAATCAATGGCGAAATTTATCATACAGATCAAACAATTAGAAGAAGAGATTGCTTCCGGTGCCTTTCATAAAAAGACCTTAGAAGAATGTAAATTATGTAATCATAGGCTATATGCGGATCTAAAACCGGAGAACTATGGTGCTAGTTACGCAAACCCGGACTATGCACGGGAAGCTTTCGGGGAGGACTATGGAAAACAGCTTTGTTTCCTTTATTCTGAGCTACGTGCCATGATAGCCTATGCATTTGAGGAACGTACCTACAGCATGACGATTTTGGCGGAATTGTTTGTAGAAATCTACAATTGTTTTGAACGGGCGGAGGGTACAACACCAAAAGAAATTGAGCAAATTATGTACTGGTTTTTCCATGATTATTGTGAAGTATTTATCGAATTTTCGATTGCGGAGCAGCTTGATAGTAGCCTTGATTTCTATACAAGAATCATAGAAGATTCGGATTTGTCGGATCAAAGGTATTTGTATCGCTATGGGAGCTATATTAGCGAAAACGAGATTTTAATATCAGAATTTTTAAATACAAGGAGTGAAGGCGAGATTGCGTCTATGGCGGACACCTATACAGAGGGCTACCGCATTGGATTTTTGAATACCGGAAAGGATTTATATAAGAAAAAGACAGTTGCACTCCACTATCCAATTGGATTTGAGCGAATGATGCGGGTGGCGATTAAAAATTTTGAGAAAATGGGTTTACGGCCGGTCATTTCAAGGAATGCGGTTTCCTCTTTTTTTAACAAAGGAAATCATGATTCCGGCGTGGCATCTTCGTCGCCAAATAGGCAGTATGACTATGATCACAAGGCGGATCGTGCACTGTATTTGGACAAAATTTTTGTAGAGCGAAGGCTTGCGTGCACGCGGACAACCTATGAAAAGCAAAAGAAATTAGCGTCATACTATGCGGGTCCGGCAGTCGTCGAAGTGTTCGGCGAACTTTTATTTACACCAAAAAATAAACTGCAAGGCTATCAATACAGTAAGAAACAACAAAAATTAAATGTATATTATACAAATATACTAGGGCAGTTAACCAATGAATACATCAAAGGTGATGAACGTAGCTTTACAATCATTGCGTATCCAATACCGGAAATAGGTGAAAAATTTACTGAAATTTTTGCAAAAACAGTGGAAATTAATACACTTTCATATACACTTTACCAACAGATGCAACAAAAAATAATTGATGTACTAGATGAGGGGGAAGCGGTACACATTACCGGCAAGGGGGCAAACAAAACAGACCTTACGGTGGCACTTTACCCACTGCAGGAGGGCACAAAAGAAACGATATTTGAAAACTGTGTTGCAGATGTCAACATTCCGGTAGGTGAAGTATTTACATCTCCGGTATTAAAAGGCACAAACGGACTCCTGCACGTGACACAAGTTTACTTGCGAAATCTAAAATACGTAGATTTGGAAGTGGAATTTAAAGATGGCATGATTGCAAGGTACAGCTGTAAAAACTTTGAAAAAGAAGAAGAAAACCTTAGATTTTTAGGAGAAGAATTACTGCATCACCATGATACGTTGCCGATGGGCGAATTTGCCATTGGTACGAATACAGTTGCGTATAAAATGGGGCGAGATTATGGCATTGCAGATAAACTGCCCATTTTGATCGCAGAAAAGACCGGTCCGCATTTTGCGGTGGGAGATACCTGCTACAGCCACGCAGAAGATACGAGCGTCTACAATCCTGATGGAAAAGAAATCGTTGCGAGGGACAATGAAATTTCCATTTTAAGAAAAGAAGACGTGGAGAAAGCATATTTTAATTGCCACACGGACATTACGATTCCTTATGATGAACTAGATAAAATTGTGGTGATTAGAAAAGATAAGACAACGATAGACATAATAAGCGATGGAAAGTTTGTAGTTGCGGGGACAGAGCAGCTAAATATTCCACTTGGGTAAAAGTCGGGAGAGGGTACATCTATGATGAACAAAGTTAATAATTGGATTTTAGCTCGCACAAAGGGTTTGCAGGCCGATGAGATTAGGCAGCTTTATGCTACGGTGCTCCTAATTGTAGGTTCCGCATCCGTGCATATCTTTATGTTCGCAGTCCGTTTCGTGCGACATGATGTAATTTGGTTCGACATCTGCTCGCTGCTCGTGTATACCATTCT
This sequence comes from Lachnospiraceae bacterium ZAX-1, assembly GCA_046533095.1. Lineage (GTDB taxonomy): Bacteria > Bacillota > Clostridia > Lachnospirales > Lachnospiraceae > ZAX-1. The sequence continues at coordinate 14,051 of JAJQRA010000037.1, read as the reverse complement.
TAGCGGCGTGTTGATAAAGCGTAGGTACTCGCTGTGTATTACGATTATTTCTTGGGAGATATTTCTGTATGCCATTTTAACGAATTTATATCTTAAAGAGATAGCCGGATTGATTTATACACTGGTATGCTTTCAGATACAACTCGTCATCGTATCCTATAAGTGGTCACGCAATCTATTGCTATTCCTTTCGCCCATTGCAGCTGTATTGCTATTTTTTCGGGATGCCTATACATCAATAAGCAGTGACGACCCTTACATACTGTCATTTTCGGTTTTAACCATATTCATTAGCCTATTGCTGCTCGCTCGTGTGGAACAGCAAACGGAGGATTTGCTTGCACAACGCCGTGGCGCTGAAAAAGCAGAATTAGAACAAGGTGCATATCACGACCAGCTTACAGGCTTGTACAATCGCCGTTGGCTACAAGAGATGGTTCCATCACTTGCAAACCAGAATAAGCCGTTTTGTGTCGCAATGCTTGACATCGACCACTTTAAGAAAGTCAATGATAATTTTGGGCATGATACAGGTGATATTGTCCTTAAAAGGTTTGCAGACATCATTTCGGGAGCGGTACGTAGTGAAGATTCTGTGTTCCGCTATGGCGGAGAGGAATTTTTGGTGCTGTTTGAAACGCATTCTACGGATATTTGCCGTGCGGCATTGATGCGTATGGCACAGGCTTTAACCGCAGATACGCAGCTCCTAGATGTGCTGAATAAGAAGCCGATTACGTTTTCTGGTGGCTTAACAATGGTTGACTGGCAGGATTTTGAAGGCTCAGTTTCAAAGTCAGACATGTTGCTTTATACAGCAAAGAACACAGGGCGCAACCGGGTCTGTTCCTAGTGTAATATGGAAATATCCAACCGCAGCTAAACGCCTATGACGGTTACAGGTCTGTTTCTAGCGTAACATGAAACATCTTGACCCACTATGCCTGACCGACGGGCACAGGTCTGTTCCTAGCGTAACATGAAAACATCCCGCCACAAGTTAGGCAGGATGTTTTTTTACTTTATAAGAAAGTTCTACTAAGCTTTGAGGAAAACACCACAGGCAATAAAATTAAAAGGGATTGCTAAGCGTGCTATTTTAGGCAAACTCTGTTTTAAATGGATAGCATAGTGCTGCTTTAGCAAACTTCGTTTTAAAGGGAATTGCTCTAAGCGTGCTATTTTTTAGCAAACCTCGTTTTAAATACATACCATAGTGCCCCTGTGATGCATACGGAAGAATATGCGCCACATATAATGCCCATCATTAATGGGAGGGCAAATTCCTTGATAGAGGCAACACCCAAAAGCCAAAGTATAAAGATTGTAATAAATGTGGTCAGTGAGGTATAGATACTTCTTGTCAATGTCTGGGTGATACTCCTGTTCGCCACTTCTTTTAATGCATCCGGCGTCTGAGTTCTCATCGTTGCCATATTTTCCCTGATACGGTCGAATATTACGATCGTTGCATTGACGGAATAGCCGACAATCGTAAGCATGCAAGCAATAAAGGTACTGCCGACAGAAGTCCATGATATCACATAGAACGTAAGCACAATCAGCACATCATGCAGCAATGCAATGACGGCACTGCCCGCAAAACGAATGTCTTTAAACCGAAACCAGATATAGATAAGCATACATAACGTTGCAATCGTGACTGCCCATAAGGCATCTGCTTTCATCTCGGAACTTATGGTTGAGCTAATATTTTCGGATACGATCGTCGTTTCGTCAACTGCAAATTTGTCTACCAGCATTGTATTTAAAGATTCACGTTCTGCCAGCCCTAACGATCTTGTCTTAATCACAATCTGCGTACTGTCTGCAATTTTTTGGGTCTGGACATTTCCGTCACCGGTAATTTCTGCTACCAGCGGAACGATTTGGGCATCGATTTCTTCAATGGAATAGTCCTCATGAAAAGTAGCTGTGGTAGAACTTCCGCCAACAAAATCCAAACTGTAGTTTAAAATATTTCCGTTTTGGCTATGGATTCCCATACCGACAAACCCTGCAAGTACGACTACAATGGATATTGCAAAAAAGAGTTTGCGTTTGCCAAGAAAATCGATTGTTTCGCGTGTTTTTGGGATTCCATAAAATCTCTCGCTTTTTAAACCGATTGCATAAAAGCATTTTAGAATCCATCTTGTTACCACAAGAGCGGTAAACATAGATAGTACAATACCGATCCCAAGCGTGTAGGCAAACCCTTTGACACTGCCAGAGCCTCGCATTCCCAATACAACGGCTGCAATCAACGTTGTAATATTTCCATCTACAATCGCTGAGAGTGCCTTTTCAAACCCTATTTTGATGGCAGTATTGACCGCTTTGCCCGCTGCTAGTTCCTCCCTTATCCTTGCAAAGATAATAACGTTTGCATCAACGGCCATACCAATGGACAGGATAATACCTGCAATACCAGGCAAGGTTAAGGTAATGTCAAATATCCACAATACATAGATTGTCATTGCACAATATAAAATGAGCGCAATGCCGGAAGCCAGTCCAGGAATCAAATAAACACAAATCATGAATAGGATAATCAAAGCGATACCGATTACCGCAGCTTTTAAACTTGTTGAAAGAGCTTCGGAACCAAGCTGTGCCCCAACTACCTTTGAATGAAGCTCCTCTAACTGCAAGGAAAGCGACCCGATGCGGATTTGAGATGCCAAGGCTTCTGCCTCTTCAAAACTATCCATACCCGTAATCTGTGCCTTTCCGCCGGCAATTGCGCTTTGTACGACGGGTTGGCTAATTGGAGTGCCATCATATACAATTGGAATCGTTTTTCCAATATTCTCCCGTGTCAAAGTTTCAAATATTTGCGCCGCTGTATCGGTTAAGGTCAATTCCACAACATTTTCTTTATTGCCCAGGTTGTTTGTAAAGGTTCCCGCCTGTGCATTGGCAACATCGCTTCCGGTTAAGACAACTGTCCCATCTTCTTTTTGAAATTCGAGGGATCCCGGTTTTCCAAGATCCTCTAAAATAGTGTTCGCATCGGTGACGCCGGGAATTTCAATGTTAATGCGGTTGTCCCCTTCTTGATATACAACAGCTTCCGTGCTATATGTTTCTACACGACGCTGCAGCTTATAAATGGTATCGCTCATCTGTTCCGCGGTTGGACTCTCTTCTACAGCCTGGTACGTAATACTGACTCCCCCGGCCAAGTCAAGCCCTAGCTTTATGTTACGGCTCTCGCCAATTCCAACTGTAGAAATAATCGTTCCTGCATACCATGACAATCCTGCTAAAATTACAATGATTGCCGCCAGAATTGCTATGCCCTTACTTCGTTTCATGTTCTTCCTCCTTTTGTGGTGCATTGTACTTGGCCAATGCCGCTTTTAACATAATTGCACATTCCACACGTTTTTTTTGCAATTGGCACCCTATTTTATAAGCGCCATGGATATCGCCACAAAAATTATAGGCATTGGCCGTACAGCCACCGCTACAATAAAATTTTGCGAAACATTCTTTACATGCATCCTTTGTATAAACGCTACATGAGCGAAACGCTTCCCGAATTTGTGTATTTACCTCGGATTGCGTGCTGTGGCACATACCCTCATCGAAAGAAGACGCATTCTTGTCTGATGTAGGCACGTGCTCGGTTAATGCATGGGTGCTTTTATTTGTTTTGCGAAAACGTTCTATTTCGACTACATTGCCCATGCAAAATGTTTCATGGCCTACAAATTGATGGCAAGGGTACAAATCGCCCCATGGCGTTACCGCCAGATACTCGGTACCCGATCCACAGCCGGACAGCCTTTTCGCCACGCAGGGACCGCCCTCTAAATCTATCATAAAATGGAAAAAGTTAAAATCGTTTCCGGCCGTATGCCTTTTTATCATTTCTACTGCAAGCTTATCGTATTCTTCATAAACCTGTGGCAAATCATGTTCTTTGATCGCATAATCCGCCGTATCCTCTGCAACGACCGGTTCTACTGAAATTTGTTTAAACCCCAAATCAGCCAGATGCAGTACATCTTTTGAAAAATCCAGATTATGGCGTGTAAAGGTTCCCCTTACATAATAATTTTTCTGCTTCCTGCTTTCTGCGAATTTCCGGAATTTGGGGAGGATCAAATCGTAGCTTCCGGTACCCTTGCGGAAAGGACGCATAAAGTCGTGTACCTGTTTCCTTCCATCTATACTAAGCACGACATTTGCCATCTCTTGGTTGGCAAACTCCATCATAGGCTCGTCCAACAATACACCATTTGTAGTCAGCGTAAACCGAAACTTTTTATTGTGTAATCGCTCTTGTCCCCTTGCATAGTTGACGAGATCCTTTACCACCTGAAAATTCATTAAAGGCTCTCCACCAAAAAAGTCTACTTCCAAATTCTGGCGGCTGCCGGAATGAGCAATCAGAAAATCAAGGGCGGCCTTGCCTACTTCAAAGGACATCATTGCACGCCTGCCGTGATACTCGCCTTCTTCGGCAAAACAGTAGCGGCATTTAAGGTTACAATCATGGGCTATATGCAGGCATAACGCTTTGACGATCGTTTGACGACCCTTAAATTCGGCAATATAGTCGGCATACTCGTCTTTCGTAAAAAGCTGGCCTTCGTCTACAAGCATCTTGATTTCTTCTAGTGCTTCTAAAATCTCAATTTCATCGTATCTTTGCTTTAACCGATCTATTATTTCTGATTTTGTACAAGTTTCATAGAAAGGAATCGTATCATATACCACATCGTCTACGATATGGATTGCACCGCTGTTTACATCGAGAACAATATTATAGCCGTTATTTTTATATTGGTGAACCATAGGCTTTTGTTCCCCTCTCTTACCATTTTTTTGCCGCAAACCGGCAACTACACTTGACAACGAAACAATGACCGCTCGCTTTTAAACGAACGGTCGTTGTTTCACACGAAACAGCTGCTATTTATGTTCACAACTCTGATTCCCTACGGTACAACTCGTCTTACATGCAGACTGGCAAGAAGTTTGGCATTCTCCACAGCCACCCTTCTTAACTGTATTTTGTAATTTTTTTGTATTTAGTGTTTTTATATGTTTCATATTGAACTCCTTCTGAACTTTAGTCCTATCCGCTTTCAGGATGCCATGTGATCAAATATCAATATGGCGTATACCTTTTGCGTTGATTGCTTGCCTTAAATATACCCATGTGATAAAAATCCGTATGGTGCATACCTTTTGCATTGATTGCTTGCCTTAAATATACCATTTTGTATTATAGCATATCTTTCCTTATAAGAAAAGTATTTTTTACAAAATAGATCAACTTACCATTCCTCCGACCATACCGGAAGCCGTACACAAAATGAGTGTCGTAATAAACCGGGTCAATTCCATTTGAAGCCCTTGATGAAATAGGATAGATCCTAGCGCAAGCGCCAGAAAATAGCTGCCCCCCATTACCATACCCCATATAAATTTCCGGCTTTTCATTTTTTTACCCACAAGCAGTCCGCCAACCAGTCCGGATACGATGTATATTAAAACAATGCCGATGGATACCATTCCCTCGCTAAGTTGCATTTTATACAGCAATGTGGCCAACAAAAGGAGCAGTACGCCGGTAATGATATACATGAATAGCAAAATTTTTATTACGGATAGCAAGGGCATATTTTTTTTCAAAACCCACCTCTTTTCTGCACATCAATTTGTGCATAGTCAATTTGCGTATGACCGATTTGGAACAGCTTAGCACATATCCGTGCGCAAATTGGTTAACACCGCTTTTTGGCACATCGATTTGTGTATGACCGATTTGGAACAGCTCAGCACATATCCGTGCGCAAATTGGTTAACGCCGCTTTTTGGCACATCGATTTGTGCATAGTCAATTTGTGCATGATCGATTTAGCACTTCCTCTTAGGAAACTATATGAGCATCTGTACAAAAATATGCAGAATTTTTCTGAAACCCTTGCAAATTCACCTCTTATACAGTATATTATTGAACATAGTAGTTCAATAATCAGATTGACGGCACGAAAAGATGTGCCTTTTTATCAGAACTTGCGCTGCAACTTCTAATAAACTATATTACTATTTAATGAAGGGAGAGAGATTTTTGGACTCAAGTGACGTCACGCAGATTATTATATTAATGATGTTGATTATGCTATCATCTTTTTTTTCGTCGGCGGAAACAGCATTAACAACATGCAACAAGCTTCGTATGCGAACATTGGCAGACGATGGAAATAAAAATGCAAAGAAGGTATTAAAGATAACGGAAGATTCCGGTAAAATGCTAAGTGCTATTTTGATTGGAAACAACATTGTAAACCTGACTGCCTCTTCAATGGCAACCTCATTGGCTATTCGCATACTCGGTAGTATAGGGGCGGGAATTGCTACTGGAGTGATCACGTTGCTAATACTGATTTTTGGAGAGATTTCCCCCAAAACATTGGCGACTATTTATGCGGATCGCATAGCGTTAGCCTATGCAAATATCATTATTTTGTTGATCAAATTGCTGACACCGCTCATCTTTATCATCAACAAGCTTGCAATGCTGGTTTTGTTTATCCTAAGAGTGGATACGCGTAAAGTAGGCAATACAATGACGGAAGATGAATTACGTACCATTGTAGATGTAAGCCACGAAGTAGGGGTAATTGAAATGGAAGAACGCCTCATGATCAACAATGTATTCGATTTTGGCGATGCACAGGCAAAGGAAGTCATGGTTCCCCGTATCGATATGACGTTTGCAGATGTAAATAGCACCTACAAAGAACTGATTGAAATTTTTCGCGAGGATAAGTTCACGCGGATCCCTATTTATGAAAAATCTACAGATAACGTGATTGGCATCATAAATATGAAGGATTTACTGCTTTATGACAATAAAGAAAACTTTGCTATCCGCCATATTTTACGGAAACCCTATTATACTTATGAACACAAGAATATATCGGAATTGCTGATTGAAATGCGCCAGTCGTCCATAAATATTGTGATTGTACTAGATGAATATGGTGCAACGGCAGGGCTTATTACCTTAGAAGATCTATTAGAGGAAATCGTAGGTGAAATCCGGGACGAATATGATACGGACGAAGAAGACCCGATTCAGAAAATAAATGAGTTTGAATATATGGTGCAAGGTTCTATGAATCTGGAAGATTTATGTAATCTTTTGAAGCTAGAGCTAAGTTCAGACGACTATGATACCATCGGGGGCTACTTAATCGGCCTGCTTGACCATCTACCGGAAACCGGCGAATCGATTACAACAGAAGATGAGGTGTTTTTGCGCGTTGAGGATGTGGAGAAAAATCGTATTAATAAGATTTTTATGAAAATACCAGAGAAAGTGGAAGAGGACGATGATTAGTAAAACAATTTACTTTCTTATCATTTCGAAAGACAACAAGGCTTTGGATATTTTGTTTTCGATCAGAAAAAGAAATAGGGTGGAATGTGCCAAACCGCACAAAGAAAAATCCCTCGGGTATATGTATCGGCTTGCCAAGGAAGTTGAAAGGCAAGCCATTTTTGATTAGGGGATGGAACAATTGCGTTTCTATGATGCTTGAGCCTTATATTTTCGATAGAGGCTTTCCATAACCCCGAAGAAAATAAAGAGTAGTGGTGTTGTAAATGTCTGGGGATTATTTACCAGCCCCTGCATAAGGTAGGAGAGTGCCGTTACGCTTCCAATCAGCAGGAGTGGCTGTTTCTTTGTCATCTTCCCAAATTTGACAATTGAGGAAATTAACATGCCAAAGTATCCGATTGCCCCTAGAAGGCCTGTTGTAACAAGAAATTGCAGAAATTCATTATGGGCGTCAATCAGCCGGGCACTACTACCAAATATTTGTGATAGTTCTGCCGCATAGTCCTTATAGATAAAGGGAACAAAATTACTAAGGCCGACACCAAAGATTTTATCTTTCAAAGAGAGGTCTTCCCATGCTCGTATCGTGTATTTCCAGATAAATCCGCGACCACTTCCAAACGTATCTGTTAATGTGAATGCCGAAAGCCAGGGGGTGTTCTTAGCTGCTTGCGGAAAGGCATTTGCGATTCCGAATAATAGTGTAGCCAGAAGAAGGGCAGATAGCAGCAGTCCAAATAGTATCTTTCGGATGTTCAGCAATCTCTTTTGATTCTCTATGTTCGTTGTCTCCACAAGGCAAGAGCCTAATTTCCTGCATAGCAAGTATACGACGGTAAGGAGGATGGCTTCTGCGATTAATAGTTCTGTGCGAAGCAGAAGATATCCATAGCTTTGAGGCAATCCGGGCAAATGAGGAGTCTTCAAGCCAAAGGAAATAGCTAGCGTTGCCCCTACTTTTATCAAAAGAGAACTTAAAGTAAACAATCCTGCAAGTTGGCAGAATTTCCCCAATTTTTCAAAGGAGGACATGGAGAACCACAGCAAGAGCAAGTAGGCACTTCCGATACCTAGTATCCAACTATCAGCGGATGATGCAAAGGCTCCACAAAATCCGATTGTTAAAAACACAGAATAGATTGATTTTGAAAACGTTGTTTCACTTATATAGAATAGGCACATGCCAATCGGTAAGACTAGAGCATCATAATTTGCAAGGAAATTAGAGTTTCCGATCGTACTAATAAACCCGGTCTGGTTTGTGTCCATACCAAGCAGGTCAATGCCAAAAAAGTTTAAATCTGCCAACCCTAAAACAAGCAGATTGACGATCAAATAGAGCCAGACCAGATGCATGGTAGGCTTTAGATATCCGGCTATGATAAAATATACAAGGAGGCACAGCCCCAGAAACAATGATCCAAGCATACGTTCCGTATTTCCCAAGAATGCTTCCGATTTATGAGCGCTGTTTATAGTAGAAACGATCACTGCTACAAACAACAAGACACCAAATAGATTGAGGCCGTTTTTTTTCTGCTGCTCGAGGAAAGCCTTTCGATTGAATGTACTGCTTTTTATTTTTTTTAAATTGATGGCAAATCTTAAAATCAATATGCATAGGGCGATCAGGCAAAAAGCGATTGCACATGTTTTAAAAAAAGAAGTTTTTGCACTTACAATATTGTAATAGTTATTTTGATAATACAAGGGGAATAATGCAATCATAATAACCACAAACCCATAGGTGGCTATACTTAATAGAATATTATCCCACTTGTCTTCGTATCTTTTTTTTCCCATACTTACCCTCATTCTTAAATATCAAATACGCTTAGTCAGTAAAATCTGGCTAAGCGTATTTGATTCGTTGCTAATGTAGTTCGTTATTCATGCAGCTTCTTATCGTAAGTTACTTGTTCCATATATAAATTACGAGAAGATCTGGCTACACTTATTTAGTTTTTGACAGTTACCGTAAATTTAGCTGTTGCACCACTTTTGGTTGTTACAGTGATGGTTGCTTTGCCTGCCTTTACACCTTTTACCTTACCTCTGGAATCAACCGTAGCTATCTTTTTATCAGAAGACGTATAGGTAATATTATCGTTCTTAGGTACAGTTGATTTTACTGTAATTGTAACAATTTTGTTAACTTTTACATTTGCTTTGGTTGCTTTTAATGTAATACCTGCTACTGTTACCTTAGTGGTAGCCTTTATCGTCTTGCTACCAACCTCGACTGCTGCTGTAATCGTTGCTGTTCCAGCAGCGATTGCTTTCACTTTTCCGTTTTTGTCTACGGTTGCAACTTTTTTGTTTGATGTAGAATATTTAATTGTTCCGGGTGCACCAAGTGGATCTTTCGTAGCTGTTAATGTTTCAGATTTTCCTTTTACTAACAGTAATGTTTTAGTAACATTTAATTTTTTTACTACGACTGGTTTTGCTTGAACCGTTACTTTAGCTGTAGCTATAGCACCACTTGCTGTTGTTGCAGTGATGGTTGCTGTTCCAGTTTTGCTTCCTGCAGTAAGTTTGCCTTTACTACTAACGGTTACCACTTTAGTATTAGAACTTTTCCATTTAACACTGTCTTTTGCCGGGAATATAGTGTCAACTTTTAAGTCGGTCGTTGTCTTTTTAACCTGTAAGGTTACTGCTTTTGAATTTAATGTAACATCTGCTACGGTTACGGTAGCTGTAGCTGATTTTCCATTTCCTGATTTTACGGTAATTGTTGCGATTCCGGCATTCTTTCCAGTAACTTTGCCGTCTTCTACCGTAGCAATCTTTGTATCGCTGCTGGTATATTTTAATACTTTGTCAGCGGCAATCGCATTTGCTGGAGTAAATGTTGCTGTTAATGTTGCAGATTTACCTTTTACGATTGTAAGTTTAGTTTTAGATAAGGTGATCTTTGTTAAACGAATATCAGCTGCGGCTACATTTATGGTAGCGGTACCGGATTTTCCACCTGCTGTTGCTGTAATGGTTGCGGTTCCAACTGCCTTTGCAGTAACGAGACCAGATGTGGAAACGTCAGCAACGGCCTTGTTGCTAGAAGCCCATGTTACAGCTTTGTTCGTTGCATTAGCCGGTGCTACGGTTGCTGTTAGCTGCTGTGTCGTTGTTTCGCCAAGCTTTAAATTAACCGGATTAGGTGCTAAAGAAACGCTTGCTACAGGGACTGTCGCAGCAGTTATATGTATGACAACATTAGCAGAGTTACCATCAATTGTTGCTGTAAGGGTTCGGTTACCTGCAGCTGTGCCTGGGGCTACAGCAACTGTTACTGTAGCGGTTACTGTATATGGAAATTTGGATGGTATTTCAGAAAAAGTAGCACTAGAAACTGAAACACCGTTGCCAATACCAGTCCAATTAATATCGCCTGGTGTCACTGGTGTACCATCCCCTTAACAGAACTACTATTTTTTTATAAAATTGCTTATTTTAAAGAGTTTAGAGCCATTTTTTAATTTTTAGATCTAACAAAAATCTAACAATATTTTTTGATAAAATGTGAAAAAACCTGTTGACTTACCACCTAATAAGTGGTATAATGAATTATAAGTTAAACAAGAAACTAAAAAACGGAGGAACCAAAGATGATGAAAGCGAAAAGGGAAATAAAAAAAATAAATGACTTTGAATACAAAATGACTTTAGATGGAGTAGAGATCGGATGGGCTTCATTTTTACCATCCGAAGTGGAAAGAGAAGACGAGGACGGAGAAATTGAAATCGTAGAGGTTCTTTCTGACGAGGATGGCTATGCATACCTCGAAAGAATCGACATCGACCCAGAGTACCAAGGCCATGGGTACGGCACATGGTTCTTGATGGAGTTAAAGAAACAGGTAGTTTCTAGCTACCTAGTAGCTCCAGACAACGCCGATGCAAAAAGGCTGTATGAACGTATCGGAGAAGAAAGTAGCGAAGACGTATACGACCAAGGGTTTGGTGTGTACGAAATGTAAATATATTTAAAAAACCTGTTGACTTACCACCTAATAAGTGGTATAATGAATTATAAGTTAAACAAGAGATTGAAAACGGAGGATAAAAAAAATGACGAAAATTGAAAAAAAATTATATGAGACGGAGGAGGTAGTCAACGGAATTTTAGAAGCTGGCGAAGAGCCAAAATCTGATGAATTAGAAGAAGAAAAAGCCCGACTGTATAAAATTTTAAAAAATGAAGACAGCAAGGAAAAAACAGAGTTCGCAAAAATTGAAAATTTCTTTCTACGGCATGATGAGATGTGGGGAGATATAGGCGAGGAGTACGATAAGACGTCTGACGGATCGTATATCTCGCGCATAAAAGAAGAAGAAAATCTTCCGATCTTGAAGGAGCTAGAAGGATACATCAAAAATTACCGAGAGCATCGGAAAAAATGCCTTGGCATCCATGACGCGATAAAGGCGATCGATCGAACACTCGATCCGACCATATACTGACCCAACTATCCGACCCACGGCGGTCTACCGTGGGGGGAAGAAGGAAAAAATGGATCTTAAGAAGCTTTTAAAAGAAAATGGGATGACACAGGCGCAGGCGGCGCAGCAACTTGGAATACCGCTGCGCACAATCGAAAATTGGGTAGGTGGAAAAACTAGACCACCTAAATACGTACTTGACTACGTATTTAGTGAGATAGGTATTGAAGAATACGGAACGGAAGAGGTCGTTTTTGATGGAGGTAAATTTTCGATTTACGGCGTCCCGGTTTTGGGCATAGATCGGATTATTGAAAGGCTAGAAAAAGAAAACCCGAAAAATGGAGATCGTTTTACCGTCCTGGTGCGAAAAAGGGACGGCCGAGCCGTTGGGATACTGGACACGCAAGATGGGCAAGAAATATAAATATATTTAAAAAACCTGTTGACTTTCCACTTATCAGGTGGTATAATGTTATTAACAAATAAAACATAGAAGTAGAAGGATGGTTTGTGGATGGAGTTTTCGAATCGGATGGAGAACCACTACTTTTTGGGACAATTAAAAAATAAAAAGCGACCCACGGCGGTCTACCGTGGGGGGAAGAAGGAAAAAATGGGATTTTTTAGTTGGATTACCTCAGATACTCAAAGGAGTATTAGCAACGCATATTCGAACAAGGAAACGTTCCCGGTATATGTCCTTTGCCCAGATGGAGCAGTGATTGAAGAAAAAGACTATAAAGGCTACGGAAAATTCGGTGGCCGCGACATTTACGCCCTCGTTGCCCAATGGAACAGACCGGAGGGTTGCAAAAATACAGATGGCGAATGGATGGACGATTGTGATTGCCGCAAGCTTGGGGTCGAAATCGCCTGCTATGATAAAAACAATGTTGCCCTTACATATCCGATTAAAATCGTTGAGGACGGAACGCTCCAATACGAGCATGTCGCACCCTCTCTGGGATGCCCGAAACAAGGATATTTCTATGACGAATTGTAAATAAATATTGCTCAATACAAAAAAAGCCGGGGAACATGTCCCCAGCTTTTTGTTTTCTTTAACATTTAAAACCTCAAGTTTCAATCCACAGCAAAATATCATAATTTTTTTAAATGTCAATCATTTTTTTACAGTCCCAAAATTTTTGCCCAAGTATTGCGTCCAACGATCCCATCTGCTACTACCCCTTGCGCTTTTTGATATGCTCTAACTCCACTTTCCGTCCTGTTTCCAAAAATACTATCAGCCACACTGCACGGATAGCCTAAAATATTAAGCCAACTCTGTACAAGGTAGACCGGATGGACGGTAGATCCACGCTTTAGCAGCGGACATTTCCCCAATGTCTCCGGCCCCGCAATTCCGTCCGATTTTGCGCCGATACTGCGTTGTAGCTCTGAAATCCAGTTCTTGCTAGGGATAGCCTTGACCGGATTAGGCTTTGTTTCTGCAATCGGCTTTGCATCTTCCGTTTTTGTAGCAGATTCTACTGTATACCGCAAAACTACATTCCAAGGATGATTGTAGTAGCTCCGTACGCATATTTCTTTGCCTGTCTGGTCTCCTATTTTGCCGCCTGTAATCTTACCAAGTTCGTTTATTGATGCGTGGACAATCTGGCTATTTCCGATGTAGATAGCGGTATGGTGTCCCTCGTGTAACATGACATCTCCGTAAATCAATCCACTGCCCGTGCTTAAACTGATTTTACTTGTCACGTCCGAGAATCCTGTTTTTAGGAATACGCTGCGCATGTTTCCTGTATAGCTTGCACCACCACTATATACCGGCACTCCTGCCTGCTGAAACGCGCTTATGACCAACGAACTACAATCATAGTCCAGACCGCTTAAATCGCCCGCGTCTGTCGTAAAAGTCCTGTGCCCTCCTTGGTCATAGCCGTGGCTATCGTCCTTGGCTACTGCTATCGCCCATCTTACCGCTAAATCAAGCTTATTCATACTTATTCCTCCTTTTTCCCTATAAGGCTCGGCGTACTGTCGCCGATGCCCGAGCTTGCAATGCTTGTGAGTATGGATAACACGACCGCCATACCTGTTGTTGATAGGACTATCCCCCACTGCAGGTCTCCAATAAGGGAGGTTGTCCCGATGCTTGCTATCATGCTTTGCGCCGCTGTTTTGATTGCGCGCTCCGCTGTTTGTAGAACAAATGTTTTCATTTCCTTCTTCTCCCTTCTATGATTATTTTTTTTAGAGATGTGATTAT
>JAJQRA010000036.1:0-65980 GCA_046533095.1 Lachnospiraceae bacterium ZAX-1 | reverse complement strand
TTCTAGCATAGGAGGCTTTTTTATAACAGATGTAACGCTACTGCTTATTCCATTCGCCCCAGCATAGCTGGGGGATTGATATTTTCATTCAGTTATCTAAAAATGCCCACAACAAGCACCATGAAAATTTGGCGCTCTCATTTGCTATAAAGAATCATAAGGTAGAATACCGGATACGTGCTATTTTAAGATCTAGCCATTTTCAAAAAAGTAAAAAGATTCCAGTATTAGATGTTTGGCTATTAATTTTATCAACGACTCTCTTGCTATTTTCATTTTTCTATACATTTGAGGCATATAATATTAGTTCAAACAATGCAATCGGTACTTTTACTATTGATCATCAAAAAGATTATTTTGTTTTACGCGAAAATAATTTATATGATTTATATATTGATGGAAAGCTTGTTGCTACAATAGATAGAATACCTGACAATCTATCCAATTTGCCAGTACATAATTCAATTATAGAGAAGGTGTAAAAACTTGAAAAAATTATTTAAAACTTTTATGATCTTAATGATCGCTATCGCTATATTTGGAGGTATGGGAGTACAAGCCCATGCGCAATTTTCGCTAATTGATAGCAGCATATCATCTATGTCACCAAGATCTGATATAATTGAATGGAGATATAAAGTTAAAAATGAGAAGTTGTATAAACGTCTATTTAATTATACGGATGACGTTTGGGTAGGGAAATGGATCCTGATGTCATAACAGCACTTGCAATCCGTCGCTCGTGATTACGTTTCATCTCTGCAAGTTGTTTGGGAGTATACTGCGTTTCGTTTCAGTCAATAGTGCTGTGACACTGTGGACAGGACGCACATTCGATTATTAAAGTCGTCTACTTGCTCATTTTCAGCATATATCATCTTGTATCGCTATTTTTACGTGGTATGGCTTACACAAGCAGAGGGGATACATATTTCAGTTCCCCGCCACTGACAGTTTCGCGTCCAACAGCATAATTTCGGAACTGAGCAGCTCGTGTAAAGCTCGTATTTCTTCCTCGGTAAGAGTAACGCCCTTACCCATTTTTTCGTGTCCCTCAGACCAATCGCGAACGTCATATTTCGGTTCGCCGCCATTCCAACTTATGAGATTAAACTCCTTGCGCCAACCTTTGGAGCGTTCCGAAACAACGCCGTGTTCGCTAATGATTTCGTATTTGAAATTATCATTCTTTATAGCCATTCGTAGTCCCTCCTGCTATTATCAATCATTTTTCGTCTTATATTTCCGGTTACGATTTCCACCGCTTGCGACAACAACGCCGTCGTCAACAAGTCGCGAAAGCAAGCGCCGCGCCGTTGCCGGAGAGCGTCCAATTATCTTTGCCGCTTCTGTCGCGGTGATTTCACCGTTGCCTTTGAGATACGCTATAAGAACATCGCCGGGCTTTTTATCGCTCAAATTTGCATTATTGCTCATTCCTGAGAGCGATAATGCAAGCGGCACAATCGTTCTAAACACGTCGCCTTCGATGAGTTCGGGTTCGCCACCGGAGTAGATTTTCGTATACCGATATAGATTCCGCACACCGGAGCCGAGAACGTCGGCGCGGCCGATGTTGATGAAGAAATTTGCGAGCAGCGGATTCTTCGGGTATGGCGTAAAACTGTTCGGGTCGATGCGCCCCTGAGTTTTCGGCAGGCACCAATTTTCCGTCACAATGCGGTCGCGCTCAATAATAATCTTCGCGGGGTACGCGCTCGTATACTCTCGGTGGACGAGAATATTGCTGACAAGCTCCCGTGAGATTTTTGAGCGAACGCTTACAGACAGGCCATCAACCAAGAAAAACCGGTCAAGCGTGTGCTTCGCTATAAATTCTATAAGCAAGTCGTAAGCGTCAATCAAGTTCGTAAATACCATCAGACGGTCGTCGTAGCGGTCGAGATTTTCGCGTCGGCAGATAGCGTCGGTGACATAGTTTGGCGTACAAGAGCGGATTGCCGCATCGCGTCCAAAGAGTAATATCGCCGCCAAATTAAAGCCCTTTCTTCCGGTTTTAAGGTCATTTTCATAAAGTCCAGCGCTTTGCATTATTTCCATATCGGTCATTTCAGCCCACGGATGCCCTTCTATATGATTCTTGGCAAGCAGTCACACCCTTGGCATCAGGCGTTTTAATTCGAGGTCTTTTTCAGTCGCGTATGGGAATATATTACGCTCTGAATACTCAGCTGTTTTCCGCTGATGTATCTGCGTAACCATCGCGGAATTGCGCGTGATGTCCATATCGCCGTCCGCGGCGCGGTCATAGATTTTACCATTGTACATAACAACCTGTGAATCCGGTGGCACATAGCACCACAGCACGGTTTTTTCGTCTATAACAATTTCATTAAGCTCAATAAACACTGTCGGCGCAAAGTGCTGAGTGTTGTTCAACATATTGGCGAAGTTCTTCTTTAAGCCGGTCACGGCTTTCGGATTAACGCCGAGAACCTCGCCATCGTCCTAAACACCGAGCAGCATATAGCCGCCGTAACGGTTCGAGAACGACGACACGGTTTCATACACGCTGTTTGATAGTTCATTTGTGCAACCAATATGGCTGTGAATGGGCAGCGTGTTGATTTGGGTTTCATACACGTTGTTTGATAGTTCATTTGTGCAACGCTTAAACTCAACGGCCAGTCCCTCGCCGTCGCATATAAATTGTTTCAGTTTTTCAAGCATTACTGCACCCCCTCCACGATTTTGATTTCATCTAGCTGTCTATCCCACTATCTTCTCTGCATTTTCCCGAATCCCATTCACAATCCTTGCCACTTCCTTCTGCTTGTCGGGTTCAAACAGTTTAATAAATGGAATGGGTTTATCAAATGGTGGCTTCGTTAGTTCTGCAACGGTTTCCATATAGCCATTCTGCACCACATAATCAATGATCTTTTCCACAAACACAATTTGATTGGACGTTAGTTTCTGTGTTTCTATAAATGCTGAAAATTCCCGCATTGCCACAGCCCTATCTAGCTTCGCAATTTTCCTTACGAGCAACCCAAACGGCGTATCCAAAAAATTGTTTTTATAATCTTCTTTTGTCCCAAGCTCACCGGTTAAAATTCGTTCCAGCACTTGATAGTCTGGTTTTGTTAATTGCATGTTCTTACGTAATTTTTCTATTACAATATGGTTCTTGTGTTCTTCGATATACCTGTTTACTTTCAATATTATAGTCTTTAAAATCTTCCGGCCTATCTACTTTTTTGCCCTCGGTTCGCCCCTGTTCTTCATCTGTTATATTCGTAAAGATTGGCGGGACTTTATCTCCTTTGGCAAACTTCATAATATCCCGAATTTCTGTTCTGATTCTTTCAAATGACAATACATTCGGTGTCTGCCAGAAGCGTTCCTCCATCACTTCTTTTAATGTTTCTCCTTTTTCTTTTACAAACGGAATTGTCATCTTTTGCTTATATAGGAATGTGGATTTCTTGATACACATATTCTTAAATTTACGAAAAGAACTTGCCGCTTCTATTATTTGCTTGTCCGAAATATTACTGCATGAGGGCTTTGTACGGAAACTCAAAGTGCATTTACAGCTCGCATTGCATGAAATATGGCATAATAGGAGCGGCCTAATGCCAATTTATATCGTCCACTTTTTAGCGAAAACTCAAGCCTGCCATCTTCATCCCGACAAGGCTATGAGAAGTATGACTAGCAACAAGAGGGCTATCTCTTTGATTTTGCTCTTGATCTTTATTTTGTCCATACTTACAACTCTCCTAAATGTTAATTGCAAACAACAGTAACTGGTTCCTGCCCGTGTGTTGCTTTATGTTATTTTTCTTCTCAGCAGGATACTTTTATACCTAACCTACTACTTTTTTTACCCTGCCTCTTCTCGTTAGCTTATGACCATCAAACAAAACAATCAAATATTTTTCCCCCTCAAAGTCCACCCATTCTGTCTTTTGTACCCTATTTTTACTCTTGCGTAAATCAAATGTGACAAGATAGTCGACATTTACATGCTTACTATTTAGATAACCCGCAAGTTGGGCATAAGCTTTTTCGAGCATTGCTTCCCCATTCCATATCTTCAATTCCAAAATAAATTACTCCGAAACAAAATCCGGAGAAATGCTTTTATCTCTTATGAAAAAAGAACCAGTAATTGAGAAAAAAATACTTCTTAAACCAGAATTAGTGATACGGTATTCGGCATAATGGTATCACATCTTTTTTGATACCAAAAGTAATCCATCGTTTTTTTCACGCACACGATTCATTAACCGCAAAAAGCCTATGGGAATCAGCACTACTATCGCATTGATTATCAACAAAACCATAGGTATTGCCATCCACCGCTTTTTGGGGCTTTTACCTTTCGCTTTTCTTAACCACATTTAACATTAGAAAAAATACAATTGCCATGCGTATCATTTTAATCGCACATCTATCACGCTATGCGTATCAAAATCTATGATTTCTCCAAGCCGTATGTTTACTGGCGTATGAAATGTTGGTCCGTCAAAAACAAAGGTGTGGTACTCGCCATTCTCGCCACAAATATCTGCCCCGGTTTCCCTAATACGTTCCACAAGATCCATGTCCAGCACTTTTCCAAGAAATTCATCACCCAGCCATTTTGATTCAACGCATTTAACGACCGCCTTAAATCCTGCATCTAATACCTCACCAACGAGGACTTCTCTGCTTTCTTTCCATAATGGCATGATACATTTCAATCCGGCATTTGCACATCGATCCTCATTCCATTTAAGATGTTCCTCAATGTCAATATCCCCAAATACACAAGATTCTGCACCCATTTTCACTGCTTGACGTAATCCGCCTTCCAATCCGAGATGATAATTTTCTCCAGAGGTATGGCATTCGATCAATGGGATCGCCATATTTTGCGAAACTGCCGTAAGCAGTTCCAGATTAATCCCATGAAACCACGATCTTTTCGCCTCGTCATTAAATGTCACCAACATACAAACCGGCTCATGCCCTTCCTTCACCATGCGCCATAGAGCAAGTGCGCTGTCCTTCCCGGAACTGTATGATATTGCAAACTTCATCTGTATCTCCCTTCAAATCAATCAGGATTTAGCATTACTAGTCACAGGCAGTAGCCACGAAGTCAGTTTTGTACATTTTTTCACAAAATGCGAAGATTCGACGTTACTATATCAGCAGCTCCCTCGTCACACAAAGTGCATGTCTAAAGCCGCACATCGTCTACGTATAATTTTTCATCCCACTGCGCTTCCTTGAAACCGGCACACACAAACTCATCACCCACAAGCAGTGGCCGCTTAACGAGCATACCATCGGTAGCAAGTATCTTTAATTGCTCTTCCTCGCTCATTGTCGGCAGTTTTTCTTTTAAATTCAGCGATTTATAGACCAGTCCGCTTGTATTGAAAAACTTCTTAAGCGGCAATTTGCTCGCTGTGTACCATGCTTTTAACTCTTCATAGGATGGGTTGTCTTGCTTAATGTCACGGAATTCATAAGCAATGCCACGTTCATCAAGCCACTTACGTGCCTTTTGGCAGGTGCTGCATTTAGGATAGCAAATAAATGTTACCATTGACTCACTACGGTTTGTTGTATGTTTGATATGATTCATACTTCCTCCTATTTTATAAATTTCATTTATAGATATATATTGATTAGCAAGGCAACTCATACGTACTGCTTATTTATCGTTTCCGTTCCAGTTCACGCTTGCTGCACTTCCCTTAAACTATCTATATTGTATTCACTTTTTCAGGCTTTGTCAAACGAAACAGCCTCTTGCATTTAATTGCGCTCCTTCTTTCTTGCTTCTTGTGCACAAAGAAGTAAAAAATGACTATATTATATAAATATTGATGCATTGTATCTGAAATTTTACATAACTATATTATACCTTATCAGAAGGTGCAACGCAGATTCTGATAAAAAGGCACATTTTTTCGTGCCGTGAATCTGATTACAAGCAAAGACCGATGCGCCATAGAGTGTGCGGGGAATGATTTGATATGCATCTTGCATACATTGAATAATTCGTATTTCCTCTTGTATATTTCGATATTTGGAAATATAATAAAGTGAAAAAGCAAAGTGCGGTGAGTGTCATGGAATTACTTGACTGTAAAAGAAGCGGGCAAAAATGGGGCATTACCGGGCGCATGGTGATGTATTACTGCGAAAGTGGACAAATAGCTTTTTTAAAAATAAATCTGCCATCATTGGCCATATTGCAATACTAGCATCCGCTACCCTTTGATTATCTACATCTCTATAAATCACTTTCATCATTTCTTCAAAATCTTCAAAGGTATTTTGCTTATTATATGACCAAAAGGGTTCCGGCAAATCTGTCCCGTTGTCACTGGCATTTTTCAAACTGCAGTATAGCTGCTGTAGCGTATACATCCCTCCAAACCTCCCTGTCGCCCAGTCTTCGTTCGCTAATGAGAGTCCATGTTTTCCCGTACTGAAAACATGATGTTCAAACAGAACTTCTTGTGTCTTTAATGCCTGTGCAAAAAGGTAGCTATTCTCAACCGGAACCACCTCATCGGTAGCTGTCTGCCATAAGAATGCCGGTGGCGTATCTGCTTTTACTTGCTTCTCTAATGACATTTTTTCTAGTTCTTCTGCGGATGCATCTTTTCCTAACAGGGCAATAAAGGACTCCCTGTGGGCATATTCCCCACTGGTGATAACCGGATAGGATAAAATCACAGCATCCGGACGATTGGAAATTCCCTCGTACTCGCCACCCAGACATAAATTGGGGCTTGCATAATGTACCGAAAGACTTCCCGCCAAGTGCCCTCCGGCTGAAAATCCACATACCGTCACTTGATTTTCCTTTATATGCCACTTTTTTGCATGTTTGCGCACCATCATGATAGCTTTCGAAAGATCCTCTAACGGCTGCATTTTAAGAGGTACTGTCATAAAGGTATTCGTTGTATAGGTTACAACAAATGCCTGATACCCCATATCATAAAATTTTTTTGCTACAAGTTCACCTTCTGTAGGAGAGATCCCGGTATAGCCGCCTCCCGGTACGACAATCATAGCAGGCAAGTTCGCATCGCCTCCATGAAGATAGGTTGTAATCGTAGGAATAAAGCCAAATGCAGCCGGATAATTGTATGCGCCCTCTTCCCATAAATTCAATGTTTCGTTCATGATTTCCTCCTTTTACTGCAAATATCTTAAAAAATTTTCAAAAAAGGCTATTCCATGCCGTGCCCTCCAATTCACCCTGCCATTTATTTAGAACCTTTTTAAATGCTGTGAATCGTAATTATGTTTCTAAAAAATACTGCAAATTGATTGCCGATGCAATCATCATTCCACCCTTCTCATTCGGATGCAGATGGTCGCCACTGTCGCAGTCTTCTCGCAAGTGGCTTGGCCTATTTTTATCTTGAACTACTGCATCAAAATCGATAACTTCATCAAAGCTCCCACTGTTACGTATCCATTCATTTACAATTTCGCGCTTTTCGTCCATCGCCGATGTCATATTTTCTGCTCCCATAAAGGGGAGTATCGTGCCTCCTAAAACTTTTGCATCGTTTAAATGGGCAATGTCTACAAGCTGTTTTAAACCGTCAATCATTTGAGCCGCCGTAGGGATTTCGTCTTCTAGCCCAAATTCAGCAGGATGCCAAAGGTCATTTACCCCTTCTAGCAAAATGACATCGTCAATCTTTGCATCCGTAAAAACATCTGTTTCAAACCGCTTGATGGCTGCATCGCCGAACAGATTTCCTACACGGGCACTTTGTGGAGTGCCCCGTAAAATGCGGTTGCCACCAATTCCAAAATTAATTACAGACGCTTTACCCGCATACTCTTTGCATAGCCTTTGTTGTAGCGGTGCTGTCCAAAATGACATGTGTGTGATGGAATCGCCAAAAGCAGCAATGGTTTTTACCTTGCCGGCACTCAAAATTTCAACACAGGCCAACCCATAACATACAATACAGCGCTCGTCGTTTGCGGTCATACTGCGATGCATATCCACGACCTCACCTGTAGATGCTTTATAGCATTCCACTTTTGCAGCAAGCGGAGTGCAAAAAATACAGGCACAGTCAATCCTTGTTCTATTTTTCACATATGTTGTAATGGAAAGTTCCCTTTCACAGGAAATCGGACAAGCCAATTCATCGCTAAACCGTTCTTCCCCTGGCTGTAGCGTAACTGCCCTTTCCTTTGAAAATGTAAAGAACAATGGCCGTGCACACTCCAAACTAATTGGTTCAAAAGCAAGTGGCTGTGCCCCACCCAGACTGACCGCCTCAAAAGCAAGTGGTTGTGTCCCACACTTATTGGACAATTTGATACGTACTGCATTGCCACAAATATTGTTTGGAATTAAAATTGTCTGCTGCTCGTCTTCCACTGTAAAGGGTACAGAACAAAAATCAAGTGGCAGGTATTCCCAACTTTTTTTCCAATTCATACTCTTATTCTGATTCATGCCCCTATTCATCCTTTCACAGCCCCAGCTACCATACTACCCATAATCTGCCTCTGCAATAAAATATATATAATGACGGCAGGCGCAACACAGATAACAATGGCCGCCAACATGGCAGAATAGTCAAATCCAAAAGTGGTCGTAAAAAATTTGATCGTCAATGGGAGGGTTCGGTTTTCTTCGCTGGTCGTCAGCATTAGCGCATACAGCAGCTCGTTCCAGTTTCCTAGGAACATTAAAATAGCGGAACTGATGAGTGCCGGCCTTGCCAGGGGGAGCATGATGGAAAAGAAGACACGTAAAAATCCAGCACCGTCTATAATAGCCGCTTCTTCCAACGCTTTTGGAATGCCAAGAAAGCAACTGCGCAACAGAAACAAGGAGATGGGCATACCAAAGCCGATGTACACCAAAATCAAGCCCGTTTTGGTATCGTACAGCCCTATTTTATTAATCATAAGGAAAATGGGTTGGAGCAATGCGTTTCCCGGTATTAGCATAGAAGAAATGAACAGGGTAAAGATTAAATTTCTGCCCTTAAAAGTTACCCTAGCCAATACATAGGCAGACATTGCATAAATTGCCACGCCAATCAACGTGCTGACAGACGCGACAAGCAATGACGTCATAAAGCGTGCCGGAATATTCACACGGCCAAGCGCTTCGATATAGCCACCAAGATGCAGTGATGCTGGCGGTGCAAAGCTTGATGACATAATCTCATTATTTGTCTTAAAAGAGGAGACCAGTACCCAAATAATAGGAAATAATGCCGCAAATGCAGCCACTATCATAATTATATATTCATATATGCCACGACCAATATCTTTTCGTTTTACACCCATTCAATCCTCCTTGTCCATCGCAAATGTGGTATTGCAAATTGCCATTACACCTATGCAGAGCAATAGGAGTACAACGCCAATCGCGTTTGCCTGCCCATAATTATTTTGGTTCGTAATACGGTTATACATCAGCATAGAAAGGTTCATCGTAGAATTGCCCGGTCCACCCGACGTTGTTAGGAAAATGGTTTCAAATTCCTTGAAAACCCCTGTGACTGCAATAATAATACTGGTTCCGATGATACGTTTTAGCTGTGGCAGATAAATAAGCAAATCAATCTGTAGCGGCGAAGCGCCATCAATGCTGGCAGACTCCGCAAGTTCCGGAGAAAGTGCGGAGAGCTCTGAAAAAACAATCAGTGTAATCAGTCCGGCATACCATAGCCAAATATTGGTAATGGAAAACAGTGCAGTGGAAGAATCCATAAACCAGTTGCGTGTAAAGCTTTCAAGGCCGACCATTTTAAAAAGGGAATTCAATACGCCGATGTCCGGCTTAAAAACAAACGTAAACATCATGGCCAACGCTGTTTTTGAAATCATGTTGGGAATAAGAAACACCGAGCGGGTGAATTTCCACCCGGGTTTCTTTCTGTAAAGCACCAACGCAACGATAATGCCAAAAGGAACATGGATCAGTAGTGCACACAATGCCCAAATAAGCGTATTGATAAGTGCGGTATAAAAATCCTTTGATGAAAAGATTTTGACATAGTTGGAAACGCCCACAAAATGCATGGCTTCCATACCGTTCCACTTTGTAAAGCTAGATAGGATGGTTGTAAACAACGGTACTGCAAACAACAGGCCAAAGACAACCAATGTGGGGAGCAGAAAAACAATAATCCATAATTTCTGCGTTCGTTTTGCTTTATTCATGGCAGACTCCTTTAAAAAAATTATTCGCTCTCTTCGTTCTGTTCGTTGTATTCCACCACGGCTTCATCGGATGCGGCAATGTACTCGTCTAATGTCATAGAACCTTGCACCAGTGCCGGAAGGTCGGTGGTAAACACTTCGTTTAAAATGATGGCGTTCCACTGGGTTTGATAGTTTGGAATAATCGTTTTGATATCTTTGAACATATCTGCATA
Source organism: Lachnospiraceae bacterium ZAX-1 (assembly GCA_046533095.1). GTDB lineage: Bacteria > Bacillota > Clostridia > Lachnospirales > Lachnospiraceae > ZAX-1. Next base: position 55,574 of record JAJQRA010000036.1, on the reverse strand, counting down.
ATCCTTCATTGCCGGAATCAGTCCATCATATTGATCCTGCGCCAGCGTGATATTTTCAGAATAGCCACCAGTAAGTTCAAAGTACGTTTCCAGATTTTTTGGTAAACTCAATGTCTTTGCATAGTCCACAGTAGCCTCAATCTGCTCTTGGCTTGCATCTGCACTAATGACAAAGCCTACCTGATCCAAAGAGTATACAACCGTGTTATCCGGGAATGGCGAAAAATGGACACGTTCTTCAAGCCCTTCATTAGAGTATTCGGTGTCGCTTAACGTTGACATCATCCATGCGCCATTTAACATCATTGCAGCTTCTTCACTCGTAAAGTGGTTTGCAGCCAATGAATAGTCGCCACCCAAAGCATCCGGATTGCAATATTTAAACAGCCGCACATATAGATCCATCATATCGCGAAATACAGGCACGTCATAGCTGTCGGGAAAACGGATGTTCATGAAGTCAATGCCTTCTTGGCTACCTGCCATAGAGCTTATAGCCAATACCATGGATGTCCATGCCGCTCCACTTGTCTGCAGTGCCAACGGTGTAATGCCTGCAGCCTGCAGCGTATCGCAGGTTTCCCAAAATTCATCCCATGTGGTCGGAAAATGGTCAAGGCCAGCCTTTTTAAACAGCTCTTTGTTCCAGTACATGCCAACGGGAACCATTGCCGCTTCCGGCACCATATAAATACTGCCATCTTCTTCGGTAAATGCAGTAATCGCATCGGGGATTAAACGTGCTTTCCATTCAGGGTCTGCATCAATATAAGGTTTTAAATCTAACAGGCGACCTGATTTTCTTAATACCTGATAAAAGGATGGGTCGCCACCTGTAGCAAAAAAATTTGGCAATTGGTCTGCAGCATTTAACATACGCAACTTGCTTTGATACTCAATATCATTACCTTGCATCCATTCAACATCCAAATTGGCCTTTCCTTCATTCTCCGTGTTAAATGTATCCACAAGGCCACGATACCATGTTTCCAATCCTGTCCCCTGATCTCCAAGGGTAAGGTATGTGATCGTAAGTGGCGCATCCTTTCCTTTTTCCGGGGCATCGCCACTTGTGCCTTCTGCCGAATCCGTGGCATCGGGAGTCGATGGGGCATTTCCCCCACAAGCCGATAAAGAAACCAATAACATACAAATTACGAAGAGAGACAACATCTTTTTAACCTGGAACATACGAACCTTTTTCAAACGAAACATACTACTTCCTCCTTTAATCGTACCCATTCATATTTTGGTAGGAACTGTGCAAAATTATGTGGATATTAAACGGCTGATGTTTCAACCATACCATGCACCATTCCTTACCATAGGTAAGTTATTCAAGGACAGTATACTATGCCTACTCGTAAGACCTGTATCAAAAACAATATGTGCAATATAAAAAAATAAACCTATAGAATAACGAGTCATCACCCCTCGATTGGCATCTTCAACGTACATCTGGTTCCGCCACTATCTAAAATCGTATATTTAAGTTCAAAATTATCGTCATATTTGATACGCAGGCGACTGACAATATTGTAAATGCCGAATCCACCGGTTTCAGAAAACAGTGTATTTCGCATGGCATTCGCATCCAGTCGGCATATGCCGTTGATTTCCTCCGCTTTTTTTGAATAGATTGATTCACCATTATTTTCTATGGTGAATAAGATATACGCATCCTGTTTGCAAGCGCCTATACTTATGTGGCCACCCTCCGTTATTTTTGCAAAACCATATTTAATGCTGTTCTCCACAATTGGCTGCAAAACCAACTTCATCACGCTGCATTGTGCCACATCCGGTTGGCAGTCAATGGTATAGGCAAATAGGCCCTCATAGCGTATTTTTTGTATCTCCATATAGGCCGAAACGTGGTTCATTTCCTTTTCTACGGATACAATGTCGCCGCCCTTGTTTAAACTAATGCGCAGCATAGCAGAAAGTGATTGGGTGATATCCATGATTGATCTACAACCTTCCACACGAGCCATCATGTACACATTGTCCAATGTATTGTAAAGAAAATGAGGGTTGATTTGATACAAAAGAGAATCCAGTTCTTGCTCTTTTAACTCTTTCTCTTTCGCCGACACATCTTGAAGCAGCTTTGCTATACGTTCCACCATACTGTTATACGCAGAGCTGATTGCATCCAGTTCCGTGTTTGTGTGAATCTCCAACTGCGAGGAAGCGCAGTTTCCGTCAAAGTGCCCCATGGCCATACTGATTTTGCGTATGGGCCGGGTAAAATTATGTGCGTATAATATGCTCATTAAAATGGCAAAGACGGTCAAAGGCAGGGATGCCAAAATGAAATTCCTCTGAATGTCCGTAGCGACTTGATAGATTACTGTATTAGGCACCGACACAACTAATGTCATGCCATATAGGTTTTTATCATAGACGAATAAAATTTGCTTTGGCAGTTCAATCACACTCCCCTCTTGCAGTGAAGTGGGAAGTTTTGAAACGATTTCAGCATTCTTTTGTGTATCCTGCTCAAAGTCGTTTTGGTATTGTGCATAATACACATTCCGATCCGGATCCAACAGCATGTACAAAAGATTGGGTGAGGCATTAACATTGTTGAATGCTTTTGAGATATAGCTATTTTCTATACGTAGCACAAGAACACCTTTGCGCGTCGGCGTTCCCATGTTGCGGACATTGCGCACCAAAAACAAGCTAGGTTCCCCACTTCCGAAAACCGTATCGGTTTCATATATCCACTGGCTTCTAGCATAGCTTTTGCCTAAATAATCCACCATACCGCTTTCAACAAAATTTTCCTTGTTAAACATAGACGTCGAGTTTGGCCTATTTTGCTTTTGATAAATATTGCCATCGAAATCAATGTATACCCCATTTTTAACAGCCAGCGAGCTAAAGCGCGTCCAAATTTGGGACACCTGAACTTCTTCTATAATGCTCATCGGTTCCGGCTCTAGGGAACGCTGGATATATTCATTATAAATAAAATTCTCCGTCTGCTTTTCCACTGCTTCAAATCGGGCGGCAATATCGTTTTCCAGAACAGTACCGGAAGACAGGTATTTTTCAATGGCAATATCCTTTAAATAGCCGTCAACAATAAAATTTGTCACAATAATAACGAGTCCCATCAAAACAATAAGGACAGATACCGTGTACAAAAACACCCTACCCCGAATACTCCGAAACCTACTTTTCCCCCGCATCTATTCCCTCGCTTTCCCTGTAATATAAATAAAGGCCACGATTGCCGGAAATCGCATCTGGCTTTCCTTGTAATATAACGAAAGGCCACGATTGCCGGAAATCGCATCTGGCTTTCCTTGTAATATAAATAAAGGCCACGATTGCCGGAAATCGCATCTCGCTTCCCTGTAATATAAATAAAAGCCACGACTGCCGGAAATCACATCTCACTTTTTTTTATCTCTTTATAGTCGCTAGGCAGCACACCGGTTTCTTGCTTAAATATCTGCGTAAAATAAGATGGATTCATGAAACCAATCATATCGCTGATAGTATTGATGGGGTTTTGCCCATTTAGTAAAAGGGATTTTGCCAATTCAATCCTACGCTGCATCAAATACCGTTTGAACGAAAGGCCTAATGTATGTTTGAACATCCGACCAAAATACACTGGATTTAAATATACCGCATTTGCAACAGCGGTAATAGACAATTCCGGATCTTGCAGATTTTCCTCAATGTATTCACAGGCTTTTTCCACATAGTTGCCGGAAATCGCATCCATGTTTTCAGCCTGTTTTAAAAGGCGCGCACGAACTGCCTCCTGCAAAAGCAGGTACAGCATATCTACCATTTTAATGGCGGCAACTTCAAAAAGGCTAACGTAGAGACTATGGAAACGTTCTTCCATGTCCGTGGTCATTCCATAGGTATCCCGTAGAAGCAAGTCGGCATTCATAGCCAAGTGATGTACGCATCGTTTCAGATATTCATCATCACGTTCACTTGGAAGCGCACGGATATATTTTTCATAGGAAGTTTTTAATTGTCCGGCATCGTTTCTGGTAAGCGTATCCAAAACAAGATGTTCGTTATACGAAGAATATCTTTTGGGGTCAGAATCGGCTATGCTGTCTAAGGAAAATAGCCCGGCCCCAGCTTCACAGGCCAGTTCAAATAAACGCAATACCTGATGATAGGCATTATAAAGAGCGTCCATTCCCCGGCATACCGGTGAAATAGCTGATAGGATGTCCACATTTTGCCGCCGCTGTATTTCTGAAAGAATGGCCTTTATCTCACTCGGATCTAATGCCTTTGCCGATTCCTTTTCTAGTACCCTTTCACTCATAAAAATCAATTGCCTATTGTCTTGATACAAGTTCCAAATCATGTAGTGTGGTTTCAGATTTCGTACCAGCGCTTCGCTTAAAGAAAATCGCTGCACCTCAAATTGCAGGGGGTCGGATATTCTATATTTCAAATCCAAATTTACGCAAATCGCCACAAAGCAGGTATGTCTGTCAACCTTATATCCAATTTCAGAAAAAATATCCTACAGCTCTTCTTTTGTGATTTGCTCACGCAAATATGCCTCAATCATATTTTCCTGAAAGCGGCTCTTGTTTTCAACCAATATTTTTTTCCAACTGTCATGCTCGTTTAGCAGTTTTTTTTGTTCCTGCCAAGTTTCTCTGGCAGAGCGCATAACGCTGTTAATCTGCTCATCATCAAACGGTTTTAGCAGATAGGAATACGCACCCATTTCACAGGCACTTTGCGCATACTCAAAATCGCGATAGGCACTAATGACAATGAAAAGGGTATTCGGCAAAATCTCACGTGCCTTTTTGATCAACTCAATGCCGGTCATTCCCCGCATCCGAATATCAGTAAGTACAACATCCGGCCGTACGCTTTTAAAATCTTTTAAAGCTGCCTCACCGCTTAATGCAGTTCCAACAAGTTCGTAGCCCATCTCGTTCCAAGGGTAGGTCTGGCTAAGGCCCTTTACTATGTTTATTTCATCATCCACAAGATAAAGGCGCAACAGTTCCACGGGCGATCCTCCGTTTTTTTCGTTACCCTGTGCTAAGGCCGTATATCCCATTCTCGGATAGTGGCCACAACAGGATATAAATGAACCTTCCACCTTTCTTTTTACCGTTGCTTGCGAACAAAATCCGTTTCGTGAAGCATCTCCCTTGAAGGTATAAAATCCCGCAGAGGAATGAAAGATTTCAGCAATATTATAATAAACGATGTCGCTTGGCTTGTCAATTTGCATTTTTTCTAATTAGCCTTCCATTATCTTGCGACAGTCCAGCCGAGGCTATTTTGCTGAATACGATATAGCTTTGCGAATCATCCGTTATGCGCGATTATCTCATCATTTGTGCCACAGATCTTACTGTCTCCTATGATTTTCTCTAGTACAATTTTTACAGGAAGTTGACACTAATCCTTGTTTTCTCCAATACATCTAACATCTTCTTCATGTAACCATAGCAACATGACATTTAAACATCCACTAATCCAAAATGTCAACAAGAACATCGCTAAAAAACGATATCTGATTCGAAGAATTATATTTAATCATTATACGTAAATATAAACTATCTCTTTAAGATTTAACTGCACCCGCTACCATTCCATCTATAATTTTCTTATTGAAGATAATAAACAGAATCAACATTGGAATCGTGATGAGAATCACATCTGCAAAAAGCAAATTGTATGAGCTTGCATACTGACTCGTGAAATTATACAAGGTCAACTGTACGGTTGCATTTTTGGTTCCTGGCAAAAAATATAACGGGTTAGCAAAATCATTAAACACCGTTACGGCAGTAAGAATTGTAACTGTCGCTGTTGCCGGCTTTAACAATGGAAATATGATTTTTGTAAACATCTGAAATTTCGTACACCCATCGATGTATCCAGCTTCTTCAAGTTCAACTGGAATAAATCCCATGTATCCGCGGTACAGCATGACTGTAAACGGAATATTCAATGCTACCTCCACAAGAATCATACCTACAAGCGTTTTATAAATCCCAAGTCCCTGCATAACCCAAATGGTCGGCAAAATTGCTGGCGACACCATTAGTCCAATAAGAAAAACTGCGTTTACAATGCTCATAACCTTATTTTTTTTTCGCTGTAATACGTACCCTGCCATAGAACATGTTATAATCAGCACGATAACCGATCCAACCATCAACAGCGTACTGTTCTTAAATGCTGTTAACACAATACCGTTATTCATCGTCAAGACTTCCCAGTAATTCTCCCATTGCAACCGATCAGGCAGCGCAATACTAAGCAAGTTTGCCTCTTTTCTCCCTTTCAAGGAGTTTACAAACATAAAATAAAATGGAACAATGAAAATTATAACAGCACAAAGAATTCCGACGATATTCCCAATCCATTGTTTAGCAGTTTGTTTCTTTTTCATTTAGTAGACCTCCTTGCTCAATAAGTATCTTTGCAGTGGGAAAGCAATCAGTGCAATCATAGCAAGCATGATAACATTACCCGCTATAGATAAACCATAAAATCCTGCAGCGTATTGTTTATATACAATAGATGCCACTACCTCAGTCGAAAATCCAGGACCTCCCCCGGTCATAGACCATATCAAATCAAAAGTTCTCATACCACCAATAAATGAAAGGATGATTACTGAATTCATAGCCGCCCGACAAAGAGGAATTGTAATATACAAGAACCGCTTAAACCCAGTTGCTCCATCGATAGCGGCTGCTTCATAATATGTCCGGTCAATTGATTGAATACCCGCAATAAAAATAATCGTTGCGATACCAATTCCCTTCCACACATCTGTTAAAATTACCGAATATAATGCTATCTTAACATTTCCAAGCCAGTCAACGGCAGGCAAACCCAATTGTCCCAAAACAACATTGATTAAGCCTTTTGACGGATGCATCAAAACACTAAATGTAGTTCCTACCGCAATTGTACTCACAAGGTTCGGGAAAAATACAATCGATCTAATAATGTTTTTACTTTTGACTGCACTTGTTAAAAATACAGCAATCAATAATGCGAGAACTACCTTTAAAGCACATGTCAATATTGCATACACCATCGTGTTTCTTATACTAATATTCAAAGATCTCTCTGCAAAAAACATCTTAAAATTCTCCAATCCCACAAATCTGAAATCATTAAAATTCCAGACCGTTAGACTAAAGAAAAACGAGCTGATCATTGGAATCAAAAATAATATGACAAAAATAGTCATCGCTGGAACTAAAAACCAATTTGAATATTTTTTACTCATAACGTATCCCCTTTCTATACAGCGCAACACATAAGATTATATTTTCTTCATTTACTCATCTATTGCATATTGATTGATCTTCACTGCTCCCATGATGCCAGACTTTAGGCTACCCCTATACCGCGTAGGAATTGTTGTATAATGATTAGCTAATGCATTATAAACCCAAATATCAACTGTATTTTCGCCTGATACTATAAACTCTGTAATATTAACTTCCCACGGCGGTGCGACCTTTGTTTCTACTAATTTAGAATTAACATAAACTTGACAGGCTGATTCTACACTGTCCATCTCTAATTCATAGCGATTACTCATATCCTCTACTTGGAACTGTTTTAAATACTTTATTGCGCCGGAATAGCTATAGAGCCCTTCTGTCTTCGACCAATCTCCTAAGGTGATTTTTCCTTTTCCACATTCAAAACAGATTTGTTCAGGTAACATATCCGTATTTCGATGAATCCCATCAGATTCAACCGTTATACTTATCTCTTCTGCATATAAAGACAGATGATCAACGCGATACTGCTTCACTCCAAGTAAATCTTCACCAGTTTCTGTAACTGTTTTTTCAACACCGCCTATATTTACATGGGGCTGACTGTATGAATAGAATTTCATTTTGTTCATACCTGGAGGAGACGAAAACATAAATGTGCACGGTTCCTTTGTTGTATAAATAGAGTATGGAAATACATTCTGATTATTATACCAATCCATCGAAAGCGGATAAGCTTCATAATTGTCCAAGACATCTGCGCTTTTTGACAAAATGAAATGGGTTCTACATATGTTAGAATATTTCAGCAACAGGCGGTTATATCCTCCACTAAGCTGCACAGACGAATCCTCGCTAACTTCCTCCCCATTAATCCATGCGTTTTCTGGTCTTGTTTCTCCTGTGATAATATGAGCGATACTTTTTTCATCATCACAAAAAACATGTGTAAACAAATAATATTTTTTCCCTTCATCCACATAATTGTCATAGATATTTCGTGGCGGTTCTTGCTTCATTTGACCTAAAGCAATAAAATCATTTGTGACCTTCCCTTTTAGTCCATGAAATCCTTGGTGCCCCGGATCATCTTCTAATCCAAATCTGTTTGAATATCTATATTTCCTAACACTATATTCAACACCACTGACCTCAATTGTTTCGGCTATTTGATTAATATCCCTTTCTCTTAATTCATTTTCCAGCTCATCAGTATCTACATCTCTTGGAACCGCGATAAGGAAAAAGAAATCACCAAATCCAAAGGTTCCTTCACCTTCAACCTCCTTTTCAATGTACTTCGATCTACGCACTTCTGCACCAATATACCCACTAAATGCAGGGAGTCTAAAATCACCCCATTCATTGTCCAATGTCGGAACAATTTCACAGTCCCACTCATTGTCAAGAGTTTGCGTAGCTACAATTTTATTATTGTAGTGCACTTGAACATCCATTTCTTCAATATCATTGCTAAACATAATCAAATGTAATTCTTTTTCTTCCAATGGAAGCTTACATGTGACATATCCATTTTTCTCTTCCGCACCTAGTATGTTTTTCAATTCGCCATTCCATGGGTTCATAAGAACTGGCTTTCCTTGCGCCCTAAAAGAACATATCGTGTCTTTGGAGCAATTGTATACTACAAACAAATCATTATCTTCTATTTTTCTATGCATGAAAAATGGTTGCTGCCCATCCGTACAAATAAAATCAAATTCTATTTTCTCTTTCAGTAAATCAAGTAGAGCTTCATTACGATTCACATGATATTCTTTGAGTTCTTCTACTATTTGATTTAACTTTTGATCGTTTCGTCCAGCTCTATCACTTTCTACTGGGAGTTCCCCAAGTATAATAACGATCCCTCCTTGCCGTTTAAATAATTCAAGTTTTTCTATCATCGAAAAACGGACTGCACGCATAGAAGGAATTACAATCACTTTGTATTTTTCTCCTGAAACGCACAAATGATTGTTGCTAATCTCTGCTCGGTCAATTGATTCAAAATCAATAAAATCAAAATCAACGGCCTTTTGATACAAAAATTCACCAAGTTCAAAAGCAGTATCAACTGACTTTTGACCAATCTGTCTATCCGCTTCCATAGCCGCAGTAGGATATACAATAGCCACATCACATACATGTACGCCTTGGCTCAGCAAGTAACTCAACCGCTCGTTACAATCAAGCAAAGGATCAATGCAAGCCCAATAAGGCATACGGAAATGATTGCAAGGCGGTGCCCATTCCCAAAATCCACCTTTCGTGGTGTAGTACAATCCATGTAAGGAAAGTAAATTATGCCCAGTAGCAAAATTTCTGAATATCGCATCTGTTACTTGTTCAGTGGTTGTTCCCCATCCTGAACCGTAAAAACCTTCCAGCCATGTTCTTGGTCGCTTATATAGATGTGCTATAGAGGAGGCAACCTTGTTTTTAATTAAATCACATTCCAAACCCGGCTGATCACATCCAGGACCTTGATTATACTTCTGTGTCCTGAAATAATCACCGAAATCTACTACATCTTTTCCTCTACCGCCGTGATCACAACCATAAGTCATTCCTCTTTCTTCATGCCACTCATATACTGGACTAAAATAATTTTTTTCTTCTAACCGGATCACCACATCCCTATAATCCAATCGTATTTTAGGTGTAATGTCCCCTATATCAATAAACAATCCCGGAAGATACTGCTTAATATCATATCCTTTATAATTGAAGAATTCTTTTTCAAATTGCTTGTTCCACAAATCACCTGAAATCCCAAAATTCAATTCGTCTGAAAAAAAGAAGTTAAGGCCCTTTCCGCCCTCACCCACGAAATGATCTTCAAATCTTTGGAAATATGTTCTAATTACTTCTTGACCACTTCTTACGTCCATTGGATCAATGGAATATTCCACTGTTTCTGCTCTAACAACAGCTATTTCACAATCTTTCTCTGCTATAAACTTTTGACCCAGTTCTAATTCTAGTAAATCTGTGTTGTCTTTAAATAAACAATTTGCGGCAACAATATTTCCGCCAAGCTCAAAGCATTCGCCCTTTGCTAATTCAATCTGTTCATATGTAAGATTCTTTCCGCATATTCCTGGATTATCTCTAATAATCTCATCGGTATGATGTCCCTGTCCAGGTGAGCATAATGTATAATCACTTAAACTCACAGAAAAACCGTTCTTTTTACACTGCTCCATAAACCAACCAACAAGCTCCCACCATTCTTCCGTGAAAATTGGCGGATCACTTTCATAGGAAAGCCCCCAAGAATGTCCACCCTCATCTGTGTGGGCATAATTAATTTGCAACCCACTTATTTTTTTGCCTGCCAATTTTTCCATCTGCCACGAAAGCCTTTCTTTAGTAAGTGGATCTCCTACCCACCAATAAAAAGGTACTTCGCCATAGCCTAGAGGTGGAGTTTTAAAATTATGTAAAATAGTGTTTATCATATACATATTCCTTTCATTCAAACAAACTACGCCATGCAACAAAAAGTTCCACATATTAGATACTCCACCTAGCCACAACAGTAGTTGCAATCTAGGCGGAGTATCTATTATTCTTTCTATTTCCAATCAAGCCCAAGTTGCATTGCTTGCTTCAAGCAATCATCGTCATATGCCTTGGCAGCCTCTTCAGCCGTTATGAGGCCAGACCCAACCTCTTGACATATTGCTGGTAAATTAGGACCCTTTACTGGTGTCTGGAATTCAAGGGCTGTTACCGTCTTTCCGTCAGCAAAATATTTTTGCGCATCTTTTATTGCATCATACACATTGTCAGGAAGTTCATATCCTTTTATTGAATAAGGACCATCTGGCAATACTGCTGCTGTATATGCGTCCAAAGCTTCTTCAGAAATATATAGTTCCATAAAACGTTTAATTGCATCTTGTTTATCGGAATTCTTATTACCAAGCAACGTTCCCTGTATGAAAACTGTTAACCCTGGGTCTTCTTCTCCTGGAATTCCAAACAATCCGATTTTATTTACATCATCGCCATATAAATCATAAATATTTGTTAATGCCTGTGTTAGCATAACCCAATGTGCCCCCTCGCCATTCACGAGCATATCACATGCGTCATCGTAAGTAGTTGCCATATAATCAGCATTGTAGTACGGTTGAGTATCTGCTAATTTTTGGAAACTTTCAAGACCAGCTGGGCTAGTTGCATATTTCGCTTCGCCTGCTCCGAATTTTTCAGCAAAATCTGGTACGGCCTTCATTACATTGTAATGATCGCCCAAATAAAGAACCTGTGTTGTCCAGCTATCTCCAAAAGAACCGATTATCGCGTTTTCTCCCGCCTCTTTTAGGATATCACAATTTTTAAGGAATTCTTCCCATGTTGTAGGAACCTCTAGATTGTATTTCGCATAAATTTCCTTATTGTAAAGAATCGCACCAATCTGTGTTGATGCTGTAGGAACACCGTAAACATTGCCATCAAATGTAACCGTTGACCTAAAAGTGTCATCTAAACGATCAATCCACTCCTCACCAGATAAATCTATAAAATATTCTGATGGATTTAAAGCCTGAAGTAATGATCCAGCATTATACGTACAAATGTCTGCCATATCTCCTGATGCCAAACGAGTTTTTACAACATTATCGCCTGAACCACCCGCCAATGCTTCAATTTCTACTTTTATACCCGATTTTTCCTCTATCACTGCACACGCTGCCTTCACGCCAGCAAGTGACATGTTCGAATTGATAAGCATGGTGATTTCTACAGGTTCATCTACTGGTTCTTCTGTTGCCTCCGGCTCCTTCGCTCCTTCCACCTCTTCTGTTTTCGCACTTCCATCTTCTTTAGCTGCAGATGTATCACTTTTTGCTCCACATCCTGATAACATTCCAACTACCATCACAGATGCTAATACAATTGCTAATAATCTTTTTTTCATAGTGTTTGTTCCTCCATCTTTTTTTCATTTCTTAAAAGTTACCATTTCATATATTCTGCCAAGAAAAATGACTTCATATTTTGTCCTCCTTTCAATGACAATAATTCTTTTATTGAACCTTTAGTATAAGGAACCCAGCTTCTTGCACACTTCACGATCTATTGCATACTGTTCTCCTACACCATAAGCTTTCCATATAGCGGGACGCATTACTCGTTGTTTGGGTATATTGTGTAACCCCACTGGAATTCTTAGCATTGATGCCAATGTGATTAAATCATCACCTATATGTCCATAGCACAATGAGCAATGATTTGCTCCCCAAGAATCCATTAAATCGTAAACATCATCAAACGGTGAATTCTCTCGCATTTCAGGACAGAACCATGTTGACGGCCATGTCGGATCCGTACGCTCTAGCAATTCATTATGTACCTCTTCTGGCAACTCAACTGTATATCCTTCCGCAAGTTGTAACACCAGCCCAATTCCATGAACCACGTTGACTCGCACCATAGTAACCGGCATATTTCCGCGAGTAGAATAACTACTTGAATAGCCTCCTCCGTAAAATTGGTCTAGCAAATCAGGACACCATTTAACACTATTAAGGCAACTATCTATATCCGCTTCACTTGTTTCCCAGAATGGTTTTATGACCGGATTACCAGATTCATCTGACATCGCACCTGTTCCTTCAAGCGCTGCTGATCCTGAATTGATCAGATGAATAATCCCACCAGCCGAAAGACCTTCCACCTTATGTCCAGTCACCCTGTTTATTGCTTCAGCACTCCAATAGGTCCGAACATCACAAAACACCTGGGCACAATTGGTTAAAAGATTACCAAACAACATAGAAACTGCATTTAATCCATCATTTTCTGTTGCTACTATGTATGGAATTCGTGCCCCGTTCCAGTCGAATCCCGAATTCAGCACAGCCTCCATAAAATCTCCACTTACTCTGAAATTATTCCAAGCTCGTTGCCCTTGAAATCCTGCTGCCAATGCATCATATCCCACAGCCTCTTCCGGGTATTTCTGTGATAGAGATGGGTTTCCATCCATCATGTCTCTAATAACTAGAGTCATCTTCAAGGACTCTTCCCAATCCTTGTGTTTTTGCTCCTCACTTCGCATTTTATCAGGCGGATTGTTGTCTTGACCTATAACACACTTTTCAGAAATCCACTGCATTCCACGCTTAAATTCCTCTTCGTCGTAAATGTTTTGCTGCATCCGACGCTCCAATTCCGTCATATCAACATATGCTACACGCATACCAAGATACCGTGCAAAGAATTCTCTATCTACAATACTTCCCGCAATTCCCATAGATACACTTCCTAGCGAAAGATAAGACTTGTTCTTCATCATACCTACTGCAACTGCACTTCGTGCAAAACGCAATAGCTTTTCTACTACATCCTCTGGAATGTCTTTACAATCTTTATCCTGAACATCTCTTCCATATATGCGGAACAACGGTAGCCCAATTAAATTTGCTGCTGCTGTAACCGCCGCAAGATAAACAGCTCCTGGCCGTTCGGTTCCATTAAAGCCCCAAATAGCATGAGGCAATTGAAGGTTTTCTTCTAAAGTCTCCAACGGATAGCACCATCCCGCTGCAACACTAATCACTGCACAAACATTATTTTTTGCAAATTTCTCACTACACCGTCTAGCCTCTCCTGCATTGCTAATACATCCATCATGCACAATACATTGAATCGGTGTGCCATCTGGATACACAAGAGATGTCTCTAATAAATCTTTCACCTGCTCTGCCATAGCCATAATCTGTGCTTGTGATGTCTCGTACACATCGTGGCGTGAATCAATGACTGGACGTATTCCTATTATCGGATATGGCAAAAATACCGTTCTTTTTGTCATAGACTTTCACTTTGTTCCTTTCAACATAATGGTGTTGTACTATTCTACAGTAAACATCTGGAAGATATTAAGCTCTGGAAGATGAATTACTGATTTCTTATCCTGCACCGTAACCTCCAGCGCTTCTCCAGTTTCCAACATAGTTGCACTCTTAATCTCATATGGTAGTGTTATTTCAATATTGAACATTGGTGCAATAGGCGCGCTCTCTTGCTGATTTATTGCCGCAAAATAGCATTTTCCTTCCTTTTTCCAGCCCAAAATCTCAACAAATGCCGGTGCATTTGAAGTAAATGGCAGTTCCTCACAAAGTTCGCGTACCATTCTACTAATTACCTTACGACTCATGTATGGACGTGAACTCTCAATCGGAGCACTCACCCAGAGGATTTTTCCTTTTCCAACCTTTTTCATAAATGCCGCTGGCATATCAGTATGAATTCCTGGTGGATTAGAGTGAATAGCTGAAAAATCCTTTGTACCAGTCATCGTATAAGGAAGTGTAATCGCAGCAAGTAGTTCATACTCTCCTCGTAATTTCAGTATTTCCTGACGGCTTTGTACCGCCATAGGAGATTTTTCATTAAAATCGCTAAAAAATCTCTTGCCACTATCGGTCGGATTCATGTAAGCCACATTGTATTCTGTCATACCACAACATTCAGCCTCTAGCAATTCTGCAAGCCTTTTGTTCCCAAGATGACCACTCACATATAAGTTTCCGCCATTTTGTACAAAGTTTTCTATATCATTCATTTCCTCGTCACGGATGTTTAATACATTAGATATAATTAGCAACCGACCATCGTACTCTTTAAGCTTCCTGCTAGGAATAACCTCAAACGGAATATTTTCTTCACGCATAATCCCACCCATACACAAAGGATTATTTAAATATTCATTAACTGGAGAATCGCGATACGCTTCCATATTTATTGATCGTCCATTGTCTTTCCAGTCATATTTGGAGCGGCTAGCAAGCCAAATAGCAACATTATGAATCAAATCTCCGCTAACATATTTTTCATATGGCTCTGTCGCGCTAAATACGCGTTTTACAATGCCTTTGTACACATCTTCACAAAGAGTTCCATCTGGGTTAGCGCCGTCTACGATAGAGAATGCACCATTATGAACCAGCGCCGTAATGGCATGAAGCAGCAATTCCTCTTCTGTTTTTGTAGTAGTATGATAGTCCAAACTCGGATCACATCGAGACGTCATATATACAAAAGGCAGTGCCTTACTCAAGTTTTTATAGTATTTACAGATAAATGTCTGTTGTAAATATCCTCCAAAAAGATCTCCACCAACATAATCACAAGCATCACCAACAAGATCCGTCGTTCCTTTAATCCATGGTGCAGTTACCGCCGCCATGTTATGTTCAATCGTCACTTCCGGTCTAATTGACTTTACTGCAGCAGTAGACAGCTTTGCAAATTCACCCATCCATTCTTCCCGAAGTTCTTGCCAATGGCGAAAATCAGGATTCGCCCAATCTATCATGCGGGGATATTCTAGTCCAGTTGCCTTATAATATTTTTCTCTACAGCTTGGGCAATAACATACTTCTGACCAAAAAGGCATATCGAGAAAGATTGTTTCAAACTGATATTTTGTCGTTATCTCTTTTAGGCACTCACTAACATATGCACGATATCCTTCGTTATTAGGGCAAACTATGCCATAGCGTCCTCTACGAAACAGGTTGTCATTTTCATATTCTTCATATTCTCTTGAAGTCTTGCCTTCCCAGTTAATTAAACGCCACGCCGGATGATTTTCATATGCCCAGTTATCAAAAATTTGCGAAAAATATGCCATAACTGCAATATCATTTTCATGGCAATACTTAATCATTTCACCAACATAATCGCGACCTTTTAATCCTCGATGCATTCGGCCTATTTCCGTGGGATAATGTGCAAGCCCCGTATGTGTACGACACTTTACGACAATTTGTTGTGTTCCTGCATCGCGCAACAGCTCAACTAATGCCTTAGGATTTACATTTGCCAAAAACTCTTCATTCCAATCGGCAATATGCATGTCAAGAAAAATGCGTCTATAATTATTTTCAAACCACATAGTTTTGCTCCTCTACTTTCTTCTTAGTAATAGCTGTTTATATTCTTCTCCAACGGTGACCGCTTAAGCGCTGTGAATCCACTTTATTCCTAATGCGAATAATTCTTTTTTATATAATCCTCAAAGACCAAATTTCCACAAGCACATACAATCATTTTGTAGTCAGAACCCGATTGCAAAATTTTGATGTCCTGAGCCATATTTCTAAAAAGTTGACCTCTTAAAGTCTCAATAAATAGGTTCGAATATTTTTCACCAAATAAAATAGGTAAACCACCTTCTAAGACAATGGTTGGTATTTCCAAAATCTTAATCACATTCGCAATACCATGAGCCAAATAAACGCTAGCATCAATTAATAATTTATCTGCAATAGTATTTTGTTCCAAGGTTTGCTGATACAGATAGTCATAGTAATTTTTTGACTCTTCAAAATCTTCTAACTTAGAACCCATAAGCTTCTCATACCTTTTCCTAAGAGCCAGCTGTCCAGCTGCCGTTTCAAGGCACCCCCTATTCCCACATACACATTTTTCTCCGTTAACATCAACCGTTAGATGCCCAAGAAACCCTGCATTTCCTTTCATTCCTGTATATACCTTATCGTTGATTACAACTGCCATCCCAATCCCCGATCGGATACTAACATAAATGAAATCCTCGGGTAAATCTGTTCTGCTCTCTATCTCCCAGCTTGCCAATAGATGTACATCGTTTTTTATAAATACTGGAATAGAAAAATGTGATTCAAAGATTTCTTTTATTGGAATATATTCCCAATTTTCAATTCTTTCTATATGTTCTGATATTCCTGTGTCACAATCAATAATTCCAGGAAGCCCAATCCCCATTCCAATAATTTTCTCTTGTTTATAAGGAAATTCTTCAATCAATTTCTCGATTCGTTCTATAATTTCCCCAATAATCTCATCTGGTGATTCTCCTTCTGAAACAGAAAAACTACTCGTAATAACAGGTTCACATTTAAAATTAAGAATACCTATGTTTACCTTGGGATATTCAAAGTCCAAACCAATGGAAAAGACACTATTTTCATTGATATCTAAAAGCATCGGTTCACGACCTCCAGACGACTCTCCAAACCCTGATTTTTTTATAACATCCTCTTTCAAAAGTTCATGAACAATCTCCATCACTGTTGGTCGACTCAAATGCGTACACCTTACTATCTCATCTTGGCTTAATGGTCCGTCCTTAAAAAAGCAACGTAGAATATTATATTTATTCATTTTCCGAACAAGTATCGTTGTACCTCTTCTTATTGTCGTGTTTTTTTTCATAATTGTCCCGACTTTCATTTCGCTATTTTATTTTATTATGATTGCTGTGTTTCGTTGTGTTTTGTTATAGATTTTTTATATGTCAACTACAATTTCTGTAAGTATAGCACAAAAAAAGGCTTCTGTAAATATCTATTGCAAAAGAATTTAACTTTGTTAAATTTATATAAAAATATGCATCTTGGCGCGTCAACGATTGAATGGTGAAGCAATCGTTAACACCGCAAAAACACTGTGTTTTTTGTCAAATCCTCTATCCTGCTGTTGAGTAATATTCACTATATAAGCTATGCCCAGGAATTTGACCGTTTGAAGAAAGAAAAAGTACCTCAAAGCTTTATATAGGCTTATTTTTTGTCAAATTTTTCGTTTTAGTATTGGGTAATGTGTAGCAATGTGCTATAAGATAAGGGATTGGAGGTGTCGATATGAAGCTTGTTATCTCCAAATCTAAAAATGCCACATCCCTTTACTGTGAACTTCCAGAAATTATATGACTAAAACTCCCACCAAAAAATTCTTGAGTAGGAGTTTTAGGTGTTGATAGCTTACTCTTCCTGCCGACCATTCTGTATAAATTGAAATATCTCATCGTAGGATTTTTCACTTTTCATAATCGCAGATATGAATTCGTCACGTTTTACTGCATCACGTTTATCCAGCAAATCTTTTAGTGTCGCAATCGCTGCATCATATTTCTACTTTGTCTTTATTACATCTACCTGTGCCTTCTCAATCTCCTGCTCCATTACATCTAAATCCAATCGTTCTTGCCATATTCATACGACCTTTCTTATTCCTGCTTTCTTAAGTACTTCACTGATATCAGCAGCTTTATATTTTACATATGCTACATCCATTCCAAATACCTTTAATATCGTTTTCTGGATAGTGGTAACTGCATGGTCAAGTCGATACACATTGTCTAGCTGCCTTACCATTTCTATTTTCCCAAGCTCTTTTATTGCTGCTGGCACTGTCATGTAGTTTGGATGTTTGTCCAAATTTTTCATTTCTTCTTTGAGGCTTTTATAGATCCTCTCCCTCATAATCAGCGCAACAAATTCAATGAATATCTTTGCAGATGCGGATTCGCCGGAATATACCCTGAGGCTCTTATTGCTCAGATACGACTTGTCTCCCCTGAACAGCTTTTCAGAAGCATCACGGCTTTTATACAGGTCCATTGCCTCTTTTGCAGTCATCTTATCCGATGTGATGATGCAAAAATATCCGCATAGATTAATCTCATTCTCTATCACGCTGGCTTTCTCCACTGGGAACGGAAATGCCTTTTTCCCCTCATTGTAGTAGGACTCAAAATATTTCTCAAATCCCGGGTCGAACTCACGGATCTCATTGGTATGTTTCTTCATAAACTTCTTCATCAGCTCAATGCGGTCTTCGATCATGTTGCACTCTGCATTCTCCTTATCAAGGCTGTGGTATAGGTGGAAATATCGTTCCTTTTCATCTATGGCATACAGTTTTCTCTTTACCGTAATACCATATACCCGGTATTCACTGATGCTATGGATTCTTTTCTTTTCAAAAGTCCCTTTATGTTCAAGGACAAGCTGGTTTACCAAAGATGCCATTCCCTTAACCATGATGATAAAGCTGTATCCACATTGATCCATGTATTCGATCTTCCCTTTGCTGAAGTAACTCTGTCCAGTATAAATCCGATTCTTTTATACCCATATCCACTCGTTTTATCAAGCATAAACTGGAGCTGTGACACATCATTAATGCTTCCTGGGTATGATTCATAAAAGAGCGGTTCCTGATTTTGGGTATCATACGCAATGGAATGTAAGCTGCTAAATCCAGAAATAACCCCATATCCTTTTTACTGAAATACGGGCTTTTTTTGATTCTTTTTATTTAGTCACATTTTTTACAGGAAGTTGACATTATCCGATTCAGACAAGTATTAACCCTTTTGGACAACCACTTTTCTATAGTCCGACGGCGTGACACCCGTAGCCGACCGAAACGCAGATGAAAACTTAGCGTGGCTGCCATAACCCACCTCATCCGCTATGTCGGCGATGGATTTATCCGTTTCGCGGAGCATGACTGCCGCGGCCTGCAGGCGGTACTCCCGCATATAGGCATGGATCGGGGCACCGAACATCGACTTAAAGCAGCTTTTCATGGACGTAAGCGGAATGCCAAAACGCGCAGACAATACCTCAAGGGTAAATTGCTCGTTCATATGCGTCGTCAGATAGCCGTGCATCGCCTTGATCGCGTCCACTCTCGTCTTGTGGTAATACTGACGCTCATCGGCATGATCCAAATCCACAATATTCAGGAACAGCATCAGTTCCAACACTTTCAGCCTAATATAGCTCTCTTTTGAACTGTCCGGCGCGTTGTACAATTCTGAGAATATGTGTGAAATAGACTCTGTCCCTCGCAGGATGAAATACGGCCGTTCGGTCAGCAACCTGTTTTTGAGGACAAGGGGATCGAGCGAAACCATGCCCAGCTCGGTGGATAAACTTTCCATCGCCTTAGAAGCACATGGAATGTCCATGACAATCGACACGCCGTGATAATGTGCCAGCGGAAAGCGCGACGACTGCAGCATCGCCGACATCACGTTAGCCGACAAATCGCCTTCGCCCATATAGGCGAATTCACCCTTTTGCAGCTCGCACTCAAAGCGTCCCTCGCGGCAGTGGTTGATTTCTAACATATCTCCCGCTCCGTCAGCGGGGGCGTCGTCGTGTCCCGTGATTTTGGACAGATGCAAATCGTTGTAAAACAGCCGTATTCCGGGGAAAACATCGTATATCGTCACAATGCCGTTGCCCGTTTCGTTCTCCAACTGGTACACCGCACAGCCTTCCCTTTGGAAGGAAAGCTTCGCGTCCGGCCCAAGCCAGCTATCTAATATTCGATTCTCGGCATCTTGATCCCCGCCTTTGCTTTTGGGATTTTTAACACGCTCATCAGCGGGCTTGTCTGCCTCTTTTGGGATGCCCCAAGTGCGGCCTAGCCGAATCAAGCCCGCGATTCTGTTGTCCTCACAGAGCTTGTGAACCCGGCGTTCTGAAACGCCCCAAGCCACCGCCGCGTCGTGCACCGACCTATATTCCATCATCGCAGTCACCTCTCATTTTCTTAAATATATACGAATTTCCGTATGATGTCAAGACGGAAATCTTGACTTTTAGTTAAAAGTATTGTATACTCCGTGTTAGTCAATACTAGCCTAAAGTGGCTGAATCGTAACGATTCAAGCTTAAGAAGATATTTCGAGGTGAATCAATGCTGTTTGAAAATGCGGGAAATCCCGCCTCACAAAAAAGGGGAATGCTGTTGCACGCAATGGCTGTGGACAGTTCGCAATTTAACAAAATCCGTGATTTGCTCGTCGATGAATATTTCCTTATCATCCCCACTTTTGACGGGCATCATGCAGGGGGGGATACACCGTTTACTTCGATAGAGAATCAGACGGATAAAATTCTTGTGTATCTGCGGGAGAAAAACATCACGGAGCTTGACTTTATTGCGGGTGTATCGCTTGGAGCACTGATCGGTTTTGAAATTTACAGGCGTACAAATATAAAGGTACGCAAATACGTCTTTGATGGAGGACCGTTTTTTCTGCTCAGTCCCATGGCAAAATTTGCCTTGCGCTGTTTGTTCTGGCCACCGTTCGCGCTACTCAAAGCATATCCGTGTCTCGCGTGGATCGGAAAAAGGAAATTCGGCGAGGAACTGACGGCAATCGCCGTAAAAGTCACGGCATTTATCACAAAGCGTGATATTTACAACATGGTGAGCAGTATGGGGCGCGCTGAAATCCCCGTGCCACTGAATCGCGAAGATACAAGCTTGATTTTTATTTACGGCGACCAAGAAAACGCCTATCGGAGCTTTAAGCGGTTTCGCGATGCAAAGGGCTGTAGGCTGATTGTCAACAATGGATATGGACATTGCCAATACATCATGCAGCAAAGCGCAGAATATGCAGCAATACTGCGTTCATAAAAAGTAAGCGTTTGTTGCATCTTCCATATAATATTTGTCCAGATACTCCTTAAAATTTTTTCTATCCTATTTTACGTCATGCTATCAAAAATCTCAAAGATAATTTTTATCATCACAAAAAAGTATAGTCGCTGTGTTGCTTTTGTTTCCCCCTTATTTTCATGTTTACATGCCATTCTCCTTGGTGGAGATTTTGCCTTTTTTCAATTTTGGTTTGGGCAACGGTGTGAATTTTTTTAGTTCTGCAATCACCTGCTTGGTTGTTTCGCTGTCCTCTATATCGAGGATGTAATGTTCTTTTGCTCCGTCATAAGGAAAACCCTTTGCTTCAAGCAACCCATCAATACATGGGAGAATCTTCACGAATGCGGTATTGTCACAAACGAGTACAAGCGGTTTTTCGTCAATGTATATCATATATTCGCCAAACATCTTCTTATAGCGGACATTGCCTGCGAACGCCAGCTGTTCAGCGCAAAATGTGGCGTAATCGAGTGTAGTTGCCATCATTAGGCCTCTTTCCAATCAGGGTTATACGCTACTTCCCAGTAATATCCATCCGGGTCAGCGAAATAAGCATGGTAGCCGCCCCAAAACACCGATTGCGGCTCTTTTGCTATGGTTGCTCCGGTTTTTCGTGCAAGTTCAATTGTTTTGCGGACCTCTTCCTCGTTTCCCACGTTATAGGCAAGGGTGATCCCTGCAAATCCCTCGCTGATTTTCGGAGGGTTTTCTGCATTGATGTCCTCAGCAATACCTTGTATCGGGTACAGTTCCAGTCTTGTCCCCATCGTAGTGTCAAAAAATATGACATCCGGCTCGTCAGCCGTTTCATCTGACCAAAAGCCAAGTTCCCGATAGAACTTCACAGATTTTTTCATATCGCGCACTCCAAGTGCAATGATGCTAATTCTATTCATATTGATTTTCTCCTATCTTCTTTTTCGAAATCCAATGTCTGCCCAATGAAACGCAAACCGTGCATTGTTTTTTCCTTGTCTGCACGATTGCTAAATTTATGCGTGGCAACAGCGCCAATGTTTTCGCTCACTACTTTCCCGCCAATTTGTTAAATGTGATATGCTTCCCCTGTCTAAAATGGTTGTCCCACTCGGTAAACGCCGTTTCATCAATGTGGAACACATCATCTTCATACCATTTTCCACCCACAGTACCAAGGTAATCCTCTTTCAGTTCCAAGGCCATAAATGCGTCAAGTATACTGCCATCCGGCATTGCAAGGTTGAAGCCGCTTGCGGGCTTGAAGCCAAAGCGCGGATAATATGTAGGATGGCCGACGATGACAATTGCTCCAAAGCCTAAGTTTCGTGCCTCGTTTAAGCTATGACGGATCATCGCAGTGCCTATCCCCTTATTGTGAAGCGTTGGCTTGACGCTTACGGGACCAAATGTGGCGGTTTCGATTTTGCCGCCATCCGGCCTGATGATTTTGCTTCGTGTGTACATGATGTTCGCTACCATCTCGCCGTCAAGGATTCCAACAAAATCAAGTTCGGGAATAGCTGCTGTCTGACTGCGTAATAGATGGGCAAGATAATGCTCATCCGTATGAGTACGTCCCGGAAGTTCCATTGTTTCAAATGCGTCAAATGTAAGTCGCTCTACTTCGTCGTAGTCGTCCGGCTGTTCAAGCTGAATTTCCAATTTTGAGTTCATGAATATTCTCCTTTATCGGCATACATCCTGATGTAATTTGAATGCCACGATCACTGTGCATGACCAATAGCCTTTATCTGCATACATCCTGACGTAATGTTAGCGTCAAAGTACTGTTTTATTTTGTATGCTTGTGCCGGTAATTACAAAAATCGAAATCATTGTAACATCAACAACTACAATTACTTTTATTCATTTATAATCCGTCCCATTTCCATTTTCAATAGAATCAAGCAAAAAGCAAAAGCTACCCTCGGCTGCGCCCAATGAAAGCTCAATAATACGGACACATGACATTGCCCGCGTCACAAGCTCTTCCTTTGTCCAACGAAAGATAGGCAGTCCAAGATAAAGTTGATTAGCGGCAAGCAGGAACTCCATTGTTTCCAGTGGATATGGTGTGCTGTAAATGCCTTCGCTTACACCTTGCTTTACTACTTCCGCCATAATCGGTGCAATTCTTTGCACCGTTTCGGCAAT
The DNA here is from genome assembly GCA_046533095.1 of Lachnospiraceae bacterium ZAX-1. Classification (GTDB taxonomy): domain Bacteria; phylum Bacillota; class Clostridia; order Lachnospirales; family Lachnospiraceae; genus ZAX-1. Next base: position 31,911 of record JAJQRA010000036.1, on the reverse strand, counting down.
GCTCGATTGATGCATTTGCGCGTTGTTTGGCTGATGCAGTTCCCGTAGCGTCGCCTCATTTGGGCTTCCATCAATATTAATAGCAAAGAGAATCCGTTTGAGCTTTTCATGTGCGCCCAGCGATTCATCCTCGGCAATAGCGCTTGCCTGTTTCACAAGCCCTTCTGTCATACGGCTGATGACAGCGACCATCACATCCTCTTTCGATTTGAAGTAATGGTAGAACGTACCCTTGCCGATTTCCACCTTTTCAAGGATGTCGTTCACGGTGGCTTGTTCATAGCCTTTCTGATTGAAAAGCAGTTCAGCGGCGTCAAGTATTTCATTTAACCGCACATCATGTTTTTTGGAAACTCGCATAATTTTTCTCCCTTCTATCGCAATCGTCAAAGTATCATGCTTTGATACGGCATCGTAGATATGGAACACGCTCATCAATCTGCTCTGCTGCCACCTTCAACCGCAAGTACAATAAGAAGAGTGCGCAACAAATATTTGGCATTCTATATGTCAAGTTTATATACCAAGTCGGAATCTTTTCTTTTGACGGTGGAGCGCATGATTGTATCCCCTGTTTTGTCCGATACTTCCAATTTTGTTCCAAACGAACGGCATTTTAATTTCCAGCCACCGCAGTTGAAACGAAATTTTTGGAATGGATTGAGCGCGAAACGGCCTATCGTACCAATATGGATCGAATGATAGAGCGTTTCATATCGTATTTCATTTTGTGTTCTCTTTCCTGTATTCTATCGACCATCGGTACAGTATAAGTATAGGCGAAGCCATTCGCTTTGTCAATCCAAAAAAGAAAGCCATCCCCGGTAACTCTGCCCCGAAAATACAGCCGTCTCATCCTACCACAGCGAACGAATTATGTTAAACTTAGTTGCCTTTGCCGCCATCATTATCTTTCGGAAAGCCGTGGTGCAGCGCGCCCTGAACGCCGCCGAACAGCGAATACCCGATCGTCACCGTAAGCACGATAATAACCGCCGCTTTGACAGGCGTTTTGCCCTTTGTAATAACTTTGAAATGGAGCAAGACGTGCGTTAATACGAGCAGTGCCGCGATTATTCCGCCGAAGATGTGCGAAATAATTACCCACGTTGGGGCTTTATCGGCGAAACGAAACAGATAATGCGAAATGCGTATGCCCGTAACGAGGATAATAGAAAAGTCAATAAACAGCAACGCGTTTACTACTGTGCCGATGAGTGGCTTCTTGCCACGCAGTTTCCCCTTGAACAGTGCCACGACCCACTTTCGGTTGAAAATTAAGTGTACGGCGATTAAGGCAACATACATAAGCCCCAAGACTTCGTGTGTTCGTGTTCCGGTTGTGTTTGTGTTGCATATCACCGCGAACAGCGCGAGTAAAATCACATCGAAAATAATTTTAACTTTCTAACAGAACCCAACCGATAAAAATAATCGAAATAATATTGCTTATCGGCTCATAGAGCGGGATTCTTGATTTCGGCACGGGTGGCAGATTTGATACAATATCACCGTTATTTATAATGATTTTTTTGCGCTCAAGCACAGCGAAAACCAGCGTTATGACCGCAAAAGTTTCAAACGCCGCACCTATGCCGCCACCAATAGACGAAAAGATTAGTTTTGGGATGAGTACGCCGTGTTCGTTCGGCTTTTCGTTCACGAAAACCATGATTGCGTTACCCAAGAAAACCGCTATCGCTACAAGCGGCAGCACAATAGACAGCACCTTTTTATACACAATAAAATACATTCCGCTTATGAACGTAAGCCGCTGTACTTTGCCGCCAGTTGTTCCGGCGTTCCAAGTTCGGTCAACACGGCTTTCATGTCCGCGTCCGTAGGCTCAAAATCGCCGCATCGCACTTCTAATGCGTCTGCAATCAGTCCGTGCAACTCCTTTTCCACGTCGAGCCGTGTTTCCTTTGGTAAGTGGAACGTAACGGCGTAGACGTACCGCTCCGTTAGATTATTCATTCGCTGTACCCTCCAGTATTTTTTCCATATTTTGTGTGGTTTCACGCCAACAGACCGTAAGTTCCGCGAGAACTTCTTTGCCGAAGTCGGTCAAATCGTAATATTTTCGCGGCTTTGCACCATCCGTGTTCCACGAACTTTGCAAAAGCCCTTGCCCCTCCAAGCGTCTAAGCAACGGGTAAAGCGTGTTTGCCTCGATTGTAATGCCTGTTTTCGACAGCGTTTCAATCAGCCCGTATCCATAAGTCGGAACGCGAAGATTTGCGAGAACGCAGAGAATAATCGTCCCGCGTCGAAGCTCGCCCATAAACCCGCTGATAATTTCAGCTTTGTCCATCACTTCACCGCCAATCTTCTTAGTGTATGATACTATTATATAGTGTATCACACAGTATATCAAGACGGAGATTGTAAATTTTCCGTGAAATCATAAACTTTTAGGAATTACTGCCTTGACAAACAAGGACGTTCATTTTGGTTATTGATTACCCACAAATGCATTGGTTTTTTCGCATGTATGAGGTATAATAAGATTCATGATAAAAAATGATTTTCTTGCTTACTGCCTTAAAATGTATCGGGCGGCAAAGAAAAACGGAAGTTTGGTGGTGCTATGACAATTCTGATTCTTGAAGATGATACCGCGCTTTGTAAAGGTATTGAACTCGCGCTTAAAGCGCCTGGCAGACAATTTACGCTATGTTTTTCCATTGCCGCAGCGTGGGCAGAGGTAAAAAACGGTGCGCCGGACTTGTTCCTATTAGACATCAATCTGCCCGATGGTTCCGGGCTTGACTTTTGCGCAGAGCTTCGCGCAACGGGCTATTCTGCGCTCATTCTTTTGCTTACCGCGAATGATACCGAGCTAGATATGGTAACGGGTTTAGAACGTGGTGCGGACGATTATGTCACAAAGCCATTCTCGCTTGCCGTATTAAGGGCGCGTGTTGACGCATTAGAAAGGCGCGTGGCAAATCCGGGTGCAAAAGCCGCTGTGGAAGGATTCGTGTTCGATTTTTATGCTTTGCGCTTTGAAAAGGACGGTATGGCGGTGGAACTTTCCAAAACAGAAGCTCGCCTGCTGCAAGCACTTTTCACCAACAGAGGACAGCTATTGACCCGCGAACAGCTTCTCGAAAAGATTTGGGCAGACGGCACGGAATATGTGGACGAAAACGCCCTATCTGTAGCGGTACGGCGACTTCGCGCTAAACTAGAAGATGATCCGTCTAACCCGCGCTATATAAAAACAGTTTATGGCATGGGCTACAAATGGGCGGTGAATGTATGATATGGCAGAGCAAAAAATTATTGCGAAAGCTCGACACTATGCTTGATGCGGCTATTTCTGGAGATTTTCAGGCGCATACCTATGACGAGAGTATGCTGTCTAAAATCGAGGTAAAAATGGTGCGGTTTCTTGACGGCGCAAGGCTTCGGCGTGAGCAGATCGAAAGCGAGCAAGGACGTGTCCGCTCATTGATCAGCGACATATCGCACCAAACAAAAACGTCGATTGCAAACATCACGCTATACGCAGGATTGCTTTTAGAACAGGACTTGACCGACGAGCAGGGTAATTTTATGGAGCAAATCAGTGTCAGCGCGGATAAGCTGAATTTTCTTATTCAGTCGCTTGTTAAAACCTCCCGTTTGGAGAGCGAGATTATCAAAATCGAGCCGAAGCTAGGTCGTGTCGATTCACTGGTTGCTATCGCCGTTTCTGAAAATCTTGCAGAAGCAAACGCGAAAAATATTGATTTAACCGCGCAAAGCAACGATGACTCCATAGAAGCGAACTTTGACCCGCGCTGGTGTGTCGAGGCCCTATCCAATCTAATTGATAATGCCATAAAATATACAGATACAAATGGGCGCGTGGCCATTACGATATTGGATTATGAAATGTTTGTCCGCATTGATATTGCCGATAACGGGCGCGGAATCCGGGAGGACGATTTGCCAAAGGTGTTTCGGCGTTTCTATCGCACGGCGGAATCGCTTTCTCATCCCGGCGTGGGAATCGGACTGTATCTTGCGCGTGAGATCATCATTCGTTGCGGTGGCTATTTAAAGGTTTCCTCCAAATTTGGGGAAGGCTCTGTTTTTTCTGTGTTTCTTTCAAAAGTGTAAGATTTTGGAAAGATGCTCGAAAGAAACGTGTAGTATACTATAAAAAAATGTATCGCACAGGAGGATTTCTTATGAGCGTTTTAAAAACGGAAAGCTTAAAAAAGCACTACGCCAGTGGCACAATTGTAAAAGCACTAGACGGCATTGATATCGCTGTCGAACAGGGCGAATTTGTATCGATTGTCGGCAGTTCCGGCAGTGGCAAGTCTACGCTTCTTCATATGCTTGGCGGGCTTGACCGGCCAACGCAGGGGACAGTTTGGATTAACGAACAGCAGATTTTTGGTATGAAAGACGACGAACTGACGATTTTTCGCCGCCGCAAGATTGGTTTTGTATTCCAAACCTACAACCTTATTCCCGTGCTAAATGTTGAGGAAAACATATTGCTCCCAATTCAGCTTGACGCAAACAAACCTGACAAGGCACACATTGACCGTATTATCGAAACGCTTGGTTTATCCGAAAAACGCACGAGTATGCCGAACCAGCTTTCCGGCGGGCAGCAGCAGCGCGTTGCGATTGCCCGCGCATTAGCGAGCAAACCGGCGATTATTCTCGCCGACGAACCAACCGGCAATCTTGACAGCAAAACAGGTATGGACGTTATGGGCTTGCTAAAAGTCAGCGGCGAAAAATTCGGACAGACGATCCTAATGATTACGCACAATCCCGAAATTGCCCAAATGGCAGACCGCACCATCCGGCTTTCGGACGGGAGGATTGTATGATGAAAGTTTCCAATAACATGATCATCCGCCGTCTGACCTTGCGCTCGCTAAAAGCGAACACCTTGCGTAACATCGTAGCCATTATCGCAATTGCGCTGACGTCGGTGCTGTTTACTACCATTTTTACGCTAGGCGGAAATATGCTGACCTCCATGCAGGACGCTACCATGCGTCAGGTTGGAATGAACTCGCACGTAGGTGCGAAAATGATAACACAGGAGGAATACAACCGTATCGCCGCGGTTCCCTCCGTGCGTGATATTTCGTATAATATCATTGTCGGTGTTGGAGAAAATGACGCACTGAAAAAAAGTCAGACTGAAATTCGCTACAGCGAGGACGATTCCGCCAAATGGAACTTTAGCTATCCCGAAGTCGGCGCTATGCCACAAGGCGAATTGGATATTGCATGCAGTACCATAACACTCGACCTGCTTGGTGTACCGCACGAAATTGGGCAATTAGTTCCGCTTACGTTCACGGCAAATGGCGTAACCTATTCAAAACCCTTTACGCTGTGCGGCTACTGGACAGGTGATCCTGTCATGGCGGCGCAGCAAGCGTGGGTTTCACGTATCTTCTCCGATCAAGTAGCTCCTGTCCCGACGATTTCTTTTCGCCAAACGCAGCTCATAGACTATGAAGGATATATCAGTGCCGCTATTTGGTTCTCAAACAGTCTTAACCTGGAAGACAAGGCAAACCAATTGCTAAATGAGGCGGGCTTTGCACCGAATGAAATTGATATCGGCATTAACTGGGCGTATATGGGTGGAGCGTTAGACCCGACAACGGTTATCATTGTTGTGTTTGTGCTTGTACTGATTCTCTTATCCGGCTATTTGATCATATACAGCATTTTTACAATTTCCGTCACGGCGGACATCCATTTTTTCGGACTGCTAAAAACCATCGGGACTACCGGCAAGCAGCTACGCCGCATCGTACGCAGGCAAGCATTGTTTTTGTCCGCATTCGGGATTCCGCTGGGGCTTCTTCTTGGCTGGCTGTCAGGGCTGGCTCTGACTCCGGCACTGATACGTATGACTACGATGGGAGAAAATTTCCATACTACCGCAAACCCGCTGATTTTTATATTTGCGGCGGTATTTAGCTTGTTGACCGTATTTGTAAGCTGCCAAAAACCCAGTAGAATCGCTGCGAAAGTTTCGCCTGTCGAAGCGGTACACTTTACCGATAAGAGTGCCGTCAAACGTAAAGCGAAACGCTCCGGCAAAGTTACAACGGTATCGATGGCATGGTCAAATACGTGGCGAACCCCTAAGAAGCTCGCCATCATCGTGTTGTCGCTCTCGCTTAGTATGATTTTGCTAAACAGCGTCTTCAGCGTGGTAAAAGGCTTTGATATGGACGCGTACCTCGAAGGTCAAGCCGTCAGCGACTTTTTAGTCGCAGACACTACCGTTCTCTCGCTCATGGCCTCTTACACCAACTATGAAGGCATTACAGATGAATTTTTGGCTGACTTGTCAGAGCAGCCGGGGATTACCGGTATCGGAAACATAAGATGCAAGGAAAATATGCACACGCTTTCTGATTCCGCATATGAAAACGCACTACGCGCCTATGACGCCATAGGCGCACAGCCGGATTACTATATGGAGAGCATGCAGAAAGTGAAAGACGAGCATAGCACACCCGTACACATCTTTGGCGTAAACCCCTTCATGGCGGCAAAGCTAACTTTTCGTGACAAAACTGTTGACTACGAAAAATTCTTAAGCGGCGACTATGTTTTCGTCGGCAATTTCACCGGCAATGATGACAACGACACTTATCCGTACTATACGCCCGGAGATAAAATTACGCTTGACTCGGGTGAGGGCACCGTAAAAGAGTACACCGTACTCGGTTACGCAGACTATCCATATGTGCTCACACCGCGCCACTCTCACCTTACGGATATCAATATCATACTCGCCGAACCTCAGTTTCAGTCGCTCTACGGCGACACCAAACCGATGGTTACCATTTATGACGCCGATGCCGCATCTATTCCGGCATTGGAACTTTGGACGGTAAACTATTGCGAAAACGTCAATTCGGATCTTTCCTATACCTCCCGCTCCACTTACGAAAAAGAATTTGAAACTATGAGCCAGTCCTATATGATGATCGGTGGAGCGTTGTCTTTTATCCTCGCGCTGATTGGCATACTAAACTTCACAAATTCGCAGGTAACCTCGATTTTCGCCCGGCGGCGTGAACTTGCCATACTGCAAAGTATAGGATTAACAGGCAAACAAACAAAGCAGATGCTGTTCTTTGAGGGAGCGTTTCACGCCGCGTTGACCGTACTGTTTACCGTAACCGTCGGGTTGGGAATCGGGTATCTTATTATGAAAGTCATCGCCGGGGAAATATGGTTTTTCAAAAGCAGCTTTACATTCGCCCCATCGCTGTATTGTATTCTGCCGCTGCTTGTCATTTGCGCCGCAGTACCGCTTATTTGCTATCGTCGGCTCTCCCGTGAAAGCGTTGTTGAGCGGTTAAAGGTAGAATGAAGAAATTCTAATGAAATCGGTATTCGCTAAGCCGATATTCGCTAAGTCGGTATTCGGTGCGCCAATCCACGCATATGTGCAACAATACCGCTTACCGCCACCGTTTTGTCGTGTGTTGAAGAAGCAGTCAAAATTTCTTTGAGAAGATTCGATCGTGTTTCATATTACAATAAAGGTATGAACTCCCCTGTTAGATGGATTTCATAAAATGGTTCTCGGAACATAACCGATCGCATAGATGAACTCCCCTGTTAGATGGATTCCATACCTTTAATTTTACGTACTTATTCGTTAATTAATAGAAATCATTAAAATACTGCATACCATGCATCTCCAATTGTAGAATTACACCATTCACTATCCCGTGCAAATGAAATGGATTGATTCGTATCTTCTAAACCATTTGCCGAATACAAGATGTTCAATTTCATATCAGAAATATTGTTCCAGCCTCTTAGTGAGATTTCAGAAACAAGACTTTGTATCCATGATTTTAACGGACCTTTGTAAGCGCCTGGAACTTTCTCTGATTTACCAATATTTTTATTAACTATACCGAGTATATCTACACCATCAGATGTATAATAAGTTCCATTCTTTGCTTTTAATTCATCAAGCTTTAGTCCTGTATATTCATATACGTACTGATATGCTTCGTATTTCGATTTTGATCCCCTATTTACCTGCGTACTATTACATCCATCCTGTATGGAGGTGGCGTAAATATGCATAAACAGATTTTCTCCGTTGTCGCCAACATTTAAAGCCTGTTCCATCGCTGCTTTTGTCTCGTCATCAACACCACTGACCGTTATTTGATAGCTGTATGGATCAACAGAAAAACTACATTGATCAGATATATTTGTTTTATCTATACCGGCACTGGTAAGAATATTTGAAATCTGATTATTCACCAATTGACGCTGAAAAGCAATTTTTATAGTATCAGCCACATTTCCATTTACCTCCATTCCACGCAAAAGAGAATCTTGAAAGTGTAAACCCATTAATTTTCCACTTTCATAAATATTCTTCTCATAATTATAAGCAATTCGACGCTCTGTATCGCTTAAATCATTTTCATAATATTCATATTTCTGATTATAATATTTTTGTAAAATGTGATTTTCCGGATTTGAATGTGTTTTTGCCTCTTCTACAAACTTTGTATATTTTTCCATCAGCGCGGCACGAAGAGCCGTATCTTCACCTGTATAAGCAACTGCATTTACATCTATAGCAGTACCTGCATTATCAAGTGCTTCTTGATTACTTTTCTTTGCTTCTTCGATGTATGATTTTAAATCAATCGTACGATCAGCTTTGGTATTCAAACTTCTTCCAGCTGATTTTTTAACAGAGGAAAGTTCCCTTGCTTCTTGACTTATCGTTACCATATCTATTCCCATAGATTTATTTTGTTTTGCGCTTATGGTATGCTTGTTTTTTGATTGATTAAATAAAAGATCAAGTAAAGATTGATGATTTTTCACTTGATTATTTGCTGAAATATTCATATGCACCACCTATTAAGTACTTTGTTTTCCATATTGCTTTTCGTAATCACACCTTCTCTTGTTATTTTTGAAACAGTTCATAAAATTGTACATCATATAATTGCAAACGCAGAAAATCTAATGCAGTCAATATTCATTTGTAAAATCGCTATAAAAAATACAAATAGCTTCAATCGTTATTCTCCCTTCACTTTAAAGTATATAATGAGATAAAAATGTTTTCAATACGAATAGCAGTATTCGCCTATTGTATTGCAGAAATCGACTGTTTATTCATCTACATTATTGTTCCGGTTTTTATAATCTAAATTAATTTAAAAGCGGAAAAAGTACATATACCACTTTCGCCAATCTATATACTTCAATATGATTTCAAACTAAATAATGCGCTTTAATAAGGTATTATAATAGAAAAGAAAAATTCATCTTTGTTATCTGTAATTACACACTCTCCATTGTATTTTTTTACTGTATCTTGTATGTTTATAAGTCCGATCCCATGGTTTACCTTATCATCTTTTGTAGTTATATACGTCGAATTGACCTTATTGCATCGTTCCTTTACCGTATTTTTTACCGATAAAATAATCATATTTTCTTCATCAATAAATTTCAGTTTTATCACTTTTTTCCCTTCTATTTTTTCACATGCTTCTATTGCATTGCTAAGAAGATTTGATAGAATTATTACAACATCTTCATCCGTTAAAATCAGTTTCGATAAATCATTGATTTTGAATGCCATTACTATGTTTTTTTCTATTGCCTCTTTATATTTTGAATTTACGATAGCATTTACAATTACATTATTTGTTTCGATCAAATCTATTTCTTTCTGTAAACTACCATTGATCCGCTGAACATAGTTCAATGTCTCTTCTATTTTTCCATTGCTTAACATACCTTCAATGCAGCCTAGTTGATTTTTATATTCATGAGTCCTTTTTTGCTGCTTATCGAAATTTTCCGATATAGAATAGTACATATCCGTTTGATGTTTAACCCTATCTCTAAATATTTTGTTTTCCTGTATTTTCATCTCCCTTTTAACGATATCATGCATGAGATAAAATACAATAATGTTCATAATAACTAATCCAAAAGCTATTACAGCCAACGTATTCATTTCTTTTTGTTCTTTCAGCATATTAAAATTAACCATCATAGCTACAATTGCTACAATTGTCATGATCGGAAAATAAGAAAACCTAATCCATTCAAATTCAGTTATTGATTTTAGTGAATGATCATATCCCCACCTTATTTTTATTCCAATTATTATCCCAAAGAGAAGCATTTTACATATTAGTACCATGAGTGTCATTTCAATTGGATTTTCAAATCTGAGCAAAAATTCTTCCAGAAAAATATATTTAATTACTAACATGCAAAGGTAATCGATACTTAAAAGAATTCCTTGGTACAAGCATGACAAAACAAACCCCTTAATAAGTTTTGTTCGAAAATATACATTCATAATTACAGTAATAGCAATCAAAGCAAAAATTTCTTTTATAACGAAATAATCGGTTAAGAAAAATGCCTCCAGATAAATTGCAGCTACCAATAAAACGAATAGCCCAATACTTATATATTTTTTAGAAAATACTCTATTTTCTAAAAAAGTTTCAAAAAATAACTTACAGCATATCGCCTCGATACTTACAACTATAATTCCTTCCATCCTATTTAGTAACATTAAATTTCTCCTTTGTATAAAATAAATGCATCTTTAACGTCCCTGTATTTTGATTTTGGTACAGATAGTTCTTTGCCCGTTATAAGCCTCGCTTTATAATTGTTTATTGTTTCGACATACTTTAAATTTACTATGAAACTTTGATGTATTCGTATAAAATTATAAATTTTCAAGTTTTCCTCAATGGAATTGAGTTTTTCATACATTGTTAGCTTTTGTTCCAAAAGGTAGAATTTAAGCTTATGTAATCTGCTTTCTATATAAATAAGATTATCTAATGCAATTTCACAATTTCCTTCCACAAAAGAAAATGTAAGGCTATTTTTATCTACATATTTTTTCAATACTGCATCTAGTGTTTCTTTTAAGGAAGCGATAAAATTCTTATTCCCTTTTAATAGATACCTAATAGCATTAACTTTATACCCTTCTAATGCGTAACTAACATAAGCTGTAACAAACACAATTTCTACCTTTGAAAAATACCGCCTTATATATTGAGCCACTTCAATTCCGTCTCTATTTTTCATATTGATGTCAAGAAAAATAATATCATAATCATTCAATTTTTCTGTAATTTTAATTAATTTTTCTCCAGAGTCAAAAATATCTATTTCATATTCTATACTTACCTCTTTCATGTATGTTGCTATCGATTCTTTTATATATTTTCGATAATATCCTTCGTCATCACATACTGCAATTTTAAACATCCTCTTCACCTCATTAAATAAACTTTAGTTAATTACTATTTCGGCATTTAGATATATTTACACTAATGATGCTATATCTTTTTTTATTTTCTACCTTGCATTATTTCTAATTTCTTTCTTCTCAGAAATAAATATTCCTCCTGGAACAGATGCGTCTGTTCCAGTTCTTCTTTAAATCTTGCAGACTTATATTAAAATCGGCACTTTTCAACCACGTGCATACGGCAGAGCTTAACATAGAATTTCTGCACACTTGACAATCATTCATCTGGTTATCAAGCCATTCATCAAAGCTCTTTTTAGATACTCGGTAATGACCTCCAACCTTGACTCCGCTTTTTTATTTGATGGGCTGCCAAAGACATATTAAAATATAAAAGCCGACAAACTGTGATTGCTCACAAGTTCATCGGCTCTGCATCTTTGTGTCTGGCTTTTTGATAACTGACATATTCAGTTCTGACATTAGGCCATCACGGTTCCGGAACTGATGGCATAGCGTTTCTTCCGGTTGTCAATACAGTTGCGTCATAAGGATAAACCGTGTTCAATAGCAATCTCATTATTCCCATATCGCTTATTAGAGAGATAGCTTTTTTTACTACTAAGGTACGTTTATATGGTCTATGTCCCCGTTCTGTTTATGACAAAGGTGGATCAGTTTTCAATACCAGATGGCAAAGTTTGCATGAGGGCAAAGAAATGTTTAGGCTCACCGGTACTAAAATATTCATACCAAGATTCCAGTGTGTTTGATTGAAAAACACCTAAATGCTCAATAATTTGTTTCGCCCACAGCAAAGCTCCGGTGGAACTTGCAGTAATAAGGTTGTTATCCGCTACAGATGGCTTGTCTATATAAAAACTTTGCCCTTTATAGCCAGGAGAAGCCATTTCAAGAAATCCCGGTCCATTACTGGTGTGCGGACGCTTATCCAATAGCCCAAAGTTGGCAAGCGCCGCGGTAGCCCCACAGATTGTACACACCGTAGCGCCTAAAGAGAGAAATTCGCTTGCTTTTTCGATGATAGCGCCATGCTTTGGGATTTTTTCAATATGGATCTTCCTCCTCGTGATTTTTTAATAATACGCCTATTACGAAGGCTTTTTTCTGCATAGTGTCTCCTCCAAGATAAAAACTCTAACGAAAAAATCCCTTGTTCGAGTACGATGAGTACTATGTTTTTTAATCACGAGTTATCAAGATAGGTAAATTGATTTGTTTGCTTTTTTATTGTACCATGTAATTGTTGACAACAGTATGGCAACAATCTATAATGATAAAAAGAAATTTTGAAAGGTGGATATCAGATGAAAGTTGACAGGCTTGTTAGCATTATTATGATACTCCTTGATAAAGAGCGTATAGGTGCACAGGAGTTAGCAGATATGTTTGAAGTTTCACCCCGCACAATCTACCGCGACATAGACGCTATCAACATGGCGGGTATTCCTGTCCGCGGAGCATCGGGAGTGGGTGGCGGCTTTGAAATCATGCAGAAATACAAGATTGATAGAAAGGTTTTTTCGACTGCCGACCTTTCCGCTATCCTGATGGGGCTTTCCAGTCTTTCCAACATGATACGGGGGGATGAACTGGTAAACGCCCTTGCGAAAGTCAAGAGCTTTATCCCCGCCGACAGAGCAAAAGACATTGCATTAAAAGCAAATCAGATTTACATAGATTTAAGTCCGTGGATGGGCAACAGGAACATACAGCCATATTTAGAAATTATCAAAACCGCTTTACAGGACAGCAAGCTGCTTTCGTTTGAATATGCAGACCGCTACGGAAAGAAAACCACACGAACAGCCGAGCCGTATCAGCTTGTATTAAAAAGCAGCCATTGGTATTGGCAAGGGTATTGCCATAAAAGAAATGATTTTCGCCTATTCAAACTATCCCGCACATCAAACCTGCAAATCCAAGAGGAATTTTTTACGCCACGAGATTATCAAAAACCGCAGTTGGATTTTGCTGATATTTTGGCAACTATACAGAAAACAATCAAAATTCGTATTCATAAGTCTGCCATGGACAGGGTACTTGATTATTGCGCTTATGAACACTTTTCGCCAGACGGCAATGAGCATTACATTGTTCGTTTTCCTTTCATAGAGAACGAATACTACTACAATATTCTTTTCAGTTTTGGGGATAAATGCGAGTGTTTAGAGCCGCTACATATCCGCACAGAAATGAAGCGTAGAATACATGATATCGCTACCTTATACGAAAACTAGAACAAGGAGTCTATTCTCACATTCACAATACTTTATGGCCACTATAGTAACCCTCTTTGACATCTCAGTAGACGAACACCTTTTTCCAAATAAAGTTGCTATTAAAAGCACTCTCTGCAGACAAATCAACACGGTACTGGACGGTTTTAATGAAAAGGATTTGACTATCATTGAGGGTACTGTACAATGTTTCTACGCCGTCGGACTATCGAAAAATGGTTGTCCAAAAGGGAGCGTATACGACCGAATTGGATAACGCTAGTGAATCACTTTATGCTAGTATAAAAATACGTTTGAATCAGATATTTTTGATCATCTGTAAGTAACCTTACATTCCTACCGTATATATTTGTAACAGTTGAGGAGCCTTTCGAAATTGTTGCTGTTGTGATCCCACTATTTCAAACGTTTTGTCTCCTTTATCCGGCAATTGCATATGGTGCTACCATCTTGCTACATGCGTTCCATGCCCATTATCGTCATATAGTGCACTCTGTCCACCAATAAAATCTCGAAAACCACTTATTCTATGATCAAAGTCCGGATGTTTAAAAATTCCGGTATCCATTACGGCAACACCAATTCCCTCACCTGTATAGCCACGCTCATGTGCACATTGTGCATTGACTATTTTGTTTACTCTGTCCATAGTACCCTTTTTAGCAATCGTACAACTATTCCATCGTACCTCTTTCCCCGTTACGTTTTATGCATACGAGATATCAGCGTCTACTTTTACATCTTGGTGCGATTTCCTATGGAACATTCATCGTTTCATCGCATGAATCCCCGGTCTTTTACTACGCAAAGCCACCGCTTGTTGCCAGAGTGCTGAATAGTTGCTTAATCGTTACCTTTTATGATACAATATGCAAATTTCTACAAAAAGGTTATCATAAGTGTTTGCTACATTTTTCGTATTGTTCGGTAAAATATGCAATCTTCCAGGAAACTTTTTCAAGATGCCTTTGCATTTCATTGATTTGATTTTCCACCTCTTTTTTATGCTCCATCAACATCGTGCAACGTGCTTTCAATGTTTCATCACCTTGCGAGCTTAAATTGACAAAATCGCGAATCTGCTTGATTGACATGCCTGTATTTTTTAGGCAGCAGACTAAGCCAAGCCATTCCAAATCATTTTCATCGTAATGGCGAATCCCGCTTTTACTTCTGCTTACTGGCGGCAATAACCCTTCTTTTTCGTAGTATCTTAAAACATAAGCACTCAAATTCGTTTTTTCTGCAACCTGTCTGATTGTGTATCCCATAACATCGTCCTCCTAGAAAAGATGTAAACATAACCATGCTGTAAATCGTAACGATTCACATCTAGCTGTGAAAGTAACGTTTATGTATACAAACTACACAAAAAACGTGCGGTTTGGCATATGCAACCCTTGCATTGTTATGCAAAAAGTGCACAAAAGTGACTTCGCAGTAATGGGCTGTAAATCGTAACTGTGAATCGTAACTTTCAAAAATAATTTCCAAAAAATGCTTGACTTAGAGCTAACATTAAGAATTATAATTTTATCATACAGTGTATTCTGATGTTATGTCAAGAAATTATTTACAAAATTATTTAACCATAGGAGGTTTATAACTTTATGAGAACAATTCAACTTGGAACATCTGATTTGCAGGTGCCAACCCTTGCGCTTGGCTGTATGCGGATCAATGGTACAGACAAGAAAACGGCGGAATCCTTTGTAAAAACTGCATTAGAACTTGGTGCAAATTTCTTTGACCATGCCGACTGTTATGGAGATGGGGAGTGCGAATCTGTTTTTGCTGATGTAGTCGGCATGAACAGCACCGTGCGCGAAAAACTATTGATCCAATCCAAATGCGGCATCCGAAAAGGTCAGTTTGATTTTTCAAAAGAACACATTATCGAGGCAGTGGAAGGCAGTTTAAAACGATTGAAAACCGACTATCTTGACGTTTTGCTCCTGCATCGACCGGATGCCCTTGTAGAGCCGGAAGAAGTTGCGGAAGCGTTTGATATCCTTGTCGCAGGTGGTAAAGTACGTAATTTTGGCGTGTCCAATCAAGACCCCAACCTCATACAGCTTTTACAAAAATTTGTAAGACAGCCGATTGTCGCAAATCAACTTCAGCTAAGTATCACAAACGCCACAATGATTACACAGACAATGAATATGAACATGTTGGACGATATGGCTATAAACCGTGATAACGGGGTGCTCAATTTCTGCCGGCTACATCATATCACCATACAGCCATGGTCGCCTTTCCAATATGGTTTTTTTGAAGGTATCTTCCTTGGCAATGAAAAATTTCCGAAACTCAATGCCAAAATTGATGAAATTGCCAAAAAATACAATGTCGCCAACACTACAATCGCATTGGCATGGCTCTTGCGCCACCCGGCTAAAATGCAGCCTGTCACGGGGACAATGAATCCCGAACGGCTTAAGGACTGCGTAAAAGCCACTGATATTACACTGACCCGCGAGGAGTGGTATGGTATATTTCTTGCCGCCGGACATAGGCTCCCTTAAGGAAATTTCAAAACAAAAGAAAGGGCTTTTGGATATATTCTCCATAGCCCTTTTTTATTTTGTACCAATTTTCTTTTATTTCACGCAGATTATTTTGTTCCTTTTGGCAGATCCTTTATGCTAAAGCTGATTCTGCCCATTTTGTCTTTGCCAAGGCATACTACTTTTACCTTCTCTCCAAGGGACAATACATCTTCTACACGGTCAATCCTATCTTTGGAAATCTTGGAAATATGAACCATCCCTTCTTTACCGGGTGCAAATTCTATAAATGCGCCAAATTCCTTTATGCTGATCACCTGTCCTTCAAAAATTTGACCGGCTACAAAATCTGTGGTAATCATCTTAACAATTTCAATTGCTTTGGACATACTATCTGAATCGACACCACAAATAGATACCGCCCCTTCATCAGAAATATCAATTTTTACACCCGTCTGCTCGATAATTGCATTGATCGTTTTCCCTCTTTGCCCAACGACATCTCCAATCTTTTGCGGATCTATTTGGATCTGTATAATTTTAGGGGCATAGGCGCCTACTTCTTTTCTTGGCTCTGAAATTACCGGATTCATAATGTCATTTAAAATATATTCTCTGGCTTCTTTCGTCCGCATGATTGCTTCTTCTACGATTGGCCTTGTCAATCCATGGATTTTAATATCCATCTGGATTGCTGTGATCCCATCTTTTGTCCCTGCTACTTTAAAGTCCATATCGCCGAAGAAATCTTCTAGGCCTTGGATATCCGTTAATACCAGATAGTCATCATCGGTATCTCCGGTTACGAGTCCACAAGATATGCCCGCTACCGGCTTTTTGATTGGTACGCCTGCTGCCATTAGCGACAAGGTAGATGCACAAATACTAGCTTGCGAAGTAGAGCCGTTCGATTCAAATGTTTCGGAAACCGTGCGGATTGCGTAAGGAAATTCTTCCTCTGTTGGCATTACGGGGATTAAGGCTTTTTCAGCTAGTGCCCCATGTCCGATTTCGCGTCTACCGGGTCCTCTGCTTGGCCTTGTTTCACCTACGGAATAGGATGGGAAATTATAGTGGTGCATATAGCGTTTGTTCACTTCATTTTCATCAAGTCCATCGATTCTTTGGCGTTCAGACATCGGCGCTAAGGTGGTTATCGTACAAATTTGCGTCTGTCCACGTGTAAACATGCCAGATCCATGTACTCTTGGAATCAAATCAATTTCTGCCGCTAATGGACGTATTTGTGTGATACCACGACCATCTGGACGTTTTTGATCTTTTAAAATCATTTTACGGACTGTTTTCTTTTGATATTGGTAAATTGCTTCCCCTAATACAGCAAGCCACTCTTCTTTATCTGCAAATGCCTCTTCTAATTTTTTCGTTATTTTTTTGATATTATCTTCCCGAACTTGCTTTACATCTGTAAATACCGCAGCTTCCATATCTGCAGGCGTCACGGTTTCTTTCATTGCCGCAAACATTTCCTCCGGTATGGAACAGCTTTCATAGGTGTGTTTTTCCTTTCCTACTTCTGCAACGATTTTGTTGATAAAAACAATGATTTGCTGATTTATTTCATGTGCCTTGTAAATGGCCTCAATCATTTTTTCCTCACCAAGTTCATTTGCCCCGGCTTCAATCATAATCACTTTTTCACTGGTAGATGCAACGGTCAGATTCAAATCTCCGT
Organism: Lachnospiraceae bacterium ZAX-1; assembly: GCA_046533095.1. Taxonomy (GTDB): domain Bacteria; phylum Bacillota; class Clostridia; order Lachnospirales; family Lachnospiraceae; genus ZAX-1. Next base: position 14,166 of record JAJQRA010000036.1, on the reverse strand, counting down.
TCTTCCACTGCTCTTGATTGGGGTTTAGAATAAATTCACCATTTTGCATACCAATTTGCGTTGTAGCACATGGCCCATCAAATGGAATATCCGAAATGCATGTTGCAAGGGCAGAACCTAACATAGCGACAAGCTCCGGACGGCATGTTGGATCTACGCTCATCACTAGATTGTCAAGCGTAACATCATTTCTATAGTCTTTCGGGAATAGGGGGCGCATTGGACGGTCAATCACGCGCGATGTCAGAACTGAATTTTCAGATGCCTTGCCTTCTCTTTTGTTAAATCCTCCGGGTATCTTGCCAACCGCATATAATTTTTCTTCATATTCGACACTAAGCGGGAAGAAATCAATACCCTCCCTTGGCTTGTCCGATGCCGTAGCCGTACACAAAACTACGGTTTCACCATAATGCATGAAGGCCGCTCCATTTGCCTGTGCAGAAACTCTGCCGATGTCTACCGTAAGTGTTCTGCCTGCAAGATCCATTGTAAAACTTTTGTACATATTTTCCTCATTTCCGCAATGAACTTTGATTCCATATGTCCTTTCATTCATTGCTAACACAAAATAGGGCGGAAAACCGCCCTAAACTACTATGAACTTTCGTTCATTAACGTTAATCCATTCATTTCCAGCTTTTTTAAAGCTTATTTTCTGATGCCTAAACGTTCAATCAAAGAACGATATCTTTCAATATCCGTTTTCTTTAAGTAGGCAAGCAAGCCACGCCGCTGCCCTACCATCTTTAAGAGCCCTCTTCTGGAATGATGATCCTTTTTATGTTCTCTTAAATGTTCTGTCAATTCTTGAATTCTTGCTGTTAAAATGGCGATCTGCACTTCCGGTGAACCTGTATCTCCGGGTGTTCTTCCAAATTCAACAATAATTGTCTGTTTCTTGTCCTTTGCTATCATTTTGATAACCTCCTTCTTCTATAAACGCCCTGTCCTATCCTGTGTGATATCAAGTAAAGGTCGGAGTGTCCTTTTACCGAATATGGGCTCCATCCACACTTATACATTGTAGCATACCGCATTTCGCTTGTAAATAGTTTCATATAATTTAATATACAATCACATTTGATTCCGAATAAGACAGGCATTCTCAAAATAAGGCAGGCATTCTCAAAATAAGACAGACATTCTCAAAATAAGACAGACATTCTCAAAATAAGGCAGACATTCTCAAAATAAGACAGACATTCTCAAAAAACCACTTGACAAATATTTTCAAAGGTGCTATTCTATAAGTGGTTAAACGTTTTACCTAAGGAGTTTAAACAATGCATACGATAACGATTAAAGGGATTGCAAAGGAAGCCGGTGTAAGTATTGCTACCGTTTCTAATGTACTAAATGGAAAACCCAATAAGGCTACACAAAAAACAATTGATAAGATCTATACCGTGGTGGACAAATATGAGTATTCTCCTAATTTAAATGCGCGTTCCTTAGCAAATATGCAGTCGGGAATGATTGGGATTTTGTATTTTTCTCCTAAGGACGAAGTGGATTTTAGTGATCCATTCCTTTCGGACACGCTTACGGGAATAGAGGCCGCCAGCAAGAAAAACAAGAAGTTTATTTTAGTCCACGGATTTTCAGATAGTTCGGATATTCGAAGAATTCAGCAAAATTGGACGTTTGATGGCTATATTGTAATTGGCGCCATCCAATCGATCCACGACCAATTGAGTGAACTAATCAAAGCACCCATTGTTTTTGTAGACACTTATTCAGCAAGCGGTCAGCAAGAAACGAACTATCCAAGGTACTATGTCTATAATAATGATGCGGAATTAAGTTACTTTGCAACGAAATATCTCATCAAAAAAGGGCACAAAAAAATAGCTGTCTTTTCGCCTAGCCTTGGAAAGGATACGATTGGCGTAATACATGAGCGTTTTATCGGATATCAAAAGGCATTAGAAGAAAATGGCCTGCCAATCCCGCAGGAAATGTTTTTTGACGAGAACGAACTAGATGATATGATTACTCGTTTTGATGAATATTCAGCAGTCCTGGCAAATTCAGACCTGCTCGCCGGAAGCCTTCTTACGGCTTGGAAGATGAATGGCGTGAACGGAAAATCTATCATTAGCTTTGATAATTCTTTCTTTGCCTCATTCTTAGATCCACAGCTGACAACAGTTGAACTAAATCAAAAAGAAAAAGGGAAACGATCCGTTGAAGTCTTAATGCGTGCGATGAAATGCAAAGACCCCAAAAAATTCAATGAGCGATTCTTTATTCAAGGAAATTTGATTGAAAGGGATTCTGTCACCGATATAAGGACGGCAACGCAGGCGAGTGTTTGTTTAACGTAACGCATTGGATTTAGGGGAATTGCGCCAACGTTATCGAGATTTAAATGGGCGAAAGATAATTTGATAACTTGCGCTACCGTTATCAGGATTTAAATGGGTGAAAAATAATTTGATAACTTGCACTACCGCTATCAGGATTTAAATGGGCGAAAGATAATTTGATAGCCTGCACTAACGTTATCGGGATTTGAATGGGCGAAGGATAATTTGATAGCAACTCCACTTAGAATACGCTACACACTGTTCGTAGAATTTCTATATGGTTTGTTTGTGCCCTGCACAAAGCGAAAGGAATGGCCGGAAATATGAAAAAGAAACAAATCGTGGAAGGACAGGATTATCGGTTCACGGTAATCACCGATAGTTTGATCCGAATGGAATACGAAGGAAAGGGAAATTTCGTTGATGGAAAAACCCAAGTGGTACAAAATCGAGAATTTTGCCCAACCACGTTTGAACAAATTGAAAATGAGGCGGGAATTCAAATTATTACAGAACATCTCCATTTGTATTATAAATATGGGGAATTTTCTCCCCACAGCTTATTTGTGGAAATGAAATCAAATCTTTCTGACTATAATAACCGTTGGACCTACGCAGATGCCGTACAGACTTTAAAAGGGACGACAACAACCTTGGATGGAATCGATGGAAGTACACCGCTGCAAGAGGGAATCATTTCACGAGGCGGTTTTGCCATACTTGATGATTCAAACTCCTATCTTCAATTAGAAAACGGAGAATTTAAGGAAAAGGCTTCCGATGGAAAGGATTTGTATTTCTTTGGATATCGCCATGAGTATTCTAGGGCACTAAAGGACTACTACCACCTAACCGGTGCTGTTCCCTTGATTCCTAGATACGCTTTGGGCAACTGGTGGAGTAGATTTTGGCCCTATACGGAGCAGACGTATCTTGAATTAATGAATAAGTTTAAGGAAAAAGATGTCCCATTATCGGTCGGCGTAATTGATATGAATTGGCATAAAAGGGATATTCCAAAACGTTTCGGCAGTGGATGGACAGGCTACTCCTGGAATAAGGATCTTTTCCCGAATCCGAAAAGCTTCTTGAAAAAGCTACATGAAATGGGGTTAAAAACAACACTTAACGTACATCCGGCGGATGGCATTAGGTTCTTTGAAGATGCTTATAAACGAGTTTCTTTACGCCTTAGGTTAAACGTTTCACTTGAGGAGCCGGCACTCTTTGATTTCAATAACGAAGATTTTAGAAAAGCGTATTTTGAAGAAGTACACCACCCTCTCGAAGAAGAAGGCGTTGATTTTTGGTGGATTGATTGGCAGCAAGGCAGCCAAAGCAACTCGACTGGCATTGACCCATTATGGGCGCTAAACGTTTACCACTACATGGATCATCAAAAGCGAAATGAAACCGGGCTGATTTTATCTCGGTATGCCGGGCCCGGCAGCCACCGCTACCCGATTGGATTTTCAGGGGATACGATTATTACTTGGGAATCGCTCGATTTTCAACCGTACTTTACTGCGACAGCTTCAAATATCGGCTATAGCTGGTGGAGCTGCGATATTGGCGGGCACATGAAAGGCTATTCCGATGAAGAACTCTCCTTAAGATGGCTGCAGTTGGGGGTATTTAGTCCAATCAATCGCCTACATAGCAGCGAAAGTCCATTTAACAGCAAAGAACCGTGGGCGTATTCATTAGAAATAGAGGAAGCGATGATACGGTTCCTGCAATTACGCCATGCACTGCTCCCCTATCTTTATACCATGAATGTTCGAAATCACGAGGAAGGGATCCCGCTGATTTTACCCATGTACTATCTTGATGGGGAAAATGAAAAAGCATATGCCGTAAAAAATGAATATCAGTTTGGAAGTGAACTCATTGTTGCACCTATTACGCATCCTTCCAATCAGCAAACAAAATTAGGTTGTGTAGAAGTTTGGTTTCCACATGGATCTTGGTATGATTTCTTTTCGGGAATGGCTTATGAAGGAAATACAACGCTTAAAATTTATCGTAGAAAGGATGAAATTCCAGTTTTTGCAAGAGCCGGCGCAATTGTCCCGCTAGATGCCAATCCGACGCAGACAAAAGCTACGGATTTACCAATTGCTTTCGATTGGAAAGTCTTTTCCGGGAAATCCAGCCGCTTTCAGTTAATTGAGGACATAGAGGGACATCGGGCAGAAACAACCCTTACGCTTGATTGGACAAACAAGGTCTTGAAGCTAGAAATTTTGGATCCCTACCATATTATCCCAAAAGGAAGGACCCACAAATTTGAAATTATTGGATTCGGTTCAGCGGTCGAAATGAAATCAGCCAATATTTTAAATGAACTATCGTTTGCAGATATAGGGGCGGATACAAAAATAAAAACAAAATTAATTTTTTCAAAAGAGCTTTTTAAACGCTTGCACCAAGCTAAGATGGAATATCAGCTAAAAGAAAAGATCCTTGCTGTATTTGAGCAGGAAAAAAACTATGCGAAACGGTTAAACGAATTAATTGGATTGGTTTCGGGAGATGTATTGGAAATGCTGCTTGAGCTAGCATATATCGATTCTACGAGCAATCGGTAGCATCTCGTCATACGAATTTATTGCACATTCGTCATAGATCGATTCCACGAACAATCGGTAGCATCTCTTTTCGCAAAGCCTCGTATATCAAAGCGTTTTACGAAAATCCATTCGCACATGCTAAGTAGAATCGCTATCTATTGAGCAAACAGGCTATCTAAGTGCAGGCTAGGAAAGGAATACTTTACAAGAAGGGAAATCATCTAGCCTAGCCGGGACTACTAGATCTTTTCGAGAGGAATACTTTACAAGAAGGGAAATCATCTAGCCTAGCCGGGACTACTAGATCTTTTCAAGAGAAATGCTTTTACAAGAAGGAAAATCATCTAACCCAGCCGGGACTACTAGATCTTTTCGAGAGGAATACTTTACAAGAAGGAAAATCATCTAGCCTAGCCGGGGCTACTAGATCTTTTCGAGAGAAATGCTTTTACAAGAAGGGAAATCATCTAGCCCCGCTGGGACTACTAGATCTTTTCAAGAGAAATGCTTTACAAGGAGGAAAATCATGGTTGGATCAAAGAAAAATAATCGATTTTGGGTACTCATATTCCTAGGGCCAAGTTTGGTTGGATTTTTAATTTTTATAGCATTACCAATTATTTCTTCGTTCGCCATAAGTTTTACCAATTGGGATTTGCTAAATCCGATGGAATTTATAGGGGTAAAAAATTACATGGAACTTTTTAAAGACGTAACATTTTGGCTGGGTTTTAAAAATACAGTTGCATTTATCATTGGCTACCTACCATGCGTAATGGTAATCGGCTTATTGACTGCAATGCTTTTAAATTCAAATTTAATTGGCAAAACGCTTTTTCGCGGAATTTATTTCCTACCGGTTGTTACGAGTTGGGTCGCCGTTTCGTTGGTATGGAAATGGCTGTTCAATCCACAATATGGACTGGTCAATTATTTTCTATCGCTGATTGGCCTCCATGGCCCTAGCTGGTTGACGGATCCTAAAACGGCGATGATTGCGGTTATTATCACTTCCGTCTGGAAAGATATCGGTTTTATCATGGTGCTTTACTTAGGCGGCCTACAAGGAATTTCCCCTTCCTTATACGAGGCTTCCTCCATTGATGGCGCAAACGGTTGGAATCAATTCTTTCACATTACGCTCCCTATGTTAAAGCCAACAACATTTTTTGTTTCAATCATTAGTCTAATTAATTCATTTCAAGTATTTGACCAAGTAAACATTATGACAGGCGGAGGTCCCGGAAACGCTACTACCGTTATGGTTCAAAACATTTATAATTCTGCATTTAACTATTTTGAAATGGGAAAAGCGTCAGCAATGAGTTGGGTATTGTTCCTAATCATCTTCCTTGTTTCACTTGTGCAAATGTGGGGGGAAAGGAGGGACAGCTAATATGAACATTGTAAAACAAGCAGGAAAATATCTCGTATTGATTTTCGGAAGCTTTATCATGATACTTCCGTTTGTCTGGATGGTTTCTACCTCGCTTAAAAGCGGTGGCGCGACCATGGTTTTTCCACCTAAGTTTATTCCAAATCCGGTCACTTTTGATAATTACCGTGACGTTTTAGACAAATTTCCAATGGTTTTGTTTCTCATGAACTCAATTATCGTAGCCGTGCTGACCACTGCCGGAACAATTTTAATTGCAGCCATGTCGGCATATGCCTTTTCGCAATTGCATTTTAAGGGAAGGGATAAAATCTTCTTGCTCTATCTTGCAACACAGATGATACCGACTCAAGTGATTATGATCCCTCAGTTTATTTTACTGAAAAACTTAGGATGGCTCGATTCCTACCAAGGATTAATTTTACCAAATATTTTTGCAGTGTTCGGTGTATTTTTGATGAGGCAGGCATTTCTTTCCCTTCCAAAAGAGTTGGAGGAGGCCGCTTTCATGGATGGGGCAAATCATTTCATCGTTTGTTTTAAAGTGATGTTGCCACTGATGAAGCCAACAATTGCAACATTGTCAATCTTTACTTTTATGCAGTCGTGGAATAACTATTTATGGCCATTGATCATTTCAAGTAGCCGTGAAATGGCAACGTTGCCGCTTGGCTTAGCAATGTTACAAGGGCAGCGAACAACAAATTGGAATTTATTTATGGCGGCAGTCGTCATAAGCGTTATTCCAATCTTGATCGTCTATCTTTCCGCTCAAAAGTATTTCATACAAGGAATGACGATGAGCGGGATGAAAGAATAAATGCAACTAGGGGGCTGTAACGAAATAAACTTGACAAGATTTTTTCGTCAGGCAAGGCGTCCGAATGAGGCATAGCCTAAGCTACGCTGATTGAGGACACACAACATGGCGGAGAACGCATCATGGCGGGCAACGCATCATGGCGAAGAACGCATCATGGCGGGCAACGCATCATGGCGAAGAACGTATCATGACGGACAACGCATCATGGCGGACAAAGACCAAGTCAGATGTCAAGGCTAGTAAGGAACAGTTCCTAGGAAGGAAGCATGATTAAATCATTGCGAATCAAATCATAGGAGGAATGTAGCATGAGAAAGTGGATGTTGGTAGGTTTGTCAGTTATTGGATTATTAAGTTTTACAGGTTGCGGGGGCAGCAACGAAAGCGTGGACAGCAATGTAAGCGTGGACAGCACCGAAAATGGGGACAGCAATGCAAATGGGGACAGCGATGCAAATGAGGACAGCAATACAAATGAGGACGACAGCGCAAGCGAAAAAGGGAACACAGAAATTAAATATTTTAGCTATTCAGCAACTCCAGATTACGAACAGCAATTATCCGAAATGGTGCAGGCGTTTGAGGAAGAAAACCCAACCATTAAGGTAAACGTTGAGATGGCGCCCTTCGATACTTACTTTACAAAGCTTCAAACACTATTAGCGGGAGGGAAAGCACCGGATGTCTTTGAGATGAATTATGAAAACTTTGTTTCATATGCGAGCAAAGGGACACTGCTTGATTTAACGGACAAGGTAACGGGTGACAAGGATTTAGATTTGTCAAAAGTGAATATGAGGGCTTTCGAGGCATACAAGTATGAGGGGAAACAGTTTGGACTGACTGAAAGCTTCTCAAATGTTGTAACAATCTATAATAAGGATATGTTTGATAAAGCCGGGGTGGACTATCCTTTGGAAAATTGGAAGTGGGAAGACGAGGTTGCCGCCGCCCAAAAATTAACGGATACGGAAAACCATATATTTGGAACGTATTCTCCTATTACAATGAATGAATTTTACAAAGTCGCCGCTCAAAATGGTGGTCAGATTTATGACGAAACAGGAAATTTAACGATTGATGATCCAAAGAACGTTGAAGCATTGCAGCATATGGTTGATTTAGTAGAAAAAGACAAGGTTTCGCCGGGGCCTGCTGAGATGTCGGGGCAAAAATCAGAGGATTTATTCATGAATGGGCAACTTGGCATGGTCCATACCGGTATCTGGATGTTTGGGCAATTCAAAGACGCACCATTTGATTGGGATATTCAAGTTGAGGCCGGCAATACACAAAATGCCACTCATTTCTTTGCAGAAGGCCTTGTCGTTTCAAAAGAAACGAAGGAAGCGGATGCAGCGTATCAATTTGCGAAGTTTATGAGCGTTGGTCCAAAAGCGGCAAAAATCCGTGTCGATAGTTCATGGAACCTGCCAATTTCAAATGATACGGAGATCTTGGATTCTTATTTAAAACAAACATCGCCATCAAATCGACAAGCAGTATTTAACTCGTTGAACTATTTGATCTTGCCACCGGTTTCTGATAATTGGGCGAAATTAAGCGATACTGCCGACCAGGAATTCCAAAATGTTTTACTTGGAAAAGAAACTGCCAAAGAAGTCTTGGAACGTCTACAAGAACAATTCCAATAACGGCAAAAGCATCGTTTAGCATTTGGGCAAACCATGAAAAGAGAGTTTTTAGCAACTCGTTCATTATCTTTTTTAAGTGGAATGCCCAAATGCCTTTTTTTAGAATTAGAGATAGGAAACTATCCCTATGCTATCTAGCAATTCCACTAAGGAACTGTCCCTTAATAACCTTGACATCTGACTTGGTCTTTTTCCGCCATGCTGCGTTGTCTTCAATCAGCATAGCTTAGGCTACGCCTCATTCGGACGCCTTGTCTGACGAAAAAATCCCTGCGTCATCTTGTCAAGTTTATTTCGTCACAGTCCCTAACAATGTGCACTCACACAAGAGGGGTTAACTAGGAGGGCAAACTAGCGATATTTCACATCATAATGTGCACACGCACAAGAGGGGGCTAACAGGATGCAAGTACAAAACAGCCAAGTAGGGCGGCTTTTAAAAATTTTAAATAAAATGAAATCAAGTCACGAGGCAATGGCAATCAAAGATTTAGAAGCAGTGCAAATCGCTCCTCTTGATTTACCGGTTTTATCGTTTTATTTATATCTTAAAGCCCAATTGAAGATGAATTTGACCGATCAAGACGAGCGGATTATTCAAGCAATCACAGCACAATGGTTTCAGCCATGGCGAAATTTATTGGGGGAGGAGGAAGATATCTATACCTCAAACTTAACCGGCTTTTATGCTTGTCTGCAAGAAATTAAAAATAATTTTGCTTATCACTACCTCCAAAAAACGATGACACAAATACGCGACTATTTATTTGACAATATGATTCTAGGCGGCCGCTTAGTTGGGAAACATGAAACGATGGAAGTTACCTTTGATGCATTGCTTGGTGTTTTGCCATTTGGCGTTTTTGCACCAGAGGACTTGATTGTAGTTGCGCTACAAGAGGCACTTGTTTCAAAAAATAGCAAGGAAGCGATAAATCTTGCTTTATTAGGAATTTATTTTACGGAAAAATTTGAGTTGGAAAAATCAAGATTTTATTTAGACAAAGCCATTCGTGCGAATCAAGACAACCCCATTGCTTTTGAACTCATTGCATTGCTGCAGCTGTACCTGACCGACAAGATTGGGAATCAATCGGTAGAATTCATCCATAAACCATTTGGAAATGGGAACGTATATGAATCGCTTTCCTGTGAGCGGGTTCCACACTATCCATTGGTCAACCAGAGCTTTGTTATAAACGTCCAAGTAATGGGGACAAATCAAATCCCCTTCCTTTATATGAATGAGGAGCGTTTTAAAGGGCAGCTTATTGATGAAGTACAGACTGTTTTTCAATTTAGAGTCATAGCGAAAGCTTCCATGAACCAAAGCGAATATTATTTTTCGATCGAAACTACGAAGGGCATCTTCCAATCAGCTCGTTATGTCATAGAACTTGGGGAGCATTGGGAATTTTTGGGGGTTGCCGCACTTGGTTTAAACGCTGGCGGCAATGTATTTCAGATTAAAAATAATGTAGCCCCGCTTTTTATGCTTATGAAAGAAAATGAATTTTCTATTGCAAGCGATAAACCTGACATAAAGGAGAAAACAATTGATACAAATTTCATGTATCTAGACATTGAAACCTTTGTATTGCATTACAAAGAAAAAAGCATCCGCTTGGCAAAAGAGCATCCGTTTGCAATGTTCGGGCTATTAAATCAAGGCCTTTTAACATTCACTCTAAATTATGAGGATTCCATTGATTCAAATTATTTTGGTTTTGGTGAGCGTTATAACGACGTAAATCAAAAAGGAAATATCATCGATTGCTTTGTCTATAATCAATACAAAGATCAAGGGCTCAAAACTTATCTACCGATGCCTTACTTTATTACAAATCGCAACTATGGTATTTTCGTTGAAACATCAAACTATACAAAATTCGATTTGCAAAAAACAAATGGAATGCAAGTTTCTATTTCCGTTCATTTTGAAGTTAATAAACCTAGATTTAATTTTATTTTCCTTGATGGTACGATGGCGGAAATGGTTAGCCAGTTTATTGCAAAAAGCGGGAAACCAAAAATGCTGCCCGCTTGGGCCTTCGGCCCATGGATGTCGTCAAATAATTGGGACAGGGATCAAATTGTCCGAAAGGAAATTGAAACGACAAATGAATTACAGATTCCATCTACTGTAGTCGTGCTTGAACAATGGAGCGATGAAGCAACCTATTATATGTGGAATGATGCCCAGTATCCCCTGATTGACCCAGCGGATGCCTATCGATATGATCAAATTTATTATCCAGAATGGGGGCGTTGGCCCAATCCAAAGGAACTCGTTGCACATTGCCATCAAAATGGCATGAAATTGATCCTATGGCAAGTTCCAATTGAAAAATATCTAAATCAGCAACATCATCCCTTGAAAGATCGCGACGAAACGTATATGATAAAGCAAGGTTTCGCCGTAAAGAATGCAGATGGTTCCGCTTATCGTATCCCTGAAAATTGGTATACGGATAGCCTGTTGCTTGATTTTACAAATGGCAAGGCGAAAGAATGGTGGTTTGGTAAACGTCAATATCTTTTAGACATTGGTGTCGATGGCTTTAAAACAGATGGCGGGGAAATGGTATTTGGGCATGATGTGTGCTTTTGCAATGGAGAAACCGGTGCTACGATGAGAAATCAATACCCGAACGAATATGTCCGCTCCTATTATGAATTTGCCAGGCAAAATAATGGGATCACATTTAGCCGTTCCGGCTACAGCGGCTGTCAACAGTTCCCGGCGCATTGGGCAGGGGATGAACGCTCGACGTTTGATGCATTTAACCGCTCCTTAAAGGCGGGGATCAATGCCGGAATGAGCGGCGTTATTTTCTGGGGCTGGGATTTAGGCGGCTTTAACGGCGATATCCCTACGGCAGAATTATTTATCCGCTCTGCACAGATGGCGGCATTCTGTCCAATTATGCAATACCATGCCGAAAGCAAGGGTGAATTCAATCAAGACCGAACTCCTTGGAATATAGCAAGAAGAACAAAGAATGACGATGTAATTTCAATTTATCGAAAATTTGCAAATATCAGGATGAACCTCCTCCCCTATATCTTTTGGCAGTCAAAGCGCTGCGTTTCCGATTGCCAGCCACTGATGAAAGCAATGCTTCTTGCGTATCCGTCCGAGCCTTTCTTTGACACCTACGATCAGTATATGTTTGGGGAAAATTTACTCGTTGCCCCGATCGTAAAGGAAGGGGCAGTACAAAGGAGCGTACGCTTGCCAAAAGGGGAATGGGTTGATTTTTGGACGAAGGAAAGAAAGGCAGGTGGACAGGAAATCATCGTTGAAGCCACGATCGACTCCATTCCCGTTTTCATAAAGGAAAATTCCGTCATTCCCCTTAATTTGGGCAACGAAAAGACGATCGGAACGACGATCGGAAACGATTTAGAACAGTATCAAAACCTAAGATTAATCGTGGTGGCGAACGCTTCATTTGAAACGACGATTGAGGATCATTTAGGGAATATCATTCATGTGTCCGTCGATAAGAAGGAAAAAAGCAGTGTTTCGGTTACAGGTATTACATTTGATTTTGAAGTTGAATTGATATAGCTTATAGGAGGGTTTAAAATGAGCAGATGGTGGCAGGAAATTGTCGTTTACCAGATTTATCCGAGAAGTTTTCAGGATCATAACGGTGATGGGATCGGAGATATAAAAGGAATGATAGCAAGGCTTGACTACCTTGAAAAATTGGGCATTGGCGCTATCTGGCTAAGCCCGGTCTATCAATCCCCGAATGATGATAACGGTTATGATATTTCTGATTATGAGAGCATTATGAAAGACTTTGGAACAATGGAAGATATGGAGCAGTTGATTGAAGATGCAAAAAAGCGAAACATCAAAATTATTATGGATTTAGTGGTGAATCATACAAGCGACGAACATAAATGGTTCATCGAATCGAAAAAATCACTTGATAATGAATTTCGCGACTATTATATTTGGCAAGATAAAAGCGAGGAAGGCAGTGAACCGAATCGGTTAAAATCGACCTTTAGCGGTTCGGCTTGGGAGTTTGATGCATCTACCAACCAGTACTATTTTCACCTATTTAGCAAAAAACAGCCCGACTTAAACTGGGCAAACGAGAAGGTACGCCAAAAGGTGTACGACATGATGAACTTCTGGCTCAATAAGGGGATAGGCGGATTCCGCATGGATGTGATTGATTTGATTGGAAAAGTCCCGAGCGAAGAAATCACAGGCAATGGTCCAAAGCTGCATGACTATTTACAGGAAATGAACAAAGCATCATTTGGCCGCAAACAATACGATGTGATGACGGTTGGTGAAACTTGGGGGGCGACACCGGAAATTGCGCAGCTGTATTCGGATCCGGCGCGCAATGAGCTGTCAATGGTATTTCAATTTGAACACATTGGCCTTGACGAACAAGCGGGCAAGAGCAAATGGGATTTAAAACCATTTAAAGTGAAAGAATTGAAAGAAATTTTTGCGAAATGGCAAACGAAACTAGGCAATCGGGGCTGGAACTCCTTATTCTGGAATAACCATGACTTGCCACGTATCGTTTCCCGCTGGGGAAATGATTCAGCCAACACTCGTGAAAAATCTGCGAAAATGTTAGCCATTTTGCTCCATATGCTAAAAGGGACTCCCTATATTTATCAAGGGGAAGAAATCGGTATGACGAATACGCCAGTGACGGATATTGCCGAAGTAGATGATATCGAGTCAATCAATATGTACCATGAACGCATTGCAGCGGGCTATCGCAAAGAAGACATCTTAAACAGCATCAACGCGAAAGGGCGCGACAATGCACGCACGCCAATTCAATGGGATGACACGAAGGGCGCAGGCTTTACCACCGGGACACCATGGCTGCATGTAAATCCAAACTATAAGAGCATAAATGTGGCGGCAAATTTAGCAGACAGTGATTCCGTGTTCTATACGTATCAAAAATTGATCCAATTACGTAAAGACAATCCGATTATGGTTTGGGGCGAGTTTGAACTGCTCCATACTGCGGACGATGTATTTGCATACAAGCGTATCTATGAAGATAAAACTTGGCTGATCGTGACGAATTTTTCCAACAGTGAAAATGATTTTAATTTTGACGCAGAATTTACCGAAGTACTGATCGAAAACGAAACAACACCGAAAAGCTTGGCAAATATTAAATTATCTCCATGGCAAGCGTTTGTGGTTTCTATTTGATGTAGAGTGGAACTTACTGCTTTTAGGCAATAGGCGTAGAGGTACTTTTGGATTTACATTGCACTATAGACTAAGTTGTAGTTGTCTTGTTTTGTTCCCCCATTATAGCACTTGCCTAAATATTTGTAAACTAGAAGATATATATTTATTTTAAAAAAATCATATGTACATTTTCCATGCAGTTTTCCTTGG
>JAJQRA010000035.1:0-181706 GCA_046533095.1 Lachnospiraceae bacterium ZAX-1 | reverse complement strand
CCCAAATCTATTTGGACGTTTTCCGTCCAGCCGGGCTGTTCGGCCCGGCCTTGTTTCCTATTAAATCTTTCAAGGCTATTTCACTGTTCAGTTGTCAAGGTTCTTTGCCGCCTATGCTTCTTTTATAGCGGCCTGTCGCGTCAAGCGACAACTTCCATATATTACCATGTCCATTTGCGTTTGTCAACAGCTTTTTTCAACTTTTTTCAACTTTTTCAAATGGCTACCACATCTAATGCGGTAGACATTTATAATAGCATTATTGGTTTTCTATGTCAAGGCTTTTGATTCAAATTCCTTCCTAACCAATCAGACTACAAAATCAACCCCACCTCGGATTTTCAGAAGTGAAATTACGATGAAAAGCGATAGAAATTCATAAAACTGCGCCGCACTCCATCTATTCAAAACAGGGGCACCGCGCAGTTTTATTTCATGCTTGCCTCTTCGGGCATATAGCACATTTCATACTTGCCAATTGGCTATGCAACAGCCTTCCTATCTATCAGCCAGTTCATTTTTTAATTTTTCTGCCAACAATGGTACAATCTTGCTGTAATCCCCAACAAGTCCATAATCTGCAACATCAAAAATAGGTGCCGTTTCATCTTTGTTGATTGCTATGATAAGGTCAGATTCTTCCATCCCTGCCAAATGCTGAATGGCACCGGAGATTCCAATTGCAAAATAAAGATTTGGGCGAACAGTTTTGCCGGTTTGTCCTACTTGTTGATCTTTTTCTCTCCAGCCAGCATCAACACAAGCACGAGAAGAAGATACTTCTGCACCAAGAACTTTTGCAAAGTCTTCTAATACCTTAAAGTTTTCCGGGCTTCCAATACCACGTCCACCGGAAACTAGTATTTTGGCATCCATAATATCAACTTTATCTGTTACTTTTTTAACGATTTCTGTGATTTCTACATATTTGTTGTTCTCTTCAAAAGTTAATTTCACTTCTTCTACAACTGCTTTTGCACCTTCTATTTTCTGAATCTTCTGCATAACGCCCGGACGAACTGTTGCCATCTGAGGACGATGTTCCGGAGAAATAATCGTTGCCATAATATTTCCGCCAAATGCAGGACGGGTCATCCTTAAATTCTTTGTTTCTGCATCTACTTCCAGCTTTGTACAGTCAGCAGTCAGGCCGGTTTTTACCCTTGCAGAAATACGTGGGGCAACATCGCGTCCAATTGCAGTCGCACCATAAAGTACGATTTCCGGTTTATATTTTTCAATAACATTGTACATTGCATGTGTATATGGTTCTGTCCTATATTCTTTTAGTACCGGGTCATCTACTACAATCACTTTATCAGCACCATATGCGGCAAGATTGTCTGCCAAAGCTTTTATACCATCTCCGACGAGAACGGCTGTCACTTCTGTTCCAAGCTCTGCAGCGAGTTCTTTCCCTTTCCCAATCAGTTCATAGGAAACACCGGTAACTTTGCCATCAACCTGCTGGGCAAAGATAAAAACACCTTTATAATCTTGTAAACTCATTTTATTATACCTCTTTCTATTTATATTCAACGATACATGTTCGCATATAACTCAAATAATCAATTTTTATGCTCCCATGCCTGTCCTGTTTAAACGATACATGTTTATGTATTCATGAATATGTTTCTTAGATGACAAACTTTTCTTTCAATTTGGTCACAATATAGTTGGCTGCATCTTCGGGATCTAATGTTTCTTTCACGCCAGCGGCTTTGATGCTCTTAGGGAAAGACTGGGCTACTTTTGTCGGTGAACCTTTTAAGCCGATTACTTCATCTGCAACATCAAGATCTGGACGTGTCCATACGGTTACTACTTTTTCCTTATAGGCATCAAAAATTCCGCCGGGAGTCATGTAACGCGGTGTATTCATTTCACCAAGAGCAGTAATTAGGCATGGAAGCTGCACTTTTACAGTATGGTATCTGTCTTCGTATTGACGTTTTACGATAACTGTCTTTCCTTCTACTTTAATGTCTTCTGCATAGGAAACATTCGGGATGCCTAAATGTTCGGCGATCTGAGGCCCTACTTGTGCCGTATCGCCATCAATTGCCTGGCGGCCGGTTATAATCAAATCATAATCCAATTTCTTAACTGCTGCAGCAATTGTGGTTGAAGTTGCCAATGTATCAGCACCGCCAAATGCTCTGTCGGTAATTAGGTAAGCACTGTCTGCCCCCATAGCCATTGCTTCACGAAGAACTGCATCCGCTTGAGGTGGTCCCATTGTGATGACGTTTACTTCTGCGCCAATAGAATCTTTTAAAGCTAAAGCTGCCTCAAGTCCTGCTTTATCATCTGGATTAATGATACTTGGTACACCGTCACGGATAAGAGTACCGGTAACAGGATCTAATTTTACTTCATTTGTATCCGGAACTTGTTTTATACATACTACAATTTTCACTGTTTTTCTCTCCTTAAATTTGGTTTTCGACTATTTATTCTCCAATATGAGATATTGCCTTATATGCTATTTTGCGCAATGTCCATCCTAAAAATTATTATAAAAGACCATTGCATATGCTATATGTTGTGCTTCAGATAGCAATTATTACAAAAGGCTGCCACTGATTACCATACGCTGTACTTCAGAAGTACCTTCATAGATTTCTGTAATTTTAGCATCACGCATCATACGTTCTACATCGTATTCTCTTGTGTAGCCGTAGCCACCATGAAGCTGAACAGCTTTTGTGGTTACTTCCATAGCAACTTCTGCTGCATATAATTTAGCCATTGCTGCCTCTACGGAGAATTTCTTTTGCGTATCTTTTGCAATTGCCGCTTTGTATACTAAGTGTCTTGCCGCTTCTACTTTTGTAGCCATATCAGCAATCTGGAACTGTGTGTTTTGGAATTTAGCAATCGCTCTGCCAAACTGTTTTCTGTCTTTTACATATGCAATTGTAGCATCTAATGCACCTTGAGCCAAGCCAAGCGCCTGTGCAGCGATACCGATTCTTCCGCCATCCAGCGTCTGCATAGCGATACCAAATCCTCTGCCCTCATTGCCAAGCAGGTTTTCCTTCGGCACGATACAATCTGTAAAAACTAATTCTGTAGTTGATGATCCACGAATACCCATTTTCTTTTCTTTGGTTCCAATGGAAAATCCCGGAAAGTCTTTTTCTACAATAAATGCAGATATTCCTTTTGTTCCTTTTGATTTGTCAGTCATAGCAAAAATAATATAGGTGTCTGCCTTGCCACCGTTTGTGATAAAGATTTTCGTACCGTTTAAAACGTAGTGATCTCCATCCAATACAGCTTTTGTCTGCTGGCCCGACGCGTCTGTACCTGCTCCTGGCTCAGTTAAACCGAACGCACCTAGCTTTTGCCCACTTGCCAATGGACGCAGATATTTTTCTTTTTGCTCTGGTGTGCCGAATTTCTTGACGGGATCAGCACCGAGGGAAGTATGTGCGGATACAATAACCCCTGTTGTACCGCAAACTCTTGACATTTCTTCTACACAAAGCACATACGTCAATGTGTCGCAACCCTGCCCGCCATATTCTTTTGGCTGAGGAATCCCTAAAAATCCAAGTTTCTGCATTTTCTCAACGGTTTCCTTTGGGAAGCGTTCTTCTTCATCTACCTCTTGTGCCAACGGCTTTACTTCATTTTCGGCGAAATCCCTGAAAAGTGTCCTCGCCATCTGTTGCTCTTTGCTTAACGCGAAATCCATTTTTGTTATCCTCCATTATCTTAATTTGACATTATATAATTATTATTTACTATAGTCATAAAATCCAACACCGGTCTTCATTCCAAGTTTGCCACCACGTACCATTTTCTTTAACAACGGATGTGGCCTATATTTGGAATCGCCTGTTTCTGAAACTAACACTTCCATGATTGCAAGGCAAACATCAAGCCCAATCAAATCACCTAATGCCAATGGCCCCATTGGGTGGTTTGCGCCTAATTTCATAGCTGTATCAATGCCCTCTACAGAGGCAACGCCCTCTGCATAAATACCAATTGCTTCATTAATCAGTGGGATTAAAATCCTGTTTACTACAAATCCTGCGGCTTCATCTACCTGAACCGGAGTTTTCCCAATTTCTTCGGAAATTGCTTTGATCTTGTCCACTACTTCCGTTGGTGTATTAAGTCCTGCAATTACTTCAACAAGTTTCATAACAGGAGCAGGATTAAAGAAATGCATACCAATTACGGAACGGTCTAGGCCTGCACCAATTTCTGTAATGGATAAAGAAGATGTATTTGTTGCAAAAATTGCATCTGCTTTACATATATCCTGTAGTTCTTTAAATGTCTGTTTTTTGATTTTCATGTTTTCGATTGCAGCTTCTACAATCAAATCGCAGTCTGTACAGATATCTTTGACGCCTGTTGTGATTTTAGCAAGGATCGCATCTGCTTTTGCCTGTTCTAGTTTTCCTTTTGCAATTCTTTTTTCAAATCCTTTTGCTATTTTCTTTTTTCCGCCTGCGGCAAATTCATCATTGATATCGCAGAGAAATACTTCATACCCCTCTGTTTGTGCAAATACCTGTGCAATGCCTGAACCCATTGCTCCTGCGCCAATAATTCCAACTTTCATGTAGCTTTCCTCCTGTGAACATTTTTGTTCCTTGCTTTCATGTTGTTATGGTTCGTTCTTTCTTTTATTCCACAATGCAGTCTTCCCTTAGGCTTTGCCCTACATTGTGGTTTGCCCATTGCCTATAAACAGGTTGCGTTGATTATTCTTTTTCTACGATCGTTGAGCAACCCATTCCGCCACCGATGCAAAGTGTAGCTAGTCCTCGTTTTGCATCCGGACGTCTCTGCAGCTCATGCAATAATGTTACAAGGATACGGCATCCGCTTGCGCCAACCGGGTGTCCAAGTGCGATTGCCCCACCATTTACATTTAATTTTTCTGCATCAATCTTTAAATCTCTTCCTACTGCCAATGACTGTGCCGCGAATGCTTCATTTGCTTCGATTAAATCAAAATCATCTATGGATAAGCCTGTTCTGTCCAATACTTTCTTTGTAGAGGCAACCGGACCGATACCCATAATTTCAGGTGCAACGCCGCCTAATGCTCCGGCAATCCATGTAGCCATTGGTTTTACACCAAGTTCTTTTGCTTTCTCTTCGCTTAATACAATGACTGCCGCTGCGCCGTCATTGATGCCGGAAGAATTTGCCGCCGTAACAATTCCATCTTTTTTAAATGCTGGTTTTAATTTAGAAAGCCCTGCTGCTGTCGTACCTGCACGAGGTCCCTCGTCTGTATCAAACAAAACGATATCTTTCTTTACTTTGACAGGAACCGGTACGATTTCATCTTTAAATTTACCATCTGCAATTGCCTTTTCACATTTTTGTTGGCTGTTTGCTGCAAACTCATCTAATTCTTCACGTGTCAAGCCATATTTTTCACAGATATTTTCTGCGGTGATGCCCATATGGTAGTCGTTAAAGGCATCCGTTAACGCATCATTTACCATCGTGTCAATTATGGTATTATTGTTCATGCGGTAGCCGTAACGTGCTTTTGTCAGCGCATAGGGAGCGAGTGACATATTTTCCATACCGCCTGCTACAACAATATCTGCCTGTCCTGACAGGATTAAAGCCGCTGCCTCATTCACGCATTTTAGTCCAGAACCGCAAACTACATTCACGGTAAATGCCGGGACTTCATTTGGCAGACCTGCTTTAATAGATGCTTGCCTTGCAACATTCTGTCCTTGTGCTGCCTGAATAACACAGCCCATCATTACTTCGTCTACTTGATCAGGAGCTACCCCAGCCCTGTTCAAGGCTTCTTTGATAACAATCGCGCCCAACTCTACTGCGGGTGTGTTGATCAATGCCCCGCCCATTCTTCCGACTGCAGTACGGCATGCGCCTGCTAAAACTACTTTTCTTGACATAATTAATCTCCTTTTTATCATTATAAATATAATCCCGATGTCCAATTAATAATTGAAATTAAGATATGATTATTGAATTGTTGCTTTTCAATAATCCAATAGCAAAATAATCAAACAATATAATTTTAACACGCTGAATCCATTTTTGCAACAGAAATAGGCACAAGCTTATCCAATTTTTGTTACGATTCACAGCTAGCTGTGAAAGTAACGTTTATGTACACAAACTGCACAAAGAACGTGCGGTTTGGCACATTCAACCCTTGCACTTTTATGCAGAAAACGCACAAAAGTGACTTCGCGGTAATGGGTTGTGAACCGTAACCAATTTTTACCCCTATGGATTTTATCATTGAAGTCCGTTTTTTCAGATATAAGTATCCGATAGGCAAGGCCTACTATCACATATGATAGAGGGAAATGATTGCCTCCTGCCACTCTGTTAAAAGATTAACAATCTATGCAAAAAAAAAGTTGAATCCACTGCATCAATTATTATCGGGTAGTTCCACAAGCTTCATTGTTTCTAAATATATTATTTTATTTTTCTTCTGAACATGTCTTCCTATGAACATTTAAGTTCACTTTCATGTTCCGATTTTATCCTAGCACATTTTTCCACATAACACAAGGACTAACTTGCTATAATTTTGGATTTATTTGTGGCTAAGTTATGACGAAATCGTTTCCTTTGTTCAAATTCATATATCTGGATTAGCAAAAAACATCGTTTCCAAACTAATACTTACCCTCTAGTATCTTTTATTGCTCTCTATTTAAGTTAATAAAAAACATGGTTTCCAATGACTGTTCCTTCTATATCCCCATTATTTTTCCGAAAATATAGGCTATTGATTGTCACTTTTCCGGAAAGCACTTCCGTCGCAGCTTTTGCAGAGTCGCCACCTACCCCTCTTGCAAGCTCTGTCGCAAAGCGACCGCTTGTTACTGGTGAAAATTGACCACTTTGATAAATAACCCCTATGATAGAATTCGGATAATAGGGGCTTTGTACCCGGTTCATAACAACGCTTCCAACTGCAAGCTTTCCCTCATAGCTTTCTCCTGCCGCCTCACAATAGATAATCGTAGATAGCAGGGCGAGGTCACTCTCAACCTTGTCTGAAGCCGCAGGTGTTGTATCTTTTTTTGGTGCTGTATCCTTCTCCGGTTTCTTTGCATTTTCCTTTGCTTTTTCTTGTGCGAGTTCTTTTTCATGTTTTCGGATCTCTTCCAGTTTTTTTGCATCTTCTACTGCTTTTTGGCGTTCAAGCTCTGCTTCGTAAGCTTTTTGCTTTTTTATGTTCGCCTCATAGGCTTCAATATCGGATTTTGTGGCTGCAATCTTATGATCTGCATTGGCGATCTCATTTTTCGCCTCTTTCACCAGTTGATCTGCCTGGATTTTTTTATCTTCTAACTCCTCAAGAATCACAAGCAGTTGTGCTTCTTCCTGCTCTAGCTGTGTTTCTTTTTGGATAACGCCCTCTTTGATTTCCTTATATTTCAAAAGCATATCCCTGTCATAATTATGAATGGCAACGATATATTCCCCTTTATTTATAAAATCCGTAAAATTTTCCGACTCCAACAACATGGCAATGATAGATTCCATATCCATTTCATATAGAAAACGAATCCGTTTCTTCATACTTATGTACTGCGTTTTTTCTATCTCTTTTGCGACTTTTAATGCCGCCGTTGTATCAACAATCTCCTGTTCCTTCTTGTCTAGCGATGCTTCCGCTACTTGAAGGGACGTGGAAATATCCACCAATTTATTATTTAGTTTGCTTAGCTCGCTTTCTAGCGTAAGTTTTGCATCGTTTAAATTGTCCAGTTGATTCTTGGCTTTTTCTTTTTCTTTCTCAAGGCTATCTATTTCCTCATGAACTTCTGCTTTAGCCTCTACTTGAATTAAAAAAAACGGAATAGCATAAATCATGCAGGCAGATAGAGCCATTACCGCTAGTATGTACAATCCTCTATTCCATTGTTTCATTTCATTCACCACCGCCTGCACCGTTTTTTGTGCGTAATTCATTTGTAAACAAATTGGCAACTATCTAGCATCCTAAGAATACGAGATGTTTTATATTTGTTCGACTGCCATTTTAGCTCCGTTACAAGTACCTCCAATATGATAAGGTGCTTTGCTTGTTTGTGCTTATTATATAATAAGAATTCATATTTTTCCATAAGTTTCTGAAAAATTAATATTTGTCGTTCAACCCTATAGCAAGCATCTAAATTGCAGTTTTATCATGAGATGCTTGTACTATGTTTGCTATTCTTTTTTACGCAAAAAACCGCAACCCTTCATTTTCCAAAAGATTGCGGTATCTATTTGATTCTATCTTATCAATTACTCAATAATCGTAGCAACACGTCCCGAACCAACGGTACGTCCACCTTCACGGATAGCAAAGGTAAGGCCTTGCTCCATAGCGATTGGATGAATCAATGCTATCGTCATTTCTATATTATCGCCAGGCATGCACATTTCTACGCCTTCTGGTAAATTGCAGACACCTGTAATATCGGTTGTTCTAAAATAGAATTGTGGTCTGTAATTGTTAAAGAATGGAGTATGGCGACCACCTTCATCTTTGGTTAAAACGTATACCTGAGCCGTAAATTTTTTATGGCAGGTAACGGAACCCGGTTTGATCAAAACCTGTCCTCTTTCGATTTCAGTTCTTTGAACGCCACGAAGCAGTGCCCCAATGTTATCGCCTGCACGACCTTCGTCAAGCAATTTACGAAACATTTCAATTCCTGTTACAACTGTCTTACGGCTTTCTTCTTTGATACCAGCAATTTCAACTTCTTCGTTTATCTTAAGAATACCACGCTCTACTCTACCAGTAGCCACAGTACCACGTCCGGTAATTGTAAATACATCTTCAATTGGCATTAAGAATGGCTTGTCAGTATCACGTTCTGGATCTGGAATAAAACTGTCAACAGCTTCAATCAGCTCAAGAATCTTATCGCCCCATTCACCACTTGGATCTTCAAGTGCTTTTAATGCAGAACCCTGAATAACCGGTGTATCATCACCCGGAAATTCATATTCATTTAATAAATCTCTAATTTCCATTTCTACTAGTTCAAGCAATTCTTCATCGTCTACTGCATCACATTTATTCATGAATACAACGATGTAAGGAACACCTACCTGACGAGCAAGCAAGATATGCTCTCTTGTCTGAGACATAACACCATCGGTAGCGGCAACAACAAGGATTGCTCCATCCATCTGTGCGGCACCAGTAATCATGTTCTTAACGTAGTCGGCATGTCCTGGGCAGTCAACATGTGCATAATGTCTGTTATTGCTTTCATATTCAACGTGAGCAGTAGAAATCGTAATACCACGTTCTTTTTCTTCCGGAGCTTTGTCGATTTCATCAAAAGCTACGGAAGAACCCGTTCCAAATCTGGAGTTAAGAGTTTTCGTAATAGCAGCTGTTAAAGTTGTCTTCCCATGATCAACGTGACCAATCGTTCCGATATTACAATGCGGTTTGTTTCTTTCAAATTTTGCTTTAGCCATTTTATAACGTCCTCCTTAATTTTATGCCCTTTTTGGGCTGTCGTTTTTTGTTCATTGGCTGATAGATAGATTATATTAAATAATCTAACGTATTTCAAGTATTTTTATTATTCTTACTTGCCTTTTGTTGAAATCACTTCTTCTTGAACGGATTTTGGAACTTGCTCATATTTTTCAAAAAACATAGAGTAGTTTCCACGTCCCTGTGTCCTAGAACGTAAGTCTGTGGAATAGCCAAACATCTGGGCAAGCGGCACATAACCGCGTACGATCTTTCCACCACCTAAATCGTCCATACCTTCAATACGTCCACGGCGTGAATTAATATCGCCAATAACATCACCCATGTACTCTTCCGGCATTGTTACTTCTACTTTCATAATCGGCTCAAGCAATACTGCCCCTGCTTTGTGCATCGCATCTTTAAATGCTAAAGAACCAGCAATGTGGAATGCCATTTCACTTGAATCGACTTCATGGTACGAACCATCATATACTGTTGCATGAACGCCTACAACCGGGAAACCCGCAAGAATGCCTGCTTTGGTTGCCTCTTTGATACCCTCGCCAACTGCTGGGATATATTCCTTTGGAATAGCCCCTCCAACAACTTTGGATTCAAATTTAAATAATTCTTCTCCGTTGGCATCCATTGGTTCAAAGTGAACTTTACAGTGACCATACTGGCCACGTCCACCGGACTGTTTTGCATACTTGCTGTCAACGTCAACTGCTTTTGTAAATGTTTCTTTATATGCAACCTGTGGTGCACCTACATTCGCCTCTACTTTGAACTCGCGTAATAGTCGGTCTACGATAATCTCTAAGTGAAGCTCACCCATGCCGGCAATAATTGTCTGCCCTGTTTCGGGGTTCGTATGGGCACGGAATGTCGGATCTTCTTCCGAAAGCTTGGCAAGTGCCTCGCCCATCTTACCTTGTCCGGCTTTTGTTTTCGGCTCAATTGCAAGTTCAATAACCGGTTCCGGAAATTCCATAGATTCTAAAATTACAGGGTGCTGCTCATCACAGATGGTATCTCCTGTTGTTGTCAGCTTAAATCCAACTGCCGCTGCAATATCTCCAGAGTAGACTTTTGTAAGCTCTTCCCGCTTATTTGCATGCATCTGCAACAGGCGTCCTACACGCTCTTTTTTGTTTTTTGTTGCATTTAATACGTAGGAACCCGAATTAACCGTTCCGGAATAAACACGGAAAAATGCTAATTTGCCTACAAAAGGATCGGTCATGATTTTAAATGCAAGTGCCGCAAAAGGTTCTTCGTCAGAAGAATGGCGTACAATTTCATTGTTGTCTAAATCAACACCTTTAATCGCCGGGATATCAGTTGGTGCAGGCATAAATTCTAAAATCGCATCCAGAAGCTTTTGAACCCCTTTATTTCTGTAGGCAGTTCCGCAACAGACAGGAATGGCCGTACATTCGCAAGTGCCTTTTCTTAATGCAGCTTTTAAGCTTTCTAGTGTGGGCTCTTCTCCCTCTAGGTACTGCATCATCAAATCGTCATCCAGCTCAGATATTTTTTCTACTAATTCCGAACGATAAAGTTCTGCGTCCTCTTTCATGTCATCCGGTATATCTGTGATTGTAATATTTTCACCTTTTTCATCGTTATAGATGTAAGATTTCATTTCAAACAAATCAATGATTCCTTTAAAATCATCCTCTTTGCCGATTGGTAATTGAATTGGGATGGTGTTTTTCCCAAGACGTGTTCTAATCTGATCTACGGCATTATAAAAATCTGCGCCTAAGATGTCCATCTTGTTTATAAACGCCATTCTTGGTACATTGTATGTGTCAGCCTGACGCCATACATTTTCAGATTGAGGCTCGACCCCTCCTTTTGCACAAAAGACACCAATGGCGCCATCTAATACACGAAGCGACCGCTCAACTTCAACTGTAAAGTCAACGTGTCCAGGAGTATCAATAATATTGATACGATGCTCTAGCGCATCTGCCCTGTTTTTACACTGTTCCTGTAACGTCCAATGACATGTCGTAGCGGCTGAAGTAATTGTGATACCCCGTTCCTGTTCTTGCTCCATCCAGTCCATGGTAGCAGTTCCCTCGTGAGTATCTCCAATTTTATAGTTAACACCGGTATAATATAAAATTCGCTCAGTCAATGTTGTTTTACCAGCATCTATGTGGGCCATAATACCAATGTTTCTGGTTCTCTCTAATGGATATTCTCTTCCAGCCAAGGTTAATTTCCTCCTAATTTCGTTCATCATTCCTATACAATAGATTCTTTGATTCACAATTTATCTATTGTCTTATATCATAGAGCCCTTATTTCACAATTCATCTATTGTCTTGTTTCATAGATTCTTAATTCCATGAATAAACCTATTGTCTTATATTTAGAAACGGTAATGTGCAAATGCTTTATTGGCCTCCGCCATTTTATGCATGTCTTCTTTTTTCTTCACGGATGCACCCGTACTATTTGCCGCATCCATAATTTCATTGGCTAACCTATCTTTCATGGTCTTTTCGCCTCGCTTGCGAGCGTACAAAGTTAACCAACGAAGTGCCAGTGCCTGCCGTCTTTCTGTCCTTACCTCAATGGGCACCTGATAGGTTGCTCCACCAATACGTCTTGCCTTTACTTCTAATACAGGCATAATATTGTTCATTGCTTCTTCAAAAACATCAATCGCTGCTTTATCTGTTTTTTCTGCAATTTTATCAAATGCACTATATACTATTTTCTGGGCTACGCTTTTCTTACCATCTAACATAATGTTATTGATAAGTTTTGTAACCACTTTATTGCTGTATATAGGATCTGCTAATACGTCTCGTTTTTGTGTATGTCCTTTACGTGGCACGTTACTTCCCTCCTTAATCATGTTTCCTATGAACTTTTGTCCATTGGAGCCCTTAGTTGATGTGAACTTTAGTTCATTGGATTCCTTCGTTGCTGTGAACTTTGGCTCACCGGATTCCTTCGTTGATATGAACTTTAGTTCGCTAATTTCGATTAATTCAACGGTACTCACATGTGTCATTTTACTTGTGTTTCGTGCGGAAATTTAATCTATTCAAAAAAGAATGTCCCGCAAAAATTGCGTTCCCAACACTAACCATAGTTTATGCATATGAAATTCTCTGGATTCCATATGGTTTTACCTACAATGTGATACTATTGTCTGCTAAAAGCAATAACTATTTCATCGCACCTCTTTCAAGATTACTCGGCACTGAATCGTTATCCAAATTATTTCTTAGCATCTTTTGGTTTTTTTGCACCATATTTAGAACGGGCCTGACGTCTGTTTGCTACCCCTGCCGTATCAAGTGTTCCACGAATAATATGGTATCTTGTACCCGGCAAATCCTTTACTCTTCCGCCTCTTATAAGAACAACGCTATGCTCCTGTAAGTTGTGGCCTTCGCCTGGAATATAGCTTGTCACTTCAATTCCGTTTGAAAGACGAACTCTAGCGATTTTACGAAGCGCTGAGTTAGGCTTTTTCGGAGTTGCTGTTTTTACTGCTGTACAAACACCCCTTTTTTGTGGCGCCGAAGATTCTGTTGAACGCTTTTTCAAAGAGTTATAGCTTCTTTGTAGAGCAGGTGCAGTTGACTTCTTAACAGATGTCTGTCTTCCCTTTCTTACTAACTGGTTAAATGTTGGCATTCTTTTTCACCTCCTGAAATTATAATAGATTACGCAGTGCTTGCGTAAACAGTTCCTATTCTATGCAACAAAATATTCATGTATGATAAACATACACTTGTATGCACGCTAAATCATTATATAAAGACAATCCAAGTATGTCAAGTACTTTTTTGGTTTTCCCATTATTTTATGCAAGGGACTGTTCTAAAACGGGTCCCTTGCAACTACTATTTTCGATACCAGATAGCCGTTTCTATGTTGCCTATGTTGCTATTTCACTCCATCTGCTTTGCTAAAAGCCTCTTCTTCCAGAAAGTCTTCCTCGTCTAATTCTAAGTCCTCGTCTTCAAATGAATCCTCTTCTAGGTCTTCCTCGTCTAATTCTAAGTCTTCCTCCTCAAAGAAATCCTCTTCTAAATTCTCTCTTTTTAGAATATTTCCTTCTAAGTCTTCCTCTTCTAAGTTTTCTCCAAAAAATTCTTCGTAGACCTCATCTTTTAGATATTCCATATCCTGTAGGCCATCATCGCCGTTTTCCGTTAATATATCATCTGTTCCTTCTGTATCAGAGTCTAGCTTAATCGAACGATAGCGTTTCATTCCCGTACCTGCCGGAATAAGCTTACCGATGATGACATTTTCTTTCAAGCCAATCAGCGGATCTACTTTGCCCTTGATTGCAGCTTCTGTTAATACTTTCGTGGTTTCTTGGAAGGAAGCCGCTGACAGGAATGAGTTGGTGGCCAACGATGCTTTTGTAATACCAAGCATAACCTGCTTACCCTCTGCTAATTCCAATTCCTCTTCTTGCAGTTTTGCATTCGTTTCTTCAAATTCCAAAATATCGATTAAAGTACCCGGCAAAAATTCGGAATCTCCATTGTTTTCAATTCGCACTTTCTTAAGCATTTGACGTACAATGACTTCAATATGCTTATCGTTGATTTCCACACCTTGCAAGCGGTATACCCTTTGCACTTCTTGTATCATATAATCCTGCACGGCACGGACACCTTTGATTTTTAAGATATCATGCGGGTTTACACTGCCTTCGGTCAATTCATCTCCAGCTTCTAAGGATGCCCCATCCAAAATTTTAATTCTAGAACCATAGGGAATCAGATATGCTTTCATTTCCCCTGTTTCCTCGTTGGCTACAATGATTTCACGTTTCTTTTTTGTATCTTTAATCGTTGCAATTCCTGCAAATTCTGTAATAATTGCAAGTCCTTTTGGCTTCCTTGCCTCAAATAGCTCCTCGACACGGGGAAGGCCCTGTGTGATATCGTCACCAGCTACACCGCCTGTATGAAATGTTCTCATTGTAAGCTGTGTTCCCGGTTCACCGATAGACTGGGCTGCAATAATGCCGACCGCCTCACCTACTTGGACTGCCTGCCCAGTCGCCATATTTGCACCATAGCATTTTGCACATACGCCATTTTGGGAACGGCAGGTTAAAATGGTACGGATTTTGATATTATCAAAAAGCATTTCGCCTTTGTCAAGGGAATCCCCATCTTTATCTTTTTTGCCTTTATGTGCTAAAATAGCCGCGCGTCTTGGTGTAATCATATGGTTTGCTTTTACAATGATATTGCCATCCTTGTCAAACAAATCATGGCAGGAAAAACGTCCAATAAGCCGTTCTTCTAATGCTTCGATTTCTTCTTCCCCATCCATAAATGCCTTTACATACATGCCGGGAATCTCATCTTTATCCTCACAGCAGTCAATGCCGCGAATAATCAATTCCTGTGAAACGTCAACTAAACGCCTTGTCAGATAACCAGAATCTGCTGTACGTAATGCTGTATCGCTTAGCCCTTTTCTTGCGCCATGCGCAGACATAAAGTATTCCAATACGTCAAGCCCTTCACGGAAGTTTGACTTAATCGGAAGTTCAATCGTACGTCCAGAGGTATCTGCCATCAATCCTCGCATTCCTGAAAGCTGTTTAATCTGCTTATCGGAACCACGGGCACCGGAATCTGCCATCATAAAGATGTTGTTGTATTTGTCCAGTCCGGCCAGCAGTTCTTTCGTTAGGTCGTCATCGGTTTTCTTCCATGTTTCTATCACTTCTTTATAGCGTTCTTCTTCCGTTATTAATCCACGTTTGTAGTTCTTCGTTATTTTATCTACCGTATTCTGCGCCTTTGCAATTAATTCCGATTTTTTCGCAGGCACCGTCATGTCGGAAATAGAAACGGTCATGGCGGCTCTTGTCGAATATTTGTAGCCCATTGCTTTAATATTATCAAGCACTTCCGCCGTTATGGTTGCGCCATGGATATTAATTACTTTTTCAAGAATCTGCTTCAGTCCTTTTTTGCCTACATGGAAATCGACTTCCAGCACCAGCAGATTTTCCGGCAAGCTTCTATCTACAAAGCCTAAATCTTGCGGTATAATTTCATTTAAAATAAAACGTCCCAAAGTCGACTCTACAAAGCCGGATGCAACACCACCGTCCGGTGTTGATTTCTTTACATATGCCTTGATTCTAGAATGCAGTGTAAGGGCATTATTTTCATATGCTAAAATTGCTTCATTTACACTTTTAAATACCTTGCCTTCACCTAATGCGCCCGGCCGTTCCTGCGTTAAATAGTAAATGCCAAGCACCATGTCCTGGGATGGAACAGCTACGGGAGCTCCATCCGATGGTTTTAGAAGGTTATTTGGCGACAAGAGCAAGAATCGGCATTCCGCCTGTGCCTCTACCGACAGTGGAAGATGGACAGCCATCTGATCCCCATCAAAATCTGCATTATAGGCTGTACATACAAGCGGATGGAGCTTAATTGCCTTGCCCTCTACGAGGATTGGCTCAAATGCCTGTATCCCAAGCCTATGGAGCGTAGGAGCACGGTTTAGCATAACAGGATGCTCTTTGATGACATCTTCTAGTACATCCCAAACTTCCGGCTGAAGCCGCTCTACCATTTTCTTTGCACTTTTAATATTATGCGCAGTGCCATTTCCTACCAGTTCTTTCATTACAAACGGTTTAAACAATTCGATCGCCATTTCTTTGGGTAGGCCACACTGGTAAATCTTAAGTTCCGGCCCAACCACGATAACGGAACGTCCAGAATAGTCCACACGTTTTCCAAGCAAGTTCTGGCGAAAACGTCCAGATTTTCCTTTCAACATATCGGATAAGGACTTTAAGGCACGGTTTCCAGGCCCTGTTACGGGCCGTCCCCGCCTTCCGTTATCAATCAAGGCATCTACTGCCTCCTGCAGCATTCTTTTTTCATTTCGCACAATGATATCCGGTGCGCCCAATTCCAACAGCCGCCTAAGGCGGTTGTTCCGGTTAATAATCCTGCGGTATAGGTCATTTAAATCAGAGGTTGCAAAGCGTCCTCCATCTAGCTGGACCATGGGACGTAAATCCGGAGGGATGACGGGTACAACAGACATAACCATCCATTCTGGTTTATTTTTGGAGCCACGAAACGCTTCTACCACTTCTAAGCGTTTGATAATTCTTGCACGTTTCTGCCCGGTTGCATCTTTTAGCCCTCTTTTTAGCTCTTCACCATCTTTTTCCAAATCAATTGCCTGTAGCAGCTCTTGTATGGATTCTGCACCCATTCCGACACGAAACTCACTCCCATATTTTTCTCTTGCCTCTTGATACTCCGTTTCAGACAGAACCTGCTTATATTGCAGCTCTGATGCCCCTCTGTCTAATACGATGTAGGATGCAAAATATAGTACCTTTTCCAATGTCCTCGGCGATAAATCAAGGATTAATCCCATTCTGCTTGGTATTCCCTTAAAGTACCAGATATGGGAAACAGGAGCTGCAAGCTCAATATGTCCCATACGTTCCCTACGTACATTTGCCTTTGTAATTTCTACGCCACATCGGTCGCAGACAACCCCTTTATAACGGATTTTCTTATACTTGCCGCAATGGCATTCCCAATCTTTGCTTGGTCCGAAAATCTTTTCACAAAACAAACCGTCTTTTTCCGGTTTCAGCGTTCTATAGTTAATGGTCTCCGGCTTTTTTACTTCTCCTCTGGACCATTCTCTTATTTTTTCAGGTGATGCCAATCCGATCTTAATTTTGTCAAAGGTAATTGGCTGATAGGTTTCTTTATTTATTGTTTCTGGCATTTATGAAACTCCCTTCTACAGTAAACACTTGGCTAGGTGTTTCCCTATTCATCGATCTCACGGACAGCATCCATATCATCTAATACTTCTTCTTCATCTTCTTCATCCTCATCGTCATCAAACATTAGTTCCTTTTCTTCGATTTCATCATCCTCTTCCACCGCAACCAGTGCTTCGTTTTCATCATCAAATTCCTGTTTGCTAAAGCCAAATGCTCCAAACGCTTCATCATTTTCAAATGCGAAGTTATTATTCCCTGCAATGATAGCATTTAAATCGGCATCTGCGTATTCGCTCGTTTCCATCATTTCCACTTCTGTATTATCTTCTTTTAACACTTTGACATCTAGTCCTAGGGACTGGAGCTCTTTTAAAAGCACTTTAAAGGATTCTGGTATTCCGGGTTCTGGAATATTGTCCCCTTTAATAATTGCCTCATAGGTCTTTACACGACCGACAACATCATCCGATTTCACCGTTAAAATTTCCTGCAAGGTATAAGATGCACCATATGCTTCCAGAGCCCATACTTCCATTTCACCAAAACGCTGTCCACCGAATTGTGCCTTGCCACCTAGTGGCTGCTGTGTTACAAGCGAGTAAGGGCCTGTAGAACGTGCATGGATTTTATCATCTACTAAATGGTGAAGCTTTAGATAATGCATGTGTCCAATCGTTACCTCACTGTCGAAAGGTTCTCCTGTCCGGCCGTCACGCAGTTTTACTTTTCCATCTCTTGAGAGGGGGACGCCTTTCCATAATGCTCTATGCGCCCGATTGTCTGATAGGTATTTTAGTGTTTCCGGAAGAAGTTCTTCGCCGTGTTTCGCTTCAAATTCTCCCCACTCTGAATTTACATAATCATTTGCCAAATCAAGTGTGTCCATGATATCATCTTCGTTTGCGCCGTCAAACACAGGGGTTGCAATATTAAAGCCCAATGCCCTTGCTGCCAGGCTTAAATGGATTTCAAGCACTTGCCCGATATTCATACGAGAGGGTACGCCAAGTGGATTTAATACGATATCAAGCGGTCGTCCATTTGGTAAAAACGGCATATCTTCTACCGGTAATACGCGGGAAACAACGCCCTTATTTCCATGCCTCCCTGCCATCTTATCTCCAACAGAAATTTTCCTTTTTTGGGCAATATAAATGCGAACCGCTTGATTGACGCCAGGGGATAGTTCATCACCGTTTTCTCTTGTAAATACTTTTGCATCCACAACAATTCCGTATTCCCCATGTGGCACTTTTAGAGAAGTATCCCGCACTTCCCGTGCCTTTTCACCAAAAATAGCGCGCAAAAGCCGTTCTTCTGCCGTGAGTTCCGTTTCCCCTTTCGGTGTTACTTTTCCAACTAAAATATCGCCTGCACGTACTTCTGCACCAATTCTGATAATGCCTCGTTCGTCCAAATCTTTTAATGCGTCATCACCTACACCCGGCACATCACGCGTGATTTCTTCCGGTCCTAATTTCGTATCGCGGGCCTCTGCCTCATATTCTTCAATATGGACAGATGTATAGACATCTTCTTGTACCAGGCGCTCACTTAAAAGTACCGCATCTTCATAGTTATATCCTTCCCATGTCATAAACCCAATCAACGGATTCTTGCCAAGAGCGATTTCACCATTGCTTGTGGAAGGCCCATCTGCAATTACTTGCCCGACTTCTACATGCTCGCCTTTAAATACAATCGGCTTCTGGCTGTAGCAGTTGGACTGGTTGCTCCTTGAAAATTTTATTAATTTATAGACTTCCCTCGTCCCATCTTCGTTCTTTACCGTAATCTCATTTGAAATAGCACGTTCTACCGTTCCTGCTTTCTTTGCAGTCACACAAACGCCAGAATCAACGGCAGACTTTGTTTCGATACCGGTTCCTACAACCGGGGATTCCGTTGTAAGCAGAGGCACTGCCTGTCGCTGCATGTTAGAACCCATCAAGGCACGGGTCGGGTCGTCATTTTCCAAAAACGGAATCAGCGCTGTTGCAACGGAGAATACCATTTTCGGGGATACGTCCATAAAGTCAAACATGGTTTTTTCGTATTCCTGTGTTTCTTCTTTGTAACGGCCGGACACGGAATTTCTTACAAAATGCCCTACCTCATCTAGTGCTTCATTTGCCTGCGCCACATGAAAATTGTCCTCTTCATCGGCTGTCATATAGACAACTTTTTCTGTGACAATCGGATTCTTTGGATCTGTCTTGTCAATTTTACGATAAGGCGCCTCAATAAATCCATATTCATTGATTCTTGCATAGGTTGCAAGGGAGTTGATGAGTCCGATGTTTGGACCTTCCGGCGTTTCAATCGGGCACATTCTTCCATAATGGGAATAGTGGACGTCACGTACCTCAAATCCGGCACGATCTCTAGACAAACCACCCGGCCCTAAGGCAGATAGACGTCTTTTATGTGTCAGCTCGCCTAATGGATTGTTCTGATCCATAAACTGCGAGAGCTGTGACGAACCGAAAAATTCTTTTACTGCGGCGGTCACCGGCTTGATATTGATTAAACTTTGTGGGGAAATGCCATCAAGGTCTTGTGTCGTCATTCGCTCACGGACAACGCGCTCCATGCGGGACAGTCCGATACGGTATTGATTCTGTAAAAGTTCACCAACGGCACGGATACGTCGATTACCCAAATGGTCAATATCGTCCGCATTCCCAAAATTATATTCCAAGTGCATATTATAGTTAATCGAGGCGAGTATGTCTTGTTTTGTAATATGCTTTGGAATCAGTTCGGAAACATTTTTGCGAATTGCTTCTTTTCTATCTTCTATATTTTCATATGTTTCTAATATTTTAGCCAGTGCCGGATAGAATACAAGTTCGGTGATACCCACCTGCTTTGGCTCTACGTCCACATAATTTGTTAAATCAACCATCATATTGGACAGGATTTTAACATTTCGCTCTTCCCCTTGAATCCAAACATAGGAAACAGCGGCATTTTGAATGGTGTCTGCAAGTTCCCTGTCTACAATTTTCCCTTTTTCTGCAAGGATTTCCCCAGTCATGGTATCAACCACATCTTCCGAAAGAACATGTCCGGCAATTCTGTTCTTGAGCGCCAGTTTTTTATTAAATTTATAGCGGCCTACTTTTGCAAGGTCGTATCTTCTTGGGTCAAAAAACATTGCGGTGATAAGGCTTTCCGCACTCTCTATTGTCAATGGTTCTCCCGGGCGTATCTTTTTATATAATTCAAGCAAGCCTTCCTGATAATTTGTCGCAGTATCTTTTCCAAAACTTGCAATAATTTTAGGTTCTTCCCCAAACAAATCAATAATTTCTTGGTTTGTGCCAATGCCAAGTGCACGTATCAGTACCGTAATTGGTACTTTTCTTGTACGGTCTACGCGGACATAGAAAATATCATTGGAGTCTGTTTCATATTCCAGCCATGCACCTCTATTTGGAATAACGGTGGCGGAATATAGTTCCTTGCCTATTTTATCATGTGCAATTGCGTAGTAAATGCCTGGTGAACGCACCAATTGGCTTACAATAACACGCTCCGCACCATTAATTACGAAAGTTCCTGTTTCTGTCATGAGTGGTAAATCGCCCATAAAGATTTCGTGCTCATTTATCTCATCAATTTCCTTGTTGTAAAGCCTTACCTTTACTTTCAAGGGAGCCGCGTATGTTGCATCTCGTTCCTTGCATTCCGCTATCGAATATTTTACATCATATTTACACAATGTAAAATCAACGAATTCCAGGCTCAAGTGTCCGCTGTAGTCTGCGATTGGGGAAATATCTGCAAATACCTCTTTTAGTCCTTCTTCTAAGAACCACCGGTAGGAGTCCTTTTGAACTTCAATTAGATTTGGCATTTCCAATACTTCCTTTTGCCGTGCATAACTCATACGAACACTTTTTCCTGCATGAATCGGACGTATTCTGTTTTTCTCCATTGACGTTTCACCTCTCGTTTTATATTTTCCTAAATAATACACACATAGATAAATAGATGTGACCGTATGCCAAAGGCGATTCTTTTTCACATTTTGCCACTTGAAAAAGCTCCCATATCATCATAATAGTGCACCGTGTATTTTAGCATAACTTTGTATGAAAAGTCAAGGGGAAAAAAAGAAGAAATTAGGAAAGAAATTGAAAGAAAATTGGAAGAAATGTTACAAGGTTTCGTGCGCTTTAAGGTTTCGTACATTTTAAGGTTTTGCGCACTTTAAGGTTTCGTTCACGATTCGGATTTGGCGTAAATTCAAAATAGCCGCACCAGTGTAAAAAGGAGCGGCTATTTCTACCTAGCGATTCCGCATTATTTTAAAGTAACTTTTGCACCTTCTGCTTCAAGTTTTCCTTTAATGTCTTCCGCTTCTGCTTTTTCAATGCCTTCTTTTACATTCTTAGGTGCGCCATCAACAACTGCTTTTGCTTCTTTTAAGCCTAAACCGGTTACTTCACGAACCACTTTAATCACTTTAACTTTGTTTGGACCTACTTCTGTTAATTCTACATCAAATTCTGTTTTTTCTTCTTCTGCCACACTTTCGCCACCTGCTGCCGCAACTACAACACCTGCCGCTGCAGATACACCAAATTCTTCTTCACATGCTTTTACTAAATCATTTAATTCTAATACGCTTAATTCTTTAATTGCCTCTATTAGTTCGGCTGTTGATAACTTTGCCATTTTTATTTACCTCCATTTATGATTTGATTTTTAGGTTAGCATTCATTTTCAATCAATTTTCATTTTATGATTTGATTTTTAGGTTCGTATTCATTTTCAATCGGTTTTCATTTTCAATCAGTGTAACGATTCCGTCGTACTTCCTTCCTCATCAATTTATAGAAGATCAAAACGGATTTTATCTATTCTTCTGTAGATGCCGGTCCTGCTGCAGCTTCCGATTTTGCTTCCTCTTCCGCTTCTGGTTTTGATTCCGCTTCTGCCTCCGATGCCACTGCTTTTAGCGTTGCATCTACTGCTACATCTGCCGCACCGCCCTGCTCTGCAATCTGTTTTATAACACGTGCAAAATTGGTGATCGGAGATTGAATACTGCCAAGGAATTTGGAAAGCAGTTCTTCTCTGGTTGGTACTAATGCTACTGCCGCAATACCCGCAGTATCATAGAAGGTACCCTCTACTACACCTGCTTTTAACTCCAATGCCGGAGCCGTTTTTGCAAATTTAGCAATAATTCTTGCAGGCGTTGTTGCCTCCGTCTTAGAAATGGCAATTGCATTCGGCCCTTCTAATAATCCGGTCAACCCCTCAAATTCTGTTCCTTTAAATGCAAAATTCATCAGTGTGTTCTTGTATACCTTATAAGCAACACCGGCTTCTCTAAGCTCTTTTCGCAATTGCGTATCCTGATCTACCGTAAGTCCACGGTAGTCAACTAATACGACTGCCTGTGCATCTTTAACCAGTTGTGATATTTCTTCTACAATCGGTTGTTTCAGTTCTATTTTTGCCACGAATCGTGCACCTCCTTTATTTTTTATTTGGAATTTTAGAAATAGAAATCCCTTTTGTACGCCACACGCGACAAAAGGGACTTTTACTACAGGCACGAATGCTTGTAATTTCCCTCGGCAGGTCTTTCGTTTACGCCTTTTGGCACCTGCTGTCTACGGCAACATATTTTCATTACATGATTGTAACATTGTATTTATAGAATGTCAATTCTAAACTTAGACAAGTTTTGCAACATTTAATTTGATACCAGGCCCCATACTTGGGGATAAGGTAACGCTTCTTAAATATTGACCTTTTAAAGCGCTTGGCTTTGCTTTTATAATTGCATCGATTAGGGTCCGGAAGTTGTCCGCTAATTGTTCTTCTGTAAAAGATGCTTTCCCAATTGGCACATGGATAATATTTGTTTTGTCCAATCTATACTCAATCTTGCCAGCTTTGATGTCTTTTACTGCCTTTGCTACTTCCATCGTAACCGTTCCGGCTTTTGGGTTTGGCATTAAGCCTTTTGGCCCAAGTACACGTCCAAGGCGACCGACAATACCCATCATATCAGGGGTAGCAACTACAACATCAAAATCCAACCATCCGTCGTTTTGAATCTTTGGAATCAATTCATCTCCGCCAACATGGTCGGCTCCTGCTGCGAGTGCTTCGTCAAGTTTATCGCCTTTGGCAAAAACCAAAACTTTCACAGCTTTTCCTGTCCCGTGAGGCAATACTACGGCACCACGGATCTGCTGCTCTGCATGACGACCATCACAGCCTGTACGGATATGAGTTTCAATTGTTTCATTAAATTTAGCAACCGAAACTTTTTTCACTAAGTCAATTGCTTCTTTCGTATCATATTGAACTGTCTTGTCAACTAATTTTGCAGTTTCAATATACTTTTTCCCTCTTTTCATTTCAATAACCTCCTAGTGGTAATAGCGGAAGAACTCCCTCCCACGTCTATAACGTCTCTTCATGCGAGCAAAATCGAAGATTTTGACTTTTGCATTGGATACTTAGCACGGTCTTTTCGATCCGAGTGCAAAAGCCTACTCTTCTACCGTAACGCCCATGCTCCTTGCCGTACCCGCTATCATGCTCATTGCAGATTCTAACGTAGCAGCATTTAAATCCGGCATTTTAAGCTCTGCAATTTCCTGAAGCTTTGCTTTCGAAATTGTAGCAACCTTCGTTTTATTTGGTATTGCAGAACCGGACTTGATATTACATGCCTTCTTGATCAGTATCGGAGCCGGCGGGGTTTTCGTTATAAAGCTAAAGCTTCTGTCTGCATACACGGTAATTACTACCGGTATGATTAAATCTCCCTGATCAGCGGTCCTTGCGTTAAATTGTTTTGTAAATTCTACAATATTTACACCATGCTGTCCGAGGGCTGGTCCAACCGGTGGTGCAGGCGTAGCCTTACCGGCAGGAATCTGCAGTTTGATATATCCTTGTACTTTCTTTGCCATTTGAGATTGCCTCCTTTTACATCTTCTTTACATCTGTGAAACTTATTTCTACTGGTGTTTCACGACCAAATAAATCAACATTTATCGTAATCATCTGCTTTGCGTGATTCATTGCCTGTATGATACCAACGGTATCTGTCCAAACGCCACCGATTACAATGACTGAATCCCCCTCTATAAAATCAACGATAAGGTTGTCCTCTTTGATACCTAATGGTTGCATTTCAGCTTCAGCCAATGGTACCGGCTTTGATCCCGGACCAACAAATCCGGTAACTCCTCTGGTATTTCTGACTACGTACCACGTGTCATCATTCATAACCATATTAATAAGAACATATCCCGGAAACAATTTTTTCTGAACCTGCTTTTTCGCACCATTCTTCATTTCAATAACATCCTGCAATGGAACCCTTACTTCTAAAATCTGTTCCTCTAGATGCCTATTTTCAATTGTCTTCTCTATATTAGCTTTGACCTTATTTTCATATCCTGAATAAGTATGAACTACATACCAGTTTGCTTCTGCCATACCAGTTACCTTTGCCTCCACTATAGATTTACCAAGATATCAATGCCATATTTGACAATCACATCAATAATTGCGATTATCAGACCTAAGATAAATGATACAACGACTACAGCCGTAGTCTGTCTGGCAAGTGATTTTTTGTCCGGCCAAATAACTTTGCCCAACTCTGCTTTCAATCCATGAAACCATCCGGTAAACCAACTCGTCTTAGGGGCTTTTTGTTTATTGGTTTCTCCCATTCTCTCACTTCCTTTGCTCAATTGCTCCATCCAAAACTACTTTGTTTCTTTGTGTAACGTATGGGTCCTGCAAAATTTACAATATTTCTTTGTTTCCATTCTGTCAGGGTGAGCTTTCTTATCTTTGGTCATGTTATAATTACGCTGCTTGCATTCTGTGCATGCTAAGGTAATTCTTGTGCGCACAACTTCCACCTCCACTCAATTTCTTTTTACTAAAAAAATCTTTTTAGGCATAAAAAAAAGACCTACTTCCATCGCTAATTTACTATAGCACAATCATGAAATCACGTCAACTGTTTTTTTATGATAGAAACTAGAATTAAAAGTTGAATTAGAAACTAGAATCGGCAAAGGGTTGCTGCTCACAACCGGCTATCATACTTAGAAACAACAAAGGCGTGCCGGTTCCTGCTACACCTTTGTTGAACTTTAGCTGATATTTTGATATCAATCCTCATGCATTTGCTAAAAACTGCACCTTTTCCATAATAACGTTCTCGATTTTCTCTTTCTCCATTCCAAGTGGAATTGCCAGTTCACCAAACAAGCTTTCTCCTGCCATATGAAGATATTTTTCATCACTTACCGTCACTTTTTTACCTGCGGCCAGCAGTGTCCTCTTTCTTAAATATAAGGTTTTTACAATTCTTATACATTCTTTACAATCGCACTTTCGCATAGACTGTTTATACGCTTCTTCTCTTTTCTTCCCATCTTCCACCCAAAGTGTTTCTATATCGTTAATATTGTCAATCAGCTTTAAGGCATCTTCTTTCGATATTACATGCCGCATCACTACTTTATCGCTATTGGTCGGTGTAAAAACTTTGCTTCCCTTTGAGTATATCGGTATTAATGTATAATATAAACGATCTTTTTGTAATCCTGATAAATTTACCTTCCCAATTCCATCCACTTTGCAGACACCATTGTTGCCATATACAATATAATCCCCTATTTCAAACATTGGCTCGTTTCTCCTTTATTATTTAAATTTTTTGGCTGAAACATATTTTACATAATTACCGTTATATTTTCTATCTCGGGTTTTCGAATAATTTTATCCCCCATATGGAAAAATCGTCTGCCAGTCTTAGAAAAATATTCAAATGGCAATGATTCAGCCGTACCTCCTTTATCATCAATCTGTACATAATCAATTTGTAAAAAGCACAAATTGGTTATATATCCATAGCTGCATTTTATATACACAGATGCAAGCATTGACTTTTACATCTTGCGCATTATCCCTTATTGAACATTAATCGTTCCATAAGCATGCATTTTCGGTTTTTGCTACGCAAAACACCTCACGCTACCAAAGGTACTGAATCGTTACTTCAAAGGTTACTACGCACAGCTCGTTGCAAATAGCAAGATCCAAATTTACCAGATAATTAATTATAACAGAAAATCTATATTTTTGTAAGTAGATTTTTAGATTTCCTTTTATATTTCTTTATATCATCATATATGGATTCTTTTTATATGTTTTTTAGATTGGTATTCCTACTTACTAATATATGTAAAACCCCTCTTGATTATACTTTGGCTGCTATATAATCATCGTAATCCAAAAAGGTGTCGCCCTTCTCTTTATTCTTTTGCAACAACCCCTTTTATCGTATTTTTGGTAAGCTAATTTTTCATATACATTGTCTTGCAAAACCACTTGCCTGATTTTGTTTTGAATATGTTGTCATAAACATGTTTCACCGCTTCACCTAGCATCTCTTCTT
This sequence comes from Lachnospiraceae bacterium ZAX-1, assembly GCA_046533095.1. Classification (GTDB taxonomy): domain Bacteria; phylum Bacillota; class Clostridia; order Lachnospirales; family Lachnospiraceae; genus ZAX-1. The sequence goes on along the minus strand of JAJQRA010000035.1, from coordinate 154,979 downwards.
CCAGTATATTTACCAGAAAATCAGCTTCCACTAAAATTTGATAATCAAGCCCCTCTATATTGGAATAGCTGTGGTGTTGGGAAACCAAGAAGCAGGCACGGTCTATGACTTGTTCAGAAAATCCGATCTGCGACAGCATATCACGTGTGGGGGCAGTTCCTAATTCCTGTTGATAGGTACCGGCACTGCTCCCATATTTTATTAAAGCGGGACGTATCCCTATGTCATGGATAATGGCGGTGGTTTCGACAATCAATCGTGTATCTTCATCCACATTTTCAAGATTGCATATTGTTTGCGTAAATCCGTAAACCTTCATGAAGTGGGCAACCCGGTGTGGCGCGTCAGCTTCATATTCTGTCATCGCTTTTATTAGTTTTACCCGTTTTGTATCATGATCCATAATCCGACCCCCCATATTTAAGCCGTCGCTTTCATCAATAATGCCAACACCATCTCGTTTCCTGTTTTCTCCCTTAACAAATGACTACCAGCAAAATATCTTCGTCTGCTTCGTATTTTTGTTTCATCGCCCGAAGAACTGCCTAAAGATTTCATTTTGTTTTGATGCAAGCGAAGCTTGTACTGTCACTGTCTTGCCAAACCGAAATTTGCTAAAGGAACGATAATATCAATCCATCCATTACAGCAATCATTAAGAAAACCAAAATTCCCTTTAAAAATGAAATAAAATGTTTTTTAGAATTGCGATATACGCTCTGCAAATCTTCGGTTCCGGTAAATCGTATTCGTTTGGAGTTTCTCCACCATAGCATATCAATAACAAGAAAATCAAATGCATTCAGACATTGACCTAAAATCAATAGACATATAAAATTGTCAACAAAGTTTTCTTGCTTTATAAAAAAGCCGAATACCAAGATTATAATGCCAAACATTAGGACATTAGATAGAAAGGACACGACAGGAGCAGTTGTTTTAATTTTTTCATTTAGCGTTGGATACTGTCTTACAATATGTTGTATTTCATCAGGATATGAAGCAAAACTCTTAATGTTCTTTTCGTCACTTCCTGTATTAAGATAGCATATCAAAAAAAACAAGGCGCATAAAAAAACTATTTCTGCAATCAGCATACTATGTCCATCTCCCTGTCAAACTCTTGTTTATCAGATACTACAAACTGGAATTTGTCTCTGCCAAAATGTCAATATGACAAGACTATAAGTCTTTTGCAACCAAAAACTTCTCAAATTTTTTGTCGGATAGTATCTCGTTAGTTAGAAACTCGCCGTTATAAAACAGACAGTATGAAGTAGACGGAGCGGGAGCGTTTTGCGCTTCTTCCGCAGTTTCAAGGCGTATCGACCGAAACGGCACCGATTTGACTTTCGCCATCTCCTCAATTATCGGCACATATTTTGCGGTGTATGGGCATTGATGAGCATAGTACAAAACAAAGCCCTGCTCATTTATTTTAGGCGCTTTGGCGTGTTGCTTGAATCGCGGTTTTTGCGCGTTCGCAGCAAAGGGCAAATACAGCAACTCATAAAATGGTTCTGCCGTATCCGCAACGGTAAAACCTTTATATTTCAAATGCGCGGGGTCAGATAGATACGGCATTTTCTTTTTTGAAGATAAAACGCAAAGCCCCATTTTCCCTTTTGCCTTGCTGTCTTTTATACATTCGTCCAAAAGCAGGTTGGAATAACCCTGCCCCTTGAATTGCCCCGAAACCCAAAAGCAGTTAATATGCATATAACCCTCCGCTTCAATGGGACACCACGCCTTTTCAGCCGGCATGTACTCAATAAAACATTTTCCCCTCACATTACATTTTTTGAAAACAAGCCCGTCGATGAATCTCTCCGCAAGCCATGACTTTTTTGCGGCCACCTGACAATCTTTATTATTTGAAATAGCGCAGCAAATGTGTTCCTGTTCCAAATTTTCTTTGGTAACAGTTATAATATCCATTGTTTCACCTCATATAAATTCCTATTTACCTCTCCATTAATCTACAGATTAAGGCTCTTTACCCATGCATCCAAATCATCCTTAGATGGTGTGCCATTTAGCAGTTTACCATCTTTCCATATAGCTGTTTCGGAAACGCAAGGCTGTAGCTTTTCTTTCGTCTTGCCCAGTTCACTGCTGCCAGATGTTGCAAATGGCACGATCGTCTTTCCAGAAAAATCATAGCTTTCCAAGAAAGTGTTAAGGATGGTTGGCGCTACATACCACCAAATTGGGAAGCCCACAAATACCACATCATATGCCGCAATGTTGGCATTCTTATCTGCAACTGCAGGGCGTGATGATGGGTCTTGCATTTCTATCGAACTACGGGACTTGTTGTCCTGCCAGTCTAAATCTGCCTTGGTGTACGGCACTTCCGGCTTGATTTCATAAAGGTCAGCGCCTGCTGCCTCAGCCAGTGTTTTGGCAAGTTTCGATGTAACACCACTTGCTGAAAAATATGCTACTAATTTTCTGCTCATTCTTCATTCCTCCTACTTTAAATTTTGATATCGGCTGTATTGTTGTCCGAAGCCGTAGAGTCGTTTCCTCCTGCTTTTTGGTTCAAGCTTCCACATTAACAACTATAACATTTGGTCCGACAAATTTCAATCCTTTTGCCTTCAATTTTGCCATTCTGACCCGTGTAAGCAATACGAGATATTTGTTATCATGATCCTGGAACCTCGGTGAAAGAATCCGCTAAAATCATCTTTTTTAATTTTTCATTCGTCCAGATAGTTGCATGCAGTCATTCCATCCTTAGTAAAAAAACCTGTCATCATCTATTTGACAGGAGTTTTAAACTAGATTAATCTTTGTCTTTGGCATCATCTTCAGCTTTGGCATCATCTTCAGCTTTGGCGTCATCTTCGGTTTTGGCGTCATCTTCGGTTTTGGTGTCATCTTCGTCACCAACTGGCAGTGGCTTAGCCACCGCTCTTGTCAGCTTATAGCCTGTGATACTTCCCCATACAACCATAGTGCCTCCTGCGATAACGAAGAAAATCAAAAATACAATCATTAGAATTCTCTCAGTTCCAGTACTGCTGGAGAGGCCTCCGAACATACTATAAGCCAAATATAATAAATAAATGCCACCCATAACATAAATTGCCATTCTGGCTTTATTTCTTGAACCCTTACTCATCTTTTTATTCCTCCTTTTCCCTCCAAGTTATATAGGATTGAGACATCACTTTTATGTCATGCCCCAATCCCATATTATCTTTTATGTACTCACTTTGTAGCTGTTCAGAACCAAGCAGAGATTTTCAAAATAAGCTGTGAGAGCTTGCTTTCTAAGGATTGGTTCTGAATAGTTGCTACAATTTTATTATTTACGAACCAGATACTTTCTCATATCAATTGCACATGCACCCAGGATAATCAAGCCTTTGATGATGTATTGCAGGTTTTGGTTGATAGAAAGGAAATTCAATGCTACGAAGATAATGCGCAGAATGAATACTCCCAATACAACACCACTGATCTTACCAGTACCACCAACAAATGATACACCACCGATTACACAGGCAGCGATCGCATCACACTCATAGTTCAATCCGGTATTGGCCTGATTGGAACCGATACGTGCAGATTCAATAAAACCTGTAATACCATACATGCAGCCTGCCAAAGTGTGTACTAAAATTGTAGTTCTTCCTACATTAACGCCAGATACATTGGCTGCTTCCGGATTGGAACCTACGGCAAACATATTCTTTCCGAATGCTGTCTTGTTCCAGATAAACCACATTACAATAATAATAATACATGCATACCAAACATAGTTTGGAATAGGAACTCTAAAGAACTTCACAACACTTCCTGTTACGAATTTCTTAAAGGAATCATCTAATCCGGACAGCGGCTGTCCATTGTTGCCATTGAGCATGATATACATCAGCAACACGCCATATACGATCAACTGTGTTGCAAGTGTTACGATAAATGGATGAAGTTTAAAATGTGCAACGAAGAAGCCATTCACATATCCTACGATTCCACCCACGATAATAACTGCCAATATAACCAATGGAATCGGTACGACCGGAAGACTCGGGAAGATTTTAGTAGTATAGGTTACTGCCTGTAGCAAGGATGCTGAGATACAGGCGGTCAAACCTACCACACGTCCTGCTGAAAGGTCTGTTCCGGTTAATACAATCGTTCCTGCTATACCGCAGGCAATCGGAATGTTGGCTGCAGACAAGGAAACGATATTTACAATGGAAGATACGCTCAAAAATCTTTTATTTTGTGTATAAGTATAGATTACTGCAATAATGATCAAAAAATATAATGCATTATTAATAAGTGACTCTCTCAAAAACACTCTTTTATCTTTGCTCTCCAGTGCTTGATAATTTGCATAACCATTTTTAAAATTGCTAAATATTCTCATTAAGACTGACCTCCTTTATACATATTTTGCTGCATACGTCATGATCTCTTCCTGATTGGTCTCACTTGTGGAAACTTCTCCTGCCAGACGCCCGCCCGACATGACAATGATTCGGTCACAAATCCCCAACAATTCGGGCATTTCTGACGAAACCATAATAACCACTTTTCCCTTGTTCGCCAAGTCAAGAATTAACTGGTAAATTTCATACTTCGCTCCAACATCAATGCCACGAGTAGGCTCGTCCAACAGCAATACTTCCGGATCTGTCAGCAACCACCTTCCAAGGATTACTTTCTGCTGATTACCGCCGGACAGTGCGCGAAGCTTTGTCTCCTGCGTTGGTGTCTTAGTTCTCATCGCGTCAATTGACCACTGTGTATCCTTTCTCATGGACTTTTCACTGAGATACAAACCATGTTTCTTATGCTTTTTCAAATTTGAAATAACCGTATTTTCACGGATATTCAATATACTAAAGATGCCGGTTGCTCTTCTTTCCTCTGTCAGAAGAGCAAATCCATTTTTAATGGATTCCTGCGCATTGCGGTTTTGCACTACTTTTCCATCAAGCTTTATCGTACCTGTTTTTTTTGTGGCAACTCCAAAAATATTTTCCAGTGTTTCTGTACGACCGCTTCCATCAAGTCCTGCAATGCCTATGATTTCTCCCTTGCGAACCTTAAAAGACACATCTCTCAACGCAGAATACTGTGCTGTAAGTCCTTCCACTTCCAAAGCGACCTCTCCCGGTTTATTGGTCTTTGGAGGAAACTGGTTGTTTAGTTCTCGTCCAACCATGAGTTTGATGATCTCTTCCATCGTAAGTTCCGACGCTGGCCTTGTCGCCACCCATGTGCCATCTCTCATAACGGTAATCTCATCTGAAATACGCAGAATTTCCGACATCTTATGAGAAATATATATAATTCCAACACCGCGATCCCTTAACATATTTATAATTTTAAATAAATGTTCTACCTCTTCCTCTGTCAATGAGGAGGTTGGCTCATCAAACACAATTACTTTCGAATTAAATGAAACTGCCTTTGCAATCTCTACCATCTGCCTCTGTGATACCGGCATAGTACTCATGATTCTTCTGGGGTCAGCATCTATTTCCAGTTCTTCAAACACGTTCTTGGTGTCCTTATAAATCTTCTTTTCATCGACTACTATTCCACCGATCTTAGGATATCGCCCTAACCAAATATTATCCATTACATTGCGTTTCAATGCCTGATTTAGCTCTTGATGAACCATTGCCACACCGTTTTCCAGTGCCTCTTTTGAGTTCTTAAAATTCACCTCTTGTCCTTCCAAATAAATTTCCCCACCATCTTTGGCATACATTCCAAACAGGCATTTCATCAATGTTGACTTCCCCGCACCATTCTCTCCCATCAGCGCATGTACCGTTCCCCTTTTTAACGCTAGGGAAACATCATCAAGTGCTTTTACTCCGGGAAATTCTTTGCTGATATTGCTCATCTGCAGCAAAACATTTTGTTCCATAACCTGCCCTCCAGTCTTATTTGCTTAGAAAACGGCCGCCAACCCGTTGGCGGCCGTTTTCTATATTCATACCACTTAAAATTATTCTCCCGTATAGGTACCATATGGGATATAGATCTTATTAGCAACTGTTTCAGAAATATTGTAGCTAGCTGCATTTGCTAATAATTCACTTCCTGAAGCTGCGCTCTTTGTCAAATCTGCGATACAGTTAGCCATTCCTTCTGCATCCTGTTTGATCGTTCCTGTCATCTTTCCATCTGTGATAAGTTGTTTTGCTGCATCAGTTGCATCAACGCCAAATACAGGAATCGTAACCGAACCATCCGTACCCAAGTTGTAGCCTTTGTCATTCAATGCAGTGATTGCACCTTCTGCCATCCCATCATTGTTGCAGATAACAACTTCGATTGCATTCTGGTTTTCTTCATTAAACTGTGAAAGGTTGGTGGTCATGTAGTTGTTTGCTGCTGTTGCACTCCAGTTACCATCCTGATCAACCTGATATTTATCAGCATTGTTTGGATCAAAGTATTCCAGAGCCGGTTTGCCAGCTGCTGTCAATATTGCATCAGCATCTTCAACACCAAACTGTGAACGATAGATAGCTTCTACATTTCCTAGCTGTCCCATGAACAGTGCATAAGAAATCTTGCCATCGCTATTTAAATCAGCAGTATCAAAGTTCTCTACTAAATAATCACCAATCAGTTTGCCTTGCATATGTCCAGCTTCTGGAGCATCTGTTCCAACAAATGCTAACTTGTCATAGCTTCCAAGAACAACTCCTTCTTCTTCATCTGTTTCAACTGCACGGTTAAAGAAAATAAGTGGAATATCGGCGGCTTTTGCTTTGTCAACGATCTGAACTGCTGAATCTACAGAGCCAGATGTAACGATGTTAACGATCAGAAGAGTTGCTCCAGTCTGAATAGCAGTGTCAATCTGCTCGTTCTGTGTGGTCTGGTTGCTATTTCCATCATAATCCTGATATGTAATACCAAGGTCTGTCAGCTGGGTATCCAGTGCTGTACGTACAGATGCGATATAAGTATCTGCATAGGTGTAATAAAATACTGCTACATTCGTTTCGGATAAATCAGCTGCATCATCTGCTACTGTTTCTTCCACTACATCTGTATCATCTGCTGCTTCTGCAACCGGTTCCTCTGTGGTTGCTGGTGTTTCTGTTTTTCCGCATCCGGCAAACATAACGACTACCATAGCTGCGGAAAGTAAACCTGCTAATAATTTCTTCTTCATAAATATTTCCTCCTAAATCATAAGTTTGTGCTGTCTTTAACTTGTACTTATAGTGCATACAACGATCAGAACAGCCATTGATTTTCTTATTACTGGTACAATATATCACGTACATATCATGATTTCAATACGATTATTTATGATTTAGATACGAAAATCAACGCTCTTTTCATTTCTAATATTTATTTTTTCTGGTCAAAAGCAAATAAAAGCCTCTGACATTCTTCATCATACATGTTATTACGATCAACTAATATCGTATCCGTATCTATCAAATCCTTTGGCAGAGAAAATCCATTCAGCAGTTTATAAACCGTTTCCATACCTATATATCCCATTGCGTATGGATTTTGGACAATCAATCCATCTACTTCCCCTGTTTCCAGCATTCCCACAGATACCACATTGTTATCAAAAGCAATCACTGTGGTATCAGGCCCCAGCTTCATGTCGTCGATTGCATATCCTACGCCAAGGCTTGTCCATTCATTAAATGTTACGATCACATTTATTTCTGGATTCTCTTTTAGCATCTCTTGCGTTCCTGTCTTGGCTGATTCTATGCTTGATAGTACTTTGATCTTTTTCACAATCGTCGCTCTTAGGTCTTTGGCCACCGTATCCCGAAATCCCCGCTCTCTTCCCTGCCCGTTTTCCGAATTTTCATCAAAGTTCACAATTCCGATATTTAATTTTTCATCCTCACTTCTTAAGGCTCCTTCTCCCACCATGCAGCCTGCCTTGTAGTTATCTGTGCCAATACGGCAGCTTACCATTGTGCTATTCACATCACTGTCTATAACCACAATCTTTACATTCTTACCCGCTGCTTCATCAATGGCCTCAGCATTCGCATTATAATCAATGGCCGAAAAAATAATGGCGTCCACTCCGTCCTCTACCATTTCGCGAATCATCCTATTCTGTGTCTCATAGTCTTCTTCATTCTCCGGTCCTTTAAAAACCAAGTCCATATTATACGCTGTACTGGCTGTACTGGCACCCGAATAGACTGTTTGAAAAAAAGAGGAGGATGTGGATTTGGTAATCAGCCCCACTTTATACTTCTTTACGCCTCCGTTTTCCCTTATTGTATTTTCCGACTGCTGCTTCCCCCCGATCACCCGGGGCAGAAAGATCAGACATATTAATAATATGGAACTAAAAATGATGATAGGTCGATTAATTTTCTTCATAGCTATTCTCCGTAATCTTTGGCATACAAATTGTCACACAGGTTCCCTCATCTAATTCGCTGGTGATTGACAGACCATATTCGCTGCCAAAGTAAATGCGGATCCTTTCATGCACATTCTTGATCCCGATTCCGACCCTGTCCCCAGGTTCTCTATTGAGCACTTCCTTGCACTCCTCCAATGTCATGCCAATACCATTGTCTTCCACCGTAAATATAATGTCATCTCCACGTTGATGTATCCCTATTGCAATCATTCCTTCATCAACCATTCTCTCTATCCCATGATAAATAGCATTTTCTATAATAGGTTGTAAAGTGATTTTGTTACATAAGTACTTAAGGCACTCCGGGTCTACATCAATAGAATACTGGAATTGATTTTTATAGCGGTAGTTTTGAATTTGCAGGTAGCTCTCTGCATGTTGCAGCTCTCTTTCAATCGGTATCAGTTCATGCCCTTTACTGATGCTGATGCGAAATAATCTGGCCAGAGCATTGACCATTTCTACCGCATCATGGCTTCGCTCCTCTTCACACAGCCAGGCAATTGCATCCAGTGTGTTATAAAGAAAATGGGGATTTATCTGGGCTTGCAGTGCTTTTAATTCCGTTTTTCTCAGGCTGATTTCCTCTTGTCTTACCTGTTCCATCAATTCCTTTATACGGATCACCATATTCCCGAAAGAATCCGAAAGAGAGTCCACTTCTCTTGTCCCGGATACCGGATAGAATATATAGTCTCCTATGTTTTTTTCAAATTCACCCATCGCCGTCGCCAAAGTCCTGACCGGTTTAGAAAATAATTGTGATAAGATGCTCCCTATAAAGAGGGTTCCCACCGAGACAATCAGCAATATGATACTCAGGATTCCGACTGCCCTGTCTACTTTGCTGGTAATCATTTCATCCACATAACAGACTCCGACAATATGCCAGTCACAGTTTTCCAAGGGATTAACGGTATAGATTGCATCCGATTTTATATAGGTACCATTGTTCATTACGCCATGATTTTCTTCCATGAGTCCCGAATAGATCAACTGCTGCTGTGGGTGGTATATGATATTCCCTGTTCCATCGACTATATAACAGTATCCATGCTGTCCAATTCCTACATCATCCACATAACTGGCAATATTATAAAATCGAATATCCACAGACAGCTGAACTTCTTTTCCCTGTGAATCACGAATATACTGGGAAATCGTAACCACCCATGGATAATAATTCACAAATAGAGATTCCACATGTGGTTTGGTAATATTCAGCATTGCACCACCATCACTTCCTCCGTTATAGTGCAAAGGTTCTTCTACAAAAGAAGGGTTTCTAAGAATTTTGTCTTTTAACTTTTGCCCATTCGACCAACAGCTCAGCATACTTCCAGCTTTATCATATATACTGATTGCTACTACGTCTTCTCTTACTTCCAGAAATCTTTTTAAAAATTCACCACTGTCTTTTTGATTATTGCTGATATTTTCATGAATCATATCCAACGCCAGACTGATATCTTCTGTATAGTTGTCCACCGTATTCTTCACCTGAACAACGGCCTGCTCACTATTGGTAATTGCATTTTCCTCCATGGCATCCCGATAAATCTTAATAAAAGTCAGCAAAGACATGAAAGATACCGCAACAACAATAGATGTCACTAAGACCGTGAATAGACCGGATGTAGAGATCCTATCAATTAGCAAAAAGCTACTTTTCGTCTGTTTTCTTTTCTTCATTGCTTCTCCTGTAGCTATTAGGCGAGACACCCGCATATTTTTTAAAACAGTAACTGAAATAATTCTGATCGCTATATCCACACTTTTCTGTAATCTCACGCACTTTCATAGAAGTACACAGCAGCAATTCTTTCGCCATTTCAATCCTTTTTTTCGTGAGTAAGTCTTTGAATGTGCTTCCTGTATCTATTTTAAGAAGGGAACTTAGATAATTGGGGCTGACTGCAATCTCAGCACTTACAAAAACCAGTGAAAGAGATGGATCTGTATACTGCTCACCAATGATTTTTATGGCTTTGTTACATAATAATTTGCTGTTGTTCTTTCTCTGATCTGTGATCAATTCTCTCGCTGCTGTACAAAGATCTATATAAAACTGTAGCATCTGCCCTTTACCTCCGGCTGCAGACGCATGCTGAAGGGGAAATTTCTGCTGCAGTTTTTGCACTGCCTCATTTCCAGCAATGGCATAGATCGTCTGGAAAACCACTGTAACTAGCCGCTGTAGCACAAAACTGGCAACCGTCTGTGAAACTTCTCTTTGTTCAATCTTTTGAAAAAATCCAGTCATATATGCCCTTAGCTCTTCCATCGTTCCGCCCCGAAACAAATTTTCAAAATTCTCCTCTGTTTTTTGTATCGCTTCATGGTCAAAGTCTTCCACCCTCTCTTCGTCTGTAATAAAGTGAACTTGTCCGCCCTCTCTTCCGGAATAGCTGATGGCATTGAGTGCTTCTAGGTAGCATTCGTGACAACTAGTCAGTTCGTTCACGACCCTGCTGATTCCTATGGAGGCATTCAATCTCATGATTCGGCTCACACTTTGTACAATGTCTTCCACCAAAACATGCAGATACTTTTCAAATCCCATGGGTGTCGCCATCAAGAGGGAAACAATCCTCCCACGTACGTATACGCTACTGTACTTCACATATTTTTTCAAAATAGAATCCACTGCATTAACACTAGCTCTGGTAGTATGCCCTTTCCCTTCTTTATCTGTAATGGTCGTTACAATCACTGCAAATCTTAGATCTCCTACGCCTTTTCCGGATAATATCCCACATGATATGGCATCCCGAATTAATTCTTGATGTTCGGTTCCTTCTTCCCTATCCTGAACTCTATCTAATAAGAGCGGCATCAAGAATTCCGATTTTTCTATTTTTTTCTGGCTTACAGATTTTGATGAACATTCTTTAAATTTCTGATCAATCTTTTCTTTTATTTTTTTCAATTCCTCAGTTAGCTGCACCGCGGAAATGGGCTTTAGCATATAACTGACAATATTGTACTGAATTGCCTGCTGTGCATAGGAAAATTCTTCATATCCGCTCAAAAATGCAATCTGCATGGTAGGACGGATCTCCCTTACCTGCCGCGCCAGATCAATCCCCGAAACAAATGGCATCCTGATATCAGTCAACAGTAAATCCGGCTCCAGCTGCTCAACCAATTCCAATGCCTCTATCCCATTTTCCGCCTCGCCCACTACCTGAAATCCTACGCTATCCCAGTCAATCTTTCGGATCAAGGAACGACGGATTTCTTCTTCATCATCTGCAACAATTATTGTGTACATAATTTCTCCCTTTATCAGCTCTCTTGATTTCATAAGAAAATTTCCAAAATGCTCAGGAAGAAAATGTATCAATCTCTTCCTGAGCATAGTTGTGTCAATCCCATACCTTCCTAAGCATCTGCTTATATGATGGGTAACTGAATAGTTGCTGTCATTGTTCTTATCTTCCGGTATTGCCTTGTGAGTTTGATTTACCTGTAAACCTCATTTTTATAGTTATATTATAGGAATAAAATGCTATTCCTATAATCAGATTCACGGCGCAAAAGATGCGCCTTTTATCAGAACTTGCGCTGCAACTTCTGATAAGTTATATTATAGGAAGATAAAACCTTTCCTATAATCAGATTCACGGCGCAAAAGATGCGCCTTTTATCAGAACTTGCGCTGCAACTTCTGATAAGTTATATTATATTCCGAAATTGGTTTTATATCAACAAATGTTTTACTTTAAATTCAAGAAATTTTCAGCAGTATCATTTCGTCTGACTTTCCTGATCCATTCTTTTCTCTGGCTACCTTCTTAGGGACTGTCACTCGTTAGATTGGTCCATGTCAGACTTCAGTTTGAAGCTGACACTTTAATATTTATACCATGATGGATCTAAAAACATCAATGATTTTGCCTCCAATTTGTAGATTCTAAAAGTCCCACAGGGGCGGTTGTGGTTGCTCTTGGAAACACAACATCGATACCTTCCTAATTTTCTTTGACGCTTCCGTCAATCATGAGCGTGACAACCTGCCATGGTATAAACTTGCCGGAGTTTTTCAGTGCGGTAATCGCCGCCTGTTCAATGCCACTGCAACATGGCACTTCCATACGCACAATCGTCAGTGACTTGATGTTGTTGCTTTCAATAATTTCGGTCAGTTTCTCGCTGTAATCCACACTGTCAAGTTTTGGACAACCGATAAGTGTGATTTTGCCGTGCATATATTCCGTATGGAAGTTTGCCCTCGCGTAAGCGGCGCAGTCAGCGGCGATAAGCAGGTTTGCATTGTCAAAATACGGTGTAGCCACAGGCACAAGTCTTATCTGTACAGGCCATTGCCGCAGTTCACTTGCCACACTACTTGTTTGGGTGTCTGCCGTGGCTCTTTGAATGCCGTGCGCGTTAGAACCGAGGCATTCTTCGCGCATGACTTGTTTTTTCATATTCTTCTTCACCGCCTCCTCGTTGTACTCTGCCGCTTCGCGCTCTACAAACGCAATCGCTCCTGTCGGGCAAATTGGCAGACAGTTTCCAAGCCCATCGCAATAGTCGTCACGAAGTAGTTTTGCCTTGCCATCCACCATACCGATAGCCCCTTCGTGACAGGCTGTGGCGCACAGGCCACAACCGTTGCATTTTTCCTCGTCAATCTTAATTATTTTGCGTACCATAGTTTTCTCTCCTTATAATCATAGATTTTTTCAATATACTGTTTTGTGATGTGCAAGATTTCTCATATAATCAAAAAACTGCCAAAAGCAATCAAACTCGCCGTAAACAGTTTTGGCTACAACGCAATTCTAAGTGCCAGCGCAACGGCGGGAGGTGTTCAAAGCGAAGTAAAACCATGAGCAACTTTGACTTTGTATTTTCATTGTATTATAATCAGCTCTTTAAATCTATTGGAAAAACAACGAAAAGGAACTATTGATTGAAAAATGTTGAAATCGTCAAAATCGTCGCCTTGAATTTTTCCTTGCCGCCTTAGGCTTTGAGTGCTATAATGATCCTAATATTGTTCGCCCTGCTTTGGGTGGAAAGGATGGGTACTCAATCATGTCAGATACGGCAAAAAAACGCAATTTTACTTCAAATCTATTTGTTTTTGTTCCAGAAGAATACCGTTCACGTTTTGCAGAGGAGCAACTTGACACCAACATTGAGCGGATGCATGGGCTTGCTATCTACATCGTCGTTGTTCAGATTATTCTTCAAGTGGTGAATGGACTACTCCCTCAACATTCTATTGTTGCGTTGGCGGGTTCTATGGCAAACTTCAATTCCCTTCCATATTATATCATACTTTCGCTTGCATCGCTCCTATTTGGGATTATTTACTGGATTCTGTTTGCTTTTGCCCGAAAAGGCAAAATCAAAAGTCGCCGTGGCAAAATGTTTCTAGTACAGAGCCTTTTATATATCTATGCGCTCATACAGCTTGCATTTTCCACCGTTAATGTGCTCACACAGCAAGGTGTAAACAGCTATATCATGCTTGTCTTGATGATTGGGATGATCCCGATTTTACACCCGAAACAGAGCATTGCAACCATCCTCCTTGCTTTTCTTTATACCATTGGCAGCGTGTTTTTTACACAGGATATCAAGGATATTTCCTCTCTTTCCTCATGGGACAAGCTGATTTTCACCGATATGCGTGCAAATCTGCTTATTATTACCGGAATTACGGTGTTTATCTCTGTTTTTATTTATAATCTCTATGTTTCCAACTTTGTAAAAAAAATTGAGCTCGAAAACCAGAACGCCAACCTAGAGACCACTGTTTTAGCCCGTACGAAAGAATTAGAGGAAAAGACCATTGTAGCCGAGGCTGCATCCAAGGCAAAGAGTAAATTTTTAGCCAGCATGAGCCATGAAATTCGAACACCGCTAAATGCAATTATTGGGATGGCTCAAATCGCCAAGAAAACTGGAAACAAAGAAAAATCCGATGCCTCCATTGACAAAATTTTAGGGGCATCTGACCATTTGCTTGGCATTTTAAATGATATTTTGGATATGTCCAACATCGAATCCGGCCAACTAAACGTGGAATCCGAACGTTTTGTCCTACGCCGGGCAATGGACGAAGTTGTCAACATCATCAGCGTCCGCTGTGCCAAAAAGGGACTTATCTTTGAACACAATATTAATTTTCTTCCCGAAGATGCCATAATTGGGGACAGGCTTAGGCTAAAGCAGATTCTGCTAAACCTACTGGGCAATGCCCTAAAATTTACACCAGAAGACGGCAAGGTCGATTTCACAGTAACGATTCAAGAAGAAACTGACGCTTCTATTGAAGCGACATTTTCGGTGAAAGATAATGGCATTGGTATTACGGACGAGCAGAAATCCAGATTGTTCATTGCATTTGACCAAGGCACCGCCGATGGAATGAAGCACAGCGGAACCGGCCTTGGCCTTGCAATCAGCCAACAGTTGATTGCGATGATGGGCAGTACGATTGCCTTTGACAGCATCCCCGGCAAGGGTTCGACTTTCACCTTTACACTTTCCCTGCAAAAGGCAACTAATATCGTGAATGAAAATGAGTTTGATGTTCCAGATCTAACCGGAAAGCGTATTTTGATCGTTGAGGACATTGAAATCAACCGAATGGTTTTGGCAGAATTGTTATCGGAAACCCATTCCCTAATTGACGAAGCGGTTGACGGTGTGGAAGCAGTTGAAAAGTTTAAAGTTTCCCCTGAAAATTATTATCACTTTATATTTATGGATCTGCTGATGCCGAACATGAACGGAAACGATGCTGCACGGACTTTGCGCACATTGCCTCGTGAAGATGCAAAAAGTATTCCCATCGTTGCACTATCCGCAAATGCGTATCAGGAAGATATCGATCAGGCACTTTTAGCCGGAATGAACGGTCACCTTGCAAAGCCAGTAGATATTGCTGACATCATGCAGACTTTAACGAAGATGCTCGCTTGACATCATGCCACTCGAAAACCCATCCCTACATTGATATAGCTTACACAGAACAACATTTATTTTCGTATAAATACTGTTCTCGTGCAAGCTATTTTTTGTATCTAACTTTTGTTTTATATACCTTATTTTAATCTTTATTCTAGTCCTTATTTTAATCCTTATCTTAATCCTAAAATCTCTCGCGCCTCATCGGGTGTGGCAACCTCGCGTTCCATCAGTTTTGCAATATTGACAACTTTGGTTATCGCTTCAGCGTTTGACTTTGCTAGTACCCCCTTAGACAAGTAGAGGTTATCTTCCAGGCCGACTCTCACATTTCCTCCAAGAATCATGGCTACAGTGGTAATACTGAATTGATCCTTTCCAGCTGCAGCACAAGACCAGATAAAATCATCTCCTAAGACCTTTTGTGCCGTATTGTATAAGAAAAGAAGGTTGTCGACAGTCGCAGGCAGACCACCCATAATGCCTAAAACAAACTGGAGGTAAACTGAACCTTTTATAACGCCTTTCTTAACAAAGTAAGCGACATTGCTTAACATGCCGACTTCATATATTTCAAATTCGGGCTTTGTCCCATGTTCGCCCATAACTCGTATATAGTCCTCGATATCTTTGAATGTATTGGCAAAAGGAACCGTATACGTGTTTTTGACAAAGGGAATTTCCCAGTCGTACTTGGGCTCCTTAATCTTGTCGGCAATCGGGGAGAAGCAAAAGTTGACCGAACCTGCGTTGCAGGAGCCAAGCTCCGCTTTGCAGAGTGGAACTGCCGCCAATCGCTCCTCAATGTTCATGCCGATAGCTCCTCCGGTGGTGATGCCAACCACGACATCGCATTGTTCCCTCACACCGTCTGTAATGTATTTCATCAATTTAGCATCACTGCTAGGTCTGCCATCCTTAGGATCCCGCCCATGAAGATGTACGACAGCGGCACCGGCTTTGTTTGCTTCAACCGCACTTTTTATGATCTTATCCGGCGTATCGGGCAGATAATCCGTCATGCTTGGGATATGTACCGCACCGGTTACTGCTGCCGTGATGATAAGTTTCTTTGCCATGATTAACTCCTCTCCTTTATTTGCTTCGCTTATGTTGATCGTTAAAATCAGAGAAAAGGCCAACTGTAGTAAGTGATTTTAGTACCCCGAGATTTGCGCACATCCCAACTGTTGCCAATACTTTTGCAAGTTCAATTGCAGAATCCACCTTCATGATCTTTAGGGAAAGCTGTGCAAGAGGATGGATTTTTGTTGTCCCTCCAACAATTCCTACCGCCATTGGCATTTCAAGCATCCCTTCCAAATCACCATTTTCATTTTTCTCCCAAATCGTAAGGGGCGAGTACTTTCCACTGCGGGCAGCATATGAGTGTGCACCGGATTCAACGGCTCTTGTGTCATTTCCCGTTGCGATTACAGCCGGAATTATCCCATTCATAACACCCTTGTTGTTTGTTGTAGCACGGTACTGATCAGTCTTTGCAAAATGGTATGCCGATACGATCTTGTCCACACCCTGACTCCCTCCCAGATCCTCTTTTTTGATGCGGGTCCTTATGCGTACAAGCCTCTTGTTGGCAAGGTTAGAGAGTACTTTTATCGTAGTTCTTCCTCCTGTGATTTTTGTAAGGAGAGGTGAAACGGCCTCTGTCATTGCATTTACCGCCTGCGCCCCCATTGCATCGCGGGCATCGACAAGCAGATGTACAACCACCATGTCGCTTATACCATCGCTTAATACCCGTACTTCTACATCGATACAGCCACCACCGACCGACACGAGCATAGGGTCTCTATCGTTGGCGATTTTTATAACATCAGCTTTTTTTTCAAGAATGCGAAGCCTTGCCGTTTCAGGATTTGTAACATCGAGAATCTGTACCTGCCCTATCATGATCGAGCCCGTGTCACTTGAAATAAATCCACCATTTGTCGCCGCAAGCTCTGCTCCCGAACAGCTTGAGTGGAACACGTATGGCT
The DNA here is from genome assembly GCA_046533095.1 of Lachnospiraceae bacterium ZAX-1. Lineage (GTDB taxonomy): Bacteria > Bacillota > Clostridia > Lachnospirales > Lachnospiraceae > ZAX-1. The sequence continues at coordinate 137,642 of JAJQRA010000035.1, read as the reverse complement.
CTTCCCCTACGACAGGTACAAGATACTCTTTCCCATCAACTACGACATTTGTAATAACCGAGTATGGAAGCTGGAATGTACCAATGCAGTTTTCGACCATCGAATTTGCTTTTTCAAGCGTAAGGGCTCCATATTCAGTCACGATCTTTTTGTCTTCTTGCGTAAGCTCGCATCTTTTATTGATGATATCGAGCCTTTCTGCAGGCAATAGGGCTTCGAACTGTGTATTATCAATCAACATTTTTATTCTCCTCTCTAATACATTGAAGAACGAATCGGATAAAATTCGAACCGGTCGAGCAGGCTCATATCCGGGAACGGAATCTTCCCTGCTTCAAATTCATGGACGATATCGACAACCGTCTGGCATATTGGCGTCAGAATTCCGAATTTTTTACCCCACTCGCATATTGGCCCTACGATATAGTCGATTTCACAAGGGATTCCTTTTTCCATATCTTGAAGCATACTAGCTTTCAGTTTCCTGTGTGGTTCAAAATACTTCCTAATCCAGCTCATCGCACTATTTAAGCTATGGCTATCGTGAAACTCCAGAGAATAGTAGCTCCAATCTTCTACGATATTCTCAAGAAGTATTTCACGCTTCCTTACAACCCTTATACATTCATCGCCGATATATGCCGCCGCTTTAGTAGCTTTATCATCATCTAGGATCGCCGACCATTCGCATCCAAGAGCCGCAGACATGCCGCTCATCGCCGCATTTTGAATCAGCTTTGTCCACTTGATGCCAGCCAGGTTCGTGACCATTACTACATCCCCAGCATTGCCTAAAATCTCAGCCACCTCTCTTACCCTAGGTGTGATGTCTCCTTCCTGTTCCCCAATATCGTACTTCATGGAGGATAATGCACTCGTCATACGGGAGATGCCCGGTGCTTCCCATGTCGCTCCCCAGCCAACAGCACCACCAATAACACGTTCTTTTCCATAGAGTGCATTCAAGTTTTCCTCCGGGATGCCGTTTTGTAATGTGCAAATGACGCTCTCATCCGAAAGATGTGGCAGTAAGCTCTTGCTTACGGGCACATTTGCCAATTGTTTCGTCAAAATATACACGATGTCATATATACCATCGAGCTTGTCGGGGGTGATTGCTTTTACTGGAATGCCTTTTAGGTCAAGGCTTCCCGTTACCGTGGCTCCAACTTGATTTAGCATATCGACATGAGCCTTATTCGCATCGACCAACGTAACGTCTATGCCATTTTTTGTCATCATTGCACCTATTATCGTACCAAGGGAACCTGCCCCCATTATTGCTATTCGTTTCATGATTTACACCTCCTATGACTATCGCAATTTATGCCTTAGCCTTGATGAACGGTTGTCCGAGCGGAAGGATCACGCCACAGAATGAAAGCACTGTTGCAATTACCGAATAAAATCCTACAACTCCGTCAAAAAAGAGTGCCCAACCGTTAAAGATGTTGAATGCAGGTGGAAGGGCGCCTATGATGACGAGCCCGGATCCTGTAACGCCAAGAAAACCGAAGAAAAAGATAAAGAAGTCAACTTTCGTAAATCGTGCTACACCAGGCAGCATACATAGAAGATATAACCCCGCAAGTGTGAATGCAATGCCTGCAATTCTACCTTCGAACGGAATACCCAGATGTGCAAAAATAGGCCCGAACGTATTGAAAAGACCTCCAATAGCACCGAAGACCGCTCCAAACAGGTGGTAGGTGTTTCCGCCGACACCGACACCCTTTAGTGTGAGGGCAACACCTGTTGCAACATAAGTTACAAAAACACCGAACGACAGCAGTCCCAACCCGAGTTGGGTACCTTCGCCAAGCATTCCAAGGTCTGCCGCCCAAAATGCAATGCAAAGTATTACAAAGACGAATGTTCCAACAGGCGAGTTGTCAGCGATCCCCGTAAGGGCTACGTTTGCCTCAACTGTTTTGGTTTCCATAATTTCATTATTATCTGCCATTTATAATTCCTCCTATCCTATATGAATCAAACTAAACTACATGCGACATAAACCTTGCTAGATACTAGATATGGAAATTATGTTCTTATAATTTCCATATCTAGTATATTCATAAAAAAGATGCCTTAACCAAAATGTTTACGATAGATATAGAAATTATGTTCTTATAATTTCCATATCTAGTATATTTATAAAAAAGATGCCTTAACCAAAATGTTTACGATAGATATTTTCCGGCTCATGTGAACAGACAAAATACTCTGGCTCCGGCTTCTCAGCAAGTGCAAGCTGTTTGAAATGCGAATCATAGGAGGAGAACTGATCCGGTACAAAAACTCCTTCGAGGAATTTAAGCGATCCATCGGTAATCGGGGTCAGTTCCACTACATCGCCATTCATAAGTGTCATCTTATCAAGCTCCGGGAAAAGGCAATATTTCGCAGAAGGATTATCGCCCGTAAGTACATAGCGGCCCTTTTCCGTTGGAACAACGATAGACTGGCAACCTTGGGAATGTCCAGGTGTAAGGTAGAGCTCAAGGCCATTTGCCAACTTAATATCACCATCAACAAGGATGAGGTTTTTCACTTTAGCAAGCATGTCCGGCGTATCCGGGAAGTAGTCCATGCGTGCCTCTTGAAAAGCATAGGGATTGAGCATATTGTTGTGCTCCTTCTTTTGCACATATGTGGGCTTGTCTAGGAAGAGATCAATGTTTCCGCAGTGGTCATAGTGAAGGTGCGTATAGATGACCGTATCTATGTCTTCGGGTTTGAGGCCTTCACCTGCAAGTGCATCTAAAAGGATCTTTGTACTTCCGATCGGATTTACATCGCCAATCGCCATCTTCTCATAATAGCTCTCTCTCATGCCCGTATCGACAAGAACATTTTCGCTGCCGTTTCGGAGCAGGAATCCAGTAAACGGATAATCTGTTACCAGTTCCGGCTGAACCGCACCCGAAAACGCTGCCCTTGAAAGAGTAAGTTGCCCATAATACAAAGCTGTGATTTTCCAATACTTCATTGTCTTTACCTCCATCTACTTATGAATTGGTGGCAGCTATAATCGCTGCATTTTTAACTGTCTCATCCTAATATTATAGCAAGATTTGTGCCAACTATTCTGCTAGCATACAAGTGCCTATCATTGCTCATTTCCTATACTTGATATGTCTTTAAAACGAGACACTAAGAACAAGACAGTCTTTATTTTAAGACAAATTGCTGGAAATTTATAGCAAAGTCAGATTATGTTAAATAAATTGCCGAAAAATCTTGCATTTGACGAATAAAGATTGTATACTTCAGATATCGGAAATGGCCAATGAAATCGAAATGTCATATTTTGGACTAAGAAAGGAGGTCCTATCATGGAAGATTTGCTCTACGAAAAAGATTTGCTCAGCCTTGTGGTAAAGTCATTTAACCTTGCCGTCGTGATTGATGAAAAATCGCTCTGCCGTTACATTTCGTCGCAATACGCCATTATCTGTGGCGTTGATCCGAAAGTGGCGATAGGTCGACCCGTACGTGAGTTCATCCCGAATTCAGAACTCCCTGATATTGTAAAAACCGGCAGATACGATTATAGAAAAATCTTTTTTATGCCGAACGGAGAGCCTATCATCATCAATAGATCCCCTATCTATGATGATAACCACAAGATCATAGGAGCGATGTCATTCTCCTTATTCGAAGATCTTTCTACGATAGACAGTCTTATAAAAGAACGGAATAAGCTGTACGAGGAAAACAGCAGATACAAGCTACAGCTAGCGGCTATTCGTGGGAAAAACTATCCTTTAGATGCGGTGATCGGCTCGTCTCTTTCCATAATAAAACTAAAAACCATCATTGAAAATGTTGCATCTACAGACATTACCGTCCTTTTGACAGGCGAGACCGGAACGGGAAAAGAAGTTATCTCAGATGCACTTTGTGCCTTAAGCAACAGAAAGGATGAAAATTATGTCAAGATAAACTGCGCATCGATACCGCATGACCTCATGGAATCCGAACTTTTCGGCTATACACAAGGAGCATTCTCGGGCGCTTCTAAGGATGGGAAACCAGGGAAGTTCGAAATAGCGAACAATGGTACCATCTTACTTGATGAGATAGGCGATCTTCCATTGCCACTCCAGGCAAAATTGCTTCGTGTACTGCAGCACAAGGAATTTGAGCGTGTTGGCGGGCTTGCTCCTATTAAGGTCAACGTACGCGTGATATGTAATACGAACAGCAATCTTTCGAATATGATTAAAGCCGGAACGTTTCGCAAGGATCTCTATTACAGGATCAGCACGATCGAGTTGCCTGTGCCACCACTGCGCGACCGCATCGAAGATGTACCACTTCTATGCAATCATTTCATTGAGGAATTCAATCTAAGCTATGGCTTTCGTATCACAGGCATAAGCGATCAAGTAATCAACAGTTTTCAGCATTATTCGTGGCCGGGGAATATAAGGCAGCTTGAGCATGTGATTGAGCGTGCCAGTATCTCATCACCCACCGGAGAGCTGGGCTATGAACAGTTTGCCTTCTTCCTTGAAGAAATGCACGACGATCAGATCGCCCACAGCAATAATAACATGGCAAGCGGCCTCTTTAAGGAAAGGAATATCATTGAAAGGGAGTTGATAAAATCCGCTCTTGTCGCTGCAGACGGCAACAAGACCAAGGCTGCATATGCCCTTAACATCAGCCGAAGCCAGCTTTATGTCAAACTGAAAAAATATGGTATTGATCACAATATGCCATAGTTCTATTTGTGCGTTTGTACCGCCCTCGTTGAACTGGTCGGTCGAATGTATTGATCACAAATGCCATCGTTCCATTTGTGCGAGAGCACATCCACCAGATGGCTATCTTATGAGACGTACTTTCCTATCTAATAAAGAAGGTCGCAGATCCGCATCAAAGAGCGAATTTGCGACCATTTCGTTAAGCTTATCACGAATACATCATGTATTTTCTACTTTTTCTACCTAAATCCCCTTCAATATGATCGATGCGTATTCCGGCAATGTAATATCAAGCACTCCACCTAAAACCTGATACTTGACAGGTTCCATCGAATGCCCTTCCCTTGTCGTAGATATCAGCTGTAGCAGTGTGCACTCATAAGGCAACCCTATCGCCCATACTTCCAGAAGAATCTTTCTTGGAATCGAATCATTGTTTACCAGAATAACAATCTGCTGTTCCTTCGTAAATCTTCCATACCCAAGTAAATTATTTTGACCATTTAAGAACTTGACAGATCCGATACGCAACGCCTCGTTTTCTTTATGAATCCGAATTATTTCCTTATGGAAAGAAAGCAACTCCTTATCTTCTCTTCCCCAAGGATACGTCCGTCTGTTATCAGGATCTGTAAATCCGCAAAGTCCAGCTTCATCGCCATAATAGATGGTAGGTGCACCCGGCCACGTCATCTGCACAACAACTGCCTCTTTAAAAATACCCTTATTGACACCTTCTGCCGCTGCGGCACTGCCAAGCCTATCTACTCTTCCTACCTTACGGTTCGTTCTTGTCAGAAAACGAGAATGGTCATGGTTTGACAGTTCATTCATAGAACAATACATAGATGGGGTTAAAAGGCAATGCATAAAATGGCTCATCGCTCCCTCAAAATTACTCAAATTTCCAACCGTATCCCACCTAAACTCATCGCTGTGCTTTTCCATTCCCGTCAAAAACCAAGTAAGCGGCTCCATGAACGCATCATAGTTCATGACGGTGTCCCATTGATCCCCTTGCAGCCATTCCTTTGGGTCTCCATAATGCTCTGCCAAAATAAGTGCTTGGGGGTTTGCCTGCTTTACAGCAGTCCGAAAATCCCGCCAAAACTGATGATTGAATTCCTTGCTATGCCCAAGATCCGCCGCCACGTCAAGCCGCCACCCATCTGCATTGTAGGGAGGTGAAACCCATTTCTTCCCAATTTCTATGATGTAGTCGTATAGCTCTTTTGAACCTTCATAATTTAATTTGGGAAGTGTATCATGTCCCCACCAACCATCATAGGAAGCGTTGTTTGGCCAACCTTTTTCATCATTGAATTTAAAAAATTTGCGGTAAGGGCTATCTTGTGAAAGGTACGCACCTTTTTCATATCCCTCTTGTCCATCATAGATTTGTTCCCTGTCAATCCATTTGTTAAAAGAGCCACAATGGTTAAATACGCCATCTAAAATGATCTTTATCCCACGCCTATGCGCCTCGTCTACCAAAAAAGCAAACATCTTATTGCTCGCTTCTAGATTCCTCTTTCCTGTCACACGCGTGATATATTTCGTCGCCCTTTTATTATCAGATACTCCATCCGGCAACACATCGCCACCATCATCTAGGATAACGCCATAATGGGGATCGATATAATCATAGTCTTGTATGTCATATTTGTGATTAGACGGAGATACGAACAATGGGTTAAAATAAATAACGTCAATGCCTAAATCCTGCAAATAATCCAGCTTTTGGATTACTCCGAGCAGATCCCCACCATAAAATTCTCCAACCCCAAAATGTGCCGGGACTTTTTTCCATTTATCCACTTGTGTACCATAGGTTTTTATATAAAAATACTCATTTGATTTTACATCATTGGTCGAATCTGCATTAAAAAAACGATCCACAAAAATCTGATACATGACTGCACCTTTTGCCCAGTCCGGAGTAGAAAATCCAGGTATGATACAGAATTGATACTGTTTCCTCAACGATTTCGAAGGACCCACCCTATCATAAAAGCAATGTAGATTCCCCGTTTCAAGCTCAAAATAGTAGTAATAAGGTGCTTCCTTAAGCTTAATAACTGTACTATAATAATCAAATTTTTCTATCGTTTCACTCTTATTCATGGGAATTTTGCTCTCCGCATGGCATAGCCAGACAATATCAACGTTATCTTTCCTTGTCCGGAAACGGATCGTTACGTCGTCATTCGCATTCGGCTCTGCCGGCTGTCTAAAATCCTTTGTCCCGTCACTAAAAAGTGCTGCTTTATTCAAAAGCGGGCGCATCTGCATCATATATTGCTGGACTTGATTCAATTCATCTATTGAAGAATAGCTCATTTCGTTCACCTTTCCAATATCTTTACAACAATTTTTTTATTCCTCCCCACACATCATCTTGTAGGCATACGCTCCTAATAAAATGAGATAAAAAAGGCAGCCTTTCGATCTGCTGCCTTTTTTGGGGGAAGGTATTTTTACTATGGGGTATAGTAAAAATTATATAATGTATTGGGGGGGATTTACAATACTTATTATAGCACCCAATGGCAAATAAGTGTGCACAAACTTCACAAAATTTATCCTCTTTTTTTGTTTATTTTCACTTTTTTCTTTTGACATTCGTCCATTTCCACTTATACATTTTGTACAATTTTCCCTTCAAACAGCTTCTCAAACTCTTCTCGCCCAATCTTCTCTTTTTCAAGCAAAAGCTTTGCGCAACTGTGTAAAATGACTTCGTTCTCATGCAGGATGTTTTTTGCCTTTTCATAGCACTCGTCAATAATACGTTTTATTTCTTTGTCTATCGTACTTGCCATGGTTTCACCATACGCTTTTGCATGTGCCAAATCCCTGCCGATAAATACTTCTTCATCATCGCTGTCATAGTTAATCAAGCCTATATGCTCCGACATACCATATTTTATCACCATTGCCTTTGCTATTCCGGTAGACTGTTTGATGTCTGTAGATGCACCGGTCGTAATATCATCAAATATGATCTCTTCTGCAACACGTCCGCCCAAGCCTACAATAATCTCCTGCAGCATTCTGCCCTTTGTATGAAACATTTCGTCTTTTTCCGGCAATGGCATGGTATAGCCTGCTGCACCAACACCTGTCGGAATAATGGAAATGGAATAAACTGGACCTACATCGGGCAACAGGTGAAACAGGATTGCATGGCCCGCCTCATGGTATGCTGTAATTTTCTTTTCTTTCTCTGAAATGATATGGCTCTTTTTCTCCGTGCCAATGCCCACTTTCACAAAAGATTTTCGGATATCTTCTTGGAGCAGATAAACACGCTCCTCCCGTGCGGCATAGATTGCTGCTTCATTCAGCAGGTTTTCCAAATCTGCACCGGTAAATCCAGCAGTCGTCTGGGCAATCTGCTTTAAGTCAACATCTTCCCCAAGAGGTTTATTCTTTGCATGTACTTTTAGGATTGCCTCTCTGCCACCTACATCCGGCCGGCCTACATAGACTTTCCGGTCAAAACGTCCCGGACGCAGGATGGCAGGATCTAAAATATCCACACGGTTTGTAGCCGCCATAACGATGATGCCTTCATTGATTCCAAATCCGTCCATTTCAACCAGCAGCTGGTTCAATGTCTGTTCCCGCTCATCATGGCCACCGCCCATTCCAGTACCTCTACGCCTTGCCACTGCATCAATTTCATCAATAAATACAATACAGGGTGCGTTCTTTTTCGCTTCCTCAAATAAATCCCGCACGCGGGATGCACCTACACCTACAAACATTTCCACAAAGTCTGAACCGGAAATACTAAAGAATGGTACACCGGCCTCGCCCGCCACTGCTTTGGCAAGCAATGTTTTACCTGTTCCCGGAGGTCCAACCAACAATACCCCTTTTGGAATCCTCGCACCAAGTTTCGTATATTTACGTGGCGTCCGTAGAAAGTCTACAATTTCTTCTAGCTCCTCTTTTTCTTCCACAAGCCCTGCCACATTGACAAAATTCACTTTACGCTTTTCATCCGTTGACATCTTTGCGCGGCTCTTTCCAAAATTCATCATCTTAGCGCCCGCTCCGCCTCCTGCATTATGGCTGCTCATAATGATATAGAAAATAAATACAATCGCAAACATAAGCAGCATTGGAAGCAATGGAATCAGCCAGTTTTCTTCCGGCATCTTTTCCAATACAAAATTATTAAAATTATAGTTTTTCATCAACAGTTGTACCGCATTAATATCGGAAACATATAATGTCTTTTCATTTGAATCTTTTAATAAAATATTCACTTCTCCGCTTGGGGCAATCCTGTTTTGTGCAATGACAGCGGATACTATTTCCTGATTATCCAATGCTTTTTCAAAATCGGCATAGGTATATGCCCCTTGCGTGGAACTGCTGGCACTGTCTTTATAGATCCACAGCAATCCTAGAGCCACAACCAATACAATATAAAATCCAAATGCCTTGTAACGTTTATTCAACTCAGAAACCTCCTTTTTCGTAGTGCGTTCTATCTACCCTATCAATAGCCGATATATCATCCATCTGTTCCTACAAAAATTGATGGCATATCCACGGCTAAACGTTATATGCGCTGTCATTGGTCAAATTCTATCACTCCGATATAAGGTAGATTTCTGTATTTTTGTCCATAGTCAAGCCCATATCCAACAACAAACTCATCTGGAATTATAAATCCGATATACTCCACATTTACTTCAACGACCCGTCTGTCCGGTTTGTCAAGAAGCGTACAAAGCTTCAAGCTCTTTGGATTCCTTGATTTTAAATTCTCCAGCAAATAGCCTAACGTGCGTCCGGAATCGATAATATCTTCTACAACCAGTACATGCTTCCCTTCAATACTATTATCTAAGTCCTTGACAATTCGAACAACACCACTCGATTTGGTATCATCTCCATAACTGCTCACCGACATAAAATCCAAGGATACCGGTACCGTAATCCGCTTAGCCAGTTCACAAGTAAAAAATACACCACCCCTTAAAATACAGATTAAATGCACTTCCTTTCCTGCATAATCTTTGCTGATCAAATCTCCTAATTCCCGTATTTTTCGATCAACTTCGTCCTCTGTAAACATTACACGAATTTTTTCACTCATATGGTTTTTTTCCTCCATACCTGTACCTCCAATATGCATTTCGTATGCTCTGTAATTTTATAGTCTTCACTGATCCGATAGCCGATTGCCCATATAATATGCGAATCGTCTGCTAATAATAAAATATCATCCCGCACAGCCCTTGGAACTTTTTCATTCATCAGGTAATCTTTTAGTTTCTGTCTCCTTGCTAAGGTATCAATTACCAGATAATCACCGGATCGCCTATTACGAATCTGCACATTACCGTTTATTTTATCATAATCAAACCATTTCGTATATGCTTTTTTTTCAATTTTTAGATTTTTAGGGATTTTTTTTATTAATTTTGTCGAAATCGTATATCCAAATTGTGGTAAATCAAAACTTTCATCGATCGGCAAAGATCGTTCCCAACGCTTTGCCTTATATGATGCTTCCTCTTTTTGCACTAAAATTCCGCTATAAGTCCGTATTGCTTTTATTTTATAAGGCAAATCAATTTGCTTTCCAACATTTTTATCAAAAAGTTCGAGTAGATACTGTACATGTAGGCTTGCCAGGTCTTTTGCACTTCCCGCTATTTCTGAGAGAAGATTTAACAGCACAATTTTCTGTACGGTCGTATATTCTTCTTTTAGCGATTCTTTCACAAAATAGCCATCTATATGCTTTCTTCTTGCCTCTTCTGCTAACAGGTCAGTTATTTTTAATGCTTCTGCTACAAGCTGGGCTGTCTGGTTCATATGGCTGACTGCTTGGGCATTCACCGTTTCTAAGATGGGTAAAACCTGATGGCGGATTTTATTCCTTGTATAGTCTGTTTCTAAATTGGTCTTGTCTGTACAAAAGGCTTGGCCTTGGCTCGTTAAAAAAGCCTCAATTTCCTCTCGCATAAGGCAAAGTATTGGTCTTATAATGTTCCCTCGGACCGGAGCAATACCGCACAATCCCCGAAGCCCGGTTCCTCTTGCCAAATGAAAGAGCATCGTTTCTGCACAATCGTTTTGATTATGGGCCACTGCTATTTTATTTGCCCCTGCCTCTTTCTGTGTTTGGGCAAAATAAGCATACCGTAAGTTTCTGCCCGCCTCTTCTACCGACAATCCCTGCTCTTTTGCATAGTGTTCTGCTTTACAGGAATATGTCCTACAAGGAATGTCTAATTTTTCACAAAGTTCCTGTACAAATTTGGCATCAGAAAGGCTTTCTTCCCCACGAATACCATGTTCTACATGGACAGCTGTTATTGTTAGGCCAAAATTTGATTTTAGCTGCTCTAAGAGCAATAGCAGGCACACCGAGTCCGCCCCGCCGGATACTCCTACCACAATGTGGTCATTTTGCTCTATCATATGATATTGTTCCACAAAAGATAACACTTTTTTTTTCATATCAGACCTCAAAATTCCAGTTCATTTTTATCCTTTTGGCATGTTCCGATACGAAACGATACAATGTCTTTTTCGAAATGGTATCGTGCATATTCGGACGGATATATAGATATGGGGTGGCAGATGGGAACGATACGATGCCCTTTTCGAAATGGTATTGTGCCCTTCCCTATTTCGCCCAAATTCCAGCGGTCAGTACCGTCATATCATCCGGCACCTTCCCGGCAGTAAACAGCAATATCTGATCTAATAGCTGTTTTGCAAGCTGTCCGGAGTTATTTATCTGTATATTTTCCAGCATTTCTTTCATCGTTTCTTCCGGTTCCGGAACATGTAGGCAATCCATCACCCCATCGGATAATAGTACAAGAAAATCACCATCCGCTAATTGCCGGTTGCTTTTTTCGATTTCAACCTGATGGAATACTCCGGCCGGCAGTCCGGCCGAGCCAATGCACTCCACCTCGTCGCCACGTTTAATAAAAGTAGATGATGCGCCAATTTTATAGAATTCACACATACCCGTATACAAATCAATCGCCGCCAAGTCCACCGTAGAAAACATGCCATCCTCGCCATGCATTACCATGGCCGAATTCATCATTCGGATTGCCGTTTCTTTCTGAAACCCTGTTTCTAAGAATTTCTCTATTAACTCTATCACCATTTCGCTTTCTTTACAAGCACGAATTCCAGAACCCATTCCGTCAGAGAGCGTTAAAACACTTTGTCCGCCCTCCAAATCCAGAAATGAAAAGTTGTCGCCGGAAATTTGTGCCCCGTCTTTCGTAAGCCTAGAGACCCCATGCAAGGTATGAAACAGCGGTTCTTCTTCAAATACCAAAAGGCATTCTTCTTTTCCGACGAGCGACTTACAATTTTTAGCAGGAATCATATTTTTTTTCAATCCTTCGCACACTGCCTTTGTCAATTCTTTTACTGCAATATAATTTCCCCATCTAGATACTACTTTTACCTGTAAAGAAAGTCGGGCATTTTGTTTTTCAAATAAATGCATTTCTTGCGTATGGACTCCCCGCTCTTTCATACGATAGCGGACAGTGGCCAGCATTTTCCCCTCTTCCTTGCTGACATCCTTGTACTCTTTTGCACAGTCTTCCATGATATATGCCATTGCGTCTAATTGCTGTGCAATCACCTCTCTGTTTTCCACTAAACGATTGTACCAAGAAAGGTTCAGCCTTGCTTTTTCAAAAACACCTGTCGCCTCTTCTACAACGGCCTGTGAATACGGACAATATTCAGAAAGTTGCCGCACGACTTCTTTATCCGGCGTTCCAAGCTGTTCCAACGAGTAGATTAAACCATAAAAAATCTGATACATTGGACTTGTTTCTTCCTGCCAGCACAACGCGCACTGGTCACAGGCAATGCATAGTTTACCTGTCACTTCTCGTTGCATCTTTCCAAATTCTTCCAGTCCAAATCCATTTTTTTGATGACTCATCCGATAAAACATTTTTGAGAGCCCATTAAAGGATTCTGCATAAGACTGTAGCCGCTCTGTGTTTTCCGGTGCTGTTATCTGCGTTCTCTTTGGTTTCCCCCGATAGCCTCCACCGATGAGATTTCCGACTATGGCTCGTCCACCTATGGCACCCCTGCCCTCTAAGTAAGTATGCAGCAAAGGCGTTAAAACGAGCACAAAGCCCACCACAAAGACGCTTTCCATGATTCCCATCCAGATGCTTGCTCGATTGCGTATTAAAAGAAGTTCCCCCGCCACGGATAGAAGCATGACACTGACTCCACAAATAAAAGCACCTACTCTGGTACGGCAGCTCTTATTTGCCCATTCAACAAATTTTATTGCTATCGCACAAACCATAACGACCATACTATATTTTGCCATTGCCTGCACCGGCAGGAACAACGTCATTCCAAAGATTGTAAAAATCAAAAGCAGCGTCCGGTTTACTTCCTCTAAATATGCTGCAACAAAAAATCCGGCTATAAACGGATAGCAGCCTGCAAGTGGAATTTTTGCCACTGCCACCGCAAGGGCATAGAGTAAAATTTGTTTCAATTTAGCTTTGTTCATTTTTATAGTCCTCCCATCTACAGCTCCTGCGCTTTTTGCACAGTTCCTTAGGGTGTATTATAAAAAGAATGGGCTGAAATCTTTGTCAAACAAGGGTATTGATTTTAAAAACTTTTAGACAAAATTACCCTTAAGCCAGCTCTTTTTTATCGAATCAAGGGCATTGAAGCTTCTTAGGAAATTAATGTTTCTTCCCGAACTTCATCTCTAGATGCAGCAGGCACATTTGACAGGCTTTAAAACTCCTGTTTCCTCCCGTACTTCTGGGCTAGATGTTTCCTTCTTGAAAGCAAAAAATAACTCCTTACCGTATCTGGCTACATCACCTTGCTTTGATTGACCATTACTGTTTCGAAGTTATTTATACGTTACGCAAAAAGCTCTGCTGCTTTTTTATGAAATTCTTCTTTTGCCATACCTCCTTTTGAATCAATTTCGTTCTATTGCTACGGTTCAGGCTTTATCTCCCGAAAGATAATTTCATTGGGATTTACAAGGCCTAATCTCGTTTTTGCTATCTGCTCTATGTAGTCCTTCGTCTTTACATGCTGCTCATATTCCTTGATTTCCTCCTGCCGCCCCTGCTCTGTTTCTAATTGCGCCAGCAATTGTGTTTCCTGCTGCTTATATTCTTCGTTTTTCTTGCTTAACTTTAGAATCTGTATGGAGAACACAATAAGAACCATGAGCACAATGATGCTAACGCACATCATCCCAGCTCTATTTTGTTTTCTTCTTCTTTTATTTTTGGCTTTATTCACCCGCGTATTTGTGTATTTTTGCCCTTGCCCTTGTCCCATACAAAAACTCTCCTTGCATCATCATCAATTTATAATCGCACAAATTGGTTCTATCTTGTGCGATGGTGTTTTCTAATTTACATTTTATATAATCCCATTTTAACTGCTTTTGCCATTTTTTTCAATTGTTTTTTGAAAAATCGTATCACTTTTTTCCCTATTTTTTTCAAAAACCGCATGATTGGCTTTAACAGTCGTATTGTCCATACAAGTGGCCGAACTAGTATAAACAGTATTTTTTCTAGCAAAAACACGCTCGCTTTTACTACAAAACGGCTAAGAATCAGGCTATAAAGGAGCATTCCAATTGCAATGCCACCAATCGAAAAACCTCTTAAATAGCCATCATTTTCCCGAAAAAGCATGACAAATACTGCAATTGCACACCCTGTCCAAAACAAGAGATCCTCCACCGCAATCCACCATTTTCCATGTGGAATAATTCTGCGGACAACGCGGAGCAAATCATATACCAGTACAAGCACTACCCCCATAAGCAGGGAGATTTGTAAAATATCCGCCTCTTTTATAATATTCTCGCTAATCATCATTATTTAAACAATTTTCCGAAGAAAGATTCGCTCGGTTTCCCATGGTTGTTTACGTCAGAATAAGAAAAACTGTCTATTTTACCCTCAATGTCAATTTCTCCTTTTTCCAGAGTTAGGCGGTTGACATGAAGGTCATTTCCTTTTATCTGCAACATTCCTTGTTCTGTTTCTAGCAGAATTTCTCCCACATCGAAGGACAATACGTCTTTTATACCATTCAATCCTGCACTGTGACGGTTGCTTATCACTACTTTATGTGCCTTCTGGGACACTTTTTCTTCCATTCTAAACCTCCTCATCACTTCCTTTAACGTAACTATTTTGCCATGCCACCTATATAGGCGCGACACTTCATAGCAAATAGTTCGTCCTTTCTAAAGTATATGGTAAGAGGTTCTTCTTTATGTCAGAAAATTCCTTTCTATCCCAGCAATAGATCAATCGTCTTGACTGCGTTTTCCATATCGAAAACCAGCACATCACCCTCAATTTCCTCCAACATTTTTCTATCTTCGGCACTAAGGTTTAATTTTCCCATCTTGTATAGCATCTCATCCGTGGCTAAAATATCGTCTATCTCCAGCGCACCTTTTAACCCACGCAAGTCTTCTTTACTAATTTTTTCCACATTGCTTTCATCGCTATTGTCTACTTTTGCACGATTGGCCACCTTGATTGCACTGTCTATACTCTCGGAAAGCTTCCCTAATTCGTCTAAAAACTCCCCGATCCTATTCTTAATCGTGTCGATGTCGCCACCCTTGCCCGCAAATTCAAGCACTTTTGCCATTTCTGACGCATCTGCCGCTCCAATGCTTGCCGCCGCACTTTTCAGCGCGTGGGCATTTGTTGCGAAAAGTGTCAAATCCGCTTCTTCATCCAGTTTAATGTTCTTCATAAACTCTGCACGTTCCTTCGCATCCTGTGAAAACAATTTCAATATATCTATATAATTTGCCTCGTTGCCACCCGTCATTGAAATGCCGTATAAAATATCTGTACCGTAGATGTCTGGAAGTATACGCTCTATGGTGGTAGCCTGTGGCTGCACCGTTTCATCGGCTTTTATCATTTTTTCTTTGGGAATCCAACGATTGATCAAATCATACAGCTTTTTTGTTTCAATCGGTTTGGCAATAAAGTCATTAAATCCATTTTCGATAAACATTTGCTTCATGCCACTGATTGCGTTTGCGGTGAGTGCGACGATCACTATTTTTTTAAACTTTTCACCCGGAAGCGCACGGATTGCAGCGGTTGCTTCCACACCGTCCATTTCAGGCATCATATGATCCATAAACACAATATCATAGTCATTTTCCTGCACCATCGAAATAGCTTCCCTTGCGCTCATGCAAGTGTCGATGGTTGCGCCGAGCGGCGACATCAATCCTTCCGCAACGCGTAAATTGGTTCGGATATCGTCTACGATAAGCAGGCGTGCCTGTGGTACGATATAGGCAATACCAATGTCGTCACTGTGAAAATAGCTCGCATCATCTGTGCCATTTATAACGTTTGCCAAGCCAATCGTGTGGACGGGCAACGCAAGCATACGCAAACCCGGTATGAAAGCCATTTCACCATATTCCGTAATCAAAACAAGGGTTGGTTTTGGATCTGCTTCAACCGCTGTTTCCGTATTTTTCTGTTTCAATCGTTCCATCACGTTGTCAAGCAATTCGGCAGACACGAATATAAATGGATAATCTTCCGCCAAAACCATCTTTTCTATTTCCTCCGCAGTCGTGGCAATCTTGTGTGGAATTCTTAAATTGTCCAGTGACCATAGAATAGAGTCTGCATAGACAGGCTGGTTTTCAACAACCAGCACGCTTGTGTCGCCATTTAGCTGCGCCGATGCTATGATGTCCTCCCCAACCACTGTTTGAACAAGTGTAACCGTAAATGTACTGCCTTCTCCATAAACGCTATCAACCGTCACATCTCCACCCATAGCGATTGCAAGGCTCTTTGTAATAGTGAGTCCTAACCCGGTTCCAACAACATTGTAGTTTTTGTGCTTATCAAACTGGGAGAAGCTGTCAAACAGCTTGCCTATATCCTCCTTGTGCAAACCAAGCCCTGTGTCTTTGACCGAAAATTCCAATACATAGCCGTCCGGCGTTGCCCGGCCACCAACGCTAAATTTAATATAGCCCTCTTTGGTATATTTGATGGCATTGCTTAGTATGTTTAGTAGAATTTGGCGTGTACGGACCTCATCCCCAAGCAATTTGTGGGGCAGGTGCGAATCAATATCCGCGACAAGCAGCACGGGCTTTTCGACAACACGCATTCTTGTAATGCTAATTACATCGTTTAATAGTGATGCTAGTTCATATTCCGTGGTGACAATCTCCATTTTGCCACTCTCTATTTTTGATAGATCAAGGATATCATTGATAATTGCAAGCAGATTTGTTCCGGCCTGCCGCACGCCATCGGTATGTTCACGGACAATTGGGGCTATGTCTTCACGTAGCACAAGCTCTGTCATCCCAAGGATTGCGTTCATAGGTGTACGGATCTCATGCGACATTTTTGCCAAAAACTCGCTCTTTGCGCTATTGGCACGGTTCGCATTGATCACCGCCTGCTCCAATTCGATCTGGGTGTTGCGTAGTTCGTTTTCCATCGTAACACGCATGGTAACATCTCTTGCAAAGCCGAGCAGACCGACCGGGTCACCGCTTTCATCGTAGATAGGGGTACGTACCGAATCAAGCGTTTCTTCATGTCCATCCGCAAATGTGATGATTTCTTCTTTATAAAGCGGTAAACCGGACAGGAGTGCCTCTTTGTCATTTTCCGCAAATTTTTGGACAATAGACTCCGGTAGCATATCTTCCGCTGTTTTGCCGGTAAACCTATCCATCGAGTCTCCCCCTATCGCGGCAAACCTTGGATTTACTGCATCATAGACACCGTTTAGATCCTGATACCAGATAAGGTCGGGCGAGGCATCAAAAATCTTGTCAAGCAGCATTTTTTGTTCCTCAATCTTCATTTGCTCAAGCACCATTTCGGTAAGATCCGTGGTGACAACAATATAGCCTAGCCTTCTGCCTTCTTTGCTCATAAAATAATTGGCGCTGCCTTTAATATAGATGTTGTTGCCTTGGTCATAATATACCTCGGCCTCATGACCTTCATGCAACGCCATGATAGGATCATATTTTGATCCCTCGGGATAAACACTGTACTCCGAATAGAGCATTCCCACAGCTTCCGGCAGTGTCTTGTTGCAGATTTTAAGGCTCGCCTCATTCGCATATATGATCCTTTGATCCACATCGATAATGCTGAACGAACTAGCCACACTGTCAACAACACTGTCAGCCATTTCATCAAATGAATCTGCAAGTGTCCCGAATTCGTCTTTCACCTCGGCATGAAACCGAAACTGTCGTTCGCCCGTACGAAAACGCGATATGCCGACAATCAGCTTTGTAATATTATCTGTCAAAAATGTCGCCATCCATACAGCTACAAACACGACGATAAGAATCAGTACCATGGTAGTAAGCACCAGTTGCACCGTTGTTGATGTCATATTTTTTTGAATACTCGATTCAAGTCGTTTTTCAGTTTCAATGGCAGGAGCCGTAAAGTCTTCAAGCCCTGCACCAATTGCCACGAACCCAAAACCACGCCTTGAATAGCCGTTTTCCTCTGATGGCGCATAATGCCCTGTATAATAGGGGATTGCGGCCGCCGTAGTCAACTTAGAAAGTCCACTCCAGAGTATGTTAAATGAACCCGAACCGCCATCTTGCGTTAAATCCATCCAGCCCGTGCATTGTGGTGCATTGTTAAGGTAACGCCCGTCAAGCCCTACAAGACCGGCCTGTGTAAGTGCGGGCGCAGGTGCTTTTTCACGTGACTGCTGATCAAATAGCGGCACGTTCGCACTTTCTACATAATCGGTCCATTTTAAAATGCCGCTTGCCTGCCATGCATCATAAATGGAGGATTCAAGCCATGGAACCTGCGGGTCGCCCGTTTCGGGATCAAAGCCATAAATGGAGTTATGTCTGGGATGGCAAATATTGCGGCAGTTGTAATCCCAGATAAACGCATAGTTTCCCTCAAATGCGCTCGGAAGGTCGGTAAAACGTTCTGTCATCGGTGTTGTATGATCTACAAATTCCATAATGTGATCGTGATTGAGTGCAAACGTTACATAGCCGATTTTATCGCCGGCAGCATTTGCCACCGGAGTCGCCCAACGCACAATCCCTTCAAAACGCTGACCGTTCGGGTTTTCTTTTCCAGCATAGGACTGTGCCTTTGGATTATATTCAATGTCATAGCCACGCGTTTCCTCCGCGGCTTCTATCGCATCCGGCACATACATACCAACGTAGTTCGAGCCAACATATGCTCCAACAACGTCAGACACGCAAACTTCACCTACATTAAGGTCTTTTAATTCCTCAAAATAAGTTTCAGCCTTAACATAGGTGTTATTTTTATCCACAATATTTCCTTTTTGGGGATTCATCGGATAATTGACTTTCGGCGAGTCTTTTGCCACAACCTTTACTAGCTCCGTACCGTCAAGGGCAACGAACGTTATTTCATCATAAAGAGGGATGTCTTCATACTCAGCAACTTGTGGAGCACGATAGTGAAAGTTGCCGTTATCGCTGTTTTCACTGTTGGAAGATATGCCACCTGCTCCCGATAGCTGCAAATCTATCGGTTCACCGGTAAAAATCCACGATTGCCCATCTGCCGCAAGTTCCCACTGTCCTTGTTTTACAACTCTACTAAGATTGGTGTTGGCAAAATTGCCATAAATATCCTCTAACGTTCCAAAAGTGTTTGAATCATTTGGATCCGTATAAGATGAAATATCCGCCAAAAACAGAATATCTGCATCCCGTCCATAGAGGAAATCAGCGACCTTTTGTGCCGTATCGGTTGACAGGCGTTCGATATTTTCCACGGCACTGTCATTTAACACCTCAAATGAGTCGCTTACGGCAATATGCTTTAACAGTTCCCCTAGGTTCGTGAGCTGCCACCATGCAATAACGGTCAACACAATAAGCGGAACAACTTTGACAATGAGGAACAGGACGATAAGTTTCGCACGCATTCCAAGCTTTAATTTATTCCACAAGCGATCTAACATATTGTTGAAAATTTTTGAGATATATTTCATATTTTCGAAATCTCCTTTTGTACGAAGATAAGTATACCCCCACAGGAGCAGATGACATTCCCGATCATGCCGATTCGGCCAGACTGTATCAAGTATACCCCTACAGGAACAGATGACATACCAAATAGCTTCCTGTAGCATTTCGTTTATTTAGTTATACTGTATTTCGGCAAATTTTTCAATTTACATTTGTCGTTTTCCTGCATTGCCCAAATTCTCCAAAATAAATTCCTACGACCGTCCATTCATTAGAAACGCTAATCTACATATCTAAAAAGTTCTTTTGCTTCCTCTTTTTTGGTTGTATCCTGCAAATCTAGGATTTCTACCTTGACATTTTTTGTACCAAACAGGATTTCTAAAATATCTCCCGGCTTCACATTTACAGATGCTTTTGCAACTTTTCCATTTAATACTACACGTCCCGCATCACATGCCTCATTCGCAACTGTGCGCCGTTTAATAATGCGGGATACTTTTAAAAACTTATCTAACCTCATCTTTGATCCCTTCTTTTTCCTACCTTGACATCTCTTTCTATTTCATTGATACTTTTTTACTCTATGCTGCATGCCTTTGGTTTTTCCTCTAAGCTAAAAAAGAGGACTCCCCACATAAGAAGCCCTCTGTCTTTTAAATCTATGGTAGACATCATTCGTCTTTTACAGCCAGCTGTAAATAGTGGCAAATTATTCGTTGATGATATCCTTTAAAGCTTTTCCCGGTTTAAATTTAGGTGCTTTCGAAGCCGGAATATCCATCTCTGCTCCGGTTTGAGGATTCCTTCCTGTCCTTGCCGCCCTTTCGGAAACTTCAAATGTACCAAATCCAACCAACTGGATTTTTTCTCCTTTTTTTAATTCTTCTGCAATCACGTCGGTAAATGCTTTTAATGCTGCTTCTGCGTCCTTCTTATTCAATGTTGTTTTCTCAGCGATAGCCGTAACTAATTCTGCTTTGTTCATTACAAAATTCCTCCTCTGGATTCTTTTTCTTATAAATTAATGAATGGATTTATGACTCTATTAATTTATTTTATTTGCCTGCTTTCTTCATCTATTGGAGCTTGTCCTCTCCAAATTTTACCTACAAACATATTTATACTTGTTTTTTCTTTGTTTGTCAAGGATTTTTACACTTTTTATGCCTTTATATTTTTTCTATCGTTTCAAGGACTGCTTTCCCTAGCTCGTCAGACTTTTTATCGGCATCTTGCACAGATTTTCCTTTCACTCCATAGTAAAATTTTACTTTCGGCTCTGTTCCGGATGGTCTAACGCATACCCATGCATCGTCTTCTAGCTCATAGTAAAGTACATTAGAGGACGGAAGCCCTGTTGGTACTACCTTCCCATTTTTCATATCTGTAATCGTATCTTTTTGATAATCCCTTGCGGATAACACCTTAAAACTGCCAATTGCTTTTGGCGCATCATTTCTAAGGGTATCCAGTATGTGCCGGATCTTTTCTAGCCCTTCGATTCCGGCTAAGGTAATGGCTTTTACATCATCCTTATAATAGCCGTATTTTTCATACATATCGTTCATGGCATCCCACAAGGTTTTCCCTTGCGTTTTATAATAGGCCGTCGCTTCACATAGCGCCATAGAGGCCACAACCGCATCTTTATCCCTAGCATGGGTTCCTACCAGGCAGCCATAGCTTTCTTCTAATCCAAATAAGTACGTGGATTTTCCTGTTTTTTCAAATTCCAACATTTTTTGCCCGATATACTTAAAGCCTGTCAATACTTCAACCAATTCAATCTGATAAGCGTTTGCAATTGCGTCTGCCATATTCGTTGTAACAATGGATTTGATCAATGCGCCGCCTTTTGGCAGTCCTTTTGTCGCTTTCCTTTGTCCGATTACGTAGTCGCCGATCAGGCAACCGGACATATTTCCTGTTAGTGTATAATATTCACCGGTTTTACTGTCTTTTACATAGACGCCTAGACGGTCGGCATCCGGATCGGTCGCTAACACTAGATCGGCATCAACTTGCTTTGCAAGCTTAAGGCCTAAAACAAAGGCTTCTTCGGCTTCCGGATTTGGGTAGCTTACCGTAGGGAATTCGCCATCCGGCAGTTCCTGCTCTTTTACAACATAAACATGTTCAAACCCTAATTCTTTTAGTACGCGGCGTACCGGTATATTGCCGGTTCCATGCAAGGGCGAGTATACAATGCGCAGGTCTTTTGAAACAGCGTCTATTGCATCTTGATGAATGACTAATTTCTTTAATTCTGCTATATATGCATCATCGATGTCGCTTCCGATTATTTTATAAATCCCTTTCGCTTTTGCATCTTCAAGTTCGATTGTTTTTGCGGTACTATAATCTTTTATTTTTGAAACTTCGTCCATAATTGCAGTGTCATGTGGTGGCGTAATTTGAGCACCATCTTCCCAATATACCTTATATCCATTATATGCCGGCGGATTATGGCTGGCCGTAATATTAATGCCTGCGATACAGCCTAATGTACGGACTGCAAAAGACAGCTCCGGGGTCGGCCGCAGGCTTTCAAAAACGTATGCCTTGATGCCGTTCGCATTTAAGCAAAGTGCCGCTACATCTGCAAATTCCGGCGACATACGTCTGGAATCATAGGCAATTGCAACACCTTTGCCGGCTCCCCCCACCTGGAGAATATAATTAGCCAACCCTTGCGTCGTTTTACGGACTGTATAGACGTTCATGCGGTTTGTACCTGCACCAATGATCCCACGTAAGCCTGCCGTACCAAACTCCAAATCTGCATAGAAACGCTCTTCCATTTCTTTTTCATTCTTTTCAATCCCTTTTAATTCTGCTCTCGTTGCTTCGTCAAAATAAGGATTGTTTACCCATTCGTTGTAAATTTCTTTGTATCCCATGTTCTATACCTCCATCTACGTGCTACAACACGCATTAAAATATTGTAAGGGGAAAATCCCATACGTTCTTCCTTGCTGTGCTCCTAAGGCGTGGTGTTGCCTGGGGTTACTGTAGTTCCTGATGAGACCGGCAGAGTCTCTTCTGTAGTTTCAATCGGCTTTAATTCAATCGAAATTGTTGCCTCGCTTGAGTTTACTGCAACTTTTTTCGTCCAGTCCTCATATCCTTCTGCTTTCGCAGTGACTGTATAGATTCCATATTTTATATTAATCGGCTGTGCAGGTTCAATCTCTACGCCACCTAACGTGACGTTTGCGTACTCAGGCACAACCCGAAACTGCAAGGTGCAATCCTTTGGCGCCTCCCCTTCGATTGCTTCTAAATCTACCACTAGTTCTTCATCGCGAATTACCGTAATCTCCACAGAGCCACTATAGCCATCCTTTGTCACAGATAATAAATAGGTTCCTTCTGCTATCTCAATACTCATATTAGCAGTGATTTTTTCTGCCAGAACATTTCCGATTGTAACAAAGCCTCCCTCAAATAATTGGGTATCTTTTAGGATGATCGTACCATGTCCAGCTGTGACGATGATGGAATATAGCTTCTTGCCCTCGCCTCGTATACTGATGATATCCTGCTCGCTAAGTTCACTGATATCGCGTGGCTCGTTTTGGGAAATCACGAATAAGGTATCATCATAATAATAATCTGTGTTTCCTATCGTAAGTTTATGTTCTTCTTGATTCATCGTATATTTACTGACATTATCCTGTGAAACGATCGTTGCAGGCAGTTGTATCCGGCTTAATTTATTGTCTTTCCCTGTCATTTCAACGGAAACGATTTCACCTAAATTTAGTTGGGCAATTGTTAAATTGCTTCCATATTTGTCCAAAATATAAGTACCGCCAGTGTAAGAATACTCCTCCTGCCGGTTGCTTTTTGTATTTTGCAAGATCATCGTTTTGCTTTTAAGGTTCATATCAATGACGATATAAAAGTCCGTTGCCTCCCCCTCGCTAGAGAAAGGCTCTTCCTTTGCCTGCATAACAAGCTCATCTGCCGCATGTTCGTCTATTGATCCCTTTTTTGTTCCTACACCGCATCCGGTAACTACAAGGATACTAAAAAGCAGTATTATTATTGCTATAAATGGTACGATGTCCTTTCGTAAAAACACGTCTACACTCCTTTTTATTTCAGTAACGATTCAGTCGTACTTCTTTTGCTATTGGAGATACAAAAAGCTTGTATTGCAACACATTTTTCTTTCGATGCATACCCCTTTTTCGATTGAATACCCTAAACCGTTACGATTTTCACATTTTATGGTATAAAGTTCACTATGTTTAAAACATTATACCATAACCTTTTCCATTTTAAAACAAAATATTATGAGACATGAAATTTAAAAACTGGCCCCTACTCTCATTTTGTTGCACTACTTTACTTAATTTTTCTAAATTTCTACCACATACCCATGCTTTACTGGAATTATAGTAGTGGTTTGATATTTTCCAGAATTTTTCGGGATATGCAAGACGGATATATAATTGGCGTATTTCCTCTTCTTCTAAAGGGCGAACGTTGCTGTAGGTATTTAGCATATCCATTCCAAGCCCCAGATTCCAATTATGCTTTTCCAAAATTTTACGGATAAAATTACTTAAATCGCTCACCAAAACGTCATAGAGCGCCTTTTCAAAATTCAAAATTGCAATGCCGCCCTTAGAAAATAAAATATTATGCTGATTAAAGTCCCCATGGCAGATACCATATAGATGCCTGCCCCCATTCTGGTTGTTCTGCATTTGGTTCAACGCTTTTTTCTGTAAGGTGGCAACCCCTTCTGCCTGCTCATAAAAGGTATGGTAATTTTTCGCAAACTCTATTTCAAAATCAGTTTTCTTTTTCTTTGCGCATATGTAGTTTCGTACTTTTTTCAATTCACGGCTGTGCCTTTCGTATTCTAAAAGCAGGGTATCCGGTTTTATCTGTAAAAATTCGGGTATTTCTTCTTCAAAGTGCCGTAAAATATTATGTAGTTTGGCAAGTTTGTTGATTGACTTTAGCACATCGTCACGATTTTTTGTGTCGCACTCATGGCCTTCGTACCAGTCACGCACCATGTACACGACTGCATCCGTATCTTTTGCAAGGGTCAGCCCTTCCTTGGTTTTTACAATGCAGTCAATACGTTCTTGTCCATTTTCCCTTACAAATTGCAATGTCTTATCTAAAAAGTCTGCCCTTTCCTTGGACCCTTTGTATTCTTTTACTATCTTAAGCCCCATATCCGTATCACAGATAAGTGCGCCTCTTCCCTTATAAGTCTGTTTTACTGCAAATGGATACTGTTCTAATATCTGATTTACTCGATTATACACATAGACTTCCTCCATACGATCATTCACATTTTTTCCTGTGTCCTTCTATCATATGAAAAAGGGTAAAAATCTATGCCATCCAAGCACTTTTTATTTCAATCGCAAAAGCCGGAACATGTCGTTGCTTTCGAGCTTTCTTCTAGTGCCTTCCTGTTCCTTAAAAGGGTTTCTTTGCTATTATATTGTGGGTGTATCAAAACGAGCTGCAGCATCTGTTCCAGCATCTGCCCTATTTTGATCCCCGGTTTCATGCCTTGTTCAATCAAATCTTTTCCGGAAACGGCCAATTCTTTTAAGGATAGGCAGTCCTGATGTTCTCGTATTTGCCCATACAGCTGTTCATACGATGCAAGGTAGGCCAGTTTCTCCATACGCCCATATTCGCTTTTTGCCAAAATATCGGCTTTTTTTACGGCAAACAATGCCGGATACTGTTCGATTCCAATCCGGTAGATTGCCTGCCTAATTGCCACTGGGTCAAGTGGAGGAAGATCGTCATGCCATAAAATAAGCTTCGTGGCTTTCTCAATGGTATCATTGTCAAATTTCAGCCGTTTTAAAATTTCCTTGGCCATTTGCGCGCCTTTTTGCTGATGTCCTTTAAAATGATTGATCCCTTTTTCATCTACCGATATGCAGCATGGTTTGCCTATATCATGTAAAAGCATGGTCAGGCGCAGTACTTTTTGTGGGGCTACGTACAAAAGCGATTGTATGCAATGTTCCCCTACCGTATAGCAATGGTGCGGACTATTTTGTTTTGTCGCCATCATTTGGTCAAGTTCCGGCAATATGATCGCCGACATCCCTGTTTCATATACTTCCCGTATTTTTTGCGGATTCGAAGATAACAGCAGCTTTACCAGTTCCGCCTGCACCCGTTCGGCGCTTATTTTATTTAAATTTGACGCCAGGCATGTCATCGCATGTTTGGTGCCGTTTTCGATCGAAAAGCCTAATTGGGCAGAAAACCGTATGGCTCGCAGCATCCGAAGCGCATCTTCCGTGAACCGATCTTTTGCCTCTCCTACACAGCGTATTATTTTTTTATCCAAATCCCCTCTCCCGCCAAAAATATCCACCAGACCGTTTTGTTCATTATATGCCATCGCATTGATTGTAAAATCCCGACGCCTTAGATCTTCCTTTAGATTCCTTGTAAACAGCACCTCGTTTGGGTGTCTGCCATCTTCATATTTCCCATCAATCCGATAGGTCGTTACTTCAAAATACGCATGATCCAGTTCTACTGTTACCGTTCCATGCGCTATGCCGGTATCAATCGTTTTGGGGAAAACGCACTTGATTTGATTTGGCGTTGCAGAAGTTGTGATGTCCCAGTCCTGCGGATCCCTCCCTAACATGCTGTCTCTGATGCAGCCTCCGACCGCATATGCCTCATATCCTTTTTGGACTAATTTCCCTATTATATAGTTTACTTTATTTGGCAAATGAATCTGCATGAAAACTCCCATCTATCCTCTAAAAAGCGACTGTGCCCGGTACGATATCCTTGTGTGCGGAGACTCTTTTCCTAGGTTCCTTCTTGTTGTTTTTCAGCAACGATTTCTGTGTCCTTGAATCGTTACGTTTTTTTATTGCTACTGCCTTATTATAATTTATTTCACCTTTCAAATGCAATAGTTGTGGCGCGTATTTTATTGATATGGCAGATGACCCTTTCGTTTACGCGCTCGCTTTCAAAAGCAAACACGCTCGACGAAAATTAATTTGCTCTAATAAAGATGTACTCATTGGGCACTTTTAAACAGGCGAATTTATTCAACGAGTGAATGCCTATACTTTTTTCTTTTTTCATGCTATAATGCGGACAGGGCATTTTTATAGGACAGTTGCCCATAGGAGGATACATGGCAACGATAGATACGGTAATTTTTGATTTAGACGGCACCCTATTAGACACATTAGATGATTTGAGCGACAGCGTTAATTATGTTATGTTGCAGCATCATTTTCCGCACTATACAAAAGAAGACGTTCGTAAGATGGTCGGTAATGGTATTCGCACGATGATGAAAAGGGCGCTTCCCAATGGGGAAAAAAATACCTGCTATGAACAATGCATAAAAGAATTTCAAGCATACTATGCCACGCATATGCAACATAAAACGGTGCCATTTTCCGGTATTATCCCCTGTTTGGAGCGACTGCAGCAATCCGGCATGAAGCTTGCAGTGGTATCCAATAAGTTTGACCATGCCGTAAAATTATTGTGTGAAGAACATTTTTCATCCTATATCAAGACCGCGATCGGGGAATCGCCCTCTACTGCACCTAAACCGGCTCCCGATACTGTTTTCCGGGCGATCAAAGAACTTGGCTCCACCGTGGAAAGCTGTATCTATGTAGGCGATTCCGAGGTAGATATTGAAACTGCAAAAAATGCCCACATGCCATGTATTAGCGTAAGTTGGGGATTTAAGGATAGAAAATTCCTGCAGGATCACGGTGCTAAAATAATCGTTGATCGTGTGAAAGAATTAACAGATTATCTGATTAAAAAGGAGCTTTCATGATATGTTAAATCAATTTTCAAGAACGGAACTGCTGCTTTTAAAGGACGGGATGGCAAAGTTGGCCTCTTCAAGAGTTGCCATTGTTGGAATTGGCGGAGTAGGTGGCTATACGGTGGAAGCCTTGGTACGAAGTGGCGTGGGTACCCTAGATTTGATCGACGATGACCGGATCTGCCTGACCAATTTAAACCGGCAGCTCCATGCAACACGCCAAACAGTGGGCCGATATAAGGTCGATGCAGCAAAGGAACGATGTCTGGAAATCAACCCCGAAATCGTTGTAAATACGTATCAAATGTTCTTTATGCCGGACACTGCAGGGCAGCTTGATTTTTCCCAATACGATTATATTGTAGACGCGATTGATACTGTGACCGGAAAAATCGAGTTGATTTTAAAGGCACAGGAAGCAAATGTTCCAATTATCAGTTCCATGGGGGCGGGCAATAAACTGGACGCCTCCCGCTTTGAGATTGCAGATATCTACAAAACATCTGTTTGTCCCTTGGCAAAAGTAATGCGGCGGGAGCTTAAAAAGCGTGGGGTTCAAAAGTTAAAAGTAGTTTATTCCAAGGAAAACCCGATGCGACCGGTGGAAGATATGCTCATTAGCTGCAAGGAACACTGCATCTGCCCACCCGGAACAGTGCGCAAATGTACGAATCGAAGGCAGGTACCCGGCAGTACGGCATTTGTCCCTTCAGTGGCAGGGCTTTTGATTGCCGGAGAAGTTGTTCAGGATTTGATATACTAAATAGGTACTATCCTACTACAAGTTACGCCAACAAGATGCCTGTAGCCTAGTGATCAGCCTCACTTCATTTCCGGTTAAAAGTTGGACAATGAAACTTGCAATTTACAATCAGGAAAATCCTGGACAATTAAAGTTTCAATTTTTACTTCAACTTTTATTTCCGTATCTGACCAATTATAATCATTGACACGATCTATCAAATTTGCTAGAATTGTACATCAACAATATAAAAGTTAACGAAAGAGAGGATTATAAAATGGGTACAATTATCGGTGAAGGAATCACCTTTGATGACGTGTTGCTCGTACCGGCCTATTCGGAAATAACACCAAATCTGGTAGATTTATCAACAAACCTTACAAAAAAAATAATGTTAAACATTCCTATTATGAGTGCAAGTATGGATACCGTAACGGAACATCGTATGGCAATCGCCCTAGCTCGTCAAGGTGGTATCGGCATCGTTCATAAGAATATGCCTATTAAAGAGCAGGCTGACGAAGTAGATAAGGTAAAGCGTTCTGAAAACGGCGTTATTACCGATCCATTTTTCCTATCCCCTGAACATACTTTACACAATGCCGATGAGTTGATGGCGAAATTTCGGATTTCCGGCGTACCTATCACGCAACAGGGCAAACTCGTAGGTATCATTACAAACCGCGATTTAAAATTTGAAGAGGATTTTTCAAAAAAAATCAAGGAATCCATGACCTCAGAAAACCTAATCACTGCACGGGAGGGCATTACGTTAGCAGAGGCAAAACTAATTTTAGGGAAGGCACGCAAAGAAAAACTTCCGATTGTTGATGAGGACTTTAACTTAAAAGGACTTATCACGATTAAGGATATCGAAAAACAGATTCGATACCCTGGCTCTGCAAAAGACGAGCAGGGCCGTCTGCTCTGTGGTGCCGGTATCGGCATTACACAAAACATGATGGATCGGATTGATGCCTTAGTTGATGTGCAGGTCGATGTTATTATTGTAGATTCTGCCCACGGCCATTCTAGCAATGTTATCAATGCGGTTGCCTCTATTAAGGAGAAGTATCCGAATTTACAGGTCATAGCCGGCAACATTGCAACCGGTGCTGCCACAAGGGATTTAATCAAAGCAGGCGCAGACGCGATTAAAGTAGGGATTGGACCGGGTTCCATCTGTACGACCCGTGTGGTAGCCGGGATTGGCGTTCCTCAGATTTCCGCCATCATAGGTTGCTATGAAGTTGCAAAAGAATATGCTGTTCCGGTTATTGCAGATGGTGGCATTAAGTATTCCGGCGACATAACAAAAGCGATTGCCGCAGGCGCTAACGTCTGTATGATGGGCAGCATGTTTGCGGGGTGCGATGAAAGCCCCGGTACCTTTGAACTATATCAAGGACGTAAATATAAGGTATATCGCGGTATGGGTTCTTTAGCGGCAATGGAAAATGGAAGCAAGGACCGCTACTTTCAACAGGAAGCAAAGAAACTGGTTCCAGAAGGCGTAGAAGGGCGTGTCTCTTATAGAGGAACCGTAGAGGATACTATCTTTCAGCTCCTAGGAGGTCTACGTTCCGGCATGGGGTATTGCGGTACGCGTACGATTGAAGAATTGAAAGTCAATGGTCAATTTATAAAAATAACCGCCGCTTCTTTAAAAGAAAGCCATCCTCATGATATCCATATTACGAAAGAAGCTCCAAACTATAGCGTTGATGAATAGCAGGAGGAAGTGTGTGAATAGCAACACCCTCATTGTGCCTATTTTATTGCTTCACTTCTCTTTCATTTACTTACCATCCCATTTACGGCCACCGCCTAAGACGACTATTCTTCGCCTGTCGCAAAGCTTCCTGTGCGGTGGCTGAATTTGTCTGGGTAACGGTTAACATCCGCTCTACGCCCATGTTGATCAATATCGGCCTTTCTCTATCATCTACCATTTTTTCCACTTAATTGACCTACCATTTCATTTTCGGCATCGCCCTTTTCCTATCTTTACAATTCCTTTAGCTTAAATTGGCTTACCATTTCATTTAAAGCCGTCGCTTGTGCCGACAATTCCTCGCTTGTCGCGGAACTTTCCTGTGCGGTGGCTGAATTTGCCTGAACAACGGTTGATATTTGCTCCACACCCATATTAATCTGTTCAATCGTTTCCGCCTGCTGGCTCGTTGAAACGGCAACTTTTTCAATCGAAGAAACGACCTGTTCAATTCCCATAATAATTTCTTGCAGGGATTCTGCTGTAAAGTCAACCATTTCTCTACCGTTTGTCACTTCGTCCAATGCAGTGTGGATTAATTCCCTCGTATCATTTACTGCCTGCGCAGATTGTGTTGCAAGCTTTCTAATTTCTTCTGCAACAACTGCAAAGCCTTTTCCTGCCTCTCCTGCACGAGCTGCTTCAATTGCGGCATTTAGGGATAGCAGATTGGTCTGCGAGGCGATATCTTCTATGTTGGTTATGATATTCGCAATCTTATTGGATGCATCACTGATTCGTTGCATTGCATTTGTCATTTTCTGTACCTGCGCGGTACTCTTTACTGCTTTTTCACCAATTGCCTGTGCATTCTCGCTTGTATCAGAAGCTTCCGCTGCATTTAACTGGACTTGCGCTGTCACATCATTTACGGTAGCTACAAGCTGCTGTACTGCACCAGCCTGCTCTGTAGCGCCTTCTGCAAGGTTTTGTGCGCCACCCGCCATCTGATCGGAGCCTAGGGAAACTTGATTTGCCGATTCTTCGATTTTCCTTAGCGTACGGCTTTGGGAATCGTTTAATTCCTGTATGTATTTTAATAGTATATTATAATCTCCTAAGTAAGCTGCTTCTGCTTTTGTTTCTACACTAAAATCGCCGTGCGCCATAGACTTTAGCTGAGCATTAATATCCTGGATCATTTCTGTCATACGGGTTACAATGCCCCTTGTAGAATTGATCAGTATGCCAATTTCATCATTTGCCGCAAATTCTGGTATCTGCGTTTGTAGGTCGCCATTTGAAAGAAGATCCAGCCGCTCGGCACATTGTTTTACCGGTCTTCCAATTGCTGCCGCTAATCTGCCTAACACAGCAAAGGCAGCTATAAATGAAATTACCATAATAACAATCGTTGTGATAATGCTTGTTGTCGTAGTGCCAAGAAAAGATTTGACCGGAGCATTGATGGCAAGGCTCCACCCATCGGTATTTGGAATCGGTGCATAGGCCAAAAACTTGGCGATACCGTCTCTTCGATAGTTTCCAAACCCTTTCTCGCCGTTTAACATACGTGATTCTAGTTTAGCAAGCTGCTTTAAAGAACTATCTGTGCCCACCATTTCGACTGTATTTTCTTCATTTGCCACTACTTCATTCGAACGATGCGCTATCGTATTGCCACTTTTATCAAGCATATAGGAGCTGGCGCCTTCACTAACCTGTATCGACCTTGCAATATCATTTAGAAATTCTTCGTTCGGTATTAATAGTACAGCGCCCTCTACCGTGGTATTCGGTTTTCCGTTTGCCCATAGTGGCCCCGCGAGAATAATTGTAACTTTCCCTGTTGTCTGGCTACGCAAGGGTCCCGTTATGCAAGTTTTCCCACTTATAGCTATTTTAAAATATTCCCTTTGGCTACTGTCTATCCCATTTAAAACGCTTATGCCATCTTTTCCAATCAGATTGGCTTCCACAAAGCCGTAGGTTTCTACTTTTTCATCCATAATAGCCTTTTTATCTTCCAGTGAAATTTGGGGGTTGCTCAGTTTTGTCGCAGTCCCTATTTCTTTTATAATATTCATGTAGCTGCTAATTTCATATCCTACGCGTTCTGCCGCCACTTCTGCTGTTTCTGTAAAAGTTTGTTCTAGTATTTTTACTGTACTGATGTAGTTCGCATAAATCGACACAGCCCCCAGCACCAATGACGCACTTGTTAATATCAATAGTCCCGCATTTAATATCTTTCTTTGAATACTTTTGAACTTATGCATAAAAATCTCCCTTCTATCATTTCGTTTACATTTATTAGTTTACATCCAATTCCTGTATATTTCAACAATAAAATTGACTATTTTTATATTTATCTTATTTTATCTTTTAATTTATTATAAATTTCTTGTATTTTCTTGCATTTTATTGATTTCACTAGTTATTTTTTATAATCAATTGGTATTATTTATTTTTTGATTGCTATTTCTTATAAACTTTTGCTATTTTTTGTATTTTCATATATTTGTTGTTATTTTTTGTATTTTTTTGTTTTTTTATCTAATTTATAAAATACACGATACAAAGTTTCGAGATGAAAAGCGAATGCAATGAATACCATTCTCGTTCCCCTTATCATGCAAGCCAAATAATACAGCAGGATATTGTTTCAATGTAGTGGATGAATGCCATTCTCGTTTCCTCCGTCATCCACGAAAAAACAGAGTGTTGCCATTCTAAATTTGGCGACACTCTGTTGCTGCATTCTACCGTTCTGCCTACATTTACGGGTTTACTTTTTTTTCTTTGTACTGTCGTTTACATCATCTATTGCTTTATCTGTACCGTTTTTTACATCATTTCCGATATTCTCGGCACCATCGATAATATCATCTCCTACATTATCCAATACACCATTATTATCCTCTGTTACCGTACCTTTGTTATTATTATTTACTTTATTGTCATTCACTTTATTGTCATTCACATTTTGATCATTCACTGTCCCATTTGTATCATTGACTGCTCCATTTACATCATTTGTCGTTCCATTTGTATCATTTACTGTCCCATTCTTGTCATTTAGCGTTCCATTTGTGTTGTCATTTACAGCGTTATCTCTGGTTGTTGCACATGCTGTTGCGGTGCTTAATACCATGACAGCTAAAAATCCTACCATGTGCTTTTTGTACTGTTTCATAATGTCCCTCTTTCCTGCACAGTTTTTTGTGCGTAGTTCATTTGTGCCTATTCCATTCGTGCCTATTTCATTCATGCACAATCCATTCGTGCCTATTCCATCTGTGCACAATCCATTCATGCACAATCCATTCGTGCCAGCACAAATTGGTTATTTCCTTATCATTGTTTTTACCTTTCCTATTATCTCCTGACTGCAGTTTCTTTATGCACTGTTCTTATATTCATTTTTCATTTTTTCATTTTGGGGTCAAAAATCAAACTGGCGAGATACCCAAATACCAATGCCGCACTAATCCCAATGGCGCTGGCTGTAAAACCGCCCATAAAGATGCCGATAAACCCTTCGTTGTCAACCGCTTCTTTTATGCCTCTCCATAATACGTTCCCAAATCCAAGCAATGGCACACCTGCACCTGCACCTGCAAAATTTTGGAATGGTTCATACACCTGTATTGCACCTAGTACCGCACCGCTGCACACCAATAAAACCATGATTCTGCCCGGCATCATTTTCGTTTTTTCCATAAGTATCTGAACAAGGGCACAAATTAATCCCCCTACCCAGAAAGCATTCACATAATCCATCTTTTCCCTCCTACATTGCATCCGGTGTTTCCTTATTCGGCATGTTCTATGACCACACCGTGGGCTATCCCCGGTACTGTTTGCCCTTCATTGAAGCTTACAGTAGATAATAGTGCCCCTGTTGGAACGAATAATATCCTTTCATATACGCCTTTATCTACTTCGGGCAATAGATAGGCACTTAAAGTAGCGGCGGCGCAGCCACAGCCACTGCCTCCGGAATGGGTATCCTGCATTTTTCGATCAAAAATCTCAATTCCACAATCCATATGGACATTACTGATGTCAAATCCTTTTTCTTTTAGCAGTTTTATCAGTATTTCCTGCCCGACATAGCCTAAGTCTCCAGTCACGATTTTATCATAATCTTGTGGTTTCCGATCAAAATCAACCAAATTTTGCAAAATAGTATCACACGCTGCAGGTGCCATTACAGCACCCATATTCATAGAATCTTTTATCCCATGATCGACTATTTTCCCTGGTGT
This sequence comes from Lachnospiraceae bacterium ZAX-1, assembly GCA_046533095.1. GTDB lineage: Bacteria > Bacillota > Clostridia > Lachnospirales > Lachnospiraceae > ZAX-1. The sequence goes on along the minus strand of JAJQRA010000035.1, from coordinate 103,326 downwards.
TACGCCGGAAATACGAATTCCGGTTTTTTTCGTTCCAAGTATAAAAGCTCCACTTCCTGTAACCGTCCAGGTAGATGATAAGGGTCTTTGATTTGCATATCCCAAGGGAAATCTAAATTGTTTTTCAGCGCTTCCAAAGTGGCTTGATGTGACTGCCAATACGTTGTCTGCATACCCTGCGGACACTGCCATTGCTGAAAGCAAGATGGATTCCCCTGATGTTGAACAGGCTCCATAGAGTCCGAATAAGGGTCTATGCAAGTCCATAAGTCCGAATGTGGTTGCAATACTTTGTCCAAGCAAATCACCTCCAAATATATAACGTATGTCTTCCGGCTTTAGTTTCGCTTTACCGATTGCCAGGGTAGCCGCCTCTTTTTGCAATGCACTCTCAGACTCTTCCCATGTATCTTCACCAAATTTATCGTCATTACTTATGACATCAAATAACGTCCCTAAAGGTCCCTCCCCTTCTTTTTTTCCAACGACGCTTGCACTCCCTTGCATATAGGATGCTTGGTCAAATTGTATGCTCTGTGTTCCTATGATTTGCGGCATTTGACACCTCCTCGCATTTACAAATAGCATTCCCCTGTTTGATTTTTCTATGCATGGTTTCGCGTGAACCATATAACTTATGCAGTGTATCTCCTCTATCATCAAATCGGCTATCTATCCGTAAGTAAATGAGCAAAGAATTCCGGGTGATTTTTATAGAAATAGGAACAGCATTTTGTTCCTATCCTATAATAAAGAATCCTGTGGCGATTGCGTCAACAACAACTTCCTTATACGCCGCAGTGCGATCCTCCTGGAGGGTTTTTATATTATAGGAGCACTTTCCCATAATATAAAAAAAGGCTGCTGCAAAATATATATTATATTTCACAGTAGCCTTCTCTATTTTCATTTTAAATCTATTTTCATTTCATTAGGTTAATCGTTCCACAGGCGGTCTTAGTGGGTCTAATACCTCTTTTGCATCAAACAAATCCGATACACTATCCATTTCCCCTATTGCATTAAAGTAAATCCGATATCCGTCTAAATTTCTTCTTCCTTGCCTTACGTATTTTTCATTGATGTGCAAGCTATATTGCGTAGAATCTACATTGCAGAAGAAATTGTAGCCTTGGCTTTTTAAATATTGAAATTTAGAATCATTCGGGTCATAGTCCCCCCACGGCCCTAAATCCTCACCATGTGCAAAAATAATCGTATCCGTTGGCCCTACCAGAGGTTCCACATTTTCCTTCCATTTTTGCGTATCTGCTTGAATCCGTTCTAAGGATGCCTGTTGCACTTTTAAATGTCCCCATGTATGGCTTGCAAATTCCCAACCGTCTTCTTTCATGGCATCGGCTACTTTCTTTGCTTCTGCGCGTTCCTCTTCTAAATTAAAATCCGGGTGCGCTTTTAGCCATGCCGCTTTATCTGCAGAGATATCGGTCGGCACGGTTTCATAGGTTATATCGGTCCGGTAGCCTAAAATCCCATTGTATCCGGTCAGTGCTATGATTCCTTTTGCGCCCCGATAAGAGGCATCCGGATGTTCTTCAATAAATTTATCCATCAATGGCACTACGTCAAAATCGCCTACTTCTACTATTCCACTATCATTTATGTATTCGCATTTTGGTTTCCCATCTGCATCTAAGACCAATTTTGATGCAAAACCATATCCATCATAGCTATGATAATAGCTCAAATCATCCAGTGACAATACTACTGCCCTCTTGCCTGGCGGCAACATTATTTTCGCCTCTGCAAAGATGGCATCCCCATTTTCCCCTGTTGTCTGATCTACGAGATCGTGGAGGCTGATGATAACATAGCCCTTATCATACATGGTCTGCGTAATTTTATTAAATTCATCAATCGTTGTCATCCATTGGTTATTTCCTACTGCCTGCTTGTTGGTATCTTGATTGCTAAAACATTTAATCGGGTCTACCGTAAGTGTGTGATAGAAAATATGTGGCACTTGCGCTAAGTCTACTTCAACACAAGATGCTTTTGTTGCTTCATATTCTGAAATCTTATCTGTTAAAGTTTTATCACTTTCATAGCCTGAGAACGCCTTGATCTTGTCGATTGCCGTATCATAGTCATAGGAGGCCGCCAAACGGTCTGTTTCTTCGATCAATGTCGTTTTCATATCCTGCGTTTTGTCCACTTCCTGCGGTTCTTTGCTGTCTATATTTACACTTGCCTCTACTGTCGTCTCCTTGTCTTTGCCCGCCACATTGAGGCTTGACGGCCCTGTATCGTTGTCTTTCCCAATAATGATCCCTTCGTCTTTGTTGTGTATCGCCTTTGTAACGGCAACGATAATCCCCAGAATAACGATTAGGACAAGCAAGGGCAACGCGAGTTTTATAACAGAGCTCCTCCGCCGTCTACTACCTCTATTTTTAATATTTCTATCACTTGCATTTCTACTGTTTCGTCTTTTTCTCTCGTCCATCTTACCCTCCGCCAATGTATTTCTATTTACTATCATAGTATGACTGGCAGGAAAAATCAATCATCAGAAAGAGAGAAAATTCTTAATATTTTCAAAAGAAATTTGTCACATAATGTTTGAAATGGTCAATAGCCAATAAATAATACCTAAAATCCAGCTCGTTAATATGCCATATAAAATAACAGGACCTGCAATTGTAAAAATTTTACAGCCAATTCCAAAAATCTGTCCCTCCTTTTTAAATTCAATTGCAGGAGATGCAACTGAATTTGCAAATCCGGTGATCGGCACAATTGCTCCAGCCCCGCCCCATTTTGCAATAGATGGGTAAATGTTTAACCCTGTCAGTAGAATACTCCCTAAAATCAAAATAAGGCTACTCCATGAGCCTGCAATTTCTTTTCCCATTCCAAATTTTTCTGCAACATTTAAGATAGCCTGTCCGATGATACAAATAATCCCGCCAACAATAAACGCTTTCACCATGTTCGCCCATAGTGAATGGGTCGGTGTAACTTGTACCACATATTCATTATATTCCTGCTGCTGTTTTTGTTTTTCTGCCTTGCTTTGTGATTTTGCCATAGAAACCTCTTTCCCTGTATAATCAATCTGCATCTAATCAATCTATATCTAATCAATTCATAATTCCATTTGGTATCTAGTCAATTCGATTCTAATCAATTCGCCTATATTCCATTCATATATCATCAACTTGATTCTAATCAATTCGAGCCGATTCCATTTGTGCCTTAGCTCCCCAGCCTTTGCATGTAAAAATATAAAGAACCCAATGTTTTGCCAAAAGCCATAAAATATAAAATCCACTTTAGCCCCATTTTAATTTTCAATCTGCGAAACATGATGGGAAACGCATTTAAAATTTCTGCTAATGCCACAGCAAGGCAACCTGTAAAAATACCTGCAGATAATCCAAATAATACGATTAGTGAAATACCAATGGGCAACGACACCGGAAATATTGACATGATATTTCCAAATATCCCTCCAAAGAAAATGCTATTTTCATAAGCGAAAACCTGTGAGGCAGTATTGCTTTTTCCTACCATTCGTGGAACAACGCCCATTGTGATAAGGAAAGCAAATACCCCAGCAGATATTGCCAAACCGCTGGTAATGCCAATGAATATCAGTGCCAACTCTTTAATCCACATCTATATTGCTTCCTTTCCTCCCACAGTTCTCAATAAATGTCGTATCCACATCCTGCTCGTATATACGCATTTGCACTTGTATAGGGGTTGGATCATGCGTGATTTTCTTCCTGCCAACATGGTTAAAAAATATGAGTACCCCAAGTGAAAGACCAATCGAATAGCAAATTTCCAATGCTGTAAACCCATCTGATTTTACACCCATAACCTGTTCATAAAATTTAGAAAATACATCCAAAACCCCTACATCATTATTAAAAGTCATAATTGCAAATGCTGAACCGAAAAAAATAACAATACATAATAGACCTGTTTTTACATACATCACAAACTTATTTTTTTCTTTGGGGTCATATTCCAACACAAAATCATCTTCACCCATACTCTGGATATCCATATTCGGATACTCTTGATTAATTAGTTCTATGATTTTTAAAATGGAAAAAACTTGTATCTGCTTTTTATTTTTATTCTTGGTGCTATTCTTGATTTTATCGACTGAATGAAATGTATATACTTTCATCTGCTTTAGCTGACGTAAGGCCGCTGTGTTGGTACAGGTAAGCTTCGCAATATCATTTAAAGTTACAGACGGCTTCTTCACTACGATATTCTGGTCAATTTTTACATAAAGCGTTTCACTGTTTGCACTCATAATCTTATGATTTCCCTTGTATCTTTTCTTGCAGCAACTTGCTTGGCATCTTCTTTCTTTGTAGCTACTTTCCTAGCGTCTTCTTCTCTTGTGGCTACTTGCCTGGTGTCTTCTTTTTTTGTAGCTGCTTTCCTAGCGTCTTCTTCTCTTATGGCTGCTTTCTTGGCGTCTTCTTCTCTTGCTTTTTCTGTTCTTACTAGTGTACCTTCTACTATGGGGCTATCCTCTCTTTGTACATAATTCAAATAATAAAAGATGCCTCCTATGATGACAATCAGTGCCACCGATAGCAGGCATATCCGATATAACGTATGACTCATGCTATCACCTTCCTTACATGTAGTATGCGTGTTTTCTCTTATTTTATTCCTGTTTATAATTCAATTTCCCCATTCCCCTATATATTGTTGAATCTTTTTGCAATTCATACACTGTCCACTTTTTTATTTTTGCTGTTTGGCTACGTTTCGCTGTGCCGATATAATTGAAAAGAAACACTGATACTGCCCCAATCATTATTGTTTCATGTCAGATGTATCGTTGAAAGAGTCTGCCTTACATCTGGCTTGATTACCACTTACGCTATTCTGCTGGTACTGTCAGGCTTTGCCGCCTATGGCGGTGCGTAGGTATCCTTGACTGTACTAGCTGAATGGCATATCAATTATTTACCATTTTAGTTATCTCCCCGTTCGCTCAAAATCTGATACCTTTGCAGATAATGGTAAAGGGCATAGCGGTTCACCTCTCGAATGTGTTTATGTTAGCGACAGTTGCCATGTCAGACCGTATCTATCTTGCACCCACGAATATAATGTTGCGAACGGATACTCGCCAAGTTCCATCAGTTCAAAGCCACCGTCAGCGGTGAGCGCGTCGTGCGCTTTGCGAAGCTCGGTTTCATCGTCGCAGTTGACGAATATAGATGTAGACGGCGTAAGGCTATGTGCGTGACCCTCTGAATCCATAAAGCGGAATGTCACACCTTTCATAGTGAATAACACGCTTTGCACTTTTCCGGCAGGACTCATTGGGTTATCGCCAGTCCACCGTTCGAGTTGCTCAATTTTTACATCATTAAAAATCGAAGCATATAGGTTAATCGCTTCCTCTACCTTGCAGTTCGTGAACATAAAAAACGGATACGCTCTGTTCATTGTAAAACCTCCCAATTTTGTTTGATTATCTCATAGATATGTCCAATATTGCCTTCACCTGCGAAGCGGCTCATATCGAAAAAGTTTTCCGTTAGGTCAAACCACACAAGTTCTTTCTCATCGCCGTGAACTTCGACATCTTGCTTTAATATTCCGATGTAAACCTCGACGCGACAAGTACCCGCGAGAAAATATGTGAAGTCCATAAGGTGAACGAGTTCGATGCCCGTAATGCTCGTTTCCTCTCGGAGTTCGCGATAGGCGGCGGTAAACCCATCCTCTCCCGGCTCTATTTTACCACCGACAAGATTGTACAGTCCAAGATACGGCTCTTTATGCCGCATGCAGAACAGCACCTTGTCGGCTGCCGGATTGAACACCCAGATTACATTTAATCCTTGCATAGTTAGCTCCTCCGATTATCTTAATACAAATCGCAAAACGTCGTGTCGGTAAGTCACGTAAGGTCGCCGGGCAATAGCTTGGCTTGCATAGCTTTGTTTCTTTTTCCTTACGATGGAATGTAGGTTCAATTCCCTATTCATATATTTGTGGGCAGTTGCTTTACTTATGCTTATTTTTTTATCGGCTAGTTCTATTTTAATCATCCGATGTCCGAAGATGCCTTCATTTTCATGATATATCTGCTGTATTTCTTTTTGGATAGCCTGTTTGCCTGCAACATAAGCAGGCTTCCTGTTTTTCAGAAAGTTATAGTATGCATTTGGAGATAGTTTAAACTTATTTAAAAGCCATCGTACTCCAAATTCATGCCAATTGCTTTGAATAGATCGATACTCCGCGAATCGATTTCCTTCGCAAAAAATGCCGCCGCTTTTTTTAAGAATCTATTTTCTTTTTCCAGCTCATCCAAGCGCTGATGTAGTTTTTGAGTTTCCATCATATTATTGTAATCTTCTTTTGCTGCTGGAATTGTTTGGCATTCTTTGCTAAAAGCATGACGCCATGATGATATAGCTGATTTTGAAATGCCATATTCATCGGTTATGCTTTTCATCGTGCGACCGTTTTCTAACCGAAGTCGTACGATTTGTTTTTTTTTAATTCATCATACACATTGGACATAATGATCCCCCTTTCTTTTGAATATTATTATATCTAACATCCATTGATGTTACAACTTTATTATACCACTACAATCAGAGAAACACCCTACAAATTGAGTTAGGGTGTTTATTGTTGTTTTCGTTTTCATTGACATGATATTGTTTTAGATAATTGTTGAGTGTATCAACAATTATCATACAGCCACCAGTAAAAACATATTGACAATTTTCGATATGAGGAATATAATGGTCATATCGAAAATAATAGATTTGAGGTATGCATGTGAAAGAAAAATATTTAAACAATGCCAAGGTGTTTAAGGCTTTCTGTGATGAAACAAGGCTTGTGGTCTTGGAATTGTTACAGAGTGGCGAAAAATGTGCTTGCATTTTATTGGAAAGAGTTAAGGTTGGGCAATCGACGCTTTCCCACCACATGAAAATCCTTGTTGACAGCGGTGTTGTTTCCGCTCGAAAAGAAGGAAAATGGACCTACTACTCCATCAGTAACGAGGGAAGCGAGTACGCCGCACGGTTGCTCAAACAGTTAACCACTGTTACGGACGATATAGACAAAGATGAGAATGTGAGGTGCTGTGAATGAGCGATAATTGTTGTGGTGAAGAAAAGTCCTCTTGCTGTTCAAGCGATGACTGCTGTACGGAAGAAGTCATCACGCAATTTGATAAATCAGATAAATGGATAGTCGGAAAAATTGAAACTTCAAAAGGTGCTGTGCCAACAATTTCAACCTCGCTTTCATTCAAGGACATTTTGGGTGCGTGTAAAGTCCGTTTCGGTATTGGTCGTATGAATTACAAGATTAATCCAGGGCTTTATGCCATTGGCAATCCGAACAAACAATCCCCTGTATTCGTAAGTGCAAATTACAAGCTGACATTTGATACGTTACGAAAAAATCTATCAGACATTGAATGTTGGATTCTGATACTCGATACAAATGGGGTCAATGTTTGGTGTGCTGCGGGAAAAGGCACATTCGGCACAGATGAACTGGTAAACCGAATCGAAGAAACGGGGCTTTCTGAAATTGTCGCGCACAGGCGGTTAATCCTGCCGCAACTCGGCGCGTCCGGCGTAAATTCAAATGAAGTGGTGCAGCAGTCCGGCTTTTTTCTCGTATTCGGCACGGTTCGCGCAAGCGACATTAAGCAATTTATCGCTGACGACTTCAAGGCTACGCAGGAAATGCGGACGGTGAAATTCACCTTATGGGATAGAATTGTTTTAATGCCTGTCGAATTAGTAGCTGCCATAAAAATTTCCTTGCTCATTTTGGGTGTGCTGTTCATAATAAACCTTTTTGCCGCAAGGCAATTCGATGTTTATGATTTTACCGCTTATGCGGGTGCGGTCTTAGTCGGTACGGTCGTTACGCCTACCTTGTTACCGATTATCCCCGGCAAAGCGTTCTCTTGGAAAGGTTGGCTCTTGGGTCTGTGTTGGACGGTATTTGCACTATGGATTTTCGGGTGGTTCTCGCCGGGTTTTTGGCTTTTGTCGGTGGGCTATCTCCTGCTATTGCCGTCCGTATCGGCTTATCTTGCAATGAATTTTACGGGCTCGTCAACGTACACTTCACCCTCCGGCGTTTTAAAAGAAATGAAAATCGCGTTGCCGCTAATTATCGGTTCGTCCGCTGTCGGAGCGGTGTTGGTGCTGATTAAAAATCTGTTTATATAATCAAGTGGGGAGGACATTATGACATTCAAATATCTAAAAAACGTAGCGACGATTACGCTCTCGGCTGAAAAATGTATCGGGTGCGGAAAGTGCGGAGAAGTTTGTCCGCACGGCGTATTTGGCTTCGTGGACAAAAAGGTGCGGATTGCTCAAAAGGATTTGTGTATGGAATGTGGGGCTTGCGCTTTGAATTGCCCCGCAAATGCGATTGAGGTAAATGCCGGGGTCGGTTGTGCGTCCGCTATAATTAAAAGCTGGTTTACAGGCAAGGAACCGTCCTGCGATTGCTCAGGCGGCGAATGTTGTTAAGAAGGGGTACAACGATATGGAAAAGAGTGAACACACAGGGATAGGTTTCTTTGAACGCTATCTTACCGTTTGGGTTATCATATGTATGGTTGCGGGGGTGCTAATAGGAAAATATCTGCCGTCCATTCCTACATTCTTGGGGCGTTTTGAGTACGCTAATGTATCAATCCCGATAGCGGTTTTGATATGGATAATGATTTACCCTATGATGTTGAAAGTTGACTTTAAGAGTATTAAAGATGTTGAAAAAAATCCGAAGGGGCTTTTTGTTACTTGGATTACGAACTGGCTGATAAAGCCGTTTACAATGTTCGAAATTGCCTATGCCTTTTTCTTCGTCATTTTCTCAAATTTCATCACTCCCGATTTAGCGAAGGACTAGCTTGTGAAAATCGCAAACGGAACGCAAAAATGGTCTCGTGTGTAATGCAAAAGCAATCAAAAGCAACAAATGCTCAGAGTGTTCCGCCTTATTTCACATTTGCACCCTTTCAAGAAAAATGCACCCTTTTTGGAGTGCGAAATTTATTCTCCTAATCGTTTAATTGTCAAACAGGTGCATTTGCCTGTCACAACAAGATTTCACATCGCGCTCGTTTATTTTATCCTCTGTTCCAACTTCACCAAGCAGCAATGGTGAAAGTGGATTGTGCTTTTCGGTGTTTACCTTTACAATTCCTTGATTATAATTAGCATAACAATATCGGCAACCATTGCGACAAGTATTATACGCGCCTATGTCAATTCCAGCAGCACATCCACATTCAAGCCTTTGTGTTTTATCCTTATCCACATTTAGACGACAGCCAAGCAGTTTTGCAAACAATCGGTCATCAATGCAACGGGCGTGGTCAATGCCGAATACACTTAAATCTATTTTTTCGGCACACGTGTCGATTATAAGCCCAAATTCGCAGGCAATTTCAGCAAGTTGGTTACTTAGCTCACGCCGTTGCTCTTGATTGAAATCGTGCAGCCTTAACGCGTCAAAGTTATTTCTTATATTGCGATAATCAGTATCAATGAAACTTATCGTAACTTTTTTTGTATAGTTCGATAAACTCTCCGCAATTTTGCGGAAAGCGTGGATGTGGTATTCGGGCGTGTATTTCTGATTAAGAAGTATTGGGTCATACCTCCATATCACCCTGTCAGCTCCGAGCATTTCAGACAAATGCTTGAATGTCGGAATTACCACTTCATTTTTATCTGGAACATTTTGCTCTATATCTTTCTCATAACCTGTAATTGTAAACTGAAAATAATACATATATCCGCGAAGTACATCAAGCCTTTCAATCATTGGAGTAGGGTTTTTCGTCCAAAAAACTATACCGTCAACCACGTCGCACGAAAGACTTATGTGGCTTATTTGGTGTGCGTTCATCGGATTGCGCACCATAACAAAGCCTTCCTTGATACGGTTCATAAACCATTCGGAATAGTAGGTAGGTATGTCTGTTCTACGGCTTGCGCTTATTATCATTTCATTCATCTCAATTCTATTAATAGTCCTGCACCTTGAAAGCCCGATGATGGGGTCGAATAATTCCAAATCGCCAGTTGGGTAACTTCTTATAGCGGTTGCGCTTCCAGAAAATTCTCACACCTTACGCATTGCGTAAGATAATAATAACACGCTAGTTTTCCCTTGTCAATACGCTTTGCGTAAGTTTTTTGTTTTATTTCTTATTATTGTTTCGCATTGCGTAAGATTATGATAATATATTATTATAAATCTGGAGGTGATTATGTGTCAATTTTAAATGAAAGGATAAAGAAAAGGAGGTTAAGTCTTGACTTGACATTGCTGGAAGTTGCAGATTTTCTAGGAGTGAGAGAAGCAACCGCTCAACGATATGAGAGTGGTGAAATAAAAAATATAAAGCACGAAACTATAGTTAAATTATCCAATATATTGAAGTGCCATCCTTCATATCTAATGGGATGGACAGACGATTTAAATTCTGCAGCTAAAGATGAAAGTTACAAGCAGTCTCACGGAATGATAATACCTGTATTTGGCAGAGTAGCCGCGGGGATTCCTATTGAAGCGATAGAGGAGGTTATCGGTACGGAAGAAATCTATGAGAGTATGGCGAAAAACGGAAAACATTTTGGATTGCAGATTAAAGGGAACAGCATGGAGCCTAGAATATGCGAGGGCGATATTGTCATCGTCCGTCAACAGGACGATGCCGAAAGCGGGCAAATTGTTATAGCATCAATCAATGGTTCTGACGCAACATGTAAACGACTTATTAAGTCCGCAGAGAGCATTGCTCTTGTGTCCACCAACAGCACGTACGATCCAATGTACTTCTCTAATAAGGATATCGAAGAAAAACCTGTTAGAATAATTGGAAGAGTGGTAGAAAATAGACAAAAATATTAACTAAGAAAAGAAACGGATACCAGAAACGACTAATAGAATTGCGATTGAAATCTTTTTATCCGAAATGAACTACGATGCACAGAAAAAAATAAACAGAGGTACGTTATTATGGTAGGAACTCTTAGTTTTATCTGGTTATTAACTATTAAAACAGCAAAAACAGGGGAGTTTGATGGTATACCGATAAACCCAAAAACGGCGCAAACCCTTATAAACACTTGATTTACACCGTTCTTATGAATGAGACATCGGGGGTTCGAACCCCGGACAACTTGATTAAAAGTCAAGTGCTCTACCAACTGAGCTAATATCCCATAACTGGGCTAGCTGGATTTGAACCAGCGAATGCAGGAGTCAAAGTCCTGTGCCTTACCGCTTGGCGATAGCCCATTGAGCCAACAATAGTTCTTGACAAAAGACTATCTACAAATCGTTTCTTCCATCGCAAACGCACATTTTGTTTGAATTTATACTATTGTTTTAGGGTGGATAGAGGGATTTGAACCCTCGACCTCCAGATCCACAATCTGGCGCGCTAACCAACTGTGCTATACCCACCATAGATCCTATTTTGTATACTTTCCAGTATACAAATCAGTGTTTACTTGCGATTGCCAAAGGATTGTCCTCTTGTATCGCGCTTCTTCTCATTTACAGAGAAACGTGCTCGAAGGGATTCGAACCCCCGACCCACGGCTTAGAAGGCCGTTGCTCTATCCGACTGAGCTACGAACACATATACCAATATTATTAGCCTTTATCCTTACCATTTATTTTCATCGCAATTTCAGGGGATTGACCTAAGAGCGGGTGATGGGAATCGAACCCACATATCTAGCTTGGAAGGCTAGTGTTCTACCATTGAACTACACCCGCATGCGCATCGGGGTGACAGGATTTGAACCTGCGACCTCCTGGTCCCAAACCAGGCGCTCTAGCCAAGCTGAGCCACACCCCGATAGTCCTTTACATTTCACATGATTAACTTTGACGCAAGACATATTATATAATAGGCTCGTTACAATGTCAATGATTTTTTGACATTTAAACTTATAAATATTTAATAAAAAAATACAACCGTTGATTTTTCTATGGTGTAGCGTTTTGTTCTACGATTCCATATAGTTAATTGTAAAATGCGCTTCTCCTTCCCTGTCGATTTCCATCATAATATAGGAAGGTTTCCTCCCTTCCTGTCTAGGGTAGGAAACGCTTCCGGGGTTAAGGGCTATAATATTTTTACCATAGCTGATAATCGGTCGGTGCGTATGCCCAAACATTACAATATCTATATTACGGCTGGCGGCATCGCGCTTAATGTTTTCAATACCCGCAGACACATAATAATAGTGGCCATGGGTTATTAGGATTTTATAACGACCGATACGCAGTTCCTTTTCTTTTTCAAGCATCGTAAAAAAATCATTGTTTCCAGATACAATTTCAAGTGGGCAGCCTGCCATCTGTGCAATATAATCCTCAAACCCCTCTGCATCCCCTAAATGAATCATTAAATCAACTTTGCCAACTTTTTCCAAAATCAGCTTTAAATTTTTATGTTGCTTATGCGTATCACTCACAATTAATATCTTCACAACTTATGTCCGTCCTTTTTTTCGTAATTATAAAATTTTATTGTCACTACTTCACCGTCCTTCTTTATCGTTACAGTTTGTCCTTCATTGCACGCAGCGCTTTCCCACGATGGCTCAATTTATTTTTTATGTCTGGTGGCAATTGTGCACTTGTACAGTGATGTTCCGGTACATAAAATATGGGATCATACCCAAAACCATGTTCCCCTGCCGGCTCTAAACTGATATAGCCTTCTATCGTATCCTGAGCGGTAATTATTTCTCCGTCAGAACGTACGGCGGCAATCGCACAGACAAACCTGGCTGTACGCTTGGCTTTCTCCACTTTGGATAGTCTCTCTAGCAGTATCTTGTTTTTAACTGTATAGGGGGTATCTACTCCTTCGTAGCGAGCCGAGTAGACGCCCGGCTCCTTATTTAAATAGTCAATTTCAAGTCCGGAATCATCTGCAAGGACAATCGCCGTAATGGACAAATCTTTCACTGCCTTTGCAATGGCAGTTGCCTTAATGATTGCATTGTCCATAAATGTCTCGCCATCTTCCACAACTTCTATATCGATTCCCACCTCTTTCATCGATACTATTTCCAATGTAGCATCTGACAAAATTGCTCGAATCTCTTCCATTTTCTTTTCATTTCCGGTTGCAAAAATTAATTTTTTTTTCATTTTTTAATATCCTTCCTCTAGCGCACGGATAATTCCATTATAAATGCCTTGTGCCGCTTTCTTTTGGTATTCCTCATTCTGAAGACTTTCCAGTTCCTCTAAACTCGTCATAAACCCAACCTCTACTAAAGCCACCGGTACTTGGCTTGTCCGTATAATATAGATATTGTGCCCTCTGATCAAGCCATCATTTTTACTTCCTAGTGTGGCGACTGTTTCGGAAAGCATGATTTCAGAGAACTGCATACTCCCCATCTCTTCGTCTGCTTTTTCCTCATCATACATAACTTCCGTTCCATGATAGTTTGACATTTTGCCATCTTTCGTAGAGTTGCTGTGCACACTGACAAATAAATTTGCATCTGCTTTATTTGCAAGCTGTACTCTCTGGTCTAAGCTAACGCTCACATCTTCGGTACGTGTATAATACACTTTTATCTTTCCATTCTCATCAAGCAGTTTTTTTAATTCCAAAACGATGGCAAGGTTTATTCCTTTTTCCAGAACGCCCTGTTTTACTGCACCGGGTTCCGTACCTCCATGCCCGGCATCCACTACAACCACCTTTTCATATAGATCATGAGGTAGCATAAAATCAAGGTACAGGCATGAGTTCTGTACGCTGCTCTGTATTTCATATACCTGATCTAATGTGATTTCTATCACGCCCACACCGATATCGCTTCCAATCATCAAGTCGTCGATATGGTTGCTACTACCAAGCAAGGGGTGGTCATAAAAATAATTTTCATCTATACCGGGGATTGTAATCGTAACAAGCTGTTGGACATAATCGCAACGAATGGCGATGTCCTCTTCTGTCATACCACTTGGAAGTGTAATCCTCATTTGATGCTCAAGTTCTTCTTCGTCCTCCTCTGACTGGGTTGTAAAATAATCAAGCAATTCTAAACCGGACATTTCCTGCGGCTTGTCCTGCTCGCGCTCTTTTGCGTAAGATCTGGATAGCCTAGATAATACAATTCCAAAAACAAGAGTGCAAATCATCAAAAATAATGCCGCTGTTTTTATTATTTTTCTTTCCATGCCAGTCCTCCAGTCTTTGCCACATATTTTCCTTTATTGGTCTTTACTGTATACTTTTAAACACAGGTTACAGTTTTGGGTTTCTTCTACATGTTCCCACGTCTTGCCTTTTGCGCTTATATACCCTTCTCCATCGCTTAAATCTACCTTGCTGGTGGATTCCCCGGCGTTAAACTCTATCGCTATTGGATGGATTGACCCCGGCGTTAAAATGTGCATCATAACAGCATAGCGTTCCCCTGCTTTTACGTTTATATTCCGATTAAAATCTATGGTATAATAGCCGGCATTTGAAACTTTTCCTGTCGCCACAAGGGCTCTGCTAGACAAGGAATTCTGGTCAACATAGTTTTTTACAATATAAAGTTCATAATCCGTATTTTTCCCAGTCGCATAAAATCCTGCCGCCACCAACTGTTCATCGCTTTTTGCCGTATAGATGTTTGCGGCGTAAATTTCTTCTTTGTCGTATCCTAGCTGACCTACCCAACCGCACAAGTCAGACTGATAGATATGATCATAATTATCCGTTTCCTTAATTGAAGTATATACTACATTATGTATTCCAATCGCAACATCATAATAGGATATATAAAAAACCCCATCTTCTCCAAAATCACTTCCCCAACTGTTTTGACAGATGAAAGCCCCATCTGCCTCTAGCTCCATGTTAAAGTTGTCTTTCGAATAATGGTCATCCCAGCCAATAATCAGGACATCGTGGTTTGGTTTTTCCGTTCCGATATAGCAATACGCATTGTTTTCACTATTATAATACATACTCTTGCTTTTTGCATCTTTAAATGCACTATAGATAGAAGTTTGTACTCCACCGTATTGAAATACCGCTTCTTTTATTCCTTCAAAATCTTTCTCTTCGATGATTTGAATCTCCTGCACATGTTTTTTTGGGGGCAAATCCTCGGGGGATGCCTCGTCCCCATAGGGATCGTCTTTTTCATAAACAGGGCCTTGCCATGCCGCTAAATATGCCATGCCCATGGTATATTCCCCACCGTCAACTTGT
Organism: Lachnospiraceae bacterium ZAX-1; assembly: GCA_046533095.1. Classification (GTDB taxonomy): domain Bacteria; phylum Bacillota; class Clostridia; order Lachnospirales; family Lachnospiraceae; genus ZAX-1. Next base: position 88,058 of record JAJQRA010000035.1, on the reverse strand, counting down.
TCCAAATAAAAGCTGTTTTGAATCGACATGTGGTCAGGTGAAAATTCTTTTTCCTGCTCTGGCAGTAGGGTAGATTCTATCCCCGCTAATGCTGCAAATGCCCAACAGGTTCCGTATTTCCCTTGATCTTTAATGGGGGGTGCACGGTGTTTTTCACGCAAATCATAGCTTGTCGGAAGAATGGACACACCCATAGAGCTATCCATTGCAACAGCCTGATTTTTGTCCATATCCCAGTTATAATTAAAATTTAAATGTTCGGATACCGCCTGCGCCGATATATAATATTCCTCCCCTTTTAAAACCATAGGGGATATGATTTCGCTTTTTTTCTGATTTACCCGAATTGTCGGTTCATTCAGGACAAATTCCAGTTCGTTTTCGCGTTTTTCAACAAATAGTTCCTTTTTATCATAGAGATGGGTACTGCAGTTAAAATTATCCCGCAGTACAGATATTGGTATCATAAGGTTTAAATTTTCATTCATATACAGCTTTGTATCCGTACTTTTAAGCACCTTATTGTCAATTAAAAATGTGATTGCTTTTTCATTGATGCTCTCTGCAATAAGCGGATTCCATACCTCTGATTTTAAATTTGCACCTCGAAACGCCTCCACTTCTTCCATTGAACTACGGACTATGGCAAGTTTAAGCAATATAGCCACACAAAGCAGTAAGGTCATTCCTATATATCTTGTTGCGTATCGCAATATATCTCCCCATTCCTATCCATTTACTTGTATATCGCAGTATATCTCCCCATTCCTGCCCATTTACTTGCATATCACAATGCAACCTAATATGCCCCCTCATTCCTTTTCTTCATTCTGTTTCCTTTTTGGTGGTTTTGGACCGTTAAACTGATAAAAGTATGTTTTTAACATGCCATTATAAATTTTCCTATTTTTATCTGCTGTGCGGCCAATGTAACGTTGCGCATCTTCATAGCCACTAATTACATAGGCTGACCATGAATCAAGTTTTTGAAATGCTTGTCCAAATTCACTGTATATTTTTGGCAGATCTTCTCCCTCTAGTCGTTCTCCATAGGGTGGATTGGTAATAATAAAGCCATATTTCTTAGGGTGGCTTAAGTCGCTTACAGCCCTTTTTTGAAAATGAATGAGGTGGTCTACACCCGCTTTTTTTGCATTTTCCCTTGCTGCTTTCACGATAGATTCATCAATATCATAACCCTGTATATCCGTATTGATATTCTTAGGCTTTTGTTCATCAAACTTTAGTTCGTTGTCTGCTAAATCAGCCGCTTCATCTGCGGCCTTATGCCACAGGTTCTTATCTACGATATTCTGCCACGTTTCCGCTAAAAAAGAACGGTTCATTCCCGGTGCAACCTTCGCTGCTATCATAGCCGCTTCAATCAGAAATGTCCCACTGCCACAGAAGGGATCCACTAGTATCCTGTCTTTTTTCCAAGGGGTCAGCATAATTAATGCCGCCGCCAACGTTTCCGTAATCGGCGCCACAGAGGATAACAAGCGATACCCTCTTCTATGTAGCGATTCTCCAGATGTATCAAGGGCAATTGTCACGACATCCTTCATCAAAAATATCCGTAGCGGATAGCTGTCGCCCGTTTCTTCAAACCAATCTGTATGGTATTTTAGTTTTAAACGTTCTACCATCGCTTTTTTTACAATAGATTGGATATCAGTGGGGCTAAACAGCTTGCTTTTAATAGAGGTAGCCTTTGCTACCCAGAATTTCCCATCTTTTGGAATATAAATTTCCCAAGGAATCGCCTTAACGCTTTCAAAAAGTTCATCAAAAGTTTCCGCATGAAATTCGCCTGTTTTTAATAGCACCCGCTCCGCCGTCCTCAAGAACATATTGGCACGGCAAATAGCATCTTCATCCCCTTTAAAGGTCACTCTTCCATCTTCCACTTTCAGTATCTCGTATCCCAAATCATGTATTTCTCTTTTTAACACTGCCTCCATGCCAAAATGGCAAGGGGCGATTAATTCAAACTGTTTCATTTTTTTATTCCTATTGCTCATTATGGGACTGCCGCACAATGTCATTTTTCTATCTATTTCATCGTACTTTCTTGCATGATCCATTTGGTTCTATCTATCAAAACTCCAATTGACTCTATAACCACAGCTGTATTTTACAACAGCCCCATCTTAAATTACTAAGGGTTGAAAGAATTTGTCATTTGAGCAGCCTTTCATTTTTTAATTTTCTTTCCGCCTTATTTACCTTGTCTTAATTAAAGTACCCATTTAAAAATATATCTATATCTATATTATAGTCTGACGCGAGCACTGTCAATGTTTTTTAGTTTGTAACTGTAGATGAAGTATGATAGTCTAGCGTAAACACTGTCAATGTTTTTACCATATATCTGTAGATGAAGTGCCTCATTTAATTTAGCCTTTGTTCCTCCCACGCCCGTAACCCTCCGATTACGGTAGCGGCATGGTATCCTGCCCTGCTTAGATCCTTAGCTGCCATCAAGCTCATTCCTCCGCGTTCACAATAAAATATCAATATTTTGTCTCTTGGCAAAGAACCGCTGTACCGTTTTAGATCATCATAAGGAATATTTTTGGCTCCTTGTAGGTGACATAAATCGTAATCTTCTTTCGAGCGCAGATCAATAAGCCATGCATTTTGTTTTTCCATATATGTTTCTAATTCCTTAATGCTAATTGTACGAAATTCCATTTAAACTCCTTTCCTATCTGCTTTCAGACAGTTATTTAGCAGATATCTATACTCAAAAATACATCAATTTTCATATAATGCAAGGTACTCTTCTATAATGCAAAGTACTTTTCTTATAAGGAAAGCTACTCTTCTATAATGCAAAGTACTCTTCTTATAAGGAAAGCTATTCTATCTATAAGGAAGCTACACTTTTATTTTATAAGGAAGCTACTTTTCTATAAGATAAAACAGATTACAGGACGTACCTCCCGTAATCTGTTTCTATAGTATAGTATGCATTTTTAATTGCTTTGTGAAATGTAATCCTATTAATAGCTGTCCTTACAGTTTGATCCACCTTTGTTTGAAGCATTTGTAGATTTATCTTGACTTTTGTTTTGTGAATTCGTATTCTGTGAATTACAGTTCTGTGCATTGCTACCCGAAGAACTGCTATTGTTTGCATTTGTACTTTTGTTTTGGATTTTATTTTTCGCCATTTTAATTGCCTCCTAAGATTTTTTATCACATTTCTATTATTAGAGATTTATGAATATTTTATTCACAAATCATAATTAATATTTTATTTCAATATTTTATTTCAATATTTTATTTCAATATTTATTTCAATATTTTATTTAGCTCATTTCTCATTTTCATTTTACTTTCATTCAATGTTCTTAATTTTATTTAACAATTTTTGATTGCATTTTTTTACAAAATGTATTATAATACATTTGTAAAAAGGATTTTCCCTTCAGAGATTCTTTTTATAGGTTATACCCCTTATTAATTATTTATACTCCCCTCATAAGAGAAGACCAATGGTTCCCCCATTGGTCTTCTCTTCATTTCCTCATTCATAGAACATTTTTGGTAACGCATAAATCTTGGCAATGCACAAATCTCGTGCCTGTGCGTCCCTTTCTATGTAACCTCATTTTACTAATTTTTATGCATTTTTATTTATAAAAATTAATTCTTTCGTAGCTATCCGCTCCTACTCCTTTCACCATCAATCTGCAAAGGACTTCGCTAAGTGTCTGGCTATGTTTCACCCCAGGCTTTAAAATACCTGACTAAGTGTCTGGCTATACTTCGTACTAAACTCGAACATACCTTTCCAAGTGTTCAATATGTATCAACCCTTTACTACGCCCCTCCACCTTATCGGGGTACTGGATAATTACGATTATTTTTTCTTATCATAAATCATAAAATTCTCTGTCGGCTATTAGTTCCGGTGTCAGTTCACCGCCTTTTTTCAGATACCGGTCTTGGAATATCTCTACCCGCCGAATCTTTCGCTGGTTAAAAATCTCATATTTTTCAAACATATCTTTGTACATTGGATTTATCACCAGTTCTTTTCTGATTTCTTTTGAAAATGGGCAATAGCGGAATATAATATCCCGTGCCACTTTATTTAGGCGAAAACTTCCTTTGGATTCATATTTAACCCAATTCTTGTAATCTTTTACGAATACTTCGCGGAAATTATTTTTTGCCTTTTGCATTGCATTTCTTACTTTTTCCTTTGCCTCAGTAGACAAGTCTTGATTTTTACGATAGTATTGAATATAGTCGCTGTATTCTGAGGTTAGGGAGGCTTCCGTGATGTCATTCCATCTCGCACCTTGTATTCTGCGGCAAATTTCCCAACGATACCTCGCTACAAGCTCAATCATCATTTCCATTACATCTGTTATACTCAAAATAGGAAATGCTATCCGTGCCGGTGTATCCTTTAGGACACCTGCATTTTCCTGCCACATCATTCCTTTGCTTCCGGCATTTGGCAGTAATATCACGTTTGGCACCACTTCTTTTTGAACCATTTCACGCATGATATCATGCTCTAAATCCGTAAATGCAACTTCCCTATAAAATACAGAAAAATCTATCGCTCGGATTGCATTTAGTGCATCGTTGATTTTTTTTGCCGTAGTCAACATGTTTTCAGCAGCGTATATGATATCGTTTTCGCACAATAATGGGCAATAGATTGAAATTTTCCCATATGTCGCACGATTCGTAGACATAAACATATTTCTTATTTCATATTCCACTTTTTTCACAGTATCTTCATTTAGTATCTTTTCTTCACTAATCCTAATTTTACCGGTTTTACGCTGCTCTAACAGATAGCCTTGGTAATCTAAATCAAATTCACTGCGGGACGGCTCATTTTCACCTTTATAGATGCTCACAAGCCATTCATACATCGTAAAGACATTATCTGCTTTACATTGAAATAGTTCTTCCGTCAAATGATAGAGACTGTCTGTGTGGTCTTCCCCGGTAAGCCCTTCATCAATAAAACCGAAATTTAGAAACATTTTTATGGTTGGAGCAAGATGTTTTTCTTCTACCGCACGCATAAATACAAGCAAATAAAGTTCGAAAAAATGTTCTGTCATCTTTTTGCGCAGTATGCGCACATCCTCAGCAGTTGACAAGATATCTGGAAGCTCTTTATATTTTTCCACTTCCTCTTGAAAGATTTTCGATTTCTCCTGATCGTATCCGGCATAGGCAAGGATGCGTTCCATATACTTCTCGCGTTCTTTTGGGTCATCGTCTGTTTGGCCTGTTTTTATACCTTCTTCAACGTCTTCCCAAACAATTTCTTCTTCACCATCCGTCCGATTAACGTCTAAGTTCTTATAGAGCAAAGATTGTTGTTGCAGCAACTCATCACTATACAACGAACTTGCTTTTGCAAATTCTAATATTTTCGTTATATTTTGACAGATCGGATCAATATCCCTTCCTTTATGTACTGCTTTTCTTAATAATTCCAAATATAGCCCATAGAGGGCATTGTCTCGTTCTCCGATCAGGATCTCTTTTTGAGACACTAGATACTCACCGATTTGGTTTATAAGTGATAGCGTCCTGCCCATCCAATAGCTGGCATTTAATATTTGTCCAACCCCGATACTATAATCAATCGCCCAAAATTCTTCCACCGTCTTAAGCGACAGACTAGCCATTTTATTGTAATATTCTATTGTCCAAGTTTCAACTTTGTCCGCCAGTATTAATTGTTTAATTGATTCCACCCGTAAAGTTGTCTTTTCTAAGATACCATAAGATTCACACAATGCTTCATATTGCTGAAACATATCTAGCAGGAAACTATGATAAGCCTTCGCCGTTTTTACATGATTTTGGTATCGCTTGATCAAATTTGAGGCCTGTTTCATCGATCCCATGGAAAAAATGCCCAGATATTTTTCTTCGTTTGAAAATATTGCTTTGAAGTCTTCTGCATTTGTATAGGCAAAGGCATAGGCAATGGTATCTGCCGTTGTGGTATAGTCGCATAAAAATGTCCCAGATGCACTTTCCATAATTCCGATGATACTTCCTGCCTCTAAATCCCACTCATCATGTTTTGCAGTTGCCCTTACACTACCCTGTAAGATAACGTAAAGCGCTTTCATCTTATCTTTACGTTTTACAAATCGTTTCTTCGATGGTATGTTAACTAGCTCCATAAGCACCTCCTAGTGATTGATTTTATCCATGATCACCGTTTACGTAAAACATACGATAATATGAATACAAGTAATAGTATGGGTACCACAAACGGCAACAAAAAAGCCACTAATTGCACCATCAGAAAAACAATTAATACAAGTGCCAAAATCAATAGCACCTTCGCGTACCAAGCATTTAACCTGAATTTTCCAAACCTTATATCAAATCCCCCTTCTTTTGAAAAATCTGCATGAAATCTTTTTTTGCCATTGTCTTTTGTAAAATCCTCCTCATAGGCCGTTTGATTGGATTCCTTTGTCGTATTCGCTGTGTCTATCAGCGTCTTTGCAATCAGCCTTGGATTCCCTAGATCCTCGATCACCTGACTCTCACTTCTACCTTTTCTGGATTCTTCCATTATATAATTGTCATAATAATGTAATTGTTCATTGAGCTGTGCCTGAGGAATTTCCCTCTGTAGCGCTACCTGCAATTCATGTAAAAATTCTTCCTTTGCCATTCATTTCTCCTGTGCATTGAACACGCCTGGCGTGATACTGCAAATCTGAAGCCTGAATCTTCATCGGCTTCATAAAATTCATCTAATACTTTATTCTACCACAGCATATCTACTTTTTCAATTTTTTTTAAAATAAAATTTATATGCAAGCGAATAAAAGGTTACGATTCACAGCCAGCTGTGAAAGCAACCTTTCTGTACACAAACTGCACAAAGAACGTGCAGTTTGGCACATCAAACCCTTGCACTTTTATGCAAAAAGCGCACAAAAGCGACTCCACGGTAATGGGCTGCGAATCGCAACAACAAAAGGGCCCCTGCACAACATTTAGAAAATGGCAAGGCCCTACATGAATTGGTGCAGGCATACGCTCTTTCCAAATTGACGTATACCGTGGTTAAGGAGAAGTTCGCTTAGGGGCTGTGCCGAAATAAACTTGACAAGATGATTTCATTCTACCATTTGTTTTCACCTTATCTCATGAATTTTCCCTTCGGTTTTGAAAGGTTTTGCGGCGAGTCCTGCGCTGTTTAGCAGATTCACTTCGCAATATCCTACCCATGCGAATAATAGTTTGACTAAGGCACCTACGATAAATTTGCCGTTTCTTATTTCTAAGCAGTCATGTTTGACCTGAACATCAAAGCCGCCTAATGGCTTGCCGTCCACAACTACACGCAGCCCACCTAACTTCTCGCCTTTTAAGCGCAGTCCATCGCCTGTGTTGACAAAACCAAGCGTGATGATCCCTTGTTTTAAACTTACACTTGACAGTTCGGGAGGCTCGCATAAAATGTCCTCGCCGTAAATCTTGCCACGAGCCATAAGCGCAAGGCGTTCCCCAACGGGTTGCTTATTTTTCGGATGAATATCGTTTTTCATACCGCAATCCATGATAGAGGCCATATAAGTGTTTTCCACGTGCTTGCTAACCCATGCTTGCTTTTCACGTATGATTGGAAAATTCTTCCCTGTACCTAATTGCGATTTGCCATACGGCGCAAGCTGCACAAACAAAAATGGCAGTTTGTCGTTCCAAGCGTCACGCCAACAGCGGATCACAGCCGTAAACAATTCATCGTAGACATCGGCTTTTCCTTCATCATTTTCGCCTTGATACCAGATGACGCCACGACACGAATAGCCGATGATTTTTTCCGTCATCGTATGATAAAGTCCCGCCGGCCTGTTTGGGTCAGCAGGACCTTTTGTCGTAGTGTAGGATATCACTTTAAGCACGAAAGGCAACGCACGTATCGTATCAAAAAAATGTGAAGTGCCGCGCATCATGTTTTCCGTCATCTTCTGCATATTTTTTGACGCAATCAGACGACGCGCAGATTTCCCTTGTTCTTTATATTTTTCAACATCAAGTTTCTTTACAGCTGATTCATACTCATCAAGGTAAGGCATCAGGCTTGGATTTTGACGCAAGTAAGATTCATCTAACCACGTAGATGCGGTTGTCCCACCCCAATTACAGCCGACAATTCCGATTGGAACACCCAACGCCTTGCTTAAATCTTTGGCGAAATATAACCCGACAGCGGAGAAAACGCCTGCATTTTCGGGTGTAAACGGCAACCATTTGTCCATACTCCCCGCATCTTTAAAGCCTTCCGCTTCTTCGCCTTCAAAAGAATATTTCCCGACATCGTAAAACCGAATATGCACGTCATTCGCAAAGGCAATCATGCTGGTTGCCTTTGCATCGTATCGAAGAGGAAACTCCATATTGCTCTGCCCGCCCGCAACCCAGACTTCGCCTATGTCAACATTCGTAAACGTCAAGCTCTCTTTTTCGCTTGCCACCACTAATGTTACACCTTTAGCGGCTTCTTGTGGCGGCAAGGCAAATGAAAATTCCCCTTCGGCACACGCGCCTTCATAAACGACATCATTGTTTAGCCGGACGGTAAGGCACTGTCTACAATCGCTGTCCCCCCATATTCGTATCGCCTTTTGCCGTTGCAAAACCATACCGTCCTGAAAAATCCTCGCTAATCTAATCATGATTACTCCTTTCTCTGCCATGTAATCATAGAAAGGCGGTAGCGGGTATTGTAGCCCTTGTTCAGCCCCATATCAACCCATTTAGGATTCTTCTTTCCACCCTCCAAAATAATCTCGCAGCAATGGTAATAATCTTTGAGGGTTTTCATGTGCATCGCGCCAAAACAATGCCCGGAATAGAAATCGTTTATGCCGTATTCTTTCGCAATACGAATCAATTTTTCCAATGAACGCTTATATTCGGTGACGCTCGTAGAATCCTCCGTGCCTAGCCATGTGCTTATGAAGTTGAATGTGTCGCCGACAAAAAACGCTTTATTCTGTGCATCGAGTATGCTTATACTTCCGTGCGTATGCCCCGGCGTTTTGATCATTTCAAGAACGCGCCCGCCAAGGTCCATGCGTTCAAAATCTATCACGGTTACATCTGCTTGCGGAAAAACACGTAAGTTCTGTCCTCTTAAAAAATCGGGGTCGCTGTGCCGTTTATACAGTTCTATATCCTCTTTCGGAAGATAGGACGGGAAACAGCCATTTCCGCCGATATGGTCAAGATGTCCGTGTGTGTTCAAAATTGTTACCGGACCACCATACACACTTCGCACCAGTTCCGTAAGGTTAATTTGTCCGTACCCACTGTCAATGAGTACGCCTTTTTCGTTTCCCGCAAGCAGATACATTTTGACACTGCTAAATTTCCCCGGTTCGCTGATTACCCATGTGCTATCAAATATTTTTTTTATCTTTGCCATAACCACATTCACCCCAAACGTATTCTGCAACAATGTACATCGTTGACACCTAGCTTACCGCCCAACCGCAATATGCCGTAAACCTTAAAAGCAACAGGCACCGCTCTTTTTCCCGCAAGTCCTGGTGAATCATTAAAACTGTAGCAATGGGCAATTACAGCACCTGCGCTTTCGCGTAAAAGCCCCGCTTATGCCCTGCGATTATTTGCGCATTTTCAATTTGGAAACTGCCTTTGATCCGAATGTCATTAGATGATGCGCCAATCGCCACGGACATCTCGCCTTGCTCTACAACCCAACGCATCTCGCTATCCAAAAATGCAAATTGGTCGGCGCGTACAGTGAAACGCACGGTTTTTGTTTCCCCAACTTTGAGTGCAACGCGCTTGCATCCGGCGAATTCGCGATATGGGCGTAGCATGCTCGCCAACTCGTCACTGACGTATAATTGCACGACTTCCTCGCCGTTGAACTTACCAATATTTTTCACATCGCAGGAGATTTCGCTGACATCATCGGAAGTCGCAATTTTTAGATTGCTATACTCGAATTCCGTGTAGCTCTTGCCTTCGCCGAAATAGAACAATGGCTCTTTCGTCCCCTCGTTATAACGCGCAAGCACGAACCCGTTGGTGTTGTAGCTGTTGCCGACTCTCTGCCCCGCATAGATGGGGATCTGGCCCGCGTTTCTTGCAACTGTCACTGGTAATCGTCCAGCGGGATTGTAGTCTCCAAACAGAACATCGGCAAGTGCCGTTCCACCCGTAATCCCAGGGAACCAATTCTCGATTATCGCCGGAAAATGTTCTTTTATGAACTCGCTGGCGAGCGGGCGCGCGTCCATATGGACGATAACGGTAGGGGTTCCGACCGCAAACAGCTCTTTCGCCAGTTCTTCTTGCACACCCGGCAGGCCAATGTCGTCGTTGTCGATACCCTCGCCGATTGTGCAGGTATCGCCCCAACCATATTTACCACCGACTGTCAAGATAACAACGTCAGCATTTTGGGCCACATCGAGTGCCTCCTTGAACAGGCTTTTGTCTGTACCCGCAACCTCGCAGCCTTTCGCATATACGACTTGCGCATCGGGGAATTTGCCCTTAACGGACGCTAAAATTGTCGGCGTAACGTTGCCGAACATTGCCTGCAAGGCGTAGCGAACGTCGTCGCGCTCTTTGCGGACTTCACAGCCTTCCATCAGCTCTGCGGGGACAAAGTCGTCGTCTTCGGGCGCCATTCCCGCCAAGCCGTCCAGACCCGCCATGTCGCCCATTGAACGGCTCATGCCCATTTCAACACCTGCGGGGAATGTGTAGCAACCGAACAGCAGACGAATACTGTCGGCGTGAGGACCGATTACGGCGATCTTTTTTGTTTCTTTTAAGAGCGGCAGAATACCGTCATTTTTCAGCAACACGATAGATTCCCGCGCCGTTTTCAGGCTGTGCGCCATATGTTCGGGACTAAAATATGTATCGTTTAAGTTCTCCGTAAGCGGGTATGGATTTTCAAATAGGCCTAGTTTAAACTTGGTTTCTAAAACTCGGCGCACCGAACGGTCGATAAGTGCTATATCTACCGTAGCCAAATTTGCTGCATAGCCTTTCGGCATGGGGCATTCCACGTCAAGGCCTGCTTGTAGGGCGGCTATTCCCGCACTCGCAATGTCGGGGCTGACCTTTCGCGTTACCAGCCAGTCTATCGACATATAGTCGGAAACGACGATGCCCTCAAACTTCATTTCATCGCGCAGCAGGTCGGTGAGTATGTGCTTCGATCCGATTACGACTTCGTTGTCAATCGTCCCATAGGAGTTCATAATCGACTGCATATTTGCCTCTGTTATCGCTGCTTGAAACGGTTTTGCGTAGACCTCGCGCAGTTCGCGCGGGGTAATCGGGTTCGTCGCCATGTTTAGGCCGCCATCGCTGAAACCATAGCCAAGGAAATGTTTGCCCGTCACGACGACTCCTGTTTTCAGGTCGTCCCCCTGCAGCCCTTTTGTGAATGCAACGCTCATTTGTGCATTCAACGTAGGATCCTCACCGTAGGTTTCGCCGATTCTGCCCCAACGCGGGTCACGCGCCACGTCCATAACGGGCGACAATGCCTGACGATAGCCCGCCGAAGTCATTTGTCCGCGAATGATTATGCCCATTTCGCGCACAGTGTCGGAATTAAATGTCGCGCCCAGTCCGATAGCGGATGGGAAAATCGTCGCGCCAACGCCGTTTAGTCCCGTGATGGCTTCCGCATGGATAATCGGCGGTATGCCCAGCGGGTTCTCACTGACGAGTTCAACAACTTTTTTGTTGTACTCCGCCACTTCTTGTGGCGACTGCGCCGAAGCGAATACGGCGACTTCGCCAAGTCCGTTTTTGAAGTGTCCCAACATCATAGACGGGTCGTCGCCCGCTACCATCATACACTGCAATTGGGCGATTTTTTGTTCAAGGGTCATGCGCGAGAGCAAGTCCTCTACTCGCTCTGAAATCGAGGCGGATGCATCTTTGTACTTTTCCATTGTATTTCCTCCTATGATTTTACTTTTTAGTCATTTCTTTTTCCATTGATCGCTTCCCATTCCTATGGTTGATACTGAGGCTATTATACCAAATAGAAATGTGGCTTTCTTCACGATTTAAGATGTTTATTTACCTTTTAATATGTTATGAATATTTTGTATGAATGACTAAATTTTTCGTAAAATTTTGTTTAAAATTACTAAGAACCGACGATTTAAGTCGGTTCTTTTTCAGTGAGTTTTCCTATAATGGTCAGGTGTAGTGCCCATACTACGTTTAAATACGGTCGTAAATTTACTCTGTGACGGGAATCCGAGCAAACTGGCAATCACTGCGATAGGCTTGCTTGTGTGGGATAGCAGCATTACAGCCTCGTCCATTTTTGCTTGAATAATGTATTGCGGTATGGGAACGCCGGTTTCTTTGCGGAAACGTCTAGACAGGTATTCCGCATTCAGCCCTATGAATTCTGCGACATCGCCGACTTTTATCGGGACACTGATATTTTTGATGATGTAGTCGCAGCAAGCATTGATTTGCTCGGAATATTTGACTTGGCTTTTGTTTGCTCTAACGCGCTCCGTCCAATCAAGCAACGCCGACTCCATCAGCGACAAAACGCTTGGAATATCCGTCATTGCCTCCATTTGCAAGATGTACATATCGCTCAGCGGGAACGCAACTTCCACGGAAAGCCCGCCCTCAATCGCGGCGCGTCCGATTAACACCATCATAACGATAAACGAGTTTTTCTCTTGCCGCAAAGCGTCCAATCCCACGTGCCCTTTTGTCGCTCCCGAATTGCTTTTGAGCTGTTGCAATCGCTCCACATCGCCGTTTCGTACGCAATCCACCAAAAACCGTTCGACTTCGCGTGCGGCGGTGAAGTTGCGCTCCTGCCACTCGTAGATGTGTGCTTCGTCATGTTTTTTTGTATTTTCAACCGCTTTCGGATTGATGAAAACGTATTCCTTGAAACTCATTTCTTTGTGATAGAGCAGCGCATAAAGCATAGAAAAATACTTGAGCAACTCGTCGTATGGCACCACAGGGAGATTCATATTTGGTACAGAGCGAATCAGCGTTGGCCCAATCATATACACCTCACACCCATAAGGTATGCCAAACCACAGGCAATTAACCCTATTCGATACGATTTGAGGTGTATCTTTCTCAAGGCACAACGCTATGAGTTTTTCCCTTAACGTAAGGTCATCAATGGCGGAGGAATACCAGTCCACGCTCGTCAATGGCGTAACGGTTTTGTCGGCGCCATCGTATTTTGAGAGCAGTATGCCTGTTGACGCATATAATACCCACGCCAAATCATGTTCGGTAAATTGCATTTTAGCACCCTCCGTTTTTACATACGGCTAATAAGCAATGTATATTCGTACGCCAGGTTCAATGAGATGGCTGCAGTCCAAAATAATCCAGCAGTCCCAAATAAATTGCGTATGCATATTCTTCTTGATCATTTAACAAATATAAAAGATCGGAAGAATTCGTAAGATAGCCAAGTTCTACCAATACCGCTGGCATCGTTGTTTTGCGCAATACGTATAATGATGGATTTGTCCTTACTGCGTTATTGCGAATCCCTACTATTTGTACAATTCTCTCCAAAATATGTTCTGCCAAATATTGTGCCTGTGTACCTGTGCTATATACATAAGCTTCTGCACCATTCACGGCCGGATTTGTGTTGGCATTTGCATGGACACTGACAAAATAATCCGCCGGCCATGCATTTGCCTCTGCTACGCGCGTTGTAAGGCTTGATGTTGTATTATATCCCACCACGTAAGTCGGGCTGGTTCTTGAAGTCCGCACTTTAAATCTTTCATCATGGTTTAATAATCCTGCAAGCATGGTACCTACATTATAATTCACTTCCTGCTCTTCTAATTCCGGCACACTCGCACCCGCATTGACTGCACCCGGATTATGACCTTGGTCAATATAGATTTTTATAGCCATAGAATCACTCCTCTTCTTATATACTTTCAATCTTATTCTTCTTTCTTTCCTGATATGTTCGTATTTAGAATAAAATTTTTTATAGATGAGGAGCAAAAAAATTTACCAAAAAAATGGTGGCTATTGCGACTTGATCTAGGAAGGCCTACATGATGAACTGTCCACCCTTCCACGTCACATTCATGTACATGTCATAATTCTATAAATAGCATCATAGCAAACGCAATGATGATCGCGACTACTAAGGCTATGCTGATCATTCTTTCTTCCTTGTGTTTTTTAAACATTTGTTTCACATATTCATACCTGCCGGCAGTCGTGCTAAGTCCAATATAGACCCCCACTGCTCCTGCCGTTGTCCCTAGTGCAATACAGGCTAATAGGAATACTCCCATCAAAAGCATCCCCAGAGAAGCAGCGTCCATCGTACCTGTAAAGTTCCCGGGAATTGCCCCTGCGCCAGCTACCGCCGGAGAAATTTTCGTTACAATAAACAGCATCAATACACTCGTAAAATTAAGGGTAAAATGTGCAAGCATCGAGCTGAAAATACTGCCTGTCGCCTCTACGAGCAACGCTAGATAGATTCCAAACACAAAGGTGTAGATAAACTGGTTAAAATTCATATGCATACAGCCAAATAAAAACGCACTTAATAAAGCCCCGGTAAACACTCTCGTGCGTCGATAGGTTTGATAGATCACACCCCGAAACATCATTTCCTCTACCATTGCCGGAATCGCCGCCATCATAATTCCATTTAAAGCTAAGTTTTCTCCCCCCATAGCAGAGAGCACGTCCACTGTCTGCGATTGTGTCCAAAACAAGGAAAAAACATTGCATACAATCAGCAGAGGGTATATAAGATAAGTGCACACAATTACCAGCACCGTTGTTGAGATTTTCATCTTCCGAAACGGAATCAGTTCCCTTAGCTTGATGCCCTGTATTTTACAATAAATGAGTACAGGTACAATGATGAGTGCCTGTGATATCATAAGGTGCACATAAATAGGCACCTCTGGCGGAATCAAAGCTCCTGTCAAAAAGCTTACACCAATATATATGACTACCGTAATTAAAAACAATCTGTTTACACTTTTATTTTCTGACACAGCTCCCCTACTTTCTCCTAGAATCTAACCAGACTCTTAAGCTTACTTCTACCTCTTGCCTACTTCTACCCCTTGCTTGCTTCTACCCCTTGCCTGTTCCTACCTCTTGCTTACTTCTATCCCTTGCTTATCAGCACGATTCTTATGATCTTTGTAAGCAGCTCCTGCATTTAAGCCTATTCTTACCTACTCATCCTTTATTTTCCGAATACCGTTTTGCGTTATTTCTATTTTACGTTCTTTATAAAGACGGCCTACCGCACGTTTAAAGGCATTCTTACTCATTTTCATTTCACTAAAAATAAGTTCAGGCGTCGCTTTATCGTTAAAAGGAAGAAAGCCTTCCTGTTCCTCTAATCGTTCTAAAACATGCAGGGCATCTTTATCCATCTGTAAATGAGCCTTTTCTCGTAATGTAAGATCCAATTTCCCATCTGGCTTTACGTCTGTAACCCTAGCTTGTACCACCTCGCCGATATGCAAAAAACTATGGTCTTCATGACGTGGTATCAATGCAGAATACTTATCGTCCACTGCCACGAAAGCCCCAAAATTGCCGCTAAATTCATATACCCTGCCCTGCACTGTATCGCCGATTTGATAGGTAGAATCTGTAAAAAGCATTTCATAGATTCCTTTCATGCTGGCACACAGCCTAGTGCTTTTGTCAATATACAGTCGCACTAATACGTCATCCTCTTCTTTGATTTCGCCTATCTGCTCCTTATAGGGCAGAAATAAATCCTTTTCCAGCCCCCAGTCCAAAAATGCTCCAATCTCTTGGACGGATACGACTTTTAAAATGGCGAATTCATTCATCATCAGCTTTGGCTGTTCTCTTGTAGAAATCAGACGATCCTTCGAATCCTTATATACAAAAATTTCTAACGGATCTCCAATGGCAATTTCGCTCGGAACTTGTTTTTTTGGCAAAAGAATCCTATCATCATCTCCTTGGTTTTCAGCAAGATAGATTCCAAAGTCCACGGTTTTAACAACCTGTAACGTCTGTTTTTCTCCTAATTTTATCATTTACACTCCTCCAATTTGTATGTCACATGATACGCCATGCAACTATATTTTAAATACTTATCCTTGTTCCATTTTTTTCTCCAGTTCAATCACTGCATAGGGTTTTGCCTCCTCGTTAGCTAGTACAATGGTGATCCTCCCATCTTCATCCCCAATACTTACGCTTGGATAAATGACATCTCCATAAACAGCCGCTTTTCTATATTCAGCCCTCATTTGACCAATTTTAAAACCAGTTGGCAGGTACTCTTGTGCCATTAAAATATATTTTGCATTATTCACATGCATATTTGTATCTATATGATATTTATGCACTGGAAATGAGGGATACTTCTTAAGCTCTTTTGGTACACTAATTTTACGCGATTCACAGTTCATTAAAAGCTGCGGTTCTAGTTGATACGCTTCTAGCATCTGCGGCATTGCTTTTTTTGGTTTCCCTGTAGTTAGATCCAAGAGTACCCAAATTGAATTTGCATAAGCGATTTTTTTGCCCTCCTCGTCTTCCATCACAAAATTACGATTCCCCATAAATCCCCGAAACTGATATGGCCATGTACCAATTTTTATTTTTTCACCCATTTTGGGATATCGTTTTACGACAACCTGCCATGACGACAAAATCCACGCCACCTGCCACTCTGCCATAACGTCCATTCCCACACCTAGTTCCTCAGAATGAAAGGTACTGCAATCCTGATAATAATCTAAGATCGCATCAAATTTAATGATTCCCTCATAATCTATTTCACTATAGCGTATTCTGCTTTCAAAACTATACATAAATTCCCCTCACTTTCGAAATAATATTTAGCGCGTGCATATCTTGTGGAGCATTTTTACGTTATTTTTATCTATTGTTACCTTAGAGAGTCTCTTTTCGGGAATGCTATGGACTCCTGCAAAGTAGAAAAAACCATCACATACGTGTGATGGTTCCAAGCTGGCCCACAAGGATTTGAACCTTGAAATGACGGAGTCAGAGTCCGTTGCCTTACCGTTTGGCGATGGGCCACTGTTTTCAACAAGATATATTGTATCTGATTTAAAAGAAAATTGCAAGCAGTTTTTTGCATTTTTTAAACTTCTAAAAGTTGAAGTAGAGAATGAGAAGAAAGGATATATTGGCGACATCTATACAAATCGGAATCAATTTGTAAAAGCTCAAATTGATTCCGATTTTTTCATACTTATCAAAGAATGAGAAATCAATATGACTGCAAGCAACGTAGACATTGCATCCGCAACAGGCTGTGCCGCCCACACCCCATCCAATTTAAAAAACGGTGGCAGAATCAGTATGGCAGGAATCAGGAAAATCACTGTCCGGCTAACGCTAAGTACAAACGCCTTTAGCGCCTGTGCGGTAGATTGAAAATAGCTTGCTCCGATAATTAAAATGGACAAAAATGGAAGTGTCGCCACATTGATTCTGATTGCATGGGCACAAAGTTCAATCGTAGCAGAAGTAGGGTCGATAAAAAATGATGCGAAAACGGCTGGAAATAGCTCCATGAGCAAAAAAACAAACACCGAGAATATACTGCCTCCAATGATGCCAAGCAGAACCGTCCGCCTGACCCTCGCGTTTTGCTTCATGCCATGGTTATAGCCAACGATCGGACCTACCCCTTGCTGCAATCCGAATAGGGGCATCATCACCAGCGATATTAGACTGGTCAATGCCCCCATTGATGAGATAGCGGCATCCCCGCCATACCTTCCAAGAGAGGCAATCAAAAATACGCTCGAGACGCTTGTACCAAGCTGCGTAAAGAAATTGGATGATCCAATGGCACAGATCTGCTTTACGATTCCGAATCTTAGCAAAAGATTACGAGCGTGGAAGTGCAGTAGACTTCTTTTCCGTATAAAAAAGTGAAAAAGCAAAATCGTGAACCCAATGGCTTGGCCAACGAGTGTAGCCCCAGCCGCGCCCTGTACACCCCAATGGAATACCACAACGAAAATATAGTCCAAAACTATATTCGATACCCCTGCGATCAGCTGCGTCGTCATAGCAAGGCGCGGTTTGCCCTCCACGCGGGCAAGCGATGCCATTGCAAAAGACGGCATTTGAACCAGAAGCCCCAAAAGGACAATCCGCATATAGGGTATTGCATATGGTAAAATGCTCTTTGTTGCCCCCATCAACTTCAGTATAGGAACAACAAAAATTAGGGAAATACTAACAAAGAACAGTGTTGACACCATGAGCAATGTAACCATATTGCCGAAAACCTGCTGTGCCTCATCCTCCTTTTTCTGCCCAAATTGTATCGAGATCAGTGCAGATCCGCCAATGGCAAACAGCGCGTTGAATGCAAATAGAATCATGGTAAACGGATAGGCTACCGTCAGCCCTCCAAGTGCCACTTCACCCACATACCGTCCGATGAACACCCTGTCTACAAGATAGTAAAAAGAAGCAACGGTCATAGAAATAATAGACGGCAATGAAAAGCGGAGAATAAGCCGCCAAATCGGGTCTACACCTAGTTGCGTTGTTGTGTCAGTCGTTTTTTTCAAGAGAATTTCCCTCCTCCATGTTATGTTCTAGTATATCTGTTATTCGTGTATCATTTATTATAATACAAACTATGCATTTATGCTACCTTTGCTTCTTCTACATTATATCTGTTTTAACAAATTTCTAAAAACATCGTTGTTTCATAACAAAGTTTTTTTGATATAAAAGTAGTGAGAACCCTGATATTCCTACTTTCAAAGGCTCTCACTACTTTTTTTACTATAAAAGTCAGGTTATATCCTTTCTTCCCGGAGTACACTTGCGCTACTCTATTGCAGTCATAAACACATTTCGTTTTAATTTCATTATGGTACCAGCATCAGTTCTTTACATGTGCTACTTTTGCTACTATTACCGATATATAGCTTGAATAGCCCCGGCTCACTTTCCCACTTTCCCTGCGCTGTATAAAATCGAAGCATCGTTTCATCAATAACAAAATTAACCTCTATTTTCTGCTTGGGCTGCAAAGTAACTTTTCGGATACATTTCAACTCTTTAATCGGCCGCACTACACTGGCTACAACGTCTCTGATATATAATTGCAATACTTCTGTACCGGTTATCATTCCCGTATTCTCTATCTCTACACTGGCTGATAACTTCTCCCCAGCTTTTAATTCTGACTTTGACAACGTAATATTGGATATGCGAAATGTTGTATAGCTTAACCCATAGCCAAACGGAAATAGAGGCTCATTTGGTACATCTATATATTTAGAACGAAAACGCTCTTGTAAGGACTCTTCATCAAAAGGACGCCCGGTTAAATATTCATTATAATGAATCGGTACCTGTCCTACGCTATAAGGAAAGCTAATCGGCAATTTTCCTGAAGGATTAACCGCACCGGTTAAGACATCAATAATCGCTTCTGCCCCCTCTGTTCCAGGAAACCATACCTGTAGCACTGCATTTGCTTTTATAGCAATTCTGCGAAGGTCAAGTGGACGTCCTGAAAAAAGCACTACTGCTACATTTTTGTTTACTTCACAGATGCGTTTAAATAAATTCAACTGAACCTCTGGAATCTCAAGCTCTCCCCGACTCGTAGCCTCGCCCGACTGAAGGTAATGTTCTCCCAAAGCCATAATAACTAAATCTGCTTTACCAGCTTCTTCAACCGCTTTTTCTAACATGTCTTGTTCTTGTTCCCTAGTGCTGCTTTCGTTTGTAAAATCCTGAAAACCTTGAAGATTGATCCCTTTATCTAGCATCCTGCTCCCCGGCAGGCATACAGCACTAGAACCAAAACGCTCCTTCACCACTTCTTCAATCGTTTTAACATCGGCAGAATCACCTGTAAATGACCAAGAACCAGATAAATCTCTGGTATTTACATATGGTCCTATAAATGCAATCTTGTCCGTCTTTCTAATTGGCAAAAGTTTCTCGTTCTTTAATAATACAAATGATTTCGCCGCCGCGTTTCGTGCTAATAAACGATTCTCTTCACATAATATAATCTCTTTTTCCTTTTCAACACTGGCATCCTTAAAAGGTTTCTCAAACAATCCCAAACGATTTTTCAGCTGCAAAATTCGATAGGCCGCTTGATCAATTTCCTCTTCATTCACTCTGCCCTCAACAACTAATTCTGACAAGTTCTCCGAATACACGCCAGTCATCATATCAATATCTACTCCCGCATTCATTGCCCTTAACGCCGCTTCTTCACGATTCTCGCAATAACCATGCGCAACCATTTCCTCAATCGCTCCCCAGTCAGAAATTAAAACTCCTTCAAATTTCATCTCGTCACGTAACACATTTTTCATCAGCCACTGATTCCCACTAGCAGGAATCCCATTAATTGTATTAAAAGCTGTCATTACCAGTCCTGCTCCAGCAGATATCCCCGCCTCATATGCTGGCAGGTAAAACTGTCTCAATGTATGTTCTGACAACTCCACCGTATTATAATCTCTTCCGGCTGTTGGCGCACCATATGCGGCAAAATGCTTAATACAAGCTGCTATTTGGTATTCATCGCTCAACGTTTCTCCTTGTAATCCTTTCACGTTTGCTTCTGCAAATAAACTGTTCAGGTAAGGATCTTCTCCTGTTGATTCCATAACCCTCCCCCAACGCGCATCACGAACAAGATCTACCATTGGTGCAAAAGTTACATGGATTCCACTCACTGCCGCTTCTTTCGCCGCCACTGCAGCACATTTGCAGGAAAGCTCGGGGTCAAATGTTGCCCCCTGTCCCAATGGAATAGGAAAGATAGTCCGATATCCGTTAATTACGTCCATCATGAAAAGAAGCGGGATCCTATGGGGATGCTTTGTAAGATAGGCAGATTGTATTTCTCTGACCTTCTGAGCCCCATGAACACCAATCACAGATCCTGCCAGACCGATATTTTCTTCCGTAAATCCCTTCTGCTTCATAGGACCCGTTAACACGGTCTCTTCCGTTAAAAATTCACCAGATACTTGAAGCATCTGATTAATTTTTTCAGTTAGAGACATGCTTTGCAATAATTTTTTTAGTTTTTTTTCCGTCATATCATCCTCTTCATAGTCCAAATCGTTCTCTATTACACTGCTCCAAGCCACTTTTCATTGCATCATAGTCAATTATGCTGTTCGTTGCTAACGTCAGAAAACGTAATGCAATTTTATTTAGCTCTTCATCGTTTTCATCCCGTTTAAAACATTGCGTTATTTCCTCCATAACAGAATGTTCAAGAACCACTTCTTTCCATTGTTCAAAGAGTTCCCTCCCCTTAGGAAAAGATCTCAAATCTCCTATCGTAGACCATCCCGTAAGACGTTTCGGAATTATTTTCTCTGGACTAACATTTAGCGAATCAGCTAAACGTATATCTGTTGAAGAGCTTCCAATCATAATCTTGTATTCACCTGGATCAGTGTACCAATCATTAATTTCTGTTCGGTAATATGCAAAACTTCTTTTATTGAGAATAAAGACAACCTTCCCTTCTTCTCCCGGTTCTAGCCATATCTTCTCAAATCCTTTCAGTTCTTTTACTGGTTTTTTGACGCTAGAATCAAACATCCCTACATATAATTGAACAACTTCCGCTCCCGCTCTCATTCCACTGTTTTTTATCAATACTTCTATTGCTATTTCTTGATTATCAAGGTACTGTGCTATCAGATCGCCTTCCTTATTCTGTACTTTCATCTTACTATAATCAAATGTTGTATAGCTTAGGCCATGCCCAAAAGCAAACAATGTCTCTACTGCACGTTTTTCATAATATCGATACCCAACAAAAACACCTTCTGAATAGTTAACCGTTTCTTTATCACCCGGAAAATCGAAATAACATGGCGTATCTTCTAATTTAACAGGAAAGCTTACCGGTAACTTGCCTGAGGGATTGGATTTGCCGTACAGCAGTTTTGCTATCGCACTTCCAATTGCCTGGCCTCCTAGAAAGCATTCCATAACTGCAGGCACCCTATCTATCCATGGCATCTCAATCGGCGCGCCATTAAAAAGAATGACGATAACATTCTTTTGCACCTGCAAAACCTGCTCCAACAAACGCACTTGGTTAGAAGGCAGGGCAATATTTTTTCGATCGTGTCCCTCACTCTCCACGCCTTCCGGAATTGCCAAAAATACAATCGCCTTCTCTGAAATCTGCGCCGCTTTTACCGCCTCTTGTATCAGCAGCTCCTGTTCATCGGCTACTCCTGTCGAATAGCCTTTTGCATAACAAACAGGTTCCGCAGAGATATCACGTATGCAGTCTAGCGGTTGATCAACCATTGTCGGAATCACTTTGGCGCTGCCTTCCATTTGAAATCTGGCTTTCATCGCATATTCACCAATCACTGTAATTTTATCTCCACGCTCCAGGGGTAATATATTCCTTTCGTTTTTAAGTAGCACAGAACCTTCTTCCGCCGCTTTTCTAGCTATTCTATGGTGTTTTTCCTGATCAAATCCACCTTGGGGCCTTCTTACTTTATCATCTTTTACAATACATCTTAGAATCCTTCTACATGCTTTTTGTATATCATGTTCCGATAAAATTCCTGACTGCAATCCGGCATTTATGCGTTTCGCTCCAATTCCACAAGAAGTCGGCATCTCTAAATCTAATCCCGCCGCTAAGGCTTTCGCCCGATTATCAATGCCAAACCAATCAGAAATGGTAATCCCCTCATATCCCCATTCATCCCGCAAAAGATCCACTAGAAGCCCCTTGTGCTCAGCACCGAAGTCTCCGTTTACTTTATTTAATGCAGTCATAACTGCCCATGGTTTTGCTTCCTTTATTGCCTTTTCAAAGGCTGTCAGATAAATTTCCCTTAATGTGCGTTCATCGATAATTTCATTAATATATTCTCTTTCCGTCTCTTGATTGTTCGCCGCAAAATGCTTGATACACGCCCCAACACCCTGCTTTTGAATCCCATTCACACAGGCATATGCTATATCACCGGTAAGATAAGGGTCTTCCGAATAGTATTCAAAATTCCTACCACATAATGGTGAACGCTGGATATTTACCGCAGGACCCAATAATAATGAAATTCCCATGGAACTCGCTTCTTCTCCAAGTGTAGCACCTAAAAGCTCTGCAAGGTTCCGATCCCATGAAGCTGCGATGAGTGGGCCTGATACAAATGCCGTTGCCTCGACACTTTTATGAATCCCCAGATGATCCTCCTCCTCTTCTTGTTTTCTTAGACCACAAGGTCCATCTGCCATTGCTAAGGATGAAATACCATATTTCTCATAATCCTGGCTCTGCCAGAAATCTTTGCCCGATAATAGTCCAATTTTCTCATCTAATGTCATTTCATCTAATAACTCTTCTATTTTTTTCATCTATACTTAACCTTTCACTGCACCGATTGCAATGCCTTTTACAAAATTTTTCTGTATGAATGGATACACTACTAAAATGGGAAGCATTCCTACGACTGCAATTGCCATTGAAATTGTTTTACGTGGCATATTTGCAATCTGACCGCTAATGTTACCCGCCGCTGTTGGATTATTTGATAGATATTCAATATTCTTCATCATATTGTTAAGAAGACTTTGAATGCTATATAACTCCGGTTTTGATATATAATACAAACCATTCATCCAATCATTCCAATACGCTACTGCTACAAAAAGCGATATTGTTGCAATAATCGGCTTAGCCAGAGGCATTACAATTTTCCACATAATCGTAGTTTCACTCGCTCCGTCAATTCTAGCTGATTCGATCAAAGCATCCGGGATATTACCTTGCAGATATGTCCTGACTAAGATAACATTGAACGCATTAAAAAGCAGATTTGGAACAATTAAAGCTGCTAGCGTATTTTTCATATGAAAATACTCTGTATACATTAAATAAGTAGGCACTAAACCTCCATTGAACAGCATCGTAAAGAACAGGAAAAATGATAGAAACTTTCTCCCTGGCAAGTCCTTTCGTGAAATGCCATACGCATATAAAACAGTCATCAATACACCCACAATCGTTCCGGCGATCGTAACAGTCATTGTTACTGCATAGGCCCGAAAAATCTGGCTTTTCTGTCCCCAAATATACTCATAAGCGGCCAAGCTGAGTTTTTTAGGAAATAATGAATAGCCATTGCGAATAATATCTGCCTCATTTGTTAAGGAGGATACTATCAGTAATAAAAATGGAAATAAGGCCGCAACGGCACATAATATCAACACGATATGTGCAAAAATCTGAAACCTCTTCGAATCCCTAGTCTTCATTTTTTCTCTCCTGATTAGAACAGTGCATTTTCACTGCTATATTTTTTGGTAAACCAATTTGCTATCAACACCATAATGAAACCAATAATTGATTGATAAACACCAGCCGCAGCCGACATGCTAATATCACCTAATTGAAGTAATCCTCTAAATACATAGGTATCAATCGTATTTGTCACATCCAGTAATGCCCCTGAGTCTAGCGGCACTTGATAAAACAAACCAAAATCCGAATACATAATCCGCCCAATAGACATCAATGCCATGACAATAATTGTTGGTTTAATCATTGGAAGGGTAATATAACGAATCTGCTTTAACTTTCCAGCGCCGTCTAAACCAGCAGCCTCATACATTTCTCTATCAATTCCCAATATTGCAGCCAAGTAAATAATGCAAATGTAACCTACGCCTTTCCAACTATTTGTTATCGCTAAAATAACCGGCCAAAATTTTGCTTGCGTGTACCATGAAACCACTTCCTGTCCTAACATGGGCAATATTGTGTTATTGACAAATCCCGAACTGGTATTTAAAAGAGCATATACCAGGTAGCTGACAATTACCATTGAGATTAGGTAAGGCAAAAGGAGTACCGTTTGATATATCTTCACACATATCTTCGATGTTATTTCACTGATGAGAATCGCTAATATGATTGAAAACAACGTATTTAATATAATAAACGTAAAATTATACAAAAGTGTATTGCGGGTAATCGTAAAAGCATCCGGTGTTTTAAACAAATATTCGAAATTAGCAAAGCCTACCCAATCACTCCCTAATATGCCTTTTTGAAAGTTCAAATTTTTAAAAGCAATTACTAATCCTCCCATCGGAAGATAGTTGTTAATTAGTATATATATAAAACCTGGCAAAACCATAAGATAGATCGGCAAATATCTACGAGTCTTTTTGAAAATATTATTTTTTTTAGTTTTCATTTGGTTTCCTTTTTCAGACTCAGGGCTGACGCCCTGAACCATTAAATGCAATTTTCAGTACGTCAGCCCATTTTATTTTATTTAGCTTTCCACACTTCTATCTGTCCTTCAGCTTCTTCTATCACCTTATTGGCCCCTGCATCATCCATCGCTTTTATAAACTCTGTTATGGTTTTTTCCGGATCAGCCATTCCTGATTCTAATAATGTCTTATATTTACTTTCTGCATTCGCAATCGCTGCTATTTCATTTTTATTTACTTCAGTATCAAACAAATATCCAAATAAAGGAGAACGCTTTGCACCTTCATTAAATTCTTCAAGTTGTTTCCAGCTATCTTCACTATTTCCATCCCATATATACGATATATAGCAGTTTCCTGCAAACCAGCTATTTCCAACCCAGCCTGCATTACTACCATCTACACCTTCTGGATAACCGATTACATTGTCTGATATTTTTACATAATCCGTGTCTTCTATGCCATAGATAAAATAATTTTGGATATCAGCATCGGTAAACATAAGATTGTAAAACTCCATCGCCTTTTCTGGATTTGAGCTGGTTCTAGGCAGTACCCACTGAAATCCAGCAATACTTCCGGTGTTAATTGTCGGCTCATCAATTGTAATCGCTGTCATATCCATTCCTGTAGCCAATGTTTCCTGCGTATCCATGCCCGGTTTTGTAGATACTATATAGCCAAAGGTATCTCCTGCCTTAATGTGGCTTTCCCGCGTTTCGGTATTTGTATTTGCATCACTCAATATGTATCCTTTGTTATACCAGTCATAAGCCATTTCTACTATTTCTTTATATTTGTCTGTTCCATAGATATTGACAACTTTACCATCACTGTCATACGCGGTTCCTATCCCTGGTGTAAGGATGTCAAAGCGCGATATAACAAGGTTTTCAACAATTCCTCTTTTTAGTGTTCCCGGCGTTAAAATATTCATTTCCGGATATGCATCCTTTACACTCTGCAAAAGGTTTGTGACATCATCCCACGTTTTTATTTTTTCCGGATCTGCTCCTATTTCTTCAAGAATATCTGTCCTTGCACATAAGCCGGCAGTTTGCGCGATATCATGGAAAGGATACAAACCATAAATTTCTCCCCCCAATCTGCATGCTTCTAAATCATCACCTAAAACTTCTTTTGCTTCCGGCGCATATTGATCAATCAAATCTTCCATTGAAAGAATCTGTCCTCTTTGATAATAGCCGGATGGATTTTTCATTGTTATCATCATATCCATAGGCTCCGAGCCTGATAGCATAAGGTTCACCTGTTCATCATATGAGCCCCATGGAATAATTTGAATCTTTACAGTTGCATTCATCTTTTCCTTCGTAATAGCGTTTATGCCTTCCTCAATTTTGTGAAGGCTTGCAGGGGCCGCATCATTACCCGGCATGACCAGTATCAGTTCAGCTGTTTCCTCACTGCTATTATCTGTTTTAGAAGTATCGGCCTTATTCCCATCACCTCCAACTTCAGCTCCAGCTCCATTGCAACCACCAAGAACCATGACCGCACACATAAGGAGACATGTTAAAATTTTTGTTCTCTTTTTCATATGAATTCCTCCATTCCTTTTCTTGGATTCATTCTAACATCTTAGATGCTTGCCTAGCCATAACAGAAACGATACATAATAGTAAAAAAACGACTTTTATCTGTTTTCCCTATACTCTTTAGGTGTTATACCAGTCAACTTCCTAAAAATTTTAGTAAAATATGTTGCTGTATCAAATCCAGTATTTTGAGATATTATACTAATAGATAACTCAGTTTCTCTTAAATATTTTTTCGCACTTTCTATTCTAACTTTCTGTAAATAATTCATAAGCGTATAGCCAGTTTCTTTCTTGAAAATACGATTGAGGTAATCTGAGTTTAAATAGATTGCTTCTGACACACTCTCCCGGGTAATGTCCTGTTGGTAATTTTCCTCTAAAAAACGTTTGGTCATTTTCACAACATCTTTTGTATCACTAGAATTGGACTCTTTCTGCAATGTTTTATCAAGATATTCAAGCCACCGCCAGGTATCTTCGATCGTCAGATTATACTTGCCATAGAACAATGGATTCCAATCTTCATCCATAATTTGACTAATTGAAATATTACCCATATAGGAATACACCAATTGCTGGACATTTCTTCTAAATTCTAACAGAAATTCCCGATCAATTAAGTACCGGTTAATGGCCTCTCTTAATACCCTTCCGGCATTTTCTAATATCCCATTAATATCACCAGCAATGATCTCTTGACTTAGCTTCTGCTGCTGATTCCTCCGCGTATACTTAGCTTTTGGTTCAATTCTATCTAAATGGTGAATAATACCAAACTCAAATACATTGACACTGATAATTTTCTTTAGAGCTATGTAAGTAGCCGGTAGTTCCCACAAGTATAGGCTGCCACTTGCGAATGCACACATCTGAAATGGAAACAGTTTTTGGCATTGTTCCATATATTGCTTACAGAACTCCTCCACGCTTCCTTCCTTATAATGGCATATTGCGACAACATTATTGCGATAAATAAATCCTGTTGTTTCCATATAATTTTGACTTAACTCCTCTAGGATGTTCAATAGCGCATATTTTAGACTTCCCTCTAAACCAGAAATTAGCATGTCACCATTATTGTGGAAAAGAATGCAGCAATATTTATCTTCGTAATCCCATTCTATCTGAAACTTATCTGCTTCTCTCTTAATACTTTCTGATTTTGGCACCACCAGATTATCAAGTAGATTTTGATAAAACTTTTGTTTTAAATCTTCCTTTGCTCTTGATACATTCTTACCAAACTCAGAATACTCCTTCACCCTTTTATCTTCCTTTACTTTATCTACAGCATTTTGTATCACGTTCTCTAATTTATCATATGCAACAGGTTTAAGGAGATATTGAAATACGCCTTGTTCTATCGCGTCTTGGGCATACTCAAACTGTGGATAGCTTGTCAATATTATATTTAGCGTCTCCGGAGAATGATTTTTTGACCAGCTAATCAGATCCAATCCATTCTCCTGAGGCATCTCAATATCACATACAGCAATTTGAATATACTCTTTTTCCAGTATTCTTCTTGCCTCCTGCGCATTATAAGCAGTGAATACTTGTGCAATATTCAATTTGCTCCAATCAATTGATCTCTTAATTATTTCAACAATCTGCATTTCATCATCAACGATTAAAACATTCATTTTTATTCCCTCCGCCATTGCCTGTAAGGAAACTTTATTTTAATAAAGCTCCCTTGGGTGCTATTTCCAAAATGAATCGATCCTTCTCCGCCATAAAACGACTCTAAACGTTTCATGGCATTTTGTATTCCAATCTGCTTACCCTCATACGAAATGTTTTCATTTTTGATCAGCACATCCAATATATCTTTCGGAAAACCAAACCCGTTATCCGTAATTTGAATACTCATTGTATTCGATTGCGCAAGGTAGCATACTTTTATCCTAACGTCCAAAGTATGGCCTATTGTAATGTTGTGTTTAACCGAGTTTTCTACAAATGTCTGAATTAAAACCGGTAGAATCTCTGCATTTCTAAGATTATCTGCTACTTCACACGAATAGTTGATTTTATCCCTATATCTAATTTTTTGTAATTTTAAATAATTTTCTACACAATTAATCTCATCTTCCACTCTTACATATCGATCCGTATTATTTAATAAGTACCTAAAATAATCCCCCATCGTAACTGCAAGTTCCTGGATTGTTTTATAGTCATTTATTTGAGCAAGCCCATGTATCAGATTTAGGATGTTGATATAAAAATGTGGCTTAATCTGTATTTTCAAAAAATTATTCAGAACCTTCTGATGCTCAATTTCCTTCTCATAAACATCTATTTTTAATACTTTAATTTCCTCTGCCATATTATTAAAATTTCGATTGACATTGTATATTTCTTTACTTTCGCCTTCATCTAAGACCCTTGCCTCTAAGTTGCCTTCCGCATATAGCTGCATTGCTTCCGACAACGTTTCAAGTGGCTGAACAACTGTTTTCTTTTGGTGCTTTATACTAAAATATACCATGGATATACCATAAATCAGCAGTATCACAGCCATCACGCTTAATATAATAGGTCTACCCAACATTTCCATTGATGGAATATACATGACTAGCTTGCAATTCGCAAAGGTCATGTCTTTGCTGACCTGAACATAACTGCCCTCATCAACGTGCCCGAAAAGATGTTTATCTTCCCAAATCAAAGAGCATTTATAATCTTGCTTACTGATTATCTTCTGAATGTCTTCCATTAAATCATTTACTTTTACTGAACTACCAATAAAAAACTCATCTTGCTTATATAAGCGAATCAGGTAATCGTTCTGGTTTACCTTTACATATTTCCATTGGGAATCATTTCTTTTTCCTTCCCAGTTTCGTGTATAGTCTTTTATTGCATTATCCAACTGCATCCGTTCTTCATATATACCATTTCTGGACTTGGCTCTAAAATACTCATCCTTTTCACTATTGAAAAAATAAAATTGAAATTTGTTTTCATACAAATCGTCTAAAGAATCTTCTTCTCGCTGTAGCTGCATCTTATTCACTTCATACTCAAATCCAGTGGCACCACTTTGAATGCGTTTAAAAGCAATATCTGAACTAACGATTAGTTTAAGGGAGGTATCTACCTTGACAAATAACGCATCCAGCTGATTTACATAAAGAGTTATCATATCCATATAGGCAGTTTTAATTTGATTTCTTACTGTTACTACTGAATAGATATTAGATGCTACTGAAAATAGTGCCATGGATATCATCGGAATCATAATAATTCTTATAATCATATATTGTATAGATTGCTTTTTATTTGTATACTTTTGGGTAGGTTTCATCTCATTTAACCTTTCTCTATTTAACTCTATTATATATTTGAACTTCTATGTTTACATATACTATACCATCTTACCTGACTTAGATTCTATAAATTAAACGATGTTTTTTATTCTTAAACCGACATTGTCATAATAAATTAAAAAACCGATGATTCTGCGATGTTTCGCAAAAACCATCAGCTTTTCAAGCTGTTAAATCCTTATAAAATTCCAGCAATTTATTAGCCATAAATGTTACAAAAAAGCTTGATCACAACAGTTTTTATCTTACATCAATTTAGAGGTTTACACAATCTTTGGGATTCTCCCATTGCACTGGATTATAGATTGATACAGGAAACTTTCGGAACAGAGTTCTACAACATATATCCGAAGCAAGAGATATTTAACAAATTTTCGTATCGTTTTCCTTGCCACTACACTTATTCCTGTTAATTATAACAGAGCTTTTCAAAGAAATGATACTGGTTTTTCTGCTTTGTTTGGTAAAAGCAGGACTGGTCGGATCCCCTTTTCATCCTATCATTTGGTGTGGTTTTTCTTAAAAAATAATCACTTCATTATTTATCACGCCAAATTCCACCGGTTTCCCTTGTTCTAAGTTAGCTGTCCCATTTGTACCTTCTGCCATTTCATTTGTAAACGATTCCAACCGGTTCACTGCAACGATTACTTTTAGCACAACACTGTCTGTATATTGTGCTTCTATTGTAGCTATTTCCTGTTGCGCAAGAATATATTGAATTTTCCCAATTGCACTATAATCCGTTTTAATCGTTATTTTGATTCCAGACTGTTTCTCTATGATGGTGCTATTTCTAAAACCCTCTAAAGCCGCCTTTTGATAAGCTCGTAAAAGTCCACCGGTTCCAAGCAAGGTTCCGCCAAAATACCTTGTCACGATAACCAAGGCATTGTGTATATCCTCGCGAAGAAGCACCTCTAGCATAGGCCGTCCCGCCGTCCCACTTGGCTCCCCATCATCGCTGCACCTTTGCAGTTCATGTCCTTTCCCAAGCACAAATGCAAAGCAGTTGTGGGATGCATCCCAGTGTTTCTTTTTTATCTGAGCAATCAATTGAAATGCCTCTTCCTCTGATTCAATTTTCGCAAGCGTTGCAATAAAACGAGATTTCTTTTCCACAATTTCACCGCTTCCGCCCTGATACAATGTCTTATATGAATATGCTTCCATCTTGCTTTCACTCTTTTCATTCTTATTTTTAATTTTCATTCTTATTTCTCATTCTTATTTTCTATTCTTGTTCTTGTATTTTACCATAAAACTACATGCTTTTCGATTAAATTTACCTTAAAAGCAGGGGCTACTAAATTGTTAAGAATTTTTTTACTTTATATTTTTTATCTAATTTGGTATAATACATAAAAGCAGTGAGCCACGTAGCCTCCATAGGGATATTAAAAGATAGTAGACATCTGTCTATGATAGGCT
This sequence comes from Lachnospiraceae bacterium ZAX-1, assembly GCA_046533095.1. Lineage (GTDB taxonomy): Bacteria > Bacillota > Clostridia > Lachnospirales > Lachnospiraceae > ZAX-1. The sequence continues at coordinate 56,410 of JAJQRA010000035.1, read as the reverse complement.
AATACAACAGGTTGATGCAGCAAGATGATGGAAGCTCGCATCAATGATCTTAATGATAGTTAATCTGTAAAGATTTGAAATATCCGTCAAAATAGATCCTGTGAACCGACCGTTGCTACCCACAGCTAGCTGTGGGTAGCAACAACTGGCATTCCTATCAACTAACATTCGGAGGCGTTACTATGAATTATGGAAAAAAAGGTGTCTATAGGAAAGATAAGCAACTTGCTTCTACCGGTACCTTAATACGCAAAAAATTTACCGTCGTATTCTTTAAAGCATTGCTTGTATGCTTCTTTGCCGTTATCGTTATCGGAGCCTGTGCTAGTTTTGGTATTTTAAAGGGTGTGATTGATTCTGCCCCTAGTATTGATGAAATAGATCCATCTCCTACTGGTTTCTTATCAAAAGTTCTGGATACCGCAGGAAATGAAACTGCCACCTTAGTAGCATCTGGCTCAAACCGTGTATATGTGACCATTGATGAAATTCCACTCCATACACAACACGCATTTGTTGCAATCGAAGATGAACGTTTTTACGAGCATAACGGCATTGATATGAAAGGCATTCTGCGTGCCGGCGTAACAGGGATTGCAAGTGGCAACTTTTCAGAAGGCGCCAGCACCATTACGCAACAGCTCTTAAAAAACAATGTTTTTACCGACTGGGTGAGCCAGACCACCCTTGCCGAAAAAGTGGAACGTAAGATTCAAGAACAATATCTGGCAATAGAACTTTCCAAAGCAAAATCAAAGGCTTGGGTTTTGGAAAATTACTTAAACACCATTAATCTTGGACAAAATACCTTAGGTGTACAATCTGCTTCTCTTCGCTATTTTGGAAAAGATGTATCAGATCTTACCATATCTGAAAGTGCTGTCATTGCTGCTATTTCCCAGAATCCAAGCCGTTGGAATCCTGTAAAACATCCGGAAAACAATAAGCAGCGCCAAAAAACAGTTCTGGACTATATGAAAGAACAAAATTACATTTCGCAAAAAGAATATGACGAGGCATTAGCCGATGATGTCTATTCCCGTATCCAACAAGTAAATATTGAATTTGCGCAATCAAATCCAAATTCCTATTTTGTAGATGCGGTAATTAATAATGTGGTACAAGACTTAGTCGAATTAAAAGGATATACCGATACGCAGGCAATCAAAGCTCTGTACCAAGGCGGTTTAACAATTGAATCTACCCAACATCCGGGGATACAGACTATTTGCGATGAAGAAATAAACAATTTGGCAAATTATCCTGACAACATGCAATATTCATTTTCTTACCGCCTTACGATCGAGAAAAACGATGGTGAAATCAAAAACTACAGTGACCAGACAATGATGAGCTATTATCTTCGTGGCGATGCAATGCGTGGACCAGACCCTGACTATTCGCTAAATTTTAATAGTGAGGAGGAAGCGTGGGCTGCGATTGAAGCATACAAAGCCGCGATTATGGAGCCGGAAGATAAGATCATAGAAAATGGAGAATCGATTACCTATACCCTACAGCCCCAGTCCGCTGTTACGATTATCGACCAGTCTACCGGCGAAGTAAAAGCTATTGTAGGTGGCCGCGGAGATAAAACCGCTAGCCGTACCCTAAACCGGGCAACTGATACGCAACGCCAGCCGGGCTCTACTTTTAAAATACTAGCAGCCTATGCCCCCGCGCTTGATAGTGCCGGAATGACATTAGCAACGGTGCAAGACGACGCCCCTTATGCCTATTCAAATGGTACTCCACTTCAAAATTATGACAATACCTATCGGGGATTTACAACATTGCGACAGGCCATTACGAAATCAATCAATGTTGTAACCGTTAAAACTCTAACAGATATTTCACCGCAGGTCGGGTATGACTATCTGCTTAATTTTGGTTTTAGCACACTCGTCCAAGATGATATTGTAGAAGCACTGGCCTTAGGAGGTATTACAAAAGGTGTAACCAATTTGGAATTAACGGCTGCTTTTGCATCCATTGCAAATAAAGGTACTTATATTAAACCTAGATTTTATACCAGGATTTTAGATCATGATGGCAACATTTTAATAGATAATACCATTCAGAAACGAACCGTTTTAAAGGAAACGACCGCTTTCCTTTTAACAAGTGCAATGCAGGATGTCGTAACAGCAGGAACAGGTACCGCCGTAAGCTTTGCCGATATGCCAATTGCAGGGAAAACCGGTACTACTACCAAAAATAAAGATGCACTATTTGTCGGCTACACCCCTTATTACACCTGTACTGTCTGGGGCGGCTATGATGACAATACGCCCCAATATACGACAGCCTATCCAAAAGCAATTTGGCGTTCTATTATGAGCCGCTTGCACGAAGCTTTGGATTATCGCGATTTTGAACAAGTAGACGGCATTGTGAATGCTACCATCTGTATAAAATCCGGCAAACTGGCCATCGGGGGGGTTTGTGATTCCGATCCAAGAGGAAGCATGGTAAGGTCAGAACTTTTTGCAAATGGAACTGTTCCTACAGAATATTGCGATCACCACACCAGTGCAACGATTTGTGCCGCATCTGGTGAACTTGCAAATGAATTCTGTCCGGAAGAGCTTCGGGAACACCACGTATACATTGTAGGCGGCTCCTTCGATTCGGAAGATGGAAGCTATCTGATTAACACGCATGGCTTATGCCCGCTACACACTGCCGAATCCATTATTGAAAGCCTCCCACCTATTCCAGACGTCCCAATTCCGGAGATTCCCGTTCCGGACGATAATAATAACAATAACAATAATAATAGCAATGGCAATAATAACAATAATAGCAATCCTGATGATAACAACGATGATGAACTCCCTGCTGATGAGAACAATAACCGCTAAAACTTATCTGGTCATGATTCCGTAAGAACTGATTTTTAATATTATCTATTAAAAATCAGTTCTGTTTTCTCAAACGGAGCATCCGTATCAACGAGCAGTTCTAATTTATAAGACACTACATTAAGGCCAGTTTGTTCTTCATAGGCATCCACAATGTTTTTTACCACAGATTGTGCGATAAATGTGAGCGTCATTGATACCGGCATTGAATTATGGGCCGCTATTATTTCTTCTGATAACGTTATATCGATTGTCAATACCGCTTTTAATGGTGTTTCAAAACGAATTCGAACTTCTCCCTCGAACTTATTATTTGCCAATAATTTATAGCGATGATACAAGAGCCATATTACCAAATGTACTGTTTCATAAAATCCACCTGTCACTTTATCCGGACATTGACTCGTAGAAAAGTAGAGTTTCCCCTCATTTTTTAAGTCTTCAAATTCCTCACAAATGGCATCTTCGACATCTTTTAACGTTTTACAGGATCTATACTCCTTATTCAGAAAAATCCCTAACATCTCTTCTTCATATTGAATAATATGCATCTGTTCCTGCTCTTCAAGGTTTTTAGAATACCTTTGTACCGACATCTTTAGAATTGGCAATAAAAAACTTTTGAGAGCATCCAAACCTTCTTTTCGCCTTTTTACTAATTTCTGCACCTCCGACAACGTTTCTTTGTACTTATATTGTTTCTGAACAATGGACGCTTCCTCCTCAAGATTCACCATTTTCAAATCATAATAATCAAACCCCTCTTTGATTGCCTGATAAAAATCTCCATGATAATTAGCCGGCTGTATAAAAATACGAAATACCTCCCTTTCATTTATCAAAAAATTTAAATGTGCCAGATCTAGTCTGGTCGTATACACAATGCATATGGTATCCGGATGATGTTTGTTCAAATATGCAATCAATCTTGTCCCATCAGTGGCCGAAAGGCTCATTCCGGTAATTACAACCTTATATGTATTCTTTTCTAATAGAACTGTTGCATCAACTCCACTAGTGGTCGCATCAATTTCAAAATCATAAGACTGCATAACTTCTAAAAAATCATCAATGACATTTTGCTTTCTGTTTACAAAAAGTAGCTTGTTTTTCATATAGACATTTCCCCTTTAGATTTACAGCACATAAATATGTGCTTTTGATAAGAATTTTCTCTGCAATTTCTTATCAGCTATATTTATATTATAGGAACAAAATGCTGTTCCCATAATCAGATCCATGGCACGAAAAAATGTGCCTTTTATCAGAACTGCTCTGCACTTCTGATAAACTATATTATTGAACATTAGTAGTTCAATAATCAGATTTGCGGTGCATATAGCGCACCTTTTATCAGAACTGCTCTGCACTTCTGATAAACTATATTATACCGTGATTTTGTAGATTGTACCACTTAAATTTCTATTTTTGCCACAGAATATCCTTTTGTTCATAGATTATTCACGTTACATTCAAAAAAGCTTTACTTTATAAACATGGAATTTTCATTTCTTGCACATATAATAAGTTTATAGCAAATAACAAGTACTCGTTTCATTCTACCACTTTTTCAGAATACTTTGTAGTATTGATAATCTCTTAGTAATGTAACAATTACTATTTAGCATAAACTTTTTCATAATAAATGCCAAGTAACGTAAGTTACTTGGCATCCTCCCTTTTATGGGATGCTTTTTTGAGAATGTTTCCTTTCAATCTTTGTGGCTATGTGCTCTTTTTCCTCTACACTTCATATAACAAATCTCCATAGGATGGCATTGGCCACATTTCTTTATCTACGTTCATTTCTAGTTTATCAACCGGTGCCCTTAGTGCTTCCATTTCAGGTTTCACTTTATCCCTAAAGTAAGCCGCCTGTTCTGGCATTTCTTCTATATTGCCGGCTGCATAGGTTACTTCCTGCAACTTTGACAAGGCAACTTTTGTTTCAGAAAGCAAATCGGATACCTCCGTTAAAATTTCCACTTGTGTACTGACATCTGCATCACATGCGGTTTTTACAGCATTGATAGATGTCGCAAGTGCAGTTGTATATTTAATGACAGCCGGGATAATTTGCTTTCCTGCAATGTCAATCATCGTTCTAGCCTCAATGTTGATTGCCTTTGCATATGCTTCATATTGGATTTCCACACGAGATTCTAGTTCCGCCTTTGTAAATACACCGAATTTTTTAAATAGTTCAATTGATTTTTCAGTTGTCAGAGCCGGGATTGCCTCCACCATAGATTTAATGTTTGACAATCCTCTTCTTTCTGCTTCTAAAACCCATTCGTCTGAATAGCCATTGCCGTTAAATACAATCCGTTTGTGGTCCGTTATCTGTTTTTTAATAATATTATGCACTGCCATTTCAAAGTCTTCTGCAGTTTCTAATTTATCGCATACATCGCAAAAAGCCTCTGCTACGATCGTATTTAATACAACGTTTGGCTGCGCAATTGAATCCTTTGCACCAACCATGCGAAACTCAAATTTATTTCCGGTAAATGCAAATGGAGAGGTTCTATTTCTGTCGGTTGCATCTTTTGTAAAGTCCGGAAGAGATTTTACGCCTGTCTGCAATGTGCCGCCTTTTAAACTTCTAGTAGCTTCACCGGTGCTGATTAGCTGGCTCATTACATCCTGCAGCTGTTCTCCAAGAAACACGGATATAATCGCCGGCGGAGCTTCATTTGCGCCAAGCCTATGGTCATTCCCCGCATCTGCCGCGGATTCCCTTAATAAATCTGCATGTTTATCCACTGCCTTTAAAATACTTGTAAGTACAAGGAGAAATTGGATATTCTCATGTGGAGTTTTACCCGGGTCTAGTAAATTAATTCCATCGTCAGTCGTTATCGACCAGTTATTGTGCTTTCCGGAACCATTTATCCCTGCAAATGGTTTTTCATGAAGCAGGCAATGCAAGTTATGCCTTTCTGCAACCTTTTTTAAGGTTTCCATCGCTATCTGGTTGTGGTCTACCGCAATATTTGCCTGTGAAAAAATCGGCGCAAGTTCATGCTGTGCAGGGGCAACTTCATTATGCTGAGTTTTGGCTGCCACGCCCAATTTCCATAATTCTTTATTTACATCGCGCATATATGCCGCAACACGCTCTCTGATGCTGCCAAAATAATGGTCATCCATCTCTTGACCCTTAGGTGGCATTGCACCAAACAAGGTACGTCCCGTAAATATCAAGTCTTTTCTCTTTAAATATTTACCTCTGTCAACCAAAAAATATTCCTGCTCAGGCCCAACGGAGGATGTCACCTTTTTGGATTTTTGATTTCCAAATAATCTGATTAAGCGTAAAGACTGCTGGTTAATTGCCTCCATAGAGCGCAGTAATGGTGTTTTCTGATCTAAAGCTTCTCCTGTATAGGAACAAAAAGCAGTCGGAATACAAAGTGTCGCGCCTGCTGCATCTTCTCTGACAAATGCCGGGGAAGTACAATCCCATGCGGTATATCCTCTCGCCTCAAATGTTGCCCTAAGTCCACCGGATGGAAAAGAAGACGCATCCGGTTCCCCTTTTGTCAGCTCTTTTCCGGAAAAGCTCATAATCATTTTCCCATCTGCCTTTGGGGTGGAAATAAAAGAATCATGCTTTTCAGCCGTAACTCCCGTCAGAGGCTGAAACCAGTGCGTATAATGCGTTGCCCCTTTTTCGATTGCCCACTCTTTCATTTCGTGCGCAACGACATCTGCGGTCAATGGGTCTAAATCTCTTCCCTCATTAATTGTATTCTTTAGTTGCTGATATGTTTTTTTGGGTAGACGCTCCTGCATAACTGCATCATTAAATACATTTTCGCCGAAAATATCTGCCACATTGTAATATTGTTGATCCATCGTCTTTACTTCCTTCCTTAATTTAAAAATATTTTCTTAAGATAAACAAGGGCATTCCAAACACACTGGAACGCCCTTGTTCTTGATACCTCACGAATATCTGTTATTAAGATACCCCAATTTTTTATAAAAATCAATAGAAAATCCGGGATAATTACAATTTTAAAATATTTGTTAATTTTATATAAAATATCTCATATTTTTCGTCAAAGCTTACAATAAATGAAACAGCTGCTACCAATAGCTGGCTACAAACAATACCAATCGTTGGCTTAACCGTAGCTCGACGGATCCCACGAACCAGCTACTACCAATAGCTGGTTGCAAACAATACCAATCGTTGGCTTAACCGTAGCTCGACGGATCCCATGAAGCCGTTGCTATCAATAGCAACAATCGTTTATTCTATGCTTTGCCTATAGAACCAAATAGTGTCATTTTTTCTACTACAGTCGCTTTAATTGCCTCTGATCCGGGAGCAAGAAGTTTACGAGGATCAAATCCTTTGCCTTCCAAATCCTTGCCGCTTTCGATATATTTTCTAGTCGCCGCTGCAAATACCAACTGGCATTCTGTATTTACGTTTATTTTTGCTACACCCAGTGTAATTGCTTGTTTAATCATATCTTCTGGAATGCCGGTTCCGCCATGGAGCACTAATGGCATTTCACCTGTTAGTTTTTGAACTGCATCTAATGTTTCAAAGCTTAAGCCTGCCCAGTTCGCAGGATATTTCCCATGGATATTGCCAATTCCGGCCGCAAGCATGTCAACCCCTAAATCCGCAATTGACTTGCATTCATTTGGATCGGCACATTCGCCCATACCAATAACACCATCTTCTTCCCCACCGATAGAACCAACTTCTGCCTCTAAAGACATGCCCTTTTCCTTGCAGATTTTGACTAGTTGGGTTGTCTTATCTACATTTTCAGCAATTGGGTAATGAGATCCGTCAAACATGATAGATGAAAATCCTGCTTCAATACATTTAAAGCATCCTTCAAAGCTACCGTGGTCTAAATGCAATGCAACTGGAACCGTAATCTTTAGCTCTTCTAGCATACCATTTACCATACCTACAATTGTCTTGTAGCCTGTCATGTATTTACCGGCTCCCTCGGATACACCTAAGATTACCGGAGAATTATTTTCTTGTGCCGCAAGTAAAACCATTTTCGTCCACTCTAAGTTATTGATATTAAATTGGCCTACTGCATACTTTCCTACTTTTGCCTTTTGTAGCATTTCTTTTGCAGATACTAACATGATCGTTCCTCCATTTCTTATTTCTTATATTTTTATTTAAAATAACCTTGGCTCTATTATTGAACATTCGTAGTTCAATAATTTGATTTACGGCACATATTCCTGTGCCTTTTACCCAAATTTGCGTTGCAACTTCGGATAAGCTTATTATACCTTACTTACCATTTAAAGACAAACCTATTTTATCATTTTTAATCATTAATTCTATTGCCTTGTTCTCATTCCTAATTTCCAGTTCTCTATGGTTTCCACCGAATTCGCCATCCAATGTCCAAGGGATGTCTTCCTCTGCAGTAATTTTCAAATAATCCGTTTTAAACGAATAAATAAAATCCGTTCCATCTACCAGGTTCACAAGGTTACCCACAATCTCATTTAATTCAAGTGGATTTTGAGGCATTTTAATTAACATCACTTCAAATACGCCATCATCCAACAATACATCTTTCCCAGTCATATTTTTAAAGCCACCCACGGAAGTAGAGTTTGTTACCATTCCATAAATAAAATCATCTTCAAATATCTGTTCTCCGTATTCTACTTTCATATGATAGGCATGTATGCTTGGAAGCCGCTTTATCCCCTCTAGTACATAGGCGGCATGACCTAAGATATTTTTTAAGTCTTGACTTGTTTCATAGGCTATGTCCGTAAATACCCCAAAGGCTGCAATATAGATAAAGTAATCTCCATTGAAATTCCCGACATCGCAGGCAAAAGGTCTCCCGTTTATTGCAATCTGAGCAGCTTTTATCATATCTTTTGGTATATTTAAAGACTTTGCAAAATCGTTTGTAGTTCCTGCAGGAATAAACCCTATGGGCACTTTTTTCCCCCTGTGCATCATTCCGGTCACTGTTTCGTCTAAGGTGCCATCTCCACCGCTACAGACGATAAGGCCATATTTCCCTGCTTTTCGTTCAATCATTCTTCTTGCATCCTGTGGTCCTTGGGTCGGATGCACGGTTACTTCAAACCCCTGCTTTACAAATATATCTATAATTCTCAATAATTTATTTTTTATTTGTTCTTTTCCAGAACGAGGATTAAATATAAATAATAATTTTTTATTTTTCGTCTTATACCCATACATTAATACTCCTCCTAGTATTTTAAAAGTCTCGTAATCCATCTGCTATCTCGCTTAATTTTCGTAATCTATGGTTCACGCCAGATTTCCCTACAGCAGGATTTAAAAGGATTCCAAGTTCTTTCAGTGCCGCTTCGGGAAATGCAAGCCGCAACTGTGCAATTTCCTGCAATCCATCTGAAAGACTGTCTAAACCAACCGTATTTTGTATATAGGTGATATCTTCTATCTGCTTCACTGCCGCATTTACCGTCTTATGGATATTTGCCGTTTCGCAATTTACCTGACGGTTTACGGAATTTCGCATTTCTTTTACAATACGAACATTTTCTAAATTCATCAATGCCACATGTGCACCCATGATATTTAAAATATCTACAACCTGAGCACCCTCTTTTAAGTAGACCACATACCATTTTTTCCGCTGGACGATTTTGGCATCCATTGTAAAGTAGTTGATCACTTCCATAAGCTGATGCGCCTTTGCCCTATCCGGACATACAATTTCAAAATGATAGGATTTTTCCGGATCACTCATTGAACCTGACGCTAAAAATGCTCCTCTTATAAATGCCCGCTTACAGCAGGAACTTTTTAAAAGCAGTCCGTCAGCCAAGGCTTCCCTAAAAATATCCATCCCATTGCTATCCCGCCATTTTATGGCCTGTAATACCTTGTCAATCTCACGACTCCCTAAAATCGAGAGGATACAGGTCCTACCCTTATGTAAATAGGCATTCTGGCGAATAGAAATACTCGCATGAATGGCAAACGTTTTTTTAATTAAGGTAAAGTATTTTCTAGCCAAAGCAATGTTCTCCGTATAAATACGAAGTATCTGTCCGCCATCTCCTAGACGTTCTAATTTACCCGATAGACTAATGATAGCTGCTATTTCTGCAATCTGACAATGCCTGCTTTTATGGATTTGCCTGGATAGTTCTTCTTTTACCTCACTTGAAAATGACATTTTCCACCCTTACACCCTATTGTTCCATGCATCTTTTGCAATATCGCGATGTTCTATTTTTATACCATATTCATTTTGATTTTTCAGCCGCTTATAGAGTTCATTGGAAAGTGTGACAGACCGATGCTTCCCTCCGGTACAACCGATGCTAATAACCAGCCGATTTTTCCCCTCAATAATGTAGTTTGGTAGCAGAAATAGAACCATATCCTCTAATTTATCCAAAAATTGATGAGATGCCTCAAACTGCATCACATACTCTTGAATTTCCTTGTCGTTGCCTGTCTTGTATTTTAGCTCTTCAATATAGTAGGGATTAGGCAAAAAACGTACATCAAATACAAGGTCGGAATCTGTGGGATTCCCATATTTGAAACCAAAAGACACAATTGTAATCATTAAATTTTTATAGCGCTGATTTTTAACAAAGATTTTATCAAGCTCCGCTTTTAACTCTCTCGTCAATAATAAACTGGTGTCAATAATATAGTCGGCCTGCCGTTTTAAAAACTCCATTTTCATCCGCTCTAGTGCAATCCCCTTGTCTGCATGGTCATCTTTTGCAAGGGGGTGGCTACGCCTTGTTTCTTTAAAACGCTTTACCAAAACATTATCATTTGAATCCAGATAAAGTATTTCAAAGCTTCTTCCTACCTTATGCAATTGTTCCAATATTTGCTGCAATTCCTCTAACGCCTGTCCGCTCCTTATATCAATACCAACCGCTACTTTTTGCAATTCAGAATTTTCTAAATTCGCCAATTCTGAAAACTTATAAATTAGAGGAATTGGAAGATTGTCTACGCAAAAATAGCCAATGTCCTCCATCATTTTAAGGGCTGTACTTTTTCCAGCCCCTGACATCCCCGTCAAAATTACAAATTTCATTCGTTCTCCCCTCTTGTGGCATTTCTTTCTCCACGTGCAAAATACAAACATGAATTGTTGTCTTAAAATTCCCCTGTGGATTTGATTGTTGTGAATCGCTGCTCAAAATTCCTCTAAAAATTTGATTGTTGTGAGTTGCTGCTCAAAATTCCCCTAAAAATTTGATTTCGGTTTCTAATGCCACGCCTGAGCGAAGTAAGACTTCATTTTTTACTTCTTCTATGAGGTGGCAAATATCAGCCGCTGTCGCTTTGCCTCTATTGATGACAAATCCACAATGCTTTTCTGCCACTTGTGCACCTCCCACCTGATAACCGCTAAGACCGGCTTCCATTATCAGTTGACCTGCAAAAAAACCGGGCGGCCGTTTAAATGTACTTCCGGCACTTGGATATTCTAATGGCTGTTTCGCACTTCGTTGCTTTTTTAGACATTCTATTTGATGGGCTATCAACTCTGGATTTTCCTTCTGCAATAATAGTGCCACCTCTAATACAATATATCCATGACTTGCAATCACACTGTGGCGATACGAAAAATCCATGTCGCCTACTGCTAATGTTTTTGTATCCCCTTCTGGCGTAAGTGCTAAAACTGTGTGTACGATGTTTTTCATCTCACCACCATATGCCCCGGCATTCATCGCAATTGCACCACCGACCGTCCCTGGTATACCACAAGCAAATTCCATCCCTGACAATCCTGCTTCCGAAACTGTATTTGCAGTTTTAGAAAGCAGTGTCCCCGCCTGTACGGTAATGATTGCCTGTTCACGATCAAGATGTTCTATTACAACCCCTTCCGCCATTTTACCAATCTCTATTACAAGTCCCCTTACACCCTTGTCGCCAACTAAGAGATTGCTCCCATTCCCTATGACATGAAAGGGAACTTGGTAAAATTTGCATAATTTTAGTACTTCTGCAATCTGATCTATCTTCGGGCAAACATATAAATCTGCTGGTCCACCAATGCGAAAAGTAGTATGCCGATTCATCGGTTCATTCCTATAAATCTGGTTTTTTGCTAGAATTCGGTTTATTTCTTTTGCAAATTCCACCTTCATACGTTCCCCCTATCTTGCTAGAATTCGGTTTATTTCTTTTGCAAATTCCATCTTCACATGTTCCCCTATTTTGCTAGAATTCGGTTTATTTCTTTTGCAAATTCCATCTTCACACGTTCCCCTATTTTGCTAGAATTCGGTTTATTTCTTTTGCAAATTCCATCCTCACACGTTCCCCTATTTTCTGCAACCGGTTTATTCACAGCCAGTTGTGCAAGCAATGATGGCGTGCATAGCGACCGTAGCAGCTTTATGCTTCTTTTCGAAAAGCTGCATTCGAGGGGCCTTGTTTTGGAAAGTCCGCTCACGGCACAACAGCTTTATGCTTCTTTTAGGAAAGCTGCATAGCCTTTTTTTGCTTCATATAAATCTACTTTGCTAATAATTTCCCAAGGTGCGTGCATATTAAGGACAGCAATACCACTGTCTATAACCTGCATATTATAATTAGCAAGGATATAGGCGATTGTTCCGCCACCGCCTTGGTCCACTTTACCAAGCTCAGAAGTTTGATAGCTCACATCGGCCTCTTCCATAATTCTCCTTAAGTTTGCCATATATTCCGGATTCGCATCATTGCAATTGGATTTTCCTCTAGCACCTGTATATTTATTGAACACAAGTCCTTTTCCGAAATAGGCAGCGTTTTTCTTTTCCATTACGGATGGGTAAAGGGGGTCAAATGCAGCACTTACATCAGACGAAAGTACATTCGAATGGTTCATAGCTCTATTAAACGTAATTTGAGAATAGGAGTCCATCGCATTTAAAATCTCTGCGACTGCATATTCAAAAAATTTTGAATGCATACCCGTTGCCCCGACACTGCCCACTTCTTCTTTGTCCACTAAAAGGCAGACACTTGTTTTCTCACATTCGCCCACCTCAAGCAGTGCCATAAATGACGGAAAGGCACAGACTCTGTCATCATGTCCGTATCCCATTACCATACTGCGGTCAATTCCATAATCTCTTGCTTTTCCTGCCGGCACCAGTTCAATTTCTGCGGAGAGAAAGTCCTCCTCTTCTATATCATATTGCTCTTTCAAAATATTTAGTACATTTACCTTGACTGCATCTTTTACTTTTCCCTTTTTGGAATTTCCCTTTTCATTGTCAGCCTTGCCTTCTCTATCTTCTGCTTTATCCTCTGCTTCACATTTTAGTTCTTTATCCCCTGCTTCACATTTCGATTCTTTGTCATCTTCATCGCTTATAAAAGGAATGCTTGCTATTAGTACATCTAAATTTTCCCCTTCAATTACTTTAGATGCTTTTTTTTCTAGTTGATCTGAGGAAAGATGAATGAGCAGATCACTGATTCCAAATACCGGATCATCCTCCTTATCGCCTATATTCACTTCTACTTTCGTTCCATCCTTTTTTATGAGAATGCCATGAATTGCCAAGGGCAATGTAACCCATTGATATTTTTTCACGCCTCCATAGTAGTGGGTGTCTAATAGTACAAGATCTGTATCCTCATAAATTGGATTCTGTTTCAGATCCAAGCGTGGAGAATCCACATGTGCCCCTAAAATATTCATGCCCATTTCAAGTGGCTGCTTGCCGATTGTAAATAAAGCCATAGATTTCCCCATATTGTCCACATATACTTTATCTCCGGCCTTTAACCTTTTTTTATCTTTTATCACTGTATTTAAATCCAGAAACCCGGCTGCATCCGCCTGTTTTTTCACCCAAGAAATACATTCCCGCTCTGTTTTGCAATCTGAAATAAACGTTTTATAGCTTTCACTAAATTCAAATACGATATTTTTATTCTGTTGTGGGTATTTCTCCCATGCATTTTTTTTATTCATCTTCTATTTCTTACCTTTCATTTAGGGGATTTATTGTTCATTATTCCCTTTTTGCAGATTTTCCTGCACACGGCGATATAATTCTTGCGCTGCATTATAGCCCATTTTCTTTTGCCTATGATTAACAGCCGCCGCTTCACAAATTACGGCTAGGTTACGTCCCGGACGAATCGGCAGTGAATGGCATACAATTTTATTGCCCAAAAATTCTATATATTCTTCTTCCAGTCCAAGCCTGTCATAATCGTTTTCTTTCTTCCAATCCTCAAGCTTGATAACCAAGTTGATGCTCTGTTTTTCTTTTACACATTCAACTCCAAACATCGTTTTTACATCAATAATTCCAATTCCCCTTAACTCAATAAAATGCCTTGTGATAGCAGGAGATGTTCCAATCAGTGCATGTTCATTCACTTTGCGTATTTCAACGACATCATCTGTAACAAGGCGATGCCCACGACGTATCAGTTCCAGTGCCGCCTCACTTTTTCCGATTCCACTTTCCCCCATAATTAATAAGCCTTCCCCATAAACATCAACTAATACACCGTGTATGGAAATGCAGGGGGCAAGTTCACTATTTAGGACATAAACAAGTTCCGCCATAAATTCCGATGTCCCACATTCAGTTCCAAATACTGCTATATTGTGTTTTGCGGCTATTAAAAGCATATGGTCATCTGGCTGAAAATCCCTACAATAGATGATGCAAGGAAGATCATACGAGAACATCTGCTCATAAACTTTCATCTTATCCTCTTCACTTAAGTACTCTAAGTAGGTATACTCTACCGTACCTATGATTTGTATACGGTCTTGGTCAAAATGTTCAAAATATCCAGTAAGCTGCAATGCCGGCCGGTTCAAATCAGACAGCGTAACCCTTTTTTCTTCAACATTTACCTCTGGTGTAAACAGCTTCAATTTCATTTTATCCATTATTTTCTTAACGCTAACACCCTTCATACATTCCTCCTGCCTTTCTTCCTGCGTGTGCTATTGCATTCACACCCATTATGTTCACAACAACGGTAGCCATGTAATGATTTTACCATAATTGTCCCCTTGCGACAACTATCTATAACTATTTTTCGTCTAGTTGCCTCCTGCATGAAAAAATTCATATACGCTTGCCGCCGCCTGCTCATTCATGGTCGGAATGCTGCTTAGCTCTTCTCGTGTCGCATTTTTAATTGCCTCCATCGACAAAAAATGTTTGCGCAATGCTTTTCTTCTAGCAGGGCCGATTCCATGAATATCATCTAATAGAGAATGTACCTGCCCCTTGCTCCTTAGCGATCTGTGATATTCAATGG
Source organism: Lachnospiraceae bacterium ZAX-1 (assembly GCA_046533095.1). Taxonomy (GTDB): domain Bacteria; phylum Bacillota; class Clostridia; order Lachnospirales; family Lachnospiraceae; genus ZAX-1. The sequence goes on along the minus strand of JAJQRA010000035.1, from coordinate 41,263 downwards.
CAAACCGGTGTGCCTCGTCTTGTATCCTTGTAATTAATTTAAAGCCTTCGCTATTTACTTCAATTGGTAGTTCCACATTATTGTAATATATCCCTCTTGTTCGGTGATTATCATCTTTTACCATGCCACATACCGGAATCTGCAAGTGTAGCTCCTCTAATACTTTTTGGGCTACGTTCACCTGACCTTTTCCCCCATCCATCATGATTAAGTTCGGAAATTTAGAAAAACTGCCATATTCATTTTCCATCTGCTTTTCTTGTAATTCCTGCTGTTCCTTGATTCCATGTGAAAAACGTCTGGTCAGTACTTCATACATCGAACCGTAATCATCCGGTCCCATCACGGTACGCAGTTTAAATTTTCGATAATCGCTACGGTGAGGTTTTCCCTTTTCATATACAATCATAGAACCTACGGTTTCAAACCCATTGATATTGGATATATCGAAAGCCTCGATTCGAGTCGGTGCTTCCATGTCAAGGAGGGTGCCGATTTCTTTTAGTGCACCGATAGTTCGTCCCTCTTCCCGCTTGATCTTCTCTTTGTCCTGGCTTAATACCATCAAGGCATTTTGCGCCGCTAATTCAACCAGTTTTTCCTTAATACCCTTTTTGGGTACCCTTAAGTAAACTTTTTGCCCACGCTTTAGCGAAAGCCACTCGCTAATGATTTCCACGTCTTCTACTTCTTCTTGTATCATGACTTCTTTCGGAATAAAGGGTGTTCCGGCATAAAACTGTTTTAAAAATGTTGTTAAAATCTGGCTATTTGTATCTTCATTGGCAATGGTAACATGAAAATGGTCTCTTCCAATCAGCTTGCCATCACGTACAAAAAACACTTGCACAACTGCGTCTGTTTCATCTGCTGCCAAAGCGATAACATCCTTATCCTCCCCATCAAAATTGGTAATCTTTTGTTTCTGTGCTATTTTTTTTACACTGGCGAGCAGCTCCCTAAATTCTATCGCTGTTTCAAACTCCATCTGCATGGAAGCTTCGTTCATTTTCTGCTCCAGTTCTTTTTGGATAGGGTGGAAATTCCCATTTAAAAATTCCAATGCATCGTCAATTTGTTTTCGATATGCCGTTTGGTCGACATAACCTTGGCAAGGTGCTTTACACTGCTTGATATGGTAATTTAAACAGGGACGATCCTTTTTTATATCTTTTGGTAGAGATCTATTGCAGGTTCGTAGCATAAAAACTTTTTGCATTAGCTCGATCGTGTCCTTTACTGCCCCCGCACTAGAATATGGTCCAAAATAGCGGGATTTGTCTTTTTTCATCATGCGCGAAAAAAGGACTCTAGGAAAAGCTTCCCCTAGCGTCACCTTGATGTATGGATATGTCTTATCATCCTTAAGCATCGTATTGTATTTTGGTCGATGCTCCTTTATTAAATTGCATTCCAGTACAAGTGCCTCTAGTTCAGAATCAGTTATAATATATTCAAACCGCTTAATATGGGATACCATCTTTTCTATTTTGGCTCCTTTGTTTCGGCTGTACTGAAAATATTGACGCACTCGGTTTTTTAAACTAATCGCTTTTCCTATATAAAGAATGGCATCCTTTGCGTCATGCATGATATAAACTCCCGGCTTTTCCGGGAGTTTTTTTAATTCTTCTTGTATGTCAAACATTATTCCTCTTCATTTTCAAGTAAATCAATCGTGTCCGGTTTTTTTGCTTCTACTGTTGTACCTATGATTTTTAGTGTAACACCTGCTGTATCTACCACTTTAATGATACCATCAGCCGTTTTTATGATTCGTATTGAATCTTTTGTTTCGCCTGGTTCTATTATTTTTACGGAACCTTCTGTTTCTATTATTTTAACTGATTTTTCTGTTTTTACTATTTTGACTGGTTCCCCTGTTTCTATTATTTTTTCTACATCTTCCAGTTTTTCCGGGCTTCCTGCTTCGACTGTATCTTCCGGCTTTTCCGGGCTTCCTGCTTTGGCTGTATCTTCCTGCTTTTCCGGGCTTCCTGCTTCGGCTGTATCTTCCTGCTTTTCCGGGCTTCCTGCTTCGGCTTTTCCTGTTCTTGCTTCGGCTGTGTCTTCCGGCTTTAGTGTAGTCTCTGCTTTTCCCAGTTCTGCTGTATCTGCATTCGTCGATTCTCCTGTATCTACTATTTTTTCTCTGTCTTCCGCTTTTTCACTATCTTTTGTATTTTCTGCTTTTCTTTCCGGTTCTGTCTTTTCTAGATCGGCTTTTTTCTCTTTAGCTTCTGTTTCCCCTTTAGCTTCTGTTTCCCCTTTAGCTTCTGTTTCCCCTTTAGCCTCTGTTTCCTCTTTAGCTTCTGTACTTACTGTTTTTGCCACACTTACTGTTTTTGCTATTTTTACCGTTTCCGCTACATTTTCATTTTCTTCCGGTTCAGGAATACCTTTCAATTTACGGAAAATTTTCATAAATTCTTTTCCGGTAATTGTTTCGTTTTCATATAGATAATCAGAAATTTGATCCATTACATCCCGATTACCCTCTAAAAGCCTTTTTGCCTCGTCATAGCTTTCTTTTAAGAGCTTCATCACTTCTTTATCTATTTGGGCAGCAGTTTCTTCCCCACAATTTAGGCTGGCTCTACCCTCTAAGTACTGGCTCTCAACGGTGGCTAACCCCATCAATCCAAATGTTTCAGACATACCGTACTGTGTTATCATGGCTCTCGCTATTTTCGTAGCCTGCTCTATATCATTTGACGCACCCGTTGTCACAGAGTCGAACACGATTTCTTCCGCTGCACGGCCACCCATGTAGGTTATTAAATGGGCAATCAGTTCCTTTTTCGTCATTAGGAATTTTTCTTCCTCCGGCATCTGCATTGTATAGCCTAATGCTCCCATTGTCCTTGGTACAATGGTGATCTTTTGAATCGGTTCCGCATCTTTTAGCAAGGCAGTCACCAATGCATGGCCAACTTCATGGTATGCCACCATTTTCTTTTCTTTTGGTCCCATGATACGGTCTTTTTTCTCTTTACCAGCAACAACCACTTCCACAGACTCAAATAAATCCGATTGATTGACATATTTTCTGCCATTCTTAACAGCATTAATTGCCGCTTCATTTATCATATTGGCAAGGTCGGAACCTACGGCACCAGAAGTAGCAAGTGCAATTTCATCCATATCCACAGATTCATCCATGAGGACATCTTTTGAATGTACCCGCAGAGTTTCTTTTCTTCCTTTTAAATCTGGCTTGTCTACAATAATCCTTCTGTCAAACCGTCCGGGACGAAGCAGTGCTTTATCAAGAACTTCCGGTCGGTTCGTCGCCGCTAAGATCAAAAGCCCTTTTGATGTATCAAATCCATCCATTTCTGCCAAAAGCTGATTTAGCGTCTGTTCCCTTTCATCATTTCCACCGTATCTTGTATCACGGCTCTTCCCGATTGCATCTATTTCATCTATAAAAATAATACATGGGGCTTGTTTTTGCGCATCTTTGAATAAATCCCTTACCCTAGACGCTCCAACACCCACAAACATTTCAACAAAATCAGAGCCTGCCAGGGAAAAGAATGGTACTTTCGCTTCTCCGGCAACTGCCTTTGCCAGCAATGTTTTACCTGTACCTGGAGGTCCGACTAACAATGCGCCTTTTGGAAGTTTTGCCCCGATATCTGTATATTTTTTTGGATTATGCAGAAAATCTACCACTTCCTGCAAAGATTCTTTTGCCTCATCTTGTCCTGCTACATCCTTAAAGGTTACGCCTGTCTGCTTTTCCACATAGACTTTCGCATTGCTCTTGCCGACGCCCATAACGCCACCTCCGCCACCCATGCGCTTCATAATAAATCCTAAAATAAGCCACATCGCAACAAGGGGAATCGCAATGCTTAATATATTATACATGATGGTTGATGTATTGTCCGGAATGATTCCTTTCACGTCAACATTATATTCTTTTAAAAGTGGCAATAGTTCAATGTCATTTAGTTGAGCAGTGTAATAGGAAACAAGGTTTACTTTTCCCTCTTTTGCAACTGGTGTAATATTAATGACGCCTACCTTAAATTCTACCTTCTCAACTCTTCCCTCTTTTACCATATCCATAAATTCGGTATAGGAAATCTCTTGATGTGTCATTTTTGTTATACTATTGCTTATAATACTTGCTACAAACAAAACAACCAATGTTGCCAATACAAAAATAAGGATTGTTACTCCATTCTTGTTATTTCCATTTTTATTATTGTTATTATTGTTTGATCCTTTGTTGTTATCCATTTGAGTCCTCCTCAGCATCTGCACATTTCCTTGCGATACTTTTACTATTATATGTTGATTTCAAATGAAAAGCAATATATACTTCATGAACTTTTGCCCATAATTCTAAAGTTTTTCTAAAATTCGATACTTATTTCTGTATTGCAACATCTATTTTTGCTTTATAGACAGTATCTCTACACAGAATAACGTAAAATTTAGATTTTTTTTATAAAATTATAGATTTATTATTTTCTAGGCTGTATACTATACGTAGGTGTATTATGTTATTTCGTAATATGCCTTCGTTATTGTAGCTAAACGAAGCAGAAATATTACACCATAAAAATATCAACTTATTTTGTAATATGCCTTTGTTATTACCGCTAAACTCCAAAGAACTAGCCACATCCACTAAGCTCAAAAGGACTTCACTAAGTGGTCTGGGTGTGCTTTCACACTAGGTTCGAGAATACCTCACCAAGTGTTCCGTCTTCGGAAACACCACATCCACTAAGCTCAAAAGGACTTCACTAAGTGGTCTGGGTGTGCTTTCACACTAGGTTCGAGAATACCTCACCAAGTGTTCAATGCAAGGAGGATTTACCTATGCCCGTTAAATATGTCTTTGTCACCGGTGGCGTTGTTTCCGGCCTTGGCAAAGGAATTACTGCCGCTTCGCTTGGCCGTCTGCTAAAAGCGCGCGGTTTTACCGTAACAATGCAGAAATTTGACCCTTATATCAATATTGACCCCGGAACCATGAACCCGATTCAGCATGGTGAAGTTTTCGTCACGGACGATGGTGCCGAAACAGACTTGGATCTTGGACATTATGAGCGGTTTATTGATGAAAACCTGAACAAGCAATCCAATGTCACAACCGGAAAAATATACTGGACTGTTCTGCAAAAAGAGCGTCGGGGTGATTATGGGGGGGGGACCGTTCAAGTAATCCCTCATATTACAAATGAAATTAAAAGCCGTTTTTACCGCAATTTCACAACAAAAGATACACACATTGCCATCATTGAGGTTGGAGGTACCGTAGGAGATATTGAAAGCCAGCCTTTTTTAGAGTCTATCCGCCAATTTCAGCATGAAGTAGGCCGTGAAAATGCCATACTAATCCATGTTACTTTAATTCCTTATATCCGCGTTTCCGGTGAAATGAAAACGAAGCCTACGCAGGCAAGTGTAAAGGAATTGCAGGGAATGGGGATTCAGCCGGATATTATCGTATGCCGCTCCGAATATCCACTTGAGCAGGGCACAAAAGATAAGATTGCCTTATTTTGCAACGTTCCAAATAACCATGTGCTGCAAAATCTCGATGTTGAATATCTGTATGAAGCGCCACTTGCAATGGAAAAAGAGAACTTAGCTCCTGTTGCATGTGAATGTCTTCACTTAGATTGTCCAGACCCCGATTTGTCTGACTGGATCAATATGGTCGATGCTCTGCGAAATCCCAATAAAGAAATTGAAATCGCACTTGTCGGCAAATATACGCAACTGCATGATGCCTATATTTCCGTTGTTGAGGCCTTGAAACATGGAGGCGTATCACAGCGTGCCACGGTAAATGTCAAATGGGTAGATTCCGAATTATTAAATGAAGAAAATGTAAAAGAAATACTAAAAAGCGCACAAGGGATTATCATTCCCGGTGGTTTTGGAAACAGGGGCATTGATGGTATGCTTGCCGCGATTGAATACGCAAGGACGACGAACGTGCCTTTCCTTGGGCTTTGCCTTGGTATGCAGCTTGCAATTGTTGAATTTGCACGTCATCTATGCGACTATCACGATGCACACAGCATTGAATTGGATCCGAATACAACCCACCCCGTTATCGCGTTGATGCCCGATCAAAATGGTGTTGAAGATATCGGCGGTACACTGCGCCTTGGTTCCTATCCTTGTGTACTTGACAAGACTTCTAAAGCGTATACCTTATATGGAGCGGAAACAATCCACGAAAGGCATCGCCACAGATATGAGGTAAACAATGACTATCGAAACGTCTTGACCGAACACGGTATGAAATTATCCGGCCTTTCCCCAGATAGCCGAATTGTTGAAATGATTGAACTACCGGAACACCCCTGGTTTTTAGCCACGCAGGCACATCCGGAATTAAAGTCAAGGCCCAACCGGCCACACCCCTTATTTAAAGGCTTTGTAGAGGCTGCGGTTAACTTTCAGAATAAATAAGGTAATATTTCGTTGCAAAAAATCCATAACGCTGCCATTGGCTGTGCAGCAATGAATCTCCCCGCCGCAAGCGGCGGGCGGGGTATCTTCTGGGTTACGTTTGAACGGTGACGCCACAAGCGGTGGGGTATCTTTTGGATTACGTTTGAACGGTGACGCCACAAGTGGCGGGGTATTTACCCGGAGTGAATAAAAAATCATAAAATTGTAAAGTTCAATGGGGGAAAACACAAGGCATGACATGGAGAAATGGCTTACCTTTGCGCTATCCTACCACGACATCTATTCCCAACGCCAGAAGCAGTCAAAAGCCTTCACTAAATGGACAGTGTACAACTTTCCAAGAGGTTTGAAAGCGCCTTGTAAAAGTCAATAATCATACAGGAGATTCCCATGGAAACAGATGGAATAAAAAAAAATCCCGATTGGACTAAGCAGTTTTTCACAGATTAAAACAAAGGGATGCTACTACGTTGACAAAACGCAGTATATTGAGATTATCGAAAACTTAAATACAAAATATCCGGTTCTTTTGCGACCACGGCGTTTTGGAAAAACATTATTTGTAAATACAATGAAAAGCTATTATGACATAGCAGAAGAAGATAACTTTGACAAGCTCTTTGGGGACACGTATATAGGGGAAACATAAGAACCGCTTGGCAAATTCTTATTATGTTTTGCATTTTGATTTTTCGGGATTGGATACGAGGGATATCATAAAGCTTGATCAGTCTTTTGAGGCAAATGTGAAAGATTCCATTTTACATTTTTTAAGGCATTACCATATCAAAATGCAGCTAGATGGGAATGCCGGCTTTGTTAGCTATATGAATTTTTTTCTGTTGCAATTGAATGACCAGAGTGATCGTAAATTATATATCATGGTAGACGCATACGACCATTTTGCAAATGCACTGTTAAGCAATCCAAAAGAATTTGCCAATGCCACTGGGACAGATGGATTTGTCCGCAGTTTTTATGAAGTTTTAAAAAGGCATACAAGCCTTGCCTTGGACAGGATCTTTATTACCGGAGTAACCTCTCTTACGCTGGATAGTCTGACAAGCGGATTTAATATTGCCGAAAATATTTCGCTGGATGCTTCACTTAATCGTGCGCTAGGATTTACGAGAGACGAAGTTATGGAGCAAGTATAAGGAAGTGGGGGGATGTTGACATGTCCTTTCACGCATGCGAAATCACGGGGATACTCCATCAATACGAAAATGACCACTATGCTGGCATGGATCTCCCTATAGCGCACGAGTAAGGGATTTTATTTTACGATACATCGGGCACGGCAGTATGGAAAGACGACAACATTGAGCCTGTTAAAGCAGCGACTTAGGGGCGACTATATTGTTGCCTCCATCAGCTTTGAAGGGAGCAAGGAGGAGCATTTCGAATTGGCAAGCCGCTTTTGCCACATGTTTATGAGGGCAATCCGTAAATCGCTTCGCATTAGCCCTGTGGACATAGCCTATGCGGAATCTATTCTGGATTTGAAGATATGGCATGGGAAGGTCAAACACGAACAGGCTTATCAACAGTTTGACGCTTATCTTGACAGCAAACATACGGATGTCGGCTATCTTATTACGTTTGATTTTTGCAAGGACAAGAACAGGCAGCCGAAAGCCGAATGGGTGGAATTTGAGGGAAAAAAATATTCGATATCATCGTATAGCTTGTCAGGCCAGCGTTTTCGTTCATTCGTTCATTTCGAATAAAAGCAGACCGTCAGAATTCAGTTTCATTTCCGGCGACCTGCATATTCCTTTTATCTGCACTATTTTGTCTTGGCTGTTGTCTTAATCAAGCTCCACGCTACCTAAATTTTTGCATTTTTTCCATTTACTTTTGCGCTCTTGTAGGCTCGTAGCCTTACGTTGCATTTCTTGTGTTATTCTTCCTCTTTTAAAAACAGTGGCTTCCCTTTTTTGCGTCTTTTTACGCATTCCGTCAGTAAATATTCTATCTGCCCATTTATCGAGCGAAAATCATCTTCCGCCCACGCCGATAATTCTTTCCATAATTCCTCTGATACGCGCAGGGGTATTTGTTTTTTTACATTGTCATTTGCCATAAGCCATCAATACAAAGAGCCGCTGTTTACGATTGGCTGGGCTTCCTTATTTCCACATAGAACGACTAGGAGATTGCTTACCATAGCCGCTTTTCTTTCCTCGTCTAAATGTACGATATTATTTTCATTTAGCTTCACCAATGCCATTTCAACCATTCCAACTGCGCCGTCTACGATCATTTGACGGGCATCGATGATTGCCGACGCTTGTTGCCTTTGAAGCATTGCGGATGCAATTTCAGGTGCATAGGCAAGGTGTGTGATTCTCGCCTCGGTAATTTCAAGGCCTGCCACCTCCACTTTTTCTTGGATTTCTTCTTGTATCTTTTTGGCTACTTCAAGGCTGCTTCCCCGCAATGAACTCTCATTGTTGCCGTCCTGCTTGTCGTAAGGGTACAATCTTACGATATTGCGAAGTGCCGAATCACATTGTATGGATAAAAATTCTTGGTAGTTGTCTACGTTAAAAACCGCTTTGGCCGTATTCACCACACGCCATATTACGACAATTCCAATAATAATCGGGTTTCCCATCTGGTCATTGATTTTTTGCCTATTGTTGTTGAGCGTCATTGTCTTCAATGATATTTTCTTGCCACCTACTTGGGCACTTGATCCAATTGTTCCCGTACTCGTGCTTGTCGTCGCTTTCTCTGCTACGGAAGCCGCAACGGCTTCAGCATTTGCGGCCGTTGAGTTAAATGCGGTCACAAATGGGTTTACAAAGAAGTAGCCCTCTCCCTTAAGCGTTCCATAATATTTTCCAAACAGCGTAAGCACCAACGCCTCTTTCGGCTTTAGTGTTTTTAATCCGCAAAACAAAATCGGTCCCACGATGAAAACATATAGCCCCCCCACAACAGCAAGCACACCATTCTCATGGACAATCCCCCACACACAAGCTCCGATTGTCCCTGCCATAAGTACGATGTTTAACAGTAAAATTCCCATCCCCCCAGTTGCAGGAGCCATTTTCTCCACTGCCGCCATATTCCTATCTTCACCATTTTTGTTATCGTTCATTGTAAATCCTCCTTTTGAATTTATATGATATTATTTTGATATCATTATTATATCTTATTGTTTTTCCATTGTCAACACTTTTGACAAAATAAGTATAAAATTATTTGTTCAAAATACCATCGGAAGGTCAATGTTCGATAGACGGAACAAAAATGAAAGGTGTATAAAATGAGCAAACTGAACAATGAAATAACGAAGCTATTAAGAGGAAGCAAAGACATGGGTGCTTTCAACCTATGCAGAAGAACCGAACGCAATACCAGGTTTTTTCACCAATATACAGAATGGAAATCTAGTTTTGTTTGATGTTTTTATGAACAATACCTTGCTCAATCTCGAAAAAACAGCAATATAGCTGTCACTGCATTTAATGACAGCACGCTGCAAGGCTATCAGCTTAAGGGGAAAGCAATCTATGTAAAGGATAACCTTACTGGAAAAAGGCAATGCCATCACAAGCAAGTAAGCTCACTGTGAAAGGTGCGCTTATTGTTGAGGTTAAGGACTACGGTTGCTTTCTCAATTTGATGTTGACAGAAAAGAAAAATAGGAGTAATATAGTGTATATACACTATATGGGGGTTTTATGAAAGAGAAGCCGCATAACAAAACATATCCTTGCCACTGCCTAAATGTTCGGCGTACTGGGCAGATGATCACAGATATGTATAATAAGAATCTTGCACCTAGCGGATTAACCGTCAGCCAGTTTTCTATTCTTAGCCAGCTTGGTTGTTCAGAATCTGTCAGCGTCAGCGAAATCGCCGCCGCATTGTCCTTAGAGCGGACAACGCTTGTGCGCAATTTGAAAATATTGGAAAAGAAGGGGCTAATTTGTGACAATGCCTCTAAGGGGCGGAGCCGGCAGATAACCTTATCTGAAAAAGGAGCCAGCTGTTATGATACCGCACGTCCGTTTTGGGAAAACGCTCAGAGCAATTTAGAAGATGCCATCGGTGTGGAAAGTTTGGCTCTGCTGGCTAATACATTGGCACGTTTGTCTGAGTTTGAGTAGTTATATTATTATTTGCAATCGATCTTGTTATCAGCATATAGTGTATATACACTTTAATATGCAAATTATCTTTAAGGAGAATGTACTATGACAACATTTACCGAAATCGCCACGCGTGACGAAAAAATCCTGCGTGTCGTCCCTGTAGAGCGTCTTGAGGATTTGCGCCATAGCGTTGAAGAATTCAAGCATGATACCGGATTGAACGAATTTCAACAAAAGATAACTGGAATGTATACGTTTGACGTACCAAAGTTACCCTTCAAAGCGAAGTCAATCATCGTAGCGGCCGTACCACATTACAGCTATGCCGAAGCTGTGTTTCACCTAAACGGCAGGGAGTACAAAGTGTTCTCAGCATTTGTGAAAATGTATGATACTTCCGAGATGACGGCTTATGTTGATGCTGTTCTGCCTAAACTAGGCTATCACTCCGCTGAGGTTCCGATGATGCCGGGTTTCCCGCAAAAACTGCTCGGGGCTAAATGTGGGCTTGCCGTATATGGTCGCAACAATATTACATATATTAAAGGGCTCGGCAGCTATTTTGGATATGCCACCTACTATTCCGACGTTTTGCCGGACTGTGAAGTTTGGCATGATATCACGCCTGTCGCACTAAATTGCGAAACCTGCGGTGCGTGTATTACTAATTGTAAAACAGGCGCAATTACACGTGACCGGTTTCTCATTAACACGGACAAATGCTACTCTGGTATGAGTACAGTGCCGGGAGCTTTTCCACCTGTGCCTAATTCTGCTCATCATTCAATTGTTCGTTGTATGAAGTGTCAGTACGGGTGCCCGATGAACACGGATGCCAATTTGCGTACCTATCCTGCCGTCTCGTTTGATGAAGAAGAAACAGCCCATATATTGAGCGACGCAGGATATGATAACGTATCCCAGTCACTACAAGAGCGCGCTGTGATATTTGGATTCGATAAATTCAATTCTGCAATTCCGAGGAACCTACAAATATGTTTTGACCTAATTGATAGCGGCGAAACACTCATGTTATGCTAATGCTGGATCTTTAAGACCAAGCACAAGGAAGAGCCTGTGAAATTTTTTCTGTAAAATAGGCTTTCTATAATAATGAATGCTGAAGTTCCTGATTGATAAAAGCCTGTAAAATATTGGCGAAGTGCACTTGTGCCACAAAGTCTTTACTTTACCAAGTGCACCGATTCAAAAGGTGTGCCGTATCCTCCCCCACTTTGTTGCGATCCAACCGTACTTCCTCGCCTCTACATCAGCCTCATTTTCTAACCTGCGCTAATATATCCGGAAATACCTCCACGCTCCGTTCTAGAATTCCATGCATATATGCAATGGCAATGCCATAATTTGTAATTGGTACATTCTGCCCTTTCGCACATTTCATGCGATATTTCACTTCCCGCTCATTGAGCATACAGGCACCACAGTGGATGATCAATTGATACTCCGTTAAATCTTCCGGAAATCCCGTTCCGGATGTAAATTCAAAATTCAAATTTTTATTTGTAAATTTTTTAATCCATCTAGGCAGTTTTACGGTTCCAATATCGTCACATTGACGATGGTGTGTACAACCTTCGCAAATTAATACCGTGTCCCCATCTTTTAAAGTATGAAGCGCCGTTACCCCCTTCACTGTCAATTCTAAATCGCCCTTATATCTGGCAAAAAGGATGGAGAAGGAAGTTAGTAAAATATCGTTTGGTGTATCGGCATTGACTTTTTCAAATGCCTGGCTGTCTGTAACGACAAGCTTTGGCTTTTTGCCAAGTTGTGCTAGAGTATCGCTAAGCTGTGTTGTCTGTACAACAATCGCAGTTGCATTTGACTCTAGGACATCGCGGATCGTCTGTTGCTGCGGTAGGATCAGCCGACCTTTTGGTGCGGCAGAATCAACGGGAATAACCAATACGACAAAATCCAAAGGTGAAATCAAATCCCCTATGATCTTATGTGTTAGATCATCTGTCACACTTAATGTCGCTATCTTTTCTTTCAACTCTTCTATTTGGTAGCCTGTTTTTGCACTTATGTATAGTTCATTGTCCAATTGCTGCGCTTGCCTTGCCTGCAATCCATCGTCCGACCGCTGCTCTTGCTCTACCTGTAATCCATCGTCTAATCGCCGCTCTTGCTTCACCAGCAAATCCGATTTATTGTATGCAAGAATGTAATTGATCTCTTTCTCTTTAAAGATAGAAATCAACTGTTCATCCGTCTTATTTTTCCCGACTAAAGCATCCACAACCAAGACAGCAACATCTATTTTATTTAGAATCTTATGCGTTTTTTTCACGCGAAGTGCTCCAAGTTCACCTTCATCATCAAAACCGGGTGTATCAATCACAACCACTGGCCCCATCGGCAACAATTCCATGGATTTTAATACCGGATCTGTTGTGGTTCCACTCACCTTTGAAACTACGGATAAATCCTGACCTGTTACTGCATTTACAACGCTTGATTTCCCCGCATTTCTATTCCCAAAAAATCCGATATGTATCCTATCAGATTGTGGCGTACTGTTTAATCCCATGCTATATTTCCTCCATTCCTGTTTATCTTTCGTGTCGCATACATTTGCGAAGAAACCCTTCGCCTGCTTGGGCAGATCGTCTGCCGCCCATCCAGTCGCTTACATCTTGTGCGGGAGCCCTCCTCCTGCTTGGGCAGATCGTCTGCCGCCCATCTAGTCGCTTACATCTTGCAAGGAGGGCTTCTCCTGCTTGAGCGGATCGTCTGCCACCCATCCAGTCACTTGCATCTTGCGAGGGGCTTTCTTATTTAGATTAGAATCACTTGCCTATCGGAGCATAGACCGCTTTACTGCTTACGCCGGATAGTTTCCCTAGTTTTCCGGCCAAAGCACTAATTGTATCCTGTGGCGCGTCCACTGCGATACTAATGATACTCACCGCTTTCTCACGATAGGGCAACCCCATACGTCCGATAATATATTTGGCATAATCATGCAATATCTGGTTCAGCCTTTCTACCGATGCTTCCTCTTGCACAATAATCCCTATGATAGCAACCCTTGTATCCATATTTAACCTCCACGTAACGGTTCAGCCGTACCTTCCTTGCGCATCCAATCCATACAAACGTTTGATAAGATGAGCGATGGATATTTGGTACCTTCCTTGCGTATCTTCAATCCATAGCCTTTATCCGAGACGCTGAATCTGGTCAATTCCAAGGGAGAAAAGCATGGCTGCCGCTTCCGTATTTAAACCATGTTTTTTATTTACCGTTTCCATGATAGCATTCCTTTTTTCCCCTGAGGCGACAATAAATACAATTTCTTTTTCCGCTTGAAAGGTAATGCCATAAAATGCCTCGATATGTTCAGCCCCCGTGCCTCTTGCACGTATGATCGTACCGCCTCTTGCCCCTGCAGCACGGGCAGTATTCATCACATCATCCGTACATCCTCTGTTTATGATCACAACGATAAGGCTGTTATTTCCTTCCTGTTCCATTTTGATTCCTCCATTCTGCTGTTCCACCTGCCCCTGCCGCATTAATACAGCTGCAACCATTGCATTCATTGCCGTAATCGATAGATCAACTGCAATTCCTTTTGCGTCAATGCTACTATCTAGTTCATTGTTTAATTTATTCATCAGCATATTTGCATTGGCTGTAGTGGCAACACTAAATAAAATATCTCGTTCCGTACTTCCAAAACCGATGACATCCAGCAATTCCGAAGACGCCGTTCCTATTCCATAACTTTTATAATGGAAAGATACATTATTTTGCGAATATATCTTGGTGAGGTTTTTTCCCTGTCCGCGTTCTACGATCGATATAATCAGCTTTGTACCTTCTTGTCTTTCTGCCATTGCCCAAACCCCCTCTCCTTATGCCTCGTCGAAGTATATAATATTATCTTCAATTTCACCAAGTGAAACTTGTCCTCGTTCCTTTTCGATCCGTTTCCTAATATTGCTAAAAAGTCCTAACATCTGAATTGTCAACAATGGCGTCATTGCTACCATTGCCACGATGCCGAATGCATCTGTTAATATGTTTCCCCCTACTGCCTGGCATGCCCCCATTGCTAAAGGCAACAAGAACGTAGCCGTCATCGGCCCACTCGCAACACCGCCAGAGTCAAATGCGATTCCGGTAAACATCTGTGGAACGAAAAACGTCATAACCAGAGAAATTGCATAGCCGGGTATTAAAAACCACAAAATAGAAAGTCCGGTCAAGATACGCAACATCGCAATTCCAACCGATACGGCAACACCAATCGATAGGCTGTGGCTGATTGATTTTTCCGTAATAGATCCATTGGAAACTTCTTCAACTTGCTTGGTTAAAACTTGAACGGCCGGTTCCGCCTTAACAATAAAATAGCCAATCAGCATACCAATTGGAATCAGTAGCCATTTTGCGGCACCGCTTGCGATGGTTGCACCAATAAACTCACCGGCTGGCATAAACCCTACATTTACGCCTGTTAAAAATAATACAAGCCCAATATACGTATAGATAAGGCCGGCAATAATACGACCGATTTGATGGTGGTGAAATCGTTTAAATATTAGCTGGAACAATAAGAAGAGAATCGCAATCGGCACCAATGCCACTGCCACTTCTTTTATATAGATAGGCAGCGCAATTGCAAATTGTTGTGCAGCCTCTTTCGTAGATGCCAGTTCTTCAAGCTTAACCGGTGTATAGACTGCATTATCCGGCTCATATACGATGCCCAATATCAAGACAGAAAGAATCGGCCCAATACTGCAAAGCGCAACCAATCCAAAACTGTCATTTGCAGAGTTCTTATCACTTCGCACTGATGCAAGTCCGATACCCATTGCCATAATAAACGGAACGGTAATTGGCCCCGTTGTAACACCACCGGAGTCAAAGGAAACCGGAATAAACGTATCCTGTGTGAAAATAAGAAGCGCAAAAATAATCGTATAGAAAAAAAACAGTGTATAAGATAATGGAATTTTAAATAGCATACGAAGTTCTGCTATTAAAAGAAAGATACCTACCCCGCACGCTACGGTAAGAATTAATACCATGTTCGGAATTGCCGGTACTTGTTCTGCTAAAACCTGTAAGTCAGGTTCTGCAAGCGTTATTACCACACCTAAAACAAAACACGCAATGAGCGGAATATATATTTTCTTAGCTTTGCTCATCTGTGCACCGATCCCATCGCCCATCGGAATCATCGCCAAATCTGCCCCCAGTGTAAAAAATCCCATTCCCAAAACAAGCATCAATGCTCCAAATAGAAATAATATCAAAGCTCCTGGAGATAGTGGGGCTATGGTGATACTTAAAATCAGTACAATCGCTGTAATTGGCAAAACAGATAGAACGGATTCAAACACTTTTTCTTTCAATAGCCCTCTAAAGTTAAATTTCAATATGCCTCGCCTCTCTTTCTTTTAAATTGTTCTCTTCTTCCCTGATGGTCGCTTTCGTTTTCTATATTTTCACTTTTCTTCCCTGCATTCTCGCTTCCGTTTTCTACGTTTTCGTTTTTCTTCCCTGCATGGTCGCTTTCGTTTTCTATATTTTCACTTTTCTTTCCTGCATTCTCGCTTTCGTTTTCTATATTTTCGCTTTTCTTCCCTACATGCTCACTTTCATCCATCGCATGCTCATGCTGTGACAGATTATAACGTTTCATTTTTTTGTATAGTGCCGAACGGTCAATATTCAAAAAATGCGCTGCTTTCGTCTTATTATAGTTGGCTTTTTCCAGTGCTTTTATGATTGCTTTTTTCTCCATTTCCATGCGTTGGCAGGATAATGTTTCCGATTCAAATCGTTCTGCTCCAAATGCCTGCAATCCACATTGTTCCGATTCAAATGACCTCGTTCCAAATTGTTGCGGTTCAAACGACCTCGTTCCAAATTGTTCTGCTCCAAATGGTCGCAATCCAAATCGTTGCGGTTCAAACGACCTCGTTCCAAATTGTTCTGCTCCAAATGGTCGCAATCCAAATCGTTCCGACCCAAATGATCTCGTTCCAAACCGTTCTAGAGGGAATATGTCCTGTAAATCCTTTCCTGTTTTTTCCCATTCAAGCTCATTCGGAAAAACAATTCCCACTGCACCAATCGTTATTTCGTTCTGTTTGATCGGCAACCGATTACAGATTGCCGTGATATAATCATTTTTCACATGGTCAAACAAAATAATGGAGGAACCAATCTCTGCCTCTCCTGTTTTTACAACAATATCAAGTCTTGCATTCGGAACGACTTGCGTTACCGGTTTTCCAATTGCACGATCAAGTGTAATCCCGAGCAGTGCCGCAAAATGTTCATTTAAATATGCGACTTTACTACAATCGTCAACGATAAGAAAGTTCGGAAAAACCTCTAACGCTTGTTTTAACAGCAAGTCCATCTTCATGTATCTACCCACTTTCAGCCTACTATACTTAATATCATAACATAAGTGTAGACAAAAATCTACACTTTTATTTCCAAAACTGTAGATTTTTGGAAACATTTTTTATCCGATCGAACAAAAAATGACTTCGTGCTAGCCACCTGTGTATAGGAAAAGCAAAAATACCATGCCTTTTCGTTGGCATAATATTTTTGCTCCACTTGCTTCGCTATCTTTTTGCGGTAGCATATCACTACTGTTTTCTATTTACAGTAGATTCACTTTCAAATAGCGAAAACGCACTACATGATAGGTGGACAGTGCACGATGATCGCTGTCGTTTGTGTGGGTTGCAATCAAAATAGTGTCAAGGGTTGGTTTCGCGGGTACTTCAACTACAAGCAATGAGTGGGTGAACACAATTCCATCAAATGTTATTTGCACAATATCGCCTATTTCCAGTTCTTCTAATGCTATTTCCTTTGCCGAAGGCCCTATTTCCTTGCTTTTTGTTAGAAAATTATAAAGATATCTTGCGCCAGTCCATGCAGGGGCACGATCCTTGGATGAATTATAATACCACCCAAATGTTTTTTCATAATTCATCGGTGCTCCCCCTGCTAAAATGCATTGGGAAATGAAGTTTGTGCAATCTCCGCCTATTCCAGTAAAGTTCATGTACATTGGATTTCTGGCAAATGCCCATCTGTGCGCATAGGCAACTGCATTCATGCGATTATATGCCATAGGACTCCCATCTGTACGAAGGGATTCTATCTTAATACCCTGTTTTCGTACAGTTCACAAAACGTATTGTTGTATCAATGTATGCACAAATATAAGATATTGATACTTTAATTTTCACTTCGTTTTGCAATCGGCAATGTAAAAATAAATTCCGTCCCCACACCTTCGGTACTGATGACATTGATGTTTTCATTATGGACTTGTATGATATCTTTCACGATTGACAGTCCAAGGCCTGTTCCTTTCTTGTCTTTCCCTCGAGAAACATCTGTTTTATAAAAGCGTTCCCATATCTTCTTTAAACTTTCTTTTGGGATTCCAACACCGGTATCTTTTACGGAAATGAATACTTTTTCATTTTTTTCCGTCGTTTCAATCGTTATCATAGAATCGGGGTGGCTAAACCTGATTGCATTATCAATTAAGTTATAAAGCACCTGTTGGATTTTCATTACGTCTGCTGAAATAAACAGAGTCTGCCCGGTAAGGATCAGCTCAAATGAAATCCGTTTTTCTTTACAGGTCCCCTCAAATGAACGGACAGTCGTTTTAATTGTATGATTTATATCAAAGTTGCTGACATCAAGCATGCTTCCACGCACGCCATATTTATTAAGCTCCAGCATACTTGCGCTTAACTTATTTAAACGCTCCGTCTCAAAAACGATAATGCCAAGATATTTATCCTGCGCCTCTATCGGAATCGTACCATCCATAATCGCCTCCACATAGCCTTTAATCGAAGTTAAAGGGGAACGAAAATCATGGGATATGTTGGCAATAAATTTCCTTTGATCGTCCTCTAACGTATTTAGTTCTGTTGCCATATAATGTAACGAAGCGGCCAAATAACCGATTTCATCATTGGCAAAATTTTCTAATTTCCAGTCAAAATTTCCGGCGGCATAGGCATCGGCTGCTTTTGTTATTTTTCGTATTGGAACATAAACGGTATAGGTAAATATGATAAGCACAATCAATGCACATAAGAACACAATTGCAAGGGTTACATACGAGATATTGATAAATGCATTCGATGACCCGGCAAGCTGCCTTGTGGCCTTATGTATGAGTACGTATCCCCTTTTACGATAATTAATCGTAATGGGCGAATACACGGTCAGGCATTCTTCGCTGCAACTCTTAAAAAAATCTCCAACCTGATAATATTTATTGCCAAACGACGACATATCAAATCCATCTATCTCCCTTAGATTATTGATATCGGTATCTTCCCTTGAATTGATAAGAATCTTGCCACTTGTATTGACAATCCAGATTGACGCATCTAAATACGTATCAATCGCCCGCAAATGATTTTGTACCTCTTTCACGGTCAATGCATTTTTATAGTAATTTTGTGCATAGGTAGAGGCAATCATATTGGCCTCTTTATACAACTGGCCTGTTGTGCTTTCTTTTATATAGTCTGCTGTAGCACGCGTGGTAAACGTAGCAACGGCAAGAAACCCCAAAATTCCAAATACCACATAGCCCGCTAAAAATTTAAAATAAAGTGTCCGTTTCACCATTTCACCTCTACATTTAGATCCAAGTTCGGATTTCACCGTTGTACCTTAGCTTTTTAGATTTCACCGTTGTACCTTAGCTTTTTAGATTTCACCGTTTCACTTCGAATTTATATCCAATGCCCCATACCGTTGAAATTTTCCATTCATCATGGTCTTTTAGTTTTTCCCGCAAACGCTTTACGTGGACATCGACCGTCCTTGTATCACCGATATATTCATATCCCCAAATATGATCTAACAGCTGTTCCCTTGTAAAAACTTGGTTCGGGGATGCGGCCAAAAAATACAAAAGTTCCAGTTCCTTTGGCGGCATATCCACAGGCTCCCCATAATACATAACCGAATAATTCGTTTGATTTATTACAAGATCCTGATATTCCACGCAACGTATGTTTGGATTTTCCGGTTCCACCTTAACCGGCTGATATCGCCGCAACACTGCTTTTACTCTTGCCACTAATTCCTTAGAATCGAATGGTTTCATAATATAGTCGTCTGCTCCAAGTTCAAGCCCCAATACTTTGTCAAAAATTTCACCTTTTGCGGACAGCATGATAATAGGGACATTCGATTTTGTGCGAATCTCCCTACATACCTGATATCCATCTATTCCAGGCAGCATCAGATCCAACAAGATCAGATTCGGCTCATCACGTTCAAACATGGAAAGAGCCTCTTCTCCATCATTGGCCATCTTTGTTTCATAACATTCTTTTGTAAGATAAAGCGAAATAAGTTCTGCAATATTCACATCATCATCTACAATCAGTATTTTTTGTTTTGCTACCATATTTCTCTCCTCATACTTCCCTCTTCATCGTAACTTGGGTTAAAGTATCTATGCACACTTTCATCATCGCTTTCTAGATTTCGTTGAACGATACCTACACCTTTTCATAGCACTTTCTAATTCTCTTAATGAAATTCTGCTATTGTCACGCCTGCATCACCCTCGCCAAACTCGCCAAGACGATACGATTTCACATATTTTAAGCGTTTTAAATGTGTATGCACTGCCTTTCTTAGGGCACCGGTACCTTTTCCATGCACGATACGCACAGATGGCAGGTGTGCCAGATATGCATCGTCTAAATATTTATCCAACAGGGCAATGGCCTCGTCTGTTGTTCTGCCAATTAATTTGATTTCCGCAGAAATGTTGGCAGATTTTCCCATTCTAAGTTTACTGCTTTCGGTTCTGGTGGGTTTTGGTTTGTTTGCTGTTGTGCCGGATTCTTCCATTAAAGCCAAATCTTTCATATTTACCTGCGACCGAAAGATTCCCATCTGCACATATAAATTCCCTTTTTCATTCGGCAAGGTGTGGACTGTTCCATTTAGATTCATGCTTAGTACCTTGACACTATCTCCAACTCTAAGATTTTGGGGTGCTTTATGGTTGCTGCCGCCGTCTTTTTTTAGAGAGACATTTTTTTCCATATCGCCCATTTTACCACGTAGCTTCGTACGCTCTTGTTCCATTTCCTTTGCAGATATACCCCCTTTTCCAAACTTGTTAAAATTTTTAATTGTTTCATCCGCTACTTCTTTTGCTTCCCTTAAAATTTTAAGGGCCTCCTCGTTCGCTTGCCTTAGTATTTTATCACGTCGCTGATCGAATTGTTCCTGCTTACCCTCTAGTTTTTCTTTGAGGCGTTTGGCCTCTTCTTTGTATTGTGCAATTTGAAGTTTTTCATTTTCGATGGATCTTCGACTTGATTCCAAATTGGCAATGATATCCTCAAAGCTTTCATCTTTCTCGTCCATACGGCTTTTTGCATCATCAATAATCTCGGGTGGCAAGCCTAATTTCCCTGAAATCGCAAAAGCATTGCTTTTCCCGGGAATCCCAATTAAAAGGCGGTAAGTAGGGCTTAGATTTTCAACAGAAAATTCACAGCAGGCATTTTCTACGCCCTGTGTCCCCAATGCATACACCTTAATCTCACTATAGTGTGTCGTTGCCATTGTCCGAATCCCCCTGCTATGCAATTTGGCCAAAATAGAAATGGCAAGAGCCGCACCCTCTGTAGGATCCGTCCCAGCGCAAAGCTCATCAAACAAAACCAATGAATGTTCATCGACTCGTTTCAAAATAGAAACAATGTTTGTCATATGGGAAGAAAATGTACTTAGATTTTGCTCAATGCTCTGCTCATCGCCAATATCTGCATATACCTCTTCAAACACGGCAAGCTCTGATCGATCCTTTGCCGGAATATGAAGCCCCGCCTGCCCCATCAGCGTAAACAGCCCCACTGTTTTTAAAGACACCGTTTTTCCACCGGTATTTGGCCCGGTCACAATCAGCAAATGAAATTCTTTCCCAAGAGGAAGATCGATCGGCACCACTTTCTTCTTGTCTAACAAAGGATGGCGTCCACCTCGTATCTGCACCCGCCCATTTGTATTAAACAGCGGTGCCGTCCCATTATATAGCTTCGCAAGGGAAGCCTTTGCAAAAATAAAATCAAGCTGTGTCAATATTTTAAAATTTTCCGAAATTACCGTTACATATTCGCTCGTTAAATTACTTAAATTTGATAAAATAGCCTGAATCTCATCCTGCTCTTTTCGAAACATTTCTTTTAAGTCGTTGTTAAGATTCACAACGACCAACGGTTCAATAAAAAGGGTTGCTCCGGTTGCGGACCGGTCATGAATCATGCCGGGTACCTGGCTTTTTGATTCCGCTTTTACCGGCAGGCAATAGCGGTCATTGCGCATTGTAATAACAGCATCCTGCAAATGGGATCGCATACCCGTATTGTTTAGCATGGTATTCATCTGAGCATGGATCTTTTCATGGATGCCACGGATCAACCGACGGATATTTTTCAAATTGGCACTTGCATCATCTGCAATTTCGTCCTCGGACAAGATACACCGCCGAATCTCTCCTTGCAGTGGAGCAAGTGGTTCAATTTGGCCAAAAAACCCATCTAGGGAGTCCGCAAATGTTTTGGAATGCAAGGAAGTTTCGGAATCCACAGAATTTGAAGAATCCGGGGATGTTTTGGAATCCTTGGAACTCGAAGATTCCTTCCCATCTATCTCTCTCATACTGCGTGAATAGGCCTTAGCTCGTTTTGCAACCTCTAGCAGGGAACAAATGCGCAGCAATTCTCCAATACTTAAAATTCCGCCAATTTCTAAACGTTTTAGTGATGCCCCTACATTATGGCAACCGGAAAAAGAAATGTTCCCTTTTTGAAAGATCCTTGTCAGCGCATCGGCTGTCTGTCTTTGTGCCACCTCAATTTCCAACAGGTTCGTAGAAGGCAGCAAATTCTCACACAGCTCTTTCCCTGCTTGTGAAGTGGCCTGTTCTACCAGCATAGCTATTATTTTTGTATATTCTAGTGTTTTTAAAGATTTTTCGTTCATTTTATTTTTATTTAACCTTCATTCCCTTTTATTTTTTACCAAAAGATCGATGACGCAGCATATAGCTTCTATCCACAGATAGCTCTCGTCCATATAATAAATAGGATGCACTCTTTCTTGTTGTTATTTTTCATTCCATAAATAGTTCTCGTCCATATAGGAAGTATTCTTTCTTGTTGTTATTTTCATTTTACCCTAAAAATAAAAATGTTGCAACTAGGGAAGGAAAAACGTATAATAGCTGATAGGAGGATTTGCTATGGGTAAAGAAGAGCAGAAAGGGCATCCAGAAGAACAGGAATTCGCTTTTATCAAAGAAAAAATCAAGGACAAGCCTATTAACAAACGGCGGTTAATGCTCCGTGGAGTATCGACTATTGTTTTTGCGGTTATTTTTGGACTTATTTCATGTTTTATATTCGTTCTGCTACAGCCCGCCATGCAAGCATGGCTCTATCCAGAAGCAGACCCCACGATAAGTATTCCAAAAGATGAAGAGCCCGAGGAGCCAGAAACGCCGCCCGAGCCGGTAGAACCAGCAGACACACAAGACGATGCTATCGAAAACCAACCTATCTACATAACAGAAATGAAAGAGCTAGAAGTGGTGGATTACCAAGCCCTGCAAAACAAGTTATATGCAGTCGGCAAAAAGGCGAACAAATCGGTCGTCACGGTGACCAGTGTAACAACTAGCTTGGATTTGTTTAATTCTCCTTTAGAAAATCAATCCTCCGGCATTATTATCTATAACAATGGACAGGAGCTCTTGATATTAACCGAAAAAAAAGTAATCACCGATGCAGAGTTAATCCATATTACATTTATCAACGGAGATACTGTACCTGCCACCATGAAAAAATATGACGGAAACACCGGGATCGCCATCATAAGCGTGAACCTTGCCAGTATTTCAGAAGAAACGTTTGAAAAAATCGAAGTAGCGCAACTAGGCAATTCTTTAACAGTTTCACAAGGGACAGTTGTCATTGCAATTGGGAGTCCCCAAGGTTCTAATTATTCCATTTTATGTGGCACTATTACTTCTTCGGGAAATACAATTTCTACCAAAGACAGCAACTATACCAGTTTTACAACGGATATCACAGGCAACCAAGAGGGGAATGGCGTCCTTATCAATTTAGATGGTGAAATCGTTGGACTTGTCATGCAGGATTACGCAAATGCAGGTGGTCAAAATACACTTACCGCCCTGTCCATATCCGAACTAAAACAAATCATTGAATATCTCTCAAACAATAAGGACATTCCTTATCTTGGGCTACAAGTCAACACAGTTACCGATGCCATTGAAAAGGAGTATGATATTCCAAAAGGCATTTACATCTCTTTTGTTCACTTAGAATCGCCTGCTATGGCAGTAGGCCTTCAAGTTGCAGATGTTATTATAAAAGTAAATGGAGAAGAAGTGCATAGCGCAGACCAGTATACACAAAAACTGCTTTCGATGGAACCCGGACAGACAGTGACATTAACTGTACTACGCCAAAATGCAGATAGTTATACAGAATTTGAATGCCCTCCTGCAACGATCGGTGTTTTACCTTAATCAAATTATATTGTTTATCAGAAGTTGCAACGCAAATTGGGGTAAAAAGGCACATTTTTTTCATACCATGAATCGGATGATAGGAACAGCATTTTGTCCCTACTCATACGAGCTATATAGTCACCTTGCAAGAGGGTGAAAAAATTGGAGGTATCAAATAATATGAAATATATAGCGACCTTGCGAGAAGGTGAAAAAGTTGGAGGTATTTACTTATGCAAGCATAAGCAGACTGCTTTAACAAAAAATGGGAAATCCTATGTAAATTTAATTTTACAGGACAAAACCGGCACTTTAGATACAAAGATATGGGAGCCCAATTCACAGGGAATTGATGATTTTGATGTATTAGACTACATAGACGTTGTTGGCGACGTTACGAGCTTTCAAGGTGCCCTCCAACTGAATGTAAAGCGGGTGCGCAAGGCAAGGGAAGAAGAATACGATCCAAAAGATTATCTTCCGGTCAGTGAAAAAGAGATTGATGTAATGTATCAGGAACTTGTGGATTTCATTGACAAAATGGAAAACCCTTTTCTAAAACAGCTTGCAAATAGCTTTTTTGTTGAGGATGCCGAATTTATCAAACAGTTTCAATTTCACAGTGCCGCGAAAGTTGTCCACCATGGGTTCGTTGGGGGGTTACTAGAGCATACCTTGAATGTAGTGAAATTATGTAAATTTTATACACAGGCATATCCGATGCTTCATAAAGATTTATTGATTGCCTCCGCACTTTTTCACGATATCGGCAAGCTTTACGAATTGTCCGCATTTCCAGCAAACGACTACACCGATGAGGGGCAGCTGCTTGGGCATATCATGATTGGTGTAGAGCTAGTGGGGGAGCGGATTCGCCAAATTCCCAAATTCCCATCAAAGCTTGCGACAGAGCTAAAGCATTGCATTTTATCCCATCATGGCGAGCTAGCGTTTGGATCGCCTAAAAAGCCTGCTTTGGCCGAGGCCGTTGCGCTTAGTTTTGCCGACAATACCGATGCAAAGCTACAGACCATGAAAGAGGCCTTTGCCGCAGCACCATACGGCAGTACGGATTGGCTTGGCTACAACCGTCTGTTTGAATCGAATATTCGCAAAACAACGGAGGATTATGGAAAGTAAAGAGACTATGGCGACAACATTTAATCAGGGAAGCTCCAACTGTCATATAGAAAATACTGGATATGAAAATACTGGATATGAAAATAACGGATCGCGTGAGCTAGCTACCGCATTGGAGCTCGTCCATGAACATACCGCTCTTTCAAAAGATACTGCATTGGAACTCGTCCATGGACATACAGCTCTTTTAAAAGATACGATACTAGAACTAGTCATTGAAGATATGGGGGTAGATGGATCCGGTATCGGCAAAGTAGATGGTCGCCCCTTATTTGTGAAAGACGCCATCATTGGAGACAAGGTTCTTATAAAAATCATGCGTATGAAAAAGCATTACGGATATGCCAGATTGCTTGATATATTGGAGCCTTCTCCTGATCGCATTGAACCATTATGCTCATTTCACCGACAATGCGGTGGCTGCCAATTGCAAGCGCTTGCTTATGAAAAGCAGCTAGATTTCAAACAGAATAAGGTAAAAAACAACCTACAGCGAATTGGTGGGCTACATCTACAAAACGAGGCTCTTTATCCAATCATCGGCATGGAGAAGCCTTTTTTTTACCGAAATAAGGCACAGTTTCCAATTGGACGAGACAAAGACGGAAACACTGTAGCTGGGTTCTACGCAAGCCGGACCCATATCATTATTGCCAACCATAAATGTTATCTAGGTGTTGCCGTAAATGAACAAATACTGGATATCGTGCTATCTTTTATGAAAAAATGGGGCATTGCCGCATACG
This sequence comes from Lachnospiraceae bacterium ZAX-1, assembly GCA_046533095.1. Lineage (GTDB taxonomy): Bacteria > Bacillota > Clostridia > Lachnospirales > Lachnospiraceae > ZAX-1. Next base: position 15,206 of record JAJQRA010000035.1, on the reverse strand, counting down.
ATGAAAAAACGGGTACCGGGCTCATCCGCCATGTCTTAGTTCGATTTGGATTTACGACCAAAGAAATTATGGTATGCCTTGTGATCAATGGGACGAGCCTAAAACATAGTGAACACCTGATCGAAAAATTATGTAAACTTGATGGTATGACAAGCATCACCCTTAATATAAATACAAAGAATACCAATGTGATTTTGGGCAATGAAATCAGGAACCTATGGGGGCAAGATTATATAACGGACTATATCGCTGGTATCAAATTTCAAATTTCACCCTTGTCATTTTATCAGATAAATCCTATTCAGACCAGCAAACTATATCAGACTGTTTTAGAATATGCCGGATTGACCGGTAAAGAAACGGTGTGGGACTTATACTGTGGAATTGGTACCATCTCATTGTTTCTGGCACAAAAAGCAAAACAGGTATATGGTGTGGAACTTGTGCCCCAAGCCATTGCTGATGCAAAGCATAATGCTAAAATTAACGGCATCGAAAATGTAGATTTTTTTGTTGGCAAGGCAGAAGAAATATTGCCGGAATACGATGCAAATGTCGTTGACCCTGCGAAAAAAACACATGTAGATGTAATTGTTGTTGACCCTCCGCGAAAAGGCTGTGAGCAGTCACTGCTAGATGCAATCGCCACAATAAAACCGGAGAAACTGATCTATGTCAGCTGTGATTCCGCAACCCTTGCACGCGATTTAAAGTATTTGTGTGAACGAGGGTTTCTTGTAGAGCGTATCCAACCGATTGATATGTTTGGATCTACCGTTCATGTTGAGAGTGTTGTGTTGACGTCAAGGAAAGACAGCTAGAAATGGCTTAAATACTGGATTTATTAGAAAATTGATAAAATGGCAAGACAGGTTTTAAAACTAGCCTTGCCGTTTTTTGTATTTCGTGGAAACATATCTGTCTTATTGTGAATTCAAGCCTATTTACCTATAGCATATTTGTACGTTGTCATTTAGCAACATGTAAAAACATCAACGCTATGATTGATATGCCGATAAAATTGCTTTGCCTACAAACTCTGCAAGCCTAGTTGTTATTTTGTTAAGCGCGTCTTTTTCATTAACACAAAAATCAAGTACCCTGTCCATGACAGATTTATGAATACGAATTTTGATTTTTGTTTGCATAGTTGCCAAAATATCAGCAAAATCCAACTGCGGTTTTTGATAATCTCGTGGTGAAAAAAATTCCTCTTGGATTTGCAGGTTTGATGTGCGGGATAGTTTGAATAGGCGAAAATCATTTCTTTTATGGCAATACCCTTGCCAATACTTCAAGGAGTATCATAATAATGCTAACAAGCCTGTCAACTTTCATCTGATAGCCGCCTTCCAAAATTTCTTTATTATCATTATAGATTGTTGCCATACTGTTGTCAACAATTATAAGGTATAATAAAAAAGCAACCAAATCAATCTACCTATCAGGAGGAGACACTATGCAGAAAAAAGCCTTAGTAATCATAGATATTCAAAATGACATAACAAAGAATTACAAGGATATTATTAAAAATATCAACAAAGCGATTGATTGGGCAGTCAATCATGATATTCATGTTGTTTATATAAGGCATGAAAATTTGTCAGCCGGAACGAGGACTTTAAAACCCAATACGCGCGGCGCTGAATTAGCCTCAGACTTAAGAATAGCATCAAAAAATGTTTTTACAAAATACAAAGGAAACGCATTAAGCAGTGAAGAATTTACAGACTTTATTAGCAAAAATGAAATATGTGATTTTTACATAGCAGGAGCAGATGCTGTTGCTTGTGTTAAATCAACCTGTTACAACTTACGCAAAGCAAATTATAGCGTTAGTGTATTATCAGATTGCATTACAAGTTATGATAAAAGGAAAATTGACGAAATGCTGTGCTATTATGAAAGTAAAGGCAGTAAAATCATTCGTTTAAACGACTTGTTACCCAATCACATCTTTGAAGCTATTCAAAATGGCAGTGTTGAAGAAGCGATAAAAAATGCTGAAAGTTTGGCAGAGAAATATTCACAAGAAGAAGCAACATTTGCAATTCAATTGGCAAAATGAATCCATACACAAACGTTAATATACTCGTTGAGCAACTATTGGCTGTAACAAGTTACAGGGAGTTGATGTAAGGCTAAAAGGTATTCTGAAAATTGTTATTTATATCGAATAGGCAAAAAGAAAGAACTAACGTTGGCGCTTTAGTCCTTACATACTCAATTGCTAATGACCATAAATGGTTAAATCTGTTCAAAATTGAGGGTATTATTTATATTTCTAATAAACAAGCCAGAAGGTTTGGTTTTCAGACGTTTCAAAGATATTCACCAACATTATTCTCGTATTGTACCAGAGAATCGGTCATTTTCTCTTTTTTCATAAATAAAACTATTGTTTATCGATTTAAATCATTCGTTTTATTGAAGTGCGATTAGTACTGAGAATAGAGAAATTATGTTCGTTAAAGTTTTAAGTTCAAAAGGCTATGAAAATTGCAGCAAAAATTTTGGAGATTGTATTATTATTATTGATAATGAAAGTGAGCTAGTAGTTTATGATTGTGGATGTGAAGAACATGCTGAACGAGTAATTGAATATATGAATCAAAAAATGGGTATGAATTAGCAACATTTGTACTGTCACATAATGATTCTGATCACTTTGATAGAATTACGTATCAGTGGCGATGGAGGTATGCAGATGAATATCCGTCACATAATGATTCTGACCACTTTGATGGAATTACAGATCTGCTAGATTAGGAAAAAATATCAAAAATTGTAACGGTATTACTGTTAAAGCATAAAGAATTGTTACTGGAAAATGACATTATCATAGATTTTACGTCTTGGAATCATAAAAGTACGACTATAGAAAAATTAAGAACTTTCGCTTAGCCATTGCCACCCATCACCTTCTTCAAATGGAATATTATAGTAGAAATGGGTATGCTAAGAGAATTATTGAGCCTTACAAATTGATTTTTAAACAAAAAAATTGGCATCTTTTTGGATATTGTGTATAATAAGAAAGATTTTAGAGTGTTCAAATTAAACAGAGCAGGAGGCAAATAACTTGAAGATAGATAACCCATATTTATCAGATATTGAAGAAATTATATCGCACAGATATGACAATGGAAGTGACCTTTGGTCAACAAAAGATATTCGTCTAATGAAAGGTTCTCCGTTTACAGGGAGTACTCTATACCTACTAGAACTCGGCATGTCTCCAGATGAACCACTTTTAAAAGACACTGCAGAATTGATTCTCCGTACTTGGCAAAAAGATGGGAGGTTTAGGGTTTTTCCCAAAGGCGGAATTTATCCTTGCCAAACTGCTTTAGCCCTCAATACCTTATGTCATATGGGATACTCTGCTGATAGCAGAATACAGAAATCATTCCAGTATTTTTTGGAAACACAGCAACTCGATGGTGGATGGAAGTGTAATAAATACAGCTTTGGGCGAGGAAACAGAATATTCAACGCTATACACTACGCTTGTAGTTTTAGATGCATTTCGTTATAGAAATTTACTAAATAATGACTTGCAGTCGGATAAAGCCGTAGATTTTCTGCTTCAGCATTGGAATATCCGCAAACCTATTAGCCCATGCCACTATGGAATTGGGTCACTGTTTATGCAAGTGGGATACCCTCTTGGCGGGTATAATTTGTTTTATTACGTATACGTTCTGTCATTTTATGCTCAGGCAAAAAGCGACCATAGATTTCTTGAAACATTCGAAATATTAAAAAGCAAGACTGTAGATGGACAAGTAATCGTAGAACGTGTTGTCCCAAAACTTGCCAAATTATCCTTTTGTAGAAAAGGTAGCCCAAGTAAATTGGCAACAAAACGCTATCATGAAATATTAGATAATATGAAGTGTGGAATGGAAGTATAAAAATAAAATAGTGATGGTAATTCGCAATTTGGCGAGTCACAATATGCCTTGGAGAACGGAATCAAAAATGGAATTCAAAAAAGGCAGAAGTTCAAAAAAGCCGTTGACTTTACCCTTGGGGCAAAGTTTATACTTGAATTGAAAATACAAGGAGGTGGCTTCGTGTTAGCTATAGGAGAGTTTTCAAAAATATGTGAAGTATCAGCAAAAACACTTCGCTATTATGCTGAAATAGGACTGATTAAGCCAAGTGAAGTAAATCCCGAAAACGGATACAGATATTATTCGATAGAACAGCTAAAAACAATGCTGTTTATCAATCGGTTGAAATCACAGCATTTTTCATTAGAGGAAATCAAGACCATAATTGATGTAGATGAAGATGATAGGGATAGCACGCTCTACACATTTTTGAGTAAGAAAAAGAGTGATATTCAAGATGATGTTAAATCTTTAGCAACTACGTTACAACTAATTTATGATGATATGGAGAGTTTGGAAAGTGGAAATTCAGTAATGTCATATCTTAATCGTATTGACGTGGAACTTGTTGATGTTCCAACTATGAATATTCTTTATATTCGCAAAGTATTGAACTTAGAAGAATGTTCAAAAGGATATGTTGGATTTTTCAGTAAGCTCTTTGAGAAAATTGCTATGAGTAACCTTACGATGACAGGTATGCCCATGACAATGTATCATAGCCCTGAATTTAATCCGACAGAGTATGATATTGAATTTGCCATACCTGTTAAAGAAATTGTAACAGGAACAAGGGATTTCAAAGCTGGCTTATGTGTAAAGTCAATCATGAAAGGACCATATTCGAAATTAACATCTATCTATGCTAAACAACGTGATTGGGCAGAGTTAGCGGGATATTATTTTATAAAATCTCCGTTTGAGATATTCAGGAAAAGTCCAGAAAGCCCAGAACAGAATATTTTGCCGGAAGATAGTACCACTGAATTTTATTATCCTGTTAAGAAAAAATAAATACAGGAAAAACCTGTTGAATTGAAAGGAAGGTATTTTATGCAAGCTCGTATTGAGAATATCACAGCACAATCTATTGTTTATATGCGCCAAATCGGTCCATACGGTGGAGCACAAAATTTTCAACTTATGGAGAACATGAAACAATGGATACGCAATCAAAATCTTTGGAATGAAACTGGAATAATATATGGAATAGCACAAGATGACGCTACGGTTACTCCACCAGAAAAATGCCGCTATGATGTTTGCTTTGTTACTGAAACTGATTTCCAAGACAATACAATTCGTCATGGGAAATTGCCACATGGAGCGTATCTTGTGTTTGAGGTCTTACATACTGCCGATGATGTAAAGCATTTTTGGGAAACAATTGGTGACATTTTGGCACAAGAAAAACGTCAAATTGATGAAAATCGTCCAGTCTTAGAACGATATCAAATTGGACTTGTTGAAAAAGGGTATTGTGAGTTTTGTATACCTATTCTTTCTTAAATATACCTTAAAGGTAGCTATGCAAAATAAGTAAAACGTTCGACAATTTAATACATCTATTATCAAAGAGCTTTATTCATTGGGATTAGAGGGAATCAACCTTAGACGAAGAAATTCAGCTTGCTTCCCTCTATTTGCTTCACTGCAGACCAAGGGCTATCTATTTTTGCCCTTCAATTTCCTTGTATTTCCTTGCTCTGTAGTAGTAGCTCGGTTTTTCTTTTAGCCTCGTCAAACTGCCAAACTCCCAGCTTCTTGCCTGTGTAATCAGAGCCTATCTGATGAGGAAGTTGTCTTGGTTCTTAGGGGACAACTCAACTTCAATGAATCATGTGTTCAATCAGTTGTCCACTATTATCACTGTGTTTAACAATGGAAAATACCGATTCGCCAAAGCACTAACCAAAAAGCAAATTCTATTGCCATTTGATACGGTGGATGATATAATTGAGAGTATCAAGGCTACTTAGAATTTCGTATACGCGAAAAGAATGCAGGAATTCAGGATAGAAATATGGTGAAGTATGAAAACAAACGTATATGAGAACAAAGGGGATATCCTATTGGGATTCATCACATATGGATTTACAGTTATGATGATCGGGCTATTCCCGCTATATTATAGAAATAACTATATCGATATTGTACAGGCCAAAACCTCTTTCTTTCAAACAAGTGCACTCGTTTTTTGCCTGGTTGCCACTTTTCTGCTACTGTTAAATTTAAGCATGAAACTTTTTAAAACCCAGCGCAACACGGTAGAACCAACATCGCTAACCGCTCGAACCAAGAACCTCTGGTATAAAAGCAGTCGTCTTGACCTGTTTGGCTTCTTATTTTTTCATTGCAGTGGTTATTTCTACTCTTAATAGCGATGATAAAGTAAACGCATTTTGGGCCAAGGATGGGCGCATGCTCGGGGCATTTTTTATGGGCCTGTGCATCATTGTGTATTTTATGATATCCAGATATCTACAGCCAACCATACATTTGATTTGGATATTCTTGTTCACCAATATGCTTGTCTTTGGGTTGTCAGTCCTAAACTTTTTTGGAATTGATTTGCTTGGTATGTATACAAATTTGATTCGAACTCAATATAGCGTTTTTTTAAGTACGATAGGAAATGCTAATTTTACGTCTAATTATGACTGCATAATTATGCCGATTGGGATGTGCCTTTTCTACCTAAGCGAAACGAAAGTTTCCAAGTCAATCTATGCCATATTCTTAGTCATCGGATTTTGCGGGACATATGCAACCAAAAGCGAAAGCTGGATATTGGGTATTTCAAGTGCTTACTTGCTACTACTCTATTTTTCTATGTCTTCTTTTGCAAAAATAAGGGCATTCTGTCAACTTGCAGGGCTGTTTACCCTAAGTTCAGTTTTAATGAGAATATCCACCACACTAGGTGCTTCATTCGGTTTAGATGCACCTCTTTTTAGTAAATTTATGGAAAACAAGGTGCAAAAATTTCTAGTGAATTTATGGAAAACAAGGTGCAAAAATTTCTATTTTGTACAGAATTGCTCCTACTGGAAATAATCTTTCTTGCACTCTTCTACTTCTTATGCCAAAAAATAGAATCCCCTTCTGCAAAACAAACACTATTAGCGCGCCAAGAAATTTTAATAAGAATAAGGAATATCGGGTTTGGGCTACTGCTGTATGCCCTATTCATTTTTGCGTTGACCGCTGGGATAGCAAATTTTCTCCCTGAAACTGCAGGGAAATTCCACTGGATAGGCGCACTAAAGTTAGAGGACTCTTTCGGAAGCAATCGTGGATACATCTGGAAACGTACGGTGTGGGAATGGAGGGAGCTTCCTTTGATAGACAAATTGTCTGGCGTCGACCTGAATCGCTTTCCTGCATTTATAAATAAGACTTACAGAACAGAAATGCCAACCGTGCTTGGCAAGGTCATGTTCCTGGATGCCCATAATGAATTTCTGCAATTTCTTGTTACAACAGGTCTTCTAGGGGTTGTGGGGTACTTTGGCATGTTGGTTTCCTCTGTCGTCCGATTTTGGAAACTGGCAAAGGAACGGCCAATCCTGCTTATTGGCAGCGTAACCGCACTCTCCTATCTTATGCAGGGGCTGGTCAATAATCCCCAGACATTTACAACCCCACTCTTGTTTGTCTTTTTTTGGATTATGGAAAACATTGCTAGAAAAGGCGCGAAAATGAAACCCGAAAATCCCCCTCTTCATAGCTAAAAAATTTACCTCGTAAATAGGATAAAAGCATAGCCTTAGTCCCCTGTTCGTCATTCCTGCAAAAAATGGAGCACTCTAAGAAGGGGGCTTTATTTTTTGCTTAAAATTCGCTCTACTTTTGACACAGTATTACTGTGTCATTTCAGAAGCATCTTCATAATAAATCTCCCCGCCACAAGCGACGGGGTATTTACCCGGAGTGAATAAATATTTGTTGCATATAATTTTCTGCACGGAGTTTTTTCGGAAAATGTCGATGGCTTTCTGACAACAGTTCCTTTATGTTGAAACTGTAAAAACACAGGAAATGAAAACCTAGGGAACAATCAAGCTAGGAAATTTTAGGTAGTTTGGAAGATATAGAACTACAGAAAATCGAAAAATTTTTTCAAAAAGCTTAACAAAAACTTAAAAAAATTATATATAAATTTTAATTTTTTTATAAAAAGAACTTGATTAATTTGATAACAGGGTATACAATATATCCACAACGTTCAAGTATATTTTGAAAGGAGCAATGAAAACGAAGGAAGAGGACGAACAAAACCCTATGAAAGATTCGCATAAATCTGCTGTGGGAGTAAGAAATCTGAATGAATTTTCAAAATTATGGAAAAATGCCCGATGACACAAAAAATCGACAGCAAGCGAACGTGGGTAGACAACAGGGCGACACCGCCCAATATTAAAACACAGGAGGAAATAATATATGACAGGACAAAATAATACTGGACAGACATTTGAATTAAGCTTTAAGCGCCTAAACATGAAGAGGGTACTTGCAATTCTTATGACTGTATGCTTAACGCTTTCGCTAGTGCCCTTTGATGCGAATGTAGCAAAGGCAGGATTTGAATCCACTGGAGGAATTAGTATATCGCCAACGGAAGTTTCCATTGTTGCAGGTAGCTCGGCTCCGATCACAATAAACTTGACACTTGGTACTGTGACACCAGGGGATGTGACACCAGGGGATGTGACACCAGGGGATGTGACACCAGGTGAACGCATGTAGAATTTATTTCAATATTTTCAAATCTTAAAAATCGCCGAAAACGCAGTGTTTACGCTGTATGTAGTCATTTTTGCTATTTTTAAAATGGTTCTTTTTATGCATTTTTATAGCTTTTTAATATTTAGATTTCCGTTAGATCGGCACAAAAAGTTAGATTTCTGTTAGAATCCAATCGCATTTTCTACCGCTTTTTGCGCGTCCTCCTTATCTAAAATAATATGGTCGTATGTATCCAGCACGACCTTTTGCGTGTCACCCATCAGCGCGGCAATTCGCTTGATTGATACGGTCGGGATCTGATAGCAAAGCATAGAGCAGTAGTTGTGCCTAAAAATGTGCGCCGTCAGATTTTCTGGAATTTGTCCCTCTCCTTTGATGTATCGGGTGATTTCGTTCCTGGTTCTGTTCCACATCACGCCATATCCGGCTCTGGTCATATGCGGATTATTTTTCATAAAAAAAAGGTTTGTGCCTGGCAGGGTTTTGATGTACTCTGATAGGTATTCTTGCAGCATTTTGGGCATCGGCACTTTGCGCACTCCGTGGCTGCTCTTTGTCCCCTTGAGCACTGGATTGTTTCCATCAAAAACTAAAGCTTTGGTTATGCTTATCTCCGATTTTTTAAAGTCGATATCAAAGACAGAGAGGGCAAGAGCCTCTTCTTTTCTTAGTCCGCAGCTATAGATGATATATAAAAAAGCTTTGTCCATCGCCAGAAAATCGCCATGCTCTACAGCTTTCTTTTCTGCTGCTGTCAGCGTGCGTCGCTCTTTTTGTATCGGCCTTGGACATTCTACCCCTACAAAAATGTCCTCGATAGCGATTGCAGGTAGATAGCGGTCTATGATAGCCGACTTGACGATTTGCTTAAAAGTTACATACAATTTCTTTCCGGTCGTAGGTGTGCAGTCGTTTAAGAGCATTTGTAGGTGCATCCTTCTGATATCCTTTAGCTTTACATCCTTAATTTTCGGAAAATGCGCATTCATGACGTTTTTGTACGCATAGATGGTGTTAATTTCTCTGTTTGCTTTGTACAGCGCAAGCCATTGCTCCGCGTAGTCGCAAAAAGAGATATTTGTTGAGTTTACCGCCTTGCGTTCCTCTACATCCCTTTGGTACTGTTTGACGAGGTTCTCCAAGTCCTTGCTGGACTTCTTAGACCGGATCTGTTTTCGATGCTTGGAGCCATCCTCGGTGTACGTGCCGTCCCACACAAGGGTGGAAAATATTCCATTTTTGTCCGCTGTGTATTTTGTCGCCATAAATTTCTCCTTTCGTTTAGAATTGTGATTTGTGATTTAGGTATGGGGGTAATGCCCTACTTAGTTTCTAACGGAGTACCCCGCCGTAATACGCAAATACGCCCGAGTAAATTTAATTGCTTCCATGAAGTCACTCCTTTCTTTTTAATTTATAGTTTAATTTACATTTTAGACGAACCGTGTTATCATTTGTATAGGATTTCCCACCTCAATACTATATAGTATTTGTTCGCTTTTGCCTTGCGAATCCTTGGCTTGCCATGACGAGATGGGAAACGAATAACCACATAGGAGGAAACAAGATGAATAACGAAGAAAAGATATTATCCATACTGGAAAAGCTTACCACGGATGTAGCGCAGCTTACTACAAATGTAGCGCAACTTACCACGGATGTAGCAGAGATCAAGGACACGCTGAAAGTCCATTCCACAAGGCTCGACCACCTATCGGATTCGTTCGATGTCCTGACCAACTTGATGCTAGATCAGGCTAAAGCTTTGCAAAATTTAAACAAAAGGGTGGAACAGCTTGAAAAAGCAAGCTGATTCGTCAAAGGGGAAGCTGTGTTTTGGCTTCTTCTTTCTCTTTGAACCGTCAAAGATTGCTTGACAGTCCGATTTTATAAAAATAGGAAGCTACATTTGCAACTTCCCTTATTCTATACCTACTTCCCGATCCATCTGTTTCCACACCCAGAACAAAAGTATTCATTATGATTTTTTTTCTTAGTCCCGGTGAATAAAAGTGAAGCACCTCCTGTCGCTAGCCCTGCCGCGATTTTCGCCCCAGAAGTTTTCTCTTTTTTTACCTCTTTTGTGTTTACTAATGTAAATGGATGGAGTGGGTTTAAATTAATAGTTGTCTTGTTTTTTACTTTCATGTTGTTGTCTATGGACAAAAGCTGTATTTGAGTACCTTTGCATTTTGGGCAGTTCAGTCTAGCCATTTATATATCCTCCTTATTTTTCCGAAGTGCTTTTTATTGATAGATTTTTCTACTAAAACGTCTACGCTTTTCTTTTTTTATTTTAATGCACACATTTTTTACAAGGGGTCAATCCGAGTGTATTTACTGCATAATTCAATGTACTTTCTCTTGAATTTTTCCCTCCGCATGTCGGACTGAAATGGTATCTTTTTCCAGTTGGCGTTACATATACAGTCCTACTTACATCGTTGTTGGTATCGCTGCTAGAATTAGCGTTTTTGACGGTAACAATGCATTTATACTTTAACCCTCCGACTTTTCCAGTGATTACGGCTGTTCCATAATCCAATGCGATAACCCAACCATCGCTAAAAACTTCAGCTACAGAAGAATTACTGGACGACCACTTGATATCTTGCTTGGTATTTTTTATTTTTAAAGTTACGGAATCTCCTATGTCCATATTTTTTTTACTTATATTAATAGACGGATTTTCTACAACAACTTTACAATTGTATTTTTTTCCAGATACTTTTGCTGTAATGGTTGTACTTCCTTTTTTCTTTGCGAACACATTTCCTTTTTTTACTGTGGCAATTTTATTATCCTTGCTAGACCATGTGACTTTTTTATTAGTTCCACTTAATTTTAAGGTTATAGAATTTCCAACCGTTATGTATATATCACTCTTATTTAGTTTTGTTTTTGATGCAGCTTCTGCATTACTTACAATGTCGTTAGAGCCAAATCCTTGCAAAATTATTGGCGAACTAACCACTATTGATAAAATAATTAAAAATGACGATATTGCATGAATAACTCTTGATTTTTTCCCCATATTGTTCTCCTTTTATGATATATTTTTTGAATTTTCTTTAATCCGATGTTCAAATTCGATTAAATTTGCGTCCATATCTTTTTCAAAGTCTTCGTTCAAAATATGCTCTAATTCATGCTGATATGCAATTAATTGTCTTTCGTACGTCAGGTTTGCGTTTATAACGATCGTGTAGCTTTCTCCATTTCTTGGCAACGTATAAGCCGATACGGAAGTAGGTAAATTAATTATTTTGCAGTCAACATCCATCATCATATGTGTCTCCCCTCATCCTATCTATCATTTGCTTTACAAATTCTATATCTTCTTTTTTAACCTTCCGAGAAGCATCAAATAATACCTTGTACTCTGGATTTCGAAACATGAATTCTGCCATTTCTCTGGCGTCGTCATTTATGTAGTAGCCTTGGATGTCCTCCTTCCCTTTTTCATCTGAATTCATTATATCAAACCGTTTTACGCCAAGAAATGCACATATATTGTCTATCTTGTCCATTCTGGGGATCTTAATTCCATTACACCAGTTTGATACAGTAGCTTGAGATACGCCCATGTAATCAGCTAGTCCTGCTTGCGTTTTTCCGGTTCTTTCTAAATAATATGCTATTTTCTCCGATATAATCTTGTTTAGCTCGCTCTCTGGCATTCAATCACCCGCTTTCATCTTGATAGTACTAGTATAAGCTAAAAGTTATAGAAATGCAATAATAAAATAAAAAATATAACTTTTACCTATTGACATTAACTTAAAGTTATAATATACTATTTTCAGGAGGTGGCAAAAATGAGCGATTATAAAATTAGTCTAGCGGCCGCAAGGGTTAATGCAGGATTGACACAAGAAGAAATTGCCAGAAAAATGGAGGTCAATAAATCCACGATCTTAAACTGGGAGAAGGGTAAAATCATACCAAAGCCCGCACAATTCAAAATGTTTTGCGATATCGCAAAAGTGCCAGAAGACATTATTTTTTTACAAAAGAGTTAACTATAAGTTATAAAATATTAACACAGCACCCCACCACAGGAGGTGAAAAGATGGAACACAAAATAGGGGAAGCATATATACAGATTATGCCCATAGGGCTAGACGAAGTACTAGAGAAGATGAATCGGCTTGTAGAGCTTTTAAATGAAGCCGCACGGCTAGCCGATTCGTTCCCCAAGATAGAACTGCTAAGCGATGGAGAGATTACCGTTAATGGTAGTACCGAGAAACTGCTAATTCCAGAATAGCTTTCCAAGTTTTGAAAGGGGATGAGGATGTAGAAAAATGAAAAATGCAGAGTTTCGCCGAGTTTACGGAGTACAGACCACATGTTGCCACATGGCAGGGCAATTGCTTACCTCATCGAGACTGCAAATAGGGTTGTCGCCTAAAGGTGCCTCATTAGCTATCGTGGACGCTGCTTTACTCGTTGCTGGTTTCAATGTGCTGTTTACTAAAAATTTAAGTGCGCCATGTTTACTATTTTCCATATTAATCCAATTTGTTGCTCCATCATAAAGATGTGGCTATGTCATTTCTGCATAGCTCTCATAGTCGCCTATGAGTTCAGACTGTGCCTTCAGCCTACAAAAATAGGTTGCTCCGTGTCCAGTCGTTACACCTTCCCCCGGGCGGGGCTTGGCTCGGCGTTTTCTGCATTAGTAATGATACCATAAAGAACGCAAAAAGTAAACAATCATAGGGAGTTGATAGAATGAGGAAAAGTATGACACTAAGGATCCCCGAAGAGCTGCATGGAGGTTTGAGGGAAATAGCAAAGGAACGCGGGACAACAATGAATTCCCTTGTGCTACAGATTTTATGGGGATGGATAAGGAAGAACAAGAAACCATAACGACACAAAGGAGGTGAAAAGATGGAATTAGCAAGGGAAAAGAGAGATTTTCCGAAATACAACACACTGACAATCGAGCAGGAAGAATTAAGGTTCGAACTATTTGACTGGATAAAAGGGAAAGGATTTTCTGCATTACAGGCAATAGATCTAATGGCACTGACGACAAGTGCCATTAGAAGAGCCTGCCTTGAAGAAGCAAGCAAGCCTATGGCGTAGTTTCTTCAATGCCAAAAGGAAAGAATATCAAAACGCAACTATAAATATAGAAATCGAATCAAGGAGAAGAAAATGAACGAAGAAACGAAAGTCAAATGGGAAGTAACAAGCAATTCGATTGGAGGTAAAACAATGTACGCAGTCTACCGCCTGATCAATGAAGACGAAATAAACCACAGCGGAAACAGGGAATATGCAACAGGCTATTTAGAAAACAAGCGCGTCTGCGAGTACACTGCCGCTATCCTTAACTCGGAAAATCCTGATCTATCCGCCCTGCCAATAGAAGAAAGAGAAGCTGTGGCCAAATTTATACTCGACTATATCGCAAAGGATTAGATGAAATTCAAGGAGGAAAAAAATGAAAATAAAAATAATTAACGCAACACCGCACCCCATCAACATCATTGGGGGAGAAACAATCCCAGTATCTGGTATTAGCATAAGGCTCAAGTCGGACACCGTAGCCTGCGAGCCGATTGGCGATATACCAACGACTACGACCAAGTTCGGAAAATGCGAGGGACTGCCAATTTACCAGTACGGTACATTTTATATCGTGTCGCAGCTAGTAAAATCTGCAAACCCCCTGCGGTCAGATCTACTTGTACCGGCGGAAATAGTAAGGGACAGTGAGGGGAAAATTGTAGGCTGTAAAAGCCTAGGGAGGTGATATAGATGTGCAAAGGATACGAGGCGGACTATTCCGTGGAGATGCGGTACGAGGGGTTCGATTTTGAGTGCGAAGGATGTTTTAAAAGAAACTGCTGTAACGGGAACGTCCCAGATGAGCGCGAGTGCTTTGCGGAGCAAATCAAAGAAAAATAAGGAGAGGCGGAAAGGAGCGAGGAAAATGTTCCCAAAAATGCAGATGAAAATGAGCGAGCTAGAACCGCTTGGATTTTCCAAGTTGGAGCTAAGAAAATACTTTAATCGCCCAAACCAGAATTTTGCAAGGAAGAAAAACCCATTAAAGGAAAACAGCGTCATCGTTTTTAACACGATTCTCTTTGAAGAATTTCTAAAAAAGGAAATCGAATGGCAAAATCGGGCAAGGAGGCGGGATTTTGTATCAAGGAAATGAGAAATAGAATGGATAGGTGCATAAAATGAGTGAAATAATTGTGCGTGAAATCCCTTGGGATGAAGTCTTGCGTTTGGTCAATATGGGAAATATTGTACCGGTCATCACAATATCGGGGGCTGGAACACTGGCAACAGAAACACTGGGGGCTGGAACACTGGCAACAGAAACACTGGGGGCTGGAACACTGGCAACCGGAGGTTCGGACAGGATATTAAAATAGGAGGATAAAATGGAGATAAAGGAAATAGGAATCGGCTATATCATAGAAAACCCGATCAACACCAGGGACGACCTCGGCGATTTGGAAGAGCTGACGGAATCCATAAGGGAAAACGGAATCTTGTCAAGCCTTGTGGTAACGCCGACCGGATCCA
>JAJQRA010000034.1:0-274992 GCA_046533095.1 Lachnospiraceae bacterium ZAX-1 | reverse complement strand
CTCCTCTAAACTTCGCATAATATTCACCTCTTGCCTTATTATGGACAAAAACAGGTGCATTTATTCTGTCCGTTCTTTGGGGGTAAGTACCTAACGTACAAATTTGTCTAGATTTACCTTTTTAACTTTTTTCTTTGTGTCCATAAATTGCTCCTTTCGATTTTCAACTGTAATTTGACTGATTTTTTCTATAACGCAAAAAGAGGATATCTTCTAAATTTCTTTAGAAAATATCCTCTTAGCAGTGCTAATTCTATTAAATTGGATTCCATAAGCATATTGTAAATTGTTTCACACTCTTACTTATTGACTATCAAATTTCTTGGTCAAAATTTGGTCAATTCCATTTCCAAATCCTCTCAAACCCTTGATTTTACTGGTTTTAGTTGTCCAACGTCTTCATCGTCGGGAATAATAATACATCCCTGATTGCAGCCGAATTCGTCAATAGCATAACCAATCTGTCAATTCCGTATCCGATCCCACCAGTAGGGGGCATACCATGGCTTAGTGCGTTTAGGAAGTCTTCATCAATACTGTTGGCCTCTTCATCTCCTTGGGCAATCAGCTCTTCTTGGGCTTCAAAGCGTACCCTTTGGTCAATGGGGTCATTAAGTTCAGAATATGCATTCGCCATCTCACGTCCATAAATAAATAATTCAAACCGTTCCGTATAGTCCGGATTATTTGGTATCCGTTTCGTTAGAGGCGATATCTCAACCGGATGATCCATGACAAATGTTGGCTGTATCAAATGATCTTCCACCAGCTCTTCAAAAAGCAGGCTTAGTATATCGCCTTTTTTATGCCTTTTTTCATAGTGAATGTCAAGCTTGTCCGCTAATGCTTTTGCTTCTTCTTCTGTTTTTATTTCATTAAAATCAATGTCTGCGTATTTCTTTACTGCATCAATCATCGTCAACCGTTCAAACGGTTTAGACAGATCAATGGTTGCTTCATTATATGGAACAATGGCCGTCCCGCACACTTGCATAGCTACATGCCGAAACATGTTTTCCGTCAAATCCATCATACCGTGGTAGTCTGTGTATGCCTGGTATAGTTCCATCAAAGTAAACTCTGGATTATGCCTTGTATCAAGCCCTTCATTTCTAAAAACACGTCCTATTTCATAGACACGTTCCATTCCACCTACAATCAATCTTTTTAAGTACAGTTCCAAGGATATCCGCAGATGCACATCTTCGTCTAGTGCATTAAAATGGGTATCAAACGGACGAGCCGCCGCACCTCCCGCATTCGATACGAGCATCGGTGTTTCTACCTCCATAAATCCTTGTGCATCCAAAAATTGACGGATACTGCTTATGATTTGGGAACGTTTCACAAATGTGTCCCGCACCTCTTGGTTCATAATTAAATCCACATAACGCTGTCTGTAACGCATATCAGTATTGGTTAAACCATGAAATTTCTCAGGCAAAATTTGCAGACTCTTTGAAAGTAATATGATTTGCGATGCATGAATAGAAATTTCTTCGGTCTTGGTTTTAAAAACTTCCCCTTTGATTCCAACGATATCCCCTACATCTAATTTTTTAAAGTCTTTGTATTCCTCTTCTCCAACACTATCCCGTGCAACATAAGATTGGATATTGCCCTTTAAATCCTGCACATTGCAAAAAGATGCTTTCCCCATCACACGTTTTGCCATGATTCTGCCTGCCACCGTTACTGATTTGCCTTCTAAGGCTTCAAACTGTTCTTTTATATCTGTGCTGTGGTGAGACACATCATAGCTGGTAATGTGAAAAGGGTCTTTCCCACTGTCTTGAAGTTCCTTCAATTTCTCACGTCGGATCTTTATTAATTGATTCACGTCCGGTTCTTGTATCTTGTTTTTTCCCTCCATCGTTACTCCCTCCTACTATTTGGATCACTTCTCTGTATTTCCAATACTTTATACCGAAGGAGGCCCGCTTGTGTTTCAACTGAAACAGTTTCCCCAACTTTTGCTCCAATCAATGCCTTCCCTACAGGAGATTCATTAGAAATGCGTCCTTCTAAACTGCTTGCCTCCGTAGAGCCAACAATTTTGTACTCTAATTCTTCTTCAAATTCACAATCAAACAGATGTACTTGACAGCCAACGTTTATTTTATCCAGATCAACTTCATCTTCCACAACAACTTCAACATTTTTAAGTATTTTTTCGATTTCTTCGATTCTAGCTTCAATATCACGCTGTTCATCTTTCGCTGCATCATATTCTGCATTTTCCGATAAATCTCCCTGTTCTCTCGCTTCTCTAATTTTCTGAGAAACTTCTTTTCGCTTTACAACTTTTAAATCCTGCAATTCGCTTTCTAGTTTCTGCAGTCCCTCATAAGTCAAAAGATTCTTTTTTTCCATACCTACAGCTTCTCCCTTTCTTGCCCATATCAACTCCCACCGGGATTCTGAATAATCACATTTCCATCAAATTTTATTTCTACAAATGTTCACTCATTTTATTGGGACTTAATTCTCTTTTATAATCATCGTATTATACCCGATAGGTATGAAAATGTCAAGATTTTCCGCTTTTCTCCAAGGCTTTTTATAGATCGGAATATAGATCGTTTCTTGCTGCAGCAGATTCGTTTTAAAGCCGCCCCTTTGCTCCAAATCCAAAATTACATTAGCAACATGGCTAGCGTGCCTTGCATTCCTTTTGTCCGCTAGGAGCACTACTAAGCCTGTTTCCTCATACATTGTATTTACATAAGCAGTAAAATATTCGGGTCGATCCGTAAGAATTGTAAAAGAATTCAGATCCTTTGACAGTTGCTTTAAAACAATTTCAACATCGTCTTCTTCCAATAATGATTCTACCGGCATGTCCGTATCGATGAGCAATGGCCGAAACGTCTGATAGGAAAGTTCTTTTTGCTGTAATACCTGTTCTAAGATTACGCGCAATTTAGGGAGGAATACATTCATCTTGCGCTCTTCCCTTTCCATCGCTAAGTCGCTGTTTTCCGACATTTTATGAAATAGCTTTCCATAAATTTTGGAAAATAAAGTTCTGATTTTCAAATCCACATTCCAACTCCCTTAGGAACTATCCGAAAATATCCCATTCTTAATCGGCAGTGCTGCTATTTCGTCGCATCTGCTAAATAGCTGCTGCTTTTATTCCTTTCATTATATGATACGATATTTTTTATATTCACCTTATTCATGCTAAACAGGTGCTTGGCTTGCATATTGGCTACAGGCTTCCACTGGCTCTTTCGGCGTTTGCGTTGCATATTGGCTGAATAGTTCCACTAGCTGTCCATAAGTTTCCACTTCATTTATTTTCCCTCTTAAGCGAGCTGAATTTTTATATCCGCTTGTGTACCAAGCGGCATGCTTTCGGATTTCACGTATACCAATATATTCCCCTTTGGTTTCTATCTGCATTTTCGCATGACGCAATATCATTTCCACTACTTCTTCCCATGATGGTTCTGCGATATTTGTACCATTTTTAAAAAATTCTAATATTTGGTGAAAAATCCACGGATTGCCTTGTGCACCCCGCCCTATCATAATACCATCGCAACATGTCGCCTGTTTCATGCGAATGGCATCTTGTGCACAGGTAACATCTCCATTTCCAATCACGGGAATACAGACGTTTTCTTTCACTTTTCTAATAATATCCCAGTCAGCAATTCCAGCGTAGTACTGTTCGCGGGTTCTGCCATGTACTGCGATTGCCGCCGCTCCACAGTCTTGCACTATTTTTGCAATTTCTACGGCATTGACATTCCAATCGTCAAATCCTTTTCTGATTTTGACTGTTACAGGTTTATCAATTGCCTTTACTACTTTTGTTACGATTTCCCGCACCAATTTTGGCTGCTTCATTAGTGCCGAACCTTCTCCATTATTGACGACTTTTGGAACCGGGCATCCCATATTAATGTCTAGTATATCAAATGGGTGCTCTTCGATTCGTTTTGCGATTTCACTCATTATATCTGCATCGGAACCAAAAAGCTGTAAGGATACCGGGTGCTCTTTTTGGTTTATTTTCATAAGTGCTTCTGTTTTTTTACTATGATAATAAATCGCTTTGGCACTTACCATTTCCATGCAAAGAAGCCCTGCCCCCTGCTCTTTACAAAGTAAACGAAATGGCAGGTCCGTTACCCCTGCCATTGGTGCAAGTATTAAATTGTTTTCTATTGATACATTCCCTATGTTCAGCATTTTTATATTACACCTTTTGTTTGGACACGCTTCGCCTATTTCCCACGTTTTTGTTTGTTATAGGCACTTTCCAATAGCGTCTCTTTGTACATTTTTCCGCTTCGCTTATTTTCCACGTTTTTGTTTGTTATAGACCAACCGCATTCCTTGTAAGGTCAGTGTGGGGTCATATACATCAATGTAGCTTGTTTCATTTACAATGATACTCCCAAGACCTCCGGTTGCCACAACTTTTAAATCATCAAAGCCACTTTCCATCCTTGT
Organism: Lachnospiraceae bacterium ZAX-1; assembly: GCA_046533095.1. Lineage (GTDB taxonomy): Bacteria > Bacillota > Clostridia > Lachnospirales > Lachnospiraceae > ZAX-1. Next base: position 270,525 of record JAJQRA010000034.1, on the reverse strand, counting down.
ATGTTTTATAATATACTCCGTCTGCCCAATTTGCCCGTAAACCAATCCGGCCTGCATACTTGTAATCGTTTCTTTTGCCAATATGCTGCCTGGTTTACGAATTTCGATTTCCGGCAGTTTTGCTGTGTCCTGCCACAACGACATTGCTGACGCACGAATGCCCGGTGCCGTCACGCCGGAAACAAAAGCACCTGTTGCATCCACTAAATCATACGTCGTCGCCGTCCCATAATCAATCACTAATACCGGTCCGCCATAGAGTTCGTAAGCAGCCACAGCATCTACAATACGATCTGCACCTATTTGCCTTGGATTTTCAGTCGCAATGCGGATACCTGTTTTGGTGCCGGGTTCAATCACCATTGGTTGGATGTCTAAATATTTAACCATTCCATTCATGAGTGAATGCATCACATTTGGCACAACAGATGCAATAATAATATCTGTTACCTCTTCTTTTGAAATATGATTGTATTCTAAAAGTGCACACAGGCTCATTCCATATTCGTCAGATGTTCTTGGCAGCTTTGTCGTCATACGAAAAGTTGCCGACAACCTATCTTGGGAAAATACACCAACCGTTATGTTTGTATTCCCGACATCAATTACAATTAGCATACTTCTTCCTTTCCCTCTAAACATCAATCTTTTCACTGGTAATTTCTTCAATATCCTCTTCCAGAAAAAACACTTTAAAAAACAGTTCAAGAGACCGCAACATGTCTGCCTTTGTTTTTTGCATCTGCTTTATTTTTAGTGCGCTTCCTATTTCATCAAACAGCAAATCCTCTTCTTTTGCTGACGTTTCAAATATAAGAGTCCCTTCTTCCTCAAATTTTAAGGTAAGCACGCCACCTACATCTTCCGTATAGAGGACACACATAATTTTAAGTTCCGCTTGCACCCCTTCTGGAAGCATCCCAAAATCATCATTTAAATAATATTTTTTTGTATAAGCATTTGCACCGCATAAAACAATATTTTGCTGATACATGTTTTCCTTCTCCTTGATAGCAACTCAACTGTATCTCCTTTAAAGCACTTCGCGTTACCGGGTACTAATTCGTTGCTTTCCTTCACACATAACCATAAATGCCTCGAACGGATACTTCTCCTGCTGATATGGCCATACTTGTCCCGTCTCTATCTACGAGAAGTTCCCCCCGTTTGTTAATTCCAATTGCATATGCGTCAAATGTAGTTTTATAGTCTGAAATACGTACCTGCTTGCCTTTATTGATTAGGTACTCGTTGTATGCTTCATAGATATAGGTCAAATCCTGTGTCCTGCAATAGGAAGCATAATAGGTTTCAAACTGTTCTAAGATAGCTTCTAGCAACTCTGCCCTTTTGCATGCAGTAAATTCTGATTCCGACAACTGCAGTTCTTCTCTTTCACTTGCCGATTCCAGCAACTGCGGTTCTTCTCTTTCATTTGCCGATTCCGGCAACTGCGGTTCTTCTCTTTCATTTGCCGATTCCGGCAACTGCAGTTCTTCTCTTTCGCTTGCCGATTTATCCATGCGCCTTTGCAGTTCTATATCCAGAGAAGTTGCACTATTTTTGATTTCATCCGGAAAAATTTTGTTATGGATATTGATTCCTGTGCCAAGCACTATGTGGTTTACATAATCTATCTGTGCGCTCATTTCCGTTAATATACCGCATACCTTTTTGCCATCTATGATGATGTCATTGGGCCATTTTATGCTGGGTTCTATCCCTGTTATGCTTTGGATCGCTTTTATAACTGCCATCGCCATTACAAGCGTAAGCATTGGGGCGCTACTTGGATTGATATCCGGTTTTAGCAGGATTGTAAACCAAAGACCCTCGCCAGCCGGAGATATCCAGCCTCGTCCCCTTCTACCCTTTCCTTGGCTTTGTATCTCTGCCACAACCAATGTCCCATGAGGCTTGCCTTCTTCTGCAAGCCTTTTTGCCACATTATTTGTAGAATCCACCTCATCATAATAGTGGATCTCTGTTCCGATCCAGTCTGTCTTTCGTATACTTAAAAGTTCTTCTTTTGATAAAATATCCAGCATATTTCTCATTCGATAGCCTCTATTTTTGCCTGCTTCAATGTCATAGCCGGATTCTCTTAACTGATTTATCGCTTTCCATACAGCAGTTCTTGATACGCCAAGGAGATTACACAACTCTTGACCTGAAACATAGTCTTTCTTATTACGCAGTATCTGTAAAATCTTCGTTTTCACACTTGCACCCTATCTTTACATGTACTGGTCGGCAATTTTTTTGTTACATACAAGGCACCAAAATACGTGGCAAATTTCACTCTTTAGGCAGATATTGTTGCATACATAATTGCCTTAATGGTGTGCATACGGTTTTCTGCCTCTTCAAATACGACTGATTGGTTTCCTTCAAAAACTTCATTTGTGACTTCCATTTCAGTGATATTAAATTTTTCGCTTATTTCTTTCCCAATTGCTGTATTAAGATCATGGAAAGCCGGCAGACAGTGCATAAAGATAGCTTCTGCCCCCGCACATTCCATAATGTTTTTATTTACTTGATAAGGCATTAGTTCCTTAATCCTTGTTTCCCACACCTCGTCCGGTTCACCCATAGACACCCATACGTCCGTATAAATGACATCGGCACCCGCTACTCCGGCTTCTACCTCTTCTGTTAGGGTAATCGTCCCGCCTGATTTCTTGGCTTCCTCTTCACAATACGCCACCAATTCTTGTTCCGGAAAATAATGTTTATTCGTACAGGCCACGAAGTGCATCCCTAATTTTGCACACGTTACCATCAATGAATTCCCCATATTATAGCGAGCATCGCCCATATATACCAGTTTTATACCTCTTAAATGATTAAAATGTTCTTTTATTGTAAGCATATCGGCAATCATCTGGGTAGGGTGCGATTCATTCGTTAGCCCATTCCACACAGGAACGCCTGCATATTTGCCAAGTTCTTCCACAATCTCCTGCCCGAAACCGCGATATTCGATCCCATCATAGATTCTGCCTAATACACGCGCTGTATCTGCGATGCTTTCTTTTTTGCCAATCTGTGATCCTGCCGGATCTAAATAGGTAACGCGCATACCTAGGTCATATGCCGCAACTTCAAAAGAGCAACGCGTCCTTGTACTGCTTTTTTCAAAAATTAAAGCAATGTTTTTGCCATTTAATGTATCATGTAGTTCTCCATTTCTTTTCTTTTGTTTAAAATATGCCGAAAGTTTAAGCAGATGTGTAATCTCTTCCAGTGTAAAATCTTTCATTTTTAAAAAATTACGCCCTTTTAACGATGTCATATCAAATCCTTTTCGCAACGATTTCGCCATGCTTCCCATCATTGGGAGTCTTCCATCGTTGCACTCCTTTCACAACGATTTCGCCATACCTCCCATCATTCGGGATATTTAATCGTTACACTCCTCTCACACTTGTTTCTCAGACGCAATTTCAGCAATGGATTTCACCAAGCCTGCAATTCCTTGAATTTCTGATGGAATAATAATTTTGGTCGCCTTGCCGTCTGCCGCCTTTGCAAAAGCTTCCAGACTCTTTATTTGGAGCACTGCCGCATCCGGTGCCGCTTCTTTTAAGAAACGAAGACCATCTGCATTCGCCTGTTGAATCTTAAGGATGGCTTCACTTTGTCCCTCTGCCTCTCGGATTGTCGCTTCTTTTTTTGCCTCTGCACGTAGAATAGCAGATTCTTTCTCTGCCTGTGCATCTAAAATTGTAGATTCTTTCTTGCCTTCTGCCACAAGTATGGTCGATTTTTTTTCACCTTCTGCACGCAGGATAGATTCACGGCGTTCACGCTCTGCTTTCATTTGCTTCTCCATCGCATCTTGAATAGCAGTAGGCGGAAGGATGTTTTTTAATTCCACACGGTTTACTTTGATGCCCCAAGGATCCGTTGCAACGTCTAACGAGGCTCTCATTTTTGTATTAATCGTTTCCCTTGAGGTCAAGGTTTCATCTAATTCCAAATCACCAATGATATTTCTTAGTGTCGTTGCCGTTAAATTTTCAATTGCCATAATCGGATTTTCCACACCGTATGCAAACAGTTTCGGATCTGTAATTTGAAAAAATACAACCGTATCAATCCGCATGGTAACGTTATCTTTTGTAATAACCGGCTGTGGGGCAAAGTCAACCACCTGCTCTTTTAATAAGACTCTTTTTGCAATCCGGTCAATAAACGGAATTTTAAAGTGTATCCCAACTCCCCATGTTGCCTGATATCCACCCAATCTCTCTAATACAAGCGCATGGGCTTGTGGTACGATTTTAATACACGAACTGATAATTGCCAAAACAATAATGATAAGTATGAGCACTGTTATGATAGGTATCAATGCTGCAATTCCTTCTACGCCTACGTTGTCCATCTTAAATCCTCCATCCTCTTTTTTATTTTACACTTCTTTCACAATCAGCTTTACGCCACTGATCTGTGTGATTTCAACCACTTTATCTTTTGCAATTTCTGCATCGTTAAAAGACCTTGCTGTCCATTCCTGCCCTTGTACAATTACAGTTCCCACCGCCAAAAGGTTATTAATCCCTTCTGACACAACTCCCTGCTCGCCAATCAAACGATCTACATTTGTTTTTGCTCTGCCTGCATTCATAAAGCGTACTGCAAGCGGTCTGGTTACTGCCAATAATAGGACAGAAACCACACAAAACAATAGGATTTGCAACGGAAGCGCGACACCTAGAACGCTTGCTAAAAAGGCCACCAATGCACCTCCTGCAAACCAGATTGTAACAAGACCTAAGGTTATGAATTCGATTGCAATCATAATCAGTAGTAATATCAACCACAGAATGCTCTCCAAAAAAATCGACCCCCTCCCACTATCAAATCATAAAAAGTATGTTCTCATTATTCTACTATATTTTAATTTATATTACAACAAAAGATTATAGCAAAAAATGATACAAAAAATAGCATCTATATATAATACTATCTTATATAAATGCTATTTCATCTTATTTTATAAATGCGATTGCCCTACTACTATCCGCAGCCAGTTACCGCGAAGTCACTTTGTTTGTTTTTCTTTTTAAAGTGCGAGGGTAGTCAATGCCAAGCTCCTTGTCGATTCAAGTCAAAAAAATACGTGGTTTCCAATAACAATTCCTTCTTGCCCGGAACTAGCTCTTCGAAAGCTTGTAGCGCCACCGACATTATCCGTTCCGCCTATTGCTTCCTGTGCCGCCTGTAAACAGCTGCCACTAACACCATTTGCAAGTGTGCTTGCAAGCGCTCCACTGCTTGCCGGTGTAAACTGTCCGCCTTGATAGATGACTCCTGAAATACTTCCGGCGTATCCATTCCGCAACCGATTCATTACCACCGCTCCAACTGCGACCTGCCCCTCATATGGCTCGGAACCTGCCTCGCATTGAATCAATGCCCCTAAGAGGGTTGTATCATCATAAGAAGCTGCTACTGCCTCTCTTTGTTCTATTCCTGCACTTGCAGTTTGTGTAGCAGGACTGCTCTGCGCACTTTCAGCGGCTCTTCTAGCTTGCGCTTCTTGTGCCGCACGAATTGCTGCCTGTTCTTCTTCAATGGATATTGCTTTTCCAAGCTCTAATTCTACCGTTACATATTGAGCACTTACATATGCCGTCCGATCAGCACTGATGACTGCGACCCAACCTTCTACCGGTTCTACATCGTTTGCCACTTTAATCTTTGCGCCTTCTTCCAAAACATTTACGATTGCGACTTCTTCTGCATCGCCTGCTTCTGCGCGCACTCTTAATCCGGCCACCAAAGATGTTGCATACGTAATTCCAAGTTCATTTGCCATGTTTTGAGCATCTAGCTTAAATAGGCAAAATTCATTCTTTACATATCCTTCTACACTTCCAGAAGTGATTTTAGTCCATTCTGCCCCCGGTTCTACAATATCCGCCACAGAACCTCTATGCAATTTTCCAACTACTTCGGATTCTGTATCCGCCTTAGCACGAATGTTTAAATATTCTTCAACATTAGGCATAAGTTTTGTATCCCATAGAGAAGCTTCCTCTACTGCTTCTTTGCTCTCCTTGACTTCGCCTACCAACACTTCTTCCGGCTGCTTTACTTCTTCGTTTACTTCCGTTGCTTCTTCCGGCTGTTCTACTTCTTCGTTTGCTTCCGCTGCTTTTTCCGGCTGTTTTGCTTCTTCTTTCACTTCTGCATTTTCTTCCGGCTGTTCTACTTCTTCGTTTGCTTCCGCTGCTTTCTCCGGCTGTTTTGCTTCTTCTTTTACTTCCGCTGCTTCTTTCGGCTGTTCTACTTCTTCGTTTGCTTCTTCCGCTGCTTTCTCCGGCTGTTTTGCTTCTTCTTTCACTTCTGCATTTTCTTCCGGCTGTTCTGCAACTTCTACGTTTGCCTCTTCCGCTTTATTTTCTAGCTCTTGATTGTCTGATTCTTTCTCTGTACTTGCTTTTGCTCCAACTGCTAAAGCTTCTGATGTATCTTCTGCGGCTCCTGCCACAACAGTTATATCCTTCCTGGCCATACTTGCTTTTTCATCGTTTTCCTTCGCCATGTCAGCACTTGTTTGACCCTCTTTGGCATATTGACTCGTTTGCCGTGGTGCATCGTTCCCCCGAACCGTTGTCGAAGCAACGACCAGTGCAAATGCTACCACAATTCCACTTTCAATAACCTTCTTATCCAGTTTCATTTTTACCTCCTGTATAGCACAGCTTATTTCACTTCTTTTGATTGTCAAGAATATTCACCTTTTCAATCACTTAGAAAAGCGTAGAGCTTGCATATTCGCAGTGAATTATTGATTTACTATTACATATGCTATGCTATTTAAATCAAATTTGTTACATTTATTACAAACTTGTTACAAAAGGATTATATCAAAGCAATTTCTTTTTGTCAACATATTAAGAAAATATTTCTGAAATTCTTTCAAATAGCTTTAAAACAACTTTAAAATAACTTAATTTTTATGATTATCAAACGTAGTAGCACATGATATAATAGATTATCTGACGACTCTTTCTAGCAGAAAGGCTGTGCAAAAGTGCAAAATCTTATTCCTTTTTTGTTTCTGTCATAGCCGGTACAGCAAGTTGCATCATTACAAATGGCTGGGCAAAAACAAAAAACGGCAATTAGCCAAAAGAAAACCCTCGGAGTAGCCATCCGTGGGTTTTCGCATGAAGGATTGTCGCCATTTTATGCATTTATATATTTATGTATAGATTGAAAATCAGAGTCTTTTTTGCAACTCTTTACGTTCTGCCTCATATCCTGGTTTGCCTAAAAGCGCAAACATATTACGCTTGTAGCTTTCTACACCCGGCTGATTAAAAGGATTAACCCCTAACACATATCCACTGACACCACATGCAAATTCAAAGAAATAGAATAGTTGTCCTAAATAGTATTCATTTTGCTCCGGAATCGTAACGATCAAGTTTGGTACATTTCCATCGGTATGTGCAAGCACTGTTCCATTCATTGCACTTTTATTTACGAAATCGACGGTTTTTCCTGCCAGATAATTTAATCCATCTAAATCTACCGGTTCTTCTTTTAGAACAAGTTCTTCTCGTGATGTTAAAATATTGAGTACCGTCTCAAACATAATCCTGCTACCGTCCTGAATAAACTGCCCCATCGAATGTAAATCCGTAGTTAAATCTACCGCTGCCGGAAAAATACCCTTTTGATCTTTCCCTTCACTTTCTCCATAGAGTTGCTTCCACCATTCGGACACATAGTGTAGATTTGGCTCGTAGTTTGCCACCACTTCAACCGATTTTCCTTTTCTTAAAAGGATATTTCGAACTGCCGCATATTGCAATGCATCATTATCTTTTCCACCGGTTTCTATTGCAAGTTTCCGGCCAGCCGCCGCACCTTCCATCAATTTATCGATATCTGCTCCACTTACTGCAATCGGTAACAGGCCTACTGCTGTAAGCACCGAGAAACGTCCTCCTACATCATCTGGTACGACAAAGCTTTCATATCCTTCTTCTGTAGCAAGCCCCTTAAGCGCCCCTTTTGCCTTGTCTGTCGTTGCATAAATTCTTTTCGCCGCCTCTGCTTTTCCGTATTTTGTCTCCAACAGCTCTTTAAAAACGCGAAATGCAATCGCCGGCTCCGTGGTTGTGCCTGATTTAGAAATGATATTTACCGAAAAATCTCTTATTCCAACTACTTCTATTAGATGCTTTAAATATGTAGAACTGATGCTGTTTCCGGCATAATATATTTCCGGTGTTTTCCGAATTTCTTTTGACACACTGTTATAAAAGCTATGCCTTAAAAATTCTATGGCTGCCCTCGCCCCTAAATAGGAACCGCCAATTCCAATGACAATTAAAACTTCTGAATCGCTTTTAATTTTTTCTGCCGAAGCTTTAATTCTGGTAAACTCCTCTTTGTCGTAGTCTACTGGCAAGTCTACCCAGCCTAGAAACTCATTGCCGGCTCCGCTTTTCCCTAGGAGTTCTTTTTTGGCATCCTCTACCAGTTTATCCATATAAGCAACTTCTTCCTCGCTTATAAATGTAGATGCTTTTTTGTAGTCAAATGTAATTTTACCCATATCAGCTCTCCTTTGTCTATATGCACTTGTATCTTTATCTATCTGTATAATTGTATCAAACCTGCTTTTCATTATCAAGAAAAATATTCCTGCAATACAGCGTTAAAGACTACTTCATCTTCTGGCTTTACTGTTTTCCCGTTATTTGACAAAAGCATTTCCCGCTCCTGCCTTGTCAAATAAATATCTTCCCTCCTTTCTTCTTTGGACTGTGGCTCCTGCTCTAAATCTTCTTTTAATATCACTTCAAAATATTCCTGCATTTTACTTATTACAAATTCAAAATTACGGTTTAATTTTTTTAATTGACCCTGCATTTTTAAAAGAACAACGAACACCACGAATGCAACAAATACCGCACCCCATATCTGATAATTATCAATCAGATTTAATATGTTTTCTCTCATCTGCCTGTCCCCCTTTCTTATTTTATTTTGCTCATTATAGCGAAAAACGACCACTTTGAAAAGGGGGAGCGCCCATTTTTTCATCGCAAGTTTCGCCTTTTCTATCCATTTTTTGCCTATTCCTCTTCCATTTCGACACGAGGTACTAAATATCCCGAAAAGCAGTATCCATATTCTTCACTAACTGTCACTACACGATTATAAGGATTCGCCAATACTAGATCTGTAATCACGGCTGATGCTTCTGCCTGCTGTTTCGTGCAAACCCAATATCTCATTTCATTTTGATTCATCCATACCAAATATTCTTTATTCCAGTACTCCTCCATGCCACAGCCCGGCAAAGCAATCACTCGGATTTTATTTTGCACACATGAAAATCGAACGATTAATTCCGGCAAACAGCGGTTGATATTGATATTGCCAAGCAAAAGTACCCCAAAACAAGATTCCTCGCGATCCATCATTTTGTGTCTTTTTAGTAAGTCGTAGTCATTTTGATACAGACATTTTAGCAGGCAATTTCTGCCATTTGTAGGAATTTGCGTTTTGCAATTATTTTCTTTTGAAAATATTTTACCGGCAAGGACGCTATCTACCTCCTGCGGGCTGTCATTTATCGGACCTTGAAACATCGTTATCGTAGATGATGTCTTCATGCCAAATTGTTTCATATATTCATGACAGATTTTCTTTACGCCTGCAAGCAGCTTTTCTTTCCCACGAAAAGGCATACTGCCTTCCACTTCTTCGGGATTGTTTAAAGAAAGCTGTGAAAACCGATCCATATCCCTTCCAAATTGCCCATAATAAAACAGCCAGCTGTTTTCCACAATATACCCCGCTTTCACAACCGGAATATATTGTCCCTCCATCTCGCTAACCAAATGTAATATCTCATCATCTGCCTTATCAAAATAATGCCCCGGCGAGAAATTCTCCGATTCCAGTTCTATATTATTGCCATTTCCATAAACAAAATAAATATGTCTTATACCTGCTTTTTTCAAGAATGTATACGGATGCTCCATAAAATCTAAAAAATCTGTATCTTTTTGCATATCAGGTTCATACCAATGATATAAGACAAGTCGCTGAATAGGCGGTATGTAGGGCAATACTATCGTAACAATATTATTTTTTTTCACTAGTTCCAACATTTTTTTGACATATGGGACTGTAAATGCGCCCAATATGAAAATATCCCAAGGGTCCATTGGGTCTTCTTCACAAAGCTTTACTAACGATTTGCTTTTATTGGTATTCTCTTTTATGTGGGCTTGTGCCATATACAGATAGGTCGTCTTTTTCTGTGCAATCGTGTCCCAAATACATCCAGATTGTATCGTTCCATCTTTTGAATTTTCAAATAAATATCGGAAATTTCTTGCATCCACGGAAAATTCCCTCCCTCTTTGTAGCATTCTCCTTGTTTCTTTTCAATACATCAAACATGATGCTCCTATCTATAATCTCTTTTATCGTTTCTTTTGTACCTAAACCCCTCCTGTTTTTTATTGTAATATAGTTAATCAGAAGTTGCAACGCAAATTCTGATTAAAAGGTGCGTTCTTTGCACCGTGCATCTGATGATTGGACTTCTAATGTTCAATCATATCGTTAATCAGAAGTTGCAACGCAAATTCTATTGAATTCTATAGACATTCGTTATATAATTCAAGTGTGAAATATATGGCAACTATATGTATGGGAGGAAGATAATGAAAAAAATTGTTTTAACGGGCGGAGGCACAGCGGGGCATGTGACCCCTAACATCGCACTGCTTCCGCGCTTGAGAGAACTTGACTATGATATCCATTATATTGGTTCTTTTGATGGCATTGAAAAGCGACTGATTGAAGAATATAATATTCCCTTTTATGGCATATCCTCCGGTAAATTAAGACGATATTTCGATATAAAAAACTTTTCAGATCCCCTAAAAGTGTTAAAAGGGTATAGCCAAGCCAAACAAATCTTAAAGAAAATAAAGCCTGATGTTGTATTTTCCAAAGGCGGTTTTGTAACCGTTCCTGTTGTAATTGCCGCAAAAAGGTGTAATATCCCTGCAATTATACATGAATCCGACCTATCGCCTGGCCTTGCAAATAAAATTGCAATTCCGTCAGCAACAAAAATATGTTGTAATTTCCCCGAAACACTAAGCTATCTGCCACGCGAAAAAGCTGTTTTAACCGGTTCCCCTATCCGCAAGGAACTTCTGTTGGGCAACAAATTAAGAGCTTTGGATTTTTGCAAATTCAGTGCAAACAAGCCTGCACTATTAGTAATTGGGGGCAGTAGCGGTTCTCAATTTATAAACGATACCATCCGGGGGCTGTTGCCAGAATTGTTAAAAGAATATCAAGTAGTCCACCTATGTGGCAAGGGCAATTTAGATCCGACCTATGACAACCACAAAGGCTATGCGCAATTTGAATATATTAAGAAAGAATTAAGCGATCTATTTGCAATGGCTGATATTGTGATATCACGCGCAGGCGCAAATGCGATCTGCGAACTAGTCGCTTTACACAAACCAAATATATTGATTCCCCTTTCTGCGAATGCAAGCCGGGGCGACCAGATTTTAAATGCGAACTCATTTGAAAATCAAGGCTTCAGCATTGTAATTGAAGAAGATAACCTAAGTAATATCATTTTACTAAATGCCATTCGTGACCTATTTGAAAACCGAAAGAAATATATGGATGCAATGGCAAAAAGCAAACAAATGAATTCCATTGAAAGCATTATACAAATTATCGAGCATACCGTTCAAAAAAACGAGCCTATCACGTAATTGATCGTAATTAGGCTCGTTCACCGGTTGCCTGCTAAACTTCCACTTCGTCCTTGCTATTTAGCAGTGCCGCAACTTCGCTCAGTTCTTCCTTGGTTGCCGTTTTATTGTTCCACCTTAGTTTCCCTTCTACTTCCTCTTCTTTATACCTTGGTACTAGATGTATATGGAAGTGGAACACTGATTGCGTGGCAACTATTCCATTATTTTGTACTAAATTAAGGCCATCATATGCTAACTTTTTACTCATATGGGCTGCTACTTTCTTTGATACTACCATTGCTTTCCTTGCCAAATCATCCGGCAATTCAAAAAGGTTCTTATGATGCGCTTTTGGTATTACCAAAACATGCCCCTTTGAGATTGGGCTCACGTCCAAGAACGCCCGAAACTCATCATCTTCATATATCGTGTGGGATGGAATTTCCCCCTTCGCTATTTTACAAAAAATGCATGATTCTTCTGCCATCTCTCCTCTTCTCCTTTTCTATGATCCAAACTGTACTTGCTCCTCTTCGCTTACACCTACTCCTTTTACTGCTCTACTTGCTCTTTTTCGCTTACGCTCCATTCCACTTACTCAAAGATAAAAATCCTTGTTAGCTGGTATCGCTTTTGTCAAAAAACTCTATTCTGCTTACTCAAAGATAAAAATCTTATCCAACATACGTAATGTCTTAAAATTTCCTTTTGCTGTCATTTCCCCTGTCATAAAAGCCCGTTGAAAGGTCATGCGACCTTGCAGAATCCCTTCTATGACATCTGTCGTCAATTTTGCATATACATCAATATTTTCACCTTGTCCATAATGGCAATTTAAATCCTCTTTATTTACAGATATTGTCAAAGGTTTTTTCTTTCCGCCAATCATAAATAAATAATTTGCCGCAAAATCCTCTTGTGCTACAAAGTGGGATTCTAGTTCCGTAATATAGGCCGTATCATCATCAGATGGGCTCTGCCCAAGCTTGTCCTTAAACATACTTGCCAATTCTTCAATATCTTCTTTTTGTTTCTTTACATACACATCATCTGATACATAGACCGAAAGCTGTTCACTTTCCTGTGGTGTAAGCTCCATCTGCTGTGTGCGTAGAATGGATCGTGTGACAGCCTGATTACTAGTAGGCAGGCTCTTTAGCTTCTGTGAAATAGTTCGATAAAGATTTTCTGCCTTTTTTTCAATGATAACCGTATAGTTATGATTCATTTCAAATGCAACTAAATCATCTACATACCCGCATATTCCGCTACACGGCAGACCTCCGAGAATTTCCCAAGCATTTTCTAATACCAGTTCACCCTCCCGCTCCCCATATGTAGTAGACATCACAATTGGCAACATATAAGTGATACTGAATTTCCCCTTATCCCCATACAGCCAGCAGGCATCTAAAAACTGCTGCATGTAGCCTCCGATTCCCAACCACTCTATTGTAACTGCAAGAATAATACCATCTGCATCTTTGATGGTCTGGGGCAAGGTTGATATACTATTCTTATGCTCGTAAATATTATATCGCTCTACTTCTACCCGCAACTCTGTCAACACCTCTTGCATTTTATTAATTACATAAAGCGTTGGATCATCCAGTAATCCTCTACCCCCATAATAAATATTTATTTTCACACCGTTTCCCTCCAGTTATTTGTTAGATGAAAATGCTCCCTTTTCATACTTATTAGTATATAAATCTTTTCAAATAAAATCAATCTTTTCTGTGCACATCTCTATAAAAAAACATTGCCAGAAAAAATCCTGCAATTAACCCTCCCAAATGTGCCATGTTATCAACTCCAATTGAAGTAAATCCATAATAAAGGCTCATCCCGGCCATTAGGATCAGCCTCCTTGCAGACAAATCTTTCACGCTTCCCTTGTGGATAAGCACAACATAAATCAACGCGCCTATCACGCCAAAAATTGCACCGGAAGCCCCCGCTCCCACAGCATACTCCTTTATTTTCACCATATACCACAAAGACATTACTCCCCCACTAATGCCGGATATGATATATATTAAAATATATTTTATCTTTCCTATTGCATGTTCTAGATTATCACCAAGAAAATATAATATAACCATATTATTGGCGAGATGTGAAAGACCAAAATGCATAAAGGTAGAAGTGAGCAGCCGATACCATTGGTGGTTTTCCAATACATCCAATGGATACATCGCGCCATGGATACGCATAAATTCACCCTTATTTGTATCCCCAATCGCTTCCAAAACAAGAAAGACCACAATATTTAAGATGATGATACTTGCATTCACTACTTCTGGTTTCTTGTATTTATGCGACTGTACCCCACTAAAGTCTATGCTTTGCTTTTTATATTCAAACAAAATATCTTCTATTGTCTGGCGCAAATCTAAAAATTCACCTTTTTGGTTTTCAAAAATAACCAATCTGTTCTGTTGCATATCCACATACCAGCAATCCTGGTCAGAATTTATGATTTCCTTCATTCCATCTTGTTGTTTTGTCCAAAATATTGACAGCATTTCCATTTCTTTATGGCTATCCTTGTATCCTTTTTCTAATTCTGGTATCCTCTTCGGATCCTGAAATAAATCAAACACGATTTCTTTCATATGCTTTAATTGCCTAGACTCTAACCTAAATTCCTGGTGGTAGTCTATATTTAAAACAACATATAATACATCGTGCTCTATTTTATAAAAAATATTAATTTCATCCGGCTGGACATGTACGCTCACATATCCTTTGCCTTCTAGTACACTTTCAAATGCTACTACATAGGAGTTGCTTTCCATGATTCACCTCTTTTGTATCCTAAAATACAACGATTCAGCACCCCCGGTAACGTGAGGTGGGAGGGATGGCCAAATCATTGCATTCCCTCTTTATTTATACGATTTTTATGCATGATTTCCCATTAAAATAGATATCGTAGCCATTGGGGTCTTTAAAGCTATATGTAGTGGTATCCATGGTGCTTGACACTCTTCCCTAGAAATTTCTAGTAGCTGTTTGTGCATTTTAACACTATATGTGGTAGAATGCAAGTGTAGAAGTTGATGAAAATAGGTTTTTTTGTATAAAATTGATTTTTTTTCCTACATAGCTAATGATAATCTTGTATTTATACGATATATATATAAAGTATTGGATTTTTAAAGATTTATCTCGCAATACCGCCATTTTATTATGAATATTTATTCATTTCATAGAAAATGCATACTATTAGAAGAAGGGAGGAGCAATATGGCTTCAATTGACAGTGTCTATAATTATTATTTAAGTACTTACAGTCATCAAGCTGTCACTCGTTATGATACACATAACAAGAGTGAATTGCGCAATGTTTATAATAAAATAGTAAAACTGAATAAAGAGTCTCCTTTCTATAAAATTAAAGATGAAGCAGATGTAGCAAAGTTTGCAATTGATATCAAAGAGGGTGCGAAGAATATACAAAATATTGTGTCTTCCCTTTCCGGCTATGACGATATCATGAAAGCATTCCAGAAAAAAATTGCAATATCTTCAGATGAAGCAATTGCCGCCGCAAATTATGTTGGGCAAAGTGACGATTCGCCTTCTGCAGAAGAGTTCAACCTCGAAGTAAAGCAGCTTGCAAAACCACAGATAAATATAGGCAATTTCATCAAAGGAAGCCATCATAGTTTAGATCCTGGCAGTTACACATTTGGTCTTACCAATACCGCTAATGCCTATGAGTTTCAATTTAATGTAAATGAATTTGATACAAATTATAATATCCAGACTAAGCTTTCACACCTCATTACAAATGCCAATATTGGTTTAACATCTTCTATTGTAGAAGATGAACAAGGTTTAAGTGCCTTAAAGCTTGAATCGCTTACTACTGGTTTAAGCGAACAGCAGGATTTTCTATTTAAAATAACTCCTGATGGCAGCTTGGAGTCTGCACAAGCTGTGCAGATACTAGGACTTGACCAAATTAGCCAAAAAGCTCAAAATTCATTGTTTTTAGTAGATGGCAAACCTCTCTCTTCCTATTCGAATACATTTACCATCGATAATGTTTTAGAATTGACCTTGCATGGTATCAGCCCGGAAGATGAGCCCACCGTCATTGGTTTTAAGACGAATTCAGATGCCATTGCCGATAATATCCAAACGCTTGTCGATTCTTATAATACCCTGTTGCAAACAGCGACACAATATTCCGGGAGTCAGCAACACAGTGCTAAATTGCTCTATGACATGGGCAGTTCCGCAATGGCGTACCACAATGAGCTGGAATCGATAGGCCTTTTAGTAGATGACAATGGATTTATTTCTGTTGATAATGCTCTCCTAGAAGAAGCAATCAACTCTGAAAATCCCGAAAGCCATTTTACAGCATTGAACGATTTTAAAGATATCTTAAATGCAAAAGCCTCCTATGCCTCACTAAATCCGATGGAATATGTAAATAAAACAATGATTGCATATAAAAATCCCGGTCATAATTTTGCTACCCCTTATGTAACTTCCATTTATTCCGGTATGATGATGGATCGATATTGCTAAAGGAGCATCACATAAAGCGAAAACGAACCCACCAATTAGGTGGGTGTTTTTGTTATCTTATACTGGCTAATATTTGAATAATTGTAAAACTCTGCCGTTTTCATCTTCTTTATTTTTCTGCATTCTCAAACGGAACTGCTCTAATACTTGAGTCTTCTTTAAATCGCTTATGGTCTGTCCATATTCTGTATCTTTGATACGGCTCTTCGCTGCCGAATGGTTGTAAGAGGCTAATTTGTTAAAGCCAATGGTATGATCTAAAACATTAGACGCTGCACCTAGACCACTTCTGCCTTCTGAAACTTTCGCAATAGCCTTATCGATATCACCTATATTAAAGCTTCCCGTAACATCGTAATCCTCAATTCCGAGCGAGGATAACAACGTTGTTGGCATATGAAGTGTTGTACCGCTGCCATCTTGGTTCGTTGCAATATTAAATTCGCCCTCTGTACCATCTAAAAGGTGCTTTGTATTAAACTGAGCTGTATTAGCTGTAGATGCAATTTGATCCTTTAACTGTGAAATCTCATCCTGCATTGCAGAAACGTCTGTCGGCGTGTAGATTGCTGAATTTGCCGCCTGCAAACTTAATTCTCGAATTCGTTGCAATGAATCTGTTATTGTACTCAATGCCCCATCTGCTACATTAATCAAATCTTTTCCAGCCGCTGCGTTATCAGCACCTACATCATATATAGTTCTTGCTGTTTCTAATTTTTCAGAAATTGCAAGTCCTGCCGCATCATCTGCCGCTGAATTGATCCTATTCCCACTAGACGCTTGATGATAATACTTACTTACTGCTGTCTGCTGAGCATAATTACCTGCTGAACTGATGCCTGAAATTGCCATATTTTCTCCTCCTTTGCTTGCTGATTCTTCTGCTTTCGGCCCGCTTTTTTTACTTGTAGATTCTACTGCCTTAGACCTGCTTCTTTTACTTGTAGGTTCTACTGCCTTAGGCCTTGTGCTTTTAGGCAGATATTTCTATATACATTTTACTTTTAATATTTATCACTCTATGCTTGTTATATTCGTCTAGTTTAAATATTATAGGAATAAAATACAATTCCTATCATCAGATTCACGGCACGAAAAAATGTGCCTTTTTATCAGAACTTGCGCTACAATTCCTGATAAACTATATTATACCATCTTTTCTAAAAAATGGCAAGCAACTACAGGTATCTATCGTATTCTTGTGAAATATTGCTATTTACTTGAAGTTCCAACCATATTTCTTTGATTAAAATGTAAGTCAAAGGACCCAATGCAAACCCCCATATTCCATAGATATAGATGCCCGCATAGATCGTAATAATGATTACAAGCGGATGGATCCCAAGACGGTTTCCAAGCAGTTTCGGCTCTAGCACCTCCCGCAAAAGCGTGCATATCGCATAAATTGCCGCATAGATAGCCGCCAACATATATTTCCCTTGTGCCAATTCAAGCAGTGCCCATGGAATAAATATCGTACCCGTCCCTAAAAATGGCAAAGCATCACAAAGACCGATTCCGCATCCCCTTATGAGTACATATTTATGTCCTGCAAAAAATAGTCCGGCAACACAAACAAAACTTACTGTTATCATAATGATGAATTGGGATTTTATATACGTATTGCCTGCCCGATATGCCTTCCTGCAGATACGCAAACAGCTGTTTCCTAAGACAGAAGCTTGCATATTCGTTTTCATTTTCGTGTAATCATTTAACATCATGACTGTGGCTATCGAAGTAATTACAAAAATACCAACGAGTAAAAACGTATTTTTCGCATAGACCAGAGAGCCATCCATCAAGGTAGGCAATAATTTTTCTCGCATATCTTCCCATATAGCCGGTAATTTCTCCTGTATTGCACGATCTATAACCTCTGCCTTGATGCCTGTAAAATCAGATGCCATATCACAGCAGCTGTTCCACCACCCAAGCGCTTTTTCTTGAAAGCCACCCATATTTTCGAGCAGATTCTTTACCTGTATAAATAGATTCTTTAGCATTATCCAAAAAATAGCTCCTGCCAACACAAGAAAAAATCCGGAAACAGCTACTGAAAGAAATCCTTTCTTTATTTTCAATTTTTTATTCAATTTTTCTACCATTGGATGCAATAATTTTGCGCTCAATAATGCTATAAAAAAAGGGAATACCAATGGCAGCAGCCATCGTATCGCTACATATACCAAGAAAGCTATCCCTACGATTTTAACAATTTCCAATAAAGGTTTTTTTAATTCTTCTCTCATGTAAATAGTATGTCATTTGTTGCGTTCTTTATGCTTCTAAACCTACGAATATCATATATACGAACAAGGTGGTTCTTTTGCACCGTATTCTAATGATAGAAACAGCATTTTGTTCCTATCATATGTCTTTTGTTGAATTTTTTATTTCAAACCCTTTAAAAATCTCCCCTTTTGGATTTATATGAAATTCCATTTTCTTCTTTGATTTTGGATGTAAAAATGAAAGCCTTACAGAACATAAGGCGATTGGTTCATAGGTTTCTTTGCAGTTTGGATTGTATTTCTTATCCCCCAAAATCGGGTATCCAAAATGTGCCATCTGCACTCTGATTTGGTGATGGCGACCTGTTTCTAGACATATTTCCACAAGATCCTGTTTTTCATTTTGCGCCACTACCCGATATGATAATTCTGCCCTCTTTGCACCTACTGTATTTGATGGCACTACACTAGATGTATTTGTTTTCCCATTTTTTAACAGGTAGTCTTTTCGTACTCCAGTTGGTTCTTCTAGGTGTATATCCGTTACTGCCCAATAATATTTATCCATTCTGTTTCGCTGCAGCTGCCGATTTAAATCATCCGCACTGCCTTTCGCCTTTGCAAACACCATGACACCCTCTACTGGTTGGTCCAGGCGGTGAATTAGAAAAATTTCCGGTACTTCATTTCGCCCCGCTCGATAATTTTTTAACAAACTAACCATATCCATTTGCCCGCTTTTAGGCGTCTGTACCGGAATGCCTGACTGTTTGTGGCAGACGATGATGTCTCCATCTTCATAAAGTATATCTATCCCACTTGTCATGATTGCTCATCCCATTCATTTACATCTTAAATCGATATCCTACGCCCCAAATAGTTTCAATATATTGTGGTTTTGTGGTATTAAATTCAATTTTTTCACGAATTTTCTTGATGTGCACCGTCACGGTTGCAATATCTCCTACGGACTCAAGGCCCCAGATGTTTGTGAAAAGTTCATCTTTTGTATATACGTGATTCGGATTCTGGGCAAGAAATGTAAGTAAATCGAATTCTTTCGTCGTAAACTGTTTTTCTACATCGTTTATCCACACGCGTCTGGCAACTTTATCAACCTTTAAACCTCTGATTTCTATAATCTCATTTTCTTGCGCACTGCTGCCTATCAAGCGTTCATATCGTGCTAAATGAGCCTTTACCCTAGCTACAAGCTCGCTTGGAGAAAAAGGTTTTGTAATATAGTCGTCTGCACCAAGCCCCAAGCCTCTGATTTTGTCAATGTCATCTTTTCTTGCCGAAACCATTAGGATTGGTGTATTCTTCGTTTCCCTTATTCTTTTGCAAATTTCGAATCCATCTATTCCAGGCAACATAAGGTCAAGGATATACATGTCAAAATCTTCTGCTAGTGCCCGCGCTAATCCAATGTTGCCGTTATTTTCTATCTCCACTTCAAAACCGCTCAATTCCAGATAATCTTTTTCTAAATCTGCAATTGATTCTTCATCTTCTACAATTAACACTTTACTCATTTGGTACCTCCTGATATTTTCGTAATACAAAATACATCACTGTTCCTGTGCCCTCTTTACTGGTCGCCCATATCTTCCCGCCATGATCCTCTATAATTTTCTTTACAATAGAAAGTCCGATTCCACTGCCACCGGTAGCAGAATTTCGGGAAGAATCTGTCCTGTAAAACCGATCAAAAATATAGGGTAGGTCTTTTGCCGCCATCCCTCTTCCATTGTCCTCCATTTCTACTTGGATAAAATCCCCCACATCACGGATACGAATATTGATAAAACCTTTTTGTTTGTCGAGATATTTAACAGAATTCCCCACAATATTGCTTATAACCCGTTTAATCTGTTCCGGATCTGCAATAATCCGGATGTCTCCCTCTGCATAATTAAAATAGGCAAGCCCAATGTTCTTCGCCTCCAGCTCAAGCCCTACTTCTTCTACGCAGTCGTCAAAATAATGGGCTATATGAATTTTTTTAAAATTATATGGAATACGGTTTGTATCAATTTGGGAATATAGCGTCAACTCATTGATAAGCGTATTCATTTCATTTGCCTTATTAAAAATAGTGCGGATATATTTATCCATCTTTTCCGGCGTATCTGCAACGCCATCAATAATACCCTCCACATATCCTTTAATGGCTGTAATCGGTGTTTTCAAATCATGTGAAATATTGCTGATTAATACTTTATTTTCCGTTTCTCCACTTATCTTTTCTTCCGCAGAATCTTTTAGGCGCTGACGCATCTCTTCAAAATTTTGGCATAGCTCGCCTATTTCATCATGGCTTTCCGCCTCTATTGTAAAATCCAAATTGCCTTCTTTGATGTTCTGTACGGCAACCTGCAATTTTCTGATTGGGTTAATAATCCCTTTATAAATCCAAATAGTTAGCATTCCTCCAGTAAATACAAGAATCAAAACAATCGAAACCCCTAAATCAACCATGATATCTTTCATTTCCGGTATAACCTGCTCCATTGATGTCACAATAAAGATGCTGCCATTCGCACCATCTTTAAATTTAAAATTAATTTGTTTCATCAGGCACTGTTCCTCGCCGTCCACGTAGATGCCAGAACTTGCATTGCCATCCTCCGTTTTATACTCAGGCAGATTCTCTGGTACAATTGAATTTCCATTATAGATTAAGGCACGGTCTTTGCGGACAATAATATAGGAACATTTATGTGTAAGGCTCTGATTGACCTCATCTAAAAATTGTATATCTTCCAAATTTTCCGGTTTTGAATTTGCTATCTTTTGCAATGATTCAAAATTTGATTTCGTAACCCTGCTCAGCACGCGAACGGAGTTGGTCAGGTAATCATAGGGGTTTCCCTCTATTTCATAGTTTTGCTGTATCGCTTTTAACTGAATCTTTCCAAATCCCCAGAGTGTCACACCTGCTAAAAGCACTGGAACAAATATGATAATGCAAAAAGAAACGATTAACCGTACCCTTAGTTTCATGGTATACACACCTTTCTGGTATAAGGCTCGCTGTGCCTGTGTTCACATTATACCATTTAAAGCCCATAATCATATGGATATTTTCTAAATAATTCTAAACTTTTCATAAATTTAGCCAAAAATCACTCTATATTCAATCAACTAAAGCAACAGGGGTACTAAATCTGCATCCTCTGTCACCCTTTTAGACCATATTGATACCCTCAGCTGTTCCACTGCGCGTGCTATTTCGCTCACAAAGCGATAATTTAAAATCTGTACTTGCCTTTGTATCGATTACAGTATAGAATAAATTTAAACATTTGTAAAAACGCAAGGGATGAAGTATTTCTTTTATTGCGGGCAGGTTGCAGGAATTGAACAAATAATACTTTTTTAGTATGTTCCATATTATGATTATAGGAACACAATACGGTTCCTATAATCAGATTCATGGCACGAAAAAATGTGCCTTTTCAGAAGTTACGTTGCAATTTCTGAAAAACTATAAAAATAAAGGTATGGAAAGGGGCAAAAACTATGAAAACCGTATTTTTTTATGATTATCCCATTGGCATGGTGGGAATTGCCGAAGATAACGACACGATCGTCCGCGTATTCTTTAGCCAAGAAAAATCACTTGCCGGTTTTGAAATTGCCAACACACCACTCATTAAAAAGACCGCCACACAGCTGTATGAATATTTTGATGGGAAACGTACAATTTTCGATTTGCCACTAGGGCTTGCCGGCACGGATTTTCAGCTGTCTGTTTGGAAAGCCTTGCAGACGATTCCATCCGGGGAAACTCGCAGCTATAAAGATATTGCCGTGATGATCAACAAGCCGCAGGCATACCGAGCTGTTGGCATGGCGAACCATAACAATCCGATTGCTATCATCGTCCCCTGCCATCGAGTAATAGGGCATGATGGCAGTATGACAGGCTATGGTGGCGGACTTCCCACAAAAGCATACTTGTTAAAGTTGGAGAATTATAATGTATGACATGCATATGCAGTATTTTGAATATGGAAAAGAAGAGATGGAGTACTTAAAATCCAAAGATCCAATTTTAGGTGCCGTAATAGACGAGATTGGGCACATAGACCGTGCCATCATTCCCGATATGTTCATGGCACTTTTAAACTCCATCATTGGACAGCAAATATCCACGAAAGCGCAAACAACTATCTGGGCACGTATGCAAGACCGATTTTCCCCATTAACACCGGAAAATATAGGGGCAATATCGCCCGAAGAATTGCAGACCTGCGGAATATCTATGCGAAAGGCTTCCTATATCAGGGAAATTGCCGATAAGGTACTGGATGGGAGTCTGGATTTAGACCACCTGCATACGATGGCAGACGATGAAGTTTGCAAAAGGCTTTGTCAAATAAAAGGCATTGGTGTGTGGACTGCGCAAATGCTGATGACATTTTCTATGCAGCGTATGGATATTATAAGCTTTGACGACCTTGCGATCCAGCGTGGACTTCGGATGCTGTATCATCACCGTCAAATTACCCCTAAATTATTTGCCAAGTATAAACGTCGGTATACCCCTTATGCAACCATAGCAAGCCTTTACCTTTGGGCGATAGCAGGCGGCGCATGTGCTAACCTTGTGGATTACGCGCCAAAAACGAAAGCACAGAAAAAGTTGGCAATAAAACATCACTGATGAAAGTGATGTTCGGAAAAGCACCAAGTGTTCAATGCGAAGGAGCAAAACTATGCCTGGATTTACAACGCACTATCTATTTGGTTTAAATACGTACAAAACATTACAAAAAGATGCCTTAAAGAAAACCATCTGCAAAAACCATGCCGCATACAGCTTAGGGCTGCAAGGATCAGATATTTTCTTTTACTTTTTACCCACCTATCTCGTCCACAAAAGCAATCCCGGTTCCGTGGCTCATGTTAAGAATACAAACAAATTTTTGCATTATTTAATTGAAAGCCGCAAGCTGTTTCCCGATAAAAAGGAAGAGAAAATTGCGCAAGCCTATATTCTTGGGTTTATTGGGCACTATCTATTAGACTGCAGCTGCCACCCTTACATTTATTCAAGAACCAATTATATCGGACGAAAACCAAATTACTACGGAAACCATATCACCCTCGAAACAGATATTGATAGCTCCCTTCTATCCCTTTATAAGCACAAAAAGCCTTCCTCTTTCCGTCAGGAATCTACCATTGTGCTTACCAGGCTTCAGCTTCGTACCATAGCGACCATTCTATACTATGTGTTTTCAAAGACTTATCCCGGTTTGAAGATACACTATACAACGATTCGTATGGCCATTCGCTCTATACAGCTTGGTACAAGGCTTCTACGTGACCCCTTAGGAAAAAAGAAGGTGCTGATCCGCGCAGCAGAAGGCATAGCAGTGGGCTACCCTGTTTTGTCCCCTATGATTGCCAGTGATTCCTTGCGTTTTTTCATCGATCCCCTAAATATGCACCATCACCCATGGCATAACCCTTTTTTCGATATGGATGCTTACGATGAATCTTTTTTAGACCTAATCGGCAGTGCGCAAAATGATTATGTCGCCATGCTACGTAGCCTATATCAATTGTTCTGTTCTAAAGTTCATACGCCAATTGAAAAATCTCGCCACCGGAAAATCCTTGCTGCGCTTGGCAACAAATCCTATCACAGTGGACTGGATAGTTCGATACCAAGTTAACGGCAGCACTTACAGGCTCTAGCTCAAACATGCATCGCTTAGGGACTGTGACGAAATAAACTTGACAAGATGACGCAGGGATTTTTTCATCAGGCAAGGCGTCCTCAATCAGCATAGCCTAAGCTACGCTGATTGAGGACAACGCACATGGCGGAAAAAAACCAAGTCAGATGTCAAGGTTCTTAAGGAACAGTTCCTTAATGTCTTGGTAGAGTATTTTGACACTCGGTTTCAAAATACCTTACCAAGCGTCAAATGCCTTTATTTGCTCTAAAATAATATCCATGAGCCTTATTCTTGCTTCTAGGCTCGCCCATGCAATATGGGGCGTTATTATCAACTTGTTGCTATCTTTGACACGACGCAGCGGATTGTCGGGGCTCATGGGTTCTTTACATAGCACGTCCAGCCCTGCCGCTGCGATCATTTCATGTTCCAGCGCATCTGCTAAATCTTCCTCTGCTACAATAGGCCCTCTCCCTAAATTCAAAAATATGGCAGATTTTTTCATTTTTTCAAATGCCGTTTTGTCCATCAGTCGCTCTGTTTGTTCATTTAAAGGTGCATGGATTGAGATAATATCCGACCTTGTTAATAATGTATCAAAGTCCACATTTTCATAATTCTGCCCCTTATTTTTCCCTGATGTAGAATAATAAATGATGCTGCAACCAAATATCGTTGCAATTTCTGCTACTCGCTGTCCAATTGCCCCCATACCGACAATCCCCCAGGTCTGGCCATATAGTTCATGAAATACATTGTCAAAATGGGTAAACACATGATCGTTCATGTATTTTTCTTCTTTCACGTAATTGTCATAATAGTTTAATTTCTCAAGAAGATAAAAGAGCAGTGCAAACGTATGCTGGGCAACTGTCTGTGTTGAATATCCTGCCACATTACGCCAAGCCATCCCTGCGTTTTTTAGATATTCTTTGTCTAAATTATCGGTACCGGTAGCTGTGACGCATACTAATTTGAGCTTCTTTGATTGCCCAACCGTATTTGCATTGATGGGAACCTTATTAACAATAATAACATCTGCGTCTACTGTCCGCTCCGGTACTTCTAACGGGCTAGTGAAATCATACTTTTCCACCGTACCTAATTTGTCATAACCTGATAGATCAATGTCTTCTCCAATTGATTTTACGTCTAAAAATACAATTTTCATATGAACTCCAATCCGGGCTTTCGTCCAATTTTTATTTTCCACCATGAATCCTCTTCCCTTTTATTCCCATCCAAACTTTAGCCTCATCTTTATTTTCCGGCATGAATCCTCTGCTGGATTTTCTTCATCCTTGCCTTGTCTAATTTATAAAATTTCATGGCAAGCAACGAAACAATCCATCCTAATATCGGCATCACGCAATAAAGGAATAAGGTTGTCCCTCGAATGCCAAGTGACAATTCATCGGTAACTTGAGGAAGTTTCTTGTTATATCCGACAGCTGCCAAAACGATACCTACAAATGCCGTCCCTAATGCGACAAAGACTTTGTCTACAAAGGAAAACAAGGCGCCCATTAAACCGGGCACATATTTCCCACTTCGGTAGACTTCATAATCCGAACAATCTGCAATCATCGGCACTACCATATTATTTGTAATCGATTTACAGCCATTTAGCAAAATAAAGATTCCAATAAACAAAAGAGAGATTTTATTTAGTTTTGAAGGTGTCATCGTTATTGTATTGACATTATCTTTCGCTAAAATACCCATCATGGCCATCTGAAATAGGATACCCAATCCCGTAAATAGAACCAATGCTTGTTTTTGCCCCATTTTTTGCGCCACACGGATACCTGCCGTCACTACAAATAGGGTGGGTACTGCTGTAATCACTCCAATCAGCCCCGCAATCGAATAATTGTCCATCATAATTCCAAACAGCATAACGGAAACTGCAGTATGCCCATATACTGTCGCTGCAAATCGATTGGTACATGCCGCAATAATCAACATACGGATTGGCCTGTTATGCCGAATGATATCCCAGTAGCTAGAAAATTGTATCTTCTGCACCTTATCGCTGCCACCGTAATATTTCTCCTGATCCTTTCCCCATATTCCTACAACAGCTAATGCTGTTGCCACTCCCGAAATAAGGACAACCCAGAAAGCATATTCATTAAATAGCTCGGCATTTTTAAAGTTCTTATATTTTGGTATTAAATAGTTGCTGACAAACAAAGCCACGCCCCCATAGGCCGCCATAATATAAAGAGAGTCAAAATACGTGGACACCGGCCTTTGTTTTGGATTGTTTGTAATAACAGTCTGGCCGGATTTCCCTACAACCGTCTGAAGCGTATAGCCAATCACAAAAATAGCATATACCACAATAAAATATGGCACTCTTATATATTTTGGAGCAAGATGGGTTGTTTTAAAAAGCAACAGTACGCTCCCACCCATCAATACATTCCCGATGATCATAAACGGACGGAATTTTCCATATTTACCCTTGGTCTTGTCCAAGAAAAAGCCCACCAAAGGATCCGTTACCCCGTCAAATATATTCATCGCTGTAAGCAAAAAAGAAATCAGTACTACGCCAAAACCCGCAATTGAATTTGCATAGTATGTGATATATCCCATAAGTGCCATATAGAGGTTTGTTGCGGCATTGTTCAATGAGAACAAACCTATCTGCCAATATTTTGCATTATTATATTGTAAATAATCATCCCCCATAGCCATCCTCTCGCTGTGGTGCCCCCATCGCCTGTATTTCATGTAGCTGCAATTGGCAAACTCCCCCGGTATTCTGCCAAACGGCACTTGCTTTGTAGCCACTTCCATTTTTTACTTGCCAATCATAATAATTCTTTTTGGGATAGCCAAACGTTTCCAAGATCGCCATAATCGTTCCGCCATGTATGACAAATGCCACTGCCGAAAAATTTTTTATCCTCGCCTCTGCCATACATGATCCAAATGCCTGCACGCATTGCACCCGAAAGCTCCGTAATGTTTCTTCATCTGGAAATGGCTCTAGACCGCCACTATCGATAAACCTTTGGTACTGCTTGTCTCCATTTAAATCCCTATAATTTTTATATTCATATCTTCCAAAATCTATTTCCTGTAATCCATCCACAGCAATGGAGGGTACATTCGGATAGATACACTGCGCCGTCTGTATACAGCGCAGCAGGTTGCTCGTAAACACATATGATACCAATGGTACTGTCATATTCTTTAGCTGCTTTATACTTTCCTGCAACAGTGGTTCATTGGTACGCCCTACATATCTTCCTTGCATATTCCCCTGTGTTTGCCCATGGCGTATCAAAAATATGTTCACTTTCCCCTCCAGCCAGGTACACCGTTGTCGAATAAGCTCTAATATGCTTTGCCCCAATACACCAATTTATGGGCAGGTTTTCCACAACAAATGCAGCTATCTGCTATTTGCTCTTGTATAAAAGGCATACATCTTGCTGTTGCCGTCGTTTCTTCTTTGATTTTAATTTCGCACTCTTTCTCTTCACACCACATCGCGCGAATAAATCCTGGTTTATGCTCTACTGCATTTACAAAATCTGCATACGCTGTTACATCGCATATGTGTGCGGCAATATGTGCTTTTGCGCGTTCAAACATATCCTGTTGGATACGTTCCATTAATTCTAATGCTTTTGGCACAGCTTCCTCTAGCGCAAGTTCCAATTTTTCCCCCGTATCCCTGCGGACGATCACACATTTATTTGCTTCTATATCTTTTGGCCCTAATTCAATGCGAATTGGAATTCCACGCATTTCCTGCTCTGCAAATTTCCATCCGGGGCTCTTGTCCGTATCATCTAATTTTACTCTTAATCCAGCTTTTTGTAATGCGTCTTTTAGTTCTTCGCTCTTTTCTAGCACACCCTCTTTTCGTTGTTGAATGGGTATCACCATAACTTGAACCGGTGCTGCTTTCGGTGGCAGTACCAATCCTGAATCATCTCCATGCACCATGATGATTCCCCCGATTATTCTGGTGCTTAACCCCCAAGATGTCTGATGGACATACTGTAGTTTATTGTCTTTATCTGTATATTGGATCTCAAATGCCTTTGCAAATCCATCTCCAAAATTATGGCTCGTTGCGGACTGCAACGCTTTCCCATCGTGCATTAAGGCTTCAATGGTATAGGTCGCATTTGCCCCTGCAAACTTTTCTTTCTCTGTTTTTCGTCCCCGGATTACCGGTATTGCTAAAAATTCCTCACAAAAATCGGCATAAATATTCAGCATTTTTAACGTCATTTCTTCCGCGTCTTTTTCAGTTGCATGGGCTGTATGCCCCTCCTGCCAAAGAAATTCCCTCGAACGCAAAAACGGCCTTGTTTCTTTCTCCCACCGCACCACGGAGCACCACTGGTTATACAATTTCGGCAAATCCCGGTAGGAGTGGATATCATTTGCATAAAAATCGCAGAATAGCGTTTCCGATGTTGGCCTCACGCAAAGCCTTTCTGTTAAAGGCGCAAGCCCTCCATGCGTTACCCATGCAACCTCCGGGGCAAATCCTTCTACGTGATCCTTTTCTTTTTGCAACAGGCTTTCCGGTATAAACAGCGGCATATAGACATTTTCAACGCCCTCCGCCTTAAATCGCGCATCCAGCTCTTTTTGGATATTTTCCCAAATCGCATAGCCGGCCGGTTTGATAATCATACACCCTTTTACACTAGAATAGTCAATCAGTTCTGCTTTCTTTACTACATCTGTATACCACTGGGCAAAATCGGTATCCATCGATGTAATCGCCTCTACTCGTTTTTTGTTGTTGGACATAAATAGAATTCTCCCTTTTTATTTTTTTCATATGGTGCAATACAATCTTCGGCTTTCGCAGGAAAGTCTATCGGTCAAGTTCATATTTTTGCTTGTCTTTGACACTAATCTCCTTACCAAGCTGTATTTCTATTAGTTTTAATTCGGTATCTGCCATAATTGTATGCCGACAGCCTGCATGCATGGCAATGACATCTCCCGCCCTTACAGATTTTTCCATTCCGTCTACAATCGTTTTCCCTGCCCCTGAAATAATTGTCCATACTTCATCACGATACTCATGGCTATGGTAGTTCATCCTTCGCCCCTGGTTTAGGACAACTCTAATTGTCATGCTTTCTTCTTGCACGTCCAACACCGTATAGCTCCCCCAAGATTTTTCGGCAAACATGATTTCCTGTTCAATTGTATCTACAAATGGCTTGATATGGCTTGACTGCCCTTTATTCGAAACCAGAATCCCGTCTGCACTTGCCGAAACAATCACGTCTTTTAAGCCCATACACAAAATCGGTATATTTAATTCATTGATTATATGAGTGTTGCTACAGGCTTCATCATACATCGCCTTGCCTATAGCCGTTTCTGATATCTCTTCTGTCAGTGTATTCCATGTCCCAAGGTCTTTCCATGTCCCACAAAAACGCAGGACCTGAATATGCGTTTCCTGCTCTACGACCGCATAGTCGAAACTAATTTTTTCTAAAGTATTATATTTCTCATATAGGTCTTCATAGTCTAAAAAATCAATTAATTGATGTGCTTTTTCTAGGATATAGCTCAATTTAAAAGCAAATACCCCGCTATTCCAAAGTGCCCCTTTTTCAATATATGCTTGTGCCGTTTTCACGTCCGGCTTTTCTTTAAATGCATCTACTTTACTAACCGCTTTATCCGTTTTCGGAATAATATAACCATATTTTTCACTTGGGTAGGTAGGCACTACCCCCATTAACGTCAGATTTGTATCGTCTGATTGTGCCACTAAAGACTCTAATTCCTCTAGTGCTTGAAAATAGCCCTGCTCCACATAGGGGTCTACCGGGCACACAATGACTACTTCCTCGCTCAAAATCCCTTTCACATCATGCAAATAACTACAGGCTAGGGCGATAGCTGGAAACGTATCCTTCCTAGAAGGCTCAACGCAGATATTTACATTGTCGCCAATCTGGCTACATATCATGGATGCCTGTTTTTTCGAAGCAGCAATGTTTATCTTGGCTTCTGGCACCACACTACAAATCTGTCGATATACCCTTTGTATCATAGACTCATAGATGCCGTCCCTTTTTAGTAGCTTAATAAATTGTTTTGAGCGGATATCGTTTGAAAGTGGCCAAAGCCTTTTTCCCGATCCCCCTGATAGCAATATAATATTCATCTTTTTTGTATCATCCAATCTTCCTCTTTTAGGGGAGGCTGTCCGAAAATTCCCAAAATTAAATTTCGAAATACAATATATCGTACCAAACGAATGCCAAACTGCTATATACAGTGTATTCATTTAGGGGAAAATGTGGTTTTCGGACAGTCTTAGGTGAGGGCTGATTATTTCCTTTTAAAAAATAGGCATCAAAAGACACCTGCATAAAAAAATGGTGATTCAATTCATACCCAAAGCTAAGGAAACACGATCGAAATGGAAACCTGCATCTGCCAGACAACAATTTCGGCAAGCTTTAATGAAAGACGATGCTTGCAGTAAAGCAACCACGGTATATCTTTAAATTTTATAAGGGAAAAGCAAGAATATTATAGGAACAAAATACTCGGAAGAAGTCTATTGCCAAGCACGCTAATTATTTATCAACCATTTTTTCACATTATCTTCAAATTTATTTAGCGAAAATACTTCTTCATACACTTTATGTCCATTTACTTTCATATCTTCCAATGTATCCATATCATCAATAATATCCATCATGATAGCTTTTAGCTCATCAGCATTTTCATTTGTAAAGATAAAAGCGTTTACATTATGTTTTAAATAATAAGAAGCGCCTACCCTATTTGAACATATGCAAATTTTAGACAAAGAAAGTCCTTCTACAATACATGTGTTTGTTGGATCTTCTCTGGATGGGGCTAAAATACAGTCTACACTGTTCATCAATGCCAGTAGTTCTTTATGTAGCATAGTAGGAAGATGATGCACATTTGCACATTTTTCTTCTAAAGCATCTAATAGTTCAAGAAATATTGTCTCTCCTTGACATTCACATCCAACAAATATAAATTCTGTTTTTTGAAGATATTCCAATGGTAGACTTGCTATGGCCACCGCAGTAATATCTTGGCCTTTGGTATATTGATAGAGTGTACTAGGAATTAAAAAAGATATTTTTTCGGCATTAACATTATAGTTTGGTTTTTCAAATTTTTCTTTTCCGTAATCTGGTGAACCAAAATTTAAAATTTCGCTGGTGTAGTTGTATTTTGTTAATAGAAATCGATTCACATATGCACCAGCTACGTATACACGGATATTATCTTTTAGCATATCCCAAAATCCATCTGGTATTTGCTCTTTGAATCTTTCAAAAAAATGAGGTCCTTCATGAATCCACCAGTGGACTTTAATATTCACTCCATTTAATTGATGGATTACGGAAACTAGTTGCAATGTGTTAACCAATACTTCATCATAATGATAAAGAATATAGTCTCGAAACGGTTGTGTATGCATGTCTTCATAGATACCAACTGTACATCCCATTTTTTCAAATCCATATCCTAATAGCCCAGATACCTTAGAAATAATATCCACTTTATAATGATTGTCTAATAAGATAGATAACAAAGGAGCAACAACCATAACCCCTCCAACCTGCTCTAAACTGGGTAATAAAATGAGTATCTTTCGTTGTGGTTTCAATCAGCGCTCCTTTGATATAATGTACTTATTTACCAAGCTTCTTTACTTGATTACAAGTATCATACTTTCCTCTCTCCCTACAATGCCATGTTATGCCACATGCTAATGATGCAAAACCCATTATCATACATGCCACTATCGTATTTTTGAGCATCTATTATTTTTAAACCATACTATAATGCGTAGGTATTGTCAAGTGAATATTCTAGGCTTGACAGATTTTATAAATGGCTTGCAAATGCGGAAAAATCCTGTTATTATTGTATAAAAGTTGATGAGGAAAATGAAAAATGAATATAACCTATGACCTTTATAGTAAATTTAGTTGTGCCTCCGATTGCGTTGACAAATGTTGCAAGCCAAATCGCTGGCAAATTGATATAGATTCAAACACCTTTAAAATGTATTCTAATGTTGTTGGAGCGTTTGGAGACGAATTGCGTGCAGCGATTGATTCTTCAAATGAACTGGCAAGATTTAGAGCAAATGAAAATGGCTACTGTTTCTTTTATGGCGACGATGGCCTATGTAAGCTCCAAAAAACGTGGGGACATGATAAACTGTCTAGAACTTGCCGCCTATACCCTCGCGGAGGTTATATTTACAATGATATATTGCACCTTACTTTATCGCTTTCGTGTTCGGAGGCTGCAAAGCTTCTTTTACTCCATAAGGAAGGTCTGCTTTTTATATCCAGAGATGAAAATCCGAAAGATTTAGAATATGAAAAAGATCCAAATCTGCAGATTGAAAAAATTGGCTACAATATACGAGCTTTTTGCATTGATATTTTACAAAACCGCACTGTTCCTTTCACTTTAAGGCTTGTACTGATTGCGCAGGCGTTCAAGGACCTATCACAGTTCCCTTTTACGCAAGAAAATGAGCAGAAATTGACCGATATCGTGGCATTATACACGCAGCGAACCCCTTCACCAGATTTATACGAGGATTCTTTAAATATTAAAGACACACTGTTGTCAGCAAGCGAAAATATTTATACGCTTCTTTATGATCTTATGAAACAGATTATTAATCAAAAAGAGGTATCCGATGAGAATGTGAAATTTTATGAGCAGATAAATCGATTTTATGAACAAAAGGATAGGATAGGGCACAGCGATATCAAATCGTTAAAAGCCACATTATTTGACCCATATTATTTTAATCATGAGTATGTGTTTGAAAATTATTTTGTTAACAGTCTCTTTTGTACGAATTTCCCCATGCATAAAAAAGGTCCTTTAACAGCATATCTGCATATTTTGTTAGATTACCTCATGCTACAAGTTTTTATAGCTACTCTTAATTTTGATAAAGACAACCTTACGGATGAAGATATCATTTATAGCATCTGCTACTTTTCGCAAAGAACCAAAAATTCCGGTGGTTATGACCGTATTCTGGATCAAATGATTGATGTTCTTGGCGGAACCGATATTCTATCCCCTGTTTTATGCTTGTTGATATAGCTTAAGAAAATTTGCCGTTTCTAAATAGAAACACTATGGTTCTATTGCCAGGATGAAAGGATGCTTTCTTTATGATGACTAATTTCCTCAATACGTTACATAAAATACGCAACAATTTACAATATGATTTGAATGAATATTACAAAAACAGCAATCATCCCATACAAAAAGCAGAATATTCCAATTGTTTGCACCTCTTAAATAAAATCCTCAAGCTATACCATAAAAGCATGAACAACTATCTATCTGTGCTTGAAAATGATGATATTGATATTGAGAAATATATTTTTCACGTCGCTGATCTACTTGACAAAATGGAACTTGTTGGAATTGAACTAAATAATGATCCAATTATTATAAAACGAAATGATCCCGATTCCGGACTGGCCTCCTATATGCTAACTAATTTGATGCATATTGTAAGATCCATAGATTTTGGCAAACTCCCGCTTATCGATATGCGCAAATGCTGGGATTCAGACACCTTAGCTGAAGATATGAACATATGGGAATTGTTTTTTGAGCAGCCTTTTTTCAAAGGACCGCAAGGTTTAGACGCTACAACGCCGATTCTTTCTGGGTTTCCGTCTTCTAGTTTACGTATATGTATGGATTTCTTTACCAATGAATACCTCTTAAATTACTGGAGAAAAAAATATCATCAATTCATCAGATTTAACCAAGAAACACAGCAGCACATTGATGAGGTTTATTGCCAAATCGCAGATCAAAAACTATTAGGCATATTGTGCCGAGGAACCGATTATCAGAATTTAAGACCCTATGGCCATCCTACGCAACCATCGGTAGAGCAGATCGTTAAAGACGCTCAAATGATTTATAAACGGCAAAAATGTTCAAAGTTATATTTAGCTACAGAGGATGCACATATTTATCAAGCGTTTTTAAATGTATTTGGAGCAGATTTAATTTTTACGCAAAAAAACCTAATTTATAATTATGCAAAGGCTCTTTATTTACCTGCTGTTTACAAAGAAAGCTCTTCAAATCTAATAGAAATAAATTTAGACTACATAACAGCACTTGCCATTTTGTCCAAGTGCAACTGTTTCCTTGGTGGTTCTACATCTGGTACATGTATTGTACAGTTAATGACAAGCGGTTTTGAATACTCATACATCTATAATCTAGGAAACTACTGCCTTGATGACGCGGTAGGGATGATTTCAGGAGGGCATCAGAGAAGATGTTAGAAATTGGAATCCCATCGCACATCATTCAAAGATCCGCTGATTTTAGGATGCATAAGAAATTTCTCGTTTTCGGATACCAAAGAATACGTCTGCGATGGGAAAAGGCGATACTTTATTCTTGTGCAATAATCTCATGTGCTTTTTATAGCTTCGATTATCGTTTTCCCTATATGGTCAATCATCTCGTCCGTCATGCCAGGGTAAACGCCCACCCAGAAGGTATCGTTCATTATTTGGTCGGTAACGTTTAGTTCGCCTACAACGCGGTAGCCTTTGCCTGTTCTTCGCATTTCGTCAAAACATGGGTGTTTGATTAAATTGCCTGAGAAAAGCATCCTTGTCTGTACACCACAATCTTCCAAATGTAGAACGACTTCATTTCTATTCACATTTTCCTTGCAGGTAATCAAAAATCCAAACCAGCTAGGGCTGGACTTTTGACAAGCTTCCGGTAAAATCAGCTTGTCTGAAAGCCTTTCCAGAATGTTCTTTAAGCGCACGAAATTTAATCTACGGCGTTTCACAAATTCCGGTAATTTTTTAAGCTGAGCCACGCCGATTGCCACCTGCATGTCCGTTGCTTTTAGGTTGAAGCCAAAATGCGAGTAAACGTATTTGTGGTCATAGCCTAGCGGCAATTCACCGAACTGCTTGCCAAACCTATGCCCGCAAAGGTTGTCTTGTCCGGATTGGCAAACACATTCCCGTCCCCAATCTCGCATTGATTTTACAATTTTAGTCAGAAGTGGGTTGTCCGTGTAAACAGCCCCACCCTCGCCCATTGTCATGTGGTGAGGCGGGTAAAAGCTTGATGTTCCAATGTCGCCAATTGTGCCTGTTTTTTTGTTATGCCATCAATTCTATATTCACTGCCTAGCGCATCGCAATTGTCTTCTACTAGCCAAAGCTTATGCCGTTTGCAAAAAGCTTGCACTGCCACTAGATCAAAAGGGTTTCTCAACGTGTGCGCCAACATTACTGCTTTCGTTTTTGGAGAAAATGCAGCTTCCAGTTTCGTAACATCTATATTGTACTGCGGTATCGTCACATCAACAAAAACAGGTATCGCGCCATATTGGATGATCGGTGCAACAGTAGTCAGAAAAGCCTCCACAACCGTTATTACCTCATCTTCGCGTTTAATTGCACGCGCACCTAGCAATGGCGATGTCAGCGCCATAAAAGCAAGTAGATTCGCACTTGAACCCGAGTTTACCAGTACACAGTCAGAAACGCCAAGATATTTTGCAAACTCTCTCTCAAAGATATCACAGTAGCGTCCTGCAGTGAGCCAAAATTCAAGTACACTGTCTGTAAGGTTCACCATTTCCTCATGGTCATACACACGTGAAGCTAGCACCTCACAAAGGACACATCGACGTATTGCTTTTCTGCAATCATTAAGTATGCAGACAATCATTCTAATACATGCTGATATGGTCTGATAGAGGAAGGGTTTCTCACGATTACATCTGTCTTATTCTGCGTGGCACGCACACAGTCTGGGATAATTCTGTCTATCGAAAAATCGCCACCATCGAGCACATTGCCGGTGCATGCATAAAAAAACTGTTTTTAATATACACGCGTCACTAACTCCGAGCAGACCTTGCTACTTGAATATGGATCAAAGCCCTCTAGTAGATCGCATGCCCTATACCCATATTCCCATTCGTTATTGTAGTAAACCTTGTCCGTTGTGACGTTTAAAAAGCTTTTCACTCCTCCTTGGTATAGGCTACCACTTTTTCGGAAACTGCCACCAAGCCTTATGCATTCCAAAATATTGACTGTACCCACAACATTCGTTTCATATGTATAGCGTGGGTTTTTATAAGCTTTCCCGCACAATGGGCGGCTCCGCCAAATTTGTAGGACGATCTCCGGCTTTGCTTCATCAAATGCACGTTTTAATGCATCAAAATTCCGCACATCGCAAATGATTGAATTCATATCTTGCCCTATCTTTGCCAAATCAAAAAGGCTAGGATCGGTTAGCAGTTCTAATGAAAATCCAGTAACCTTCGCCCCTGCACTTGCCAACATGAACGACAGTCACACTCCTTTAAACCCCATATGCCCTGTTATAAAAACCCGTTTGCTTTTATAAAATGTCAAGTTAAACATACCCGCCACTTCTTCCACGGAGCTTGTCTATTCGCCCAAAGTTCTTCCAAATACCCCTTGTCTCGTTGGGTATCCGTACATCTCCAGAATCCTGTATGGCGGTAGGCAATCAACTCTCCTAAGCTCGCTATTGTTTCCAAAGGTTTTTTTCAAATACTACATCATCGCCGTTTATAAAGTTGAATATCCGATTGTTCAAAACCATAAACCCACCATTTATCACACTTGTATCCGCATTGGCTTTTTCCCTGAACTTCGTTACTGCGCCAGAACTATCAATATTGAGTGCTCCAAATCGTGGGTTTACGCCCACCGCCGATATGGTAGCCATCTTACCATTAGACTGATGGAATTCAACTAATTTGCAAATATCAATATCAGAAATACCATCACCATAAGTCAGCATAAATGGCTCATCACTCACAAAATCTTCAATTCTCTTAATTTGTCCACCTGTCATGGTATTAAGTCCCGTGTCCACCACCGTGGCTTTCCAAGGCTCCGCAACATTAGAATGAACCTCTACTTTGTTTACATTGGAAAAGTCAAAGGTAACATCGGAATGGTGCAAATAATAGTTCGCAAAATATTCCTTTATGATATGCTGTTTGTATCCTGCACAGATAATAAAATCGTTGTAGCCATAATAAGAGTAGCATTTCATAATATGCCAAAGAAGAGGCTGCTCCCCTATTTCTATCATAGGCTTTGGTCTTAAGTGGCTTTCTTCCGATATTCGGGTTCCAAGACCACCTGCTAAAATTACTACTTTCATTGCTTCTCACCTCGCAAACTCTGTTGTACAAGCATGCTGGATTTTGGTTTGTTTATGCATGATTTACCTCTTCAAGTGCCAAATAACAACGTATACACTTTTAAATCATCGCCACCCTGCTCCACATAGAAGCCACTAATATTCACTTTTTATCAAACATCTTTTCACATTATCTTCAAATGTATTTAATGAAAACACTTTTTCATATATAGCATACCCATCGTCCCTAATATTTTTCATATCATCAATATGATCCACAATATATATCATAATAGATGTTAACTTCTCAATATTTGTCATTGGAAAGATAAAGGCACTTACAGAATCTTTCAAATAATAAAAAGCACCTACTTTGTCCGAACATATACAAATTTTAGACAAAGAAAGTCCTTCTATAATACAGGAATTTGTTGCATCTTCTCTAGAAGGCGCTAAAACACAGTCTACTTCGTTCATTAATGACAGCAGTTCTTTATGTTCCATACTGGGAAGAAGATGTGTATTCGAAAAATTTTCTTCTAAAAGCTCTAATAGTTCAAGGTACTTTGTATTTTTTGCATTCGCATTCCCAACAAAGAGAAATTCTGTTTTTTGAAGATATTCTAATGGCAAGTGCAGCAATGTCGTGTCCTTTAATATATTGATACGTCGCACTGGAGATTAAAAAAGTTGTTTTTTCGGAAGGAGGAAAAACAGCATAGCTTGCCTTATTAAACCGCTCTTTCCCATAATCAGGTATGCCAAAGTTTAAAACATCACTTTCATAATTATAATTTTTTAGTAAAAGCTGGTGGACATATTCACCAGCTACATATACATGAATATTTTCTTTTAATGTATCCCAAAATCTATCAGGCATTAGCCCCACAGTTTTGTAGCAACTTTCGCAGTAGATTAGCTCGCTAGCTTTTATTTATAAGGCTTCCGAGCATTTTTTATTTTTGATTTTAGTCGTTTTTCTATTGCGTACGCCGGCGTTATATGGTATAGCTATTACTATCTATAAGGAGTTGATGCTCATGTACTTAAACAATGTCATTAAGTTAAGTCAGTACGTTTTCCCTAGTGCAAGATTTAAGACGACCTCTAACTAAAAAAACAACAAGAAAAGATGAAAAAAATCAAGAAAACGCTTGACATATCTCGCAATTTATTAGCGAAAACGGTCCTTGTAATTGTAGCCATGTTTTGACCCTAATTACAAGAAGGTAAGCACCATGACCTACCCAGAGCAGGTGAAATCTTTTCTTTGGTCCGCCATTTTTGAAATGTCGCAATATCCAGGGAAATTTGCAAAAAATCCGGAAGTCGATTTTTCGAGAAAGCGTAAACTTGACTTCGAAAACCTGTTGCGTTTCCTTATCTCCATGGGATGCGGCTCAACTGGGCACGAACTTCTCAAATACTTTAACTATGATCTCGATGTACTTTCAAACGCTACTTTCTACCAACAGCGAAAAAAGCTGTTGTCGGTTGCTCTCCAACATCTGCTATTTCAGTTCAATTCATACTTTTCCGTTGAGAAATACAAGGGCAGATATCAGCTCGTTGCGTGTGACGGATCTGAATTTAACATTGCCAGAAATCCGGACGACCCGGATACCTTTCACCCACCAAGTGGAAAATCCACAAAAGGGTTTAACATGATATATACTATTTCTTTTTATGACATCCTCAACAAAAGATATCTGGACTGTGTAATACAGCCGAGTCGTCAGAAGAATGGGTTTCAGGCCATTTGTGAGCCCACCGATAGATATCAGTATGGGGGTACTCCTATTTTCATTTCTGACAGAGGATTTTCTTCATTTAATTATTTTGCTCATGCAATGAATAAAGGTGTATTTTTTCTTGTCAGGGCAAAAGATATCAATACCAAACACCTTTTAAAGCTGGAAACACTCCCAGCGTTTATTGACAAAGAAATTGAGCTTATTCTGACTCGTACGCAGTCCCAAAAAGCAAGAAAACATCCTGAACTGGCCCAACAGTACAGACATATCTGCTCAGAAGTTTCTTTGTGATTACATTGAACCCGGCTCCACGGACGAATACCCGCTCTCTCAGAATCGTCCGCTTTGAAGTCGCGGATGGTATTTACGAAAATATCATCACTAATCTTCCTGTTACAAAATTCTCACCTGATGAGCTTAAACAACTGTACCATATGCGCTGGGATACCGAGATTTCATTCCAGAATCTCAAACATACTATAGGAACTACCAATTTCCACTCGACAAAGGCAGAGTACATTGAGCAGGAAATCTGGGCTCGCCTGATTTTGTTTAATTTTTATGCTACCATTACTGCTTATGTCGTAATTGAGCAAAAAAAATACAAAATATGTATATCAAGTCAATTTTGCAATGGCGATGAAGATATGCCATCACTTTATTAGACTTCATAAATATGATCCGCCACTTGATGTAGTGAACCTGATAGGCAGCTATACACTACCTATCAGACCCGGTAGGAACTACGCCCGCCAGCATAGATTCCAGCTCCCGGCATGCTTTTGCTATAGATTCTCCTGAACCTACTTTGTCGCAGCCTCTAATATTATATCCCTTTTTTGACAGATGTACAATCTGTCTTAGTGGCATGCCCTAATTCTTTCTTCTTGCCCATGATTGAATTTACACCCCTT
This sequence comes from Lachnospiraceae bacterium ZAX-1, assembly GCA_046533095.1. Lineage (GTDB taxonomy): Bacteria > Bacillota > Clostridia > Lachnospirales > Lachnospiraceae > ZAX-1. Next base: position 230,363 of record JAJQRA010000034.1, on the reverse strand, counting down.
GCTTTCACTGTATTTATCCCTCTACTCCTTATGTTTCTCTCTTTTTCCTTCTGTTTGTAATCCCCTTAACTTAATGACATTGGTACTTAAAACAAACTAAAACTCGTAACGGTCGCATATATCTTTCCATCACTGATGGCTACTATGATAAAGAAAACATCGCGTTCCAAAACCGTTGAATCACTTGGCTATCTCGATGATTTTAAAAATAGATACCTTGATCCTATCGCTCACTTTTCAAAACGCGTGGAACTCTTAAAAGAAGAAAAGAAAGCCAGGCAGGTCCCTATCAACTTTACTTTCTACAATTCTGATAGGCTCTGTATGGGGGACGTTTTGAAAAGGAACTTCGCTATGCTGCCCTTAGCAAAATCTACCACGAGCTGGAAATCGACACTTTTCTGCTCAACAGGCAACGCCATTCCAAAGAAGGCTATGATGTCAACACCATCATGGAGATTCTTGTCTACTCCAGGCTCATTGCTCCGGTTTCCAAAAAATCCTCTTTTGACAGCTGGGAAATGTTTTTTGAAAAGACAGACTATTCCCTGGATGATCTATACCGTTGCCTTTCTCGCCTGAACAAACATCAGGAAAACCTCCAGTTCTGGATCAACGATAGGATTAAGCTTAACTATGGCAGGAATACCAGCCTCATCTATTACGACGTGACCAACTACTACTTCGAGTCTGACGGCAGGATAACTTTAAACGAAAAGGCGTCTCCAAAGAGCATCGTCTGAACCCCATTGTCCAGATGGGGCTGTTCATGGACAACAATGCCCTCCCAATCACTTATGAACTATTCGCCGGCAACACCAACGACTGCCTTACCTATAGACCAAACTTTACTAGAATCAAAAAGGGGTTCGATCTTAGCAGGGTCATCTCTACCGCCGACAAAGGCATGACCACAGGCGACAACATCTGGATACGACAACATCTGGATACGACAACATCTGGACACGACAACAAGGGGTGGCTATGTGTTCAGCATGTCTGTGCATGGTGCGGACAAGGAGACGAAGGCATATGTCCTTGATGGTGAAGGCTATGGCTGGCTCGGCGAAGAATACAAACGCAAATCGCGCAAATGCCCCCATACCATTCAGGTCACCTCACAGGATGGGAAAAAGCTTAAAAAAACAGTGGACGAAAAGCTGGTCGTATCCTGGAGCGAAAAGTATGCCAAACGTGCAAAAGCTGATCGGACCACCACCATTGCCAAAGCACAGGATCTTGCAAAGAATCCCGGAAGCTACACACAAGAGCCACATCCTATGGCGCTGCAAAGTATGTGAAGAAAGTTGACTACGACAAGGGTACCGGGGAAATACTGGCGGCCTCTTCCATTATGGAACTCGACGAAAGGAAACTTCGTAAGGAAGAAGCACTGGATGGCTATTATATCCTTCTGACCAGTGAAATAGAGCGGTCGGATGATGACATCATAGATATGTATCGTAGCCTGTGGAGAATCGAGGAATCTTTCAAGGTAACCAAAAGCGAACTGGAAGCCAGTCCTGTCTATGTATGGACGAAAGAACATATCGAAGCACATTTCCTTACCTGCTTCGTTGCCCTTACCATCGCCAGAATTTTGGAGCGGAAGCTGGAGGGGAAATATAGTATTGGGAAACTGCTGGGCTCTTTATCAAAGGCACAGTGTACCGCCATTCAGCAGAACTATTACCTTTTTGATTATTATGATGAAGTGTTAAAAGATATCGGGAACGCAATGAACATTGATTTTTCAAAACAAATCAGACCCCTTGGAGAAATCAAAAAAGTTTTAGCAGACACCAAAAAGTAAAATAACGCTATGTTTTGCTTTTTGCTGCAAAACTCAGGGTATAGTATAAACATGGATAAAATAACAGAGATTACCAAACATTTTGTAGATGTGGAGACAGCAAAAGAGCATAGCGGATATTTTTGCAACGTTGGGGAGGCGCTGACCATCGTGATTTTGGGCTCATTTTGCAGATTACAAAACGTCAACCAGATACACCAGTTGGCTTCCAGTACCCGGGTTTCTGAATTCCTATCAAAAAATTTCGGCATAGACACGGTTCCCTGCTACTACTGGCTGCTCTGCCTGTTCAAAATAATTGTTCCCAGGTCATTCAACCAGTGCTTTATGAATTGGGTGCAGTCCTTTCTGCCAGAAGGGGTAAATGGATTGACCCTGTCATTTGACGGCAAAACAATTCGCTCAACTGAGAAAATGGGAAAATACAGCAGCCCGTTGCATATCGTCAGTGCCCATATTGCCGAATTGGGCATCACCTTTGGACAGCAGACAGTGGATGGAAAGAGCAACGAGATCTCTGCCGTGCAGAGCCTGTTAGGTGCAATGCAGATTGAGGACTGCCTTGTCGTTGCCGATTCTCCCAATTGTCAGGAGGAAACGGCAAATGCGACAATTGATGGGAAAGCGGACTACCTACTGGGCGTCAAAGACAATCATGGAACGCTGAAAAAGGACCTTGAGGATTACGTTCAGGATGACTGTCTTAGAAAAGGGATGGATACCTACAGGGGGCTGTGAAAAGAACAGTGGCAGAATTGAATTGAGCGGAGGACAGCATTCTCGACCTGCGATATTGAATGGCTCGGAGGCAAGCAAAATTGGAAAGGCCTGGTGTGCATTGGGGCAGTAGACACAATGTTTGCCACCGCAAAAGGGACAACGGATGAGTGGGGCTAGACATTGTATGAGCGATTTGATATAATAGGACAGAAATTGGGCGATGTCTGGCTCGAACAAATTTCGAAAAACAGTTGTCAAAATTAAATTAAAAACGACAGATACAGGAAAGCGGTAAAGGAGAAACGAAGATGCAAAAGCGCATTTTATCTGTTGATGAAATAGAAAAAGGATATTGCCAGATGCCTAAAATGATGCAGGGCAAAGGTTATATGCTGCTGTCTGACAATAACGCTAATTCTACTTTTGTAAGGATTGATTTGGTGAAAACAATTTGAATATTTTCAATCTAGAACAGTTTACACGTCGAAAACAAAATGGCGTTTTACTTAAGAAGCAAGAAAAAATTCCTAAGATCCGATTTGGCAATAGGCAACAAGCAGAAAAGACCAACTATCAAAAGTCAATAGGTAAATGAAACAAGTTTTTTGAATATCAGATGATTTTTTATGCATCACAAAAAGACCTGCAAAAGCAAGCTTTCTGAAAGAAATACCGTTGAGATTTATTACGCTTTTGGTGCTTGCACCTCATAAGGAACATTATGTTTTAGGACCGCATAAATCGTATAGCATAGCTTGCGAGCAACTGCACCAACGGCAACATTATGATGTTTGCCCTCCAGACGTTTCTTTTGATAGTAGGCTTTAAATACCGGGTCGGTATTCGATGCAACAAAAGCAGCTCTAAAAAGTGCTTTTCGTAAATAGGGGGAACCTCGTTTGCTCATATGGCTATTGGCAGCTTCATATTCACCGGATTGAGAAGCAGAGGCATCGATACCTGCGTAAGCAACTAGTTTAGCGCCGCTACTAAAACGGGAAATATCGCCAACCTCGCCAAGTATGGCAGCCCCAATGGCCTCCCCTATTCCTGGAATTGTATTAATGGGGGTGTTGATTTTTTCAAGAAGACCGGACATTTGAGGTTCCACACCAGACACCTGCTTTTCTATAAAGCTAATTTGCTTAATTAGAAGTTTTAATTGGAAAGAAAAGCTGTCGACACAGAATGCAATGCCAAAGGAAGTCTTTGCCAAAGCAGATACGTCTTGAAATTTTTTGGCAGCATAGCCTTTGAGCGTAGCTTGGGATAGGAGCTGCTCAAGCTGCTCGGAAGTGACATCTTCATAGTCGCTAGGCGAATTTAACTGCAATAGCAGTTCTTTTGACGTTTTGCCGAATATATCGGAGAATGCACAGCGGTATTCGGGAAAGATTTGATCCAAGACACAAATGGTCTTTCTTTTGAGGTCGCCAATAGAACCGACAAGATAGTTTCTAAAGCGAGACAGGTTACGCAAAGACATGGTATCTTCGTCTGCCAAGGAAGTTTCAAGAAACGTTCCATACCGGATGAGATCGGCAATCAGGACAGAATCAATGACATCTGTTTTGCGTTTACGAATTTCGGTCCCCCTGCGCCAGCCATCGGTTTGAATGGGATTGATTACATGCACGACAAAGTGGTTCAGGATAAGGAAGGAATAAAGCGAAAGCCAGTAATGGCCAGTCGCTTCCATCCCTATCTCGAGTTGGGCAGCATAGGGGGCAAGCTTCTCCAAAAGGGTGCCCGCACCATCCGAAGTGTTGGAGAAGGAATGCGCCTTAAAAATGAGTTTCGCTTTTTCGTCCATAAGAGAAGCAACATGTGTATTCTTGCCGATATCAATACCTAAATAAAACATAAACATTCACCTGCAATCAAAGTATTTTAGATAGGTTCCACTGACTGGTAAACGTTACTGCCTTATTGTATATGCGAGGTACCCGGCTGGGTCGACATCCAACTTATTCGTAAACTTGTTTACCAGACAGAGGCATCACTCTTTCGATGACGAGGCCATAGCCTCAAGGGGGTCTCGATGTCACTCTATCTAATAGAACAATTATACAAGATAATCTTGTATAAATATACAGTTAACAAAGGGTTATAGGTTACCTTTATCAACCTAAATATATTATATAAGGGTATCAATGAAGTGAAAACGGGAAAGCACAGCGGCTTTTATATCAAGCTAGGACAAGCATATGAAATGAAAAATCCAAATCAGGCATATCTATGCTATGAAAATGCATTACACTATTGTGCAAATGCCGAAGAAGAAACTGCGGTACACGTTGCGATGAACGTTCTAAAGACGACGTATGAAGTAACTATAGCAAAAATTGCAATTGTCCTATTATCTTATAACAACCAGCAGCTCACAAAAGACTGCATCTTAAGCATCCGCCAAAATAATCATCCAAGTACGTATGAATTGATTGTGGTGGATAACGCCTCCTTTGATGGCATTCGAGAATGGCTGCTAAAGCAAGAGCATATAAAACTGATCCTAAATGAGGAAAACAAAGGATTTCCCCATGGCTGTAACCAGGGTATCGCAGCGGCAGACCAGGATTCTGATATATTGTTGTTGAATAACGATACCATTGTTCCCTGCGATGCGCTATTTTGGCTACGCATGGGTTTATACGAGCATGATAATATTGGCGCAGCCGGAAGCGTTTCCAATGAAGTACCAAATTATCAGCAAGTAGAAGAAAGCTTTGATACAATTGCAGAATGGCTCGACTATGCCGACAATAATAATCATCCAATGCAGTATCCGTATGAAAAAAAAGGTTGGCTTGTTGGATTCGCACTATTAATAAGACGCGTTGTATTAGATCAGGTTGGTTTGCTGGATGTCCGCTTTAGTCCCGGAAATTATGAAGATAATGATTTATGTATCCGCATTCTGCAAAAAGGGTATCAGCTGCTTTTGTGCAAAAACAGTTTTATTTATCATTATGGAAGTAAGTCCTTTGGTAAAAGGGGCAAAGAAAAATTAAAGCTTCTGCTGGAAAATGAGGCAAAATTAACTGAAAAATATGGATTTAATTATATACCATATAGCTTTGTAGATTCCTCTATCCTTAAGATGATACAGCCAAAAGGGCAATCCTGTACCGTACTGGAAATCGGCTGTAAAATGGGATGTACTTTGGCGCGGCTTCAAAGCAAGTACCCCGAAATACAGGTAGTAGGTATTGAGCACAATGAAAAGCTTCGCATGATTGCCAAACAAGTTACAAATGTGCGGGAAGATATGGCATCCTTTCATGAGAATATGTTTGATTATATTATCCTGGATAAAACGATTTTAGCAGAAGGGGATCCACTTTTACTTTTACAGATAGCGACGCAATTATTAAAAGAAACAGGCAGCATCATTGTTTCACTCAAAAACACCCAGTGTATGAAGAAATTTGCAAGTGACAAAGAGGAGCGATCCATTCGCTTAGAAGAAATGACGACTATATTTGCACAAGCGGGGTTATGGGTTCGTCAATGCAACTACAGGGCAGCCGTTTTAACTGCAAAGCAAGAAGAGGAACTGCGAAAACAAGCCGGAGGCAATGCGGATGAAATTACACTAGGCAAGGCTGATACCTTTATTTTTGAAATACAGCCATTTTATCTTTCTGTATGCATTATCACAAAAAACGAGGAAAAAAACATTGAAAAATGTCTACGCCATCTGCAGCCATATGGATTTGAACTGGTTGTAGTAGATACTGGATCTACCGACAATACAAAGGAAGTGGCGACTCGTTATACAGAACGTATTTTTGATTTTAAGTGGTGCGATGATTTTGCGGCAGCTAAGAATTTTGCCATACAACAGGCCGTAAATGAATATGTGATGGTAATTGACAGTGATGAATATATCAAAGAGTTTAATATAAATGAATTTAAAACAAACATCTTGAACAATACAGACAGCGTGGGGCGGATAAAAAGAATCAATACTTATGAGAAAAACGGGTTGCAAGAAGAAAGTCAAGAGTATATTAACCGCATATTTTCAAAAAAATTATTTCGCTATGAAGGAACTATTCATGAACAGCTCGTAAGGATAGACGGGAATGCCTATCGCACCTATGTCATGGATGTAGCCTTACTACACAGTGGCTATGATTTGTCTGCGGAGCAAAGAAAGCAAAAGACAAAACGTAATATAGCGATGTTAGAAGCGGAAATCGAACGGAAGGGAACGGATCCATATTTCGTGTATCAGTTGGGAAAAAGCTACTATATGGCAGGTGACTACGAGCGCGCTGCTCAATATTTTGAGCAAGGGCTGTCTTACGATTTAAATCCCGCGCTTACGTATGTTGTTGACATGGTGGAAACCTATGGCTACGCATTGATAAATAGTAAACAATATCATTTGGCGCTTTCTTTTGAAGGTATTTATGAGACTTTTGGAAAGACAGCAGACTTTCAATTTCTTATGGGCTTAATCTATATGCACAACGCCATGTATGACGAGGCAATTACACAATTTTTAAAAGCGGTGCAGCAAAAGGAATGTACTGTGAAGGGTGTAAATTCCTATTCTTCTTATTATAATATTGGAGTGATTCATGAATGCCGTAATCACGTGGAAGAAGCTCGTCGCTATTATGAAAAAGCCGGCAATTATAAGCCGGCCAAAGAACGTTTGTCAAAATTGATTTAAAAGACCACCTTTTGACACTACAGTTTTCATAAAACTCCTTCATTTTTAATACAATAGAGTCAAAAAGATGATTCATTTGCCCCAATATATAGTAAGCGAAACAAGAAGATATTTAATTTTGCAAAAGCCGAGGTGAAACAAACGAAAGCATAGCCAAATGGCTAAGAATAGGTATACCAAGTGTTGAACAAGTTCTAAAAATACAGAAAGAAACAAGCAGAATCATTCGGAGAACAGTGGGGTTTGCCATAATTTCTTCCCCAAACCTCTTGCTATCACCCAAGCCTTTTCCACCATTACGATTCCTGCACAATCCTCCGTCACGGTGAACCGAATATCAGGTTTAACGTTGTTTTTTATCAAAAGATTTTCAACCTCTGTTTCAAAACCATCCTCAATCATGATAAACGGTTCTCCCAACAGTTTGCACGGAAATACTTTTAAATTCAGCCACTGGATACCCTTAAGGAAGAATGACGAGCATATTGTCCGTTCTTGTTTTCCATAAGAAGTATTTTAAGTGTATCGGATGTAAGCCACGCACCGCCTCCGTCACGCAAGAGAAGGAAACGTTTCCTAATTATATTTGTACATAATAGGTTATTTGTTATGTTAATAATGCAACTTCAGTGCGTCCTTGCTAATATCAGCTACTTGATAAGTTTATTAATATGGTCTATAAAGGTTTCCTTGCATTCATTAAAGAAAAAGTGTCTCCCCGGAAAGCTCTTTATACTGACCAAATTATCACAATACTTTTCCCACTCTCTTAGTTTTACAATATCAATTTCTGGATCTTCCTCACCAAATACAATTGCTATGTTAGATGATTGTGTATCCTCATTCATAGGCATCGGCAGATATGATTCAAACATTTTTAAATCGTCACAAACCAGATCAATATATGATTGCCCAGTTTTTTTCAAAAAGTCCTCACTTACATCCATCTTTTTCAGATAAGCATTAAGTGCGTCAGAATTTGCATAATCAACCACATATTCCTTAGCATAACAAGGTGGCATCTGTCCAGAAATAATCGTAACTTTCGATTTTTTATTATATTTTTTTTGTAAGATTTTACCTACCTCATATGCTAAGTATCCACCTAAACTTTGACCAAACAAAATATATTCATCATTCTCAAGCATAGGTTCATATTCCTTAATAACAGCTTGCACACAGTCAGTAAACTCTTCATACTGCTGCTCACTCAACCTATTGCCTCTATGTGGATACTCATACAATACCACATCATTTTTATCTACTCCATTAAGTTTAAGCACTTTAAAGAAATAATAGGAAAACGAAAATCCCCCGGCATGCGGAAAGCATAACAACTTCATATCTACCTCCATTCTAGAAACTATACTCTTCTTCCTTTTCTCCACTGACAATCGTTACTTGTTTTTCATCTACAGGTAAATCAGTTAACAAAACCTCGGACTTTTCTACACAATATTTTATGTAATATAGATACTGATCCAATAAATTTGTAATTGTATTACTATAGTACAAGTCTGTATTATATTCTAATAAACCGTGTAGTTCTTTCTCATTTTCAAATATAGTCATGCTCATATCAAATTTTGCAGCATTAAAATCTAATATTTCAATGTCTACCGTTACTCCAGGAAGTTGAAATTCCTGTACCCCATAATTCTGATAGGCAAATGCATGCTGAAATAGCGGCGAGTATGCAGGGTTTCTCTTAAATTCCACATTACGTACCACTTCTTCAAAAGATACATCTGTATTGTCAAAGGAACGAAGAAGCATATCTTTATTTGAATTAAGATTTTCCCAAATGCTCTGATTCTTCTTAAACATATTTCTCACTACTATTGTGTTGGAATAAAAACCTATTACATTTTTAGAATTCTTGTCCTTACGATTTGCTACTGGTACCCCAATACACAGATCATCATCTCCAGAAATCTTAGATAATGTAATTGCAAATATAGTTTCAAGCAATGTAAATAGCGATAATTGTTTTTGTTTGGAAAAAATTTTACAAAGATTTGTCAGTTCCTTCCCAAAACTAAACTTGTGGGTACTACCAGCATATGTTTGTAAAGATGGTCTAACTTTGTCAGTTGGGACATTACTTATTCCCTTAACCCCTTTTAATAAATTTGTCCAATATTGTACCTGTTTCTTGAAATCATCGCTTTTAGCTAACGCATTCTCCCAATATGCATAGTCAACGTATTGATTCTTTTGAGGTGGAATATCTGCGAATTTTTTTTCTTCCAAGGCAGATTTATAAATCTTACATATTTCATTACATACAATGCCCATTGACCATCCGTCTGCAGCTATATGATGCGTGTTGACAAGCCAAATATGCTCAGTTTCGTTAACCTTAATCAAATAGCTTCTTACTGGAATTTCTCTAAATAAATCAAACGATTGGTCACAATAATTTCTTATTGTTTCATTAATTAGAGGTTCACTTTTTGAACTTAAATCAATAAGTTCATTCACTAATTCATACTCATTGAGTATACGTTGATAATATTCGCCATCGTTCTTCGTATATATAGTATGTAGACTTTCGTTACGTTGCACAAGTGCACAAACACTTAATAAAAAGGCTGATTCATTCAAGTCACCTTTAAATTTGAACATACAAGGCATATTATATGAACTGCTTTTATTTGATTCTTCGAATAAATACAACATTCTTTTCTGATTATAAGAAACTAGCATCTTATCATGTCTCTCGATATAACTTATAATATCATTTTTTTCTTCGTTTCCGGAGCCTTTAAGTGTAAGCAAATATGCCCCAAGCATTTCTAATGTCGGATACTTGTATACCGCTTCAAATTCAATTTTAATACCAATGTTCTTTTCAATGTTTTCTACAACATCCATTCCCATTAATGAATCTGCCCCTAATTCAAACAAATCATCATCCTTCTTAATTTCATCTACTCCAAGCTGTTCACACCATAGCTCATGAAGGAATGCATAAATATCCATCGGCTTAGAATCCCGAGTCTTAGTATCCTCCTTAGTTCTCGTATTATGAGTGCTCTTAATAGCTACAGGCCAAGCAATTAAATTTCTAAACGGATGCGTTGGTAAAGCCATCTTCTTTCTGTTTCTTCCTTCATAATATTTATTCCAGAGAATATCACAACCTAAACAATACAGCTTTCCAACAGCAGCTAATATACCTGTTTCATTTAGTGCAGATATGTGGTTACTGTAACCATTCTTATCCAAGCAGCTTTCGATAATACCTTGATTTCCTAATTCCAAAAAGAAATTATCCTCTTCTTTAAACTGTTTTTTTACATATTCTAAAAAACCGACCTCGTTAAATTTCCCTTGTTCACTATATGTAGAAATTTTACTAGCTGCCTCTTCGAAGTCTATCTTATCCGTTAAATAATCAACAACAATATTTCCTTTACCACTACCAATTACCTTGCTTGACTCAATCCCGATGCGTTTGAGAAAGCGGTACAGCGATACATTTTGTACTAGATATCTTGTGTTTTCATTTTGTTCACCTAATCTGTTTATGAATTGCGAATAAATCTCATTAAAATATGTTGAATTTTCGCATAATTTGCGTATTTCTTCCTTTTCACAAATATTATTATCAGAACATAAGAATACTATTTCTTTCTTCTCTAATAGCTCTACCTTTGATGTTGATAAAAATTCTATTAATTCTTCTCTTGATGATACTACTGCTGCCACTCTATATGAATACGGATCCCTGCCACTATTGAGTGTATAGCAAAACTCAGCATAGGAGTTGCAGATTCTTGCACGAGCTTGTAGATTAGCACGGTATGTTTCATAGACCTCCTCGTATTTGACACTGACAGTGACGATTTCTGGATAGTATTCTATATCAAGAGGTGCATAGCTATCATATTCCCCAAGTACTACATGTACATTGGTACCTGAAATTCCGAAAGCACTCGTGGCAAACAATTTACTCTTCCCTCCATACCACTCTTCAACTTCCGTGATAGGATATACAGGTGAATTTTTAAAATCGATCAATTGATTCGGTGCTTTAAAGTTCTGCAATGGATATTTCTTCCCGTTTTGAATGGATATTATTCCTTTTAATATATTAGCCAATCCTGCAAACGAGCCAAAATGTGAAAAGTTTGATTTCAAACTTCCAATAGGGCAAAACTCCTTTTTGTCTGTAAAATTTGAAACTGCCTTTGTGATACCTAAAATTTCTATTGGATCACCTATTTTGGTACCAGTTCCGTGTGCCTCAATATATCCAATATCTTCCGGATTAATTCCCCCCCTTTCCCATGTTTTCAGTAGCAGCTCAGCTTGAGCAGCAGCACTGGGAGCGGTCAGGCTATTGGACCGGCTTCCATCCTGATTAATGCCAACTGATTTGACCTCTGCCAATATATTGTCTTTATCATTTATTGCATCATCAAATCTTTTTAGTAAAATAAAACCTGCCCCTTCTCCGAAATTTGTTCCATCTGCGTCTTCGTCGAAAGATTTGCATCGATTGCTTCCTGAATATATACCTATTTTATCTTCTTTATTCTCCTCATTTATTCTAAAATCAAGGCAAACTGCTCCTACTAGCACCATATCTGTTTCATATGCATTTAATTTGATGCATGCATCATATATTGCTGTTAAGCTTGAGGAGCAGGATGTTTGAATAACCGTTGCCTCTCCCCTTAAATCTAGAAAATACGATATCCGAGCCGGAAGTACATCTAAGAAATTTCCAATCAATGCAGGTCCAGATGGATTTTCAAGCAAGTCCAAGAAATAACTATCATGTGCTGCTACTAAAACAGATGTATTGCTCCCTTTCATTGACGACAGTGAGTATCCACTATTTTCAATAGCTTCACAAGCTAGCTGCATAGCAATCCTTTGCTGCGGATCTATGTACTGTGCCTCATTTTTGCTAATATTAAAAAAGGGATAATCAAAAAATTCAATATCATCTAAATAAGCTGTTTCCTTATAAATTTTATTCTTGTCTAATTTTTGTAACTCAATCCTGTTTTCACTGACAGGGCGTATCGTATCAACTTTGTTGCTAAAGATATCATCTAACTCATCCAATGATGAGATCATTGGTAATCTTCCACTCATACCTATTATTGCAATACTGTTAAATGTATTCATTTATCCACCCCGTTTCAGAATTTCATTCCTACAACTTCTTCTTTCGTATTTGAACAGTCCATATACTCACTGTCAAGAAATTTAGCCTGATCCTTAATCGTATTACATACAAATAGTTCAGCGATATTTATATTAATCTCAAACTCTTTATTTATTTCCTGATATAATCTCATCATCAGCATAGAGTTGCCACCTATTTCGTAAAACTTATCATAAATAGTAAAGCTATCTTGCAATAGAATCTTATTCCATATTGAAATTAACTTATCTTCTGTTTTAGTTAGGGTTTTTCCCTTAGGAATAATAATTGAATCTAAACATATCTCTCTAGAAATGATTTGACTACCAGTATGGGGTATATGTTCATATCTACCAATGATTAAATTCTTGTAATTAACTAATCTCCTAATTTCAGTAATTTCTTCAGAATGAAGATTAGAATTATTGTTCGTTTCGTAAATAAAATAATAGTTATCTTCTGACTGCAAAAATAAGCACCTATTAACTGATTCGATTGTAGAAAGCTTAAGCACACTACTAGCTATCGAATTTGTAACGTTTCTTACGTTAGCGAAGGCTTTGGATGTTTTGAATATTACAACATGCTCTGTATGTATATATTCTTGTAAATCTTCTAGCAATAATGATTTATTCCCTGAATAGATAATAATTGCTACCTGCCTGTAATAATAAACCAGACAATCAACCTCATACTTCGTACATATTTCCAGCCTAAGTGACGCTGTATCAACAACATCATTTTCTAACCTTACTATCCGTGAATATTCCGGAACTATTGATAATTCATATTCTGTATTAATAATCCCAAATTCACCGCTGGATTGCCATGAACCATTTTGTTTGTAATATAGGTAACCAGGATAGCCAATAGGGGTAACATTATTATTGTAATCCAAAATAGCAATATTACCCGGACTATTACTGAGTTGCTCAATTCTATTATTTTTCAAAAAACCTACGCTCGTGCTAGGAAGAGTATCACATTCAGACACTGCTAATTGGCTCTTAAGAGTGACACTCTCCTCTACGGGCATATCTGGCTTGCTAATAAAATACTGAAGTAAATTTGAGATGGATTTAAGTACAACATCAATTTTCTTACGGTCAAAGTACCTTACGGCATAATCTGCTTGTAAACATAGCCCTTCTGCCTTCTCTTGCACAGTAACACAAACATAGCCATTAAATCCATTTGTAAATTTACTTAGGATATGTCTAAAAACATATGATACCTCATCTACTTTGATTTCCTGCCTTCCTTCCACCAACCCAGCTAATAAATTCTTTCCATGATAAGCAAATGTTAGCTGATATAGTGGCTGTATATCTTGTCTCCTCTCCTTTACCGTCTCCATAATAAGATCAGATATTTCTACCTCTTCGTGTTCAATACCTTCCAGAAGTATTGAATTAACCGCTCTTATTGCATTTACTACACTTAAAGATTCGTCCACAGCAATGGGGATAGGTATTATGGAAGCCAGATCACCTATCATATTCCTCGTGCAGTCATGACTTCTTCGAGCAAATGTAATGCCAACATTTAGTGAATCATTAAAGTAATACCTCTGCATTACCACACAAAAAGCACATAATGTTATTGCTTGTAGACTAAGGTGATTTTTTTTAGAGAATATTTCCACTTGTTCTTGAAAGTTCCCCGGCAGCATAATCTCGTAGTGTTCAGCAGAAGATGAATTCGTATTTTCAACTTCAATCGTCTTATCAACTAATATTGAATTTGTGTTTTTTAATCTGCTTTTCCAGAACTTAAGATTTTGAGCTTGCAAATCAGAATACTTTTCTGTGTTGCACAGCTTGATATAGTCTGAGAACCCATTAATACTAATATTAGTATTTTTATTAAAATACAGTTCAAGAAAAGTCTTGACCAATATGCCCAATGACCAACCGTCAGAGATGATATGATGAATACAGAAGTATACTATAATTTCCTTATCACTTGATTTTACGACAACATATTTAATAGGACTCTCACTGGTTAAATCAAAATGATAAAATTGCAATGTATTCTCAATTTCTGATATTTTCGTTATTTTCTCAAAATCAGGAGAATCTGTAAAATCTCTTACCTCTATTAAAGGTTCAGATTCAGAATCTATATACTGATATGTATTACTCTTTAGATTAATAAACCTATATGATAATGCCTCATGCTTAGTATGTAATAATTTTATAATTGATAAGCAACTGTCCACACAAGTATCCCCATATAGATTTACGCTGCAACAGATATTGTAAAAAGAGCTATTCCCCGCAGGTTCTATTTGATAGGTGCACCAAAGTCCATATTGAGCTTTTGTCAACGGATAAACACCATATTTATGTCCGTCAACTTTAAGCATTGAAGACAACTTTTGCCGTTGTTCATCTGACAAAACCTTAATTTTCTCCTTAAGATTCATAGTTTTATCCTTTCTTACGGCTTTGTAGCCTCTTTTCATTTCTCTGCCTTGCTTTATCTTTAATATTAGCAGAGTCGCTCGGATTAATATTGTTTTTCTGATTGAATACAAAAACAGATATCTCTTTTATACGGGGATTCATCATGATATCTATTGCTTTTATATCCATCTTAAAAACATCTGTTAATTGACTGGATATTGAAAAAATACTAATTGAGTCGCCTCCTAAATCAAATATATTATCATCGAGTTCTACCTCTTCTATCTTTAATGTACCTTTCCAAACCGCAGATATTTTATTCCATATTTCTTGTAATTCATCTGACCAGGTTACATTGCTGCTCGTATCGTAACGATAGTTAATATATTTAGCCAGAAATGCTGCGCTTGAATCAGAGATATGCTTTTGTAATCTATCCCTATATTTATGATTTGATAGCGTTATATTAATACGAGGTTTATACATGTCAATGACTTGGTGTTTAACAGCATAATTCTCTCGATTAATTCCAATAATATTTATCATGTTTTCACAGCCTAACACACTATTAAAACAAGCAACACCATCGTCATTGTCTATATGTTGGAAAATATTCTGCTTATAACTGTTTACCTTTATACCACTAGCCATACCTGTCTTATTCCAAAAACTCCACAGAACACTTTTTACCCGTTCTCCTTTACTTCTAAGGCAATTACAGTATTGCTCCTGCATTGAATTGGATCCTGCATATGCACCAAATGCAGGACTGCCAAAGTAAGCAGTAACTGATCCAAAAACAATCAAGTAGGGTGAATTAAGTTTGGTACGTAATTTGTCTATATTAACTGTTCCTAATAACTTGTTGTAGCTGGTAATATAATAGTTGTCAAATATCTCTTTCTCTACGGTGTGTTTTAGAAGATTGTTATTATAGGTATCACTATTTTCAGTGGATAACACACCAGCAAGATTAATTATTCCATCTAGAGTCCACTTATGTTGAGCCAATACTTTCGATACTTTCTTTTGCAGATTTTCAAAGTCAGTAATATCTGCCTGTGCATAAACCACCTGGCAACTATGACGTCTTAATATTTCAAGGTCGTGTGCATGATTTGTTTCAGAAGACCGACCAATAATCACTAATCTTGCATTATAGCTCCTATGTAGATATGAGCACAGATACTTTCCAATTCCACCCATTCCCCCTACAACCATAACTGTGTCATTTGGATTGATCCAATTGCCGGGTACCGGATTTTCTATCGTTTTAAACCTCTGTACGTATCTCTGCCCTCCTCTATAGGCTACAATTACATCCTTGCTACAACTGCCTATTTCTTGGCGCATCAGATGATCTAAATAGTATGAAAAATCAATTTGCCTTACGTCAATATATGTATTTTCCTGATTTAATGTTTTTACTATACTGAATAAATCACTACCCTGATAATTCCATCCTTGTTCACTTTCGGTAATATGCAATGCGTTGTGTGTTGGAAAGTATATTTTGAGTTTCACTGCTTTAGATGCAATTATACTAAGATGCTTACTAAGCTTCCTATAGTAGTTCTTTAAGTTATCACTGGTTAGTTCAATTTCATTTACACTATAAAAGGTAAAATCAACAAGACACTCATTATCTATCAGGTTATCGTAGCTCTCTATGATATTCTCCTGCTGAATATGGGAATCTATTTTCATGATTGTCTCTTTTGTGGCATCATCATCGAATAAATACTTTATGTTCGCATATGAATTGCTGTTATCAATATGATATTTAATCCAAATTGGTGATAGAAGACTATACTCAACTGTATCTTCCAATTTACTTTCCCATATTTGGTACTTACAATCTAAATAGTCATTTCTATATTTGTTCCGTTGCTTTTTACCAAGTTCTGTTCGTGCAGATTCCTCCGCTCTGTACGGAAAAATATGTGCAGGATTTACCAGGCATTGTTCCTGAATCGTTTTTCTTATGCTTTCAACAATTTGCTTAAGTTCAATTATTCCATTATCTCCTAGTAACTCACTTTTTTCAGGAGTGAAAAATATTAACACCTCTTCTGTCTCGCTTTTACCTAGAACAGATGTTGCTACGCTTGAGGATGCCAGAACACCCGCCACATCATCAGCTGCGGCTTCAAAGTCTTGCACATAGTAGTTGAGTCCATTAATAATAATAATATCTTTTTCACGCCCAGTTATGGTAAGCTGGTTGTCAATAATAAAGCCCAGATCCCCTGTAATCAAATAGCCATCATCCGAAAAAGATTCCTTATTGACCATATCATTTTTATAATAGCCACAGGTATATGATGGCCCTTTTCCTTGTAAATAACCGATTTCTCCCTCATTACATAAATTTCCTTGCGCATTGACAATCCTTAACTCTGATCCTGGTGTTGGCTGACCAACTGGTATAAATTGATCGTTGTCATGATGCGCGTCAGGTGAAAAATAATTATAATATGTAACGCAAGAAGATGTTTCAGTCATTCCAAATGCCGGTACTATACAGTTTTGCGAAAGTCCATATTCTTTTAATGCATTGAGAAAGCTTAATAAAACTCTACTAATATTTGCTTCACCACCTGCAAATGCATATTCTAAGCTATCAAGTTTCCACGAATACTCTTTATTCCGGTCTATATTATCTGCTACCATGGCGAAAGCAAAATTAGGTGCCCAAGTTATAGTTACTCTATACTCATTTATCAAATCAATCCATAATAGTGGATTCTTTAGAATAATTTCAGTATCCACTTGAATCTGTAAAATATCCATATATATATCTCGGATATGTGACCATATGAGTCCTGCGGCATGAGTAAATGTCATCCAATTTAAATCAACATTGTGTTCATCTAACTTATAAAGCTGTATTTCACCCAATGTTCTTGCAAATATATTTTTTTGGCATAATTGAACTCCTTTTGGCAATCCAGTACTGCCAGAGGTGAATAAAATCAAACTCGTCTCGTCAATATTCCACCTATGCAAAGGAATATCTATATTATTTTCTTTATTATTAAATGAAAGCACCTCAAGATTAGTAAATCTTGAATCTTTTTCTAAATGTTTTATCCCCGAATCTTCAATGTCTGTAACTAGAACTTTAGGATTGTTTAATAGCGACCAAATATTATATAGCTTATCTACATTGCTACTTTCTGCTTCATAATCCTCAATTACAGTCATTGGAGCTGGTACTGCACCAATCAACATACAAGCCCAAAAAACCTCTAGAAATGCTCTTTTGCTAGATACTTGGAATATCAGCTTGTCCCCGGGTCTTACTCCTGATTCCACTAGGTTGCCGGCACAATATTTTGCATTTTGATAGAGTTCTCCGATGGTCTGAACACTTTTACCATCTTTAGAATAATAAATGATTCTTTGACTACTGTTACTTCGACTGCTTATGAGATCCACTAAATCATAAAATTTACGATCATCTAGGTTGAGTGGTTCACTCTTCGCAATAGCTTTATTGCCGTTATATAAGTTACTAGTATCTTTCGCAGCGGATTTATTATTCCTTGGTAATTTCAATGTAGCAGCATCATTATCATAAAATAACTTCGCTTTTGAGTTTTCATCGACTTTAGTTATAATATTAGCCAGCTCCTGCATTTGCTCACTATCTACGCTTTCCATCTTTATTAGCTTATTGTTGTCTACATTGCCTTTGCCGTCTCTAGGGATAAACGGAACTTTGATAAATTTACACTTACTCTGAATCTGAACTGGAAAATCTATGTACTGTACCTCTTTAAGGCAACTGAAATAAACGATATTTTCTATCTCGGCCCAATCAAAAATATCCGGAGATACTTCAAAAATTTCATGGTTTGTCATATTTACCTCCATTATCACAATTCGTCAAAAAGTTGCTCTAATGATTTTCGATCATCGTCTTCCTCTGTTACACTCTCTATCGCACTCGTTTGAAGAGTATCAAGATAATCCGCTATTTCACCTATATTTTTGAAATTATATATCTCTTGTAAAGAAATTTTCTTACTTAATTGGCTTTCAATCTGCTTTAAAATTAGAACAATAGATAAAGAATCATATCCCAGTTCAAATAAATCCTCATAGATGTTTAATTCATCTAGTTCTAGGGCATCCTTAAATATTTGTACTAAAATCCTATCTGTCTCGTTACGGACTAGGGACTTCTGCTGTTCCTCCAACACACTTTCCTCATTATCACTAATGATTACCGGATCGTTAGTGGATGATGTCTTACTACCCTTCTTATATCTCCAATAGGACTTTCTCTCAAAAGCATACGTTGGTAATGGTGTTCTAAATGGCCGTGATTCATGTAATAGCTCCCACTCAATATCAATACCAGCCTCCCAAATGTTTCCGATAGCATTATAGAAGCCAGCACAAGAATCCCCTCGTCCTAGAGTAATTGATGAAATAACTTTAGACTCTTTGTTTCCTCTTAATGTCTTTTTAATACATGGAGCAAGTTGATCTGATGTACCAATCTCTATCCAAATCCTTCCTTTATCTTTACTTAGCTCCTTGACACTGTCATAGAATCTAACGGGCTGGTAGCATTGCCTAAGCCAATATTCTGTAGTAGACATATTGTGTTCCGTATCCAAAGACGCATCACATGATGAAAAAATATTAATCTTAGGCGTTTTAAAGTTTATCTTGTTGAGCAATTTACTAAACTCGGGACATATTTTTTTTACCATTTCGCAATGACCGGCTCGGTTTACCTTAAGCTCGGTACAGCGTATATTATGTTTCTCCAGAATAGTCTTAGCTTTATTAACATCATGAACTGATCCTGATACCATTAATCTTTGCTCCGCATTTACAGCCCCAATCGTTGCCCCTTCTGGTAATAAAGCTTCTATTTCATTAACTTTTGCTGATACCGATAACATTTTTCCTTCTGGCAGAGAGTCAAACAGCTGAGCTCTATTAAAAATCAGCTGAGCTCCTTCTGCAAAAGAAAAAATATCCGCTATTGCAGCGCATGTATATTCACCTAAACTATGCCCAATAAGCATTAATGGTTTCACGCCAATATGCAACCACAATTTTGCCAGTGTAAATCCTATCGTATAAGTCATTAGCATTCCAGATACTACATCACTACATATTTCTGCTCTACGATTAGCATAGCCCAGAAACATTTCTTTTAGATTTATCTGTAAATCATCCTTAATTTGACTAAAGCAGCGATCAAGTTCTGCTCTAAAATACATTGAGCTATGATACAATTCTAACCCTATGGAATCTCCCAAGCTACCGGATCCAGTAAATGCAAATATGATATCTTTGGTTTTCAGTACTTCTTTTGATATTATTTGAGAATCAAGAGTATTCATAACCTCCTCTTTTGTCTGCGCAACAAATGAGTATCTTTTATTGAAATGCTCCCTTCCTATTTGCAGGGTATAAGCCGCATCAGTTACACTAGTATCGTTTTCTTTAAAGTGTTTTTTCAGATTTGCACAGTTATTAATTAGAGCCTTTTCACTTCGCCCACTCACTACAAATACTTGTTTTACGTCCCTAGCTTCATATATTCTTTCCGCAGAATATTCTGATAAAATTGCTATTGCATTTGCGCCACCCATACCAAAGGCACTCGCCCCTGCAAATCTTGGCTTATCACTATGCCATTCAATAAGCTCATTATTAATAAGTAATGGGCAATTTTCGTCCTCCAGCTCTTCATTGGGCTCTAAATAGTTTATACTGGGTGGTAACATTTTGTTCTTAAGCATTAACGCTACTTTAATTACATTTGATATACCTGCCGCCGCATTTGTATGACCAATATTTGACTTAAGTGAACCAATATACAATGGTTTTTCTTTATCCCTAAACACATTCTTCAAAGCACGTAATTCTACTGAATCTCCTAACACAGTTGCCGTTCCATGAGTTTCAAAATAACTAATATCATCAGTCTGTAAACCAGCAACATTCAATGCATCCCAAATGCATTCTTCTTGCCCTGCAACACTAGGCGCCGCAAAGCCAACTTTTCTATTGCCATCATTATTTACACTTGTCCCTTTAATAATAGCCACTATGTTATCATGATCTTCAATAGCGTCCTTCAGACGTTTTAATACAACAATTCCTTGTGCATGCCCCGGTACGAAACCATCAGCTTTTTTATCAAATGCTTTCACAAATCCGGAAGAAGATAATGTCGCATCTGCTGTATAGTATCCATCCTGCTCAGGCTCAATGCTAACAGCACCAGCAATAGCCATATCACACTCATATTCTAAAAGCCCTTGGCAGGCAATATGTAATGAGGCCATTGATGAAGCACATGCATATTTAACTAACATACATGGTCCTTGTAGATTTAATTTATATGCAATTCGTGTTAAGAATGTCCCGTCACAATGAAACATAAATTGATGGTAATTCTCGTGCCAATCTCCTGGTAGGTTCATGATGTAATTCCATACATATACATGTTCATCGCAACTTGCATATAAACCAACGCGACCGTCATATTTGTCCAGATTATAACCCGAATCCTCCACTGCTTCGTAAATCCCTTCCAGTAAAAAACGCTGTTGCGGATCACTGTCAAGAGCCTCTCTTTTATTCGTATTGAAAAACTCGGCGTCAAAAAAGTCTATATTATCGAGTTTCCCATAGGCAGCGACATAATTTCCTTTATTCTTTTCTGGAGTTCTTTCTATGCAGTCTTTGCCACTAGTAATATTGCTCCATAAATCATTAATATTATTAGCTTTAGGGAATCTTCCCGACATGCCGACTATGGCAACATCATATGCACTAGCTTCATATCCCATTCTATCTCCTTCTTCTTGTTATATTTGTACTATCTCTGTAGCTACCTCTTTCTCCTGCCAGTGATGCACTTAACTGCCTAAGCGTAGGATTTTCCATAACATCGATCGGTTTTATATTGATGCCATATTCCTCCTTAGCCAACATACACATTTTGTATGTCAATAAAGAAGTGCCTCCTAGATCAAAAAAGTTTTCATCTTCTGGGATTTCTTCTAACTCCAATACCCTCTTCCAAATTTCCTCTATTTTTTCTTTCACAATAAACCTCCTATTCAAAAAAGCTAACTGACTTCATATAATTAAATGTTCTCAAAAAGCTCTTAAAAGTTTCTCCGGTTCCTTCAATCTCATTTTCAATTAATATTCGATTTGTTAAATCAGAATTAACTAACTGTTTCGCACGTCCTTCTATAATATCAGCTACTGGTACTACTGCTAATATTGAAAGCAAAGAAGTATCATTCTTATTCTGAGCATATGATATTAATTCTTTTCTCCAATCAGCATAATTAACGGCCACTATGTCTTTGTCAATATTTTTGAGCCAGCCGACTAAGATATCCATCGTCACAGTTTTATATATAAGATTGTATGTTGCTTCCTCCTTATTAAAAGGTAGCATTGACAATTTAACAATGTTATCGGCCATGATATCAACTGGTATTGGATTATAGCCAAAAGTAGGTAGTATGGGGGCTTTCTTCAGTATAAGTATTACTTTAATCATCAACCACATAAAATCACGTATCTGGCAAATACCTGCCTTAGTATCCCCACTTAATGTTCCAATTCTATAGATCTTTGCAGGTACTCCCTGATTTCTTGCCATTTGTATCAGATTGTCAGCTATCCATTTCGTTTTGTTATAGTCATTGACCACTGATGTTTCAAAAAGCAGAGGTGTATTTTCGTTAATCCTATGATTTGCCTGAATCATCGCACTGTACACTGTAAACGACGAAACATAGTTTATCATCTTCACTCTTTCTGTGTGTGCAAAATGAACTACATTTCTAACCCCTTCTACATTTGGTTTAAGTAATTTATGAAAATTAACAGCAAAGTTAACCACTGATGCAACATGGTATACTGTGTCAACCTTTTTAGCCAATTTCTTGTATTCAGTCAAGGTTAGACCCATATTATCATCAATTATATCTCCGGCATGATACATTATTGTGCCTCTTTTTAAAGTATCGCCTAGACCGTAATGATCCATATTATCTCTTACACGCTGTACAGCCCCTTCATAACTGTCCGCTCTAACTAATAGGTGTATCGTCATATTTCCACCCTCTATTAGTTTTTCCAATACATGGGCTCCAAGGAAGCCTGTAGCCCCAGTCAATAATATTTCTTCAGGTTTTTCATAAGAAATTTCATTATCTATATTGATTTCTTCTAATACTAATTCTCTTTCGACTTCCTCTCTTACTTGTTCAAAATTATTCTCAATCTGCCTCTCTTCTATCAGCTCTGCGCATTCCCTTACGGTACTGTGCTCAAGGATTTCTTGAAATGTTATAGGCTTATCAAATTCTTTCTGAAGCCTAAACGCCAACTTCGAAATCAAAATTGAATCTCCTCCACAATCAAAAAAGTCCGCATCAACATTTAAATGTTGTAAATTAAGAACTTCCTCCCAAACAGCTCGTACACGTTCTTCTATTTCAGTAAGACTCTCATTATTCTCTAGCAAATTGTCTTTCATTGATAAATATATACTTTTCCAATTAACGGAATCTCTTTTCTCGCTAGTTCTTGGAATTTTTGTTATTTCATGAAATCTAATCGCAGTCTGTTTCGTTTTTAATATTTCATTTGCAAGCATCTTAATAGCCGTTACTTCTTTCCCAACATAAAAGATATCAATGATTGGTTGAAACTTATCCATTACTAATCCATTAAAGCGAATATCATTTCTACTAATACCAATCATAGAATTCTGTATACCATAAGTCAAAATATATTCTAGATACTGTAGATTTTTGTTTGCAGATAATGGTATGAATCCATTACTACTCGAAGCATTGCGAAACGCTTCAGGCAGATTCTTCATAATTCCAACATTATCCCATTGACTCCAATCGATCGTATATATATTACTGTCTGATTGACTAATGTATCTGCCATAGTTATGCAGCATAGAGTTTGCAGCTGAATAGCTGGCTAAAGAAGCTCCACCAAAATACCCATTTAACGAACTAAACACAACTATCGGTAGAGTTCCCCTGCTCTTTCGTAGTGCTTCAAGTGCTAACATTGTATTCACTTTGGCAGATATGGTCTGCGTGATACTATACTCCGTCTCATTTGCAACCATATGGCTCTCTATGTTATTCCAGTGTGAAGAGCCTGTTTCTGAGTCAGAGACCTTGCCGGCCAAGTGAAAAATCATATCAACAGTGACACCTAAATCCTTTTCAACGCCTTCAATTTCTGAAATAAAGTTGCTATGACAGTTCAAATCAACTGCTTTATAAGCAACATGTTTGTCTGATGTACTCTGAATATCAGACAAAACGGTTTCTTTTTCTTCACTTAATTTCTGTGTTCCAAGGAGTATTAATTGCATATTATATTTTTCAATAAGCCATTTAGCTAATATTACACCTATGCCCCCTAACCCGCCTGTTATTAAAGCTACCTTATTATTCAAGTCCAGATTGGTGCTATGTGATCCGCCTGTAGTCCTAACGGAGTTAATGCTGGATATATAGCGCTCTCTTTTTCTAAATGCAACCTCTTTGTATTTTAAAGTTCCCTTAAGTTCATCCTTTACATTTTGTACAGACTCTTCATCAATATCAATCTGCTTAATCGTAATACTCGGATGTTCTAATGAAATACTCTTAACAATACCTCTCACAAGAGTATTCGATATATTTATTTCATTATCTCCAGCAATACTGACCCCGTATGTGGTCGGAACATAGATGATAGAACCATCTGGCTGCGTAGCCCACATCTTCCCATGTGCTAATAGCCCTAATGAGACCTCTTCTAAATTACCATTTTTAGCATTTTCATAGGCATATAAATCAATGATGTACTGAGATATATCTTTCGGTAACAAACATTCAAAAGAAACTGTATTGGCTTCGTCTAGTCCTAGTTTTGATGCAAATTTTTTTCCGATCTCATTGTTTGTAACAATCAGGTATGAGTAATTACTTTCTTCCCGCAAAATATTAATGTTGCTTTTTCTCCACTTTTCTTCAAATATATAACCTCGATCGTGCTCATTATTAGAGAGTTTTGAAATTATCTCATTATACCTACCTGATAAGAATTCTTGTTTATATAGTGAACGCTGCTTCTTGCCAAGTTCTGTCCTAGCAACCTCACTTCCACTTAACGGAATAATAAAATTGGGGTTGACTTTACATCTTTTTCTTACTGAATTACGTACTTCTCCTACCAAATCCTGTAATTTCGATATACTATTCTCTTCAAACATTGTTTCATCTTTAGGGGTAAATAAAATCAAAACCTGATCCCCACCATCTTGATTCGGAATAGCTAAGGCAATAGAGAATGAAATCTCGCTGCTTTCATCAACAATAGCTTCTATGTCTTGTACATAATAATTCAGACCATTTACAATTATCACTTCATTAATGCGGCCTGTTAAAACTAGTTGACCATTTGCAATATATCCTAAATCACCTGTAATCAAATAGCCATCCTTAGTGAATGATTCTGCATTTGCTTTGTCATTTTTATAATAGCCTTTTGTGAAAGTTTGACCAACTCCTTGTACAGCACCCACAACACCTTCTCTAACAATATTTTCATCATTATCCACGATTCTTATTTCAACTCCCGGCATCGGTTCTCCAGCTGGAACAAACTTATCTTCATCCGTACTATTATCTAAAGAAAATTGATCATAATAAGTTATACACGAAGAGGTTTCCGTCATACCAAAAGCAGGAATAAGCACTTCAGATCTAAGTCCATACTTACTAAGTTTTAGCAGAAAACTTCGGAGTGATTTACTGATATTAGCTTCTCCTCCTGCAAATACATACTTTACACGTTCTAAATTCCAACCATACTCTATTTCTTCATCTACGGCCTCACCAATCAAAGCGTATGCGAAGTTAGGTGCCCAAGTAATAGTACCATTATATTCAGATATTAAATCAATCAGCTTTAATGGATTGTTTAGAATCAGATCAGTATCCACTTGCAACTGTAGAATATCCATATATACATCCCTAATATGGGACCATATAAGGCCGGCTGCATGTGTTAAAGTCATCCAATTAACATCAACATTATTCGAGTCCATTACATATCGTTGTATTTCTCCTAATGTTCTGCTAAAAATATTCTTATTGCTTAGTTGAACACCTTTTGGTATTCCAGTGCTTCCAGAAGTAAATAGCAGTAAACATGTCTCATCTTCCTCCCACTCATATGCAGACGTATACGGTATCTCATCGTACATATTATTTATACTAATAAAATTCATATCACAAAACATATCTATTTTTTTTAATACTTCAAATTGATTCATTAATTTATCTAGTGTTAATACATATGGATTATCCAGCAGATTCCATATATTGTACAATTTATCAGTATTGGAATCTCTTGTTCCAAAGTTATCAATCAGGTTTACTGGTGCGGGTACAACTCCAATTAGCATACAAGCCCAAAAACACTCGATATACTCTTTTCTTTGATCTATCTGAAATATCACTTTGTCGCCACTTTTAATACCAGCCTTATTTAGCCCTGTAGCAAGCTTTGAAGCTCTCACATATAAGTCACTATATGTTTGAATAACCTTTTCTTCACCACTAAAATAAATAATTTTCTGATTGCTATGCTGTCTATCTAATAAAAGTTCACAGATATTTTTATATTTACCACTATGAACATTGCCTCCATAAATAACTGCCAGTTTGTCACTAACAAAGTCATTGGTATTATCTTTTGCTTCTTTATTTGTTACTACTTGACTTTGCTGGTTACCGATCAGGTCAAATGTGTCACCAAGATTTTCATAAGAAACTCTTGTAGCTACATCAATACCAATCTTTTCTACCTTCTGTTCGAAGCTCCTGATCTTCTTTGTGCCTGGTACTTCTAAAAAGTCGTTCTCTAATTCTGAAAAATCCCGGGGAATATACGGTACTTCAATAAAATTAAGAGGGAAATAATCCTTGTCAATCTTAGTCATAAAATATGAATTAATCTCTTCCGCTGAAAGAATTTCCTTTGAGCAATAATACACTGTATCATGATCAACTGCATAATCTACGAATTTAATAAACGTTTCTGAGGCGTGGATTATGTTATCTTCATTAATATATTTTCCATCCTTAAGGTAAATCCCCTCACAACAACCAGTTATAATAAGTGAGTCATCTGACGATACAACCCCTCTAAAAATAGTTGGCAATGTAGATTCATTCAGAAACTTACTGTAAATTCTCCCTTCACGATTTTTAGGTACCAATTTGCCATCATCATCCTTAACGACTAACTGAATATTTTTAATTGGCTTTACTATATGATGTAATTCAAGCTTTCCGCCGATAGCCACTTCTTTTGTTGATGAAAGCCATGTTTCCCAAGGAAAACCGAAATAATTAAACCATTTGTTGTGGGTATTTTTCATCGTTTTACTAATTGAACTAAAATCAAATAATTCATCTCCATACGTAAGGTATAAGTTATCAGTTCCTTTCATTAACTCAGCATTAGTACGTAGAACTTCTAATGGCATAATAAATAGGTTATTATCATTCGTAAGGACATCTGATATATCACTAATAAGAGTAACAGAAGCGGAGTTAAGTATAGGAAGTAGCCAAGTAAAGCTGATTAGTGATCTATGATTGCAGTAATAATAGGTATTACTACAATCAATTTTGATAATAGAATTGTGAAAATCAATCCAATTCATAAGCATTTTCTCATTCACATGGTGATTCACTGTACCAACATTTATAATCATATCCCCAGCAACAAATGACTTATTTTCATCAAATATCTGCGTTTCTGTCTCACAGAGTCCATCTACTATATTATCAAATACAAAACACTCATGTTTTTCTGTGCTATGTACAGGTTTTACCGTTTTTTTACTATAAAAAATCGCTAGGGTTGCTGCAATAAAGTTTATTGGCTCAATTGTAATATCTACGCCAATAACATCATCGCTAATATGTTGTTGAATATAGTTACAATATGTATTAACTCTCTTTGATAATTCACTCTTTCCAACAATACTATGTCCACTAGTTATTATCATATCTACCTCCATTAAGTTATTTATAGTTT
The DNA here is from genome assembly GCA_046533095.1 of Lachnospiraceae bacterium ZAX-1. GTDB lineage: Bacteria > Bacillota > Clostridia > Lachnospirales > Lachnospiraceae > ZAX-1. The sequence goes on along the minus strand of JAJQRA010000034.1, from coordinate 202,446 downwards.
CATGATTTCATAGTCTTTTATTGGCTTATCAGGCGTATCCACTATCTCAGAAATTATTTTTACCATGTCTGCCGCAAATCCTTCTACTTCTTGATGACTGAATAAATTATCTTTGTATAGAAAGCTCATTTCAAACATTCCATTCGGCTGAAGTATTGATAGCCCAAAATCTACTAAGGCATTTGTTGAAAATATCATTCTGTCAAATAGTTTTCTACTTTTTATTTCTGCATCTACATAATTTAGAATAATTCTGTATGGCAAATAAAAATAATTCTGAGCTAAACCTATCTCACGCATCATCATCCCGCAAGGAAGTGATGAATGTAAGTAACTTCCATTAACTGTCTCTTTTGTTCGTTTCATAAGATCCCTAAAGGATTTCTCTGGATCAATTTTTGTTCTTAATAACTGAATTGATGCAAAGTTCCCAATTATACTTTGAAACTCTTCATGGGTTCTCCCACCGTTTGTCCCCCCTATTGCTAAATCCACTTCATCAAACATGTAATATAAAAAGACATACATTACTGCAACAAAACCGCTATATGTGGTAGCTTTTTCCTGGGAACAAAGTTCCTTCAATTTTCTAGGAATCGTCTCCTCGATATCTATTATCAGTGAGCAGCTATTGCAGGTCTGCCAATCTACACTTTCCTTTCTCGATAAGCTTAAACTTGGGATCGTACCTTTAAGTTTCTCTTTCCAATATTCAAAATCTGAATCAAAAAATGCTTTATCATAACTCGATCGTTGCCATAATATATAATGAATATAGTCAATTTCACTCTTATTCGTAATTACTGATTTACCGGTTTCACCAAAATACAGTTCTTCAACTCTTTGTAATAATAGCTGCAACACCGAAAACGCATCTGCTATTAAGTGATGTATGGCTATTACAAAAACAATATCTCCATGTTTGTCTCTACCAAGGCGAAAATGAAATAATGGATATTTATTAAATTCATACCGGTATTTTTTCTCCGGCTCCTCCATTAAGTAGATAGCCTCATCCATTTCCTTATCCGTGAAATCTTCAATTTTGACCTCAAATTTTGAAACATCAATATCATTGATTGTTATATGCGGTGTAAAATCCTCAACCACGAAAGATATTCTTAGAGCTACCGTTTCTTGTATGAGAACCCGTAGGGACTGATTGAAACTATCCAAATCAAAATTATCAACAATAATCCTTGAGCTCCCTACTACATTGTATCTTTGAGTACTCTCCTCCTGGCTTGTACCATTCATAATTTCTTCAATCCACATCCCCTCTTGAACAAAGGATAATGGTATTTTTGATGGTACATCGTTTACTTTCCACAATGGCAGTTCTTTATCTCCGACACTTTCATTATGTATTTGCTCGTATAACTTTGTAGCCATATCATAAACATTTAATTCTAATCCAGTGATAAACTGTAGTACATCAGTTAATGATATTTTAGAATTATACTTTTCGTTTATTTTTTCCATAAGCGATATAGCTTTCACGGAATCCCCACCACATTGAAAAAAATTATCTTCAAATGATATATCTTTACGCTCTAGTACTTCTTTGTATAACTCTAACATTTCTTCATGAAATCTTGTCATAGATATATGCATATAATTTACTCCTTTGTTCTTAACATTATTATTTACATAGTATTCTTTGCCGGATATAATCACACACTTCTTTTTTATGATCTGTTAAGTAAAAATGTCCTCCTCCAAAGGCATAATATATACATTCTTTTGTAGTTATTTGCTTCCACTTTTCAATTTGATGATCCTTAAGTGTTCTATCTTCTGTACCGTACATAAAAAGAATGGGTATACTGATCGTTAACGGCTCAGATGGAGTATAGCCTTCCAATAATTTAAAGTCTGCCCTAAGTATTGATAAAAACGCTATCCTAAATTCTTCTATACGAAAGAATTCCTCATCAATACCTCCATAAGCTGATACAGCTGCTAAAAAATCTTCATCGCTGTAATCGTCAACGCTTTTACTTAAAATATCCCCCATATTCCATAACTTAGAAGATGAAATAAAACATTGGGATGCTTTCAAATTATGTTTTTGCTCCAATCGTTTTACAATTTCATACCCAAATACGCCACCCATGCTATGACCAAAAACAGAAAATTTATTGTCTCCAACATATTCTTTTACAGCTACAACTAACTCTTCTATCAGTCCTTCTCTATTGTCACACAGCTTATCATTAATACGTTCTTCTCTTCCTGGAAATTGTACGGCTGCAACCTCTATCATCCCATCAAAAAACTTAAACCATGTGTAGAAACTGCTAGCCCCACCGCCTGCATGATGCAAACATATTAACTTATGACACGGATTAATTAATGGCTTTCGTACTTTTAATAAAAAATTGTTTTTCATCGTGCTATCCTTTCACTAAGAAACTTCAATATAGTTTAACCAATCTTCAATATAGGGATTGCCAACCAAATGATAAGGAGATACTTGTAAGTTCCATTTTTCCTGGATTACTTTACTTATCTTCTTTGCAATCGATACATTACCCCCCATTTCAATAAAGCTATCATTTTCACATACACAATTATTGTCTAGTATATCTCTAACTATTGCTAAAATATCCTCCATGCAAACTTGCTTTCCCACAGCGGCTTCTTCTATAGTACTTGTATTTTCTAACGTATCTATCCATCCACTTATGATTGGTTGATTCAAAATATCATAAACTGATAACTCTACTTTTAATTCTTTTTCAACTTTAGCCACTATTTTCATAGCACTAATTGAATCTCCACCTAGTGCAAAAAAATTATCATCGTAATCAATATTATCAATGTCTAGTACATCTTTAATGATTTTCACTAATATCCTTCCTGCACTTGATGTTGTATTAACTGGCTTCTTTTCGTCTGGAAATTCATAATTGCTTAGAAATTTTCTGTCAACTTTGCCATTTGATGTAATTGGGAGTCTATCTGTGTATACTATCAACTGCGGAATAAGATAATCTGATAGTTTCTTCTTCAAATAGTCTAGAATTTTCCCATTATCTAATTCATAATGGGCAGAATAAAAGCAGACTAGTTTTTTAGTCTTTTTATGGATTATTACAGCACTTGAAATTACCCCAGCTATCTTATTTATTACTGACTCAATACCATTAAGTTCAACTCTCTTACCATTTATTTTTACTTGATTATCAATTCTTCCCATGATTTCAATGGTGCCATCAAATAGATATTTACCTTGATCCCCCGTATTATATACACGCTCTCCGTGGTAATTCACAAACTTTTGTACTGTTTCTTCCTCAAGTCCAACGTATCCCTTGGATACTCCGATACCAGCAACATACATCGTTCCTTGTACCCCAAGTGGGCATAAATCCATGTGAGCATTTAAAATGAAGTATTTTGTATTCAGAAATGGTCTTCCGTAAGGTATGCTGTTGCTTTTTATATCATGAAGAGTTACTTTGTGATAAATATTCCAAATAGTAGTTTCTGTTGGTCCACCAACGTTATACAAATTACAGCTTTTATTATTTTCCAAAATAGACTTCGCTAATCCTGCGGATAGCCAGTCTCCTCCATGTATAACTACTTTAAGGTTTTTTAGAACTTCGTTAACTCCTTCATATCCAGATACCAATAACATCTCCATCAAAGCAGGCACTGAGTTCCAGATAGTGACTTGATATTTTTTCATCAAGTTCAGCCAGTGGCGAGGATCCTTTTGTTTCTCATGTGATGGTACTACTACGGTGCCACCACACCAAAACATACCTAAAGTATCAAATATAGCCATATCATGGCAGAAATTTGTTACTGCTATCGCACTATCTGAATGTTTAATTCCAAAAATACGCTCTGAACAATATAAACAGTTATTGATCCCCTCATGGCTTAACATTATACTTTTCGGTTTGCCAGTAGTTCCTGATGTGTTTATCATAATAGCAATGTCTTCTTTATCTTGAACTAGTCGTTGTTTTGTAAACATGCCAGCCACTGGATTAATCGTCTCAAAGTCTATTATTCCTTTTATATTGGCTTCTTGTACTTTATTTAGTAGAGTATGTTCGGTAATTATACAAGACAAACCCACCTTTTTATTACAATAATCAAGCTCTGCAGAGGTCATATCAGGATCAAGTGGCATGTATACCGCATTACTACACATAGCTGCTACAGCACATACAATTTGAGCCCATCCCTTATTTAGATAAATGCCAACTTTCAAGCTATTATTTGTTATATACTTCTTTATTTTTTCTGATAAACAATACGCATAGGTGTTTAATTCACTATATGTTAAGCTTTCATCTTCACTACCAATTGCAATCTTTTCGGAATATGTATACATGTTCTCTATTAGTCGATCTGCAAACATAGGAATTTTTTCAGTCATCTTTGTTTCATTGAGTTTATCAATAATTTTGATATCACTATTATTAATTGAAATACGTGTTCTGCCTTCCCACACAGCTGGATTTTCAGTTAATTCAACTACTGAATCATAAAAACTACGAGCAATATTTTCAGCCACCTGCGGTTGGAACAGTTCTTTAACAAAATTCATTGATATTATCACTGAATTATCTATCTGCGTAATAAATGTTTCCAGCCAGACTTGCGATGTATGGACCTTAACATATTTTTTCTTTAATGATTTTGTTTCTCTTGTATCTATTCCTAGTGTGCTGGTTAATGTAATCGGTATATTAGTGCTTTCACCTTTAATTTTTTGTAAATTATGTGTAATTTCCATACCACTAGCATCTGAATTATCCTGCATTTCAATTAATTTTTTATGGTTAAGCATAGTTAATTCAGAAAATGATTTACTATCGGTCGAGTTATAGTTAAATATACTAAAGTCTGAGCACATCCCAATTGTATGCTCAGCTCCATCAATCCAATATGGACGCTTTGCACGTGGAATATTTATCAAGAAATTCTTATTGTTGCTATATAATTCTAATACCTTTCCATAAATAGTTATTAGTATAGAGAAAACAGATATTCTCTTACTAGAAGCATAATTTGATATCTTTTCCCATAATTTATTAGGAACATAGTAATCAATCTGGTTATCAGTGGCTTTTTTAATAATAGAAGGCATTACTTTCAAGGGTAAATTCGGTACCATTTCTGCCTTATATAGATCATCGGGAATGCTAAACGGTTTTTCACTAACTTCTAAGTCAGAATAAGCATTGACATAATCACAAAAACCTAATTCTGGTATAATATCGTTTCCATCTAATATATCCTCTAATTCAGTAATTAATATTTCATGGCTCCATCCATCAAGAACCATGCCATTCCCATAAATATGTATTAAAATAAGATTTTTATCAAATAAAGATAAATAGAATTTCACTGGTAATTCATGTTCAATACAAGATATGTTACTAAATATAGTATCTCTTATCTCACTAATAATTGATTCTTTTGGTTTATTTACAGTTCTAAAATCAGTAACTTCGATATTTACACTATAATTCTCCAGAATTTCTATATGCATATCAGTTTTTATTGAACAATGTAACATTTCATGTGATCTAACTAACTTTTCTATCGCTTTCTGAAGTTCAGAAGCAGAATATTTATCACACTCTAATTCCATATATGATCTAGAATAGCTTCCACCTAATGACGTGTTCTCTGACGAACCTAAATAATATGCTCGTTGCAGTTCAGTCATTGGAATATTTTTAGTACATTTAATTACCTGATTCATTAAAATCCCTTCTTTCGCGCGCTGATACTTAAGATAAATTAATTTAATCTATCACAAATTAGCTTTGACATTTCATCAGCGGAGCTATTATCATAAATCTCTTTAAATGTCAGTCTTATTTTAAAAGCTTTCACGCACTCTAACTGTAACTTGGCAGCCATAATTGATTGCCCACCTAATTGAAGAAAAGACAACCCAGTATCTAGCTCCTGAACATTTAATAATTTTTTATATATATCTTGTATGCTCTCATTTATTTCTAATTTTTCCATAAGTCATTCTCCTCTTTAAGTCAAGTACCGCTTTATCAGTACTTGCATTTATTTTTTACTTCGTTTCCTCTTTAAGTCAAGTACCATTTTATCAGTACTTGCATTTATTTTTACTTAATTCTTCCTATAATCTATTGGTCTGAAATGTGCAGGAATAGCTCGTATAATAAGTTTATGGCCAACTAAAACAGGCTATGTTTGAAAAAGAACTCAAATCAATCGATCATCTTGGCATATTACTAAATTGCTTTATCAATTAATGCAAAAAGCTCTTCTCTAAATTCATTGAATGCTATTTCTACGAATTCTGACTGCAAATTGCCTTTTTGCGTTATCCAAGTCAAAACATAATTGTCTCTATTACGATAAACTTGAAAATCTATCCATACATTAGGAGTCTGATTGATAAAATAATTTAGAGCTCCGATTGTGTTATAGATTTTCTCATTGACTATTTCTGGTTCTACATGAAATGAAAATACGACAGGTGCCTTTTTTATCTTATTACTATTTGAATTGATTTTTCTCAATATCTCCAGTCCGCTATAAGGTTGATGTGCGATTCCATCATCATACTGCCTACTTAACTCAGCTAGTAATTCGCTATCGTTATTCACCTGACTATTTACCCTTATAAGTAATAAATTCGAAAAATCTCCAACTACATGAACATCCTTATATGGTTGATTAAAAATAGGGACATTAATAAGAAAAGACTTATTTTTACTCCATTTAGCGATTACTTTTGAATATAGCATAAGTATTAATACGTTTATTGGTATATTTTTATTTCCACTTTCATTTTTTAACTTTATCCACTGCTCTTTACTAAGATAGAAATTTCTATTTTCAAACATTTGGAATAATGGTTTTTCATTTTCCCTAGGAAGCATTGGACCGCCAGGCATATCTTTACACCGATTGTCCCAATATGATGCATTTTTTTCAGCCTTATTCGTTATGAGATGCATCCAGTTTTCAAAACCCCACTCATCTGGTATTGTCGGTAGATCTTCATCTAAGTATAAGGATGATAAATCATGAAATATGTACATCACGCTTTGAATATCGCAGCAAATCATATCTACATCAAAGAGAATATATGTTATTTCATCCGGCATTAGGCATACGCTTAATCCCATTACCTGACCTTTCTCAATCCTCAATAGTCTAGTTGAAATTACTGAGCGGATTTCCTCTAATTCATTATAAGCATCTTCAATATTCTCATTTAACAAATCAAAAATACTAATCTTATCAAACCTGCTTTTATCTAATATCTCTTGTTTACCATTTGCTATTTGCACTCGCATCATCTCATGCCGTACAAATAGGCTAGACCAAGCATCTGACAATTTAGAAATATTTATCGCTTTGGACATTTGCTTAAATTCAAAATAAGAACGACAGCACTTCACAGTTTCATTTTTATCTTGTCTTGCTAAATAGTAGGAGTATTGCAGATCAGTTAATGCAAATTCTTTATTCATATTAGAGATCATATTCTATATCCTTTTCACGAAATTCTTGCTAAAACTTCATCAAGTAATTTCTGTTTATCTACTTTGTTGACAGCTGTTAATGGAAATGACTCAAAAAAAACCACTCTGTCTGGTAATTTATAATCCGCCACACCCAGTTTCAACATGAATGAACGTAAATCATGAACGCTAAAGCCATCAGCATTCCTACTAATTACGCATGCACACACCGAGCTACCTAAAAGTTCATCAGGAACACCTAAAATAACACTATCTAATACTTCTGGATAATCATTAATATACTCTTCAACTTCTGACGGCATTATCTTCTCGCCAGCCCTGTTAATTTGCTCTTTGTAGCGGCCAATAATTTTAATATTATTATCAATGGACAAGACAGCCATATCCCCGGTTCTATAGAAGCCATCAGCAGTAAAACTTATCTTATTTACATCTTCAGCTTTATAATAACCGGTAATCGTATATGGTCCTCTAGTGATCAGTTCTCCCTGAGCTCCACATAAAACATTCTCTCCTTCACCGTTCACTATACGGATTTCGTCATACTCGGATATAGGTTTTCCTTGAGTCTCGTATACAATTTCATCACTATCTCTCAAGGATGTCGTACTTATGAGACCTTCAGCGGTTCCAAATATCTGCATAAGTTGGCATTTGAATCCTTCCTTGATCTGCTTGGCTATAGCAGATGTTAATGCCGCCCCACCAATCCCTACAAATTTAAGGCTACTAGTATCAAAAGAGGTATCCCATTCCATATACTGCAAGCACATAATCGCAAGCGTTGGAACTAAAGATGTATGTGTTATTTTGTATTTTTCAATTATCTCCAATATTTCCATCGGGCTAGGATACTTACACATAACTACAGTCCCACCGGTCTCAAATGTCCCGAGTATACCCGGATTATTTAGTGGGAAATTATGCGCTGCTGGCAATAGCACTAAATATTTATCTTCTTCCATCAATTCGCATCTTGATGCACACATTTTTCCATTGTATATATAATCACCATGTGTTCTTGGAATAAGTTTTGGTACGCCTGTTGTCCCCCCAGAAAGTAGGAAAAGAGCAATATCTTTTGCTAGGGGTTTTTCATAATCTATATTTTTCAAATTATTTTTGCTTATCACTTTTTCAATTTCCGCCGAAAATATTGTATATTCTATACTGTCATTGTTTTCTTTAACTACAGCAGCTAATTTCACATAATCATAATCTAAGTAGCTCTCTTCAGCCATATATGCTTTTGCCTTAGTTTTCATTACTAGTCTTATTAGATCCTTCTCTCGATGGGCTGGAAGTGTCAATATCGCCTTAACTCCCACTTCGAAAAGTGCTAGTAACGTTAAAACAAAAATATAACTGTTGGGAAACTGTAAAAGAACAATGTCGCCACATTTTAAACCTTTTTCATGAAAATACTCAGATAAAATCAATACCTTTTCACGTAGTTCTTTATAAGTAAAAATAGTATCTCCTTCAATAAGTGCTACATTTTCTGAATATTTCTCTGACCACTCCGATAACTTTTCAGCATATGTATATCTATCCCACTCATTGAAAATTTCCTCTTTATTCTGCATCCTTACCCACTCCTATATTAATTGCTATGTTGCCACCACCGATGTTGTTCTTATATAAATTCTGATGTACTTCAGCCAGTTCTTCAAATTCATAGATGTGTTGCACCTCTTTTGTCATTTTCGACTGCGAAAGAATGTCGATATAGTCTTGAGCATCTTTTGTTGATGCCGCATGCGACCCTTGAAGCCGTCTAATACCAAGCCATAGATATCTCAAATCTAATGTACCTGTATAGCCTGTTGTTGCCCCGCAAAGAACAACCATGCCTTTTTTATCACAAACAAATATTGATGTAGGCAATGTATCTCTACCAGGATGTTCTAATACGATTCGTGGATCCTGCTTAACTCCTGCTGCCTTTTGGATACTTCTTTTAAATTTAATGGCATTTTTTAACCAATGATTATAGCTGTCTTTGTTTTCCAAAGATTCACCAGGCACTGGTCCCCAGTGATTAAAATTACTTCGATTAACATATCCATTAGCTCCAATTTTAAGGCATCGCTCTCCTCTTTCTTCGCTAGATACTACTGCAACAGCTATTCCGCCTAATTCTTTTATTAATGGAATTGCACTGCTTCCTAAACCGCCAGCACCTCCCCAGACTAATACAACATCTCCTTTTTGAATCTTATTACCTTCCCAATGGGTCAGCATATTATATACAGTAGCCCCTGTAGCAGTACAAGCTGCCGCCTCTTGCCAAGTCAATGATTTTGGCTTATGTATGCACTGTAGTTCCATAACTTTAGAATACTGAGCATAAGAGCCCCAATTCCCTTCGTACCCCCATATCCTGAAGCTTGTACTTACACGTGCGTCATTAAATTTTTTATACACATCACACTCTGAATCATATTGAACACCAAGGCAAATCACTTCATCTCCTACTTTGAATCTTTTTACACTTTTCCCAACAGCACATATAATTCCACTTGATTCACTGCCACATATCATAAAGTCCTGTTTCTCTTCATATCTGTGATGCGCCTTAACAACATTTCTTGGCTTACCCAATGCCGCCCATACTCCATTGTAATTTACCCCGGTTGCCATATTTCGAACAAGCACCTCATTATCACAAATAGATGGTATAGGAACACTTTCAAGCTTAAAAGCGTCTTTCGGTTCTCCTAATCTACCTTCACGTAATGTCCACGCATACATTTCTGTCGGAATATTATCCATTACTGTCACTCGATCCTTAGCATCCTCACTTCTCTTCATCTTGTGCCCTCCATTTATTCCGCTACTTTTAGTGACTCGGTCATATTCACTTTCTTTATCTTTCTTCTTACAGGAATATCTGATAAAAGAGTATATACAAACGCTAAAGCACACGATATTATAATTGATACTATCGTGACAATATAGGGAAAACTCATATCATCGGTTGCTGCTGAATCAAAAACTGTTTTCATAAATAGTATTCCTAAGGGTATACCACCTATTACCCCGATTAATGTCAGTAGCAAATTTTCAACTTCAAATATTGATGCAACCTTTTTTCTTCCAAATCCTAGTACTTTCATTGTTGCAAGAGTGGAGCTTCTTTCCATGATATTAATTACTGATATATTATATATCACCGCAAATGATAAGAGCATTGCTCCTATAATCATCATGCCAACGATTGCATCCATACTTTTAGTATAATTTAAAACTGACTGCTTTTGTTCATCCCTTGAAATGACAGACTCTACCTCTGCTATGTCTTTGTAAAAGTCTTTTACTTTATCTATTGAAGTACCAGAAAGGGTTTTAATATACATTGTTAATGGTTTCAGTTCTAAATCTTTATTTTCTAGAAAACCTGGCGAACAATATATTTCCTGGGATAGATATTGTTCAGACACCGCCATTACTTTACCATCGACGACTCCACCACCATAGATTGAATCCGTAAGCTTTAGCTCAATTTCATCCCCAATCTTTATATTGTAGGTATCTGCAAGTCTCTTCGAGATAATAAAACCTTCATCCGGAATATCCAATTCATTTACATTACTGTCAATTACCCTGTAAAAATCATGATTATCTTCAAGTGCCACGATTGAACCGAACGTAATATTATCTTCATTCTTCATTTCAAAACCAAGTGTACTGACATAGTTTGTTTCTATTCCTTCTGGAATCTCTACACGATAAGGATCCGTGTATTTCACTTTCCCTTTTTCTGAAGTGAAGAACGAGAAATTAACTACACCATCATACTTATAAATTTCCTCATACGTTCTATCTATTAATGCTTTTGTTGAATCCTTCATTGCAAACCCAGTAATCATTAGTGCTACACTACCCATAACACCTACGCAACTCATAATAGCACGCTTTTTATTGCAAAAAATATTGCGAAGCACAATTTTATTTTTTCCTTTTAGACGATTCCATAATTTTTTATTCCTTTCAAATAGTATCTTTTTCCCGGATTTAGGTATTAAAGGCCTCATAGAAATAGCGGCATTTTCCTTTAGGCTCTTTCTGCATGACAGGTAGGATGCAATCATACCTATAACGACTGCCAGAATTACTGCCGGTAATACTAAGCTCCAAATTACTCTAGTATGAATACCTGGTAAATCGTATGTCTCTGAGTAAACTTCCAATAGGATACCTGGTAATAATATACTTCCACAAATCCCCCCCAGTACACCTCCAAGAGCACATGGTATGATTGGAAACCCCAAATAATGTCCTGTTATTTTTGCTCTCTTTACACCCAGTGCTTTCATAATTCCTATCTGCTTACGTTGCGTATCAATAATTCTTTTCATAGCAATATATGTCATTAGTGCAGCAACAACAAAGAATATTACCGGAAAAACATAGCTAAGACTTCTAAATTGCTCAATATCCCCTTTTAGCATTGAATAGCCCGGATAAAAATCTTTGGTATACCCAAATAAATACCCTGGAGTTGAATCTTCAAGCTCTTTTTCAATTGTGTTCATTAAACTGCCAAGGTCTGTGCCTGACTTAGCCGTTACTATAATTTCATCATATTCAACAGAAATACCTGTAAGTTTAGATAGTTCTGGAATCGTTGAATAATTTACGTAGCCAATTCCATAGCGATCATGCTCCGGAAAATTATTTCCGTCTTCCGGGATTTTGGTAATATATTCTGGATTTTCAATAAAAGCAGTGACCTTGTAGGTTACATCAATTCCATCAACTGTATAATCAAGATCTTGATTTAGTTTCAGGGCATTTGCCTTTGCAAACTCATAATCTACTGCTATTTCATACGGGTTCTCCGGCAAATTTCCTTCTACCAAATATAGTTTATTGATATTAGAATTATCATGAAATGAGTGGATCTTTAACGTCTTTTCATCTGTTCTGGATTGATATGTAAATCTTAGTTCATAATCTTCTATTCCTGCTACGTCATCTAAAACCTTTGAATCCTCCTCCGTAATATTTGAATAGTACATCCAAATATCTGCTAAATTATTTTTCTCATAGTACTCCTTTGCATAGTCATCAAGCATCACACTGGCTGATGACAACCCGGAATAAAAAAGTGCTCCTAATATTACTACGAATGTAATCGTAATAAATTGACCTTTGGATTTTATTATATCTCTTAAAAGCTTCTTAAATAAATTCATAATCACCACTCCAATTCTACAACCGATTTCTTGTTCTCATTCACTTCAATATTTTCTACTTTTCCACTTTTGACAGTCAAAATACGATCCGCCATTGGAGATAATGCTAAATTGTGCGTAACTAATACAATAGTTTTTTTTAGTTCTTTATTTAAATCTTCAAGCAAATTTAAGGCCTCCTTACTCGTTTCATAATCTAAGGCCCCTGTAGGTTCATCACACAAAATCATAAGAGGGTTTTTTGCTACAGCTCTTGCAATTGCAACCCTTTGCTGCTCTCCACCTGATAACGTAGCTGGAAACTTGTCGGACTTGTCGCCTAAACCGACCTTTCGTAAAATGTTTTTTGCATCCAATGTATCGCTTTTCACTTCTGAACCAAACGTAACATTCTCTATTGCCGTTAAGTTAGGAATAAGATTATAGGACTGAAATATCATTCCTACCTTCTGAGCTCTAAAATCAGATAATTTTTTCTCAGAGTATTTCGATATATTCTCGTCTTCAACAAATATATCTCCACTCGTAGGTGAATCTAATCCGCCTAATATATTCAAAATTGTACTTTTACCTGCTCCACTACTTCCTATTACCAATAATATTTCACCATCTTTGATATCAAAATCTAACCCTTTTAAAACCTTAACCTTTACTTCCTGATTTCCAAATTCTTTGGTTACACCTTTAAATCTCACTATACTCTTCATATTTTCCTCCTATGACATTAGCATATGCTGATTTATGAATATTTTTTAAAAATTTTCATAAATTTTTCAAAAATATTACTCAAATATGTTACTAATAACCCCTTCTAACAGGATTACAAATGCGTCTTCATGATTGCATGATAATTTATCTTTACCACTCACCGTAAAAAGTAATAAAGTCAAAGTTTCATACGCGGTTTTAATATCTATTTTTAAATTTAATCCTGATTCATCAAATAAGATAGATAAAAATGATACAGCATCATTTCTAAGAAATGCCATTTCATCAATAGATAGCTTGGAAACAAAAGCAACAAAATCCTCTGAGCCAAAATTGTATAAGAAGGGTGCGTCAATATATTCTCTATACAACCACATTACAGCTTGCTTAAATCCTGTCTTATTGCGACTATTCTGTAAAATTTCTTTAAGCTCACTTTTTAATCTAATTCTTAAATTAACTAAGCTTTTATAAAAGAGTTCTTCTTTATTATGATATAATGCGTAAAATGCACCTGCTGAAATTCCAACACTCTTAGTCAGAAGGCCTATGCCGGTTTTTTTATAGCCATATATCCTCCAACATTTCTCACATTCCTTACATAGATTATTCCTTAACACCTCCTTTTCTTCTTCCTTAAACCATCTCTTCCCCCTTGACAACTTAATCATCCTCTTTTCATTTATAAATATTTTTTTGTCCTTATTCATAAATTATATCCCTATAATATATCATTGTCAATATCGAGTTAGCCTAATCTAACTATTATTTTACCATAATTTATATGAATGATCACTATATATTTTTTTACGAGGTTATAAGTCATTATTCTTGTTATCTTGAACTTGCTACTTTATACTTTCTTTGTTATCTAATATCCAAAAAATTACATTCTCTGCCACTTCCGCATGTATGCCTTCTACCATTTCTCATGCATCATTTCAATCCTTAGAATATCTGTTTCGCGCAATGCAGGCAACACCTCTGGATATTCTTGTCCATCATAATGCCCCTTAAAAGGGCAACGTGTAAATCCGTAGAAGTATCCTCTTTCTCTATTACTTCTCCCTCGCACATTAGTTGATACTTAGGTGGCGAATGGCAAAGTTTCAATTATAATACTTCTCCCTCGCACATTAGTTGATACTGGTCTTTATAATCTTTATGGTTTTCATACCATTTAATGTATTTTTCCCTTCACAGTGTAATTTTTTAATAGCCCACCGTTTATTCAAATCTATAAGACTAAAAATCTTTTTATAAAGAAGTAAAGATTGTGATATTTTTTCCATATCAGGAAATCCTTCTCCTATCTGTCATTTTAAAGATGCTTTTTGCTTTTTTTGACTTTTGGCTCCTTATCTTTATAATTAATAAAATTCATATACATTTTCATTTCAATATATTATAATTTAATAACCAGACAAAATTAACTGGAGGTATTTAAATGTTAAATATTTATTATTTAGAACTCAAAAGCACTGTATTTACTAATAATGATAAAAATCTACTTCATTACGTATCCAAACAGAGATCTGAAAAAGTTTTAAGGTATCGCTTTGATATTGATCGCCTACTTTCCCTATATGGTGAGCTATTAACCCGTATGACATTAAGTCAAATAATCGGTACGTCAACCAGTAATTTGGATATACACACTGATAGCAATAGGAAACCTTATCTCCATGATTTTAGAGACTACCATTTTAACTTATCGCATACCAGAAACTGTATCTTGCTTTGTATAAGCAATAATTGTTCTGTAGGCGCAGATATCGAAAAAATATCAAATCCTCCCTATGAAATTTCAAATAATTGCTTTCATCCTAAAGAAAAAGAATTTATAGATTCTGGGATTCCACAAGAAAAAGCAAAAAGATTCTTCGAAATATGGACGAAGAAAGAATCCTACCTAAAAAAATGTGGTACCGGCCTAACTACAAACCTCACTAAGATAAACACATTATCATTACCGGTTTATTATCAGATGTATCATTATGGTAATTATATATCTGCTATTTGTTCCGATATAAATCATACTGGTTTTAGGAGCGAAGTATCGCAGCTTGATATAATAAAGTACTATAATCCATAAAATTTCTTTATCATCTTCCCAGTTAATTTCAGGGCTTTCATTAAATAACAGATTTAATTTCCATATTGGTTTTTTCAATTGCAATTTAAAACCGTCGTTGCGACTAACACAAATGCAAGCATTCCCACTATCAATCTAATTCCCCTTCATTTCCCCCATTTCTCCTTTTAAACATAAAAAAAGCAACAGACTAAAATCAGCCTGCTGTCTTACTTATTTTCATGATATAGGCTTTGGTTCTTTTAATCTTAGACTAGTTAGCGGTCAGTTAAAGCACGATAACCTCGTCCATCTGTGCGTCCATTTTCTCTTTATTCCAGCTGATTGTCTCCATTGCTTTTTGAACTTGGTCACGCAATTCTGTGTTGCCTTTTTTTAAAGCTATACAAACGTTGTTTGCTCCGTCTTCACCACTGTGAAGTGCATCACCCTCCGGATCATTCCGCTCAATAATTTTAAGGTCAGGGTTTGTCATAATTGCAGATTTTGCAGTTGGATAGTCAAGCAGGCAAACTTCTGCCGCTCCGGTTGAAATTGCCATAAAACATTCAGCAGCCTTTTCATAATCTGTTGCTGTCACGACACTTGGAATGTCTTGTAAGAAGTCCACATAGGCTGTCCCTATCTGCGTAGCAGAAATTGGATCCTGCCCCTCAAAAGCGGAAAGCTTTGTGACATTTCCAAATCTGCTATCCGCTTTTACGGTAAGGCACATGGAAAGGATATAATATGGGTCGGTAAATTCATATAATTGTGCGCGTTCTTCCGTATACCCCCTCCCTCTGATGATACAGTCGTAATCGCCTACATCAAGGCCTAGACCTATGGAAGCCCATTCAACTTTATGTATTTCCACATCCCAACCAAGTTGGTCAGCAATTTTTTTCCTGCCATAATATCATATCCATATGCGTAATAATCTGAATCGTTTCATCATAATGCACCTCTTCCTTGCACATTCTTTTGTGCATACTCAATCTGCGCTGACACAAATTGGCTCTTCACTCTTTCCTTGCTTTCTTATACAAAAAAGGCGCTATGAAGTTTTTTCTCCATAGTGCCTTTGCTACCAATATTGACTATTTCTTATATAATTGTCATTTTTCATTATTAACTTGAATGCATGTTAGCATATTTAAACTGCCTTGTAAAGCAAAATTATAAAAAGAAAGCGTCTTCATTCAACGGATCTACGTCTGCACAATTTTAATATGCACAAAAAATTATGTAAAAATATATTCTACTTGTCCCAATACAATTTGGTCATTTTTTTCAACTCGCACTTTTTCTCTATATTCTACTACCTTCCCATTTAAAAAAGTTCCATTGGTAGAATTTAAATCTTCTATAAAATATTCATCTTCTATTTTTTCAATTCTTGCATGAATTCTACTGACACTTTGGTGTAAAATAGTTCCATCTACTTGCGTCTTACTTTTGCCCAATATATAGGGCACTCTGTCTACTACGATATCTGCTTCTTCTCCAGATCCTTGATATACTAATTTCCCTTGGGCTGTTTGTGTATCATCTCCAAGATATACGGTGGGATAGTGGCTTTCCATATCCGGTTTTTCTATATCCTCTAATGTAATGACCGGCATAAATTCCTCCTTGTGATTCATTGCTTTTTTCCCTTGATTTTCTTGTTTAATCCCACTCAACTTATTTTTGAATTTAGTACTCATTACAGTCCATATATGATTGAAAGCTTTCGTTGCATTTTTTATCTTCACTATTCTATCTTTATGATTTTCCCTGATTTGGCTTCTGTTTTTGCTTTTCTCAAACCCTATCTTCTCTGCTTCAATTTTTGTTTCCTTGCCATGTTGTAGTTCTCTATTTCCCCTTTCGCTATTTGCCCTTTCGTTTGTCCTGATTTGTCTTTCCTTATTCCATTTTTCCGTACAATTAAACTGCTCTTCTACTGTCTGTGGCTCTTCTGCCTGTTGCTCCTTTTTTAAGGAATCATATATTTTTTGCAATATTTGACTTAAACTAATTCCTTCTTGCAGTGACATTTGATACGTTTCATATCCAATTGTGACTGCTTTTTCATCTGAATGGTCTATTTTTTGCAATATAAATTCCATAAACTTTTGAAACCCAACATGCATATCTTCTTTTTTAAAAGGTAAATAGGTAAAATATATCTGGTCTGCATCGTAATTTATATAAATAAGTTCTTCTATAAGATTTACCCGCTGCTCCTCCAACATATATAGTTTCAGTGTATGGCACAAACGCTCCAGAGAATTCAAAATAAGAAACAAAGTATCTGCCTTTAATCGTATTCGTTCAAAATAACTCAGCAGGGATTGCTTTCCTGTTATATCATACCAAAATTCTGTTCTATCATCAAAGCGAAAAACCTGCATCGGTAATATTCCACCTATCGCATTATTGTGTATCATTTCCAATTCAAATCCCACATGCTCTACTTTTACATTGCCGTTTTCATCTTCAAATCCCACATGCTCTACTTTTACATTGCTGTTTTCATCTTCAAATCCCACATGCTCTATTTTTACATTGCTGTTTTCATCTTCAAATCCCACATGCTCTATTTTTACATTGCTGTTTTCATCTTCAAATCCCACATGCTCTATTTTTATATTGCTGCCTTCATGTTCAAATCTTGTATAATTTACACTGTCGTTTTCATGTTCAAGTTTTACATACTTTACGTTATCGCTTTCAACAATCATATAACTTTGATTTAAACACTTTTTATAAGAAATTTTCACTCAGATTCCCCCATTACTATTCTGCCAAATTACGCAATAACGCCAAATTTCGAAATGTATCTACCGGCTGATATACTCCTAGTGCATTACTTTCTGTTATAATTGGCATCTCTTGATACATCGTAATGCCTGCTTTCATAATCCATGCAGTTACAATTAAAATAATTGGCATCAATAGTGCTGCCTCTATCGTATAGCTTGCCTTCATCATATAGCTTGTCTTCATCATATATCCTGCTTTCTTCATACATCTTGCTTTCTCCATACATCGCCTTCATCCTTCAGCTTGCCTTCGCCCATACAGCTTGCTTTCTTTATACATCTTGCTTTCTTTATACATCTTGCTTTCTTTATACATCTTGCTTTCTTTATACATCTTGCCTTCATCATTCACCTCACTATCATGGTGATGTAGGCGATGAGCAGACATGGAATAAAGGCTATTTCATGTTTTCTTTTCTTTTTACAAACAGTCAACAGCCATAGCGACCATACTGCTGCGAATAAAAGCCCCGTCATCAACAACTCCATATTATCTTCTACTCCTAAATAGATACCTGTAATTGCCAATAAAAGCCCATCTCCAATTCCAATACTTCCTTTCGTTAATTTGCTTAATGCCATAAGTACAAGACCAATCATCAAGCCTCCCATTAAGCTGTATGTTGTGCAATTTTGATAAATCAAATGTAATAGAATGCCCACAATTCCAAAAAGCAGTAAATACATACATGTTATTTTTTTCTTTTTTATGTCTTCAATCGAACATATCACTAAAAGCGAAAATAGTGTACCTGTCTGAACCATCGTTTATCCTCCACATCTTGTACATGGGGGTTTTCCCCCAATCTCCGTGATTTTTATCATATAAATTGTTCGTTTAATCCCACTACAATCTAGTTTTACATGATAGCGTCTTCCTTCATCTGTAATATAAACTATACTTGGCTTATATCCATTTGAGGCACAAATTTCACACGCTCCATAGTTGCTTTCTAAGGAATCTAATTGGGAAAACAGTTTGCATTTCACCGAAAGTTTTAGGTGCGTGCATTCACGTTTTCTGTGATAGACCGTTGCTGTAGGTGTTACAAATACCCATTCCGCTGTATTTTCATTTTCTGCATCCTTGCTAAATCCTATCCATTTATGTACTTTACTTCTCTGTACTACAGTAAAAAATTTTATCCCCCAAACATGTAGGGGAAGTTTTAGCTTATATCGAACGAATAGATCAATATATGCTCCGTCTACAGCTGTCTTTTCCCACGTAATGCCTAATTTCCCTCCCACAATATAGTCCGATGAAACATTTTGTTTTGCAAGTTCTTTATAAAACAATCCTACTGCCACTGCCCTTAAAGAACCTTCTTTTTCATCTTCTGCCATCGCTGCCGTTTGAGCTCCTGCAAAGCATAAAGCCTCCTCTACACACTGCTGTACTTGGAGCATTCGAAAGAAGAATAAAATGCTTATCGAAGCGAATAAAAATAGTGGCAATAAAAACGATGCTTCTACTGTAAAGCTTCCGGAAAGGAAAATGTTAAAACGTACCTCTTGTACTTGATTAAATTGCTTTTTTTTATTTTTTATGATAAATAGTTCCTTTACTTTCTTGAGAGAGATTTTTCGATTTTTTGATTTGATTTTCTTTATTTTTAGACATACAAGAGGCACTTTTAAACACCTTCCTTCCAAGAATATTTGAACTCTATTATGGTAATAAATACGACATTTTCCAGTATATGAGCTACCGATTTTTTCATTCCAATATTGTAGTCTATGGTACTACTAAATACGACATCTTCTTTTGTGTAGAAAACAAATATCCATTTATTTTATTTGTATCTACTGATACAAAACTCCAAAATAATTCAGGTGCTTCATATTGAAACAATACGTCCGCCGATTGTACCATATAATCCATCCGCATATGCTCATTACCATTTGTCAATCTGACATTTCCTTCTATTAGATCCATACTGCGATTATTCAGCCTGCCATCTTTCATCAAATAGAGCAAAATATGCAGATACTCACCATAATCTAAACCATTTAGAACATTTTTTGCATTTTCCTCTTCAGTTTTTACGTTTTCTATTTTTTCGCTTTCTACTGATAACCTTGGATTTGATAGATCACACTGCCACTGTGCCGGAGCTTTTATCAATGCCACTTTTCCACCGGCTAATAAGCATCGTAAATCCAATATACTTTCTATAAACGCCCATGCAAGCAATATGCCTATCTGCACCGCTTGCACTAAAGGTGCCAATCCGGTAAATCCAACTGTCGCCGTTGCCATTGTTAATGCCAGTCCACATTTTTCCCTGTCCTGCATTATCGTTATGAAATTTCCAGCTTCCCGCATAGCAAGAAGTCTATTCACAACACTTTCCAAATTATCTTTGTCATTGTTTTTCCCTCCAATCAAATACTCTAATTCGTAATCCAATACGCGCCCCTTTGCTCCCTGTTGACTATTTTCTATCGCATTGGAAAAATATTTTTCCAAGTACAGCTGAAACCATATTTGATCGAAAGCATGATGTTTGGGCGGTGTTCTCCATGTACCCATTTCTTTTGTACGTTTTTCAATGGAATTCCCTAAGTTTATTGATTTACCGGATAATTTAGAAGTGTCTTGCATAACAAGAGCGAGAATAGAAGTTTTTCGCAACATATCTACATAATTCATTGGGTTTTCAGCCTCTATATCTGATTCCTTTTTTATGTCTTGTCCTTTTTTTATGTCTTGTCCTTTTTTTATGTCTTGTTCCGCTTTAATTCCCTCTGCTTTGTCTAATGCATCTTTTGCCTGATTTCTTCTGTCGCTATTTTTTTCTTCTTCTGTTTCTAATTCCTTTTCTTTTGCAATGTTGTAAAATAGGCGATTTGCTACATCAAGTGTTGTTTCTTTTTTCATAAATTCACAAACCTGTTCTCTAAAAACACCTCCATCGTTATCTGTTGCAAGTTGATATTTTATTATTTCCACGTTTGCTATTCCACATTGGTATAAATTTATAAACTTCGTATTTCCATATTTTTGTCGATAATCTAGATTCTCATCTGCCTCCCCCAAGATATGTTCCGCTAATGAATGAATATAAAAATCTTCCGTTTGCCATGTACCATCTGCATAGAGCAAATGATAGTCTTTCCACAAAGACGCATTGTACTGGCCAAATACAGAGTCTAGCGACAAGCAGGCATTTTGTTCCATCTGGCTCTTTAATCCCAAAACACGAGTCCCTTCCAGCAACGAGAATAAGAATGAAAATATCAAAATCATTGTTAATGCCATGTAGACTGTCATGCTTGCCTTATATTTCTTTCTTTCTATCATACTTTAGACTGTGCCAGCCGTGCTGTTGATTTTTTTAAATATAGTATTGACTAAATCTGTAATTTGTTTTTTAAATATTATGACTAAGCTTATCAAGACCACGATAATTAGAATAACCTCTACCACACCCATTCCATCTTCTTCTTTTAAAAAACTGTTTAATTGATTCATATTTTCCTCCTACATCTGCATTGATAATCCCGCTGGAACCATCAAGACCACTAATACTACAAGCAACATCAACATCATGGGAAGCAGTAGTTTTGTTCCTGCTTCTTCTCCACGTTTTTTCGCATGTGCCTTACGCTGTTCAAAAGATTCTTTCGCTTCATCGTCTAGTAGTTTCTGCATACCCAAAGTTCCTTTCCTTACATTTTGAATCAGCAAAGAGGAAAATTTTCGATATGCCGGAATTTGACAGCGAATTCCAAACTGCTCATATGCTTTCAATTCAAAAATGCCATCCTGTATTTCAAATAATGTCGTGACTAATTCTTCATATCCCGGACGTATGATACCTTTATTTTCTTTTTTTTGCATTTGGTAGGCAAAGACAATTTTTTCCCAAGCCAATGTCACCGTCATCCCTGCTCCCATAAGCAAAGAGAATTTACTGACAATATCTGGATAGTCCATCACCATTTCCTTTTTTCTTTCCTCTACTTTTTTCTTTTCACTATTTTTATCTGCTAGAATAATTCCAATTGCAGCTACGAATCCGAGTAACAGTATTTGTCCCGCTATATTATCTTTCTCTTCCCGCCATGCTATTTTATGCTGCTCTAGTTTATCTGGTAATTGCAACGATTGTTGACCTTTTATTTCATTTTGCTTCTGTAAGTTATTGTTTAGATGCTTTATAAAATCATTTATTCGTTTATGTGCTTCTGATTCCACAAACGGAACAACTTTTACATATAATTCATAAATAGATTCATAGTCCTGACAAAAAAACTGTGCCATTACTTTTACCATATTTCCATCCTCTGCTATATTTTCTTGTTGAACCATTCCATCCACAGAAAAAATATCATAGTTGTCAAAAGTGTATTCTACACTTATTTTCCCTTGCTGCAAGGTATTTGGTAGATTCAAATCATACATAACACTTTCATAAGATGTATTTTCCCCTAGCATACATTTATTTAATTCTACTTCTGCTTTTTTAAACAGTTCTATCGCTTGCGCATTCGTTAATTTTTGCTCTTGTATGGAAATCTCCATCGGATAGTCACTCACAATTCCATCCACATCAATGCGATAGCCTTTGCTATACTCCCCTTCTCCTGTAGCATTTCTGGGTAGAATGCCATCTCCTTGGCTACCCGTTTCCATACGATTGTACACCGTAATTCCTATACCTGCCAACGTCGCGAATAAAATGATACCAATACCCTGCAGCCACTTTTTTTTTCGTTTTCTTTTTACAGCATATATTTCCGCCCCTAGGCAGATAATAAAAACCATTATATATATGTACATATTTTTACAATTGCCCTTTTCCTTTCCTGCAAATAAGCCTTTTCCTTTCCTTCTTCTAATTTCTGCTTGCACTTTTCATAAAAGCTTGTCTTTTCCTTCTTCTAATTTCTGCTTGCACTTTTCATAAAAGCTTGTCCTTTCCTTCTTCTAATTTCTGCTTGCCTTTTCATAAAAACTTTTCCTTTCCTTCTTCTAATTTCTGCTTGCACTTTTCATAAAAGCTTGCCCTTTCTTTCTTCTAATTTCTGCTTGCCTTTTTAACAGGCATTTCCTTTTACACTTTTATATCTATAATTTTCTCCGACAATACATAAGCCCCTAAATAAATGAGAAGGCAAATTGTCATAACCAAAATTCCTACATAATTTCCATACATGATGCTAAGAAAACCCGGAGAGCTTAGATCGATATAAAACAAAATGCCAATCGGTACAATATTCATAATATTTTGTTCTAGCTTTTTTGCGGCCATTACTGTTTTAATCTCACGCATTACTTCCATCCTTTCGCTGATTTTCTGTACTGTATCCATAAAAATTTTAATGAAGTCGCCACCACCACGTTTCGCAAATCCAAACACCTGGCTAAAACTTTGTATATCCTCTACTCCGCTTCTCTCTGCTAAATCTTGTATTAGTTTTTCTAATGGTATATTAAGCTGTACTTGCCCATTCATGTATTGCAATTCCTTAGACATAGAAGCACCGTCACCATAAAGTGGTACTAAATCCTTTCGTGCCTCTACAAATGCATTTTCAAGGGAATATCCGGCATTTAATGCGGTTGCCGCCATCTGAATACAGTCCCTAAATTGAAACTGCAAATTCTCTTTTTGCCTTTCTTTTAAGTAAATTTTCCTTTTATTCCAAACAATTGGAAAAACAATGATGACGCACACCATAGAAAAAACAGATCGGTAAAACAAATAAGAAATTACTCCACTGAATAAAAAACTGCCGAATATACAAAAAATTATTTCTTTTATATTCATAGAATATCTTCTATAATCTATCATGTATCCCTCTTTTCATTCCTTTCCGACACCCCTTTCCACCACCCTTTTCATCCTCTACCATCACCCTTTTCATCCTCTACTATTCCTTATTTTCACTCTAGCTCTATCCCTGTTGCCAGCAGTTTTTCTTTATGATTTAGACTCCCGATCTGTTCCCAATTTCCAATAATAACTTCTTCATTTTCTCCTATTTCCCGAAATTCATAAATTGAATTCAACCGGATTTCTCCATTTTGAAACCGATCTACCTCTGTAATTTCAACTACTCTTCTACTTTTGTCCCTCATTCTTGCTAGATGCACCAAGATATCAATACCTGCGGCAATTTGGGCACGAATGGCTACAATGGGTAGCTCCATCCCCATAAGCACCATTGTTTCAATTCTGCTTAACATGTCCTGTGCATTATTCGCATGCCCTGTGCACAAAGAGCCATTGTGTCCGGTATTCATAGCCTGTAGCATGTCTAGTGCCTCCGCTCCGCGAATTTCACCGACAATAATACGAGATGGGCGCATACGTAAAGCTGTTTTAATCAAGTCACGCATGGTAATTTCACTCCCGCCCTGCGTATTTGCATTCCTTGTTTCTAACCGCACCAGATTTTCAATTTCTTTAATTTGAAGTTCTGCTGAGTCTTCAATCGTTATTACGCGTTCCTCTTTTGGTATGAATTCCGACAGTGCATTTAAAAATGTTGTCTTGCCAGACCCAGTTCCTCCCGACACGAAAATATTATAGCCCGCTTGTACCAATCGTTTTAATAATTGCGCTGGTTTGACCCCAATCGAATTTTGCTCTATCAAATGATTCATACGTAGCGGTTCTTTCGGAAATTTTCGGATAGATAAACATGCCCCATCAATTGCAATCGGAGATAATACGACATTTACCCTGGAACCGTCAGATAATCTGGTATCTACAATTGGAGAAGCTGTGTTTACCATTCGATTATTGTTTCCCACAATTTGCTGAATAATATCTTCTAGTTTTTCCTTAGAAGAAAACCCCTTGTCCCATCTGCTGATTTTACCGTAGCGCTCAAAAAAAATATGATCTGGACCGTTGACCATGATTTCCGTTATGGTATCGTCCTCAGCTAATTCCTGCAATATATCCAATTTTCTGAGCGCATAAAATACTTGGTTACGCATGTTTTTCCGTTCCGCTAGTGATACCGTTTCTTCTTTTGCATATATGCAAACTTCTTCATCAATGATCTCTATAATTTCTTGATCACTAATCTCTCTAGTCATGTCAAGACGATTCATAATCCTTTTTTTTATTCTATCCAAAATCCCCCCTTACTGCTTCCCCCTCGCTATTTTTAAATTTTCTCCACATTGCTTCCCCTTCGCTATTTCTAAACTTTTCCCTTACTGTTTCCCCTTCGCTATTTCTAAACTTTTCCCTCATCGCTTCCCTAACGGTATCTCCAAGCTTTCCCCAAATCCATTGTTGCAGGAGAGGTTGCTGTCCAATCATTGTTGCGTCCATTGGCGCAAAAGTAACATTGTGAATCCGCTCTAGCAGTTGCGAACGCCCTGCCCTTCGTACTGTTTCTTTAAAATGCTCTGTTGCCCCATTTGCCAGTATCTCTTTGTTCAAAAGCATATAAATAGATGTACACTGCTCTAAGAGCGAGAAAAATCCCGGTATCATGATTCCAAAGTCAAGAATAATGGTGGTGTACTCTGTTTTATCGACAAGCAGGCCCAGCAGGGTTAGATAGTCCTTAGGACTAGCTTCACATAATAGTTGGGAGTCTGCAATCGGTGCCACGTAGTCTATTTGCTCCATTGTATATAAAACACTTCCTAGCTTGCTGCTAAAATTGCATGGATCTACTGAAATCATATACAGCAGATCCCCCATATCCCGTTTGTAGTCTTCCGAAAACCAATACTTAAATCCTGCACATTCCGCAAAATTTAAATACAGAACCTTTTTATCATTTGCATATAATTTGGCCAATGTTAACGCAAAGGGCGTTTGCAACAAGCTATGGCAGGGGGAATATATTCCCACTATATCACGTTCTTCCCGAAAGAAGCCTATTTCTTCCTCTTCCTTTCGCGAATTCTGAACATGATGATATACTTCCCTCACTATTTGTTCGCCTGATTGATACTTAGCTATCATTGGCATTCCTTCAAATAGTTTGGCAGGAGGGGTGCTTTTCCCCTCGCTTAAGCCTAAAAAGATCATATTCTTTCCTTTGTCAGAATTTTTAAAATCTGACAACCCTTGTATTCCCCAAAATCCTTTGCCAAGAAGGACAACATCAAACGATGTCTCACCCAATTCCCTACATATTATTTCAGGATTTGAATAGAAATACAGATGGCATTTATCTCTTCTTTCACTAGCTGCATATTCTGTAAGTTTTGCGCCATATGCTTTGTCTTCATCGCAAACTGCGATAGAGATTGTAGTCAATAAACCACCTCCAACATGATTAGATATCCAATTAAAATTGGGATTGAAAAATGAATGTAATTCTGTTTCCCATCAGACTGGCCGTCATACTTTTTTAGCACTTTCGTTTCTAAAAAGTCCTGCATATATCCGCAAAAGTATAAAAGACGTGCCATAAGATTTTGATTGTAGATTAGTTTACAGATTGCAAACACTGCACCCACAACAAAGGATGCTAAAATGCACCAAACTGTAACTTTAAGATTAAAAATACTGCCAATAACGGAAAATAATTTGATATCGCCTGCTCCAAGAGCATGCATTTGAAATAAAAGAAATAAGAAGATAACCGGTAGAGAAACGTTTAAAAGAAAAATAAAAATGCCTTTCATGCCCAAATCATAAATTTGGATCAAACATCCACTGGAAAGTCCGAAACAAATCAGCCGGTTACTGATTCGTCCTGTCTTTACATCCATCACCACTGCTATGCCAAGAAGCAACAGGGTCAGGAATATTTTTAATTCCCCAAGAAATCACCTCGCTTTGTGAATTGAATTATATACCATGCTATCGGTTTTGTCTATCATAAAATCGGTTTTATATTATTTTTGGTAATTAGTTACAAAAATTTATAGAGCATAATGCCATACAGGAGCGCAAAGCCGCTGATACCAAGGATTCCAACTGTCAATGCACTAATCGGATTCAATCCTACGGCTAATTCAATATGCTGTATTTCCAGAAAATGATTTAGAAAGTAAACGCTAATCATCCCAAGTACCATCCTCACACAAAAGTTTAATACTATTTGAGCTTTTTGTTTTAATACTCCGATAAGCAGTACAATCAAGCAGATGAGAGCAATTGCCAACACCCCATATTCCATAAAGCACCTCTTTCTTTCCTAATCAATTTGTGAATATATATCATTGCACAAATTAACGATACCCTTATGTCCATTTTTTTCATTTTCAATAAAATATATACAAATTTGGAAAATTTATACCTCTTTTCGCATAAATTTGGAATTTTTGATTATACTTAGAATAAAGGAGCTGTTGTAGCGTGTAATACAAACTTTTTCTAGTTTATATGGTTAAAGTTTAAAGAGAGGGCATTGTGCAACAGCTCCTCTCCTATGAAAAGGAGGCGATGATTTTGTTTCGGATTATATAAAAGAACATTAGAAAATAATACTGCATATGCCTTACTTTTAGATGATTTAAAAAAGGTGAAAAATGAGCTTGATTTAGCTTACTCCAATTTTGAAAATGTTGTAGACCCAGACTTAATTGACAGTTGTATTTATCAGTTAAATGCTGTAAATATGCGTTACAAATTCCTATTGACCCGAGTAAAGCAACTAGAGGCTTCTTTAGATTCAAAAACCTTATGTAAGTATTCCGTTGTTCCTCCTCCTTGACTACATTTGTTCGTACACAAACCTTATATTTTTACGTATGCCTTTAAGCAAAGAATCCTCTGGAATGATCAGAATCTTGATAAGTTTCTGTAAGGCTTCCTTTTTGGTAAGTCATGCCTGCAACAACCTGTTGGGTATGCTGCATCAAGGGTTCTGAAGAATCTTCTATAGCGACTTGTGTAAAGCCATCATAAAGGTTCTTTAGAACTCCTTTCACATTTTCTATATCAGCGCTGCAATCTTTATATATCGCCTCGGATAACTTTTGGTTTGCATACTGATAGATGGGAAATAATTCACATGCTATCGGATATTGAAAATCCAAGGTAGCAGACAGTCGTATAATTGCTGCCTGCGCCTTTTTTATTGCTTCTTTAAAGCTCTCATACACTCCATCTTGATGCGCCTTAGCCGCTTCATCTAAATACACAAAGATAATGTCATAGGTAATGACTACTAGTTCGCTTTTGTTTGAACAGCTAATACGCCTTGTAAATTCCTGCCTTTGCTCTTTATCCACGAAATACTCCTTCTCCAATTTTACTGTAGCAACTGTAGCGTCTGCTGTGGAATATCATTTGCTTGGGCAAGTACAGAGGTAGCTGCCTGTGAGAGTACATTATATTTTGTAAATTCAGACATTTCTCTTGCCATATCCGCATCTTCGATCCGGGATAACGCTGCCGTAATATTTTCACTGGTAGCATCAAGGCTGCTTACTGCATAATCTAGGCGATTCTGATATGCACCTATCCTAGAGCGCGTTTCATTGACTTGCGCTATGGCTTTATCATAAGCTGAAATGGCTTTACCTGCTCCTTCTACGATACGTATGTCTATTTTATCTACATAGAGGTATTTAGGAGAAATATTTGGTATCCTTATATCAATTATCTGGTGCTCATTTGCACCAATCTGCAAAGTAAGCCTGCCAATATCCGTCACCTTAATTGCGACAGCGGCATTAAAAGATCCTCCTGGAAGTGGACGCACTACAGAACCACTATTGCTTGCCGGTGGATCTATATACTGTGTCTGTGCAATTCCAACCTCCGCTTCAAAACTCATACGAAATCCATTCCGATCTATAATCGTTACATGCGTCCCATCACTCGCTATGGTTGCGCTTGATGAAAATTCCGGTCCTAAGGCAACGATAGCATCCACACCTGCCGCAGTTACGTCGGAATCAATTCCAAGAAAACTTGCTAAACCCGGATCGCTACATGTAATATTTAGTTGTGCTTTGGTACCATATTCATTTGATACAAACGCCAAAGAATTTCCACTTTGGGTTGGTTTTACTTCATATCCTGCCGTATCCAAGTGTGTTCCATCATTTGTAGGTAATGACACCATCGGGTCAATAGCAAATACTTTTACGCCACCTAGTTCTCCCCCTGCCTGTAGCTTCCCATAGATTGAATCAAGGCTCTCTCCTTGCGCAATATCAATTACCACACCATTTATCGTAACTTTCCCTTCTACTGGTGCAGTGCCTCCTCCAATTACTGCGTTGCCAACTAATACTGCCTGCCTTGCATCCTGTGCTACTATCACGGTATACTTCGCTGGATCGACATTATCCGATATCTGAATCCTTGTTATACCACGATTATCCGGATATATCCTTTGATCTAATGTTCCATCCAACAATGGTTTTGTATTAAACTCAGTATCTTTGGATATGCGGCCTATTTCTTGCGTCAATGACGCTATTTCCTGCTGAATTGCCTCTCTATCCGCAGGCGTATTTGTGTCATTCGCTGCCTGAACAGAAAGTTCACGCGTTCTTTGAAGTATACTGCTTACTTCATTCAATGCCCCGTCTGCTGTATTTAAGACAGATGTACCATCCGCTGCATTTTGGGATGCCCGATCAAGTCCCCTTATCTGTGCTTTCATTTTGGTTGCAATTGCCAACCCTGCCGCATCATCTGACGCATGGTTAATCTTTAGTCCTGAAGATAATTTTTCCAGAGATTTTGTTAAACTGTTTTCATTTCTTAGCAACTGGTTATTGGCAACCATTGCCGACATATTGTGGTTAATTTTCATCATTTCCCTCTTTTCTTTCTTCTATATCGGCATCCGTGCCTTACTAGTCAATCTTTTTTCCCTTAGCAAAAAATATTTATGCAACGATCCAGTTCCTCCTAAATAGTTGCCCATTTATTAGCTGGTATCTTTTATTTCAATCTTTTTACCATATCAATAAAAGATTTTGCCAGACCATATAAAGCCTTTGTCTGCACTTCATAACTGTTGTTTTCTTCCATCTGTACGTCATCTTTTCTACTGCTGCTTTCGTCTACCCGTGCGCCATCTTTTCTACTGCTGTTTAATGAAAAATGTGTTAAATCCAGTGGTTGGCTGTGGACATAGTTTAATTGTACCTGCCTCGTTTCATCTTGATTTACAGAAGTTAAAAATTCTTCTTCCCGCTCTTTCACCCGTTGCACCGTCCGCTCTAAGTCTGATGCAATATAACCACTTATTTTGTCTGGCTCTACGCGTATTTGAGCCACTACTTTGCCTAGCTCGGGTGTTTCAAAAAGGACATCCACCCTCCCTTTTTCTTTGGTTCCCCGGACAATTTTTAATTGTACGTTTGTCATTTCATCTGCTACCAAAACCGGTATTGCATAGTGCTCCTCTTTTGCCATTTGCGTGCTTAGCGCAATCTCTTGGCGAAGAATTTTCAAATTTCTAATCGTATCGCTTTGTATCCGTTCTGTATTTATCATTGTTTTCATGACATTCTCAGCTTTATCTGCAAGTGCCTTATGTGCTTTTGCCATCTCTTCCGGCGTTTTAAGCGCCTCTGCAAAATCTTCTAAAATCTTTTGCTTTACGGGCTCTAGATCTACCTCTTCGTTCTGCGCCTCGGGATCGTACTTGAATAATTGGCTAAAAACGGTATTTCGTTTATTTAACATGTTGTTTGCCGCAAGCATATTATATGTAGTGATTGGCATTTCATGTTCCGTTAGTATCCGAAGCACCACGTCTTCAACGTCTTTCGTCGTCGCAAACTCCTTTAGCTGATTTTGATAGTCTAATTCAGACTCTTGTTGGCTCTTAGAATTCCTTAGCTGCTGTAGTAATTGCTCCGGTGTCAATTCATCTAAATCGCCCTCTGCACTCAGTTGAGCAAGCCTCTGTGGCGTCAGCCGCTGGAGCGCTTCTTTTGCACAGTCTGTTTGATAAGATGCCTGTATTTGATCTGTTATATTATTTTTCGCTACATCATAGTCTACACCTTGGTAATTTTCACCAAGCGCAACATCTATCCCTTGCGCTTTTCCACTACGCACTGCCGTTAGCAAATTCTTCATCGTCAAATCTGCCCCTTGGTTTAGCAATGCACCGATGATCGCTCCGTCTGTCTGCTCAACTTGGTGGAGTAGGCGGTAAATACCAATATAGGTACTCCGCTCTTTGGGCGTAACTTCTTGCTTTTGCTCTAGCTGCCTAAGATATTTGCTGAATTTTTCTTCCTCTCCAATGCCTAAATCTGCTTTTATTTCCTCTGCTTTGGCATTCAGCTGATTGATATCCATTGTCAAAGGATTTACACCCTCATGAATCATTTGCATCACTACCGAAGGTGTTAAATTTTCAAACAGCAACTGCACTTTCTGGTCTTCCGCTTTCATCTTTAAGACGGATTCTTGTGTGATTTCTAGCTGGTTATATCCTAAAATACGCACCGCTCTTTGATTCTCCTGTGTATTAGAAAGCTCTATATCTGCAAGAATATCTTCTACATTTTGAAATGCTTTCTGGATAGAATCTCCCATATCTGCACGCGGACTCGTCATTAATGTTTCGTAGGCAGTTCCCGCCTTTTCTAGGTCGGCTTTTAGCTGCATACCAGATTCATGCAATGTTTCTATTGTTTGTATTTCCCCATCTCTTTGCGTTGCTCCAACTGTTTGGATCGTTTCAATATTTGCATGTGCAAAATGATAGGAACGAAAACCAAGGGCATACGCCGGCAGTTGTTTGAGGTTTTCCGTTTTTTCCTCTACTTCTTGAAAGAGCGCAATATCTTTACTTGTTGGCTCAATTGCGTTCGCTGTAAACATCGAGTTGATATACTGCTCTTCTGCCGCTTTAAGCTGTTCTACCAACTGCTCTAGCGGCTGTGTTTCTATTGAAATACCCTGCTTTAATAGTGCATAATTTGCCTGTGCTGTCATAGCAAGCCGGGCTTCTTCCAGTTGACGGCGGGCTGTTACGAATTTATCTACATTTATGACTAAGTTTTCATGTATGACTATACTTCTAATTTCTGATAGGCTGTCATTTATTACTGTTTTTACATCTGCCGCTTGGTTGTCCTTTGTTAAGATATCTGTATTGGAACCTGCATCCTTTAACCTTGCTCCTTTCTGATTGGCTTGTTCTATTTCTATTTGTTCTGAAAGGATAGATTTTCCCAAGTTCTCTATCGTCAAAGGAAGATTATGGTCGATCACATACTGCAAATCTGTATCCTTTGCCTGCTCCACAAGCTGCATTGCTTGTATGGCCCGCTCTTGTAGGGATCCGTCGTCTTTGGTAAGCCATGCGTCTTGCGGACGTTTGCCTTGCGCTACCGCTTCGGCCATAGTTTCCATAAGTTTTACATGGTCTGATACCGGAAGCTCCAAATTTTTCAGGGTTTCCATATACTTTAGGTTGTCTTCTGTAAGGGGGATGCCATTGTAAAGCATCCATTTGCTGTCGGCCATCGTAGTTTCATTCACGGAAAGACCGGCAGAGGCAATCAGCTTTTTCATCTGCTGCTCTACCTTTTCATCTACCGTAATATCTTCCTGCTTATTGGCACTGCCACCACTATGCTGCGCCTTATAGACATTGGCAATCGTTGGTTCCAGCTCGTTGTCCAACATAAATTTTATCGTTCCATCATTGCATGGCACGAGGCTGTCAGCCTGTTTTAATGCTTTTTGAGCGTCTTCTTGATTTTCCTGTGTAAGCGGCAAATCATGGTTTTTTAGAATTTGCGCCATCTGTTGGACTTGCGCTTGACTTCCACCCATTGACTCTAGCTGTTCCCTACTGATTGAATCGCCGAAAATTGAAATGTCTGTACCTGCTTTGGCAAGTTCCATTTTTATTTTATCCATCTGCGTTACAATCTTCTTTACATCTGTATCATTTAGGGAAATGCCATCCGATTCTAGTTGGCTATAGTCATCCTTAGAAATTGTATTTGCGAGTACACCCATGTTGTTTTTCAACCGTTTGATCTCTTCTGCTTGTGCATCTTGCTTAATCTGCTCTAGTTTTGACTCCATATGTTCTATTGTATTGGAAGACTTCTCTACAGAGGTTCGCTGGATACGATGGCTTTGCCACGCCATTCTGCTTACCGTCCTGGTCGATTCGCCTATAGACGTAAGACTTGGTTTTCCTTTTGCTTCAACATGTGCATCCGGTTTTACCAATTCCATTATTTTCGTATTATCTACTCTCATCTGCATCCCGCCATATATCTTTGATTATTTTTATACTTGTTTCACATCTACTATTTCGGAAAGATGGAGCAAAAACTTAAGTAAAGGTTCGAAATTCTGTTTTTTAAGTCTTAAGGTTTTCATTGACATTAAGGCACATACTCCTCTATTTTCATTATTTTTTTCCTATTCTTTCCTAATTTCTAATATACCCAATAAAAATATTCCCCATGTTGTCAAACATCGCATGACTGTCTTGAAGGCCTTTTTTATAGGATTGATTTAAGATTGGATCATACAAAATCGTGTTATGTTCATCGTATCCTATGATTAATACTGCATTGGTCCCATCCTCCATCGCAAATACCGGCGTATTTTGGTTTACATAATATAGTATTTGCTCAACACTGCATCCGCTTAAGTCTAAGACTTCGCACCCCGGTAATGATTCTTCCAATATTTTCTGTGGCGTTTCTCCTTGATTTAGCCGCCCTTCTATATCCATATTGATCCCCTCTACCTGCAACATGACCTCTAAGCAGGTTGCGATTGTATTTTCATGCGGTTCTTCTGCCGTTAAAATAATATCGTTTAGTTCCATCTGTATCGCAGTGCGTCCCCGTCTCCATATATATTGCTGATTTCTGCCAACAACTGCCCCTATGTGCTCGTATGCCACCTGGATGGCCTCTGCTACGGATTTTGTTGATCGGATCACCTTTCCGGCACTATAGGCATAATATTTCCCACTGTCTTTTTTTACATTCAAGGAAACCGCACGCTCTTCTTCAACTAGAATTTCCTTTGGGGTAAGCACTTGCGTCCTCTTTGATGGAAGCGGTTCGTTAAACACAATCTGCATCTGCGTCTGTTTTTGTTCCGTCTGTGTCGTATGGATATTCACTACTTGTGAAGCCTCAAGGTCATGGCTTTTAATGGTATCTTGCTCCGTTGGTATCCATCCGGTTCCATTATGGTAAACGCGATTTAAAAATACGGTATTGCCAATGACATAAGCATCGGATACATAGCTGCCCTCTTTGCTGTAGTCTTTCACAATTTCTTGGTTCCGGTCTAAAATGATAATCTGTTTCATCGGAAAAATTGTATTGCCGGCTACATCTCTTACTACATCCGCCGCCCTTGCAATCCCATATGCGAAATCACTTTTTACAAACCCAATAGGCTTTAAATATTCTCCACTCTTTGCCTTGATTATGAATGCATTTTCCCCCTCTAGATCCATAACGTGCAACGTATCGCAGCTGTCCGTATTTCCACCCTCCTGCCATGCAATATAACGTCCGTCATCGGAAACGGCATAGCTACCCTCTGCCATGCCTGTTACAACATTTGAAATCCTCCTTGTTTCTAAATCTATTTTATATAAAGTATCTTCTGCAATCATATAAAAAGCCATTTCCTTGCTCACATAAAATAGTTTTCCCCAGTCCTCTTTTAACACCTGATACGATTTATCCGAAACGACAAATAATTCCTCTTCTATCGTATTCGCTATACTGTCATAATGAAATACGCTAATTCCACATTCGCCTTCCTGTGCCCCGCGATTCATATAGCCATAGACGACAAAATCCGTACTTCCCGTTTCATCCACTTTCATAATTTTAATATCGTGCATTGGATTGTTTTCCCGCTTGTCCATACCCTCTACGCCACGAAAGCTGTAGACAAGGGAAAGTTGATTTGAGCTTGCACTATAGCTCCATAGTTCTCCTTCCTGCACAAAACTTAAGACTGTACCACTTTCATTTGACAGAAGTTCCATTTCTAAAGGGCGAATGCCAAGCTGAATATAATTTTCATAAAGAATATTGCCTTCTGAACGAAAAATTTGATTCATCGTCCTTACATAATCCAATAAATGCATTCTGTTGTTGGACGTACTGTAGCGTACGCAAAAGTATTCTTCGACCGCATAATATTGGGATTCACCATCTTGTCCATGTGTCGTCATAATATAATTTAAAACCACTGTATTGTAAGTGCTCCCAATTTCTTTTACAGACGGGATTGGTTCGCTTAAGCGTTTCCCATCAAAATTTGCCCATGTAACCTGACTCAAGCTAGAGTGGATCGTCACCTTTTGCAATGTAGCATTGT
The DNA here is from genome assembly GCA_046533095.1 of Lachnospiraceae bacterium ZAX-1. Taxonomy (GTDB): domain Bacteria; phylum Bacillota; class Clostridia; order Lachnospirales; family Lachnospiraceae; genus ZAX-1. The sequence goes on along the minus strand of JAJQRA010000034.1, from coordinate 166,905 downwards.
CTGCTTGCGGGCTTGGCTCTAAATAGATAGATAAATTAGATGATGGGTCAAATGTTTTATTATGAAAATCCAATGCAAATTCAATGGATTCGCTTGCATAAACGTCTCCGGGACGCGTAATTCTTGTATAATAGTCCACCTGACCCTCATTGCCATTTCCCTTTAATGTAAGGATCAAAATATATTCTTCCCCGACTTCCAATAAATTTTGAATATTTAAGTCTGCATAAATAAAGCCATCTTTCTGAGAATATCTGGCCACTTGCGTTTCCTCTAAAAGCCGCTCCATGTCCATCGTCCGAACCGTATAGGAAATGGCTTCAATTGGAAATTGGTAGGTTCGTATCGTAAGAGGCAATACCAAATCCTCATGAAGCGGCGTTATCGTATCACGCATTGTTAAGGCATCCATACCTTTCGTATAGCCATACAATTCATTGATTTGTATTTCCCCATCATAAAAAGAAACGACAGGAAGTGTCGCTTCCGGCATTTCTGTCGTTAAATCTACACTTCCACGCGTTGTCAGAAGGCTTAAACTTACAACAGTACTGGCAAACACAAGGAACAATACCATCGCTTTTATAATTCCTTTCCGCATATGATCTCCTCCCTTGTTTTTTCCTGCAATTTAGCAAGCGTGGGCATCGCTTCTACAAGTGGAATTTCCCCTAATGGGTTGCGCTGCAATTTAGTGAGCGTGGGCGTCGCTTCTACAAGTGGGATTTCTCCTAATGGGTTGCGCTGCAATCTAGCAAGCGTGGGTGCTACATTGAAAAAATCCATGACATTGTAAAGATTTTGGTCATTTCCATGTGTCTTGGTTTGCTCACGAAGCTGATTGCCACTAATTGGCAGGGAGCTTGGTTGGCTTTTGTTTTCCTTAGATGCTTGATTTCGATTTTTTGAAGTTGATTTCTTTACTGCCCGAATCAAGATGTTTTTCGGGGTGTGTTCCATATCAATAAATTCCAATATCTGCACTTGATACCCTTTGCTTTCCAATATTTGAGCGCGCAGAGCATCCGTAATTAATGCCGCCATGCGAGTCTTAATCAACCCATATTTTAAAATAGGCGCCAAAATTTCGTTTTGCATTTGCCCATTTAGCTCATGCTGACAGCATGGAACCGCCAAAATAACGCTTGCCCCTAGCCGAATCGCTTTGTCTAGTGCATAATCTGTTGCCGTATCACAGGCATGTAGGGAAACAACCATATCAACATGTAGCGTTCGCTCTTCCTTCCTTATTCCCTCCGGCTGTTCTTCCTTTTGCGCTATCCCCTCTTTTATTATGCCCTTTTGCATGGGTGTTTCTGAGGATATTCCTTCAAATGCTGCAATATCTCCAGTTAAAAACGTCAGTTTTTCATACCCATATGTCTTTGCAAGCTTCGCACATTTTTCAATTACTTCCTGTTTTAAATCAAGCCCGATAATTTTTGCGTCATAATGTTTCAACTCATTTAGGTAGTAGTACATTGCAAAGGTAAGATACGATTTTCCACAGCCGAAATCCAAAATGGTGATTTCCCTGTCTTTTGGCAATTGGGGGAGTATATCTTCAATAAATTCAAGGAAACGGTTTAGTTGTTTAAACTTGTCATACTTTGCCCGCACTAATTGTCCATCCCTTGTTTGGACCCCTAAATCAACTAAAAAATCGACCTTTGTTTCGGGGTCTAAAATATAGTTCTTTTTCCTATTATGCGATAAATCCGCCTGCGCTATGCCTATGGAGTCCTGTTCATTCTTATGTTTTTTTTCTTTTATCGTAACTTTGCCCTTTTTACTAACAAGCACATGGGCTTGTCTAACGGATGCCGATAGCTGCATTTGCTGATATTGATCCATTTTTTGCAAAATCTCTGTTTGTGCCTCGTCTATGTTTCGATTATTGTGGAATACTTGATCGCCCCTATATTGCGTGAATTGATACATCCTAGTTTCTTTTAGAAAAATCGGGCGGATATGAATCTTTTGCGCCATTTCTTTTTGCCTTGGATTACTTATGATAATTTCGATTAGCTCTTCGTTCATATATTGAACTAAAATTCCTTCTAATTGTTCCATCGTTTCCCTCTGGTATTGGTGTACCCATTTTGTTCTGGCAGTTCATGAATCATCAAAGTTTTGTCTACATAATCGTATGGGTTTTCAATCATCTGCCTAACATCCTCTATCACTCTATCATCATACTATATTTTTTTTGTTTCTTCAACTTTAACTGCTAACAAGTTCTTGGAACTTTTCCCTGCCTTTTTTAACGATGAGTTTCTATAAAATTCATCGTTTTTTTTATCAATTTCTGCTATAATAAGAGAAAATTCATGGATAAGAGGTGAATACCTTGAAATTGGAAGTGCAACTCAATCAAACTAAAATTGAATCATTAAAAGCTTTTCAGCTCTATGACAACAGATGCCATAACATGCAAAAAAATACTGTTTTTGTAATCCAGAACAACACCAATGATGAAAAGGCATTGATGCAGGCGATCGAGGAAATCGATACAGCATTAACGGACTGCGAGGGGACAAAAAAACCAGGGTATTATAGGACTGCTCAATTAGAAAGTTTCATTGCCACCGATGAACGAGACGCGTATATGTCCCGCTATGAACACTGGATTGCAAAGAAAGAAACAAGGGACTATTCTGATGCGGACTTCCCGTTTCACTTTGAAAATTCATTGTGGGAAGAAACATTTAAGCATGCATTTATTCAGATAACGCAAGACTATTGGGAGGCAGCAAGATCAGAAACAAAATTTAAAAACTTCATTATTACTTTATTTAAACGGATTGATATTTACTTTCCTGCTTTGTTTCTCAATACTAAATCGCTGTCGAAGTTTCCTAAAATGGTATACACAGGAATGATTCGAACCAATGAATTCCTATTTTTTTATTTGTTGGCGCTATGCGGGTGTGATGTGTATTGTGTAAATCCCTTTGACTTGTCAGATGTAAAATGGGAACATATTTCATCGATCGCCCGTATTATGGATGAACGAAACCAAATTACAGCTACAATCACAGCATATGATAAAAGCAAGATACTTTCGGAATATGCCAAAAAATTACAGATGCCCATTCGTGCAGCTTCCGGGATGATTGATGCAAGAGATAGCCATCACCGTCATAGCCATCCTACCGATATACATGTTGAGCCCACCGCCGATGAACATGTAGCTAGTGAAAACTGCACTTCCGATGAATGCACAGCTAGCGAGAGCCACACTTCCACTAACGGCAGCTCCGGTGAAAATCGCACAGTGGCTACTATGAGGGTTCTAGAATATGAAGAATTAGCAAGTATGGCAACTTCTGTTGTGCTGATTACCGTGTATGACGAAAGTCAAAAACCAGTTGCAACAGGTTCAGGCGTACTGGTAAATAATGCCGGGTATATTTTAACGAACTGCCATGTGGCGGGCAGAGGCATTGCCTATGGTGTACGCTTAGAAGATGACGAAAACATTCATATGACAAGCAAATTGATTAAATATCATTCACTCCATGATTTGGCATTGATTCGGATTGAGCCGGTGAATCGAACTCCGGTTCCAATATATACTGGGAAAAAATTGATTCGTGGGCAAAAAGTAATTGCAATTGGAAGCCCATTAGGCCTTTTTAATACTGTTTCTGATGGGATCATTGCCGGATTTCGGCAAATTCACGATACTTCCATGATTCAGTTTACTGCACCTATCTCTTCCGGCAGTTCCGGAGGCGCACTCTTAAATACTTATGGGCAGCTAATTGGAATCGTAACGGCCGGTTTTGATGATGGGCAAAATTTGAATCTGGCGGTTGATTATGAAGCCGTTCGTGATTTTTTAGCAGGCTTTATTTGACAATAATCGAAAATCGTTCGCAATCTTAATAACATATAAAATGAGGTGACATATGGCAATTCGTGCAGCGTTTATCGTACCACACCCGCCCTTGATTGTTCCACAAGTGGGACAGGGTTCCCAATTACAGATTCAAGATACCATAGATGCCTACAAAAATGTGGCAAAACAAATCGGGGAATTGGCACCGGAAACCATCTTGCTGATTTCGCCCCATGCTCCGTCATATAGTGATTATTTTCACATTGCCGGTGGCTCGCAGCTACGAGGAGATTTATCTCAATTTGGAGGGGCACAAACGATCGAGGCTTCCATAGATGAGGAATTGGTAGGGGAGATTTGCAGAATTTGTGATGAGCAGAATTTCCCTGCGGGCACTTTGGGTGGCAAAGATGGAAAAATGGATCATGGCACTTTCATTCCCCTATATTTTGTGAATCAATATTATAAGGATTATCGTCTGGTAGTCTGTTCCTTATCAGGGCTGCCACGCGCACAGCATTACCGGTTTGGCCTGTTGATGCAGGAAGCTATTTTAAACACGAAGCGTAAAACCATCGTCATTGCCAGCGGAGATTTGTCCCATAAATTGTTAGAGCGCGGCCCTTATGGCTTTGCCGAGGAAGGGCCTAAATTGGATGCTAAGCTTACTGATATCATGCAATCTGGCAATTTTTTGGAATTTTTGACATTAGATGAGAACTTGTGTTTAAAAGGGGCAGAATGTGGCCTTTTATCATTTGTCGTCATGGCAGGACTACTCGATCAAAGAGAGGTATCGTCAACCTTATTGTCCTATCAAGGCACTTTTGGCGTCGGCTATGGCATAGCTGCCTTTATCGTGGCAGGAGAGGATCCCTCCAGAAATTTTGGTACACTATTTAAGCAGGAAGAAAATTTACAAATGCAGGAGATTCGTAAAAATGAAGATGCTTATGTAAATTTAGCAAGAAAAACTTTGGAACACTATGTCAGGTCGGATCGTTTGATGCCCATGCCACAAGAATTGCCACAAGAACTCCTGCATGAGCAGGCAGGCGTGTTCGTATCCATTCATAAGAGTGGAAAATTGCGAGGCTGTATCGGCACGATCGGTCCTGTATGTGAAAGCATTGCCATGGAAATTATGCAGAATGCCATTTCTGCAGGTACGAGGGATTCTCGTTTTCCCAGCATCACCAAAGAAGAATTCGAACAGTTGGTTTATCATGTAGATGTGCTGTCTGCCGCCAAACCCGTGACCGATAGGAATACACTCGATCCCAAGCGTTTTGGCGTAATTGTCACCTGTGGGCATAAGAGAGGCGTGCTGCTACCGGATCTAGAGGGCGTGGATACCGTGGATGATCAGATTGCCATTGCATGTCAAAAAGCCGGCATCACGGCCCATGAGAAGTATGAACTGGAATTTTTTCATGTGGTGAGGCATACGTAAAAGATTTTGTCTACGGAATCGCCATAAAAAAATAAGAAAGCATTTAATTGCGACAAGGTGATTGACTTTTCTATTTCGTTCCGTTATACTAAAAAAGCTTATAAAAAATATATATTTACTATGCTTTGTTTGTTGCTGTAAATTATTTCCTACGTTTTATCTGCTTTTATGATTTATTTACTATGAATTATATGAAGTAAACGAAAACGCAAGATTTCACTACCATCAGGAGGGCGGCTATGTCTGTAACATATTCCGGTATTCGAGAATCTCGCCCCGATACTTTTACCGATTTAGGCAGTACGGGGCAAGCTGTTGTAACCGATTTTGACAAAAAATGTATCAAAAATGCAGACCGCAGCTTTAGTCAGGGTCTGCAATGTCAACAAATTAATAGTATTTCAGCTGTACTTTCACTGGAGGATTCCGTTTTTATCATTCATTCGCCGCAAGGTTGCTCCGGATGTGTGAGCATGGGAGCGGATGGATATCGTGTTGGGCAGATGCACCGAGGGGTAAAGCTTGTCAAAAGCCCTCGTGTCATTGTCACAAACCTTGACCAAGCCGATGTCATCATGGGCGGAGAGGCCAAGCTTCGCGAAGCTATATCCCTTGCCGTCAAACGTTATTCCCCCAAAGTTATTTTCCTTTTCACCTCTTGTGCCTCAGGCATTATTGGCGATGATGTACCGGCTATTGCAGCAAATATGCAACCGGATATCGATGCTATTCTTGTACCCATTAATTGCGACGGCTTCAAATCGAAAATCTGTGCATCCGGTTTTGATGCCGCATTTATTGCGATACAAAAGTATCTATTGCCAAAAGAAAAGCAGCCAACACAAGCGGGGCTTGTCAACCTCTTTGCCCCAACTTCAATCAGCTATGCGGATCAATTGGAAATTGAGAGAATGCTTGGACTTTTAGGATCTACGGTTAACTACATACCATTTTACAGTTCACTCGAAAAAATCCGTCAAATTCCATCTGCAGAAGCATCAACTTCTATTTGTAAGGTATTTGCCGATGAATTTATGAAGGAGTTAGACCAAAAATATGGCATTCCATATGCACACACTGTTATGCCAATCGGAGTACGCAACACAGACAAATGGTTTTTGGGCATCGCCTCTTTGCTCGGCAAAGAAGATCTCGCTCGTGAGTACATCGAAAAGGAGCATCAACGTGTCTTTCCTTTGCTTGCAGACATCAAAAAGCGTCTTTCGGGTAAACGGGTATTTATCTGTGGAGGGACAGGGCGTTCGTTTGCCGCCGCCGCACTCATTGACGATTTTGGAATGGAGCTTGTAGGTCTTGAAACGCCCACCTACGATATTGATGCACAAATTGACATCGAATACCTAAACGGCATCCACACGGATTACGTGGTAGACGTTGCCAACATGCAACCATTTGAGCAAGTAAATCTAGTCAACAGATTAAAGCCCGATATTTTCATTGGCGTGCCATCTTGGTCTGCCCGATTTGGAATTCCGACTACACATGTACTTGACCCAAAACGTGCTACAATGGGCTACGATGGTATTCTATATCTTGGCAACAAAATTGCCGATCAAGCACAAAATCCGGGCTTTAACCGCAATTTAAGCGCTTATGCACGTTTACCTTACAAACAGTCATGGTACGAAACCGATCCATTTTCGTACATAAAGGAGGATTGAGGTTTAGATATGTCTAATGTAGTTGAATCCCCACGGGGAACTTGTGTCCTCGGCGGTGTCAATAATGTTTTAAATGCAATCAATAAGGTCTGTCCAATCTATCATTCCGGCCCTGGCTGCTGTATGCAGACTTCTGTCGGAGAGGCGGGGCAAGCAGGACTTCGTTCCCCATTTTTTTTATCCAACGTATCTACTCCATGTTCAAATATGCTTGAACGTGAAGTTGTATTCGGTGGTGAAAATAAGCTTCGCGATGAAATTTCGGGTGCTATTGAAATTATTGATGCCGATGCCTATTTTGTCCTCACCGGCTGTACTGCCGGTATTATCGGCGATGATATTGCAAGTATTACCAAAGAATTTTCCGACAAAGGGCTTCCAGTCTACCCAATCACCACCCCGGGTTTTGCAGGCGATAGCTTGCTCGGATATGAAACTGCCATTTTAGCATTGCTTGACTATATTGTTGAGGATGGCATAGAACGCAGGCCAAATCTTGTCAACCTGCTTGGCATCATTCCATATCACGATCCACATTGGTCAGGCACACTCGAGGAATTAGCCCGCATCTTACGCAAATTAGGGCTAGAAGTCAATACCTTTTTTACCGAGAATCAAGGCATCAACAATGTCCGCACATCAGGTGCCGCGGCTTTAAATATCATTATCAGCCCTTGGCTACTAAAGAAAGCTGCCAAACAGTATGAAGAACGCTTTGGCATCCCTACATTGCGCTTTCCGGGATTGCCGATAGGTGCGCCTGAAACTTCAAAACTTTTGCGTCAAGTAGGCGAAGCCCTCTCTTTAGATGAAGCACTTGTTAAAAAAGTGATTCACGAGGAAGAAGCATATGTTTACAACTATTTTGAAGGCATTATCGGAGCTTTAAGCTGGAAACGCTTTGCCGTTGTTGGCGATGCGAGCACAGCGGTGGGGATAACACGCTTTTTGGCAAACGACTACAGTTTCTCACCCGTTGTGACGATTGTAAGCGATCCAATTTGGAGCGACAGCGATAAAACGTATATTAAAGAGCAAATTACTTCGCTCACCTACGCAAAAGCCCCCGATGTATTTTTTTTATCCGATCATTTTGACATTCGAGAAAAAATCAAAGAATATAATGACATCACCTTACTGATTGGAAGCACATTAGAGCAGGAGGTGGCTCTTGAGAAAAACCTTCAATGCCACGTCATGTCATTTCCTATCTCGGATCGCCTTGTTCTCAACCGCACTTACAGCGGGTATAAAGGGGCGTTAACGCTGATAGAAGATTTGTATAATAATTTATAATCGTTAAAAAATACACTGTATACAGCAAGCATATAGCTACTGTACGCAGTGTATTTTTATGAGTCAATTGATTCTTCTTACCACCATCTGCGGCATCGTTTATGCCTACATCTTCTATTATACATTTCTTGATACAGCAATATTTCAATGATATCGCGTACGCCCGGATTATCCGGATACCATGGCCTTCCTGGGAATGGATGGTGGTGGTGATGTCCGAAGCGTTCTCTTTCGACAAAATCGTATGGTTCTAATCGTTCTCTTTCCTCAAAACCACGTAAGCCTAGCCTCTCTCTTTCTCCAAAGCCGTGTGGTCTCCCACGCCCTACGGTTCTTAGTTCCTCTGCAATCAATTCACCATATGGTTCTTCTTCAAATTTTTGCTCATTGAAGTTTTCCCCATCAAATTTTTCTTTGTGATACTTTCGTTCATTGAACTTTTCTTCGCTGTATTTGCGTTCATTTAACTTCTTTTCATTTAACTTTAGATTGCTGTTTACACTATTGTAAATGCGGTCAATTATTTTTCTTAGCATCAACCTGTCAGGGTACTCATCAAACATCAAGCTACCATCGTACTCCATTTTATCGCATTCCTCTTCCACATACTTATGGATATCGCATACTTCCTTTGGGTAGAGTCCCCGTAATCGTTGTATATCCCTTTCATATTCTGCTTCTTCCAATAGCATATTTTGCATCGGATAAGTCATATAAAAAGGCATTTTCGCAGATTGATTGTTCTGCATATGATAAAACTGCCCTTGTCTATAGTCCACTATGAATCTCCCACGTTCAACATCACTATATTATATGCAATAATCAAAATACGGTTAACAAAAATAGTGCCGCCACCAATTCAAGTGGCAATCGTATCCTCTATTGGCTACTCCTTAGGATACTATTAATAAAAATAGCGCCACCGCCAATTCAAGTGGCAATCATATACTATATTGGCTACTCGTTAGAATACGGTTAGCAAAAACAGCTACACCCATTCAAGTGCAATCGTGTACTATATTGGCTGCTCCTTAGGATACCGTTAATAAAAATAGCGCCGCCACCAATTCAAGTGGCAAGAAAGCCAATAGTCCTAATTGTTCCGCATGGTCAATTTTCCTCTTGCGGTAAGCATAAAATATACACCCTGTAATATAGGCACTGTCACGGCGAATTTTTAATTCAGCCAATTTAGAGGCAAACTCCACTGTTTTCTTTCGATTAAAAATAACAATATCCGGATATGCTTCTTCTATTTGGATACAGGTCTTCAAATTTTCTATATACTGCTCCATCCTCCACAGCTTCTTTTGTTCTATCTGAAATATCGTTCCACAAATTTCTGCAGCACTTAAGAAATATTCTTCCCTCGTATAATTTCGTTTTCCGTTTACAATAAATTCTTCGATTGTACTACAAAGCCGTTTGCCATCTCCCGGCTTTACAATTTTATTAAATGTGCCCTTTGCCAGATAAGACTCTGTCCGTGCCGCTTTGGTTACAAATTCAACTATTTTATCTTGAAATAAAGCTAGGCTATCCTTGTAAAACCAATAGGAAAAGCCAGTTAATTTCCCGAATGTTTTCATTGCATCATAGTATCCCAGTCTAGCGTTCCCATCTAATATCGTTCGATCAAAATTTAAAATCGTCCCAAGGGAACGGCTTGGCTTAATATAGGTTATATATGGTTTGTTTACATAATTTGGATGTATCGGGAACGTATGCAAATCAACCGCAATCACTTCATCTGCCCCCATTTTTAGCGCAAGATCGATGGGAAGATTATCATGATAACAGCCGTCCAAATACAATTCGCCATTCATTTTATGCATTGGAAAAAGGGGGAAGATAGATGAGGATGCCATGATGTAATCCTTTAATTTTCCATCGGGAATCTGCTCTTTTGTCAATTCCAACGCCTTTAGCGAAGAAAAAAGAACGGTCACAAGACCATAGTCGATATCAGATTTGCGAAGTTTCTCCTCGTCAATTTGACGTTCGATGAATTCTAGGAAAGGTGAAATATCAGCGCCTTTCTTTTTCACATATTTTTTTAAAAATGGGCGGATTGCTTCTCTTTGATTGTACATTCCCTCAATTGTAGTCGTCAAATTGACACCGTCTACGATCACATCTTCCATTCGGATTGCATTCCACAATTCAACAGCCAACTCATACTCTCTTGTCGCCATAAGTGCTCCATTAATCGCGCCAATGGATGTCCCTGTCACAATCTGGTAATCAATACCCAATTCAAGCAATGCCTTCCATACGCCAAGTTCATAAATCCCCTTCGTGCCTCCCCCACACAGGGCAATCGCTCTTTTCATACTTCACCTCATTTCTGATTACATTCTAATTCAAATCTGGAAAAAAATCCTCTGCCAACAGTCCATATTGATCCTGTGCCGATAGGCATATATTCATCAGGGATCCTTTTTTGGAATCAAATTCTTTTAATCCGCTATAATAAACCAGCCTCTGTTCATGTCCAATGATAAAAGGGAGAATATCATATTTTAAGCACTCCTTGAACATAATCATCCTTCCTACACGGCCATTTCCATCTGAAAAAGGGTGGATTCTTTCAAATTTGTGATGGAAATCCACAATATCTTCCATAGTAATGATTGTTTTCTGAGCGTAAGCGGCAAGCAGTTTTCTGATTTCACATTCCACATCGCCTGGTGCCGTCGTTTTCATATCTCCGGCCATATTAGGCCTTGTCTTGTAATCTCCAACTAGAAACCACACTTTCCTTTCATCTGAAGTATTCCTTTTTAAGCACCGATGAAACTCTTTGAGCATTTCCTCCGATAAATCCTCTGCTGCATGCATAAGCATATAATCAAAGCAGGAAAAATGATTCCCTGTTTCGATGACGTCATCTGCGTTTGCAACTTCTTTTTGCTCTACGTGAACGATATTCGTTTCAAAAATATACCGGATCTGATCCTCTGACAAGCGGTTCCCCTCCATCCGGTTGGAGTTAAAAGCAAGTTTAATCTGTGTCTGATGGTACAGGCTACCCTTTAAGCGCATCTCTTTTTCTTCCTGTAATAATTTCAATAATCCCTGCTTCATACGTCCTCCCTTACTTCTAACCTCGTCTAAATACCAATGATGCAGTACATCGACCGTCCCCTACTATGTTTGACATATTTTATCCTTTTGGTATCCTAATGCAGCACGCTAGCCAGTTCATAATAATTGATATTATTATAGGGCATCTGAAATGAAAAATCAATTCCCCCATTTATTAAATTAAATTCATCTAAAAATGCGATAAAAAGCACCTCACATTAGACCATAAAAGCCGGACAAACCCATCTTGCCATAAAAATCGTTTAAAATCGCATTAACAACCTTATTGCTTTTGGATGGTCAGTAGAAAAACGGCTAGCCTTTAAGGCCTTATAATCAACTAATCTTGATACTACCTCATCAAGCTACTAATATTCATTTGTTTAAACCGTTTTACGGTAGGTATACTGATCAAACATAGTACTAGAAATACAATACCGCTTGCCATAAAAAATAACGGATAAGGAAACTTATAGGAATATTTCCCTGCTTCTGCCAAGTTTTCCGTCTGTATATAAAACGTTCCGATATAAGTTATGGCATATGCCAAAAATTCACTACATAAAAAAATCCCAAAAATTTCATAATGTATCATATGTGCCAATTTTGTAAGGGGCAATCCGATTGTCCTAAGCAATATATATTCTAATTTTTTTGTATAAATCCGCATTGCCAATGTACTGGTTAAAACAATGGCGACAATCATCAACGTGAGTACGAAGAATGCAATGTATTTGCCCTTTAGAAATCTGGTTTCTTCTATAACTTCTCTTTCCATTTCTGCCGGTTTTGAAACTTCGTCAATTTCTTCCCTTGCCAACAAACTCTCCATCCGTGCCTTGTTCTTGTCCGTCCCCGACTGCAGTTTAATGTAAAATTCATTGGGTACTTCTAAACTGCACCATTTTTGATAGGCCGCTTCATTGATAACCACGCAAATCGTATTGTAGCTGTAGAGGTCCTGTGGATAAATTGCCAACCTCTCTACCGTAGTTTTCACATTAAAATCATGTATTCGTTCTCCACTTGAAATTACTTCCAGATTCAAGTCAATCGTATCTATATCTTTAACATTTAACGCAAACCCTTCCTCCCCTCGATAAGGAAGTGTCTGGTTTAATAAAACCACCTCGTCATCTCCAAGGCTTGCTTCCTGCGTTAATCCATTCAGTGCGTAGAGTTCCTGCAGCTGTTTTTGATTGTACCCCAATATGGTAATAACCAGCGGAATACTCTCTCTCCTTCCATACGCTAGTGACATTTTGTTCATTACTGACTGGCTTAGATATTTAATATAGGCTTTTGGCAGCATCTTTTTGTCTATATCGACCTTATTCCAGCTCGTATATATCGGATAGATACGAAGCAATTGCGTCATATCCGACAATTCCTGGTAAATAGCTTCTACATTTTCTTTCATTGTGCCTTCTTCCAGTGCATAATCCGACAAAAATGCTACTTTATAGTCCATGCCCGGATCATGTCCAAGCAAGGAAATATTTACCTTTGTCTGGAAAATTCCAATGGTCAACATTGCAGTCGCAATGGACAGTGCAGCTACTGTGGCAAAAAAAGATACTTGATTTTTAACTATGCTGTCATATGCAAATCGAATGATCACGAACTTTGTTTTTGCTTTTAGCAGATGTCTATTGTGCCGGTTTTTTTTGCTTTTCCCGACTGCCTGCACCATACGGTATGAAGAAATTTTTTTGATATGGCACACGATAGGAATTATGGTCAACATCGCCACCACAAGATATCCTACAATACTAAACATCATTGTTTTAAGCGGAAAATTCTGCATCACAAAGTAGAATGCCTCACCGATTTCTTTCTGTTTGGAAAAATACAAACCAACTCCAGCTATTCCACATGCAATGCCAATTCCCATGCCAATCAACATGGATATCATTGCAGACACAATTAATCCACTTCCAATCATTCGCCTTGAAATACCAAGCAGATTCAATGTCACAATCTGTGCAGAATGATGATATAGCATGATTTTAAGATAATTGAGCAAAATAACAGTCGAGCAAAACAGCATAATGGCAAACACAAGACCATACTGCCACCCATTCACATCAAATTGGCTCTGACCTAGCGGTATACCAAGGGCCATCAACAGATTAAAATTCACATAGCAGGTCTCTTCGTTTACCCCATACTGCCGCGTCATACGAGCGGCAATCTGTTTATAGTCCTTTACCGACTTAAGCTGTATCAGCAGTTTATTGCACGCACCTGCATCTTCCGGAAAAACCACAACAACACTGCGGGCTCCCCATGCCGGTTCCATCACCTCATGCACGGAAATAATTCCAGTCACTACAGCCTGCATGGACGAATCAAAACCACCTTTTCCTTGGTCTATAGGCAACGTGATTGTCGTTCCTATCATCTCGTCTTCTGCTATCCCCAGATGAAACAGATAGCTTCGCTCAATCAGAACCTCATTTCTAGCTACCGGAAAACCCCCTTCTACAATTGTAATATTTTTAAATTCGTTTATTTGGGAGGAAGCATAATAAACTGTATACTCGCATCCGTCTTTTTCAAACATTTTCTCTGTGATTCGAATAGAATCTTCCACTTGTACATCTGCTTCTACTTGCTCGTAAATCGCCGATGTTTCTCCTTCAATTGAAATTGTATATTTCCCATATGTATCATATATTGCATCCAATGCCACCACTTCGCCCATCTTAATGAGCAGCAATGCCGACACAATAATGAAAACAGAAAAAGCCGTTGTGCTAACGATTCTGCACATATCCTTTTTCTTGCGGAAAAAAAGTTTCGCAATGAATATGCCCTTTCTTATCTCACTCAACTAAAGCACCGTCCTTCATCACTACTTGTCGTTCTGCCATTTGCGCCTTTTCCTTATCGTGTGTCACATATACTAAGGTTTGCCCATATTTTTTCGCACATAAAAATAGCAGTTCGAATACTTTGGCTCCATTTGCGCTGTCCAAATTTCCTGTTGGTTCATCCGCAAAAAGCACCTTGGGCTTATTCATCAACGCCCTTGCTATCGACGCCCTCTGCTGTTCACCCCCTGATAATTGTCCGGCTAGATGTTCTAGCTGTTCTTCCAATTTCAAATCTGCAATAATTTCATGAAACAGCTCCATATCTACTGTTCCGCCTTTCATAATTGCCGGTAGCCATATATTGTCACGAACAGTCATGTCGGACAGCAGATGAAAGCTCTGAAATACAAATCCGAAATGATGCAGGCGCAACTTGGCAAGTTCCTCATGCGTCAACCGTGCTATATCATCTCCTTGATAAAACACTTCTCCGCTTGTCACTTTCTCAAGCCCACTTAGCGCATACAGCAATGTACTCTTGCCTGCACCGGAAGGGCCTGTCACGGCTACGGTTTCTTTTTCCTCTATCTGCATGGAAAGAGAAGCGACTGCCTGTACCTGCAGATCTCCTTTTCCATAGATAACCTCTATTTCTCTCACATCATACAATGCCACAGATATACTCCTTTCGTACAAAGGAAGGTTCACACAAACTTTAAATCCATGCGAACCTTCGCTTGCCTTTTTTGTAGGGTCGATCACTTTGCACGTTCAATTGTGATTTTATCTTTGCTATTCTTAAACCCTATTTCCTTTTCCCTTGTGCCCAAATATTTCCCTTCACACAAAGCACTCGCTTTCATGGTTTGAACCATTTCTTTGATATTATCGTCTGTCATATCGCCGATATAAATCGCTAATCGAAAGGTAATGCTATCTTTCGACAGGCGATGTAGGTAGGTTCCGAATCCACTACCTGCACTATCCGACCACAAAACATTCCCTGCATGCTCGCCCAATTTTGAAATTAATGCATCTACATAAACTTGATCAAACAAACTTCGGTTTATCACTTCAAAGCTACAATATATATCCATATAGTCTTCTGGCTTGTCACTTGGCAATGTTCCATTAAAAGCATGTATAAATGTTGTATTTTTATCATAATCATCTTTGGGATAATATTCGTTTGCAAAGGCTTCAATTGATACATAGGTTGCATCCCATGTAATACAATCAATGCCTTGTACTCTTATACTCACTGGAGCGTATACTTGCGTATAAATGAATGCCATGGCTATAAAAATGCAGATGATTAATATACTTTTCCCTTTTTTCTTCATGATTGTTCCTTTCAAGAAACTGGCACAACCATATACCAACTTCCGTTTACTTATTTTACCTTACATAAGGAACTGTTCAATTACAAGTTGCTCATTTCGATATGTTGAAGCACTAGAACCACAATGTTTCCACGAAAATAAGTGCAAGTTATTATTTAACAGTTCTTAATTTTAATAACTGTCCATAAACCTGTTTTTTTAAACTTCTCCCATGCTGTGCCTCGAAAATCAATCGGTTTTGTATCCGTTGTATGATATGCAATCTTCATGTCATAATATTTCTTTGTACTCTCCTCTTTTTATCCTTTCCCCATTCCTTTTTCTTTTATTGTAACATCATACTTAGATATTGCAACCACAAGAGAATGCTGTTTAAATGGGGTTGCATATCATGTTTCAATTTACGTATTTCCCGTGCCCATAAAACGATTTCCATAAATTCACATATAAATATACAGATCAGATAAACCTTCTCTATATATAGACTTATCCTCGCATTCTTCTTTAAAAAATCTTCACTAGAATTATATTTTAAAATTTTATACTTGAGTTCTTTTTAATTACTGAACTTATTAATTTTATTATATTATAACGCATACCCTTTGTCAATGGCGTTCATGAAAGACGAACAATAAAAAAATACGTCACAGTGTGATCCTCCCGGAGGGTTTTTTATATTATAGGGGGCACCTTCCTATAATATAAAAAAGAAACGTAAGAATTTTGCCTTACGTTTCCAGATATACATGATACAACTTCAATTGACCACGATGCGAAAAGGTTGTGTGACTATTATCCCACTTCCCCTTGCTTGCTCTGCCTAATAAACAAACACCGCTACCCCATATGCAGGAAGTTTATAGGGAAAGGAATAGTCCTTGCCATCGCATTCTTTTTTTTCTGGTTTGTAGATACTCAGCCTCTTTTTGCCACTACCTCCAAATTGTTTATCGTCGCTGCTTAAAATCAGTTTATATTGTCGTTTCAATGATACACCGACACGATAGCTGTCTCTTTCCACAGGTGTAAAGTTAAATACAAACAGAAGATTATTCCTTCCGGTACTGCTTTTTCTAATAAAGCTGTAGATACTGCGCTCTGCATCGTCTGCATTCGTCCATTCAAAATTATCACTTTTTGTATCGCCCTCATACATGGCCGGATATTTTGTATATATCTTTAAAAGCGCTTTCATAAAATCTTGTATCTGCACATGTTCTTTTTTCTCCAGCAAAAACCAATCTAATTCACGTTCTTCGCTCCACTCCCGTAGGTGTGCAAATTCCTGTCCCATAAATAATAATTTTTTACCGGGATGTCCTATCATAAAGGCATATCCTACTTTTAGGTTTAAGAATTTATCTTCTTCTACGTTTCCCGGCATTTTATTGATCATAGAACACTTTAGATGAACGACTTCATCATGAGAAATAACCAGTATGTAGTGCTCACTGCTGTTATAGCTCATACCAAAAGTCAATTTATGGTGGCTGCCTTTACGCAAAACCGGATCTAGCTGCATATAGCTTAAGAAATCATGCATCCATCCCATGTTCCATTTATAGGTAAAGTTTAATCCGCCCTTTTCTGCCACCCCTGTAACCATTGGCCACGCCGTAGATTCTTCAGCAATCATCAAAGCCCCTGGATTTCTTCTGGTAACAACCGTATTAAGATGTCGAAAGAATTCGATTGCCTCTAAATTTTTATTTTCTCCATACTGGTTCGCTACCCATTGGCCGTCATTTTTCCCATAATCAAGATAAAGCATAGAGGCAACCGCATCTACACGGATTCCATCCACATGATAATGTTCAATCCATAGGAGGGCACTTCCGATTAGGAAATTCTTGACCTCATGTTTCCCATAATCAAAAATTTTAGTTCCCCAATCTGGATGTTCCCCTTTTCTTGGATCCGCATATTCATATAGGCAACTACCATCAAATTCCGCCAATCCATGGGCATCCCTTGGAAAATGTGCCGGAACCCAATCTAATATCACGCCAATATTTTTCTTATGGAGGTAATCTACAAGATACATGAAATCTTTTGGCGTTCCATACCGGGAAGTCGGAGCATAATATCCGGTCACTTGGTATCCCCATGAGCCATCAAATGGATATTCGGATATCCCCATTAATTCCACATGGGTGTATCCCATTTCTTTTACATAGTCCGCTAGGCTGTGCGCTAATTCCTGATAGGTATAAAGTCCATCATCTGCCTGTCCAAAATGGCGACGCCAAGAGCCGGGATGCACTTCATAAATAGCAATTGGCTGATTATGAGGATCTTTTATTTTTGCTCGTTTATCCATCCAACGGGTATCGGTCCAGTCAAACTGCTTAATGTCTGCCACTGCCGATGCCGTTCCCGGCCGCAACTCCGCATAATTTGCAAAAGGATCTGCTTTGTATAATTTTTTGCCATTTTTTGTTTCAATATAATATTTATATAAATCATTACATACAACATTTGGGATGAATAGTTCATAAAGCCCCATATCGTTTAGCCGCTGCATTTCATTTTCATGTTCTTTCCATTGATTAAATGTACCGATGACGCTTACGCTTGTTGCATTCGGTGCCCACACGGCAAAATGTACGCCTTGCTCGCCATCGTCTGTCGTAGGATGCGCCCCCAGCTTCTTATAAATATCATAGTGCGTCCCTTCGCCAAATAAATACATATCAACTTCCGAAATTTTATCCATATAAACTCCAATCTACCTGCTTATGGTTCTTTTTATTCATCAAAATCTTTTTCTTTCAGTATAATATAGCCGTGTTCGTTATATTTTGTTCCGCCAAAGATTTTTCTGATTTTACTCTTTTGAGCATTTAACATTGCTGTGTCCATAATTTCTTGCACTTCGCTTAACGTAGTTGCCGAATCAAATCTTTGAATATTGCCAATACGATTATAAAGAGCCAGTACACCCATATTGTCATCAATTTCATATTTATGCTTATTGGCATATGCATGTGCAAAAGATACTAGTTCATCAATGGTCAATACCGGGAGTTTTATTTTTTCAGTAAACTTTTTAGCAAATTTAGAATCTCTGGATAAGGCTTTTTCAATCCCTACTTTCGTATCTTCTAAAATAACCAATAAACCTTTGGTATCTTCTTCCATTAAGGATGAGAGCCTAGATACCGTATCTCTAGATAAATCGCCTGCTTTTTCTATAATCAAGTAGCCACCCTCTACTTGCTTTAACATTTTTGGTATATCTTTTTGATTCATTGCCAAACCGGATATTTTCCCGACTTTTCCACCGGAATGTTTTGTGATTTTTTGAATCGCTTTGGTAAGGTCTTGTGCCAAAACCATGGTACCACTTCCCTTACCTCCTATAATAACAATATTTCCGGCAGTCGATGTTTGATTGTGCCTCTTTCTGCGAGATGCTCCATCAAGAGCCTGACATAATTGTTTTTCCATTCCTGTTATTGGTATAAAATAAGCAAATAGATCTTTCTGCTCTTCGGTCAATTTTGTGATTGCCACTTCTTCTTCCTTCGAGCCCGCCAAAACCTGTGAAATTATAGCCTCTTCCCTTACATCTGGAAGTGGCTTCGTTGCTGCCTTCAAAAAATGTGGCATTTCTAAACTTGGCAATACAATATCATCTTCATCATCCGGCTTTAATGGTTCTAATACCGGTAATGGAAAATCATCCTCTTCGCGTTTCATATTTTCTTCAAACTTCAATCCCTCTTCAAGGTTTGATCCATTTTCAAACTTCAATCCCTCTTCAAGCTTTGATCCTTCTTCGATGTTTTGTCCATTTTCAACCTTTAATTCTTCTTCGATATTCAATGCATCTTCAATCTTTAATCCTTCTTCGATATCCAATGCATCTTCAATCTCTAATTCTTCTTCGATATTCAATGCTTCCGCTGATTCTATAACCGAATTTAGTAGCTCAAGGCTTGGTAAAACATCACTCAATTGTTCCATGAGCGTTTCCGTTTCCTTTAATGCCTTTGCCTTAACCTCTTCTAATTTTTTCATTTCTTCTGCTTCTTTTGCGGCAAGCTGTGTTTTTTCCCATTCTGTCAAAATATCGCCAATGCTCATCTGCCCGGTAATCTGTTTCTTAACCATTTCCGGTTTTTCAAATCCTTCTTCCTCGTCAAGCATCTCGTCTAGCATATCTGCCGGCATTTCCTTAAAGTCAATGTCCAGTGCAATGTCCATTTCCTCCTGTACCCCTGTATAAGCATCTTCTGTATACTGCTGCGGCATTTCAAGATATGGTATTTCTTCAACCATCTTTTTAATGTTGTCCATCGTATCAGCAACCTCTCCTTTTTTGGTTGCTCCGCTAATCTGCTGCATACTTTTTGCAAGCTCCTCCTGTAAACTTGCAGTATTAAACTTACCTGTATTCGATATAATTTTCGGAATCGTCATGGCCTGCTGTACGATCTCCCCTGATTCTAAATTATCAGATGGTTTTATCACAACCATGCCATCTCTTTTTTGCTGGATCTTTCTATATTTGTCTTCCTGCAATTTATTAAGCGGCTTATAAATCAGCTTTAGCTCCAATGCCTTTTCTACATAGTTCCCTTCGCCAAACCAGAGTATCAATTCATCACAAACTTCCACACATTTTTCAGCCATTTCGGCACGATGGTATAAATACGCAAGCTCGAACGCCCATTCTTCCGTATACTCCCTATCTTTAAACTCCTCTAATATTTCAATCAGTTCTTCTTGCCTACTGCCTCTTGCTTTCTCTATTTCATATTTTAATATATATTTCATGTTATCCGCAGGTGCAGCTTCTAAAAATTCATTATAATATTCAATCGCCTCATTCAAATTCCCGAGGCGAATCTCAACATGTGTAAGCCGATATAAAATCGACCTTCCTACCGGGGAACGCTCATATGCCATTAAAAGTATTTCCTGGCTTTCTTCATAGCGTTTTATCCATCCGTATAGTTCCCCTACCATACAAAGGGTCGCGCCATTCTTAACTTTTTTCCAATTTATGGTATCTGCTATGATTGCTGCTGTCTTATAATCTTTTTCGTTGACTAAATTTTTAATTTGTTCTAATTTTAATTTATATTCATATTTATCCAACAAATTCACCTCAAATACTGTAGGTATCGAGCAGTTACTCGAATAATTGCCAAAAATTCACTTAATTAGTATAGCATAGCATTACAGTATCTGTCAAAAATATTTAGAATAAAACATCGTATCATGTACCTAAGCTACGTGTTGATACTATTTTCTTCTTTCTTTATTTTTTATTATGTCGCTTTTTCTGCTTTTTTTCTTGCGATGTAAGCAATTGTTCATATTGTGGACTATTATCTTCCTCATTTACACTACTTAATTTGGTATACTCTTCTGTTTCCATCGGCAGGCGCTTTCTTTTCAATATAGCCTCTATTATTTTCTTTACAAGATAATAAATAACGCCAAATACAGGGACACCCATAATAATCCCTGCAAAACCAAACAATCCGCTTCCAACTAAAATGGCAAAGACGACCCAGAACGCAGATAATCCTGTGGATTCCCCTAAAATCCGAGGACCTATAATATTGCCGTCTACCTGCTGTAAAATAAGGATGAAAATAACAAAGTACAATCCTTGGATCGGGTTGCTCAGCGTGATCAAAATTGCACTTGGTACCGCACCGACATATGGTCCAAAAAAGGGGACAATATTTGTCACTCCTACGATAACACTTACAAGCACTGCATATGGCATCTTTAGAAGATATAAGGCAACAAAGCAAATGACGCCGATAATAAAAGAATCCACGATTTTGCCCGAAATGAAACCGCCAAATATTTCATTGCTCTTTCGTACCGTTTCTATAATAACATTCCCACTTTTCGAGGGAAATATTGCATATATAATCTTTTTGCTTTGCCCAATAAACGTTTCTTTGCTCATCAGCAGATAAACGGAAAGAATCACTCCGATAACAAAATTAACGAGAAGCTTAATGACGCCGATAAGGCCTGTCGTCAGCGAAGTGACAATATTTTTCGTTTGTGGGAAAAATTCGGTCTTTGCCCAATTTTCTAAATATTCCGTCGCCCTTGTAAGGCCCATTTCCACATAGCCGGCAAGCTCCGTGTCCGAATTCGTGTAATTGTTAAACCAAACCATAAAGGCATCCACCTGCCGTGGCAGTGTATAAACCAACTGTACAATGCTTCTGTATAATTCCGGTATTACCATTTCAAGTAAAATTGCAATGATAACAAATACAAGCACCAAAGCTCCACAAATGCTAATGAAGCGTGCAAGCGTTTTTGCTTTCCGCTTTTCCGTTCTATAATTTTCTAATCGTGGAACCAGCCATCGTTCTTCTGCATTTACAATTGGCGCAATCAGATAGGCGAACACCAGTCCGATAATAATGGGCTGTAAAATATTTAACATCCTGTCTAAGGAGGCTGACAGCTCTTGATAGCGGAATATGGCAAAAAATACGGCAATACTCATAATGACAATAATAAAGACAGTAAGCCCTATCGCTAAATAGGGCTTGATGTTCCAGTTCGTTTTTTCTACGGCTTCTTCTTTGATATCCTTTTCTGTAAATTCTATCCCCTTCTTATCTTCCAACGTATTTCCCAACTTATCTTCCAACAAATGCACCTCTCTATTTCAATACTAGAACCTATCCTTGCAGCGGTTCCATGTACCTTTTCTAAATTGCGCCTATCATTTTGCCCTATGCCCTATAGTAGTTAATTAAGCACCCTTTCAATATAATCGCCCTTTCATCTTCGGTTAGTTCGCCCATCAACAGGTCAAACTCCGTAAGGGCTTCGTCCTTTACTACGTATGCTTTGATTTGCGTTCGCCTCTCTTCCATTGCTTTCCTCACCTCGGGTATAAACAGATAGTCGCCATTTTCAAATGGTAGTTTGCCGGCGTTAATTATAAACGGTAGCATTCCCCAATTAATAAGATTTGAGCGATAGCGTTTGGTTGCATATTCAGTTGCAATATTTGCCCAGCCACCAAGCACTTTTTGGCAAGAGGCTGCCTGTTCCCTTGCAGATCCATCGCCTGGCTTTACCGCAAATATGGTACTTCCAACGCCAAAGTTACCTTTTCCTACGTCCGGATATTTTGTTTGAATCGCGGCCATGACAGGTTTTAGTTCTTCCAGTGCATCAAGTGGACATTTCCCGTCCTCAATTGCTTTTTGCGCTTTTTGTACTTCTTTTGCCTTTCCAACATAGGTGGGGTCTTTCCTTGAGAGGGTAAATTCCGCCAAGCCCATTGGATTTGAGCGATAAGAAGAAGTTTCACCGGATGGAATCAGTTCATCTGTTGTCGTAACCGGATCATGGATTTCACATACCACTTTTAAGATCATATTCTGCGGAAGTCCACTCATTGCCGGCCAGTCTTTAATATTTGGTCCAAGTTTAAGTTCCACGGTAGGGTCAGCCTCGCCCTTGCTGTCAAATACCCGGTTTTCATAAATTGTTTTGTCAAAGAAATAGTTCGGTTTTGTGTAAGTTACCCCTATGTCGGTTGCCGCTGTTAAGTAGCCTTTATTCGCTGCAGTTGCCGCTATGGAACGTGCGTCCATGAGTGCTACGGAAGATATTTGCCCATTTTGAAGTTTAGAGCCCTCGCGATTTGGAAAATTTCTGGTTGAGTGGCGAATACTAAGGCCATTGTTCCTCGGCGTATCGCCGGCACCAAAACAGGGACCGCAAAAAGCAGTTTTTACAATGGCACCTGTCGCCATTAGATTCGCTACCGCACCATTTTTCACTAGTTCCATATAGATTGGCGTGCTTGCCGGATAGACGCTAAGTGTAAATTCATCAAAACCGATGCTTGCACCCTTTAAGATATCCACCGCATCACAGATGTTCTCAAATCCGCCACCCGCACAGCCTGCAATGATACCCTGCTCTACATAAAGGCGCCCGTTTCTTACTTTGTCTTTTAAGGTAAACGCTACGGAATCGCCTAAGCTAACCAGCGCTTTCTTTTCGCAGTCTGCTAATATATCCATTAAGTTTGCATTTAATTCATCAATTGTATACACATTGCTTGGGTGGAAAGGCATTGCTATCATTGGCTTGATTGTATTTAAGTCCAGTTCTATCATGCCATCATAGTAAGCGACTTCTCCCGGATTTAATTCTTTATAGTCCTCGCCTCTTCTATGGATATCATAGAAATCCTTTATTTCTTGATCCGTTCTCCAAATAGAGGAAAGGCAGGTCGTTTCTGTTGTCATAACATCTACGCCAATCCTAAAGTCCGCACTCATATTTGCAATGCCCGGGCCTACAAATTCCATGATTTTATTATTGACAAAACCATTTTCAAAGACTTTTCCGATCAGGGCAAGTGCTACGTCTTGTGGCCCTACGCCGATTTTGGGCTTGCCGGTAACATAGACGCCTACTACACTTGGCATATTAATATCGTATGTCTTGTTTAGCAGCTGTTTTACAAGTTCCGGACCACCTTCGCCCATCGCCATTGTTCCGAGTGCGCCATAGCGGGTATGGGAATCCGAACCTAGTATCATGTGCCCCCCCGCTGCCAACATTTCCCTTGCAAACTGATGAATCACCGCCTGATGGGGTGGAACATAGACCCCTCCATATTTCTTTGCACAGGAAAGTCCAAACATATGGTCGTCTTCATTGATCGTGCCACCCACTGCACAAAGGCTATTATGGCAGTTTGTGAGAATATAAGGCACTGGAAATTTCTCTAGTCCCGATGCACGTGCTGTCTGAATAATACCTACAAAAGTGATATCATGTGATGTTAATTTATCAAATTTTATTTTCAGCTTATCCATATTTGAAGATGTATTATGCGATTCTAAGATACGATAAGCAATTGTCTTTTTTGCTGCCTCTTCTTTTGAAATTGTTTGACCTGTTTTACTCTTTATCTGTTCTGATGCATGGGGATTATCCTCTAGAAGCTCTGTTCCATTTATGAGGTACATGCCATTTTCATATAGTTTCATTATTTGCTTCTTCCTCCTATTAGCTTTTCTTTCGTATGTATCTCTATCCTTGGTTATTCGGTGCTATCTACAACTGGCTATACATCGCTATTGCCATTATGCAAACTGTTGTTCTCTAAATTTTCCGCACATTCGGCATCCACAACCAACGATACATTACTATTATACACTATAAGAGCCTAACATGGCAAGTTTCTATCATTTATTTTCCTTTCGGGAATGTAACCGTCACTTTAAATAAATCACCGTCTAGGTATATTTCAAAAGAACCCTCCATCAGTTCTGTCAAACTTTTTGCAATCGACAATCCAAGCCCGCTGCCCTCTGTACTTCTTGACACATCCCCGCGGATGAAACGCTCTGTCAGTTCGCTTGCATCAATATTTAACGCTTGTTCGGATATGTTTTTGATCGATAATTCGGCCGTATCGTCTCGCACTTGCATATCGACATACACCCTCGTGTTTGCCATCGCATATTTTGCCACATTGTTGTAAAGGTTTTCAAGGACTCTCCATATTTGTCTGCCATCTGCGATAATGATAACCGGCTCTTTTGGTAGTTTTGTTACCGTTGTCAGTCCTCTAGCTTCAAATTTCTCACTGCACTCCCCACTGGTTTGATAGACCAGCTCTACAAAATTAATGCGTTCCATCTGTAAGGTAATATTGCCGGAAGAAACCTTCGATGCCGCCACTAAATCCTCCGTAAGCTGTTTTAGCCTCTGGGATTTGTTGTCCAAAACATTGATATACGTTTGTATCCGCTCATTTTGAATATCCTCCCGCTTGATTAAATCTACATAATTTATAATAGAAGTCAGCGGCGTTTTAATGTCATGGGATACATTTGTAATCAAATCGGCTTTTAGGCGTTCATTCTTCATACTGTCGTCTACGGCATGCTGCAGACCCCGCCCTATTGTATTAATCGCCTCTCCAAAGCTCTTGTTATCACCCTTTAGTTCTGAAATATCAATTTTATATCCCAAATCTCCCGCAGCGATTTCCTTAATGCCGCTCATGAGCTTATTGCGCTGTACCCCTTCCCTAAAAAATACAGCCGCCTCAAACGCAGTGATACCTAAAAACAGGAAAATTCCGACAATCATCAGCTTATCATTGCTGCTAATCAGCAATGGGGCGATGAGCGAAAATATCACCAGCTGCAGCGCAAACAAACACAATACTTTCGTTGCCGGCTTTCGGTTTTTAAAGATTGCTTCTATGCCACTTATGGCCCAGCATAAAGCGCTACCGCTCCACAGGGTACCTGCCTTGACCCTACGTGCAAAGCTTAAATAAAAGCTTAGGAAC
Source organism: Lachnospiraceae bacterium ZAX-1 (assembly GCA_046533095.1). Classification (GTDB taxonomy): domain Bacteria; phylum Bacillota; class Clostridia; order Lachnospirales; family Lachnospiraceae; genus ZAX-1. The sequence goes on along the minus strand of JAJQRA010000034.1, from coordinate 141,054 downwards.
ATCCCCATAAATACAAGAGAAAATACGCCATACATCATCAGTGCCACAAGTATTTTCGAGCTACTCCACTGTGTATCTATCTCTATACTTTGAAAAGGTATAAAATTCAGATTGCAATAAAGCACAAAATTTATGAGTGCCACGAAGCCCAAAACAGAAAGGGCAATCATGATTTCCGTTTTAATCCGATCAATCCACAACAAATAAACAAGATCTCCTTTCGCCTGTTTACCAGAAACCACACTTAAGTAGATAAAACAAATGATGCAACCCAAAAAACTAATGATTGCAGAAATAATACTTATCGCGATAAAAGGCTGTAGTTGATTGTATTCTCTCATTGCGTTATAAAAATCATCTTCATATGGAAATGCTGTACTTACGGCGATAAAAGCTACCTTGCTTTCACCAAATTTAAGCCTATTGTAAAACATCTCCTCCATACCGGCTATATTTGTAGCCAGATGCATATCATCCTTATTATAATATAAATAGCCTCCTTGCCCTTCCCCATAATCTAGCAAATCAAGATCTTTTGGTTTGTCTTTTATGTTGGTATAAACTGTTTTTATTCCTTCTTGATCAATATAATAGGAGAGGTTTTCTTGTAGTTTCGTTTCACTTTCGCTAATATAATAGGAAAGGTTCGTTTCATTTTTATTGTATTTATTTATGTTTTTCTTATACAAATCAACATCATGTTCAATTTCATTCAATGCGCTTATCAGTGCACGATATGACGCTTCCATCTGCTCTAAGTCTATTTCACCATGCAAAAATGATTCCATAATTCCATTACCTTTAAGTGGAAGGTAATCTTCCCTGATAATAAACTCCTCTGTGTTGTCCGTTTGAAAGTTGACCATTCCTTTTTCTTTTAGCAATGCACCAAGTTCTTTTTCATCCAGCTCATAAAGGCCACCTTGCGAAAGCTTTTGAATCGCCGTACCGAGAATTCCCATAGATGGTATTTCGACTGCATCTTGCGTGTCCATAGGTATCCCTTCAGTTGCGCCCTCATTCTCATTTCCCAGTTCATAATTCCCACCATAATAATATTCTACTTCATTAATAATCTGTTCTTGCAGGGGCTGTACTAAATCAGACATTTTTCTGATGCGCACTTCCTCGTCTTCTATGGTCGTTCCATCTACATCTACTGTCCGCCTTTGCATGATATTGTCGTTGTTTGTGATATAAAAAGAATAATGAATGCGGACGCCTAAAAGCTGCTGGGCATTTGACCAATTTACCAAATCCTCTAAGCGGTACAGATAGCGATTTTCATCAATCGCTACCTGTTTCCCCTGATCATAAACACCATTCGTTTCAAATCTTTCCCTCAATTGAATAAAGTTTAACACATCATCTGCTGATTTTCTAAACAACTGTTCGTAGTAGCCTGAGTCTATAAATGATTTTTGCTTCAAATCATTTATAGACAATATATTGCGGTCAAAGAGCATGGTAACTAATACGATAGAAATAACGAGTATAGCAGCAAAGACTTCTTGCAATAAGATGGCTATTCCCTTTAATGTGGGAGAATATTGAAACTTTTTCATGTTTAACCCTCATTTCTTTCATGGTTTTTTTCTATTTTGTAGCCTACGCCCCAAACTACCTTTAGGTAATGGGGCTCTTTTGGATTGATTTCTATTTTTTCTCGAATATGTCTGATATGTACAGCCACTGTATTATCTGCACCAATTGCATCTTCATTCCAAATATTTTCATATATTTGGTTTATTGAAAATACTTTGCCTTGGTTTTTCACAAGAAAAAGCAAAATATTATATTCCAGCGGCGTTAGCTTAACTACTTCTCCATCAACCGTAACTTCTTTTAAATCATCATTTATCATAAGCCCATCTACTTGATAGATACGCTGACCGGATTCTGTTGCATTTCCAAGCTGCGTATAGCGACGAAGCTGTGACTTTACTCTTGCTACTAGTTCCAATGGATTAAAAGGTTTCGTTACATAATCATCTGCGCCGATGTTTAGTCCTAGAATCTTATCTGCATCTTCCGATTTTGCAGAAAGTATGATAATTGGAATGCTGCTATCCTCCCGGATTTTTAACGTAGCCCGAATGCCATCTAGCCGCGGCATCATAACATCTATAATAAGTAAGTGTACCTCATTGTTTTTTAAAAGTTCCAATGCCTGTTCACCATCATATGCCTTTAAGATATCATAGCCCTCATGTTGCAAATATATTTCGATTGCATCCACAATTTCCTTGTCATCATCGCATACTAAAATATTTTTCATTTTAACTAGCCCTCCTGAACATCAGTTCATTTTTATCCGCTTTAACGAGTACGAAAAACCAGAATGTGAAAAGTTTTTTTCACATTATCCACCTCATTTCTTTTTTATTATACACGGTCCCATATTGATATGAAACAAATTTTAGCAGAGGACTTTTAAATTGACAGTATGGGAATCCTTAAATGTTTCTTAATTTACAATAAAGTACACGATAAATTTGTCTTCCTGGAAAAATATGTTCACAAAATTAGGCAGAGGGAAAAACCCTCCACCTGATTTTATATCTTTTCTTATGGCACAGTTGCAAAAGCTGCTTACTTTAGCCTTATTATTTTTAGTTCCGCATTTCTCTTGTCTGCCAAGTTTATAACGTTGCCTGCCGCTGTTCTAACGATTGGCCGAGATAATGCTTTCTGATTTATGAATAGCACTTCCGCCTCGCCTCCGTCTGACATCACCCCCCAGCAGCCGACATAGTTTTTTGCAATGTTGCTTAAAAATATCAATAGCATTTCTGTATCTAGTGCCCCATAAAGCCCTGTTTCAAATGTATGTATTACATCGAACGGGCACATTTTTTCGTGGTATGATCTTTTTGCGGTCATTGCATCATATATATCGCAGATTGCCACGATTTTTGAAAATTTATTTATCTTATCACCTTTGATGCCCATCGGGTATCCGGTTCCATCTATTTTTTCGTGGTGCATGAGTGCAGACAGCTTCATCTCTTCTGGTATGGCTTGAGGTTTGAGCATCTGATATCCATACGTAGTATGCTGCTGCATAATTTTATACTCATCAGCTGTAAATTTGCCGGGTTTGTTTAGTATCTCTAACGGTATTTTTGTCTTTCCAACATCATGTAGTATGCCGGCTACGGTAATACGCTTTAACTCTTCTTCGTTGAATCCAATCCATCCGCCAAATACGTTGCACAATAAGGAAACATTGTTACAGTGGCTAAATGTATGGTCGTCAAACTCTTTCATGAAATCAAGATACAAGAATACATCATTTTTGTTTTCAATCTTGTCTAATATACCGCCGGTCAGTTCAAATGTCTTCTCTAAGTCTATTGCCGCACCGCTGCCTATGGCTGCGAGGCATTCTTCCACTTCTTTTTCTTTCTTCTCATATTCTTTTCGAAACCCTGCAAACTCCTTGGCTTTCTCAGGTGATATTGTGTTTGTCTGCACAAGTTTAGGTTTGCTGGCAGCTACGTCTACATCCATCTCTATCTCATATATATCAACAACTGATACACCGTGGCGTAACAGTCGACGATAGTTCGTTTCATCTATCACAGTACCTTTTTTTGCTAATGGCGTACCGTCCTTGCTATACACATCAGACTGCAGTATCATCTCTGGATTAAGTGGGTCAAATTTCATTTTCTTCAGATCAAATTTATTAATTTTAGCCATTGTTATATGCCCTCCGTATATTAGGTATCCCTTGTATCATGCCAGATTTGTAATCGCACCCTTGGTTGGCCTATACCATGGTATGGGATCCCCTCTCACACATGTGAGCAACTCTAGCTACGCTTTTTCTTTTCTCCTTATTCTAACACGAATATTCTATTTTGGTCAATCCACTTTGAATGTAATGCCATATTTTTCTTATTGTAGTCCGTAAGCTATTTTTCTGATGAAAGAAATTTACCAAGCATCTCGTATTTTATATGGCAAAAAAGCTGTTGCAGAATGAAAATGCAACAATCCCTTTTGTTTTATAACTGATTACCACGATTTCCTACCAAATAATAATTTCCGCTCTTTTCTCTCTCCTGCCTTTTTTTTCGTGTCATCACGCTCTCCTGCACCTGATTTCCATTTAAAATATTCTGCATCCAGATCTATTTTTACTTCTGGTATATCCTCGGCCTCAATTACATTGCCATGTTTTTGCTTGCCATTTTGACTTTCTTTTTCAGGTGATTTCTTTGATTCTTCTAAAATAGGTATCCCGTGCCGCTCAAAATAGGCAGCATTCACTTTCATTTCCGGCTTTGCCGACATAGGGTAATGCTTTGCCTCATTTCTAATTTTTTTCTCTTGTTCTTTTACTTCTTTTTGTTCTGATTCTTTTTCACGTTCCTTATTTCGTTCTTCAATAATTAGCATATATTTATTTGTATCCGTAAAATCCTTCAGTTGTTCCCGCAGTTCCGTTTGGTTTACGAAAACCTGTTCCTTTTCTTTGTTCATCGTTTCATTCATATATTCAAAAATCTTTTGAACGGAACCCGCCGCATCTGCCATGATGTTTTGAATTTGGCTTAAAGCATCATCTGTATATATAAAAGATGCCGCGTATACATCTTCCGCCCTTTTTAATGCCATCTCAATAATAGCTTCACCTTTTTTCTCCACTTTTCGCTGACCTAGTTCGCGGCTTTGTTGGAGCACTTCATACTGATCCATCATTTCATACATACAGCCATTCAATTTTTCCAGCAAATCAAACATTTCCCTTTTATTTATGATAATATTATCCGGATCATTCCCATACACATCACTTTTTGAAAATAGGACGTGTATCTCCTTTAAAATTCGTTCAGTCTTGTCTTGTATGCTCATTGCATCGACTCCTTATATTATCTTATCTACAATGTAGTGTATCAAAATTAAAGGAGCTATGCAATGGGATATAAATAGAATTTTCACTGATTTTACAATAAATCACCAATTATAACGTAAAATGCTTCTTTTTTAATGAACATTTGCAAGTATACGATCCTGTTTTCCCTTAAAAACGAAAATCCCTCGCCCCTTCTTTTATATTATGCAAGTATGCTATCACTTTTTCTTTTACAATTGGATTGGTTATAATATCTAGTTCATTTTCGACCAGTTTATCCCCTAGCCCTTTTGTATCGTCTGATGCATAATCCTCTAGATATTCTTTTAATGTCATCAAGGCGTTAGGGTGGCAACAGTTTACGATTTGGCCGCTTTTTAGTAGTTTCATAAAACGATCGCCTGTCCTTCCCTCTCGATAACAGGCTGTGCAGAAGCTTGGTACAAACCCCATGTCTATGAGCCATTTTACCACTTCGTCAAGGCTGCGGTTATCGCTTACATCAAACTGAGCTGAATTGTCGTCCTTTGCTTCCTCTTTTGCATATCCGCCTACGCTTGTCCTAGAACCGCCGCTTATTTGGGATATGCCAAGCTGCAATACTTTTTCGCGACAGGACTGGCCTTCACGCGTTGAAATGATCATCCCTGTATAGGGTACGGCAATGCGGATACAGGCTACGATTTTGGCAAATATTTCATCATCTATTCCATTGTCAAATGCGTCCGGATCAATATCTTCGGCAGGTTTTAGCCGGGGGACGCTGATTGTATGGGGTCCCACGCCTTGATAGGCTTCTAAGTGCTCTGCATGCATTAAAATTCCGATAAAATCATAGCGGTAATTATTTAGTCCAAATAATACACCAAGCCCGACATCATCAATTCCACCCTCCATCGCACGATCCATCGCTTCGGTATGATATGCATAGTCATGTTTTGGCCCGGTTGGATGAAGTTTTTCATAATTTTCCTTGTTATATGTTTCTTGAAACAAGCTATAGGTTCCAATCTGGGCATCTTTTAATTTTTTATAGTTTTCCACCGTCGTTGCGGCAATATTGACATTGACCCTACGAATTGCTCCGTTTTTGTGTTTAATACTATAAATCGTGTTAATACATTCCAATATATATTCAATCGGATTATTTACCGGATCTTCACCCGCTTCGAGTAAAAGCCGCTTATGCCCCATGTCCTGCAATGCCATTACTTCTGTGCAGATCTCATCTTGCGTTAGTTTCTTGCGTGTGATATGCTTATTTTTTAAATGATACGGACAGTATTCACAGCCATTAATACAGTAATTCGACAAATAAAGTGGTGCAAACATCACGATACGATTTCCATAAAAATCTTTCTTGATCTGCTTTGCCAAGGCATATATTTCTTCATTTTTATCTTCTAAATCGCAGTCTAGCAATACAGTCGCCTCTTTATGCGACAGCCCTTTTCTTTCCCTTGCTTTTTCTAAAATTTCATCAATCAGCTTACGATTGCTTTTGTTCTTTTCGGCAAATTCTAAGCCTGCCAGTATTTCCGCATGGTCAATAAATTCTTCTGCCTTTGTCGACTTCATATTATACATTATTTTCCCCCTCATTGTTTGCTGTTGCAAGTAATTGCCTTGCTGTTTCAATCGTGAATCCGTTTGTAGCAAATACGGACATCTCATTTTGCAAGTATTGCAAATAATTGTCTTGCTATTTCAATAGCGAATGGTGCAAAAGAAAGGACTGTTGCAAAATGCAGCACAACCCTTTACCTGATACTAGATATCAAACCTGTGTTATGATAAGTTTCATATTTAGTGTGTCCATAAAAGAAAGATGGCATTTTGCAATAGCCCCCAATTATAAAATGCGTCATAATTTCTAACAGCACTTGTATCTGAATTAGCCACGTCTTTCCCTCAGGTTTTCCTTATGGTTTAGTACGATTTTTATTTTACATTGTTTGCAGTAAGAATTGTAACTTTCAAAGAAACCCTTGATCTCTGTCCTGATTGTTACGTAATTATGATCTACCTGTTCACAGCATATAGTATACCATGATTACTGTGTAATCACAATCATTACTTTTTTACCGGTATCTTATCTGTTATGTAATAATTTATGTTCTTTCCCTTTGAGTACGCCTCTATATAACTCCGTTATAATCGGATTTTCATCAGAGCGTTTGATGCCGGCTTGACTATCAATTGAATATAATCCATCCATTCTAGCTTTCTTCGTCCTAGCTCCGATTGGTAACGGCTGCCCTCCACCTGCAATACATCCTCGTTTGCAAGCCATAACTTCTACAAAATCATACATTGCTTCGCCACTTCTTATCTGCTCAATAAGTGCTCTTGCTACAGCAAGTCCATGAACAACGGCTATACGAACTTCTCTTTCCCCCAGATGAACGGTTGCCTCTTTTATATCTTTATCTCCTCGAATCCCCACAAGTTTTATTTCGTCAACTGCCTCTTTCTTATGCTTTTCTTGAAGGCAGCGAAGTACCGCTTCCGTTACGCCACCAGTTGTACCAAAGATTGCACCAGCACCTGAGGAGAGCCCAAACGGCATATCCGGCGCCTGGCCCTCTATACTTGCAAGGTCTATTCCCGCCTCTTTGATCATACGCGTGATTTCCGCTGTCGTAAGTACATAGTCTACATCTGCGATTCCATCAACCGCATTTTCCGGACGAAGTATTTCGCCTTTTTTTGCTGTGCATGGCATAATTGCAACTACGGCTGTTCTTTTTTGCCTGCTTTCGTTTGTATCAGTAGCCACGTCAACGGTCGTATTGCCTTTTGCTTCCTCTTTGATTAATGCCCCAAACATCTGCATGGGGGACTTGCAAGTTGACAGATGTGATGTCATATCCGGATATTCATTTTCTAAGAACTTAACCCACCCCGGACAGCATGATGTAAATAGAGGAAGGTTTTCATTGCTTTTAAGCCTTTCAACCAGTTCCTTAGATTCCTCCATCACGGTCATGTCCGCACCAAAATTCGTGTCATAGATGTCGTCAAATCCCATGTAGCGAAGTGCTGTAACTAATTTTGCCAGAGAATTTTCACCCTTTGGAATACCAAACTGGTCGCCAACTGCCACGCGTACAGCCGGTGCTATTTGCACTACAACCCTTACCTCTTTATCTGCAATTAATTTCCAAATTTCATGAACGTATGTTTGAATCGTGATTGCGCCCGTTGGACAGACCACACGGCATTGTCCGCAACCTACGCAATTCGTATATACCATTTGTTTTTCAAAGGCCGGGGCAACTTGCATATCGGAGCCACGGTGTACAAAATCCAAAACGCCAATCCCTTGTGTTTCTTCACAAGTACGTACACAGTCTCCACATAAAATACATTTGTTGGGATCTCTGACGATACATGGTGAGCTGGTATCCAAAGGCAATACCTTTTTATTATTTTCAAAACGAACTTCTCCAATTCCAAGCTGTTTTGCAAGTTGTTGAAGCGTACAATATCCACTTTTCCTACAAGTAGTACAATCTCTGCAATGGGAGGAAAGCAAAAGCTCCACAATCATTTTGCGGTGATGCTGTAGCTTCGGTGTATTTGTATAAATCACCATGCCATCACACGGTGTTTCCGAACATGAGGCAAACGTGTGGCCACGCTCATCTTCGACTACACACATACGGCACGCACCATATGTAGACAGCTCCGAATGATAGCAAAATGTAGGAAGATTTATTCCTGAGTTTCGAATTACTTGGAGCAAGTTCTTCTCGTCATCAAAAGGAACTTTTCTATTATTAATTGTAATATATCCCATGGTTTTTATTCCTGCAACGATTCAGTCGTATATCTCCTCACAGCCAATTTTCAAAAGCACAAATTGGCTATATCCTCAAAATTAGGGTCTATAAACAAAGAACATAAGCAATTGAGCGAAGATATTTCTAGAACAAGTGTACTGAATTGTTGCTTATCCCTTTCTATCAGAATTTGCGCTGCAATTTCTGATAAGCTACATTATGTTATGCTACCAAGATCGCTTTAAATGGACAGGCCGATTCGCAGGCACCGCATTTGATGCATAAGCTTTGGTCAATCACATATGGTTCTTTGATTTTCCCTGAAATGGCGCAGACCGGACAATTCCTTGCACATTTTGAACATCCCTTGCATTTTTCTTCTGAAATAGTGTATTTTCTAAGTGCAGTACAAGTTCCGGATTCACATTTTTTGTCTACGACATGTAAAAGATATTCTTCCTTAAATAATTTCAATGTACTCATGACCGGAAGCGCCGCACTTTTTCCAAGACCACAAAGTGCCGTATCCGTAATTGTCGATGCCAGCTCTTCTAGCATATCCAAATCTTCTAACACACCTTTTCCGGATACGATGCGCTCTAATATCTCAAGCATCCGCTTTGTACCCTCACGGCAAGGTACGCACTTTCCACAGCTTTCATTTTGCGTAAAATTCATAAAAAATCTTGCCACTTCGACCATACATGTATTGCTATCCATTACAACAAGTCCGCCCGAGCCAATCATTGCACCCATTTTCTTAAGCGAATCAAAGTCAAGATGTATGTCAAGGTGCTCTTTTGTTAAACACCCGCCGGATGGACCTCCTATTTGAACTGCCTTAAATTCACCATCTCCTTTTATCCCGCCACCGATATCAAATATTACTTCTTTCAGAGTAGTGCCCATCGGCACCTCTATTAACCCCGTATTTTTAACGCTTCCTGTCAAGGCAAAGGCCTTTGTTCCCGGACTATTCTTAGGACCAATCCCTTGATACCATGTCGCCCCATTTAGAATGATTTTTGGTACATTTGCAAATGTTTCTACGTTATTTAAAACCGTCGGTTTTCCAAATAGCCCCTGTTCTACCGTACGAGGTGGCTTCACACGTGGCATTCCACGATTCCCCTCAATCGAAGCGGTAAGGGCACTGCCTTCACCGCAAACAAATGCACCGGCACCGCGGTTGATATGTAGTCGAAAGGAAAAATCTGTTCCAAGGATATGATCGCCAAGTAGTCCTATTTCTTCTGCTTGTACGATGGCAAGTTTCAAACGGCTAATCGCAAGGGGGTACTCCGCACGAACATAAATATAGCCCTCGGCGGCGCCTACTGCATATGCCGCAACCATCATCCCCTCTATCATCTTGTGTGGGTCGCCTTCCATAACGCTCCGATCCATGAATGCGCCCGGATCGCCCTCATCTCCATTGCAAACAATGTACTTCGTTTTTTCTGCTTGCCTTAAAACCTGTGACCACTTATATCCTGTCTGGAAACCACCGCCTCCACGGCCACGAAGATTCGCATCGCTAACCGCAAGGACAACTTCTTGTGGCGTCATCGTGGCCAATGCTTTTTTGATCGCTTGATATCCATCATTTGCAAGATATTCCTCTACATGCTCCGCATCAATTTGTCCACAATTTTCTAAAACTTCTCGTGTTTGTTTCTTATAAAATGGAATCTCATCTTGCTTCTCATAATATTTTCCATCTTGGCTATACAAAAGCCTTTCTATTATCTTCCCTTTTAGAATTGTTTCGTTAAAAATCTCTTCACAATCCTCCGGCTTTACTTTTGTATAAAGAAAGCCTTGAGGTTCAATCCTCATAAGGGGCCCCATTTCACAAAATCCATGGCATCCGCTCTTTTTAACTGTGATTGGAGTGCCTTTACTTGTATCATGTGCTACTTCTTTTCCAAAAACAATGTCTATACCTGTGTTTTCCGATCGTTCTTTCATTTTTTCATATATCTGCGTGGAACCGCCTGCAATACATCCTGTGCCTGCACAAATAAGAATTCTACACTTGCTATTCTTTATCGCTAATTTTGCCCTGTCTTTTGCTACATCAAGTTCCGTCGCCGAATTGATTCTATTTGAAATTATGTCGCGCATTCTCCGTCAGCCTCCTTGCGTAGCCCCGCTATTAATGCAGCTGCCGTATCTGGTGCCATTGCAGGATATACCTTTTCATTTATTGTTAGAACCGGGGCAAGTCCACAAGCACCTAGGCACGATACCGTTTCAAGCGTAAATATCATATCGTCCGTTGTAACTTTTTGCTTAGACAGGCCTAAATCTTGTCTTAATCTGTCTAAAATAGGAATGGATTTTCGCACATGACAGGCGGTTCCGTCACAGACCTTTATTACATACTTTCCTTTTGGTTCAAATGAAAAATTTTCATAAAACGTGGCAACACTATATGCTTTTGCTTCATGCACGCCTATTCCTTTCGCTACAAAGGAAAGAAGTTCCGGTGGTAGATATCGATATTCACTTTGAATATCTTGGATAATCGGAATAAGCGAAGCCGGTTTTTTGCCATATAGCTCCATAATTTCACTGGCCCTGTCATAATAATTTTGCTCTAACATATAAGCCTCCTCCTGTCAGTTTCGGATCAATGCCCCATTCATTATAATAACTTCTGATAAACTATATTATTACATAATTTTCAGTTAGAGTCCAGTTGAAATAGTGCCAAATTTCAGAGCTTTGCACGGTGAAAGTACCATTTTTCCTATTGTATCATGAAAAATTATTCACCAACTAAAAAATTCACATTTAAGGTTCTTCTTTCATTGGTTCTGACCAGAATATATAAGATCGTAATCCCCAATGCCTTTCCATACCTCTTATATTTCAAAACAATTCTCTCTCTTGTAAAATAAGATCATAACCCTTAATGCCTTTCCAAACTTCTTATGTTTCAAAACAATTCTCCCTCCTGTAAAATAGATGCCAGCAATACTTTTTGACCATGAAAAACATGTTGCATTATAAGCTACTATTTCCAATATTTAAACTTTAAAAAGCATAAGATCGACATTGCTATAAAATAAGCGGCTATACCTAAAATAAAAGCATAGATATCGCTGTACCATCCTGCATCGTAAGTTATCCATGCAAATCCGATTGTACTTATAATTGGCACTAATCGTAAATCTCTCTTTTTCTTTTTCATGTCTAGCCACCCCCTCTTGATTCATCAGACAGTCATTAAATATTTATTAAACCACAGCATATAGTCCTCAATGCCTTTGAAAAGATGTACGGGATCTACCCTTACCTCTATCTTTGGAACCATGCTATCCACTACATCGTTCCATTCAGCTTCACAATTGCCTAAGATTTCCTATATTAAATCTCTTTTGTTTACGCCAACACAAGATACAGTAAACATTAGAAAAATAATACCAACTCCGAAAATAGCCAGTGGCACATAATACCTGCCACTTAGCAAATCTTGAAAATCTATATTCAAATCAGTTTTTTCATATAGCAATGTCCCAATAAATGCGATCCCTATGCAGACGTAGATACTGTTCTGCGCCACTAGATACCCGAAGGAATAGTAAAGGAGCAGATAGATAGAAAAATAGCATGCATATACGATTGCCAATATAAAATTATCTTTTATCAATCCCTTTAATGTCCCCGACTCGAAAAATACATACTGCACAACTACTAAATAGGACATCGTTGCAGACAGCAGGGCAAGCATAAAGAAATACCTCGCCGCTATTTTCGTATGGCTGCTATATGGCAGCAGTTTTATAACCGTCCGCATACTTGCCGTGTCTTCTATCGCACATATTTTCCCCACTACCATAGACACCGTAAAATACGGGATAAAGAAGCTTGCAAAGTATAGTTTCGTCCCACCATCCAAAACCAGCAGTGGCGGGATCGCCAAGCAGTAGACAATTGTTAGCCATATAGGTTTCCTGGTAAACTTGAAGTCTTTCACGATTAAATCAAACATTTTTAGCCTCCTTCATCATCAAGAGCACCTCGTCTAATGGGATAGGAGAAAATTTACAGCCTATATTCCCTGTAATTAAATTCCTATCTATCCGATAGCTTTCATTTTTTAGGGTTCCATGCTCAATAATGATGTCCCTTTGCCTGTCTTCCAACTCGCCTATTTCCGATAGATGGATTTTTACGAACCTTTTATTTATTTCGCTTTTTTGCCCGCATAATATAATCTTGCCATTGTCGATATAAATTACCTTGTCTGCTATTTTTTCGATATCCTCCGTAATATGGGAAGAAAAGAAAACCGTTACCTTTTCGTTTGATGCAAGCTCTTTTAGGATATCCAGAATATCATTACGAACAACCGGATCCAAACCGGACGTCGGCTCATCGAACAGAATCAGTTCCGGCTCTTTTGACAGCTCCAGCGCAATTAGATATTTTACCTTGCTGCCGGAAGAAAGCTCCTTAAATTTCCGGCGCTCATCCAGTTTGAATATGGCATTGGTATAATATAGGTATTTGGTGCTGTTCCAGCGCCCTTTAAACGCCTTCTTTATAAAGCCGGTAATGGATGCAAGTCTTTCATCTGGATAAAGCTCCAGTTCTGAGGATAAATACGATATCCTATCTTTTCCACTGATTCTGTTCCCCCTGAATGTAACTGTCCCCTGATCGGGTTTTACTAGCTGCATGATACATTTTATAGTCGTGGACTTCCCAGCTCCATTTTGGCCGATAAATCCTGTAATGGAACCTTTTAAAAGCGCAAAATCAATTTCCCTTAATTGAAAATCCGCATAGCATTTCTGTAGATTTTTAACTTCCAAAATTATTTCTTCCATCTTCTTCCTCCCACACCTTCAGATGCCTGTTACATCAATTTGCCAAGTTTCTCAATTTAAAGTTACCTATGGCCAATGCCTTAGTTTTCCCCCATTTACTCTGCTCATTAAAAAACATCCAAAGCGAGATACTGCTCTGGGCGTTTTTTTATATTCTTATGTGATGCAATCGCAGTAAAATAATAAGGCAAGGCCATACAAGCCAGCCCGCCTTACTATGGAACATTCTTTTATTTCTATCATTTTACCCTTATATTTCTACCAGCTCATATGCCATCGTGCCCAATCCGATTTTCTCTCCATGCTCTACACAGGATCTCCAATTTGTATCCGCATGTGCCATATGAAAACGATCTTGGTTTTCCCCATGGCTATGCTCCTCGCCTTTATGGCCACCTATCAAGCTTCCCGGAACTACCGGTTGTTTATTGCATGCATCTACACATGCCATATCAAGAGCTACCGGATCAAAAGAGGCGAACATCCCTACATTTGGGATAATTGGTATATCATTTTCATAATGGCAATCGCAATTTGGGGAAACATCGCATACCACGGTAATATGAAAATGTGGTTTATCCTGACAGATTGCCAAGCTATATTCTGCAATTTTACGGTTTAAAACATCATTTGATTCATCCCAAGGTGGGCTTACTGCATCTTTTGGACAGACGCCAATACATCTTCCACAACCTACGCAGCGGTTATGGTCTATAGCGGCTTTTCGATTTTCTATCGTAATGGCACTATGTGCGCATGTCTTAACACAGGCACCACATCCAATACATGCCTCTGCATCTACATTTGGTTTCCCCTCACTGTGCATTTCCATTTTACCTGCCCTAGAGCCACTGCCCATTCCAATATTCTTTAACGCCCCACCAAAGCCGGTAGCCTCATGTCCTTTAAAATGTGTCAATGAAATAAAAATATCCGCATCCATAATAGCGCGACCTATTTTAGCTTCTTTTATATACTCCCCGGCAACCGGTACGAGAGCCTCGTCTGTTCCCTTTAGCCCATCTGCAATAATAACATGGCATCCTGTGGAAAATGGGCTAAAGCCGTTTGTATAAGCAGTATCCAGGTGATCTAACGCATTTTTCCTACTCCCTACATACAAGGTATTGCAGTCCGTTAAAAATGTCTTGCCACCATTTTCTTTTATTGCATCTACGACTACCTTTGCATAGTTTGGCCTTAAAAAAGCAAGGTTTCCAAGCTCTCCAAAATGAATTTTAATAGCTGTGTATTTGTCTTTAAAATCAATTTCATTTATTCCGGCTGTGTTAATTAATCGACGAAATTTCTGTGGCAGATTCTCTGTAAATGATGCCTTAAACGTTGTAAAGTATACTTTTGATTTTTCCATTTTCTTTTGCCTCCGATTCTAGATCTGTTTTTGATTGGTTGCCTTGTTTCTTAGCTATAAATTCCATGAACTTTCGTTCATTTCTTCCATTAAAATTGGAATACCGTTAAGGATTCCTCCAATTTTTGCGTAGTGGCGAATAATTTATCTGCCCGTTCGGATAGCCCACTCAAAATAGCAGTCTGCTCTTCCATCGAGGCTGAAATTTCTTGTGTCGCAGAAGCATTTTCAGTCGCATGTTTGTCAATGTTTCGAAAGACTTTCGCCATGCTTCCTTCGGTTGTTTCAAGCTCTTTTGAAGATGCATTCAATGAGGCAAGGGCATTTTTTGTAGCGCCTACCGCCTCCTCAATTGTTTGAAATGTTTCCCCTGTTACATCTACATTTTTTTGTTGTGCCTGCATAATTTTATTCAACTGCTGCATGGTACCTAGCATATTGTCGGTATTTTTAATAAGCAATTTAATGACTGCGCTGATTTCCTCTGCAGAAGTGGAAGACTGCTCAGACAGGTTTCTAATTTCCTCTGCCACTATGGCAAATCCCAATCCGGCTTCTCCCGCCCTTGCTGCCTCTATGGAGGCGTTTAATGCCAATAGGTTCGTTTGTGCCGCAATATTTTGGATCGTTATCCCTGCCACTCCAATCTGTTCTACACTCTCTCCCGTCTGCTGCATGTCGGCATGTATTTTCTGTATGGTCAAGTTGATGCTCCCTGCTTGGCTGCTCAAGTTCCCAACAGCATTATTCCCTGCTTTTTGAGCCTCTTCCACCTCGCCCAAATTTGTTGTAAGGTTTTTCAAATTGGTATGGTTACATTGAATACTGTTTCCCAATGCCTCCACACCAGACATGCCATTCTCCGTATTGTCCGCCTGCTCATTGGCTGCATTGGCCATATCATTAATCGCAATGCCGATGCCTTCCACTGTTTCGGATATCTGTGCGGTGTCTGTACGTAGCACATCAGATATTGTTTCCACCTCATTCGAAACGTCTTTGATTACGGAAATCATTCCTTTTAGGTTATGCACCAAATATGCCAATGCCTCGTTGATTTTCCCAATTTCATTTTTCTTGTAATATTTATACGCTACCGTAAAATCGCCCTTCGCATAACGTTCAATGTTCTTAACAAGCTTTGACAGGGGGGAAAACATAATCATACACAAAACCAGTGCCAAAGCCAAAAAGACAAGGTCCAGTACAATACATGCCCGTATGAATGCATTTTTCGTTGTTTCTAGAAATGCCATATCCGTCGTAACGTCCACATCTCCGCCTAATACAGCAATCACACCGCCTTGTGCATTTTTTATTGGAAGGTACACAGAAACTAGCTGCTGCAAAGCTCCGGTTGCCTCGTTGTTCATCTTATAGACACTCGTAAATACTTTATTCCCCGAAATAAACGCATCATCGATATCCGCGTAGATTTCCTTGGTTTCCAGCACTCCAAAAGGTACATATCCATCACTCCCCGGTTCATAGCTGGCATCTAAAATAGACTTTACATCTGTCTGCGCATCACTGACCACATAAAGATAGGCAAGATTCGCCCCTTCTTTTAATGCAAATAGGTTTTTGCGCAACTCTTCTAGATAAGGGGACTGCTCACCCCCATCTATTGTCACCGCCAACTTCTCGCGATCTACAGAGGCAGAAACTAATTCCATGATACTCTCACATTTGCTGAGTGCGGAATTATAAGATAGAGCGTTTAAATTGGAAATGGCTAATAGCGTCAGCAGCAAAGAGGCAACTGTGACGCTCACTAAAATCATCAAAATAATCCGTATTTTTAAGGAAATAGATGGGGACATTTTCACTTTGAATGCATTTTCCGATATCATTTTACAATACTCCTTTTCCTTAAAATTTAAATGCTTCTAAGGATTCCTCTGGCTTACTAGTAGTTAGCTTAGAGGTTATTGGTACATCCGAACATATGTTAATCTAGGAAAATTGTATCACTTTTTTACACAAGTGTAAATGGTTTTGGTTAAAAGGAAAAAAACAATCCAAGGTACGTTTGCCGATTTAAAAAAACTAAAAATTTATTTATATTGTTTTTATAAATTCTTTTGATTTATTTATTGTTCTTTAAGAAAATGTCCATACTTTGCACATATCTCTACTTTATACTAAATATATTAAAAGAAGTTGAGAGAAACGTTTACAGGAAGTGTACACATCTTTTGGCTTCGACTAACAACAATTACCTTTATTATAGATTGATGATGTCTGCACCTAATAGACATCATAAGTAACATTCCATAAATTTATTCCCCCCCAAAAGCGTTGTCTTGGACAGCGCTTTCCTTCCGTTTTCAGACAATTTCTGCTGTTTTTTCTTTAACCCGCTTCTTTCGATTAGGTGTTTATCAACTTAACTCACTCTGATTCAATTTTATTTCAAATCAGAAGATGACCGGTAGGGGGTTGGTTAGAATAACTTTTTATATGGTTATCCTGGAAAGTGCTGCGCGATTATTTACAATCTTCTGAGGATTTGGTATACTGATAAATATATGTCGCCATCTGCAAGGAGGATTTATGAAAAATGTCATCAATTTTGATTTGGACAAATGTGTCGGATGTAACCGTTGTATCAGAGAATGCCCCACGCAAATGGCCAATCCCATCCATATAGACGAAAATAGCGTCATCAAGCTTCGCATAGACTACGATCACTGCATCGCTTGTGGTTCTTGTATCGCAGTGTGCAAGCATGATGCCAGATATTTTCTGGACGACACGCAGACCTTTTTTGAAGATTTAGCCGCAGGCGTCCCCATTTCCATCATTGCCGCTCCCTCCTTAAAGACAAATATCCCAAACTGGAAAAATCTGCTCACTTTATTTCGCCGGTTAGGTATACAAAATATATATGATGCGTCCTTTGGTGCAGATATTCATGTCTGGGCTCATTTACGCTATTTAGAACAAGCGAATCCGGGGCCTTTGATTACCCCCTCCTGCCCATCCATCGTATCTTACTGCGAACTGCACCGACATGAACTTTTAGACTACCTGTCACCCATCCATAGCCCCATGAGTGCCACCGCCATCTACATGACCAAATACAAGGGCATCACGGGACGCCTTGCCGCCTTGTCGCCCTGTGCGTCAAAATCCACTGAATTTGACAAAACGGGACTGCTCCAATATAATGTTACATTTTCACATCTGCTAGACTACATCGACATGCATCACCTCACATTACCGGAAGAACAAACCGAATTCGACCATGTAGATGCTTCCCTTGGAGTGATTTTGTGCGCTCCCGGCGGTTTTAAAGAAAATATGGATTTTTTTATGGAGCGCCCTCTATGGATAGAACGTGCCGAAGGAGCCGATGCTTACCGCTATTTGGAAGAATATGCCCATACAGATCCTGCTCTCTTGCCTGCTATTTTCGATGTCCTAAGCTGTGAACGAGGCTGCAATGTCGGTTTCGGCTGCCAGCAGGACAAAGGGTTTTTTCATATGCAAGCCACCACGAATGTGATCCGAGAGTCGAGCAAAGGGTTTGATTTCTCTCGTCACCAGGCCTTGTATGAAGAATTTGACAAAACCCTTGATTTAGCAGACTTCTTCTGCAAGTATGTACCTATTTCATCAAATTCTACACAACCGACAGAGGCAGAGATTACATATGCATTTCGGCTTTTAGGCAAAGACTCCTACGAAAAACAAAACATCAACTGTGCCGCATGTGGGTCTGATACCTGCCGGGACATGGCCATCAAAATTGCCAACCATACCAACATCCCAAACAACTGCGTCTTTAAATCACGCGATGATCTCCTGAAAGAGCATGATCGGGTAGTGTCGTATTTATCCATCATACATACACTTGGGGAAAATTTGCTAGCCACCAACATCACGGATTTTTCCCAAATAATTGTGAATTCCTTGGAAACTTTAGCAAATGCTTTTCAAAGTGGTATCTGTGCTTTGTGGAAAATAGAACTGGAAAAGACCATATGCGTAGCATTCTGGTCTCCCATACAGGAACAGGATATTTCCGCTTATCTAACACGTGGCAACTGGCCAAATGAATGGCTACAACTATTATCAAAGGGACAAATCCTCCACCTATCTAAGGCAGAATTTTTTCCGGACGTATTCCATAGGGATGTGGAAGCGTTCCTTGCCATCCCCTTAATCCTCCGGGGAAATTTCTGGGGATTTTTAACTTTTACCAGTCCCATGCAGATCATCTGTACAGACGAAGAACTCGCCCTTCTAAGTACTTGTGGTGTTTTGATCATTTCCGCTATTTTGCAACATCAATTGACAGATTCTTTAGTCATTGCCAAGGAAGAGGCCCTTGCGGCCGTCTCTGCTAAGAGCAGTTTTTTGTCGAACATGAGCCATGAAATACGCACGCCCATGAATGCCATCGTAGGAATGAGCGAGCTTGCACTAAGGGAGAATTCCTCCCCTCTCGTTGAAGATTACATACTAGATATAAGGACTGCCAGCGCAAACCTCCTCTCTATTATAAATGACATTCTTGATTTTTCAAAAATTGAGTCAGGCAATCTTCAAATAGCCAGTGTACCCTACCTGTTCGCCTCTTTGCTTAATGACGTGGTAAACCTTATAAAAGTACGCTTAGAGGAAAAACCAATCCTTTTCATCGTAAATGTTGACCCGAATATACCAAACCACGTGATCGGCGATGAAGTCCGAATGAGGCAGGTTCTTACCAATATCCTTAGCAACGCCGTAAAATACACGCGCGAAGGTTTCATTAAGATGACAATTACAGCGGATTTTATAGACAACAATAGCGCAATTTTTAAATTTATAGTCGAAGACAGTGGGTTGGGCATTAAAGAAGAAGATATAAAACTCCTCTTTGAAGAATTTGTCCGCGTAGATGCGAATAGCAATAAAGCGGTTGTGGGTACGGGGCTAGGCCTCTCCATTACACAAAGTCTCTGCCAGGCTATGGGTGGGGAAATTACAGTATCAAGCGAATATGGCTCAGGTTCTATTTTCACTGCCACCCTCAAGCAAGAATATTCTCCAGCTGAAGAAAAATTAGCTTCCGTTTTAAACGCAGCGGATAAGCAGGTTCTATTCCACGAAAAGAGGGTTTTGTATGCTGATTCCCTTGCATATACATTAAACCGCCTTGGTGTTAAGACCACGCAGTCGCACACAGCGGATGCGTTTTTGCAACAGCTCCTAAGTGGCGACTATGACTTTGCCTTTTCATCCGCTGATGTAACGATTCAGGCGCTTAAATTAGTAGAATCAAACAAGCTTAAAACGACACTCGTCGTACTGCTTGAGGTAGGGGAATCTTTTGGGCTTGATGTCAGCCGTATCGTATGTCCTGCATTTGCCATACCGGTAGCCAATGTATTAAACGGTGTCGTTACCGGAAAGTTTCATGATACCTATCAAATCCACTTTATCGCCCCATCAATCAGTGTACTTGTCGTGGATGATATGACAACGAACCTAAAGGTGGCAAAAGGACTTTTTGCACCCTACCAACTTAAAGTCAGCGTTTGCCTAAGTGGTGCGGAAGCACTCAAACTACTGGAAAAGAACCACTTTGATATCATATTTATGGATCATATGATGCCTGACATGGATGGAATTGAGGCCACAGTGCTAATCCGTTCCATGGACGGCGACTATTTTAAAAGCCTTCCGATTATTGCCTTGACAGCGAACGCCGTTACAGGGATGCGTGAGATGTTTCTCGCTAACGGGTTTAGCGATTATCTTGCCAAACCCATTGAACTACATAAGCTAAATGAAATCCTAGAGCGGTGGATTCCAAAAGAACAGCGACTAAAATCAAGCACCGCATTGCAAGATGCGGCTGATGCAAATCGTACACTTCCAGACATCTATAAAACAGATGTTGACCGTGGGATTATGATGACCGGAGGCAAAGAAGCAAACTATATTGATATATTGAAACTGTTTTCACAAGATGCACAAAAGCGCATGGAGTTTATGCATAGTATCGTACTTGACGAAGATACCGATTTGCTATTATTTGCGACACATGCCCATGCACTAAAAAGTGCAGCGGCAAGCATTGGATCCAATTTTGTGTCAGAACTAGCAAAAGAACTTGAGTTTGCCGGCAAGGGCGGTGACAGGAGAACGATAAGTGAAAAGCTTGGCGTATTTTTAGAAGAGCTTAAAAAACTATCCGATAGCATAAACGGTTCACTTTTACCGGATCCTGGTTTAGAATCTGATTCTAAATCTGATTTGGATTCCGACTTTGAGCCACTCCACGAAGAAGATTTACTTGCATTAAAAGATGCGCTGGTAACAGACGACATTGCCCATGCAGATGAACTAGTCGCAAAAATAGGGCAACTAAACCTTGCGCCCGATGATAAAGATGCACTAGAAGAAATCGAAGGGGATATTTTGACTTTTGATATAGAAAACGCAATAAAAGTCATAGACCAATTAATAAAGCCTTGATTTTACGTCAAAGAAATTCCCTGATTTTGCATGGAGCAACTCTTTATTTTAAAATCAAAAAAGAAACAGTACACTTTTTTCTGCTATGTGTACTGTTTCTTTTCCTAATCCGTAGCCGTATTCAATTTCCTTTCGTTCGCTACTTTTTTATACAGCTATTTCACTGCATTAATGCGAACGATTGCTTTTTTTAGTGCAATATCTGCTCTCTCCATATCTATTTCCGATGGATGGTTTCCGGCTAAGTTTTTTTCTGCACGTTCTTTTGCCTCTTGTGCCCTTTTTACATCGATCTCATCCGGCCACTCTGCAACTTCGGCAAGAATCGTAGCTTTATCTGGTAAGATTTCAACAAATCCGGCATGGAGTGCGGCCTTTTTCTTGCCTTCTGGTTCTGTTATCGTAAGAATTCCCGGTGCTATTACAGTTGTAAGGGGAATATGATTTTTATAGACACCAATTTCTCCATCTACGGCTGTAAATTCAATCATTTCTGCATTACCCTCATAAAATACTCGGTCAGGGGTTATAATTTCTACTTGAAAAATTTTATTTTCATCTGCCATCACATCACCCCTTACTTAAGACGGGCACGTACTTCATCAATGCTTCCAGCATTCAAGAAATAGCTTTCCGGTACATCATCATGTTTTCCTTCCAGAATCTCTTTAAAGCCACGAAGGGTCTCTGCAATTGGTACATATTTTCCATCCAAGCCCGTAAACTGTGTAGCAACGAAAAACGGCTGGGACAAGTATCTTTGAATCTTTCTTGCACGGTTTACAACCAGTTTATCGTCTTCGGAAAGCTCGTCCATGCCAAGGATTGCAATAATATCCTGCAATTCCTTATAAGACTGTAAAATTTCCTGTACCCCTCTGGCCACTTCAAAATGTTCCTGCCCTACAATACGAGGATCTAGGATACGTGAAGATGATTCTAGTGGGTCTACTGCCGGATAAATTCCAAGTTCGGAAATCGCACGGGATAATACGGTTGTTGCATCTAAATGGGCAAACGTTGTAGCCGGCGCCGGGTCAGTTAAATCATCGGCAGGTACATAAATAGCCTGAACCGATGTGATAGAACCATTTTTTGTCGATGTAATACGTTCCTGTAAAGCACCCATTTCTGTCTGTAAGGTCGGCTGATAGCCAACGGCGGAGGGCATACGTCCTAACAAAGCAGATACTTCAGAACCTGCCTGTGTGAAACGGAAAATATTATCAATAAATAATAATACATCCTTGCCTCCTTTATCACGGAAATATTCTGCCATGGTAAGGCCCGTCAATCCAACACGCATACGAGCACCAGGTGGTTCGTTCATCTGCCCAAACACCATACACGTTTTATCAATAACGCCGGATTCTTTCATTTCATAGTAAAGGTCATTCCCTTCACGCGTACGTTCCCCAACACCGGTAAATACAGAGTATCCACCATGTTCCGTTGCGATGTTGTGGATTAATTCTTGAATCAGTACGGTCTTACCTACACCTGCACCACCAAACAGTCCAATCTTACCACCTCTTTGATAGGGACAAAGCAAGTCAACTACCTTGATCCCTGTTTCCAACATTTCAGTAGAAGTTGCCTGCTCTTCAAACGTTGGTGCCTTTCTGTGTATCGGCATATATGAAATTTCTGTTGGCGCATCTATTTCATCAATGGGTTCCCCTAAAACGTTGAACATACGTCCCAGTGTCTTTTCACCCACTGGAACCATGATTGGTGCACCGGTCGCGATTGCTTTCATACCGCGCACCAATCCGTCCGTAGGACCCATGGCAATACATCTTACCGTATCATCACCCAGATGTTGTGAAACCTCAACCACTAGTTTTTTCCCCTCTGAAAGGTCAATCCTAATAGCTTCATTGATTTCCGGCAGCATGCCTTCGGAATATTTAATATCCAAAACAGCTCCAATAATCTGAGTGATTTTACCTATATTATTATCTGCCATCATCTCACTCCTTTTTGCATTGAACACTTGGCGAGGTCTTTTCCGAGCCTAGTGTGAAAGTACATCCAGACAATTCGCATTAAACACTTGGCAAGATCTTGTTTCGCCTAGTGACTATGGTGTTTCCTTTGACTGTGATGCCTCATTTTTTCTATGATATTGCTTCTGCTCCGGCAATAATTTCTGTCAGTTCCTGTGTAATGCTGCTCTGCCGTGCCCTATTATATTTTAACGTCAAATCACTTATCATATCTTCTGCATTGCTTGTTGCCGAATCCATTGCCTGCATTCTTGCAGCATTTTCACTGGCAACTGCTTCTACAAATGCTCCATAAAAAAGGCTTGCTACGTATTTTGGTATAATCAGTGCCAATGCCTCTTCTTCGCTTGGCTCATAATTCATAAGCGCATCACTTTTGGTGCTTTCGGTTTCTTCTTCCTCTCCAAATTCGACAGGCAACAATTTCATTAAAGTCGGCACATGGCTCACCGTATTCTTAAAATGAGTATATGCAAGATAAATTTCTCCGATTTCCCCATCCGTAAATTTTTCAAGCACTTCTGCACAAATTGATTGTGCATTTGCATAAGTAGGATTGTCTATTACATCTGAATAATCTGCCTGTATGTGGTATCCTTTTCGTGCAAGGCTTTCTTTCCCTTTTCGGCCAATTGCATAGACCTCGACATCCTCGATTGGTATATCCCCATTTGTCAGCAGTTTCGTTATATTGGAGTTATATCCGCCAGCCAAACCTTTGTTAGAGGTAATGACAATGACTGCCTTTTTGTTGGAAGTCCCCGGCTGTAAGTATGGGTGGTCGATAGAGCCGGACCTTGCTAAAAGCGAGGTTACAGTCCGATACATATAACTAAAATAAGGGCCTGCTTCTTCTGCATGAATCCTTGCTTTTTGCAGTTTTACCGTAGCTACCAGTTTCATGGCGTTCGTGATTTGCTGCGTACTTTGTATACTTACTTTCCTTCGCTTTATGTCCCTCATCGAGGCCATTCAAATCACCCCTTACTTAGCCTTGCTTGTTTTCTGCTTTCAAATGTTTCTTTACATTCCTCAATTGCTTTTATAAGCTTCTCTTCCGTTTCCGGTTTGATCTCTTTATCCGCACGGATCGCCTCTACAATTTCCGGATATTTCGTATCAATCAATTCAAATAACGCAGCCTCAAATCGTAAAATAGCATCGACTTGTATGGATATCAGATATTTATTGGTTGCCGCATAAATAATCAAAACCTGATATTCTACCGGCATCGGCTGATACTGTGGCTGTTTCAAAATTTCACGGATTCTTTCCCCTTGTGCAAGCTTTTCCGTTGTATCTGCATCAAGTTCAGAGCCAAACTGGGCAAATGCCGCTAATTCACGATATTGTGCCAATTCAACACGAATCGGTGCCGCAATTTTCTTCATCGCCTTAATCTGTGCGGAACCCCCAACACGGGAAACTGACAATCCCGGATTTACAGCCGGCCGAAAGCCTGCATTAAACATTTCTGTCTCCAGAAAGATCTGACCATCTGTTATAGAAATTACATTCGTAGGTATATATGCTGAAATATCCCCTGCCTGCGTTTCTATGATAGGAAGTGCCGTTAAAGATCCACCGCCTAATTTCTCGGAAAGCCTTGCCGCACGCTCCAACAATCTAGAATGCAGGTAGAAAACATCGCCTGGATAGGCTTCACGACCCGGCGGACGCCTTAGCAGTAAGGAAAGTGTACGGTATGCCGCCGCATGTTTACTTAAATCATCATAGATAACAAGGACATCCTCTCCGTTTTCCATCCATTCTTCCCCAATGGTACAGCCAGAATATGGTGCAATATACTGTAAAGGAGCCAATTCGCTTGCTGTTGAGGCTACAACCGTCGTATATGCCATTGCGCCAAATTCTTCTAATGTTTTTACAATGGTAGCAACGGTAGACGATTTCTGCCCGATTGCGACATAAATGCATTTTACCCCTTGCCCTTTTTGGTTGATAATCGTATCAATTGCAATCGCAGTCTTGCCTGTCTGGCGATCTCCGATAATTAATTCACGCTGGCCTCTTCCGATTGGAACCATCGAGTCAATGGTTTTTAAACCGGTCTGCAATGGTGTATCTACAGATTGACGTGCAATAACACCGGATGCCACTCTTTCTATTTGCCGAAATTTGCTGGTTTCAATTGGCCCTTTCCCATCAATAGGCTGCCCGAGCGCATTTACTACACGACCTGTCAAGGCATCTCCAACTGGAACTTCTACCACTCTTCCCGTTGTCTTAACGGTGTCCCCTTCGTTGATATTCCTGTTGTCTCCCAGTAAAACAGATCCAACATTATCTTCTTCAAGGTTTAACACCATTCCATATACTTCACCGGGAAATTCCAATAATTCGCCTTGCATCGCATTTTCCAGACCGTGGATACGCGCAATTCCATCGGCTACTTGAATAACCGTTCCAACATCAGACACTTCAAGCTCTGCTGCATATCTTTTTATCTGCTCTTTAATGACTGAACTTATTTCCTCAGGTTTTAAATTCATGGTGCGCATTCACCTACTTTCAATTGTATTTTTGATAATTCACGCGTCAAATCATACAGTTTTGATTTAACGCTGCTGTCAACAACCCTATCGCCAATGCGAATTATCATACCGCCAATCAACCTTTTATCTACCGTATAGTTCATTTCAATCTCTACGTATTTGGTCGTTGCAAGCAGTTTTCGTTTTATCTGCTCTTCTTGTACGGCATTTAATGGAAGTGCCGCTGTTACATAAGCAATTCCAATATTTTTATATTCTTTTACTTTAGCAATAAAATGTGAAAATACCGCTTCCATATCCGGGTAGTGGTTCTTCGATGCAATCAAACGCATCAAGCCTAACAGCTCCATGCTGATACGCCCCTTAAAAACGGTTTCAAGAATCTGTATTTTTTCTTCTTTTACGATTTTTGGGTGATTCATCAGTTTTGAAAGCTCACCGTTTTCTGCCAAGATGGCAGCAACTCTTTTTACCTCTGACAGCATCTCCTCTATCTGACCAGATTCCACGGCAAGCTCAAACAATGCATCCCCATATGTTTTGGATACTAGCTTAGCCATGTACTATCACCTATTTCCTTTATTGTCTGTTCTACCAATACGTCCTGAATCGTCGTGTCGATAGAAGCCGCAACTACTTTGCCTGCCATCAGGGAAGCAATCACTATCATTTCCTGTTTCACTTCATCCACGACACGTTTTTTCTCCAGCAGAGCTTCCTCGTTGGCACGCGCAAGGATATGGGCAGCCTCTTGTCTAGCCTCTTCCACAATCCGGGCTTCATTCTTGATTGCCTTTTGACGGGCTGCGCTTAAGATTTGTTCTGCCTCTTTATTAATATTCCTTAACTTCTCTTGATACTCGGCTTTCGTTTCTGCTGCATCCTGCTTGTCTTTTTGTGCATCAGCAATGTCATTTGCGATTCTATCCTGCCTGTTTTTTAATAATTTACGGGCCGGATTAAACAGCAAATAGGACATTAGCGTAAATAGCGTGAGAATAGCAAGTGCCGATAGTATGGTATCATGAAGAAGCTGGGCATCTAAATCAAATAATCTCTCCAAGGCTTAGCCTCCTTCCTGTTGTTCTCTTTGTGCATCTTAATAGTTCAGCAACGGTTTAACAAACAGTAGGATCATACCAATAAGCAGTCCATAAAGACCTGTTGTTTCTGCTACTGCCTGTCCTAAAAGCATCGTTGATGTGATATCTGATTTTGCACCTGGGTTTCTCCCAACTGCCGACGCTGCATGTCCTGCTGCAATTCCCTGTCCTATACCAGGTCCTATACCTGCGATAAGTGCTAACCCTGCGCCAATTGCCGAGCATCCTAGAATGAATTCTTGTCCTGTTACTTGTGTCATAATGTGTTCCTCCTTAAATTTTGCCTTTTTCATTGTTATACATAAATTTAGTAGTTTATAACATTACATAGCAATAGGCTATACTTATTGTAGGCTATACTTGTAGGCTATGCTTATTGTAGGTTATGCCTATTGTAGGTTTACATCCGAAACGTGTAGCGTTTTATTTGCCTTTCGTTAGCTCTCACCAATTGCATCCGTTACAAATGTCATCGTCAGCATACAAAATACATATGTTTGAATTGCGCCCGAGAAGCAATCAAAGTATATGTGAAGTACGCCGGGCCAAAAATATGCAATTTTTGATAATAGCCCATAAACTAATGCCATCATTACCGTTCCGGATAAAATATTTGCGAACAAACGCAACGACAGCGAAATCGGCACTGCCAGATCTCCGATGATATTAATCGGAATCCAGATTGGCCATGGATCCATAAGTCCTTTTATTACACCTATTGGCTTTTGGTGTTTGAACTTATTAAAGTGAATAAGGCTAAATGTTATAAGACCAAGCGGTAGCGTTACGCCATAGTCAGCCGTTGGTGGCCTTAGCCCAAACAAGCCGGAAATATTGCATACAAGAATGAAAATAAATATGGTACTAATATAGTTGACAAATTTACTGCTGTTTTTGCCCATTGACGTACGCACCATATTATCAAGCATTTCTACAATCAGCTCTACAATATTTTGAAAAGCTCCGGGCTGTTCGTCTGCCTGTTTTATTTTCCGATTGGCTACAATAGAAAAACCGATAAGGATCAGCATTACAATCAATACGCATACATGTGTTGTTGTAATCCATACTTCCGGTCCAATTCCAAACAGCCTATAAGAAAAAAGTCCATGTACCATAAAATCAACATCTGCCCCGGCACTCATTAGGATTGCATTATCCACAATCACACCTCCTTCCCTCTTTTACTTGTTCCTTATTTCTTATCCGCAGGCTTATCACCTCTTCCTTTGTATTTCATCCTACCTTTATGTGTAAAAGGATAAAGATAAGCTGCTACCTTCAACCCCATTACGCCTAAAAACGTTGTAACTAAATTCCCTAGGTGAAACTGGTTTACAATTATAAATATGCCAACCGCCAGTACATATCGAATCACAGAATGCGTTATGCTTTTGACTTTCGCCGGTTTTTCAGCCATCGTATCTACTGCATCTAATACAATTGCCGCCATATGGATCGCCATAGCAAGTGCGATCGCGATCCCAATCCACAACCCTGTAGAATAGCGCAGTTTATCTTCTACAAACCAAACACCTATAAATTGGACAAGTATTCCATATACGATTATTATAACTAATAATTCAGGCAGAATATCATTCATTCTTTTAAACATCTTTTACACCCACATACATCATACTTTTATCATAATAGATTTTTATAAAACATACAACCTATTACGGAACTCACATTCTTTCAATCATCTTCCTCTTTATTTTCGTCCTTGTCCTCGTAAATTCGTTTCGCTATTTGATAGACATTGCGAAATCCAGCTAAAGCTCCGATAATAAACAGCGGTATCACGATAATCGGAATGGAGAATTTTTCCCCGATGTATACTCCGATAAAGGTGCAGATAAAAATCGGTACTAGCATACTGATACCAAATTGTGTTATCAAGGTAAAAGATCGGTATACGCTTTTTTTGTATTTCAATGTGATGCCTCCATATTCTGTATAAACTTCATTATAGCCGTCTTTTTTTAAATTGTCCACTAAATTTATCGTATTTTGTAAGTTTATACCATGAATTTTATTTCCCGGTTTGAACGGACATATTGGAAATAGCGGACTTCGGCGGCATGAAGCATTCTCTTTGAGGCGATTACGGCCGGTGTATCTTTATATTTATCACAGTCATATACAACTGTTTTAATACCGGCCTGAATAATCGCTTTCGCGCATTCATTACAAGGAAACAAAGAAACGTAGAGTTTTGCCCCTTCTAAATTGCCGCCCCGATAATTTAATATTGCATTTAATTCACTATGCGTAGAATAAAAATACTTGCTATCTAGTGGCTCGCCCTCCCGCGCCCATGGAAATTCATCATCGGAACATCCGTTCGGAAATCCATTGTATCCCATAGAAAGAATTTTATTGTCATCGCTTACAATACAAGCGCCTACCTGCGTATTTGGATCTTTCGAACGCATACCTGAGAGCATAGCAACGCCCATGAAATATTCGTCCCAAGAAATATAGTCCTGCCTTTTTTCACCCATCCCTATAACACCAAAGCCTTTCCTTTCATTATTCATACTGAATAAATTCATCATTCGCTGCTGCCTTAAATTAAGTCACTGCCATATTCTATTGTATTCACGATTCGCTTCCATTTAACTGATCCACTAGTTTTTTTATGGAATTATTTAATGTTTCATAGCAAATCCCATAGGAGCGGAGCGTGCCTCCATATGGATCCATGATTTCTAGTTCATCTCCGACCAGTTGTGTCAAAACATGCACATTTACAGCATGTTCATAATTTTGTAAAATTTTTGTCTTCTGTGTCTCTGTCATAGCTATAATGAAATTGTTCGATGAAAAGTCATCTTCTGTCAACTGGACAG
This sequence comes from Lachnospiraceae bacterium ZAX-1, assembly GCA_046533095.1. GTDB lineage: Bacteria > Bacillota > Clostridia > Lachnospirales > Lachnospiraceae > ZAX-1. Next base: position 111,238 of record JAJQRA010000034.1, on the reverse strand, counting down.
ACATCTGGTTCTCTACATTTATTCCGTTGCTGATTAAAACCGCCTCTGCTTTTTGATTCATGGGTTCTGGAAATAAGACTACCAATCCCCGGCATACAATCTCTAGTGGATGTTTTAATACATGTTCTTTCATGATTGCCTCTGCCATAGCAGAACGGATGGTGCCACTCTCATCTACGAAAATAATTTTTTTACACTGAGTCATATTATCACCTTAAACTTTCAGAATGTGCTGGCCTGCCGCTTTTAATAGCCGGTTCATAATTGCCAGTCCAATACGTGGGGTGGCAAAACTTTCAGAATAAATACGATCTACTTCCAAGTCATCAAATTCACGTAAGATCCCATACAAATGCTTTGCTATGGTATCCTCATCCTTGCGGGTTCCGATACTTTTGACAATAGCGTCTTGGTAGTATCCCACACTCTCATCTGTTCCAATGATCCCTACAGATTTCCCTTGCATTTTCGCTTTCGATGCAAAAGCGTTAATCGCCACTATTACGTTCTCCTGTAATCCATCTACTAAAATCAATTCTGCCTTTGGCGCATAATGCATATAACGCATTCCCGGTGCTCTCGGCTTTTCCTCTTTTTGGTCCAAAACCAGTCCGGGGTCAACAATAACCTGCCCTATCATGCTTTGTATCATGTCTTTCGTAATATAGCCCGGCCTTAAAATCATTGGAATTTTATCACTAAAATCAACAATCGTAGACTCGATTCCAATGCCAACAGGACCTCCGTCTAATATCATTGGAATACGTCCATCCAAATCTAAAAGTACGTGCCGTGCCAACGTCGGGCTTGGTTTCCCAGATGTATTCGCACTAGGTGCCGCAATGAATCCCCCACTCTCCTTAATGAGCGCTAATGCAATCGGATGGTTTGGCATACGTACCGCCACCGTATCAAGCCCTCCTGTCGTTTCCAGTGGCACACACTCCCGCTTTGGAAAAATCATCGTAAGTGGCCCCGGCCAAAATTTTGCTGCCAGTAATTTTGCTTTTTGTGGAATATCTGTAACAATGTTCTCTAAATCCGCAATATCGGCAATATGTATAATCAACGGATTATCACAAGGCCGACCCTTCGCCTCATAGATTTTAATAGAAGCCTGTGGGTTTAATGCGTCCGCGCCCAAACCATAAACCGTTTCGGTTGGAAATGCCACTAACCCGCCATCTATTATGATTTGAGCCGCTGTCTTGATTGTATCATTAAAGTTTCGTCTGTCAAATTCCTGCTCATTGAATTTTTCTACTATTGTTTTCATGTATGTTATTATACCAGATTCTCAAAATATGGCAACCTTTATAGCAAAACTGTCAGTTTCACTATGGTTTTATTATGATTTTTGTAATATATTCCATTGTGTAGCCAAAACAGTTATGGGATAATATGTAAAAATAATAAATTTTTAATCACGAATCGGCTCTAACATGTAGAAGAAAGAGGTGGCACATATGCAATTTAGCAAAAGTACATTTGGCTATACAAAAAACAAAAAATTGGTTTCTCTTTATCACGTAGAACATGCGAGTGGCGCATACCTAGAAGTTTTAGATTATGGTTGCCGTATTCACAGTATCTGCGTTCCTAATAAGGTGGGCATGCTTACAGATGTATGCCTTGGATATCCGGATATCACAGGATATGAAAATGATACTTCCTTTCAAGGCGCAGTGATCGGGCGACATGCAAACCGTATCGGCAATTCTTCCTTTACCTTGAATGGGGTTTCCTACCAGCTCGAAAAAAACAATGGAGAAAATCATTTGCACGGAGGAAGTAACGGTTTTCACGCACAAATCTGGAATGCAGTGCATGAAAATAACAAACTTATTTTTTCCCGCACTTCGTTAGATGGTGAGGCAGGCTATCCGGGCAATCTAAACATCACTGTAATTTACGAATGGACCGCTGATTTCCATCTTAAGATTACCTATAAAGCTGTTTCAGATAAAGATACTGTTTTCAATATAACTAATCATACTTATTTTAATTTAAACGGGCATGATATCCTCAAAAAAACAGAGGCTACCGCTGATTCGGGTATATCTTTGCAGCACATAGATGATATCTTAAACCATAAGTTGCAGATTTTTGCAACAAAAATGACAGATGCAGACTCTAATGTACTTCCAAATGGGACCATTTCTTCTATTATAGGTACACCATTTGATTTTAGGGCACTAAAAAAAGTCGGCAAGGATATTGATGCAGACAATGAGCAACTGCTAAGGGCTGGAGGATATGACCATAACTTTATTCTAGACGGAACTGGTTTTCGCAAAGCGGCAGTATTGCAGTCACCAGATAGCGGTATTCAAATGACATGTTTTACTGACCAGCCGGGTATTCAAGTTTATAGTGGCAACAACTTATCTATTTTTAAAGGCAAATACGGCGAAGCGATTTCACGAAGAGGGGCTATTTGCTTGGAAACTCAGCATTTCCCAAATGCGACCAACATTCCATCATTCCCACCCGTCGTGTTAAAAGCGAATGATGAATTTTTATCAAGAACTTCCTATGTGTTTGATTTGATTGGGTGATAATTTCAAACTAATAAACCTTATTATTAATCGCAAAAATCTTCCTTGTAATTGTAATATTGATTTTAATTGCCACATGGGCCACCATAGTTTCCTATTGATAGCCCATTCATGATTTCCCCACTATTTTTATTACTTGAATTTACCATTCCTATCATTGGATTTTTAGATGTATCTATCATTTTAGATAATTTTATTTTTTCAAATACTTCATAATACCAATATGTACTGCCTGTGCAACTTTTTCTTGATATTCCTCGGTAGTAAGGAGTTTTGCCTCGCCTACGTTACTTAAAAACCCACATTCTACAATTACGGTAGGTGTTGGTGTCCGCCTTAGCAGATAATAGCTTTCATTTGCTTTTGCCATACGATGGTTTTTGGGATCTAATCGTTCTACCATGCTTTCTTGAATGATTTCAGCTAATTTCTTCCCTTCTACCGATTGTCCATAATAAAAGACCTGTGACCCTTTTATAGATTCCTGCGTATAGCTATTCTGGTGGATGCTGATTGTAAAAATAGGCATGTTCTTTGTTATAATCTCACAACGTTTGCGCATGTCTTCTACTTTTCTATTTTTTGAGGCTTCACTGTAAAGCCCATCATCACCAGTCCTGGTAAGAATTACCTTGATGTCCTGTCCTTCCAGTAATGTTTTCAATTTTAATGCAATACTTAAATTAATTGTTTTTTCTTCTTCTCCATTTATTCCAATTTTCCCAGGATCCATTCCTCCATGTCCTGCATCTATAACAATACAGTTTTCTGCCTTCCCGACTTGCAGGTTCTGTACCAATACACTACCTTCTTTTGCCAGATAGCAAGCTGTTGCCAATACAACTACCGCCATTATAATTTCTAACTTCTTTTTCAAAAAAGCACACTCCAACTTAGATGTTTTTATAGAATATGCGAAATACGAAAAGAGTATGAAGATAATGCAAAATGTTTCTTTTTGCCTATCTTTATGCTCGGTACTCCAACCAACATTACCCTTAATTTACATATTTTATAATTGTATCCCAAACAGAAGTTCTTTCAAGCCCTATTTTCCAATAAGCAGCTCCGGCAAGTGCATGCTCCTTCATTATTTTGCATTTTTCTTCTATAGAAGTTTCCTCTTCCCACCATATTTTATAGGTCTTTCCATTTTTTTCATATTCTGTATAATACTGCCCTGCATCTGTTGACCAGTTTACTTCTGCACCATTTTCCTTAAAGGTATTCTCTGCTGTCTGCATTCCTACTTCTGTGCAAGAAACGGTATATGGCAGATTATCCGGTGTAGCCAATTCCTCGTCATCTTCATCAGTTCCTTTTGGCTCCAATTCCCATATCCTTGTATAAAATGGCATTCCTAAAATAATCTGTTCGGCCGGCACTTCTTTTAATGTATTCTCTACGCCGCCCCGCACAAACCCAATGGACGCAACCGGCCCTTCCTCAGAACCTCTATAGTGTTCATCATAAGCCATAATGATGATATAGTCTGCATAGAGTGCCTGCTCTTTTCGATTGTAAAATGCAGTATATTCCATAGGTACATAATTATCTATTGAAAACACAAGGTTATTATTGTCACATTTAATGGACAGTTCCCGTACAAACTGAATAAAGGAATCCCCTGCCTCTGCTTTTAATGATTCAAAATCTAAATTTATACCATCTAAGTTATATTCAATTGCTGCCGCAATAATCTGGTTTGTCAAATAATCTCTTTTTGACGTATGGGAAAGAACAGCCAATGTATCAACATCCGAATTTTCTAAATTGCTGATAAGTGCCCATACTTCCACCCCATTTTGATGGCAGTAGTTTACATAACTAGTGCTCGCAAGATTTGCTATATTCCCATCATTGTCATTTAAGTAAAACCACGTTGGTGAAATAACATTGACCCCTTTGGCATTTTGCAGCTTTTGGGAAACCGTTTCGTTGCCCTCCTGATTCGTAACCTGATGCCACGCAAGGCTTATCGCTTCGTCTTTTCGCAAATGGGTAAATTCCGGTTCTTCATATGATGGAATTCTGGCTTCTTGTTTTGGCACGAACGTAGCCATCCTCTTATTCCTTACATAGCCAATATACCCATCCTCTGTCGAAACCTTGCTCCATTCCTCCCCTTGCTCTAGCAACACTACAGCCGCTCCTTTTTCTAAATCCGCTATGATCGGGCTTTTGATACCGCCTTTTAAACGTATTTGTGTTTTCTTTCTTATCTGAGCATGGGAAACCTCAGCCCAATCGCTTGTTATCAACACTCTATTTGGCTCTTCATAAACCTTAAAGTCAATATCCGTATACTGTTGTATAAAATCAAGTGCAATGTACATCATGCTTCCATCTATGCGCACAATGGTATAATTTTGCGTTTGCTTCTCTTTGTTTATATTATATTCCTTGCTACCGGCATTCACGGAAATAACGTCTTTATTTGTTGTATATCGCATAATATTTTCATAGGCATCCCAATAAAATCGCCCATTCAAATTATTTTTGACTACTTCATAATCCAGATAAGCGTACCCATCCAAAAATTTAGCTTTCTGCTCTAATTGTTGATGGTTCAATATAATTGCCATTTCATCTTCCGCTTTTATTTTATAGTAGTCACTTAAGACTACATGTTCATTTGAAGGGGTATATTTTTTGACCAAAACACTACATGTCGCGATGATTGCAACAACGATAGCAAATACTGTTGCCACTAGTATAGGCATCATTTTTTTCTTCATATTCATCTTCTTTGACCTCCTCCTAATCTACGATATCATAGGCTACACATTACGTACCCAAGCTATTGTCATAAATATTTCAACCATTTAGTCCCCTCGAACGCAAGGCGTTTTGTAAGCATCGGTGACCATGAGGCTTCCCACGTAGCAGTTCCCCTAGAACGCAAAGCGTTTTGTATTATGAAAGAAGTACGGTTGGATAGTTACTAAATATTAGTTATAGTGTACCATAAAAGCGTTCCATTCGCAAAAAAAATTTGAAAGGAGCTGCTACATTTTGCAACAGCTCCTTTCCATCTTATTTTTAACTAACGAGAATTTCTATTCCTTTAGGATTCAGTACAAAAGAACTCATACTCCGAAACATGAAATTAACCTGTTTCCTAGTTCAAATTTTAATTAGCCTCTATCTCCTCTCTATAAATTGTTAAATAACTCGGTTCACAACAATCAGTTGTGAATCGTTCGTAATATTTTATCCTTATCTATGATTTGTATCTTCTTAATTTTGGAAACAATTATCACTACCAGTATATTTAAATTTTTTATTTTTTGATGCTTTGCATTGAGGTCAAGAAACTAATTTCGGCCTTTCACCTTTCCATATTGAGGTACATCATATATATTTTGTGATATATTTTATGGTGTTTATAACCTGCTTTAAAAAGTCCTTTCTTGGCAGCGGCTTAAACCTACATGCTTTTTCGTTTGTATCAATGGTATCTAATCATCCTTTCTTTTATACTAGCGCGTGCAAAAATGAAAAATGCTGTGGTTCTACTTGAAAAGGATCTAAGATAAAAGGAATGCTTTCCATGTTTATCCCATATGTACAGCGACATTTTTTATTTTCTCTTTTATTTCCGAACAATGACAAATACATACATTGTCCATTTATTTCCCAAATACTAGTTGTTTCAATGAAATGATAATATGTCTGCCTTTTCCATGGATTTAAGCTACCTACCACTATTTTGCCTGAACACCTTAAAAACTCTTCTTTGCCTTTTTGGCTATCACTGCCCAAATCTAATATAAAATATTGGAAATCTTGGTTTAATATAGCTCCCATTGCATTTTTTTCAACATTTGCATAAAAACATACATTATGAATCCAAAAATTGTTTTCCGTCCCCACGGCTGCAATATCTTTTACTATATTTTTATCCCCGCATTCCAAAAAAGCCGTTTTTGCCCCTAAGACAGATACAAGATAATTTGCGATGGCGATAGACAAATGTGTGGCACCACTTCCCGGCTCACATCCTAGTACGCCGATGGTGATTTTAGGCACTGTTCCTTTTATTCCTTTTGTACAAATACCTTTTTTACAAATACTTCTTGCACAAATCGTTTTTTTGACCCCTTTCTACTATCGCAGTTAAAGATATACTTGCTTATAACAGTTTTTCAAATAGATAGCCTACAACAGCTTTTCAAACAAACGCTCTTTCTCCTTTGATACTTGATATATATCCAAGTCCAAAGGATAGCAAAATACCTGCCTTTGAAATAATTTCGCATAATCTCTCGCCATTTTCTTATTATTATAATTACATATAATTTTTAGATTGTTTTCATAACGCAGTTTTTCGTATGCTTTTAGCACTTGCTTTATTTCCCAGTATTGTCCACCAACGACTAGGCATACTAAATCTGTAGATTCGCTTTCCACGACTTCAGAAAAGTGATTTCCATAATCCTGCACAAAAATACATTCTTGTGATATGCTACGTGGTATATTTTTCGTAACTCCTGAACCATAATTGGGAATTAATTTAAAAGTTCCATATTGGATCATACCCTCTGTTTCACAGAAGCCGTTATTATACTGCATGAATTCCTGCAATATTTGATCATTATTTTTTTCTTCGTAAATAGCGGTATTTCCTTTACGGTTTAGATAGCATACAAGGGATATGGCAAAATGAGTCGCTCCAATTCCTTTCTGACTGCCTGCTACGATGATTTTCTTTAAGAGATGCTTTGACGAATTGCCAACATTTTGATCTTCTAGTTCTTGCTGCAGTTTTTCTTTTAATGATGCCACTGTTTGGAATCTTTTCTCCCTTCGTGGTGCTGCTGCTTTTTGAATAATATGTTTGAATTTTTTTGAACAATAGTTCGGAAATTGTGATGGTGGTAAAGATTTTCCGGAAAAGGTCGTTAAAACACGATTAGTCAGCATAAAATATAAAACGACGCCAATGCCATAAATATCTGTCTGCATATTACAGTTTTGACCATGGTATTGTTCCGGTGCCGCAAAACCTTTCGTTCCCCAAGAATGGCATATATTACCTGTGTCTAAAACAGAGGTAGCAATTCCAAAATCGACTAATTTTATCTGATTTCCACATAATATAATATGCTCTGGCTTTAAATCCAGATACAAAATTGGTTTTGGTGCCTGTCCATGTAAATATACTAAAATTTCACATAGCTGTATACCAAAGGATATTGCAAGGTTTTGGGAAATATTACCGTGATGTTGCATGAATGCATGTAACGATTCTCCTTGAATGTATTCCTCGATGATGTAAAACATTGATTCATCTTCTTCTATGTCATAAATAATAGGAATACCAGAATGTCTAAGATTTTTTAGAAGATTTGCTTCTTTAAGCTTTGTTTCTATAAAGCTTTCTTTTATAGGGTCTTCTTTTATAAAACTTTCTTTCATTAAGTGTGAAAACTGACGAGATGATGCCTTCAAAATGCACTTAATTGCTCGATAAGCCTTTAATTTTATGTGTTCCGCAAGATATACGCTACTACTGCCCCCGCTGCCTAGCAATGACAAAACGCGATACTTTTGGAACAAGATGGTATCATTTATACTGCCGCTCCTTTCTAGCTAGATCCATCATCAGAACACCTACCCTGTTTAGAGGGCAGATATTTTTAAGCACCTCTATCACTTTTATATCATACATTTACTATATAATCAACAACTTTTTTGTTTTTTTATATTGTTAATAAAGAATTTATAATATATAATAAAAGTATAATAAAATATATGTGGCAATTGCTTGACTAAACATAATATATTGTATATACTTTGTGTACTCAAAGCATATAGGCCAATTCCTAGTGTATTTTAATTTCTAATCATATTGTAAGTTCTAATATATTGTAAGTTCTAGCATATTGTATACCTTGAAAAAGGAAGTGATCATATGAAAATTGAAAAAATAAACGATAACCAAATACGTTGCACTTTGACACGGGAAGATTTAGCGGATCGTCAAATCAAATTAAGTGAATTGGCATATGGAACTGAAAAAGCCAAATCGCTGTTTCGTGATATGATGCAACAGGTCTCCTATGAATGTGGCTTTGAAGCAGAGGATATCCCATTAATGATTGAAGCAATTCCATTATCGGGCGATACTATCATCTTAATTGTAACAAAGGTAGAATATCCGGAGGAACTAGATACTAGATTTTCACAGTTTTCCCAAGGATTGTCCGAAGAGGATACCATTCCTTTCGGTTCCTCTAAATACACCGACGAGGAAAGCAACTATGAATCAGCCGGTGCTGACGATATCTTGGATCTATTTAAGAAAATACAGGATGAACGCAAGAAAGTAGAACATCGTTTGAAAAATGAAACTGAATTTGTCCCACTAGAAAAAGCTATTAGCAAAGAAGCGAAAGCCAAAAAGGCAGATTTTTCTTCCCTCGTTGTAGATATTACAAAACTATTTGTTTTCAATCGGCTTGATGAAGTCAATCGGCTCGCACTTGTACTAAAAGGGTTTTATAACGGTTGCAATGTATTGTATAAAAACATAATCAACAGAAAATATTATCTGGTGATTAGCAAGAGCCACCACACGCCGGAAGAGTTTAATAAAGTATGTAATATTTTGTCTGAGTATGCACATCAGGAAAAGTATTCTTCATCTGTTCATGCTTTCTTTGACGAGCACTATCAAACTGTCATTAAAGACAATGCGTTACAAACACTTTCTAATTTATAACATTGTTTTTTAAAAGGACTATTGCTTTAAGTATGAACTCACTTTTGCAATAGCCCTTTTATTTATTCGCAGGTTATTCGCTCGCTAGCGCAATGTAGTCGCATGAAACATTGCTTGCACGATTGCTTTTATCTATCTGCCAATTTATTAGCTCGCTAGTGCATCATTAATTTTATTTACTAATGCATCTGGTTCTAGTCCATGCACCATAGCTGCCTCTCCAATTGTTTCCATCTGAGATGAAGGGCATCCAAGGCAATGCATTCCAATTTCTAAAAGAATTGGAGCAATGTTTTCATCAATATTAAGAACTTCGCCAATCATTGTGTCTTTTGTTATCTGTGCCATTTTAAAATCCTCCTTTTATTGTCATCTTGCATGTTCCATGATTAGAGCAACTTCCTATCGCAACAAAAGATCCGATTATTTACCTTATGTCACTTCAATCATGTTCCATATTATAATACTATTTTACCTATTATGCAACGAATTTTCCATTTTTAATCATATTTTCATAAATTTGCTATGCACACAAGATGTCAATCAAAATACGATTATTTACTTTCCGCCTTTTTTTCTATTATCCTACGAAGTATAGAACAGTTGCTATTATTTTTCTATCTGTTCTATTCTATATATAGCAAAACTAATATAAAATCTACTTGTATTCCATGCTAATTTGTATTAGAATAAAAAGAGCTATATAGGTAGTTTGATATCTACCTAGCAGTATTTCAAATAAAGGAGGTAAAGAGATATGGCATACGTAATTTCTGATGCTTGTGTGAACTGCGGTACATGCGAAGGCGAATGTCCAGTAGGCGCTATTGCAGCCGGCGATGGACAGTACGAAATCAATGCAAATGACTGCGTTGACTGCGGTAGCTGTGCAGGGGCTTGTCCAACTGGAGCAATTAATCCCGAATAATGATATTTCATTATTTGGCAAATGCGGTGAGAACATAGGACTGATATCTATGGTAATATAAAAAGGGTGTGGCTTTTGCTGTACCCTTTTTATATGCCACCTAGCAAACATCTTTTTGCTAATGCAGTCCATTTAAATTTTTGTTTGATTGAAAATTTATCCTCTTATAAAAGAGTAAAGCGGAATTTTTTTATCCTAAAAATATTATTTTTAATTTAAAATTATCAAATATTTAAATTTGGATTTAATTTTTTATTTTTATGAAAGAATCTACCACTCTTTTCTTCTTTCTCTTCTTTTACTTTCTTCCCTTTCCTATATGTCCTGATTGCTGCATCAAGTTTACGGAAGCGTTCTTCATCTACCTCGTCTTGTTCCCGCATGAGATAATTCATTTCCTTTAAGACTTTTTCCCCTACATGATCACCTACATCTCTACTTAGAGCCAAATTGTTCTCTTCAATTGCAGCTTTTACGATATTTGCCATCATAGATTGAAATTGTTCCAACTTAATCGTGTTTGAAGCGGAATTTTTGACCGTTTCACTCTGTTTTTTCCCACTACTAGCAATAAGTCCCGTATTTGTTGCCTGTTTTTGTGCCATAGCATCTCCCCTTTCTGCTTTCATGAACTTTTGTTCCTTATCATCAGTGCTCTGTCTATATTCTGTTTCTGTTCTATCTGCCGTCTGCATTTTTTCACTATGTACTAGCATACGGATTGCCTTTAGTTGGTAGCCTTGCTCTTTCCAAGCCTTTATCTGCTGAAATTGCTTTATATTCTCTTCTGTATAATAACGATGTCCCATTTCATTCCTTGGGATATCCAATTCTAATTCGTCTTCCCAATATCTTAGTACATGTGATTCAACCTTGACTATATTAGCCGCATCTGAAATCATGTAGCGCATATTATTCCCCACTTCTCTACCTCCTTGCATACTTTCTAGTTTGGCCTCATAACATGTATGTTATGATTCTCTTGATTTTGCTACTCACCCCCTCTCATTAGCGGGTATTGAATAGCTACAATTAATTATACCATGATGGGAATTTGATACAATCTTTTTTCATCGTGAAATAACGACATAAAAAAACAGATATCTCCCCCTATCGGAAGGTATCTGTGTTCATCGACAGCAGTCCTGCTATTCTGCATTTCATTTATTGTATAACATCTCAATACATTGTTTTAATTATTAATTTTTTTCTAAATTGGCAAATTTGGTGAACTGTGGCAGCCAGACTAGGTTTACTGTTCCAATAGGACCATTCCTTTGCTTGGCAATAATAATCTCTGCAATATTTTTATCTTGCGTGTCCTTATTGTAATAATCGTCACGATAGATAAACATTACAACATCGGCATCTTGCTCAATCGCTCCGGATTCTCGCAAGTCTGAGAGCATTGGACGATGATCCGGGCGCTGTTCTACTTGACGGCTTAACTGCGACAAGGCAATCACCGGCACGCTAAGCTCCCTAGCAAGCTCTTTTAAGGAACGGGAGATATCCGAAATCTCCTGCTGTCTGGAATCCGATTTACCAGAGCCAGACATAAGCTGTAAATAATCAATTACAATCAATTTTAAATCATGTTCTAATTTATACTTCCTACATTTTGACCTTAATTTTTGTACAGAAATACCAGGTGTGTCATCAATGATTAGGTGTGATTTTCCAATTGTACCGGCTCCTTCAATTAATTTTTCCCAATCAGAATCCGCCAAATTCCCGGAACGTAAGAGTTGCGCTTCCACCCTAGCTTCTAAGGAAAACAGCCGATTCACCAACTGTTCCTTTGACATTTCCAGACTGAACACTGCCGTACACAAATCACTGTGAAATGCTACATATTGGGCAATATTAAGTGCCAACGCTGTTTTCCCCATAGACGGCCTTGCTGCAATCAAAATCAAGTCGGAATTTTGCAGTCCGGATAACTTGTAATCTAAATCTGCAAAGCCGGTTGCGACGCCCGTCACATTTCCTCTGGTCTTAGATGCCTGTTCTATTTTTTCAAGAGCAGATAAAACAAGCTGCTTTATTGGGATAAAATCTTCCAAACCCTTATTTTGCAACAGCCCAAATATTTGTTTCTCTGTGTCAGCCAGTATATCGTCTACACTTTCTTTCCCAAGATAGCACGTATCCGCAATCGTATTCGTCACTTTTATCAAGCGTCGCAAAACCGCTTTTTCCTGCACAATCTTCGCGTAAGATCTTACATTTGCAGATGTTGGAACAGCTGCAAGCAATTCCCCGACAAATTCCAGACTGCTAATCTGCGGTGGCACGTCTTTTTCTTTGAGCCTGTTTTGCAATGTAATTAAATCTACCGGATTTCCACCATTATACAATTCCACCATAGATTCAAACAGAACTGCATATTGCTGATGGTAAAAATCATCTACATTAACCACTTCGCAAGCAATTACAATGGCTGATTCATCCATAATCATACAGCCGATAACTGACTGCTCCGCCTCTAAACTATGAGGCAGAATTCGTTTTATGAGAGCTTCCTCCATGAAAACCTCCTTGCTTTTTACACTTGGCAAGATATTGATTTTTGACCGCCTAGCATAAAAGCACACTTGCTCCCTCTTAGCGCGGTCTATGTAAGCTTAGAGGGCATGGTGTCTCCTTTTCTTATTTTTCTATTACTTTAACTTTTAGCTGTGCAACTACTTTTGAATGAAGTTTGATTGAAACTTCGTGTTCACCCAGCGTCTTTAATCCATCCGGCAACTGTATTTTTTTCTTATCCAATTCCAGATTTAGTTGGGCTTTGGCTGCTGTTGCAATTTCTTTCGAGGATACAGTGCCAAAGATTTTGCCACTCTCCCCCGCTTTCACTTTTATTTCTATTTGTTTTAAGGCTATTTCCTCAGCCAGCTTTTGTGCCTCTGCGAAGCTATTCTGTGCAATTTTTTCTTCATGTTTCTGCTTTAATTTTAAATCATTCATATTTTTAGGCGTTGCCTCTATACCTAAATTTTTAGGCAATATCATATTTCTGGCATAGCCATCACTGACTTTGACAACCTGCCCTTTTTTCCCTACAGATTTTACATCTTCCAATAAAATTATTTGCATATCCTACCTCATTCCTCTTTGATTGCAACTGCCCGTCGTAGCCCCTGCACCATCAGCTTACAACTTGGCTATACAGCCTTTCCCGCTACCTATTAATTTTTCAAGTCTCCTTCTTCTATCATCGTGTCTAAGGTTTTTTGCAGCTTTTGCTTCGCTTCTTCCATCGTACAGTCTACCAGCTGTGCTCCAGCAACATTTAAATGACCGCCGCCACCTAGCCGCTCCATAATAAGCTGCACATTAATTTCATCAATGGAACGGGAACTTATAAATATTTTGCCATTATATTTTGTAAATACGAAAGACGCTTTAATGCCTACAATATTCAACAGTTCATTCGCCGCTTGTGCACCGGCTATTGTTGGGCTTTCTACGTTATCTCCCGGGCAAACTGAAATTGCAAAAGAGCCACGAAAAACTTCTGCATAGCGGACAGCCTCTGCGCGTGCCTTGTAAGCACTCATATCATCCCTTAAAAGTTTTCTTACTCTGGTAACTTCTGCACCACAGCCCCTTAAGTAAGCCGCCGCCTCAAATGTCCTTACGCCTGTCCGCGACATAAAATTAGTTGTGTCAATTAAAATACCGGCATAAATACAGTCTGCCTCATTCGGCTCTAAATGTATATTTTCCGAAAAATACTGCAATACTTCCGCAACCATTTCGCAAGTAGAAGATGCATAGGTTTCAATATAGGAAAGGACTGCATGTTCAATTCCCTCGCTCCCCTGCCTGTGATGATCAAAAACTACAATTGTCTTTGTTCGTTTTAATAATTCTGGACACTCGGTATAATTTGGTCTGTTTGTATCGACAACCATAAGCACCGTATTATTTCCAACAAGTTCTAATGCTCGTTCATTTGTAATAAACATATCCGGCGGATAATGTTTTTCCGGCGTAAAACATTCCTTTAGCGGACGCAACGAGGAAGTCACTTCATTTAGCACAATATATGCTCTTTTCCCTAATACGCTCGTAGCACAATATATGCCGATGGATGCCCCAAAGGAATCCACATCACCGATGGAATGCCCCATAATAACAACGCTTTCTTTACTTTCAATGATTTCACGGAGTGCATGAGCCTTCACTCTTGCTTTCACCCTTGTCGCTTTTGCCAGCTGCTTTGATTTTCCGCCAAAATAAGAAATTTTCTCCCCTTCTTTGATGACTACCTGATCGCCACCCCGCCCAAGCGCCAAATCGATTGCCATGCGGGCACTTGCATACTTTTGTTGATAGCTTGCTCCACCGGCACCAATCCCGATACTAAGCGTGACTGCCATTTCATTTCCAACTTTAATCGTTTTCACTTCTTCAATTAAATTAAATTTATCGGCCATAAGCTCTTCTAAATATTTATATTTAAATATAAGAAAATACTTGTCTTTTTCCAATTTTTTTACAAGACCATCTCGTTCCGTAAAATAATTGTTTACTTTACGGTCTACAAGTGCCACCAAAAGAGAACGTTTCACCTCTTCTATACTTTGCAGGGCCTCTTCATAATTATCAATATAAATAAGTGAAACAAGCATTCGTTCTTGTTGATTTTTGATGATATATTCATTTAATTCAGTCTCATCAAATAGATATAAGACGGTCAAAAACTGCTCATTATCGCTTAAATCAAGAACATCGCTTTCTTCCGTCACTGCGTCAAAATACAGCTTGCTCATGCTGGCTCTATAATATCTATTCTCGTAAACGATGTTTATCGTAATTCCCTCTCCCTCTGCTTCTATCACTTCTCTTGTAATATCAGGAAATATAGATGTTACGCTTCTATGGTATTCGTTTCCTTTGCCTGTCGCTTGTGAAAATGCTTTATTGCTCCATAAAATCTTCCCCTTAAAATCCAACAAGGCATAGGGTATTTCTAAATCATAGATTAATTTTTTCTGTACCGTTCCATATTGTGTGGCAAAATTTATAAGCTCATTTAAAATCACAGGCTTGTTATATAAATATGCAAGAAGAACGATGATAAAATAAATCACTGTCGTTATAGAAAGCAGGATTCCCGCATATGTATTTAGATAATAGGCGGGAACATTTGATATAACCAATAGTATCGTCATAAACAGTGGCCAATACATATAGTTCCTAAGCTGCCCCTTTAATTTTATTTTACGCTTCATATTCTTTTCTCCTAGAACTCTCTGTTTCTTATTTAAAACTGGTTTCAAATTGATTGGGAAGGGGCACGACTGAATCGTTATCCTATTGTTCAATAATCTATTATCAAATATTATACCATTTTACTATTTTAAATGAAAGTAATTTTTTAGCAAGTACTCCATTGCACATTCCTCGTAAAATAGCAAACTACCGGAACTGAATTTCTCCAGATTCCGGCAGCTAATAAGAGCTTCTACTGCATCCATTTTAAAATGGCCTCTGTTTTATTCCCATTTAATCGCCACACCGCTATATTGTAATCGCCGCATTCTTTTATCCACGTAGTCCACGCCGCTATCGTTTCTCCATCTGCGTACCATACTTCATGCGCTTTGCCGCTTTCTTTGTATTGAAAAGTAAGTGCTTGACTCAAATCATCTCGCTTGACTTCTGCATCATACTCCACTGCAAGTGCAGCAGCATCTTCCTCTCTTAATGCCACGACTGATTTTTTCTCTAGCCAATCGAATCCTCCGGTAGCAAGTGCAAATGTGCGATTTTCTCCCAACGTTTGCGTTTTTCGTATCATTTCATTTAAAAAATCCTTATCCGCTTTTGGTCCCTTATTGCCTGCCCCACTGTGCAGATTATAACACATGATTACAAATTCTGCCTCCTTTGGCAATTTCAATTCTTCATATGGCGCAGAAGGTTCCAGTACAATACGTAATTTTAAGTCCTCTTCTGCCATGCGTTTCATAAGTTTTGCAGAAAATGTTTCAAACAGCCGCCACAGTTTTGCGTCTGACCCCAGCCTTTCGTAATCAATTTCCAGTCCGTCAATTTCTACTCCATCAGCAGAATTCTCTTTTGCCAGCATTAGGAGTTCTTCGATATGCCGTTCCATCGCTGCATCATCACGAAACAGCTCATATAAAAGGTCCGTGTCCTTTAATGAACTGGTGCCATCCTCATAAGCAATATCATTGACGATAGAAAGATATGTTTCTGCATTCGTTGTATTGATTTTTTTACATGCCTCTATAAATCCATCCGGTAGTATGATTTTATTATCTTCACTATAGTAAGCTTCAAAGTAGCTTAGCTTTGTAAGATTGCCGTCTAAAGTATCTAACTCTTGGGCAACGCCATCCATATCCCAGTAGACAATCCATGTAGACAATGATATCTTGCGTTCTGTGATGTCTACCTCTCCCTGCTCAGAAGCATTTTCTTTCTTTCCTTCTGTTTCGTCCAATTGTTCTGCCTTGTTTGAATCGTTTTCTACTTTTTTTTGACAGCCCGTAAGGAACAGGCAACAGCTTGCCAATAATAGACAGCAGCCTGCGAATACCCGGCAGGCATCCAATAAGAACAATTTTTTTTTCATATTTACACCATTTTCCTACAAGTATTTTATAAACCAGTTCGTAATAGAATCCCACACTTTTGTGACCTGATTCTTGAATTGATCAAAGCCCTCCAGCCTTTGGTTGTACAAAAGCTGTTTCCCGGCCTCGTCTTCACTGACATAGAGATCTTCAAAGATAGCATCGTATACATCATCTGTCACATTTCTTTGGCTCCAGCCTTCTCCTGACCAAGCAGCGGAAAGGAGGATACTGCCTGCCTTTGTAACTGCCACATCAAGATCCTTTGCCGCCTCTTTGCCATCGATCAAAACATTTAATTTATTTCCTATGAGAGAAAATTCTAGTTTGCGGTTCCCCAGCTCATTGATCCCAATTTCTTCTATGTATTCCGCCGCACCTTCCGAAACGGTAGCCACAGATTCCCCCTGAATTTCATCTAATGCCGCTTTATACTTTAACTTATCTAAATCTGAGTCTGCATACGTTAAAAACGTTTCATATTCTCCGATAAGTGCCGCTTTTTCGTCTTCCTCCAATGACACTTGTTCTATTTTGTCTATGACGTCTAGATTAACGGAATACAATTCTTTTTCCTCGCCACCTGCTTTCTCGCAAATAGATAGGACATTGTCTTTTATTTTGATTGCTATATAGGTGGACAGATCCTTTACCGCCCGTACATAGGCTGTCTGTTCACCAAGCTTGTTGCCGGTCAATGTCGTGCTGAAATAAAAATCAGACAAATTCTCGTTTTCTTTTAGAGCGACCAATCCACTTCCTTCCGATTCCGACGTTACAATAATTTTATTTTTGGTAAATTCTGACGCACCATGCAGCAGCTCCCAATTTTCTTTCTTTTTCGAATCGCCTTCTCTAAATATAACGTCTGTTCCCGTATCATCTTTAATCCGCATCAGCAGATGGTTTGTGTACCAGTATGCCTGTGGCTGCATTCTCGTCAAATCATAGATGCTGCTTTCCAAATTGTTGTGGCTGTATCCTTCCCGATTGAAATTCATTGTAAATTTTTCCTCAATGCAGTCTTTGTTTACGGCACTGACCTTGTCGTTGTTGCCAAACGCGCCTGTATTAGAATGCATTAGAATGTATGCTTGTGGCAGATAACCCACTCCTTTTGTATATACTTCCTCCATGAGCCTATAGTCTTCCTGGATCCTTGCCTCCATCCAGTTGCGGCTCTCTTTTGGGATATCATCCTCATCTCTTATAAAGTCCATAAGGTAATGATTGTAGTTTCTGCCAAGGTACTGGCTTACCCTCGCATATTCTATGTTGTCTAGCTCCCCTAGGTAATGGTCATACCGGTCAAATACATTAATATAAGAAAGGCGATACCCGTTCGTCCCAAGCTCCCAAAATGTGGTCTTTACCAATTCTTTTAGATCTTCTCCCGTTAAAAATTTACTTTGGGTGTCTTCAAATTTTTCGCCATAGGACATCATGGTAGCCTTGAAATTGTAGTCCTCCATGATCTTTTGGGCAAAAATACTTGTATCCCGCCTACCATCCTCAAACATCAAAAATAACGCTTTCGGGGGTAGCAGTGTCCCTTGCGTATAGTAATTTTGTATATCCTGCTGTGTAATCGTTTTGTACCCCTGCTGATACAAAGCTTCTAGCTGTTGGTTTAGCTGCTCCGTACTAATTAAGTAGGAATTTCCTTCTCGATCCACTCCAAAATAGGAAATCGCTATAAATCCAAAATCGTCTTTCGTTGCATCTGCCTGTGTAGCGGGCTGATACGTTATAAAGGTAAATAATGCCTTTATAATAAAATAGAGCAGTACCAGCAAAACAATCGCCTGAGCTATACTTCTGGCTAATTTCTTTACTTCTTTTTTTGAAGAAATATCTAGTCTACGCATGTTTTGATTCTCGCCCCCAATTCTTCTTTGCCCCATACTTCCTTGCTATAGGCTCCAATAACGAAAACCTGCTTGCTCCAACCTCTTTTTATCATATAGATTGCGAATATCGATTACGAGTAGAGGCGTATTTCTATCTTTTCGGAACATATGCTTTATTTGATCATCAGACAACTCTCGAAATTCCTGATGGGCTGCTGTAAATACAACACAATCCGCATCTACAATATCCTGAAATGGTATTAGGTCTTGCTTAAAATAAGACATTACCTCTTGTTTATCGGCAAGAGGGTCCGAAAGCCTTACTTGAACTTGGTATTCCTCAAGATGTTTGATGATGCCCCTTGTCTTTGAATTCCTTATATCCGGGCAATTTTCTTTAAATGTAGCACCCATCACACAAACCCTTGCTCCATTCACATGTATATCTGCTAAAATCATCTGCTTAACAATCATTTCTGCTATATAGATTGGCATATCATCATTTATTTTTCTACCTGCTGCAATCAATTGAGAATGGCACCCCAATTTTTCAGCCTGATAGATAAAATAATACGGATCTACCCCGATACAATGACCTCCTACAAGACCCGGCGAGAAGCCAAGGGCATTCCACTTTGTATTCATAGCATCAAGAACTTCGCTTGTAGAAATATCCATGCGTTCAAACACCATAGAAAGCTCGTTCATAAAAGCAACATTAATATCCCTCTGCGCATTTTCCACCAGTTTTGCAGCCTCGGCAACCTTAATGCTCCTCGCACGATGTACACCCACCTCAATCACCATCTCATAAACACGGGCAATCACTTCTAACGTATCCTCGTCCATCCCGGAAACAATTTTTTTAATATTAGGTAATGTATGCTTTTTATCTCCCGGATTAATCCGTTCCGGCGAGTATCCTATGTAAAAATCCTTGCCACAAGTCATACCGGATTCCTGTTCCAGAATCGGCAGGCAAATTTCTTGCGTAACACCCGGGTAAACGGTAGATTCAAATACCACGATAGAATCCTTTTTCAAATTACGCCCAACTGTCCTACTTGCCTGTATTACCGGTGTTAAATCCGGCGTTTTATCCCCATGAATCGGCGTAGGGACAGCGACAATAATAAAATCTGCCTCTTTTAGCCTCTGTTCTTCCCACGTAAAATCTATGTTTGTATTTTTCAGTTGTGCATTACCCACTTCATGGGTCGGATCAACGCCAGACTGATAGGTTTTAATCTTTTCCTGATTATTATCAAAACCTATCACATTTACTTTTTTAGCAAAAGCAACTGCTATCGGAAGTCCCACATATCCAAGTCCAACCAATGCCAGCTTCCCTTTTCCCATTTGTAATTTTTCGTACATAGCCGATATCTCCTTTTTATGGTATTGTGAATATAAAAAACACAAAAACCTTATTTAACAATTTTCCTTGATTTATTATATACTTAATGGCATGAATAATATAGGCTTTTTTAGATTTTCTCTATAACTATTTCATTGTACCGCCTTCATAGCCGATGAGGCAAAAACGAAATCGTTACTGTTTCTTTCGTTTCGCCCCAATAAAATTTAGGTACTTTCCTAATTAAAATAAAAAGTCCTACATGCATTCTAATCAGTTGATTATATGCACGCAGAACTTCTTCATTTTATTTCATATACACGAACTACTATTTCCACAATTTTAGAATCTAATCCTGTACATATGGCATAATTGCAATGTGCCTTGCCCTTTTAATTGCAACGGTAAGTGCCCTTTGGTGCTTCGCGCAATTTCCCGTAATTCTTCTTGGAAGAATTTTACCTCTTTCAGAAATATATCTTTTTAATTTATTTGTATCTTTGTATTCAATTGTATTGTCTTTACCACAGAATACACATACTTTTTTTCTTCTGCGTGCTCCGCCTCTTCTCTTCATCGGAGAATCGCCTCGCTCGCCTCTATTGCCGCCGCTATTACTATTATAGGCCATGCATTTTTACCTCCTGTTTTTTCTTGTAAGGAAACCTTGTCCATTCATGCACCGGGTTTATGCAAAAATAATCCCTTATCCATCCGGTTAATTAAATGGCAATTCCTCATCTATCCCATCTGGAATATTCATGAAACCATCTCCGGCCGCCGCACTTGGAGCTGGTCTTTCATTCGATTGAAAGCCTCCGCTTTGCTGGTAATTTCCTTCACTACTTGCTTTGCTTTCTGCAAATTCTTGTTCATCTACAACAACATCTGTCGTATAAATTTTCTGACCTTCTTGATTTGTATAGCTCCCGGTTTGGATTCTACCGGTCACAAGAACCTTTGTCCCTTTACGAAAATATTTTTCTGCAAATTCACCGGAACGCCCAAATGCTACACATTGAATAAAATCTGCCGTCTGCTGATCTGCATCTCTTTTAAATCTTCTATCCACTGCTAATGTATATCTTGCAACTGCTGTGGAATTTTCCCCTTGGGAATAACGAACCTCCGGGTCTCTTGTCAATCGTCCCATAAGTATCACTTTGTTCATTCGATTTCCTCTTTTCTATGAACTTCCATTCATATTTTATGCTTGATCTTGTCTAACGCATAAAAAGCGGATAACGTTGTCCATAATACGAACGCGTTTTTCCAGTTCGCCCGGACACTGCGCATCTGCATCGAATTTGATGAAATAATAGTAACCTTCTTTCATTTTCTGAATTTCGTAAGCTAATCTTTTCTTACCCCATTCATCAACGCTCGTTACCGTACCGCCAAACCTTGCAATGTATTCTTTTGCTTTTTCTACTGTGGCAAGTCTAGCTTCATCTTCG
This sequence comes from Lachnospiraceae bacterium ZAX-1, assembly GCA_046533095.1. GTDB lineage: Bacteria > Bacillota > Clostridia > Lachnospirales > Lachnospiraceae > ZAX-1. The sequence continues at coordinate 89,747 of JAJQRA010000034.1, read as the reverse complement.
ATTTTTGCATTAACAACAAGTGCTAATTCATATTTGTTCATGCTAATCGTACCTCCTTTTGGTCTCTGGCCCCTTGTCTATGCAAGGAGCAAGGAATTATAAAATATATCACAAGGTATGATTCTATCACAAATTCCCTTTATTTTCAATGTTTTTATTTGAGTTTATGCAAAATTTATTTTTAGCTGCCATTTAAGCCTTTATCGAAACACCTTCGTTGCCAGAGATGCTAAATCGTTACTTGGATTTCTATTTCGGTTTATTTTTATTCAAATTTTTTACATTCTTTTCTACAAGCTTTCTGGCAATCATAATTTGATGCCCACACCCTTGACACTTTAAGCGAAAATCGGCGCCTACACGAAGCACTTCCCATTCATGGCTGCCGCATGGGTGTTGCTTTTTTAATCTTATAATGTCGCCAAGGTTAAACTCCATATACTCTCTATCCTTTCGTTTTCACTAGTATATCTTTTAAAGGCTACCCATATTCATGTCGCCAAGGTTAAATCCCATACACTCTCTTTCTTTTCATTTTCACTGGTATATCTTTTAAAGGCTACTTAATATTTCCCCAATGTTCCCCCGTAACAATAAATCTGCTCCGCTATCTTTTGCTGTCGTATCCCGATTGATGAGCACTAATTTATTTCCTGTGTAATAATCAATTAACCCTGCTGCCGGATAAACTGCCAAGGAGGTGCCACCTACAATTAAGATATCTGCATTGCGAATATGGTCTATGGCTCGTTTCATTAGTTCCATATCCAAACCCTCTTCATACAGCACCACATCCGGTTTTAAATGTCCACCACACTGTTTGCATACCGCAATGGCCTCCGAATCCAAAACATATTGCGCGTCATAGGCAGTATGGCAACTTTGGCAGTAGTTACGATGCACACTTCCATGCAGTTCCAGTACATTTTTACTGCCCGCTTTCTGGTGCAGCCCATCAATATTTTGGGTAATAACGGCCTTAAGCACCCCCGCCTGCTCCAACTTCGCCAATGCTTTATGTGCCGCATTTGGCAATGCCGTTAAGCAAAGCATTTTATTTTTATAAAACCGGTAGAATTCTTCTGTGTGCTTCACAAAAAAAGAATGGCTCAATATTGTTTCCGGCGGATACTTATATTGCTGGTTATACAACCCATCCACACTGCGAAAATCCGGTATGCCACTTTCTGTCGAAACCCCTGCTCCCCCGAAAAATACGATATTATCCGATTTTTCTATCATCTTCTTTAATTCTTCAATCTTGCTATTTTCTTCCTTCATCTTCTTTTCCCACCTTTCTATAAACGTAATGCAGATGGCTTTCCTCGACCTGCATTCCCATGCTTTTCGATCATTCCTCTTTGTCTTTTTATTTATCATAGACAATTTTTTCTGTCTGTTTTGCATGAACTACAAAACGATATTTCTCTCCGGCCGAATTGCATGTAACTAAGGTAACAATTTTATCCTCCGCTTTTACCGGCACCCCTGTAGCATATTCGCTTCGTGTGCCTATCCTTTCTATCCATGCTTCTTTTTGCACATTTTCAGTAGAAATCCGATTGTCAAAGGAATCACCTGACACCTCTGCCAAATAACAGGAAAAAATCTCATATCGGTATATGGCTTGTGGTGTATAAATCCAGAAATCCGGGTGCTCCAAAAAAAAATCTTTTTCTTTATAGCGATTCACCTGTGCAAACATAGAACCGTCTTTCATGTTATGCCCATATATGATTGTATGGTCGTTTGTAAAATCAGATGCGTTTTCCCAATCCATAAAGATACTTCCTACCGCTATTTCTTCCTTGTTAAAAGTATGCTTTAAATAATATTCATTATCTTCCCCCTGCATAAGGGGATAGCTTATATCTATTGTATCAAAATGAATCCAGGCAATGCAATCATTATTTTGCGCTTTTAATCCTTCAAAATCTATTTGTAGCATAAAAGTTCCATTACTTTTTTCAAAATCTCCATCCTTTTCTTTCAATGTTCCGCTACCGAAGCCTTCGCCCTGTTTCGTAATATGCTGCTTTAAACCTTCATATTCTTTTGCACCATTATGGTATGTGCGAAAAATGAAAAACAATTGAATCGATGCGAGCAAAAATACACCTAGCACCACTACAAAAACAATCAAATAAACTACTTGCCCTATCTTTGTGCTATCATTTTTAGTATAAAACATGCTTCACCTCTTTTTGTTCCTATAATCAGATCTAGGGCACGAAAATATGTGCCTTTTTATCTGAACTTGCGTGGCAATTTCTGATAAACTATATTACAGTCTACAAAACCCTCAGATAATGTTTAATATCTGAGGGCGATTAATTGCGGGGACAGGATTTGAACCTGTGACCTTCGGGTTATGAGCCCGACGAGCTTCCAGACTGCTCCACCCCGCGCTATTTATCTATTATTGTATTAAATGTTATTATAATACTTAATTTCTTTCTTGTCAAATATGACTTTTCACGTCGATATCAAACAAATGTCTTCCGCTACCCTACTTTTCCTCCTTTTATGTTTGATATATTGTCTGAGAAATTTTAGCCAGATGGTATTTACTTTTCATTTCCAAAACACGGCTTATTTATCCTAAAATCAACAACATAGCATGTATCTTTACTTGTAAATATATGTTAACTTTAAGAAGAATATATTGCAGCAAAAGAACAAAGCGTTTCCACCTGGTTTTTTTACATTAATACATAGGGCTAAGAATTTTCTGTTTTGTTTTTCCGTAATCTATTTAAAAAATATTAATGAATGAAGGAGGAAATACAATGAAAGCGATATTTCAAAATTTCTAAATTAACGAAATTAATTGCTACCAGTGATCTGGCAAACGCCCTCACTTGTATGAATTCCGATTATGGAAAATATGCAAGAAATCTTGATTCATTTTGGATCATTTTCAGATAATGTTGCGCAACTACCTATGACGCTACAATCAATACAAACAATGCCGTAACCATTGTATTGCTTGCCATTGCTGTATTTAGTTTGCTTTTGGCAATATTTTTCAGCTAACTCCTTACTAAAACTGCCTACCAAGTAGCCTATCTACAAAATAGAAAATGCCACAAAGCTCTTATCAGAAGACCCCTTGGATGTGGATGTGACACACACAGAAAGCCCCTTGGATGTGGATGTAACTTATATGAGCTTGCTCAATTTCCCTACAGCTTTAGAGCTTTGATTAGCCTGTTTAACAAACTCAACATTATGTTGCCATAAAAATAGACTTTTAAATTAATTTGTGGTAAACTTAATATTAGTGACTTTACATAAAGATAAAACCAGACAAAAACCATTTCGAACCTTAATAATAGCATATCTGCAAATTATGTCGTTTGTTCTACATAAACAGTATCTCACGCCTGACAATCGACAGCAGGTATAGCATTTCATTTCGGTTATCGAACAAATTTATAGTTATGTCCTATTGAATGTTCGCCGTTCAATAAATATAAAATATGGCTTTTTCCTTATTGTCTTCTGTTTTATTTTTACGTGATTTATAAAAAAAGGAAAAGAGGTAATGCTAATGAAAACAATGTTTCAAAATTTCAAAATCAGTAAAAAACTATCTATTGCTTTTCTTGCCATCATTGTATGTTTCTTAATTACAGTTGCCGTATCCATTGTCAGCCTATTTATGGTGGGCAACTCAATGACAAGCTTTTATGAAAGACCTTATGTGAATTCCGCTTCTGCAAATACTGCCAAAGCTGCAATCCAAGCTTCCATGAAAGATATGTTCTGGGCGATTTTAGAAACCAATCAAACAGAAATTGACCGTTTGCTTGAAGGATCATCAACGGAGGCTTCCACCCTAGTCACTAGCATAGAGAAACTACAAGAAAATTCTTCCGCAAAAGACATTCTAGCAAGACTGAATGAAGAAATCCCCAAAGCAAGGGAAGCGCGACTCACTTTGTCGGACTTGGTTTCTCAGAGTACGAACCCCGAAATGCAAGAAAAAGCCCTCGATTATATGAACTCAACCTATGCTCCCATTTTGAATACCGTACAAGGCACCTTAGATGAGATGAGTGTATACCAAGATGCGTTTGCAAATGATGCCTTTGTTTCTGCAATTACTACCAAAAACACTGTAACAATTGTATTAATTGTAATTGCTGTCGTCAGTTTGATTTTGACTATTTTTCTCAGCCAATTCCTTACAAAACAGCTCACACTGCCTATCCATGAACTAGAAACGGCTACAAGGCTTTTATCAGAAGGAAACTTAGATGTAAGTGTCACCTACGAGTCCAAAGACGAACTTGGTCAACTTGCCACGAGTTTGAAGAACTTGACCAACATAATCACGCATATTATCCCTGATATACAATCCTATTTAGGAGAGATGGCTATGGGCAATTTCAAGGCAAGCTCCAAATCGGAAGACAGCTACATTGGACATTTTAGTCCAATCCTTACAGCAATGGACGATATCCAGAAACGCTTAAGCTCTGTTCTTGTACAGATTCAAGATTCCGCTACACAAGTACAGGTTGGCGCGCAAAATATGTCAGAAGGTGCACAGCATTTAGCAGAGGGCGCTACCGATCAGGCAAGCTCCATTCAGGAATTAACCGCTACCATGGCTGAGCTGTCTGATCAAGCTGCAGAAGACTCCAAACGTGCTGAACTAGCCAGTGAAAATTCGAAAACCGTTGGGCAAGAGGCAGCGGATAGTCAACGTCATATGGAAGATATGGTGCAGGCTATGGTTCGAATCAGTGAAACCTCCAGCCAAATTGAATTGATTATCAACACCATAGAAGAAATTGCTTCCCAGACAAACTTATTGTCTTTAAATGCCGCTATAGAGGCTGCAAGAGCCGGTGAAGCCGGAAAAGGATTTGCTGTCGTTGCCGATGAAATCCGAAAGCTTGCCACAGAAAGTGCCGAGGCCGCTACTAATACAAGAAACCTCATTCAGACTTCGCTTGGTGAGATCAAGAGTGGAAATACCATTGTTTCTGATACCTCGACTTCGTTAGGCGAAGTGCTTAAGAACATGAATTCCATTATAACTTCCATTGAAGAGATTAAAGAATCCTCCGAACGCCAGACTGGATCTATGAGCGAAGTTACAGCCGGTCTAGACCAGATTTCGTCAGTCGTACAGGATACCTCTTCAACTGCTGAAGAAAGCTCTGCCGTAAGTGAAGAATTCTATGCACAGGCAGAAACCTTGAATGACTTGATTTCACAATTTAAATTTTAGCACTCTTCCCCATGATTTATTTTCTAACATCTATAGAAAGAGGGCAGTTGTACAATAAATGTAGCACCAAAAGCTACATTGTGCAATTGCCCCTTTTCTTTTTATTTTTAATAATAGAAAACATTTCACCAAGCCTTCCATACCTAGTATAGTTGTCAAATAGTTACGGTTACTAGCAGCCCATTATTTTACAACTTACCTTTTACTGATATTTATGCAAAAATATATAGAAATTTTTATTAATTTATGCTAAACTTTACTAAGTACTCTACATCATACTGAAAGCAAGGTAAAATTTAAGGCAACTATTCAGTACCCCTACAACGCGAGGTGTTTTGAACGGCACAAGAAGCAGCTTCGCTCATAGTATCCCCTACAACGCGAGGTGTTTTGTGTAGCAAAATCCCGATATATTGAATACTTAGTTAGATTTTTTTAAACTTCGTATTCAAGTATTCCCCACCATCCCGTTACACCTCCTGAATAGTTACAAGTTAAGATCAAATATCACAAGAAAGGTATAAGTTAGGCTAATAGCATCGTGTATATCTACTTTTAACTTGCGCACAGTATACATAAAGAATAAAATTAGGCAAAAAGTAACCATTGGTTCTCTGCATGTCATGCTTTTGCATGTCCGCTCCCTGTAAGGAACTTATCCATAGGATATTCGTGGTTTTCGGACAGTTCCTAATCCTATTACTTTTTTCTCATTTTATTCTAAGTAACCTATTAACAAAATTGAGAGAGGTCATGCTTATGAAAACAATGTTTCAGAATTTTAAAATTAGCAAAAAACTATCTGTATCTTTCCTCGTTATTGTTTTATTGTTTTTGATTACGGTTGTCGTATCAATTGCCAGTCTGCTTACAGTCGGCCGTTCTATGACTACTTTTTATGAACATCCTTATAAGAATGCAGCTTCTGCCTATGAAGCCAGAATTGAAATCCAATCCACGATCAAGAATATGGCTTTAGCGATTGCAGCAACAGATCCGGTTGAAACTGACCGCTTGCTTAATGAAGCTGGCATAGAAGCTGATAAACTAGCTGCCTCAATTGAGCAATTAAGGCAACATTCTTCTGCAAAAGATCTTTTGGCAAAGCTATCCACTGAGATTCCTGCGGCAAAGGCAGTGCGGTTGCAATTAACAGACTTAATTCAGGATGGCACGAATCCGTCGGCAACCCTAGCCTACTTAGAGGACTCTTACATACCGGCTATGGAAACTGCACGGCAAACATTGTTTGAGCTTGGTGACTTTCAAAATAATGTTGCCGATACCACCTATGATGATGCAACCTCCACTGAAAAAGTTGTAACAATCGCATTGATTATTGTTGCTGTCTTAAGTCTGGCTTTAGTTGTATTTTTCGCTAGATTTCTTACTGGACTGTTTACAAGGCCTATCCATGAATTAGAAGTCGCCACAAGGCATTTGGCAGAAGGAAACTTAGATGCAGTTATAACATACGAATCCAAAGACGAACTTGGGGAACTTGCCAACAGCTTAAAGGTTTTGGTAGCCCTATTTAAACAGATTATCCCTGATGTGCAATTTTATCTTAAAGAAATGTCGATTGGCAATTTCACGGTACGCTCGAAAGCAGATGAAAATTACATCGGTAGTTTTGCCCCAATCCTTGCATCAATGCACGATATAAGAAAAGAGTTGCGTGAAGTGCTTTCCAAAGTTCAAGACTCTGCTACGCAGATACAGACCGGTGCACAAAATATAAGTGCAAATGCACAGCATTTAGCAGAAGATTCTTCCCATCAAGCCGACTCCGTCAAAGAATTAACAACTACAATGGCCGACTTGTCCCATCAAGTCCTAGAAGATGCTCAACTTGCCAAAATAGCCAACCAAAATGCGAAAACCGTTGGGCAGGAGGCAGAGGACAGCCAACATCATATGGAAGATATGGTACAGGCTATGGTTCGGATCAGCGAAACCTCCAGTCAGATTGAGCTCATCATCAATACCATTGAAGAAATCGCCTCCCAGACAAACCTATTGTCATTAAACGCCGCAATAGAGGCTGCAAGAGCCGGTGAAGCCGGAAAAGGATTCGCTGTCGTTGCAGATGAAATTAGAAAGCTTGCGACCGAAAGTGCTGAGGCTGCCACCAATACAAGAAACTTGATTCAAACATCACTTGTTGAAATCAAGAGTGGAAATACTATCGTTTCCGATACTTCAGCTTCACTTGACGAAATGCTTAAGAATATGGGCTCCATTGTTACTTCAATTGAAGAAATTCAAGAATCTTCCTCGCAACAGACCACAACCATGCAAGGTGTTTCGGTTGGCCTTAACCAAATTTCTGAAGTGGTACTAGATACCTCTTCATCAGCAGAAGAAAGTTCCTCCATATGCGAAGAATTCTACGCTCAAGCAGAAATCCTAGGTGAACTTGTTTCGCACTTTCAATTTTAAATTGTATGGCAAAATTATATTTAGATGAATCTATACTAAAATACAAAAAGCAAGGCTACTATCCTTTTCATATGCCCGGACACAAAGGTATCTCCTTAAACTTTTCCAACCCTTGGGGACTAGACATTACAGAAATTGACGGCTTTGATAATCTACACCATGCTAAGGGCATCATCCTTGATGCCCAGAAGCGTGCCGCCACCCTTTTTGGCGCACAACATAGCTATTACCTTGTCAATGGAAGTACCTGTGGCCTATTAAGTGCGATTAGTGGTGCCATACCATGGGGCGGTAAATTTCTTATGGCCAGAAATAGCCACAAATCTGTATACCACGCTGTCTACTTACGCCGGCTAGAACCGATTTACCTTATGCCGTCAATAACCAACTATGGTATTTTAGGTTCAATATTGCCAGAACACGTTGCCACTACATTAAAAGCCCATGCAAACCGTGCCGGCTATACTGACATAAAAGCCATTCTAATTACTTCACCCACTTATGATGGCATTGTTTCTGATATAAGGCAAATCGCAGACATTGCCCATAGCTACCACATCCCTTTAATTGTAGACGAGGCACATGGTGCACATTTTAAATTTTCAACTGAATTTCCCAAAACTGCCCTTTCGTGCGGAGCCGACGTTGTCATTCAAAGCCTTCACAAAACTCTTCCATCTTTTACACAGACTGCATTATTACATATAAGCTCAACCCTTGTAGATCGTGCAAAAATAGAACATTTTTTGAATATATACCAGACAAGCTCTCCTTCCTACCTCTTTATGGCAGGAATGGAGCAATGTATCAGAATAATAGAATCAGACGGCAAGCTATTATTTGACACATTCACCAAACGTCTGCACTATTTTTACAATCAATGCAAGCAGCTTTTACACCTTAACGTATGTATGCCCTCTACACTTTCGAAACATGAATGTTTTGACCGTGATTTTTCCAAGATTTTAATTGCGGTAGGTGATGCTTCGCTTACCGGGCAAGAACTTTATCTAACATTGCTTGAGAAATATAAACTCCAATTAGAAATGGTATCCGGGCATTATGTAGTCGCTTTGTCCAGTATCATGGATACGGAAGAAGGTTTTATGCGACTTTTATCTGCTCTTCTTGAAATAGACAAAAATAATTGTCCAATCGCCCGCAACAGGCATCCTACTGCCACAATAGAGCATCGGCAAGCTACTACCAAAATGGAATATAGGCAACCCATAACAGAACCTGCACATGCCATAGCAGAACCTACCTATGCAAATACCATAATGGAACCTATACCTATCATAATCACAAATGCTACACTTTACACGATTCCCATCAAAAAACTAACTATTTCAGGCGCTATGGAACACCCTTCCCACCCTGTTTTGCTTCGTGAATCCGCCGGGCAGGTCAGTCAAGAATATATTTACCTCTATCCTCCTGGTATTCCCTTACTTGCTCCTGGAGAAGTAATCCCCTCAGATTTACTAAGCAATTTATCGGTTTTAAGCCAACAGGGGATTTCGATAGAGGGGCTGTCTGATAAAAGTAGCCAACGGATAAATGTTGTCGATGCATCGTCATAGAATCTGATGATAGGCACAGCATGCGGTTCCTATCATCAGATTTGCAATTTATGAAACATTCCTTTTATAACGCCATATACCACCCTGTCGCTCTTTGCACAACTGCCCCGTTTTCACCAAGTGCTGTAAATGGGAAACCGCTTCCCCAACGGCAAACCACCTTTGTGCCGGAGGAAATTCGGCCCAGTTACGTGCGCGGATAGACCATTTCATCCGTGCAGCTACTTCATAGCCCGACAGACCAGGTTCATGAAGGAGGATATTCAGCACATCGTTTAGCCTCACTTCATGGTGAGCTAGCAGGGCATCCACTCTTTGTGGCAGATTACCTATGTTATCACGGTGTCCCGTCAATACCAACTCCGCATCTATATTGCGTATCTTGTGCAAGTTTTCCATATAACTTCCAAGGGAGTCCTCCATATTTAACCAGTTCTGAATATTTGGCGTAATATCAAAAAGGACATGGTCACCAGTGAAAAGAATCTTTTTTAAAGGCCAATAAAGACACATATGTCCGGGGGTATGTCCAGAGGTACCTATCGCTAAAAAACGTTCTGTTCCCACTTGCATATCCATTCCATCTTCTAAAAGTACTGCTTCAAAAGGCTTATCCGTTGCGTAGATTCGCGCAGGATTCACCTGGTATGCTTTACGCAGTTCTTCTTTTGGATACCCTTCTTGTTGCAATGCAACTTCCAGCTCATCCCAAGCCCCTACTTTTTCAAACATAGCGTTTAGCATCTCTTTGTCGATTCTACTCATATAGATCGTGGATTTTGGTGTGGCAACACGCGCAACAAGACCACAATGATCGGCATGGAAGTGTGTAATAAAAATATCTGTGTTGTTCATATCAAGCCCCAATTCCGTAAGCCCTTCCCATAAATCTTTATAACATATATCCCAGTTGAAACCTGTGTCAATCAATAAATTTCGGTCGCCACAAATCACTACATAGCTATTCAGCAATTTCAGCGGGCTCTTAGGCAGGCTTACCGTAATACGGTATAAATTGTCTCTAATTTTTTCTAGCAAGTTGTTTCCTCCAATCTCTCTATCATTTGATAAGATATTATCCCACACAAAGTTTGAAATTTATATTCCTATATGATTCTGTTGCTCATGCGGTTTGAAAAAGAATTCAATATCTACGTAATATAGTTTATCAGAAGCTACAACGCAGGTTCTGATAAAAAGGCGCATCTTTTGCGCCATGGATCTGATTATTGAACTACTAATGTTCAATAATATAGTTTATCCGAAGCTGCAACGCAGGTTCTGATAAAAAGGCGCACTTTTTTGCGCCATGGATCTGATTATTGAACTACTAATGTTCAATAATATAGTTTATCCGAAGCTGCAACGCAGGTTCTGATAAAAAGGCGCACTTTTTTGCGCCATGGATCTGATTATAGGAACCGTATTTTGTTCCTACAATATTGTAAATTATAACAGGCTTTTGATAGCAGGGCAACTATTTTGTTGCTTGCAAAAAAATACTCCCTCCTTTGTCCTATTTCATGAAAAAAAATGAATTGCAATCTCTTCTTAACAATGCTATAATATGTATAAGGGCTAAAAACGGGTGAATTTAATTCTACCGTCTGGAAACAGACGGTATTTTTGAGTTTAATAGGCAGGCATTTCCTTTTCTATAAAAATAAATGGAGAAAACATATGGGCAACATATTTTGTATTATGGGTAAAAGTTCCTCTGGAAAAGATACCTTATATAAAAAAATAGTATCTTCCAATGCACTTCCTCTTAAAACCCTTGTTTCCTATACTACAAGGCCGATACGTCAAGGTGAAACAAACAACATTGAATATTTTTTTTCCAATGAAGAAACCTTGACCAAGCTTTTAGCAGAAAAAAAAGTCATTGAGCTTCGTTCCTATGATACAATTCATGGAACATGGAAATACTTTACGGTAGATGACCACCAGCTAAACCTTGACATAGACAGCTATCTAGTCATTGGAACATTAGAATCCTATCGGAAAATGCAAGATTATTTTGGAATAGACCGCATAATTCCCATTTATATTGTAGTAGCGGATGCTCTGCGCCTGCAACGTGCACTAGATCGAGAACGAGCGCAGGAACATCCTTGTTATCAGGAACTTTGTCGTAGGTTTTTGGCTGATGACTCTGATTTTTCAAAGGAAAAACTTTTAAAAGCAGGAATAAATCGAATATTTCAAAATGAAGATTCGGAAAAAACAAAAGATGAAATTATTACCTATATATCGGGATTCATATCATAACTAGAAAAGCCGATATATGATATATAACTAACTGGTAACTATTTCGTGCACTGGTGACTAATTGTAGTATCCGCTAAAGCGGATAGGAATGGACTAGAGTTCAAAGGGGTTTAAATATGGATATTAAAGTAAACCAAGCCACCACCGCTACCAAAGTGGAACCCATCCATACAGTAAATCAAGGGGATGGCACTTTCAAATTTACACTGACAAGCAATATTGAGGAAAAAGAGCTCCAGACAAAATTAAACAACCTTATGCAAGACATTACCGAACAGGGCGACAAGCTGGCAAAGCACATGGATATCAGGGATATGAAGAAATACCGTGAACTTGTAAAGGATTTCTTAAACGAAGTTGTAAACCGCTCCCATAAATTTTCCAGAGAAAACTTTTTAGACCGCAGAGGGCGGCATCGTGTCTACGGCATCGTCAAACTTGTGGATCAAAATCTTGATGACTTAGCCAATGAACTCGTAAAAGATGAGCAAGACAATCTAGCGATACTTGGTAAAATTGGGGAAATACGCGGACTTCTCTTAGATATTTCCACCTGAATTTGTGTGTTTTGTGAATCATAACGGTAGATAGGAGTTTATATGACTGGTTTTTCAGATATTATAGGACACGAACACATTATTGGACATTTACAAAATGCCAAAATTTTAAACAAAATTTCTCATGCATATATACTAAATGGGGCGGATAAATCTGGAAAGCGGATGTTGGCCGAAACGTTCTCCATGCTTTTGCAGTGTGAAAATGGGGGTGTTGAGCCTTGCCTTACCTGCCATTCATGTAAACAGGCTCAAACGAAAAACCATCCGGATATTATTTATCTTCAACATGAAAAACCGAATACCATTTCTGTAGATGACATACGTCGCCAGATAAACAGTGATATACAAATAAAGCCTTACAAAGGTCCCTACAAGATATATATTATCGACGAAGCTGAGAAAATGAATATCCAATCGCAAAATGCACTCTTAAAGACCATTGAAGAACCTCCTTCTTATGCTATTATTTTTCTTTTAACTATAAATGCAGATTCCTTTTTGCCAACGATTCTTTCTCGTTGTATTACCTTACATCTAAAGGCCGTTGCCAGTTACAAAATCAAAGCATTTTTAATCGAAAAATATCAAGTGCCGGACTACAAAGCAGATGTTTGTTCCGCATTTTCCCAAGGCAACGTTGGAAAAGCCATTCAATTAGCAACAAATGAAGATTTTAATGATATAAAAGATTCCGCGCTACAGCTTATAAAGCGGTTAAAAGATATTGAACTATACGAAATGGTGGAGGCAATAAAACACATTAGCAATTATAAGCTACAAATAAACGACTATTTTGATATTATAATGATATGGTATCGAGATTTGCTTTTATATAAGGCTACTACAGATGCAAACAACCTTGTTTTTAAAGATGAGGTTTACAATATAAGGAAACAGGCGAGTACCAGCTCCTATCATGGAATTGAACTGATTATTAAAGCCGTAGATAAAGCAAAACGTCGCCTAAATGCAAATGTTAATTTTGATTTGGTAATGGAGTTACTATTGCTCACTATAAGAGAAAATTAGAAATATGATTAAAATAGTTACTATTGCTTGCTATTAAAGAAAATTAGAAATATGGTTAAAGCAGTTCTTATTGCTTGCTATTAAAGGAGAATTAAAAACATGGTTAAAATAGTTGGAGTGAGATTTCGTACAGCTGGTAAAATTTATTATTTTGATCCGCTCTCTTTTAAAATAGAAGTCGGAGACCATGTAATCGTTGAAACCGTACGTGGTATAGAATATGGCACCATCGCAATTGGCCAAAAGGAAGTTTCAGAAGATAAGGTCATTCAACCGCTAAAACCTGTTATCCGGGTAGCCACACCAGAAGATGAGCGAGTAGAGGCGAAGAATAGAGAACGTGAAGCTGATGCCTTTAAAATCTGTTTGGAAAAAATACAAAAGCACAACCTGCAAATGAAACTCGTAGATTCTGAATACACATTTGACAATAACAAGCTTCTTTTTTATTTTACAGCCGATGGGCGCATCGATTTTCGAGAGCTGGTAAAAGACCTCGCATCGGTATTCCGCACCCGGATTGAACTGCGGCAGATTGGCGTAAGAGATGAGACTAAAATTTTAGGTGGTATGGGTATCTGCGGTAGAGCCCTCTGCTGCAACACGTACCTTGCTGAATTTGCTCCCGTATCTATAAAGATGGCAAAAGAACAGAACCTTTCCTTAAATCCAACGAAAATCTCCGGCGTTTGCGGCAGGCTCATGTGCTGCTTAAAAAATGAAGAAGAAACCTATGAATACCTAAACAGCAAGCTTCCCGTTATCGGCGATTATGTTACCACAAATGATCATTTAAAAGGTGAAGTACAAAGCGTCAGCGTGTTGCGCCAGTCTGCAAAAGTGATTGTGGATGTCAATGACGAAAAAGAAATTCGGGAATATAAGATAAATGAAATTCGTTTTAAACCAAGACGTAAAAAGGATAGTATTAAACTTTCTCCGGAAGAATTAAAGGAATTGGCTGCTTTAGAAGATCGGGAAGCAACCTCAAAACTGTGATATAGCAATAAGGAGTAGGATGTATGGCAATTGGACTTTTGCCCGGAGAAAGACTAGACGAGCTGCACCGTAACGGATATTATATTATTCAAAATCCGCAAACTTTTTGCTTTGGCATGGACGCCGTACTGCTCTCGGGCTTTGCCAATGTAAAAACCGGCGAATTGACAATAGACCTCGGAACAGGAACCGGTATTATACCTATTTTACTAGAGGCTAAAACAAATGGGCAGCATTTTACTGGTCTGGAAATTCAACCGGAAAGTGTAAATATGGCAAAGCGTAGTGTCATATACAACCACTTAGAAGATAAAATAGCAATTGAACTTGGCGATATCAAAGATGTTTCAAATCAATTTGGAGCATCTTCTTTTCATGTAGTCACAACAAACCCGCCCTATATGACCGATCAGCATGGGCTTACGAATACATGTATGGCAAAAGCGATTGCACGGCATGAAATTTTATGCAACCTAACAGACATCCTACGAGAAAGTGCAAGGCTTTTAAAACCACAAGGAAGGTTTTATATGGTACATCGCCCCTTTCGCCTCGCAGAGATTATGTGCCTTATGAATCAGTTCGGCATTGAACCTAAGCGAATGAAACTTGTCCACCCATTTGCTGACAAAGAACCTAATATGGTACTGATAGAAGGCCTACGGGGAGGAAAACCAAGGATTACCGTAGAAAAACCGTTGATTGTCTATAAAGAACCCGGTATATATACAGATGAAATCTATGATATCTATGGTTACTAATCGTAGTATGCTAACGTAACCAATTTGTGTAGCCACAAATTGAATATGTGCAAAATTCTGTGCAATACGAAAGTGCTAACTAATTTGTGCATCCACAAATTGAATATGTGCAAAATTCTGTGCAATACGGAGGTGTATGATGCAAGGAATATTATATTTATGTGCCACACCAATTGGCAATCTGGAGGATATCACGTTACGAGTTCTGCGTACCTTAAAGGAAGTGGATTTAATTGCGGCGGAAGATACTAGAAATTCCATTAAATTATTAAATCATTTTGAGATAAAGACACCTATGACAAGCTATCATGAATATAACAAAATTGAAAAAGCCTACCAATTAGTGGATAAGTTAAAAGCCGGTGAAAGTATTGCCCTGATTACAGATGCCGGTACGCCTGGTATTTCCGATCCGGGCGAAGACCTTGTCCGTATTTGCTATGCATCCGGTATTGAAGTGACTTCGCTACCCGGAGCTGTCGCCTGCATTACTGCGCTGACTTTATCCGGCTTATCCACAAGAAGGTTTGTCTTTGAAGCCTTTTTACCAAAAGATAAAAAAGAACGGGCCACGATTCTATCTACTTTGAAAAATGAAACTCGTACGATTATTATATATGAAGCTCCCCATCATTTAGTCAAAACGTTAGATGAATTGCTATCTGCCCTTGGCAATCGCAACATTACCATCTGCCGTGAGCTTACCAAAAAATATGAAACTGCTTTTCGGACAACTTTTATAGGTGCCATTGCTGCTTATACGCAAAGCAGTCCAAGAGGGGAATGTGTGATTTTAATAGAAGGTAAAAATCCGCAGGACATACAAAAAGAACAGCAGCTAGAATGGCAATCCCTTTCTCTTACCGATCATATGTCCCTCTATGAATCAAAAGGCATACCACAAAAAGAATCTATGCGGCTTGTAGCAAAAGATAGGGGTATCTCGAAGCGAGATGTCTATACTGCTTTATTGGAATGCAAAAGATGATAAGCGAACGTTATTTGCCATAATAATCCGGCAAATATTCTTTCAATATATAAAATGGCGCTGAGCCCATATTCATAATTGTTTCATGGAATTGATAGTCACTATACTTTTCTCCATATGTTTTTTTTGCATAGTCGTTTAAGTTTAAAAACTCCAGATAGCCAATATAATATTTTAAATAATGCCCCGGTTCTTCTACGATTAAGTGAAAAATGTCTGTGATTGCCTCTTCATTTGTAATTCTATATTGTGCAAAAAAATCTTTGGTTTCCTCTAATGTCCAACCATCATAATGTATTCCCATGTCAGCCGTTGCATAAAGGCTTAACATAGCGGATTGATCCTGCTGCAACACTGCCGCAAGTCGAGGGTCAATGTCTGCATAATAATAAGACAGCATTTCTACATAGGTTGCCCAGCCTTCTGAATAGCCTATACAATTAATCAGGCTACGGACCTTAAGGATATTATGTTCCATAACGTTGTGTTCCATCACATTTTGATACAAATGTCCCGGGAAACCTTCATGAGCCAATGTCGTATATAGTTTTATCTTCTCATAATTACTAGAGCGATTAATATAGATAGCCTTTGGCGAAGAATCATCAATAGGCGCTGTTAAATAAAAAGCGGGTGCCATATACTCCTCTAAGGAATCATGTACATATTTTATAATAACGTCCGTATCCGGCAATGCCTTAAAATCTGCTTGCATTTTATTTTGAAGATCTTTTATAATAGCGGCCGGTTCTGCTTGTGCAAATGCATAGCTAGTAGTTTGCGTCAGCAAATCTGGATCCTCCTCTACCAATCGTGCAACTTCTTTGATGTCCCTCATTCTTTTGTCTTCTGTTTGTTTTTGCATTTTTTCAATAGAAAGATTGGAGCCAGTATAATATTTGACTAGATATTCATAATATTCTTTTCCATCTTTATAATAGCAAAGCCCTAATTCATTCGT
Source organism: Lachnospiraceae bacterium ZAX-1 (assembly GCA_046533095.1). Lineage (GTDB taxonomy): Bacteria > Bacillota > Clostridia > Lachnospirales > Lachnospiraceae > ZAX-1. The sequence goes on along the minus strand of JAJQRA010000034.1, from coordinate 72,908 downwards.
TCCACTTCCTTTTAACGCTGTTATTTCTTGAATCAATATGCTATACGCCGGGACGACACATTCTAATACAGCAACTTCATTTTCTTCTTTATATGCCGTTTTCTGCTCTTCACTAATTTCCGGCATCGCATCTACTTTATCATTAAACGTATCCAAGAGGTAATTGTTTTCCGGTTCTTTGATAAAATTTTCACATTGCGTAATCACATCGTCTGCTGCAAAATCCGGCATAAACAATCCTACATTCGCTTTGTCTTTTTCAAATGCAATGATCTGTCTAAAATAATCTGGCAATTCCAAAAGCAACCCTAAATAATCTTTTATATCCTGCTCGCGGTAAAACGTATATTCCGCCATAAGTACCGGTAATTCTGCCTGTGTTCCCGTGGAGGCACGTAATATTTCATGATATAGATATAAATCCGTGTTGCCAAGTTCATTTTTAGCATAATCCATCAATATATCATAGGTCATCTGCTGCTCTTTACGGAGCAATTTTTTGTCATAGCTGGATAGTGTGGCTTTTATATTTTCCAGTATAGCAACTCCTTCATCAATTGCCTGTGTAGAAATTGTCCCATATGTAATCGGATACTCTTTAATTCCATAATTTTCCGGGTTCGTCAACGTATAATGCAGATTAATCGTACTAGCCGTTACCTCTTCGCAAAAAAGGCTATCCAAATAGTCGTCGAATTGTTGCCTAACTTCTTCTTTTCTATCCTCCGCTTGCAGGTTTTGTTTTAAACTATTATTGTCATTTTTTAAAAAAAGGCTACAGCCTGTCAAAACAAGACAGATACACAGGAGTGCGCTGAACTTCATTTTCCTATTTTTCATAACTTTATCTACCATTTTGTACCCCTTATTCCAATATTTTGCATTGGCGTAATATTTTATTAATATGATAGGAACACAATGCGGTTCCTATCATCAGATCCATGGCACGAAATAATGTGCCTTTTTATCAGAACTTGCGTTCCAAGTTCTGATAAACTATATTATACTCTATTTCTATTCCTATGTCCTAATTTCCTTTTCTATACATATTTTTTTGCACATGCCATTGGTTGTTTTCGCCGACTACCTTTTTGTATTGGCTCTAAATCTGATATTTCCCTTTATAATTATATTGTTTTTTATTCATTTTATCGATATTTTACTTGTAATTTATATATTTCTGTTTACAATAGTTTTATAAGACTAGAAATAAGACTCATTGTTAACAGCCTATTCTAAATAAAAGGAATGAATAGCATAACCTATAAGAAGATTTTATAATTAAAAAAGAGAAAAGGATGTGGTCTTTATGCCCAAATTGCAATTAGCGATTGATGATTTAAACTACATGGATGCCTTGAAATTAATGCAACAAATCCAACCATATGTAGATATTATTGAACTAGGCAGTCCATTCATCATGGAATATGGAATGGAAGCCGTCCGTAATTTTAGAAAACAATTTCCCAATAATGAAATTCTGGCAGACTTAAAAATTATGGATGCCGGATATTATGAAGCAGAATTAGCTTTTAAAGCAGGGGCTGATTATGTCACTGTGTTAGGGGTTACCGACTTGCTTACCATAAAAGGCTGCCAAGAAGCTGCAAATGCGTATGGTAAAAACATCTATGTTGATATGATCTGTGTAGAAGACCTTCTCAAGAGAATGAAAGAAGTGGAAAGCATCGGTGTACATGGAATTTCTGTACATATCGGCATAGATCAGCAGGCCGCCGGCAAAAAGCCTATCGATGATCTTAAGATTATAGTCAAGCATAGGACAAACACGGTAGTATCTGTTGCCGGCGGAATTAAAAGTTCAACTATTCCCATGTATATAGCTGCCAAAGCTGATGTTGTTATCGCAGGTGGAGGGATTTGCCATTGCCAAAATCCCACAAAAGAAGCCGAACTAATTTCCAAGCTTTTAAAGGAGGGAAAGGAAACTCTATAAATTAATTTTAAATCAAAAAAGATGAGGCACAAAACTTAATTTCATGACTCATTTGTGCCTTGAACGAAAGGTATGGTATCAAATATGAAGAATGCTATTTATTTGGAGAAAATCATTTCTGAACTATCAGACAACGCAAAACTAGTATCTGAGGCCGAACTACAGTCATTTGCCGATTCTATTTTAGCGGCACAACGTATTTTTGTTTCCGGTGCCGGACGCTCCGGTTTTATCTCCAGAGCTTTTTCCAATCGCTTAATGCATTTGGGATTAAAAGTTTATTTTATAGGGGAACCTACGACGCCTTCCATAAAACAAGATGATTTGCTAATCATCGGATCTGGTTCTGGTGGTACGGATAGCCTTGTTGCCATGGCTTTAAAAGCAAGAGACATAGGCGCAAAAATTGCCCTTCTTACTATATTTCCTAATTCTACAATTGGTCAAATTGCAAACCATATTGTCACAGTTCCCGGAGAAACACCAAAAAGCAATTTAGAGAATTCTTTCACTTCTTTTCAGCCAATGGGAAATCTGTTTGAGCAATTGTCATGGCTAGTCTATGATAGTATCATAATCATGTTGAAGGAGAAATTAGATATATCTTCAGAAGAAATGTTTTCTAGGCACGCTAATCTAGAGTAAAACTTTATGTGGCTATTACGTAATGCCAACACAAAAAATAGTATCGGCGTACAAGACGATACTGGTATCATTGCAATAAAACGGTAGGCAAAGGCACTGTCATAATAATGCCAAACATATTGGAAATTACATATATACCTCATAAGTTTTGTCCTGAATTTACGATTGATAATTTGCCTGACGATATTTATCCAGCTATATCTGAATATACTGGTGCAGAGCTTTTTGCAGCTTCTGAAGAATACAGTGCTATAAATATTCCTGAAGAATATGCCAAGTATCTTGGCTGTTCGTCTGGAGACGCTGTTTTCAAAGTAGAACGCGAAACAACAAATACTGATAAAAACGTCTTCGAGATTCGTACTCTGCTTGCCTTAGGCAAGAAAAATATTATAACAGCCTATATAACAAGGGAAGATGTAATGATTTCTCTGAAAAATGAGCAATAAGCTCTTAAAACTCCACATCGCGTATATGTTTTCAATTCACTAAAAGCAGAGGGACTGTTGCAAAACCGATCAGTCCCTCTGTTTTAGCTATTTCTATAGCATGTTTGTTCATGATAATCCCCTTTTTTATAATTTTTCTTGATATATTGAAAGCAAATTAAAAGTTAAGATCAAATATCGCACGATAAAAGCTTGACACATACAAGATGGATAATAAATATTGACATTACCCTGCTTTTTATGTTATTTTTATCTTAGAGCCTGTTCATAGCAATGTTACAAAATAACTTGAATGGGTATTATGTAAGCTTGATATTTATACAAGTTTGTCCTGGCTCACTTTTACACAGCATGGTGGATTTTGGCATTGCCTTTCTGGTTTTTAAACTTCTGACGGCGTAAAAAACCTTGCGACCGATTTTTATATTTTCCGAACTCTCTCCAAAAGAAAGGGGTTGAGAACAATGTCAATCAGAACGAGAAGTTTCGCCCTAATCATACTGATAGCTGTAATCATTATCATATTCGGCATTGGATCAGGTCTGATGTTTGTTCAGGGACACCTTGAGCAAAGCATTGAAAGTGATATGACCGAAATTGCGGAGATTGCGGATATGCTTCTTACCACCGAGATCAATCTGTTAAAGTCTGATGCCACCGTAGTGGCGCGAAATCTTGTCCATTTGCCTGATGATGAGCTTTACGATGCCTTAGAGGCGCAGGCCATGGCCTATGACAATTTTACGTCATTGACGATTTTTGACCGCACCGGCATTGTGACTTCGTGGGGCGCATCGCCCACGTCTGAGGAATTTCTCGCCGATGAATATCTGCAACGGGCTTTCGCGGGAGAAGCCGTCATTTCCTCTACCAGATACGATGCAAGCGGGGATATTGTGTTTCATTTGTGTATTCCTCTGGGTGATGGTGACCGCGCCTTGTCCGTGACTATCCCAGGTATGCTTTTCAGCGATTTGATTTCATCCATTCAGATATGGGAGACCGGCAATATCTTCATATTAGATATGGAAGGAACCATTTTAGCCAATATCCGCGAGAACTGGGTGACGGAACGTTTCAATTTTGTCAAAAGCGAGGGAGCGAACGGACAGGATACCAGGCTTTCCGAAACCGTCAAACGCATGATCAGAGGAGAAATCGGCATCGGCAGATTTTCGGTGGAAGGTAAAGAGAGGCTTTGCGTCTTTATGCCTATCACAGGCTCAAAAGTCGGCTGGTCGCTCGGCGTGGTCGCACCGCTCGGCGAAAGCCCCTTGCAAAATGTCCGCAATGGGCTTGTACTTGTAGGGGTGGTGTGTTTAGTTCTGAGTGTGATATCCGCGTTTTTCGCATCCATTTCCCTTGAAAAACCGTATAAACTAAACGACAACTTGGTGGCTGCGCTTGAAGCGCAGGGGAAACTCCTGTATGCCATTAACGACACAGCCGTAATGCTGCTTGATGCGGAGGCGGGCGATTTTGAAAGTAGCATTGTCAGTGGCATGGAAATGATGGCTTTGTGCGCAAAAGTGGATCGAATGCGCATCTGGAAAAACTCGGTAAGGGACGGGGAGCTTTACTGTTCGCAGATATATGAGTGGTCTGGGGGAGCGGAGCCACAGTCGGGAAAAGCCATTACCATAGATGTCGCCTACAGCAAAAATATCCCCGGATGGGAAGAAAAGCTGTCCGCCGGACAGATTATCAACACCTGTGTCAGCCATTATTCGCAGGAAGAAAAAGCACAATTGCTACCGCAACAGATACTGTCCATTCTTGTCATTCCGGTGTTCTTCCAAAATTGTTTTTGGGGATTTGTCTGCTTTGATGATTGCCATGGAGAGCGCGTATTTACAATCGACGACGAAAATCTGCTACGTTCGGGCGGCCTCTTAATCGCCAACGCCTTGCTGCGTGCCGAAATGACGCTGGATTTGGTTAAAGCAAGAGAGTCCGCAGTTGCAAGTGCTTCGGCAAAATCCGATTTTCTCGCCAACATGAGCCATGAAATGCGCACGCCACTTAATGCGATCATCGGTCTTTCGGAATTGACGCTGGATATTGACGATATCCGGGAAGATGTGCGGGACAATATAGGAAAAATGTATAATTCCGGCGTAACTTTGCTTAGTCTTATCAATGATATTTTGGACATATCAAAAATCGAATCGGGAAAATTTGAGCTTATACCGGTAGAATATGACACGCCGAGCCTGATAAACGATACCGTCACCCTAAATATCGTGCGGATTGGTTCTAAACCCATCACCTTTCATTTGGATATAGACGAGTCCATGCCAAGCCAGCTTGTGGGGGACGAACTGCGTATCAAGCAGGTTTTTAACAATCTGTTGAGCAACGCGTTCAAGTATACGAAAGAGGGTTCCGTTGTTTGGCATATTACTTTTGAAATGGATGGCGATGCTATATGGCTTGTTTCCAGAGTTACGGACAGTGGCATCGGCATCCACCTGGAAGATGTGAAAAAACTCTTTTCCGAGTACAATCAAGTGGACACAAAGAGCAACCGTAAAATTGAGGGAACGGGTCTGGGCCTTTCCATCTGCAAAAGTATGGCGGAGATGATGGGTGGCGGAATCACTGTCGAAAGTGAGTATGGAAACGGCAGTACGTTTACGGTGCGTCTTAGGCAGGGCAGGGCGCAGAATAGTGTACCAATCGGCGCAGAGGTTGCCGAAAATCTTCGGAATTTCCACTATTCCGATAATCGGCGCGACCGGAGCGCAAAACTACTACGCACAAACATTCCTTACGCACGGGTACTCATTGTAGATGATATCTCAACAAATTTAGACGTAGCCCGTGGCATGATGAAGCCTTACGGTATGCAAATAGACTGCGTTACCAGCGGTCCGGCCGCCATTGACTTGATCCGTAAGCAGCCCGTCACATACAACGCAATTTTTATGGATCACATGATGCCGGGCATGGACGGAATAGAAGCGACCCGAATTATACGTGAGGAAATCGGGACGGAGTACGCGAAAAACATCCCCATCATCGCCCTCACCGCCAATGCCATTGTCGGTAATGAAGACATGTTCTTAAGCAAAGGGTTTCAGGCATTTCTTTCCAAGCCGATTGACATTATGCGTATGGATGTCGTCATAAATTATTGGGTGCGCGACAAGGAGCTGGAAAAAGAACTTGCCAAGGATACCCATCATAACCAACAGAGTATGACAAGTCCGCGCACAGACAATGAGAAAAGGAGTGCCAACGACGAGAATAGCGACTTTGACTTAAGAGACTATATGCATTCCGGTAAATTCAGCGTTCGCGGGCTTGACCTTAAAAAAGGTCTAAAGCGCTTTGGCGACGATGAGGAAACCTATCTGGGCGTGCTCAAATCTTATGTGCAAAATACGCCTCCTCTGCTTGACAAACTACGTGAATGCACACAGGAAAGCTTGCCGGATTATGCGATAGTCGTACACGGGATAAAGAGCAGTAGCCGAAGTATCGGCGCGGAGCCAATAGGCGCGCAGGCCGAAGCACTTGAATTTGCGTCAAAAGCCGGTGACCTTACGTTTGTCAAGGCGAACAACAATGATTTTACAGAGGCCGTCCAAGCACTGATTGACGGTTCCTCCAAAGCGCTAGAAGCAATTGCGCGGGAAAATCCCAAACCCCGTAAAACGAAACCTGACGCGGACACGCTGGCCACCCTGTCGGAAGCTTGCAAGAGCTTTGACATTGACGAGGTTGACAAGGCTATGAAGGAACTGGAGAGCTACGAATATGAATCCAATAGCGATCTGGTGGAATGGTTAAGGTCACAGGTAAATGTCATGGGACTCAAAAAAATTGTTGAGAAGTTATCAGAAGGATAAAAAACGCCGCATAGCAGCGGTAGAATGGAGTTTATTATGAAAAATATTTCTTTGATGGATGTTCAGATCGGACAGATTCTTGCAAATGAAGTCAGGCAAAGCAACGGTTCTTTATTGGCGGAGCCGGGATCTTCGATATCCGAAACCCTTATACATACTTTGCGGAATTCAAACATCAAGACGATTGACATCGTGGACGGCGCGGACGGTGAACGAAAAAAGATTCTGCTGGTGGATGACAACATGACCAACTTGGCTTCAGGTAAGGAAATACTTAAGGAACTGTACAGGGTTTATCCCGTTCCATCGGCAGACATCATGTTTGACACACTAGAGAGCATTGTCCCCGATATGATTTTGCTCGACATCGAAATGCCTGAAGTGGACGGTTACGAAGCGATTAAGCGCTTAAAACACGCCCCGCAATGGCGGGAAATTCCTGTTATGTTCCTTACTTCCCGGACAGATGAGGGCAGTGAACTGGAGGGGTTGAGTCTCGGCGCGATAGACTATGTTTACAAGCCTTTTTCGGCTCCGCTTTTACTCAAGCGCATTGAAAATCATCTTATTATCGAGATGCAGAAAAAACAACTCCGGGAATTCAACCTCAATCTTGCCGAAATAGTACAAAAAAAGACCAATCAGGTTTTCAATCTGCAAAACGCGGTGCTTAATACCGTGGCCGACTTAGTCGAATTCCGTGACAACTTGACGGGAGGACACATTTTCCGTACACAGCAATATATGAAGATTTTACTGGATAAGCTGATTGAGGAAAATATATATGCGGAAGAGATATCCGATTTGGATTTAGACTATCTGCTCCCCTCGGCGCAACTCCACGATGTCGGCAAAATAGCAATCAGCGACCTCATTCTCAATAAGCCGGGCAAGCTCACTCCTGAGGAATTTAGTATCATGAAAACACATGCCTTAATCGGCGTGGACGCCATAAAAAAGATTGAGGAAAATGCGGAGGAACACGCTTTTCTGCGCCATGCCAGACGAATTGCCGGTACGCATCACGAAAGATGGGATGGCAACGGCTATCCGCATGGTTTAAGCGGATATAATATTCCGCTGGAAGGGCGTTTGATGGCGATTGCCGATGTGTATGACGCGCTCGTTTCCGTCCGTCCGTACAAAAAGGCGTTCAGCACAGATGAGGCGAAGCAGATAATTGAGGGTGGTGGCGATACACATTTCGACCCGCTACTGGTCAAGATGTTTTCTAAAGTATCCGACCATTTCGCGACAGTTGCGAGAACCGGTAGACTTGGTTAAGGGTCTGGAAAAATGTTTTCCGATGGCAAGCCCCCATTCCTTTCGCTTTAAGCCTCTTTGTTACAAGAACGTGCGCCACAGCGACGCGCAACTGCTTTGCATGGAATTTAAAAATATTCTAGTAGCGGTTGCCGTTGCGCTCTGCGTTCCTTGTAGCTTCTTTCATGTCTTGTGCATCTTTTCCTCTCTAAGTTTTAAATCAATTGTTGTGTGCCCTCTCTTCCTTCGCTATATTTTTACATATGATTGGCGAAACATGGATTGAACACCATAGCACTACATGGAAAATCTTGCTACGGATATTGAAGTAGCGTCTATGCTATGCCGAATTTATGATTGGGGAGAAAAGGAAAGAATATCGAAAGACTAGGGAAGGTTGCTACTATGAAATCTGTGTTTAATATTTAACCGAATAGTCATCCTTCGTTTGGCTAAAAATATAACCATATGATTTTTTTTTATTATATGGTACAATGAAGCAAGAAAATATTAAAGAATAAAGGAGGTAATAGCGGTGGAAGAATTAAAAGGCCCAACAGAAATTGCAGAAAAAGCAAACACATTATTAGCAGAAAGAAAGTATTCTAAACTTAGACAGATGCTTGACCCAATGAATGAAGCCGATATTGCTGCTTTGTTTGATGATTTGCAGAAAAAAGAAATCCCTGTCCTTTATCGCCTGCTTCCAAAGGAAAAGGCGGCAGATACTTTTACCTATATGAGCCGCGATATGCGAAAGACTTTAGTTGATGCCTTGACAGACCGAGAACTTCGTGATGTGATAGATGATATCTTTATCGACGATACCATTGATATGATCGAAGAAATGCCCGCAAATGTAGTTTCTCGTATTTTAAGGAATACAGATGAGCAGACCCGCAAGATGATTAACCAGATACTCAATTATCCGAAAAACAGTGCCGGAAGCATGATGACAATTGAGTACGTGAATATCAAAAAAGACTTAACCGTAGGCGAGGCTATTTTGCGTATACGAAGCACTGCATTGGATAAAGAAACCATTTACACCTGCTATGTAACAGAAAACCGTAAATTAATTGGATTCGTTTCCGTAAAAGATTTGTTATTGGCAGAAGATTCTCAACAAATTGAAGAAATCATGGAAAGAAATGTAATCTATGCCCATACGCATGAGGACAAAGAAGAAGTAGCTAAAATGTTCGGGAAATATGATTTTTTGGCTATCCCTATCGTTGATGCCGAACAACGGCTCGTAGGAATCATCACTTTTGACGATGCAATGGATGTTATTGAAGAGGAAACCACTGAGGATTTATCCATTATGGCCGCTGTAACCCCTACGGATGAATCTTATTTTGAAACATCGGTATTTCAACACGCAAGAAACAGAGTTTTATGGCTATTGATTTTAATGATATCGGCTACGTTTACGGGAATGATTATCACAAGATATGAAGATGCATTTAGCACAATTCCGCTTTTAGTTTCTTTCATTCCGATGCTGATGGATACTGGTGGAAACTGTGGATCGCAAAGTGCTACATTGATTATACGAGGCATTGCTTTAGATGAAGTAGAATTTCGTGATATTTTTAAGGTAATCTTTAAAGAATTTCGTATTGCATTGATTGTCAGTGTCTCGCTCGCTATTGTAAATGCACTTCGTATCTACCTTATGTATCGAGATCTAGCTATCGCAGTGGTGGTAGGATTAACCTTGATGGCTACGATTATTATCTCAAAATTTATTGGTGGGGTACTTCCCCTTTTGGCAAAGAGAGTCCACTTAGATCCTGCAATTATGGCATCTCCACTGATTACAACGCTCGTAGATGCCTGCTCTATATTGATTTATTTTTCAGTAGCTACCCGCTTACTTAATATTTCAGCGTAATTTAACGAAACTTCCTAATCTTGTTACTGTGAACACCATAAATGTGGATTGCAACGTTTTTTTCATCACGAAAAGCGATGAAAAAATCCTTTTAAATTAGATAATGCTTTTACCAATATTTCTGTTTGTTCTTTATCTAATCCATCAAGTGTTGCTTTTATCATCTCATTATGAAAACGTTTATGGTGTTCAAATGCATGTTTCCCCTTTTTAGAAAGGGAAATTAATACCACTCTGCGATCTTCTTCACTACGCACTCGATTTACATAATTTTTCTTCACCAAACTATTAATGGCAATGGTCAACGTCCCTACCGTAACGGATAAGGACTTTGCAACCGTTGACATATTTTTCGGTATTTCAATACCGATTGCCTCTATTATGTGCATATCTTTATTTGATATATCCTTAAATTCTTCCGTAATAATTGCTTTCTCCTCGATATCCATAATATCATTAAATAGTTTGACTAGAATCTCATGCAGAGTATGATAACTGTCCACTGACCCACCTCCATCAATATATCATTCCTAACGTTCACTGTGTTCACATTATACCATTTCCCATTATTTTTGCATATTAAAAAACGCAACTATTTTGATTGATGGTTTGATTTTCATATTCCGTATTAATTGCATGTTTGTGCTTCACTTTTCAACCCCCATCAATATCAAATCCTATTTCATTTCATAACATTTTTGTTATAAAATTACAAAAAAATTTAAAATATTGATTTCAAATTTATAAAAATTCACTTTTTTATAAATTTGGAATATTTTTTCTTGTCAAATTATTGCAAAGCATAAACTTCTGTGGTATTCTATTTGTGCAAATTATTTTCAACATAATTGCCAAAGCATTAACTTAGAGAGGGGATTATTAGTAGTAACAGATTATGCTATTTTAAAGGAGGGTAGGGCGCGTATACCTAGACAATTAAAACAACACGAAAGAAGGGAAGGAAATGAAAAAAATGAAAAAAATGAAAAAAGCATTCGCTTTACTGTTAACAATTGTACTCGCTGTGAGTGGTATTTTACCATCGATTCCAGCTTCTGCTGCAAAAGCAGACACAGCAGACACAATCTACACAAATGGTAATATTTACACAGCGGACGCCACGTTCTCTACGGCAACCACACTTGCAGTCAAAGGCGACAAGCTTCTGTATGTCGGCAACGAAAATGGTGCTGAAAAATACAAAGCAGACAGTACTCAAATTGTAGATTTAGAAGGTAAAACTGTATTGCCTGGGCTTATTGACAGCCATCTGCACTATTTAAGGATTGGCACAAAGCAAGAGCAAATTGACATTTTCTGGAAACCTAAAGCGGAGATTCTTGCGGCCGTTAAAGCCGAAGCCGAAAGGCTGGGTCCAGGTGAATGGGTTCTAGCCACAGGTTGGCTCGATACCGCTCCTGCTTGGGGTGTTGCTTCAGATTTTCCAAATACACCAACGAAAGCGGAACTAGATGCAGTCGCTCCTCTTAATCCAGTGGCATTGACACGTGCGGACAATCATTCCTTATGGTGCAACTCGTTGGCACTTAAAAAGGCCAACATTGATAAAAACACACCAAATCCAGATGGTGGCGATATTATAAAAGGTCTTGATGGCGAACCTACAGGTATCTTGAGAGAAACTGCCATGCCACTTGTTAATAATGTAGCAGCAATTGTATCAGCAGAACGCACTACGGCACGTTATATATTGGCAGACAAGCACCTTATTTCTTATGGAATCACTTCCCTTGCCGATATGGCTATCACTTATGCCGACTCAAACATACTGACAAAAGCTTATCAAGATGGCAAGCTGAACGTTCGCGCATATGAGATGCTTGCATATGTTACAAATGAAGATAAAAAATATATAGATGCCGGGAAGAAGCCAACAAAAGATGTTCTTGGCGATGGCAAACTGGCGTTTAACGGTGTTAAAATTGTAGCAGATGGTTCGCTTGGCTCAAGAAGCGCTTCCATGATTGAAGAATACAGCGATGACCATACTACTGGTATTCCACGTATGACAGATGCTCAAATGAATGCGGCCGTGAAACGAGCGAAAGACGAAGGCTTTCAAGTTGCCACACACGCAATTGGCGATGCCGCTGTCCGCCAAGCAATCAATGCCTATGTAGCTGCTGTCGGTGGCAATGAAAGCAAAGTGAAAGACAACCGTTTCCGGATTGAGCATTTCCAGATTGTTGCAGCAGAAGATATCCCGAAAGCGACAAAACTGGGTATTATCGCATCCATGCAGACAGTTCATGCAACTTCTGATATGACTGTGGCAGAAACAAGAGTTGGTTCTGAACGAATTAAATCCTCATACGCATGGCGTACCGTGCTTAACAATGGTGGCATCATTGCCAATGGGACAGATGCTCCTGTTGAATTGGTTAATCCTTATTATAATCTGTATGCGGCTGTTACAAGACAAGATCAGCAAGGGCAGCCTCCTAGTGGCTGGTATGGCGAGCAGAAATTAACACGTCAAGAAGCATTAAAATCTTACACCATTTGGGGCGCTTATGCACAGTTTGCGGAAAATATAAAAGGATCGCTTGAAGCTGGAAAATATGCTGACTTTGTAGTTATCGACCGTGACTATATGACTTGCCCTGAAATCCAAATAAAGGATATTACCGCATTGGCAACAGTTATTGGTGGTGAAGTGGTTTACACTGCACCAGCATACACCAAAGTAACGGGAATATCCAATGTGCCAAAAACAGCTACTGTAGGTACAACTTTAACATTGCCAAAAACAGCTACTCCATTTTATGCAACGAATAACGCAATTACGTGGAAGGTTAAAAATGCCGGAACAACAAAAGCAAAAATTAGTGGAAATAAGTTAACTACAAAAGCAGTCGGAACAGTAGTTGTAACAGCAACCGTAACAAATGGTAAGACAGCAACTACAAATTATACAAAAGATTTTAGCATTACTGTAAATCTTGCTGACGCAATTGTGAAAAAAACTTCCCAAACCACTACTTCAATTAAACTGGAATGGTCTAAAGTAACCGGTGCAAAGGGCTATGTTATCAAACGCGCCTCTAGCAAAAATGGAAGCTATAAAACATTAACAACCATTTCAAAAGCTGCTACCATAAAATATACAGACAGCAAATTAAAGAGTGGCACAATATACTACTACCAGATTATCCCATATAGTGTAGTTAACGGAAAAAATACTTTACTAAAAAAACCGGCAATTATTAAATTAGCGACCAAACCAGGCACACCAAAGCCAGAAGTAAAAGCCGGCAATAATAGCGTAACGATTAAATGGGAAAAAGTACGTGGCGCAAGTGGGTACGAAATCTCTCGTTCTACAAGCAAGGATGGAAAATATACTGTTGTAAAGAAGGGAAATATACTTAAATTTACCAATAAAAATCTAAAAGCAAACAAAGCCTACTATTACAAGGTACGTGCCTTTAAGGAAGTTGACAAAAAAACTATCTACAGCTCTTGGTCTGCACCGCAAACAGTAAAGACGAAGAAAGTTACTCCAACAACCTAGATTAAGCCTCACGCTATGCGCAAAATATATACCCTATCGTAGAAAAGTAGCCCTGCCGTTTTTCGGTGGGCTATTTTTCTAATAAAATCGTAGCTATTCAGTCCTACTTCTTTGATACCTAAAAATCCAAAACAATAAAAATTATATTATCCTTAAAATCATATCCATTTTTATTTTCCTGCATATTATAATATGATAACTATTTAAAGATCATATGATGAAAGATATTTTTAAATACCTTTCATCATTGTAAGGAGTTGACATGTTAAATTATTTATGGGGCGCCATGATTTTAATTGGTGTAGTTTATGCCGCACTAACCGGAAACTTGCCTGCAGTGACAAATGCCGCATTAGATTCTGCAAAGGAGGCTGTCACTTTGTGCATTACCATGATTGGTGTCATGTCTTTCTGGGTTGGGCTTATGCGGATTGCTGAAAATTCAGGAATCATTTCAGAAGCCACAAAGAAACTGCGCCCATTTATGAGGTTCATGTTTCCAAACATTCCAAGGGAGCATAAAGCAAATGAATATATCACTACGAATATCATCGCTAATGTTTTTGGATTAGGTTGGGCTGCGACACCCGCCGGACTAAAAGCCATGGAGGCATTGCAGGAATTAAATCCGAAAAAACATATTGCCAGTCCTGAAATGTGCACTTTTTTAATTATTAATATTTCCTCACTTCAGCTCATTCCGGTAAGCATCCTTGCATATCGCAGCCAGTACGGTTCGATTAACCCAACTAGAATTGTCGGTGCCGCTGTTGTTGCCACCTTGATTTCAACCATTGCAGGTATTCTATTTGCAAAATTAATGTCTTTCAAGAAAGGACTACAAGATTAGCCGGTTCTTCTCATAAGAAAGGAGGGCATATCCCTTGAATCTGCTCTTATTTATATCAGATGCCATTATTCCCCTACTAATCTTCTACATAGTTGGATTTGGTTTGCTGATGAAACAAAATGTCTATGATGATTTCATAAAAGGGGCAACCGATGGATTTAAAACCGTCATTAGGATAATGCCCACACTAGTTGGCCTTATGGTCGCAGTTGGAATATTGCGTGCTTCAGGATTTCTGGACTTTTTTTCCACCCTTGCCGGACACTTGACCGCATATATCCACTTTCCTGCTGAACTTGTTCCAGTAGCGATTGTAAAAATGTTTTCTTCTTCTGCTTCTACCGGATTAGTATTAGACATTTTTAAACAATATGGTCCCGATTCTTACTTAGGCACTGTTACCTCTATTATGATGAGTTGCACCGAAACCATCTTTTATACCATGAGTGTATACTTTATGGCCGCAAAAGTGAGAAAAAGCCGCTATACATTAGCCGGTGCACTCATCGCAACACTTGCCGGAACAATTGCTAGTGTTGTACTAGCCGGATTTCTGGTTTAGGCAGAACATAAAAAATCCCTCCAACGATTAGCTTCATCTACCTGTGGAGGGATTTTCATTCATGCATAGCAACTACGATATGCTATATTGAAATAATTTTTTTGTAACTATGTGCCTTTTCCATAATCTACTCAATGCCCAATCTGTTTATCCATTTTTAAAATATGATCCACAAGCCAATCCGTTAGATAAATCAGCAAATTAGAAATCGTCTTTTCAGCATTCTCACTCATTTCATCAAAATCAATATTTTCCAATGTGTCAATAAATTTTCTATGTTGCGCTTTTTGAGGATAAATCCTTATGTAGTTAATTTTTTTCATATATTCTTCTTCATCCGAAAAATGTTTCTTTGTATAATCCGTTAATTCTTGTATTACTTGATTGACGGAATCATATTTATCGTGTAGAAATTCATCAAGGCTTAGCTGGTACAATGACTCAATAATCTCAAATAGCCTTGTGTGTTCATCATCAATCAATTGAATGCCTGTATAATATTCCTCTTTCATTTCATACATTTTTCATAACCCGCCTTTCCAATATTATTTTACTTATTTATATAATATACCATAAATTGGGGATACACTGCAAATACAATATTATAAAAGATTGCAATTATTTTTCCAAACTGCTTTTCCCTGAATGGGTCTATCTGTTTTTCGTATCTTAAACAAGTATACAAAAGCAATAGCAGGAAAAACGATTTTTATTGAAAAATTCTAGAAATATGTTATACTGTTTTTAAGCAAAAGCATAATTTTGATGGATCGTTTGCTTTTGTGTCTACCATGTATTGGATATATGAACTACGAATCTAGTATGAAACTATATGTGTTAAAAAGCAAAGGAGAGATGTACAAATGCGCAAACTAGAGATTTTCTTTGACTATGAATGTCCATTCTGCAAGCTAGGCTATGAGTACCTAATGGAGCTTTTGCCTAAACATTCCGATATTGAGATTATCTGGAAACCTTGCGAAGCTCACCCTCGTCCTGAAAGCAACTCCCCACACAGCGATTTGGTGTTGCAAGCGTTGTTGTTCGCACTCGATCATGGCGTGAAAGACGAGCACGAGTTCCATCGCCGCATGTACCAAGCCGTTGCCAGCGAACGTCAAAATGTAGAAATCATTGATACCGTGGTCAACATTGTCGGCGATTTAGTTGATGCAGACGCACTAAAAGCCTCACTAAAAAATGGGGAATATGCCGAAAGGCAATCTAAACTCAACGACTATGCCTATAATGAAAACGGCGTCTGGTTTATCCCTGCCTTTCGCATGGGCATCAAAAAGCTTGATGCGGCAGGTGGTGTCGGCGTTACAAAACAGCAATTGGTAGAATTTTTGAAATGATTTATTAAATATTTTAATACTGGAAAAGAAGCAGATACTATGTTATCTGCTTTTCGTAATGTTGCTTATATTTTTCGATACCCCGATGGCGTCACATCCATATGATGTTTAAATGCTTTTGAAAAATAGAGGTTATTATCAAATCCAACCGAATAGGCAATTGTCCCAATCGGTAAATCTGTTTCTTTTAATAAACGGCAGCCTTGCTTTATACGGAATGTACTCAAATATTCTTTGGGCGATGTCTGCAGATGTTTTTGAAAAGAGCGAAACAAATGACTTCTGCTTATTCCCACATACTTCGCAATCTCTTCTATCGTAATTGGATAGGAGTAGCTTGTTGCGATAAAGTCCATCGCCTTTTCAACATAAACAAGTGTTAAATCTTTCCCTTTCTCCTGCTTTTTAATGGCATAATGCATAAATATGGACAGCAATGTATATAATGTCCCTGTCATTGCAACGGCATTTTCATAATTGTTCCCTCTCAATTCATAAATTTTGGCTAGCTGCTTACGGATGAATAGCGACGGTATCATCTGTTGTATCACCGGATGTTCTTTTGAAAAATCAGTAGATGCCAAAATGGATCCCGCATCATTTCCCATAAAACCGACCCATGCATACTCCCAAGGGTGTTTGTCATCGGCGAAGTAGCGCACCTGCGTATTCGGAAATAAAATAAACGTATCGCCCGCCTTTAATTCATACGTCATATTATTTACAACATAGCAGCCTGCACCTGAAATAATATGATGGATACTATAGTGGTTGCGAATACCCGGTCCCCATTGATACCCCGGTTCACATTTTTGATGCCCCACATTAAATACAGATAATGAATTCAGTATATTATCCTCTGCTTTATAGGAATGTTTGTACGCCTGTTTCATATTCCACCCCCCCTGTTCTTTCTTATTACTTTTCATCCATAATTAGATTCAATGATACATAACGCCTCCTGCTACTGCGTACTTACATAATTGTAATTTCACAGCTAATTGTGAAAGTAGCCGAATGTAAACGATACCGAATTGTTTTCTTTCCGCCTACTAATTTGTGCAACATAATTACATGTTTATGCACGTATCGTCTATTGTGGTTTTTCACATTTTTACTATAATGAAATTATACCTTATTTCACATTAACAGTTCAATAACCGGGACATAAATCATCCTAAAATTTTTACAAAGGGGGTCGCTTTATTATATGAAAGATACGCTATTTACTAAATTTAATGAACTATATGGTTCTAGTGAGGATGTCGGCTATTATTTTTCACCGGGAAGGGTGAATCTAATTGGGGAGCATACGGACTACAACGGAGGTCATGTTTTCCCCTGCTCTTTGACCCTTGGAACCTATGGTGTTGTAAAATTGCGGACTGATAAGTACATGCAGTTTTATTCTATGAACCTCCCTGATGCAGGGATTGTAAAAGTATCACTAGACGATTTATCCCATCAAAATTCTTACGGCTGGGCAAATTACCCCCTTGGAATGGTATGGGCGCTAAAGCAAAAAGGCCATCTTCTTGATACTGGTTTTGACCTTCTTATATGGGGCGATATTCCAAGCGGCTCCGGCCTATCTTCCTCCGCCTCCCTAGAGGTGCTTGTTGGTCTAATATTAAAAGAACTATATCATTTTGATGCCTTGTCTATGATAGATGTTGCCCTCCTTGGGCAATATGCTGAAAACAATTTTAACGGCATGAATTGTGGTATTATGGATCAGTTTACCGTAGCTATGGGCAAAAAGGACCACGCAATCTTCCTTAGTACGAGTGATCTTTCCTATGAATATGTCCCAATTCAATTAAACGATGCAAGTATTATCATTACAAACAGCAACGTATCGCACAGCCTCGTAGATTCTAAATATAATGAAAGGCGGCAAGAGTGCACGGATGCACTTACAAAGCTGCAAAAAAACCTTCCTGTCCGTTCTCTCGGTGATTTGAATATGAAAATATTCGATGAATCAAAATATTTAATACAAGATGAAATCCAGATAAGACGGGCAAAACATGCTGTTTCCGAAAATCAACGCACCATCGATGCTGTAACAGCGTTAAAAAATAATAATATTATAAAATTTGGCGAACTTATGAATCAATCCCACATTTCCCTTCGTGATGACTATGAAGTATCCTGCAAAGAAATAGATGTATTGGTTGATCTTGCATTAAAAGTGCCGGGTGTTCTAGGTTCTCGCATTACCGGCGGCGGCTTTGGCGGATGCACCGTCAGTATCGTCAAAAAAGATGCCATTCCTGATTTTATTAAAGCCGTTGGGGAAGAATATAAAGCAAGCATAGGGCATGAGGCAAACTTTTATCCCGTAGATATCGGTGACGGTGCACGCAAACTGCCATCATGCCAGAAAAGAGGAAATTTATGTCCATATTAGTATTAGGCGGAGCCGGCTATATCGGCTCACACACCGTATATGAATTAATCAAAAATAACACCGATGTTGTAATTGCCGATAATTTAGAAACCGGCCATAGAAAGGCCATCCACCCAAAAGCCAGATTTTATAAAGGCGATATCAGATCACATGCATTTATAGATTCTGTATTTGAGCAAGAAAAGATCGAAGCTGTCATTCATTTTGCGGCAAATTCCCTTGTGGGGGAAAGCATGGAAAATCCACTAAAATATTATGACAATAACCTTGGCGGTACACGGGTTCTGCTAGAATCTATGGTAAAGCATGATGTTAAAAAAATTGTATTTTCTTCTACTGCCGCCACCTACGGCGAACCGGAAAACATACCCATTTTAGAAGATGACAAAACCTGCCCGACCAACACCTATGGTGAAACCAAACTCGCTATGGAAAAAATGATGAAGTGGACCGATGTTGCACATGGCCTAAAATACGTAGCACTCCGCTATTTTAACGCCTGTGGTGCACATGAGAGTGGTGAAATCGGAGAAGCACACAATCCCGAAACGCACCTTATACCTCTTATACTACAAGTCCCTCTTGGCAAACGCGAACAGATTCGTGTATTTGGAGATGACTATGATACCAAAGATGGGACATGTATTCGTGACTATATCCATGTTACCGACTTGGCACAAGCACATATCTTGTCTGTTAAATATCTTTTAGACGGTAATTGCAGTAATACCTTTAACCTCGGAAACGGTATAGGCAATACCGTAAAAGAAGTCATTGAAACAGCCAAACGCGCAACCGGGAAAGATATCAAGGTCGAAATTGTACAACGGCGTGCAGGCGACCCAGCACAGCTGATTGCCTCAAGTGCAAAAGCAAAAGAAATACTTGGTTGGAAACCGGAACATGCCGATTTGCAAGAAATCATATCTTCCGCATGGAAATGGCACAGCAAATACCCGAATGGCTATGAAAAATAATTTTATCCGCTTAAGCGGATAGATGGGAGTTCAAATGCTTTTATCTGAAAATATTAAAAAACTAGTAGACTACGGAATTCAAACCGGACTGACACCAGAATGTGAGCGCATTTATACAACAAATTTGCTGTTAGATCTTTTTCATGAAAATGAATATGATGATATCAACAGGCCTTTTAGCGGAAAAGAAACATTTCCGATAGATTTAGAACCTATTTTAGCGAGCCTATTAGATGAGGCATGTAATCGGAATATAATCGAGGACAACATCCTATATAGAGATTTGTTTGATGCCAAAATCATGAACTGCTTAGTGCCTCGCCCATCACAGGTACAATCCACTTTTTGGAAGAACTACCATATTTCTGAAAAAGCAGCAACGGATTATTATTATAAACTAAGTCAAGATAGTGACTATATAAGGCGTTACCGTACGAAAAAAGATATAAAATGGACAGTAGATACCGAATATGGCACATTAGACATTACGATTAATCTTGCGAAACCGGAAAAAGATCCGAAAGCAATTGCTGCTGAGAAAAATACTGTGCAAACCCACTATCCTAAGTGTCTGCTCTGTATGGAAAATGAGGGGTATGCGGGCCGTACAAACCATCCTGCTAGAGAAAACCACCGGATTATTCCAGTTACTATCAATAACAGCAATTGGGGGTTTCAATACTCACCCTATGTTTATTACAATGAACACTGTATTGTATTAAACGGAACGCATATACCAATGAAAATAGATAAATCTGCTTTTATAAAACTATTTGATTTTGTAAAGCAGTTCCCCCATTATTTTCTTGGATCCAACGCTGATCTTCCTATTGTAGGAGGCTCCATACTAAGCCATGATCATTTTCAAGGAGGGCACTATACTTTTGCAATGGCAAAGGCCCCTATCATAAACTACTTCACAATTGACGGTTATGAAGATGTTACCGCCGGTATTGTAAAATGGCCACTTTCTGTCATACGTTTGCAATGCAAAGACGAGAAACGAATTATAGATCTTGCCACTTATATTCTTGATAAGTGGCGTAGCTATACGGATGAAGACGCCTTTCTATTTGCTTGTACCGACAATGAAATGCACAATACCATCACACCAATCGCACGAAAAAAAGATACGGTATATGAACTTGACCTCGCACTACGAAATAACATTACCACAAAAGAACACCCTCTGGGCGTTTACCACCCTCATGCAAATCTACATCATATAAAAAAAGAAAATATTGGTCTAATAGAGGTAATGGGACTGGCCGTCTTGCCTTCTAGGTTAAAAGATGAACTGGAACTACTGGCTGAATACCTTGTAGAAAAGAAAGATGTTCAAAGTAATCCTCAAATAGCAAAACATGCACAATGGGTTGAAATCTTCAAAAAAAATTACACTGCCATCAATCAAGATAATATTACAGGCATTCTAAAAAAAGAAGTTGGAAACGTATTTTGTGAGGTCCTAAAAGATGCCGGTGTATTTAAATCTACCAAACAAGGCTTCGCTGCATTTCAGCGATTTATAGCTATTCTATAAGCATAACATAAAACGCTACATACCTAAAACAACATCGCCTATTGATTTTTCGCTTTTTACAGTACCTTAATCTAAAAGGAATGAAGAACCAAAATATCTGAAAATGAAAAGCAGACTATGGAAGTAAAAATAATCCATAGTCTGCTTTTCAGACTTTAAAATAAATTCATCGTGAACTGCTTTACTTCATTATTTCCTGTCGTATTCTTCCATTGAGTCTATCAGGCTTTGTACGATGCCATCCATTTCTTCGCCTTGCTCTAGGCTCATCGTGGAGTTGATTACCAGCTCATCGCCAAGTACCGTCATTTCTTTAAGCTCTTTATCAATAAACTTACGTGTAAGATCGTCTGCTTTTGGAGCCCACGTACCATTGCTTATAACAGCGAATGTCCTCTTTTGCATATTCAATGCTTTCATATCGTATAGATAATTGTGCATAGGTGGGAATATCCCCAAATTATAGGTCACACCAACGACAGCAATATGGCTGTATTTAAATGTATCAGATATAAGCCATGACACATGCACACTTGAAACATCTTTCACTTCAACATTACGCACACCTTTTTCACGAAGCTTTGTAGCAAGCGTAACAGCTGCACTTTCTGTATTTCCATACATAGATGCATATACGATAAGCACGCCATTCACTTCCGGCTCATACCTTGACCATTTATCATACTTCTCAATAAAGTAGCCTAGATTTTCTCTCCACACCGGTCCATGCAGTGGGCATATGTACTTGATATCAGGTAAAATTGGTCCGGCCTTCTTTAAAAGTGCTTGAACTTGCGGACCATATTTCCCAACTATATTCGTAAGATATCTGCGTGCCTCATCAAGCCAATCCCGATCAAAGTCAACTTCATCGGCAAAAAGCACACCATCCAGTGCATTAAACGTACCAAACGCATCCGCAGAGAACAGCACCCCGTTTGTCACATCAAATGTTACCATCGCTTCCGGCCAGTGAACCATTGGCGCAAAGACAAATGTAACCGTATGATCTCCAAAGCATTTCGTATCGCCCTCCACTACAACTTCATTGCGGTTATCTACACTAAACCCAAATTGATGCATCATCATAAACGCTTTTTCATTGCTTATAACAATTGCCTCGGGATAGCGTATCAAAACTTCCTCAAGGGAGGCTGCATGGTCTGGTTCCAGATGATTGATAACAATGTAGTCTAGTGGGCGGCCATCTAGAACAGCTACTAAATTTTCCAAAAATTGTCTGCAAACTGCCCAGTCAACCGTATCAAACAGTACTGTCTTTTTATCAAGCAGTACATATGAGTTATAGGATACCCCTTTTGTAAGAGGGTGTATATTTTCAAAAAGACTGATTCGATGTTCATTGGCACCGACCCAATATAAATTATCGGTTACGATTCGTTCATTATGCATGGGACTCTCCTTTTTATTTTTTACAATTTTTTATCCAATTATAAATTGGTCTTTGTTTTCACCACATTCTGGGCAAATCCAAGTGTCGGGCAAGTTTTCAAAAAGCGTTCCTGCTGCTATGTCACTATCCGGATCGCCGACATGTGGCGCGTACTCGTATCCACAGCCATTACAAGTTCTAGGCTTGTTGATTGGTGGCAGCTTCTTTGGTGTAGAACGGCGAATTTTTTTCATCGGTGGCGCTTCTTTTTTAGCTTCCCCATTATCTAATGCTTTCGTTAAAAGAGGTATGATAACATTAAGGTCGCCTACGATACCATAATCCGCATTTTTAAAGATTGGTGCTTTGGGGTTGTTGTTGATTGCTACGATAGTGGATGCATTTTTTATACCCTTAAGGTGCTGCCCCGCACCGGATACGCCTACCGCTATATATAGGTTTCCATTAAACTTTTGTCCGGACATGCCGACATAGCGATTAATTGGCAAATATTTCAAAGTTTCCGCAACCGGACGTGAAGAGCCAATTGCCGCGCCGGCTTGCTTTGCCAATTCTTCAATAATTGCCATATTTTCCTTGCTGCCTATCCCTTTTCCTGCACTCACAACTCTGGCAGCTTGTGCAATCGGGGTCATCACATCAATGCCAACGCTAAAATCATAGCCATCCTTTACAAGTGCCGCAACTAAATCTGCAACTTGTTTTTCCGGTTTGCCATCTTTGAATATTTCATTTTTACGTACGCCGGTAATCGGTCCGCCTGCTTTCTTTTTTGAAGCAGCGCCTTCTTCTTTTGGTGGCTTGCCAATGATATGCGATGCGATTACAACACGCTGAATTTCATTGGTTCCTTCATATATCGTAGTGATTTTGGCATCGCGGTACATACGCTCAACATCCATGCCTTTTAGATAGCCTGTCCCTCCAAAAATCTGAAGAGCGTCATTTGTAATCTCAAGTGCTACATCAGATGCATATTGTTTCGCCATTGCACTTTCAAGGCCATACGGCTCGTGTGCATCCTTGCTTGCTGCAGAACGATAAATCATCAAACGTGCTGCATACAATTTCGTCGCCATATCTGCAATTTTAAAACTAATTGCCTGCTGATGTGCAATTGCTTTGCCAAACTGGACTCTTTCTTTTGCATATTCAACGGCAGCCTCGTATGCACCTTGCGCAATTCCTAGTGCTTGAGAAGCAATCCCGATACGTCCACCATCAAGTGTTGCCATGGCAACTCGAAAGCCCTCGCCCTCATGGCCTAAAAGATTCTCTTTTGGTACTTTAACATTATTAAACATTAGTTGAGCTGTTGAAGAAGACCTTATACCCATCTTATCATAATGATCGCCGAATGTGAATCCTTCCCATCCTTTTTCAATAATAAATGCACTGATGCCCTTTGTTCCAATTCCAGGCGTCGTTACTGCCATAACAACATAGATATCGGCCTTTGGTGCATTGGTGATAAATATTTTTTCACCATTTAAAATATAATGATCTCCATCCAGTTCAGCCGTCGTTTCCGTACCCCCTGCATCTGAACCTGCATTTGGCTCAGTCAGTCCAAACGCACCTATTTTGGTGCCGTTTGCCATTGGAACCAGATATTTCTGCTTTTGTTCCTCTGTTCCAAAATTAAAAATCGGCCATGTGCCAAGTGATGTATGTGCAGAAAGAATAACTCCTGTACCACCATCAATTCGTGATAGTTCTTCAACTGCTATTGCATAATATTGATTGTCCAGTCCCATTCCGCCATACTCCTTTGGAAAAGGTATGCCAAACCAGCCAAACTTACCCATCTCCTTAACTTGATCGTCAGGAAAAAGATTTTCCTGATCCATAAGAAATGTGAGTGGCTTGACTTCTCTTAGCGCATACTCTCTCACCTGCGCACGAAACTGTTCTTGTTCCTTCGTAGTCTTATACATTTTAAATCCTCCTTATTGTTATTTGTGCCATACAGTGCTCTCAAACATTTCCATACCAAAAATTAGCTTCCATTGTTTAAAACCAACTTCTCCTGCTGAAAATCTGCTTTTCATGTTGAAAGCAATTAATACTTCCCATGTAGAAAGCGGAACTTTAATCGCGTATATTTTTGTACAATTCCGAAATGGGAATTCCCCTTTGTATAATTAAATAGTATTGTATTAAAAAATTTTCGTCAAGTATAATATTTCACAAAAAGTAGCTATTGCTACTCACAACTTTTACAAAATTTTTTAAAGTTAGATTTTTGCCTTTTTATTGCTGTAAAGTTGGAATAAAAGAAATAAAGCCAAAAAACAGATCTTTTGATTTGATTGCTTTTTACTGTGTTTTGTACTATGTTGCTAAATATATGATAATTCCTATTTGCAAAGTCTTTATTCTTAGAAAGTATGGATAAAATTTAATATACAAGCCTGTGTTTATGTAGGTTGTGGCATTTCATAAACGCCTAAATTTCTATTATGAATTGGAGGTGACCTTAATCCAAAAATCTCCTCAAATTGGGCATCCAATCTCCAAAAAAAATAATATCTTCTTTTATCGCATTCCAAATTGGTGTAAAAAATACATCAAGTAAAGAAATCACTTTCTCCCATGCGACATATTCTTTCTTTGATTTTTTAAAGTAGCTATTCCACTTTTTCTTCATATAACCGTAATTCTTATATTCTACTACTGTTTCCCACCGTTTTTCCCAAGAGGGTAGTTTTTTATTTTCTATAAACTGTTGAAAAATCGTATGAATTTTTCTACCTTCGATTGTTTCACTTATTAAAATATGATACGTATCGTCAAAAATCTCATAGCTACTTATTAGTTCCAATTTCTCTATCATTTCATAAAAATTTTCTACAAGATGAAGCTCTATCGGATATTCTAAATACGTAATGCATTTTCCTGCTATGATGCAAGATTCCAATGATTGCTCCCTGGCAAACAGACCGAGGCCTTCAATGGCGTAAATAGATACCAGTAGCGGTACTAAAATTTTATCCCACAAAACTGTAATATTTATTTCTTTTCTAGAATCTATCACATCTATATTCCATTGGATAGAAAATGGTCTTCTTGCATCCAATTTAAAAATTTCTTCAAATATATTTCTTGTATCTTCCTTATTTTGGCTTTGATAAAAAATTAGATGATTTCTTACTTTTTTTCTATAGCATTCAACACCAATACAATTGACATTTTTTAACCACAGCTCCTCTTTCCACTCATATTGCAATATCATTTCAAGAACATATTCTACGATATACCCTGACAATAAATTTGGGAAAGAGATACGTAGTTCCCGACTTTTTTTTACAATTACTTCTATATCAATACAATGTTCATGCATTCTATTTTCACTAATACTATGTCCATTCATTCTATTTTCACTAATACTATGTCCATTCATTCCATGTCCATTCATTCCATGTCCATTCATGCTATTTCCATCCATGCCATGTCCATTCATTCCATGTCCATTCATTCCATGTCCATCCATGCTATTTCCATCCATGCCATGTCCATTCATTCCATTTTCTTTTCCTATCTCACCAAATTCAAAAGAACCGCTCATTATAGCCATGCTCCTATTCTATTCTGCACCTTTAAAATTACTTTACGTGCTCTTGCATATTCCATAAGTTTTTGAATATCTTTTTCCGGCTCCTTAATATAGGCCATGATAGCCTGCTGTAAAGTCCCACGCTCTAATTTATTTTCAAATTTAAGACAATCACATATGAGCCTTTCTTTATTATAAATTCTCAAACTTCCTTCACCTAGCTTCATCGATTCTGTCCCCATTAAAAGCACTTCTGGTTCCGTGTAATATGCCTGAATTAATGGATACTCTAATTTAAAGCGAGATTTTGAGGTATTTTTATCTATTGCTAAATGCCAGCAATATGGTCTATTTTCTATATAATTGTGGTAAAATAGGGCACTGTCCAGGCACAATACCGCATCTGGAAATAAACCAGCAATAATGCTTTCTTCTGATTTTTTTTCAAATGAATTCCCATAGTAGCCATTTTTAACACGTTGAATGACCCCCTCGTCTACAAGGCTTTGTATCTTGCGATAATCTAAATTAAACTCATAAAGCTGGGCTGTTTTTATCAATCCGCCATTTTTTATAATAGCCATTTTAATTTGTTCTATGGTATCTTCTCTCATTTTTTGCTTTTCGTTCATACAAACTCCTATTTATCCGTTAGGACAGATATTTTAATCATATCATAGATTGTTCGCTTTCTATTATCATTGTGTAGCAGTATCATAAGATAAGGGGAAGTCTTTTCACATTATTTCCGCTTTAATAAATTTTATCTGATAATTTAAATTATATTTAATATTTACTATTATGTCAACCAGTGTTTTCATTTATAAGTTGATTTTTCATAAAAATTGTCGTATATTTAAAATAGTACATGTTCAATTGTCCATGATATCCTATTTGGAGG
Organism: Lachnospiraceae bacterium ZAX-1; assembly: GCA_046533095.1. Classification (GTDB taxonomy): domain Bacteria; phylum Bacillota; class Clostridia; order Lachnospirales; family Lachnospiraceae; genus ZAX-1. The sequence continues at coordinate 45,734 of JAJQRA010000034.1, read as the reverse complement.
AAGATTTATGTATTCGCAAACAAAATTAACGAAAAACCCATCCCGAGAAACTTGTGAAAAAATTATCCGACGTATTTTAATAACTGAAACTTTAGAAAATGGAAAAAACACTCATTTTAGACAAGCTTCAGATTTTATGACTTATTTTGAATCGCTTTATCCAACCTCTGAAAGCCTAAACAAGCAAGTACAGCGAGCCATTAAATCTATGGAACTGCCTAGAGATGAAAAAGGCTACTTTATTATTAATAAAACCATGAAGCAGGTTGATCAGGAAAATGAACTTAAACTATTGTTTAAAAAGTCTAATTTGAATATTCATACGATGGAAAACTGTGAACCAATTTTATTAGAAGTTGATACTTCTGTCTCCAAATATTTAATTCATCTCTTAACAGCCTGCGATACATTTTCAGACAAATATGTGACTATAGCAGAAGTTCACAACGGTATCCTAATCTATACAAAAATGAAAACTCAGCTTTTAAATACTTTAGAAAATTTATTAAATTATCAGATATATCCATAATTATTATTTGTACATGCTTTATTAATATATACGACACTATATTCCCTTATATAACGTCTTTTTAATATATTAAGACATTTTATAGCTATTTTTAATATGTCACCCATATAAAAAATACCATATGGCTATATATAATGTTCTAATAATATAAAAAGACACTGTATGGCTATATGTAACGTCTTTTCGATATGGGAAGTCTCTATATATCTATATATGATGTCTATCAATATAAAAAACACTATATAGCTATACGTAATGTCTTTTCAATATAGAAAGTCTCCACATAGCTATATGTGATGTCTATCAATATAAAAAACACTATATAGCTATATTTAATGTTTATCAATGTAAAAAGTCTCCATATAGCTATATCATGTTTTACCAATATAAAAAGACACTATGTGGCCTAATGTCTTTTTATATTAACCATATTTAACTTTAACTACTTACCATACTAAAAACATTTCTTATTTGCGTTTCTTTTTTCTATTTCGGAATCCTAAAGAAAATTTAGAATCTTTCATTCCTTTAAACTTAGGTCCTTTTCGTTCTTTCGATTTAATGCTTTTTATTTTGCCAACTATGCCTTGTACTACATTACCCTTAAGTCCTCTTATACTCCTAAATTCAAGCCTTTTTATCCCCTTAAATTCAGACCCCTTTATTTCTTTAAATTTACGCCCTTTTCTTGAACTTAACTTATACTTTATCAAGTAAAAATTGTCTGCAAAAAAATAAATCCCAATTCCAAATGCTATGATTAATATTAAAATAGCAGCACCTACGACTACATATTTTATATTTACGTTAAATACTTTCTCTTCCTCTTCAACGATTAAATCTTTTCCAATTGCATCAAACGGAAATTGCTGCACTTTTACCCCGGTCACTTCAATGTCTGTCCCTCCCACCACTCTATCAGCATATGTATATTGAAGGGTTGCCACTATTTTTTCTGAAACATTTTCATGGCTTATACTAGGCTTGGCATCTGTAAATGAAGCAGTTTTAGGAAGAACTATCTGTCCGCTCCTATTTAAATCTACAAAGTTTTCGTTATTGCCAAATATTTCGGATTTGGAACTTCCTTCTGCCGCATATTTGACTTCATTGTCAGAAATGTTCCATAATTGAAAATTTTCAAAGCAATAATCAAATAATGCTCTTGTATCAATATAATGATTTGACCCTTCTTCTTTCATAACAACACATATCAGTGTCATGCCATCTTTTTCTGCATAAGTAACAAGGGTACTTCCTGCTACACTTGTATAGCCCGTTTTTCCACCGATACAATATTCGTATAATTGCGCTTGGTCTCCCTTATATGCATTTATCATTTTATGGTGATTTGGAATATATGTTTCATCATTTGGATGTTTGTTTGTAATTGGTATTGTGTACATTTTTGTTTTCGATATATTACAGAACATTTCATTCTTTAATGCCTCTCTTGATATAAGAGCCATATCGTAGGCACTTGTATAATGGTTGTCATCAGGCAAGCCATGGGGATTGTTAAAATGTGTGTCCGTGCATCCAAGTTCTGTCGCTTTTTCATTCATCATCTTAATAAAATTATCATAAGCTGATGTTCCATCGTTGGCCTCACCTACATGTTCTGCAACAGCATAGGATACTTCATTGGCTGAGCCCAATAAAACTGCATACAAACACTGCTCCATGGTCATTTCTTCCCCAACATCTCGACCTATATGTGTTCCTTCAATTTTATATACAGAATCATGAGAAAATGTAACTATCTCATCCAAGCTACAATTTTCCAAAGCTAAAAGGCTTGTCATAATTTTTGTAATACTTGCGGGGTACAAATGTTCGTGAGAATTTTTTTCATATAAGACAGTCCCAGTAAAAGCCTCCATTACGATGGCTGATGGTCCCGAAACCTCAGGCCCTTCTGGCCAGTAGTCTTCAGCTTTTACAGAAAGGGAATTAAACTGGAACATGCATAATATACTCAAAAACATGCATATCCATTTTTTTATCTTTCTCATTGCTTTCTCCTTAAATTACATATTTATTACATACTAATTACAGTATAATATTTTCGACTTTATTTAGCAATAATTTTTCAATTTATATTCAATATTTTTGCTTATTTTCTGATATAGTCTTTTTTTTATAATACAACTATAGTAAAATAGAACTATGATAAGTTTCATTATGGAACATTCGTGATTCAATAGGCAGATTTACAGCACAAAAAATGTGCCTTTTTATTAGGATCTGCGTTGCAACTTCTGATAAACTATATTATAGGAACAAAATGCTGCTCCTATAATCAAATTCATGGCACGAAAAAATGTGCCTTTTTATTAGGATCTGCGTTGCAACTTCTGATAAACTATATTATAGGAACAAAATGCTGCTCCTATAATCAGATTGACGGTGCAAATGCGCACCTTTTATCAGAGCTTGCGCTGTAACTTCTGATAAGTTATATTATATTACGGAGGGTCTTTTATGCGCTTAAGAAATATACCCGGTTCCAAAGAAAGGATTGCCGAAAATATATGGTGTGTACAGATACCAAATACCCATAAAGGTAAATGGCATGATTTTTTTTTGAATAATAATCCAATCCACATCGAAATTGGTATGGGGAAAGGTCAATTTGTTATGAATTTAGCTAAGGAACATCCAGATATTAATTATTTAGGTATTGAAAAGTATTCTAGTGTCCTCTTACGTGCTTTACAGAAAATGGAAGTTTGCCCCTTAAATAATCTTAGATTTATTAGAATAGATGCCGAAACAATTGTTGACATATTTGATTTAAATGAAATAGAACATATTTATTTAAATTTTTCAGATCCTTGGCCAAAGGACCGCCATGCAAAACGCCGCCTTACTTCCAAAGAATTTTTCTCTCGTTATCATAAAATATTATCTAGCGATGGTGTTGTAGAATTTAAAACAGATAATTCTGAATTATTCTATTTTTCTTTAGATGAAATAAAGCTTGCCGGGTGGCGGTTAAAAGTCTCTACTGAAGATTTGCATCATGATGCAATGCTTTCCATTGGAAATGTCATGACGGAATATGAAGAAAAATTTTCCGCTATTGGAAATCCTATTTATAAACTTGTCGCTTATAGATAATTTTATCATGTAAGGAAGCCTTGTAAAAGGTAAATTTCTTTCCCTGTTTATAACTTTGTTGCTTATCACCTCACTTAGTATCATAGCATTTCCCATTGGCAGGCATCTAATTCTATTCCGGCTTCCTGTATAATAAAATTATTATCCCATTGTTCAAGGATTAATTGTTTTAGTATAATGGAAGAACCTTCCGTATAGGATGTAGACAAGTTCGTTAATTCTGCTGCTTTTTTTACATACTCCTCTACTGGTTTTATGTCATAACATCCAGTGTTTATCAGCCTTATTTCTTTATAATTTTCATACATCATTTCTATAACTATTTTTGCTGTTTCATATCCATATTTTTCTATATTTTGCTCGTATTGAGCCAAAATAGATTCAGGCTCTAGTGTCCAGCCCCTTGTAACATAGATTGATCCTGCCTTAGCCAAGGCTCTCTCTTTTCTTTTCTTTTTTTCCGTATACAATAAAAGATTGATGCAATCATCAAATCTAGGCAACACTAATTTTGCCTGTTTACTTAAAATGCCTTGTAATGCATTACCACATAAACCAAATGTTAATAAAATAATATCGTTATCCTTTAACTCATCAATTATTTGCTGTAATTTATTTCGCAATATATTTGGCGTATTATGATAGCCTCGATCAATCCAAATAATAGGATCTGTACATCCTGTTTCGTCGTATACTTTTTTTAATTCATCTTCCATCATTGCACACGCAAGAATAGTCCGCTTCACATAATCTCCTGTATATTTAGTTTGTATGCTTTAAGGTTGAACGGTATCATTTTTATTTGTATTATTGTTGAACTACTAATATTTCATATGCTGTGAAACATTAGTAGTTCAACAAACATGAATTTTCTGGCTTTTGCTACACAAAACACTTCGCGTTACTGGAGATACCGAATAGTTTCATATTATTTAACATAAGCAGTTTCACTATCATATACTAATATAACATGTCAATCACTTATTCGTATTCGCTAAAACGGATAGAAAGGAGTACCATACGATATGAAACGTAAGAAACCTTTTAAGCAGCTCCTATCTGAATATTCTTATCATACACCCGCATTAGATAAAAAAATGGTATTAATAAAAAAATCTTTTGGAGAAGTTTCTTCTATTGTTAATATTAAAAATGGAAGTAGGAAGAAGTAACATACTCCCAACCACTTAGCACCTAAGCATATACGGTAGATTCTTTGCTCAAGACAAATAATTCCGCCATTATCAGTCCCTTGCTCAAGACAAATAATTCTGTCATCGTCAGTATCTTGCTCAAGGCAAACAATTCTGCCATTATCGACAAGTTGCCTTCATTTTACTTCATCTCTCCACTAGGAGGTGGCGAGCTTCTCTATAATTTGGATATAAAACAAAAGCACCAACCCCAGGGCTCATCCGTCCTCAAAATTAGTGCTTTCTAGTGCGCCTTTAGGGGTTCGAACCCTAGACACCCTGATTAAGAGTCAGGTGCTCTACCAACTGAGCTAAAGGCGCGTATATAATCCATGACCATACTTTACTTGCAAAGCATATACTTTTATCGAATATTGGTACTTCAATACGTATAATTTATCATCTGAATTACTGTAAGATTTATTATATAATACTTGTTTCCTAAATACAAGTATTTTTTTCCTAATTATTCATATTTTTCATAAATTACTCATAGATTGTTCATACTTAGTTATATTTATTCATATTAATTTCTAGCTTATCAAAATATTAGCTCTTCCATAGCTTATACTTTATAAAATATCAATTATTCATAATTTGCAACTATTCCGTCGTACCTCCTTCCCAGTCATATTTATTCTTTATTGGATCATAACCATTAAGCGTTTTAAATAGATATATATTATTGCAAATAACTTGAAATAAAGGATAAAATGAAATACTATAGTAGAAGGAAGTTATTTTAGCATATTTTCAATATTGAATTTTCGTTTGTATAAGCACAAAATGAATTGCTATCGTAAGGAAGACTGTTTCACCACCATTTCAAAAAGTACGCATCAAGATGCTTTGAAAAAGTGTAGCAGAGATTGCATTGATTCACGGCATATTTCTTTTAAAATGGACGTATCAAAGTGCTTTGAAAAAAGCAAGATAATAATAAGGAAGACTGTTTCACCATATTTTCGAAACATTTCGTTTTTATTTGTACAAACTTATATACACAATGCCATGAGCTAAGGTTCATACAGAAAAGAGGAGTCTATGAAAAAAATATTTTCAAAGTTTATATTGGGGATTATCATTATTTTAGCTGCTTTTATTTATTATTACGTAGCACTTCCACCTATAAATATCCATTCTCTAAATACATGGTGGTTTATTATCCTATTTATTATTATTTTAAGCATATTGGCCGCTTTGCATAAAAATGTAAAAGATTATAGAAGTATGAAAGATTCTTTATTTGGCAATAAAATAAATCTTAAAGATTTATCTTTACAAAAAATAGGATTTGCTAAATATGGATTTATTCTTGCAAGTATTATATTTATTATATTAATTATTGGCTCAATTCTATCCTCTCCAATTGTAAATGCGGCAAAATATCAAAAACTTATGACCGTAAAAGAACGTAATTTTACTGCAGATATTACACAAGCAGATTTTAATACGGTACCTATTCTCGATAAAGCTTCTGCTTCTATACTTGGCAATCGTAAAATGGGCAGCATGGTAGATATGGTATCTCAATTTGAAGTATCGGAAGATTACACCCAAATTAATGTGAATAATCGCCCGGTTCGTGTAACGCCTCTTGCTTATGCCAGCGCGATTAAATGGATTACAAATCAAAGTTCTGGCATACCTGCTTATATAAAAATAGATATGGCTACGCAAGATACAGAATGTATACAACTAGAAAACAGTATTCGATATTCAAAATCTGAAATTTTTAACCACAATATATATCGCCATTTACGCTTCAACTTTCCAACTTACATTTTTGATGACCAAATCTTCTTTGAAATAGACGATGAGGGCATACCCTATTGGATTTGCCCGGTCAAAAAATTTAGTATTGGATTATTCGGTGGTCATACAGTTCAAAATGTTGTTATTTGTAATGCAATCAGTGGTGCCTGTACGGTATATGATATCAATCATGTTCCACAATGGATCGACAAAGTTTTTCAAGCAGAGCTTCTTATGGAATTGTATGATTACAGTGGAACATTAAAACATGGATATTTTAACAGTATCTTGGGGCAGAGAGATTGCCTGCAGACTACAAACGGATATAATTATATTGCACTTGACGATGATGTGTGGGTTTACTCTGGTGTAACAAGTGTTAGTGGCGATCAGTCTAATGTTGGGTTCGTGTTAATGAACCAGCGAACAATGGAAACTCGTTTTTATAAAATTGAAGGTGCGACGGAAGAATCTGCCATGTCCTCAGCAGAAGGTCAGGTACAGCATCTTGGCTATCAGTCTACCTTCCCATTGCTTTTAAATATTTCCAATGAACCTACCTATTTTATGGCTTTAAAAGACGATGCCGGACTTGTAAAACAATATGCAATGGTCAATATTCAAAAATATCAATGGGTAGCAACCGGTGACACAATTAAAGAATGTGAAAAATCATATAATGAACTACTAAGCAATAATGGAATATCTGCTATAGATAGTAAATTGACAAACGAAATAAATGGAACTATTTCCAATATAATATCTGTTATAATAGATGGCAATTCTCATATCTATTTTACAATAGATGGCAAAGAAGAAATTTTTGATGTGGATATTACAAATACTAGTCTTCTTAATATCATTCGATATAAAGAGGGCGACAACATTAAATTCACCTATACGCAAGGTGATATTCCCGTATCTGTTGTCGAAATAAAGTAAACATGTAGAAAAATAATTTTCATAGTAACATGATACTAGATTAGAAAAAAACGAAGGTAGAAGAATGTTTTTATATAAAAGAAAAAATTAATTGAATTCATTATTTATATTGATACCTTCCCTGGCTTTTCAGGAAAAGATGTCAACCTTGAATTATTGAACATTATGATAGAAACGACATTTATACTACTCGGTACAGGCGTTTTAATCCAAAAAGGACAATATAAAGGAGTCAATACAGCTTGGCGTTGCATCACGCCCCACGATCCTATTCACATGAAAGATCAATTCTCAAGGACAAGATTCAATAACTGGTTGCATCACGCCCCACAATCCCATTCACATGAAAGAGTACGGTTTTTACCGTACTCTTTTCTAATATTGCGCATTGATACACCTTTAATATTGCGCATGATGCGCTTTTGATATTGCACATTGATACTCTTTTGAGAGTTTACGTGCGTCCTGTAAGAAGTTTTTTCGTTTATCAGTCATAAAATTGGAATAAAGTGACGTTTATTAGCGTAATGATTCTATTGCTGAACGATTGACAAGCAAAATGGATGTCCTGCGGGATCAAATGTTACCGTAGGGGTATTACAATATTGAATATCCGCTTTTTACACCATAATTTATAGCATGTTCGACTGACTTCGTCAAGTCTTCCACCTGAAATCTACATAAGCTATTGAAATCATTTTTGATCGTCCTTTTTAATATCATATTTTTAAAATCTAACCGTACTGTACCGCTATTGGACAAACCACTTTTATGGCATGCTTACTAGGAATGATTGAATATTACTAATTCAAATTACATTTTTCATTCAGATTTTCATTTATGCATAATTAATCCGTTCTATTACATATTTGCTATCAATGCCGCTATTTCTTCCGGGCTCATCATTTTGTTTGCATCTGCTTTCCCGGCTTTTTGCTTTTTGGGCTCTTCTTTAGTTTTTAGTTTTGCCTCTTCTTTATTTTCTGATTTTAGCTCGTTTGTATTTGCTATCAATGCCGCTATTTCTTCTGGGCTCATCATTTTGTTTGCATCCGCTTTCCCGGCTTTTTGCTTTTTGGGCTCTTCTTTAGTTTTTAGTTTTGCCTCTTCTTTGATTTCTGGTTTTAGCTCGTTTGTATTTGCTATCAATGCCGCTATTTCTTCCGGGCTCATCATTTTGTTTGCATCCGCTTTCCCGGTTTTTGATGTTTTCGTTTTAGGCTCTGGTTTTAATTCTACTTTCACTTCTGCCCTTGGTTCTGTTTTCGCTTCTGGCTTTGGTTCTGTTTCTGATTTGGCTTCATCTGCATTTGTTAACAATGCTGCTATGTCTTCTGGACTCATCATTTTATTGACATCTTTTTTATCACTTTTAACTACAGGTAAAGATTCAATTTTTTCAAATTCCATTATTGGCTCTAAATCTATAATAGCTTCCGGTTCTTTCTTTGATTCGGGTTTTCCTATAGTCTCTAATTTTTTTGTTAGTTCCGGTTCTATCGTTGGCTCTAAATCTATAATAGCTTCCGCTTCTTTCTTTGATTCAGGTTCTCCTATAGTCTCTAGTTCTTTTGTTAGTTCCGGTTCTATCGTTGGCTCTATTTCTATGATAGCTTCTGTTTCTTTCTTTGATTCGGGTTGTTCTATAGTCTTTAGTTCTTTTATTAGTTCCGGTTCTATCGTTGGCTCTATTTCTATGATAGCTTCCGCTTCTTTCTTTGATTCGGGTTGTTCTATAGTTTCTAGTTCTTTTGTTAGTTCCGGTTCTATTGTTGGCTCTATTTCTATGATAGCTTCCGCTTCTTTCTTTGATTCGGGTTGTTCTAACAAATTAGAATTTTTTACCATATTCAATTCTATATCTTGCTTTTCTTCTTTCCATATCAAATCCTGTGAATCATTAATTATTTTATTTTCATTAGAATCTATATTTTCTGTCTCTATCGCAGATATCGGTATTTTCTGTGGGTTCATGATAATTTGTGGCTGTTCTTCTAACACTCGATTGAAAACTTCAAACAGTTCGTTCTTGATTGACAATTTCAAGTCTCTAATATTTGATATAATCTCATCTTGTTTTTGATTTATCTCATTTTGCTTTTGAGCCATGCCTTGACCTTCACTATTTAAAACACTGTTCTGCTTTTCCTCTAAGTTCTGAGGTTCTAAACTTATGTAGCTATTTTGCTTATCTAATAATTCTTCCGTTATTTTCTCAATCTTATTGTCAAAATCAAGTATTCTTTCTAGCATTTTTTTGTTCATACTCATGAGGGCATCTGTATTTTCTTTATTTCGACCTATCGTAATTTTGGCCACTTTTTTTTGGTCTTCTCCTATTTTAAGGAACATGCTTTCTATTGTTTGATCGCTATTTTCTGTTATTTCGGAAAAAGGTCTCATTTGTTTTTCTAATTGAATTAATTTTTCTTCCATTTCACTAAAATTTTTACGAAACAGCAAATAGGACGCTTTCTCTGAATTAAAAATATTTTCAAACTGCTCTGCATTTAAAATTTGCTCATTATATTTATTCTGTAGTATTCCAGTCACCAGTACATATACACTTATTAACATTAATAGTATTCCTACGCCAATATATATATAATTTTTAGGTTCATTTAACATTACATAAAATACAAACATAAACAAAAATGCTAAAATGATTGATGAAAAAATAATTCGTATTTTTCCAAAAATTTTTTTCTTCATTAATGATCCTCCTATTTTTTAAAAATAATATAATATACTATTCTATCATAATAAAAAATTATTAACAACTATATATTAAAATTGAATAATAAAAAGCCGAAAACCCCTCTTTAATTAAAGGTTTTCAGCATAATCTTATAACGTCCCAGACAGGAATCGAACCTGCGACGTTTCGCTTAGGAGGCGAACCCTCTATCCTACTGAGGTACTGGGACATATAATAAATTAGAATCATAACGTTTTTATTCTCTCTTACTTACTAATCTGTTGGAATACATTTATTTATAAAGGAATATCTTCTCTCAATGGAAAGAAATCAAAAAACCTTTACTTAGGAATTAATGGATTACATTGCTTTACTATACCACAAATATATATATATATCAAATTATTTTCAATATTTGTTCTGTTAATTTTTTTATTTTATCATAATTTAAATATGCATTATATTTGTATAACATGTTTATATATTTTGCTTATACAAATAAATGTTTGATTAAAAATATCTTCTATTAATATAATAATACAAATTATTTTCTTAATTAAGGTAGTTTACATTTCCCTGCATCCAAATATTTCCTTTAAATCTTCGCCCCACCACTGGTTCTCCAAGCAAATCTTCCTTATTAATGCAAACATCAAATACAAGGTCATTACTATCAATAGTCAGAATATAAATTTTTTCATTTGTCGCTCTATTTTCAATTGTAGAATAATCAATTATTTCACCTAATATGCTATACTGATCGCTTTCAATTCCATAGGGCATAAAATAAGTATCTACTATAGAAAGAACATCTTCTTTTATAATTCTTCTAGACAACATAGAATAGGTATCTATGTCTTCTAAAGTAAGGCTTTCAATGGCATCTTCATCACCATCTCTTGCCGCTGCAATTAAGTGATTTCTATTACTAGTTAATTTTTCATTATCTTTTAATCGTGTTTCATCTTTTTGTATAGGTAGCACTATTGTTCCGGAAATTGAAAGAGCCGACAAAGTAGTGTTCACATTTTGTTTTTTATTGTTTGAAGTTCTTTTCCAATTTAAATAATCAATAATATTTTGTAAATAAAATATGAGCGTAACACCTATTTTTATTTCATCACATACACCCGCATAAGATTCTTTTTCTGCATGTTTTTCTATATCTATTTTTTCTTCAGTGCTGATACCTGCCCCAATAAAATATGGATAATAATAATCAGCATGAAAAATATCTTCTTCTCTATATTCTCCACGAACTGCTATACCGATACATTCACCATAATCTTTCGTTAACTCAACGAATACATTATTCTGATTATCCTCGGCAATCATTTTATTATCTGGATTTTCAATAATCTCATTTATTATTGTGTCCATATCTAGATTTTTTTTGATTTTACTAAATCCTATTGCTCTAAGAAAACTGTGCATCCGTTTTTTTCCTTTCATTTTAAATATTCTAAAGGTATGCTATTTGTATTATATAATATTATCTTAAACATTGCAATTTACATTTTTAAATATTTTTTTACTTTTTACAAATCCTATATATCTGCTTTTAACTGTTTTTCTTTTTCACCTATTCTTCCATTTTTGATTACTCTTCTTTCCGCTTTTGCAACTTCTATGCATTCATTTTCAATTATTCTTCTTTTTTCTCTTTTAGTCCCATTGCCACATCTAACGCTTCTTTTTCTTCTTCGGATAAAATTATAAATGAGTTACCATTTAAAATTTCTTTGATATAGGTATAACAACCTTCCCTGCTATGCATAGCATTAATAATAAAGCCATCATTTACTTTATTTAATAATGCTAATGAAAAGCTCAATTTTCCACCCATTTCATTAAATGCGTCATATTTAACCATTCCAACTTTTTGAAATGTTGCTTTCATGTAATTGGAAATTTTTTCAATATTTTCTTTATTTTGTTTATCAGATGCTAATAATTCCTCTACCTGCTCTAATCTGCTAATTAAAGTATCTTCCAAAGAAACTACATCTTTCCCTAACATAAATACATTATATTTCTTTTTCAATTTTTTTGTATTTATCAAGTTCATAATAATAATAACTAATAAAATAAATAATATTGCTATTAACACTATTATTGTTATTACAATATCGTTTAAATTAATGCCAAAATATTCTACAAAGTTCATAATACATCTCTTTCCTGCACTATTTTTTGTGCATACTCAATTTGTGTCTGACAAATTGGCTATTGTTTCTTTCATTATTAATTTGTAAAAATATAAATTGAATTCCATCTATCTGCTTTAGCAGATATTTTCAAAATAGAACATATGTTTTTATTATCTGCGTATATCATCAAATAATCCAATTATTCTTTCTAATTCCTCTGTGGTATAATAATCTATCTCAATTTTACCCTTTCCTTTGTTTTTTTGATGTATTGCAACTTTTGTCCCCATAATCGCTTTTAATTTTTCTTCTAAATTTTCATATATAAAAGCAAAATTGTTTTCCTCTGGTTTTTCTATTTTTTCTATTTTTTCTTTATGCAATTTTTTTACTAATTTTTCTGTTTCTCTTACACTAAGTTTTTGATCAAATATTTGTTGTGCTATCTTATATTGCTTTTCTCCTATATCAATGCCCAAAAGCGCCCTAGCATGTCCAGTAGATATCATATCATCTACGACCATTTGTTGAACTTTATCGTCTAGTTTCAACAATCTCATTGAATTTGTAACAGCAGTTCTTGATTTAGATACACGCTCTGCTACTTCGTCTTGTTTTAGATTAAATTCATTTAAAAGTCGTTTATATGCCATTGCCTCCTCAATTGGATTAAGATTCTCCCTTTGTATATTTTCTATAAGAGAAATTTCTACAATTTCTTGTTCCGACAAATTTTTAATTATAATAGGTATTTCTTTTAATCCAGCTATTTTAGCAGCTCGCCATCTTCTTTCTCCTGCTATAATTTCATAATATTCTTTTTTATCTTGTACTAATAATGGCTGTAAAATCCCAAATTGCTTTATTGATTCAGCTAATTCTATTAATGAATCTTCATCAAAATTCTTTCTTGGTTGCTCCTGATTAGGTTCTACTTTTGATATGCTGACAAATACTTCCTGTTTCCCACTTTCTATAGACGCAGCATTATTATTAGCCCCAACTTTATCTGTTATCAAGCTATCTAATCCTTTTCCTAAACCACTTTTTCTAGCTGCCGCCATTATACTAAGTCCTCTCTTTCTATTACTTCTTTTGCCAATAAACGATAACTTTCTGCTCCTGCAGATTTAGTATCATATAGATTAATAGGGAGACCATGGCTAGGCGCTTCTGCTAGTCTAATATTTCTTGGTATAATAGTTTTATATATTTTAGTGCTTAAATTATTTTTTACATTTTCTACTACTTGTAACGATAAATTTGTTCTAGCATCATACATAGTAAATACCACACCTTCCATATGCAAATTAGGATTTAATCTTTGTTGCACTAAATTTATTGTATGTATAAGTTGACTTAATCCTTCTAATGCATAATATTCACATTGTATTGGTACCAATACTGTATTAGCTGTCGTCATTGCGTTAATTGTAAGCATATTTAATGATGGTGGACAATCAATAATTAAAAATTCAAAATCATCTTGAATATAATCTATTTCCTTTTTTAATATGTATTCCTTTTCGTTTAAACCTAATAATTCTATTTCTGCACCTGCTAAATTTACATTTGAAGGTATAATTGTCAAATTTTCTATTTCTGATTTATGCATACTTTTACGAACTGTACATTCTCCTAACATTAACTGATACACTGTATTTTCTAAATTACTTTTTTCTATTCCAAGCCCACTTGTAGTATTACCTTGCGGATCCAGATCTATCGTAAGTACTGTTTTCCCTGCTTCAGCTAAACATGCTGACAAATTAATAGCAGTCGTAGTCTTACCCACTCCACCCTTTTGGTTTGCTATTGCAATAATTCTTCCCATAGTATATTTCCTTTCTTACTCACTTTTACCATTATAACATTAATTCAAATAATTTGCTATAAAAAAATGTTTCACGTGAAACATTTTTATTAACAATAATGATATAATATTCCATATATTTAACAATCTTCAAAATATTTTTTAGAACTTCTTCCCATTTATATGATAAATCTATATAATTATCCAATACCTGCGCAATAAAAGTTCTTTTGTATAGTAAAGCTCCGAAACATTGAACACTTGATGAGGTTTTTCCGAACCTATAAGCAATTTGACAAATAGCCTTATATATAACAAAATAAAAAAATTTTGTTTCTACCTTTGTTAGCAATATTCAAGGCTAGTTTTCTGCTTGCAGTTATTCCGCGCTATCGCTTCAATTGCCATAGTGCAAAAGCCCACCTGGACACTTAGTAGAGTTTTATTTATCTTTTCAATTACAAATATTCAATTTATCTCAAAATAAATACAAAGCAGATTATATATACAATCAATTATTAGTTCATTCTTTATCTGTGCTGTTATTTACATTGAAAAAAATAATTGGAATTAATAATAATTAATAATCTCTCCCATCTGCTTTTCTATTCCAAATATTTATTAAAGAGCATCCGTGTTGCCTATTTTTAATATAGCAAATAAAATCCAATATTCTAATTTTGAAAAGAAAAATTTACATGTATATATTCTATTTTAACATTGTATTTCTATTATCATAATTTATTAATTATAAAATAAAAAGGAAAATATGTTAAAAATTTGTATTTGCTTTTTCTAAAATGAAAAAGCAAAACAATGTATAGAAGATGAGGGAAGATATCCGAAATCATATAAGAACAAAGAAATTATATGCATATAAAGAAGTTAAAATTAAGAAATCCAAAACCAAACAAATTCAGCCATAAAAGAAGGCGATATAAACAAATTTTTTACAGAATAGAAAACAATAAATTACTTGTAAAACTAATATCTTCAAACATTAATATCAAAAAATTCTCTTATGGTGATTAAATTCTTTAAATCACCACTTGAAGCTATGTTTCCTAATGATTCAGTCATACATTTTCATAACTGATTTTCAAAAAATCAAATTTGTCATATATTTAAAATTCCATTTAAGTATATAAGATATGGGGTTGCCTTTTTACGTCTTGACATTGTTGTTTTTCTTCTTTTAGTACACAAAATGTCTTGCGTTACTAGAAAATAGAAATGAAATAATCTATTATTCGAAACAAAACATTCCAAACTAAACTTCTCCTGTTCTCAGATACTTTAAGATCATAATTCATAATTTTACTATAGAAGTTATTATTTTAGTATAACAGTCTTTTCATGATCAATATAATGCTATTGCTTATTAATATAATTCATGTTTCACGTGAAACATTTCTAATAATAATCAAAAATGAATTTTTTTTACTTGTTTATTTACACATAAATTTGCAAATATAAAAACAAAATTATTAAATATATATCACTTTATTGTTTTTTTCTAATACCGGATTTTCTTATTATCTAAATATCTCTAGGATTATTCATTTTACCTATTTTAAAATTATCGATAATTTCTTTTGCATTAACTAATATATCATATCATTCAATATTTTTTTTACAGAACTAATATATTCTATTTTGAAAATATCTGCTAAAAGCAGATAGATGGAATTTAATTTATATTTTTACAAATTAATAATGAAAGAAACAATAGCCAATTTATTTCTGTTACACTTCTTGATAAATCAATTATTATTTTCATACAAAAGCTCATCTAAATTTTTTTATCATGCAATCATATAAAATTTCATTTGATTTAAACAATTGTAATTCTTCATTCCTATCATAATCAATAGAATTAATAATTTTTATCCATGGTTTTTTAATTCTTTAATAAGTTTATCAATTTCTAAAATTTTTTCACTATTTTCTAAAATTTCCAACTGTAATTTTTTACAAAAATCTAACAAATTATTATTTTCAATTTCCAAATTTAAAACTTTCTCATGTTCCCTATGGTTAACATCAAAGGGAGTAAATAGCTCATAATTTTTATCCATCCCCTGTTCTAATAAATAAATAAAATTCTTATTTTCTTTTATCATATTATTATGTTGCTTCAATTTTTTTTCTAAATTAAATTTTTCTTTTAATAACATATCATAATTTTTTTCTAGATATTGTTTTAGCATTTGATATCCTCCAAAAATTTTTTAAATTAATTTTTACTAATTACATATTTTGAAAAATCTATTATTATAAAAAATAAATTAAACGCTTATAATAAACATATTTCGACACTAGAATCCAACTCATTCCAGTAAACTCAAAAAGCAACCACTATCACGAACCAAATGCTTCAAAGTTTTACATAATTTGATTAAAAATGTATCAATGTATTAAGAACATATATTCTATTTTGTAATATTATAACAATTGTACTTATAACTTGGAATAAACGCAATCTCTCAATCAGATTAAGATCGGGATTTTATATAAAACTCTCATCTTCCAAAAAAAATTTTGCTCTATATACAATTTTATCTAGTATTTCCCTCAAACAAATACAGTCAATTGATAATTCATATTCATTATCAGTCATATTATGCTAGCTGTCAATCTTTGGTTCGCACGTTTGATTCATCTTCATGTTTATACTAATAGTAATTAAAATTCATGTTTATCAAATCACTAATATCAAATCAAATAAAAACAAAATAAGCTTTTTAAATCTTATATATATTATGTAACTATAAAAAATATGCTGACATCTTAT
Source organism: Lachnospiraceae bacterium ZAX-1 (assembly GCA_046533095.1). GTDB lineage: Bacteria > Bacillota > Clostridia > Lachnospirales > Lachnospiraceae > ZAX-1. The sequence continues at coordinate 28,737 of JAJQRA010000034.1, read as the reverse complement.
ATACATAAACGTATCTTTTAAAAAGATATACTGAATAATTAATATTATTATTTATTAAAAATAAATTTTTCATTTGTATATATGTATTAATTCGTCTATAATATAAGAAGATAATAAAATAATCAAGCAAAGCGAGGATTACTATGATGAAAAAATATTTTAGAAATTTTTTAATTTTATCTGCTCTTACAACAATAATAATTTATATTATTAATAAAATAATAAATATAACTTCTGTAATTAAGAATCTTTTAAAAACAGACAATGGGCGATATTATGAATGGCGCTACGGCAACGTTTTTTATACAAAGCAAGGAAAAGGAACTCCTGTTATTTTTATTCATGATCTAAATCCTGCCAGTTCAAGTTGTGAATGGAATAAAATACTAAAACAGGTAGCAAAATCGCATACTGTTTATGCCATTGATTTACTTGGATGCGGAAGGAGTGATAAGCCGAACCTTACGTACACCAATTTCATGTATGTACAGCTCATAACTGATTTTATAAAAAAAATAATTGGTGAAAAAGCAGATATTATTTCCACCGGTAATTCAGGATCATTTACAATAATGGCTTGTAATATGGCTACAGAGTGCTTTAATAAAATAATACTAACCAATCCACCTGATTTAACATCTTTATCTGCTATCCCCAGTAAAAAAACAAATCTTTTAAAATATTTAATTGATTTACCCATGATTGGTACATTGATCTATAATATTGTATATTCCAATAAAAATATTAATCGGTTATTTGATCAAAATTACTATTACAAATATCATATGATACCTACAAAAATTACAGAAATGTATTATGAATCTGCACATTTAAATAATAGCAAAGGTAAATATTTACTTTCTAGTATAAAAAGCAACTACACCAATATTAGTATTATTCATACCTTGAAAAAAATTGATAATAGTATCTATATTATTTGTAGTAAAGAAAATAACATTTCTAAAAGTATTATTGATTCATACACATTTTATAATTCATCAATAGAAACTATACTAATTGAAAATTCTAAATATTTACCACAACTTGAAATGCCTGAAAAATTTATAGAAAATCTAAATTTATTTTTAGATTCAAAATAAGAACTAAGTCAGCTAAACTAAAAGTCAATATTAATTACAATGATCATAAATGATAACAAAAATTTTTACTAACTTTTAAATTGTTTACAAAATCTATTAAAAAATATAATACACCTAAATATTAATCTAGCAAAGCTAATTACCTATGTGTATTATATTTTTTTATCTGATTGGATTTTTTAAAGGTATCCCAGCTTTTCTCGGATATTCCCTAGGTGTTTTTTTATCTTTATTTATAATTACAAGAGATCTGCTTATTTCTGTTCCTGCCAATTTAAATTTTTCAACTACTTTTAATTTACCACCTAAAAGAAAAACAGCACTTTTTGCTTGACTTAATTCTTCTTCTATTTCTCCAGATTTATATGATATAAACATACCTCCATATTTAACAAATGGCAAACAATATTCACTTAAAGATGATAAGTTCGCTACAGCCCTTGAAACGCATATATCAAATTTTTCTCTAAATTCTTTCTTTTTTGCCATTTCTTCGGCTCTAGCATGAATAGTATCAATATTATCCAAATTCAACTCCATTATCACATGATCAAGAAATTTAATTTTTTTATTTACAGAGTCTGCTAATAAAATTGTTAAATTTGGAAAAGCAATCTTTAAAGGAATTCCTGGAAATCCAGCACCTGTTCCTATATCTATAATTGAAAATGGATTATTTAAATCTACTACTTTAAATATACTTAAACTGTCTAAAAAATGTTTTTCAACTACCTCTTCAAATTCTGTAATCGTAGTCAAATTCATTACTTTATTTTGCTCTATTAGTAAATCATAATATTTTAATAATTTATTAATTTGATTGTCTGATAATTTTATTTTTATTTCATTTAAACCATTTTCTAATTTTGTTAAATCATAACTCATACTTTTCCTCACTTTTATAGCACACTAAAAATTATATTTATTGTCTAATAAATTTACTATAAAATATAATACTATTTAAATAAAATGATACGATTAGATCGACAAAATGTTAAGTCCTTTATTATATAAATTTTTTCTATCTACAAATATTTATTTTCGTAGTAAGACTCCTACCACAACAAAAAATTCTATTATTTATTTACCATTATGTTGCTTCAATCATAATATAGTATTATATTTTATCTTTACAATGTTCCATATAAACAAGTAAAACTGATATATCCGCCGGCGAAACACCAGCAATTCTTGAGGCTTGTCCTATAGACATTGGTCGATATTTTTCTAATTTCTGTAGTGCCTCAATACGTAACCCATTTATCTCATTATAGTTAAAATTATCAGGTATTCTCTTATTTTCCAACTTTCTAAATTGCTTCACTTGTTTCACTTGACGCTTTATATAACCATCATATTTTATATGAATATTCACCTGCTCTATTACCTCATAGTTCAAAAATGGTCTATCTGGATCTAATTCTGCTAAATCCCCATAACAAAACTCAGGCCTCCTAATTAATTCTGCTAGTGTAGTAGCTGTTTTTAGAGGTGTACTATTATTTTTTTCCAAAAAATTTTGCACTTCCCGGGATGCTCCAATGCTAATATGTTCTATTCTATTTAATTCCTCCTCAATTAACCTTTCTTTTTCTAGAATCCAATTGTATCGAACTTTCGATATAAGTCCAATTTCATAACCTTTTTTAGATAAACGTAAATCTGCATTATCTTGACGTAAAAGCAATCGATATTCTGCTCTTGAAGTCATCATTCGATAAGGTTCTGTATTTTCTTTTGTAACTAAATCATCAATTAACACACCAATATATGATTCAGAACGATCTAATATCAATGGCTTTTTTCCCTTCACATACATAGAAGCATTAATTCCAGCAATCAATCCTTGACCAGCAGCTTCTTCATATCCGGAACTTCCATTAAATTGACCACCACTAAAAAGTCCCTTTATATTTTTAAATTCAAGAGTTGGATTTAATTGTCTAGGATTTATACAATCATATTCAATTGCATAAGCATTTCTAACTATCTTTGCATTCTGAAGCCCTGGTACCGTTTTATACATTTCACATTGTACATCTTCTGGAAGTGAACTCGACATACCACCAACATACATTTCGTTTGTACCTAATCCTTCTGGTTCTAAAAATACTTGATGTCTATCTTTATCTGCAAACTTAACTACTTTATCCTCAATAGAAGGACAATACCTTGGTCCAGTACCCTCTATCCTTCCAGAATATAAAGGAGAACGATCAAGATTTTTCTTAATAATTTCATGTGTTTTCTTATTTGTATAAGTTAACCAACAAGATATTTGATCTATTTGTACATCACTTGGATTTGTGGTAAAAGAAAAAGGAACCACTGTTTCATCACCAAATTGTTCTTCCATTTGATTAAAATCAATTGATCTTTTATCTATTCTTGCCGGTGTACCTGTTTTAAAGCGGAATATTTCTACACCAAGTGATTTTAATGAGTCTGTCAAATAATTTGAAGACTGTAATCCATTTGGCCCTGTATAATTTATGACATCCCCAAACAGACATCTTGCCTTTAAATATGTGCCTGTACAAAGTATAACCGCTTTACTATTATATATTTTTCCAGAAATTGTTTTTATACCACCTACTTTATAATTAACACCTATTTTTCTACCATCTGTTTTATCATTATTACCTTCTTTACTATCACTTTCTTTATCATCGCCATCTTCTCCATTATCATTTTTTAAAATTTCTATAATTTCTGTCTGCTTTATTGTTAAATTATCCGTATTTTCTAATATATATCGCATTCTGTTGCTATATTCCGCTTTATCAGCCTGTGCGCGTAATGAATGAACTGCAGGACCTTTTGATTTATTAAGCATTTTAGATTGTATAAATGTTTTATCTATATTTTTTGCCATTTCACCACCTAATGCATCAATTTCGCGGACGATATGACCTTTTGAAGTTCCACCAATATTAGGATTGCATGGCATCAACGCTATACTATCAATATTCATTGTAAATATTATTGTATTTAATCCAAGCCTTGCACAAGATAAAGCTGCTTCACAACCAGCATGTCCCGCACCTACAATACACACATCATAATTTTCAACCATAGATAGCATACACCCACCTTTTTAATATAATTAAATATAAATTTAATAATCATAAAAATTACCACATAAAGAATTATTTCTATATGTACTTACACCTTATATATAACAAAGCAATCTTATTTTCATTTAATATATAAAAAGACCTCTATTAAATATTCTTCGTTTTTTATATTTATTCCGCTTTAATTTTCTTAAAAATGTATATTAGAACAAATCTAAACTTGTCTTTTTATCAAAATATTCTAAATACGATAAATTAGCCTCACTTTCATCACTTCCTTTAACAAATCAACATAAAATAATAAGTCTTTCTTTCATTACCTACTTTAACATATCATCATATATTAATAAAGCTAATTAATATTACAATAAATTTCTAAATTATTCTATTTAAAAATATTTTTATTATCTAAAATTAAAAAAATTTATTATTGAAAAATATTAAACATCAGATTTTTCATACTATGTCATCCTACTTTCCAGTACAAAATTTAGAAAATATCTCATTTACAAGATCTTCATCAATAGATTCTCCAATTATAGTGCCTAGTTCTTTATAAGCATCCATTAAATCTATTGTATAAAAATCTTCTGGCATATCATTTAAAATACTTATTTTTACAATTTTCAAACTATTTAAACTTTCCTGCAATGCAAACTTATGACGCACATTTGTAATAACTACTTCTTCATTAAACAAAATTTCATTTTGAAAAAACATTTCTTGAATCGTTTGATATAAAGTTTCAATTCCAGTTTTCTCCTTTGCTGATATTTCTATAATTTTATATTTAAACTTATCTGCCAACATTTCTTTTGTTGTAACTTGAACTAGATCAGACTTATTTAAAATTATAATTGTTTTACTATTATCAATTAACTTCATAATTTTTTTATCATTTTCGTCTAAGTATGTTGATGCATCCACGATATAAAATACTAAATTAGAATTTAGTATTTGTTCTTTAGCCTTATTTACACCTATTTTTTCTACAACATCATTTGTATTTCTAATACCTGCAGTATCTATAATATTTAAAGTAATTCCATTTAAATTTATTTGTTCTTCTAAAATATCTCTAGTTGTACCTTCTATATCTGTTACAATTGCCCGTTCTTTTCCAACTAACACATTTAATAGTGAAGATTTTCCTGCATTAGGTTTACCTACAATAACTGTACGAATACCTTCTTTCAATAATACTCCATTTTGAAAACTACTTAATAATCTTTCTATTCTATCACTAACCTCATCTACAATTTTTTCTAATAAAATTCCATAATCATCTATATTAACGTGTTCTGGATCATCTAACGCAGATTCTATAAAAGCTATTTCATGTAATATTTTACTACGAATTTCTTTTATTACATTTAAAACTGAACCTTTTAGTTGATTTAAAGAACTATCTAAAGCAAACTCATTTTTTGCATTTATTATATCAATTATAGATTCAGCTTGTGATAAATCAATTCTACCATTTAAAAAAGCACGTTTTGTAAATTCCCCTGGTAATGCTGGTCTCGCACCATTTTTTATAACAGTCTCTAATATTTTTTTTATTACAAGTGTACCCCCATGACAATCTATTTCAACCGTATCTTCCATCGTATAGCTATTAGGTGCTCTCATAATTAAAACTATAACTTCATCAATTATATGATTTTCATCATATATAAAACCATAATGTATCGTATGGCTTTCCACTTGTGATAATTTTTTATTGCCAATGTTCGATTTATATATTCTATCTATAACAGATAAAGAACCTTCTCCACTTATTCTCACTATCCCAATACCTGAATTTGTCATAGCAGTAGCAATTGCCGCTATTATATCTGTCTGCATTTTTTATACACATTCCTTTCATATTTTCATTAAAAACTTACGATATAAAAAACTTCTCAATCTAATATACGTCACAACTAACTGACAGTCAAGACATCCCAATACCTTACTATACAAAAATATTTTTCAATCTGACATATGTCGCAATTAATCAACACTTAAGACACCTAATATCTCACAATACAAAAGGCTTTCTCAATTTAATATGTTCTTTTGAGAAAGCCTTCAATTTTTAATTATACATAAGAAAAAAACAATCTATCCCTACCTTTTTAAAGTTACTACTACATGCCTATAAGGTTCTTCACCTTCACTATGGGTGCTTATAGATTTATCATTTTGTAAGGTAGAATGTATAACCCTTCTTTCAAATGGATTCATTGGTTCCAATGATACAGGCCTTTTTGTTCTTTTTACTTTGTATGAAATGTTTTTTGCTAAATTTTCAAGTGTTTCTTTTCGCCGATTTCTATAGTCTTCTGTATCTAATTTTACTTTAACATATTCTTCGGATTGTTTATTAACAGCTAAATTTGTTAAATACTGAAGAGCATCTAGAGTTTGTCCTCTTTTTCCAATTAAAACACCCATATCACTTCCTTTTAATTCAACATCAACTACTTTCGTATTTTCATTATAATTTAATGTAATAGTAACTTCCATTTTCATTGCTTTAAATATATCAATTAAAAAATTTTTAACGGTATCTTGAATTGTATTTTTCTTCCATATCTTAATTTTAGCTTGTTTACTACCAAAACCTAAAAATCCTGTACTTCCTTTTTCTAATATTTCATATTCTACCTGATCACTGGTAGCACTAAGCTTAATCAAACCTTCTGTAATTGCATCATCTACTGTTTTTCCAGTAACTTCAATGAAATCCATTTGACTTCCTCCTATCCTATTTGTTATTGCGTTCGTTAAATTCCCTCACCATATTTGCCTTTGCCGCTAAACTATCTGGTTTTGCATTTTTTGAATATTCAACCGCATCACGAAGTTTTTTTTCTTTTTCTGCATTACTTATATTTTTTTGTACATCATTAATATTTCTTGTATTTAATTTAGCAGTATTAGAAATTTTATTTTCCACAATTCCTTTTTTTGCTCTCTTTTTCTTTGCTTTTTCTTGATTTTTTTCAATAATATCATCTAGATTAATTTTTTCCATATGTTTATTAATCAGAACTTGTTGGATACTTCGAATCACTGAACCAACAATCCAATAAAGTCCAACACCTACTGGAATTGAAAAGACCATAAAAAACGACATTATTGGCATCATATAATTCATTGTTTTCATAGAATTAGCCATTGTATCATTTCCATTACTATTTGGTGCTGCCTGTGGCATTAATTTCATATTCAGCATTTGAGTTGCTGCTGAGAGAGTCGGCACTAAGACAGCCGCAATAACCAAAAAATACTGATGATTTGCCCAAGCTGATTTTATTAATGCTAGTGGTGCATTCCCAATATTAATTCCAACAAAATTATTAAAATGTTCCAATGTAATTTCTAACGTATCAATTTGAGAAGATAATCCGGAAAAGGTATTTCTAAAAGTATCCCATGCTGCAAGAGGCATTTTATATATTACGTCAATAATTGAATTTGAAGCTTCTAATGCAGTACCTCCAAAATTAAGTTTTACTAATTTTACTCCTGCCTCCGTTAAAAAATTAGACATCGTATCTTGATATCCTTGAATCTTCATTATTCCTTCAACAACTGGACTAAATGTTTCCTTTATACTTGGAACATAAGCAGGTATATTATAGATGACCCGATATAATGCAAGCAAAATTGGCATCTGTATTACTAATTGTATACAACTTCCAGAAGGAGATACACCATATTTTTCATAAATAATCGATGTTTCCTGTTGCATAGCCTGCATGGAAACCTGATCCTTTTTGCCTTTATATTTTGCCTGTACTATTTGTATTTCTGGTTGCATTTTCTGAGAAAGCTTGGAAAATTTTTGTTGCTTGATTGTCAATGGCAAAAGGCAAATATAAATAATGATGGTAAATAAAATAATACACAAGCCTATATTTTGAATATTAAATACACTATCAAGAAAAATGTAAATATAATTTAAAATATATCCTAATACCTGTGCTATCGGTCCCAAAATTTTACCAGAATACTGGGTCAATATAATTTCTGTCAAAGTCAAACCTCCTATGAACTTTACGTTCGTAAACTTCAATTTTTATTAATTTTAATTTAATAAACTTCAGTTTTATTAAATCTAGTTTCATTTATTTAATAAACCTCAATTAATTTTTTATGGAACAGGATCATATCCTCCTTTTGAAAAAGGATTGCATCTTAATATTCTCCATGTAGCCAAAAAAAAGCCCTTTAATGCTCCATGCTTCTTGATTGCCTCCAAAGCATAGGTCGAACAAGTTGGATAATAAGGACACTTTGTTGATTTCAATGGTGATAAATATTTTCTATAAAATTTAATTAAAAAAATTAATGTTCTTTTCAAAATAATTTCATCTTCTTTTCTCCTAAAATACATTACTTACAATTTCATTAGATTCATTTAATCAAATTTTTCTATTTAATATTGCACTCAGCCATTTCATCAAGTTTTTTCATTCAATATACACCAAGTACCCATAGTATTTTTATTCAATACTATATTCAACCATTTCATCAAGTTTTTTCATTCAACATTATATCAAGTACTTATCTTGCTTCTATTCAATACTATACTCAACCATTTCATTAAGTTTTTTCATTCAACATTATATCAAATACTTATCGTGCTTCTATTCAATATTATATTCAACTATTTCATCAAATTTTTTAATTCAATATTATATCTAACTATTCATCGAGTTATAGATATTTCATTAATTTTTTATCTTTTAAAATTTTATGAAGATTTGCCAAATGCAATAATGATCTTTTTGTTTCAAAATAATTAATATTCTTAGCTGCAACTCTTACAATCACTACAATGTCTAAACCACTATTAAACATTTCTTCCTGTAACCTATAGTTTTCTCTAATTAATCTTGTAATATGATGTCTTATAATACTATTTCCTACTTTTTTACTAATTGAAATTCCTAATCTGTTTTTTTTAAGATTATTTTCCAAAACATACATAACCATACTACGATTTGCAAATGATTTTCCTTTTTTATATACGTTTTGGAAATCTCTGTTCTTTTTTAATGATTCTGAAAATCTCATACAAATTTATCCTCTTATAAAATATTTTCTTTTAATAAGAAGAAAGACCACAAATTATGTGGCCTAAGCTGATAATTGTTTTCTTCCTTTTAATCTCCTAGCAGCTAAAACTTTTCTTCCACCTTTAGAACTCATTCTAGCTCTAAAACCATGAACTCTTGCTCTATGTCTCCTTTTTGGCTGATATGTCATTTTCATTGTTATGCACCTCCTCTACGTAAAAAACATCATTATAATTATAACAAATTATGATTCTAAGTCAAGCTATTTAGCTAGATTTAAAAAAAAATATAAATAAATACATGATAATATCAGCTATTTATTTATATTTAAAAACATAAATTAACATATTATGAAAAATAAAATCTCTTTACTTCATAAATCTAATGACATAAACAATTCTTTATTCCTACAGTATCATCTAATTATCTATATATAAATAAAAAATTTCAATTTATCAATTAACACTTTATATAAATAAAAAATATTTTTTATTTCATTATCGTTTACATAAAGTTATCCCCAATTTGTGGATAAAATGTTTATAACTATTGGATAATATGTTAATAATAAGACATTTAATTAGATTTTTATTATAAAACAAGCTTTTTTTCAATGCAGATAAACTTATAAATTATTATACATCTTATTCCTAATCAAAAATCAATGCAACAAAAAATTTGCTATTTTTATTTAATTAGCATAATTTTTAAATTTTTTTTTGATTAAAAAGCTACAATAAACATCTAATAATTTATTATTAAACACAAAATTAAGACATTTTATATATTTACCCTATCCCCTATACCTAGATTAAATAAATATTGATAATTTAGCCAATTTGGTTTATTATAGAGTATGTAAGACTTTGAGTAGTAAAATATTGAAACATTAGATAAGTGGGGAATTTTATATGGAACATATACTAGAAAAATGGGAAGAAATCCTACGTACAGTAAAAGACGAACATGAGATTCCGGATATTTCCTTCGAAACATGGTTAAAACCTTTAACTGTATACAGTATTGAAGACAACAAACTATATATACTTGTTCCATCTGAACAAATGGGAATTAACTATATTACAAGAAAATTTAAACTCCCTATTAAAGTATCAATTGTAGAAATTATAGGAATTGACTATGAAATAGAATTTATTTTACCTGAACAAACAAAAAATTTAAAATCATATAAAAACAAACATCCACATCAATTTTCACCTAATACGGAAAATTCAAATCTAAATCAAAATTATACATTTGACACCTTTGTTGTAGGAAAAAATAACCGTTTTGCTCATTCCGCATCTCTTGCAGTTGCAGAATCTCCTGGAGATGTTTACAATCCTCTCTACATTTACGGAGGACCCGGTCTTGGAAAAACCCATTTAATGCAGTCTATTGGACACTTTATATTAAATGAGCAACCAGAAAAAAAAATTTTATATGTTACTTCGGAAGAATTTACAAATGAAGTAATAGATTCTATTCGTAATGGTAATTCATCCGCTATGACAAAATTACGAGATAAATATAGAACTGTTGATGTACTAATGGTTGATGATATTCAGTTTATTATTGGAAAAGAAAGTACACAGGAAGAATTTTTTCATACCTTTAATGTACTCCATTCAGCAAAAAAACAAGTTATTTTATCTTCAGACAAACCGCCAAAGGACATGGAAATACTGGAAGAGCGAATTAGATCCCGTTTTGAATGGGGTCTATTAGCAGATGTAGGTTATCCAGATTATGAAACAAGAATGGCTATTTTACGCAAAAAAGAAGAACAAGATGGATTTATGCTTGAAGATGAAATACTTGACTACATCGCTACAAATATAAAATCCAATATTCGAGAACTAGAAGGCGCTCTAAATAAACTAATTGCTTTTGCAAATTTAGAAAAAGCAGAAATTACAATGGACGTTGCAATACGCGAACTACAAAATATCGTTTCACCGGATAAACCCAGAGAAATAACTCCTCAGCTTGTTATTGAAATTGTTTCTGAACATTTTCATATCACTGCTGACCAGATGATTTCAAAAGTTAGAAGTAATGATATTGCAAAACCTAGACAAATCGCCATGTACCTTTGTAAAAATATGACTGATGTTTCTTTAGAAACGATCGGATCACTGCTAGGAAAAAGAGATCATTCCACTATTATTCATGGTATTAAAAAAATTACAGACGAATATGATACAAACGATAATACACATATGTTAATTGAAACAATAAAGAAAAAAATCAACCCAAATTAATTAAACGCACAATTTAATATATTTACTAAAATAGTCATACAATAGTTCAATAAAACGATCAAAAAGAATATCATGGTAATTAATGTATCTATTCAACATAACGTGGACAATTTATAAACATTATATGTGAATGAATCTTGATAACAACCTTAAATTATGTAAAATTAAAAAATTTAATAGAGAAAGCTATTTGAAATAAAAAATTTTATTCACAGCTTATACCATACTGTTCAAGATAAAACGAACATAGTTATACAGTACCTTCATACAAAAAAACCTTTTTAAAATAAGGCTTTCACGACTTATTCACTTATAAACATACCCTATTACTACGACTATTAATTTATAATTATTATTATATATTCAAATTCAGGAAGGAGTTATATACAACATGAAAATCATTTGTTCTAAACAAAATCTACTTCATGGAGTAACAATTGTATTAAAAGCTGTTCCATCAAGGACTACAATGGCAATCTTAGAATGTATATTAATAGATGCTTCTACAAATGAAATAAAATTGACTGCAAATGATACAGAGTTAGGCATTGAAACGAAAATAGAGGGAGATATAGAAGATCATGGAATAATTGCATTAGATGCAAAAGTTTTTTCAGAAATTATACGTAAATTACCAGATAATGAAGTAGTAATTGAAACAGATAATTTTTTTAAAACTACCATTACTTGTGAAAAAGCAAAATTTAATATTATTGGAAAATCGGGCGAAGATTTTTCTTATTTACCTTATATTGAAAGAAATAAATTTATTTCTTTATCGCAATTCACTTTAAAAGAAGTAATAAGGCAAACTATTTTTTCAATTGCAGATAATAATGATAATAATAAAATAATGACAGGAGAACTATTTGAAATTAATGAAAATCGTTTAAAAGTAGTTTCGTTAGATGGACATCGAATTTCAATTAGAACAATTGAGCTAAAGGACGTCTACGATTCACATAAAGTTATTGTACCTGGAAAAACATTACAGGAAATTAGTAAAATTTTATCTGGTGATGTGAATGAAGATGTAAATATCTATTTTACGGATAATCATATGATATTTGAATTTGATAATACAATTGTCGTTTCACGTTTGATTGAAGGGGAATATTTTAGAATAGAACAAATGTTGTCTTCTGATTACGAAACAAAAATTAAAATAAATAAAAGAGAACTGTTAAATTGTATTGATAGAGCAACACTTTTGGTAAGTGAAGGAGATAAAAAACCAATTATTATGAATATAAATGATAATTCTATGGAGTTAAAAATTAGTTCATTTATTGGTTCTATGAATGAAGATATTGATATACAAAAAGAGGGAAAAGATATATTAATTGCTTTTAATCCAAAATTTTTTATAGATGCATTACGTGTTATAGATGAAGAGGAATTAACTCTTTATATGGTAAATCCAAAAGCACCTTGTTTTATAAAAGATGAAGAGGAAAAATTTATTTATCTAATCTTGCCTGTAAACTTTAATAGTTAAATTTAATGTAACGATTAAATACCCTTTACAACACGGAGTGTTTTATGTAGTAAAATTTGAAAATTTATGTTTATTGAATGATTAATATTAAATAAAAAACAGCGTCAAGATGTGTTTTTTACATCTTATGTTAATGAATCATGATTATATTTAGCTGTACATCATGAATCGTTAAAAACTAGTATAAAAGAAGTTTAGAGGTGTAAAAAATGGAAATAATAAAAGTAAGAGATGATTTTATCAAACTTGGTCAAGCATTAAAAGCAGCAGGTTTCGTAGATTCTGGATTAACTGCCAAATTAGTAATTCAAGATGGGCTCGTTAAAGTAAATGGAAAAATTCAGCTTCAAAGAGGAAAAAAATTATACAATGGAGATATTGTTTCCTTTGAAGAAGAAACAATTCGAATAGAAAAATGATTATAAAATCTGTCGAATTAAGTAATTATCGAAATTATGACACATTACATATTAGTTTTGATGAAGGGACAAATATTTTATATGGGAATAATGCACAGGGGAAAACAAATATTTTAGAATCTATTTATGTAAGTGGGACAACAAAATCTCATAAAGGCAGTAAAGATAAAGAAATGATACGGTTTGAACAGGACGAATCCCATATACGTACAATTGTAGAAAAAAATAAATTAGAATATCAGATTGATATGCACATGAAAAAAAATAAATCTAAGGGTATTGCAATAAATAAAGTTCCTATAAAAAAAGCATCTGATTTATTTGGTATTTTAAATATTGTGTTTTTTTCTCCAGAAGATTTAAATATTATTAAGAATGGACCTGTACAAAGACGTCGTTTTTTAGATTTGGAGTTGTGTCAATTAGATAAAATTTACTTATATAATTTGACAAAATATAATAAAATACTAAATCAAAGAAATAAATTATTAAAAGATATTATGTTTCATCCATATTTAATTGATACACTTTGTATATGGGATACTCAATTGGTAGAGTATGGTAAAAAAATAATTTTAGATCGTTATAAATTTATCAAAGAAATAGCTGATATAGTATATGATATACATAACAAAATTTCTGGTGAAAAAGAAAAATTATATTTAAAATATGAACCTCATGTTATGGTAGATGTATTTGAAGATACTCTGCTATCAGCTAGAAAAAAGGATTTGAAACTAGGACAAACAACGATAGGACCGCATAGGGATGATTTATCATTTTATATACATGATGTTGATATTCGTAAATATGGATCGCAAGGACAACAGCGTACATCAGCACTAGCATTAAAACTTTCAGAAATAGAATTGGTCAAGAAATCTATCAAAGAAAAGCCTATTTTATTATTAGATGACGTATTGTCAGAATTAGATAGCAATAGACAAAATTTTTTATTAGATAGTATACATGATATTCAAACAATCATCACATGTACAGGCCTAGATGGATTTGTTAAAAATAGATTTCAAATAGATAAAATTTTTGAAGTAATAGAAGGAAAAGTTTATAGCAATGGTAAAAATATGTCTAGTTTATATGTTTAAAAAATAGTTATAAAAATACATAGAAGGAAAAATTTATAGCAATGGTAAAAACATGTCTGGCTTATTTAGCTAAAAAATAGCGATAAAAATAATAAAAGAAAAAGTTTATAGTAATAGTGAAAATATGTTTAATTTATATATTTAAAAAATAGTAATTTAATATTAGCAGTTTAATAATCAAATTTATGGTATATGAACACATGCCTTTTATTTAAGAAATTATAAAATAAATTTTGGTAAGTTACATTATATATGAAAATAATATGCCAATGGAGGAAAAATATGAGTGTGGAGTACGGTGCAGATCAAAATATAAGTATGGAGTACGGCGCAGATCAAATACAAATTTTAAAAGGACTAGAGGCAGTTCGCAAAAGGCCTGGTATGTATATTGGAAGTACTTCTAGTAAAGGGCTTCATCACCTTGTATATGAAATAGTAGACAATGCCATCGATGAATATTTGGCAGGTTATTGTAATACTGTCGAAATTATTATAAATGAGGGTGATAAGATTACTGTTATAGATAACGGTCGTGGTATTCCTGTAGGCATTAACCATGAATCCGGACTTCCTGGAGTAGAGGTAGTTTTTACAGTACTTCATGCAGGAGGAAAATTTGGAGGAGGCGGATATAAAGTGGCTGGTGGACTCCATGGTGTTGGAGCTTCTGTTGTAAATGCATTGTCTAATTGGCTAGAAGTTGAAATTTATAGTGAAGGTAAAATATACAAACAACGTTATGAACGTGGGATTACAATAGATACTTTAAATATTATAGGCGATTGCGATCCACAAAAAACAGGGACAAAAGTTACATTTTCTCCAGATGAAAGTATTTTTGAAGATATGATATATGATTATGATGTATTAAAGCAACGTTTTAGGGAGATGGCATTTTTATCAAAAGGAATTAAAATATGCCTTAAAGATGAACGAATAGGAAAAGAACAAGAAAAAATATTTCATTATGAGGGTGGTATTAGAGAATTTGTAAAATATTTAAATCGTAGCAAAGATGCACTTTATACAGAAGTTATTTATTGTGAAGGGCAAAAAGACGGTGTTTATGTAGAAGTTGCGATGCAGCATAATGATTCTTATAATGAATCAACTTATAGTTTTGTTAATAATATAACAACGCCGGAAGGTGGAACACACCTTACCGGATTTCGTAATGCTTTGACCAAAACGTTTAATTCTTATGCAAAGGATAATAAAATATTAAAAGAAAATGAAACAGCATTGACAGGCGATGATATTAGAGAAGGATTAACGGCTATCATTAGTATAAAAATTGAAGATCCTCAATTTGAAGGTCAGACGAAACAAAAACTAGGAAATAGTGAAGCACGTGGAGCAGTTGATAATATTGTAAGTGAGCAGCTTACTTATTTTTTAGAGCAAAATCCTACAATAGCAAAGATAATTTGTGAAAAATCAATTCTCGCACAGAGAGCAAGGGATGCTGCAAGGAAAGCGAGAGATTTAACGCGAAGAAAAACAGCATTAGAGGGGATGTCTTTGCCAGGTAAACTTGCAGACTGTTCAGATAAAGATCCTAAAAATTGTGAAATATATATTGTTGAGGGAGATTCTGCAGGTGGTTCTGCTAAAACAGCCAGAAGCCGTGCAACGCAAGCAATTTTACCGCTTCGAGGTAAAATTTTAAATGTAGAAAAAGCAAGGCTTGATAGAATATATGGAAATGCAGAAATAAAAGCAATGATTACTGCATTTGGTACAGGAATACATGAAGATTTTGATATTACAAAATTAAGATACCATAAAATTATTATTATGACGGATGCTGATGTAGATGGAGCACATATCAGTACTTTATTATTGACATTTTTGTATCGTTTTATGCCGGATTTAATAAAAGATGGATATATTTATCTTGCAAAACCTCCTTTGTACAAAGTAGAAAAAGATAAAAAAATATGGTATGCTTATGACGATAATGAATTGAATCATATTATCAATGAAATTGGAAGAAATGGAAATAATAAAATTCAACGTTACAAAGGTCTTGGAGAAATGGATGCGGATCAGTTATGGGAAACAACAATGGATCCGGAACAGCGAATTTTAGAGAGAATCGTTTTAGATGAAGAATCCTCTAGTGAAATAGATTTAACTTTTACAACACTTATGGGAGATAAGGTAGAGCCAAGACGTGAATTTATCGAAGCAAATGCTAAATATGTAAAAAATCTTGATATATAAAGTAAAAGACAGGCATAATTAAAAAGGAGAATTTCAGGATAATGGATGATAAAATATTTGATAAGATAGATGACGTTGATTTACAAAAAACAATGGAAAAATCTTACATTGATTATGCCATGAGCGTCATAGCATCTCGTGCTTTGCCAGATGTAAGAGATGGTTTAAAACCAGTACAAAGGCGTATTTTATATTCAATGATTGAGCTTAATAATGGACCTGATAAGCCTCATCGTAAATGTGCACGTATTGTGGGTGATACAATGGGTAAATATCATCCACATGGAGACAGTTCTATTTACGGTTCGCTTGTAAATATGGCACAAGAGTGGTCTACCAGATATATGCTTGTAGATGGGCATGGAAATTTTGGATCTATGGATGGAGATGGTGCAGCGGCAATGCGTTATACGGAAGCTCGCCTTAGTAAAATATCAATGGAAATGCTTGCCGACATCAATAAAGATACGGTTGATTTTGTACCAAACTTTGATGAAACGGAAAAAGAGCCGGTTGTATTGCCATCTAGATATCCAAATTTATTAGTAAATGGCACAACAGGCATTGCAGTTGGTATGGCTACAAATATCCCTCCTCACAATCTTCGTGAAACAATTAACGCAGTTGTTAAAATAATGGATAATCAGATTCAAGAAGATAGAGAAACAAATATAGAGGAAATATTAGATATCATAAAAGGTCCCGATTTTCCAACAGGTGGGATTATTCTTGGAACCTCCGGTATTGAATCAGCTTATCGAACCGGACGAGGAAAAATCAGAGTACGTGCGGTTACGGATATTGAAACAATGCCGAATAATAAAAACCGTATTGTTGTAACAGAATTGCCTTATATGGTAAATAAAGCGAGATTAATAGAAAAAATGGCAGAATTGGTCAAAGATAAAAAAATAGATGGTATTACAGATCTAAGAGATGAGTCAAATCGTCAAGGTATGCGTATTTGTATTGAATTACGTCGTGATGTAAACCCAAATGTAATGTTGAATCAACTTTACAAACATACGCAATTGCAGGATACATTTGGTGTTATTATGATTTCCCTTGTAAATAATGAGCCGAAAGTATTAAATATACATCAAATGCTTACTTATTATTTAAATCATCAAAAAGAAGTAGTAACAAGAAGAATTAAATACGAATTAAATAAAGCAGAGGAACGTGCCCATATTTTAAAAGGACTATTAATTGCCCTTGATAATATTGATGAAGTAATTAGTATTATAAGAAATAGTCAAAATGTTCAACTGGCAAAAGGAAAATTGATGGAACGGTTTTCCTTAACAGATGTTCAGTCACAGGCGATTGTGGATATGCGTTTTCGTGCACTGACTGGTTTAGAGCGGGAAAGATTAGAAGCAGAGCACAAAGCATTAATGGAACGTATTACTGAATTAAAGGCAATACTTGTCGATGAAAAATTACTTTTAGGCGTTATAAGAGAAGAAATTATGATAATTGCTGAAAAATTTGGTGATGAAAGAAGAAGTTCTATTGGATTTGATGAATATGATATTTCTATGGAAGATTTAATACCAGTCGAAAATACTGTCGTGACGATGACGAAATTAGGCTATATTAAACGGATGAATATAGATAATTTTAAAAGTCAAAGTAGGGGTGGTAAGGGTATTAAAGGTATGGAAACGATTGATGAAGATTATATTGAAGAACTGCTTATGACAACTACACACCATTATATCATGTTTTTTACAAATACTGGAAAAGTATACCGCATGAAAGCATATGAGATACCGGAATCGGGAAGGACAGCAAGAGGGACGGCAATCATCAATCTTCTTCAGATTATGCCTGGAGAAAAAATTACAGCTGTTATACCAATCAAAGAATATATTGAAGGCAATTATTTGTTTATGGCAACTAAAAATGGTATTGTGAAAAAAACACCAATTACGGATTATGAAAATGTTAGAAAAACAGGACTTGCTGCTATTAGTCTACGGGAAGACGATGAATTAATAGAAGTAAAGGCTACTGACAATACAAAAGATATTATTCTTGTTACAAAACATGGGCAATGTATTCGTTTTAATGAAAAAAATGTAAGAAGTACCGGACGTGTTTCTATAGGTGTAATTGGTATGAACCTTTCTGATCAAGATGAAGTGGTTGGAATGCAGTTAAATACACAAGGAAAATTTTTACTCATTGTGGCCGAGAAAGGTTTAGGAAAATGTACCAAAATGGAAGAATTTACCCCACAAAATCGTGGTGGCAAAGGTGTAAAATGCTATAAAATAACAGAAAAAACCGGAAATATAGTTGGTGTAAAGGCAGTCAACGATGATAATGAAATTATGATTATTACAACAGGAGGTATTATTATACGTATGAAAGTATCAGAAATATCAGTTTTAGGTAGAATTACATCTGGTGTAAAATTGATAAATCTTTCAAATGATATTATCGTTGCAAGTATCGCAAAAGTAAGGGAAGATATTAATTTATTGGTGGAAGAAGAACTGGAAGAAGGAGAATTTATTGCCAACAAAACGATAGAAGGTGAAATTATAGATAGTAAAACTATAGATGGTGAAACTATAGATATTAAAACTATAGATAGTGAAACTATAGATAGTAAAATTGTAGATGGTGAAGCTGTAGGTGATGAAACTGCAGATAGTAAAACTATAGATGGTAAAACTGTAAATGGTGAAACTATAGATATTAAAACTATAGATAGTAAAATTATAGATAGTAAAAATATAGATGGTGAAGCTGTAGGTGATGAAACAATAGATGATGAAATAGAAAAACAATTAAAAAATGAATCTATTGATGACTAAATTATTAATAAAGATAAATGGAAGGGAAAATGATAATTATTTAGTACCTTCGTAATATTAGGTATTTTGCCTAGCAAAGATCTGAAAATTGTAGCGATTAAGATGTGTTTTTTTACATCTTGTGTATATACCTATAGAAAAATATCTTACCATCTACGAAATGTAGTCTTGAGTATATAACCAATTTGTATTCATAACAAATTGGTTATAAAGGAAGTAGGACTGGATCACGGTCGTTTCATAAATTTATTCTTATACAAAATAAAAGGGATTTTATTTGCATTTTGTATATTTTTAAATTTCAAACTAACTTTTATTAAAAAAAATATTTGTTTAAATGATTAATATACTTATGTATTTGGACGCTTTTTATCGCAAATATTTTTTCTGAAATTGTTTATGAAACGACCATGAGACTGAATAGTTTTACGAAAACTGAATGAAATATAGAGAGAAAATAGCTATATGGTGGTATGGAAGTTTAATTTTTATGATTATATTAACGGTAGAAATAGTAATTGACTATAATAAAGATACTGATTTCACAAATGTTCAATGCATCGGACTTTTGTTATGAAAAACACTTTGCGTTATTCGAGGTACTAAATAGCTACAAATTTATTTACATTATCAAAAAGTAAAGAGGAAAAAGATGATACGTACTATTTTAGCAGATGATATTACGAAAAATATGAAAGAAATGTGTATTGAATCAAATTATTACCTTTCAGCTGATGTAAAGAGCGCATTAGAAGAATCCATAGATACGGAAAAATCTCCATTGGGAAAAAAAGTATTAAAGCAACTACAAAACAATTTACAAATAGCTGATGAGCAGATGATCCCGATTTGTCAAGATACTGGTATGGCAGTTGTTTTTCTAGAAATAGGGCAAGATGTCCACGTGGAAGGAAATTCAATTGATCAAGCAATAAATGAGGGAGTTAGACAAGGATATACACAAGGATATCTTCGTAAATCGATAGTTTTAGATCCCCTATTAAGAAAAAATACAAATGATAATACACCGGCAATTATACATTATGAGATAGTAGTAGGAGATGAAATAAAAATAACTATAGCACCAAAAGGTTTTGGAAGTGAAAATATGAGCCGTATTTTTATGCTGAAACCTTCAGATGGTATAGATGGGGTAAAACAGGCTATCTTAACTGCAGTAAAAGATGCGGGTCCAAATGCCTGTCCTCCAATGGTTGTAGGTGTTGGAATTGGAGGAACATTTGAAAAATGTAGCCTACTGGCAAAAAAAGCATTAACTCGTAATATAAAGGAGCGTTCTTCTATTAAACATATAAAAGAGCTAGAAGAAGAAATGCTCATAGAAATAAATAAACTTGGAATAGGACCTGGTGGTCTTGGAGGTTTAACAACGGCTTTAGCAGTTAATATTAACACGTTTCCCACACATATTGCTGGACTTCCGGTAGCTATCAACATTTGTTGCCATGTAAATAGACATCTTGTTAGAATCATATAAATATAAAAAGTATATAGTGGATAAATGTTACCGTCTATCATATAAAAAGTCTTTAATTTAAAGTACATTCAAAGATTTTAAATAGAATTTACTATTAATTTACTACTTCTAATAATTTAATTATTTGAATGAATAGAGATAGAGTGGTTTTTGGAAATTTCAAAAATGGATAGGAATTAAGGAAATCAGAGTATGAAGAGTTAATCAATACACTTGATCGTGTAATAATTGATGAATAGTGGAAAACCTAAATTTAAGGAGATATAGGATAGATGATAAAAAAGGAGTATATATGGATAAATATATTACTTTGCCCATAACTGTAGAAACAATAAGAGACCTTCATATCGGAGACTACGTATATATAACCGGTTCGATATATGTTGCGAGGGATGCCGCTCATAAAAGGCTGTTTGGAACATTACAACGAAAAGAAAAACTTCCATTAGATTTAAGAGGTGCAACCATCTACTATATGGGACCTTCTCCGGCAAGAACAGGCCGTCCGATTGGTTCCGCTGGTCCAACAACGGCAAGCCGTATGGATAAGTATACACCAGCATTTTTAGATATGGGATTAAAAGCTATGATTGGAAAAGGAAAACGTTCTAAAGAAGTCATAGATAGTATTATTAAAAATGAAGCTGTCTATTTTGCTGCCATAGGTGGAGCAGGTGCACTTCTATCAAAATGCATTATAAAATCAGAAATTGTTTGTTATGAAGATTTAGGTGCAGAAGCTATTTTAAAAATAGAAGTGAAAGAGTTTCCTACGGTAGTGGTAATTGACTGTAGAGGAAATAATTTATATGAAACTGCAATTGCAGAATATTGTGAAACATAATGATGATATCTAACTAATATTAAGAAATAAGAATACGACAGTTATTATTCATGATTTTCAAACTTTATATGATTATACCGTATTTAGCATCTTGGCTAATGCTGCAGCAGGTTATTATGCAAGATCTTCTAACTTTGTATTATAGATAAGCTATTATGCATAAAATTGACAAATTAGGAGGCTTATGAAAATACAATAACTACAAAAGCCTTTGAGTAATATAATCATCATATGAAATATTTGAAATGTATGATCGTTTCTTTTATTGCAACAATTTTGTTGTGTCGGGTACTATGAATTGCAAAAGGATATGCATTTCTTTATGAGTATAATAGAATCAAAGAAATTAAGAAATTTTACTTTATTACAAAAAAATCTGGTTTCAAAATCATTTTAAATGATTAGAAACCAGATTTTTTATTTATAGATGAATTATAGAAAAAATTTAAATAAAGCGCACGATTTCATCTAAAGGTTTGCGAATCTTATCGCGAACAGTGCTATTAGCGGCATAACCAATGGCAATCAAGGAGGCAAACTGTTTTTCTATGGGAATGTTTAATAGTTTACAAAGTTCTTCCCGATTATACATACCGATAATGCAACTGCCCAAACCTTGAGCTTCAGCTTCAAAGCACACGGAAAGCGTAGCCGCACCAAGGTCTCCTTTAGCAAAGTATTGACTGTCCAATATATTTCGAATGGTCGGTGCCAGAACGGCATGTTCTTCTAAAATGACAATAAATGCTCCGGCTTTTGTTAGAAATGGATTCATATTATTCTGCTGTCCACATTTTGCAACCTCAGCTACAATTTTTGGGTCTTCTACTACAATAAAACTCCAAGGCTGACCGTTGCATCCAGAGGGCGCAAGGCGACCGGCTTCTACACAACTTACTAGTTTTTCATGTTCAACAGGTTTTTCTGCAAAGTTACGGCAACTTTGACGATGCAGGCAAAGGTCTATAAAATCGCTCATATCAATACTCCTTTTATATTTATTTTTTTGAATAGTAACATTATACACTATAGCAGTAAATTTGAAAACATGAAAATGTTTTTTAACACGGAAATCAATTTTGCTCGTAATTATGCAGATGTATTCACAATCCAATGATTATAAATGTCCAACCAGTAAAAAATCAAATTTTAAACTTATTTTATCGGTTTCATTGAATTAACTTGCATAGATATTCACAAAATTGATTTCCATGGTTTTTTAAGATTTCAAAGATGAAAATATCTTTTAAGAATTCACATAAATTGACTAAACACAAATTGGCTAAACACAAATTGGCTAAACACAAATTGGCTAAACACAAGTTGGCTAAACACAAGTTGACTATACACAAGTTAATTATGCACAAATTGATTATGAAGGAGGCACAAATAAATAGTTACAATAAAATTTGGATTTTAAGGTACTTTTATGTTAAAATAGCGGGAAAGGAAATAAGTGATTCATTTGTATTACTCTATAAGAGGTGAGCATATGTACAGAATTTTAATCTGCGAGGACGAAGAAAATATAGTTTCATTTTTACATGCCGAATTAGTCCATGATGGATTTGAGGCAGATGCAGCGTTTGACGGCGAACAAGCATTGCTATTTTTTGCTGAAAAGAAATATGATCTTATATTATTGGACATCATGCTTCCAATCAAAAATGGACTTGAAATTTTACAGGAAATACGCAAAACGAGTACAATTCCTATTATAATTGTGACAGCAAAAAAGGAAGTATACGATAAAATTTCCTTTTTAAACGCAGGGGCAGATGATTACGTAACTAAGCCGTTTGATACACTTGAACTTATTGCACGGATAAAACGTAATATTGAAAGAAATAATTTAAAAAAAATAAGCGATATGTTCTACGTGGACGAGTTAGGTTATCGCATGTTCGTATCGGAACATGAACTCCCTTTAACAAAAACGGAATTTGAAATACTCCTGTTCCTTTATAAAAATAACGGTGTGGTCAAAACTCGAAATGAAATTATATATCATGTATTCGGCGAATTTTACGGCGAGTCGAATATAATAGACGTAAATATCAAAAATATACGCGCTAAAATCTATAAATACACAGATACCGAAATAATAAATACCGTAAGAGGGAAAGGATATGTGATGAGAATCTGAAACAATTGAAAAAAAAACGAAAATAGCTCTTTTGGAATACAGAGATGAAAGGATATGTGGTGAAGATATGAAACGATTGAAAAGCCTTACAGAACTTACAATTTTTTTGACAATTTTAATTACGATGCTTGTCGCTATTATGTATATTTCACTTGTCCTTGACATAAATGCGGAATTTGCAAAAAATAACATCAACTATATTTACAACTTTTTTGCGTCAAAAACTGTTATTTTATTGCTGATTGTAATTATCGTGGTGTACACTGCAAGTACAATCATGGTAGACAGAATCATGAACCCAATAAGATTGATGATAGTAAATGTCAAGGAAATCGGGCGTATGAACTTTTCTAAACCGCTTGTTATAAATTCTGAAAACGAGGAATTAAAGGAATATGTTGATGAATTTAATGATATGGCACAAAAACTATCTGTTTATATAGAGCGGCAGAAACGTTTTATTTCTGATGCATCACATGAGCTTGTAACACCAGCAACTGCGCTAAATGGCCATGCCGATTTATTATTGCGTTGGGGCAAAAATGATCCTGAAATTTTGGACACGGAACTTCAGATAATAAAAGCGGAAGCTGTCAAAATGAGTGAACTCGTTGACAGCCTTTTACTACTAGCTAGAAGCGACAACGGAAAGCAAACTTATCATTTTGAAAACATCAAAATTTTAAACTTGATTGAAGAAAGCATTTTAGAATCAAAATTAATTGCTCCAGACTTTAAATTCAACTTTGATATTTCAAGTAGCGAAATTTTCGTAAAGTGTGATGAATATGCCATAAAAAGAGTATTGAGAATTATTTTTTCAAATGCTATTAAATATTCAAATGAGAGTATGAAAATAGACGTAAATGCATATCAACATGGCGGTATAACTACTGTATCAATTAAAGACTACGGTATAGGAATATCAAAAGAGCATTTGCCTCGTATTTTTGACCGTTTTTATCGCGTGGACGATTCCCGCTCAAAAAAGACAGGCGGGAGTGGACTAGGACTTGCTATCGCGGCTGAAATTGTGAATGCACATGGCGGGACAATTTCGGTGACAAGTGAATTGGAGGATCAAGGTACGGAATTTACAATTATACTTCCATAATCTTTTTATATGATAGGGATAAAATGCGATTCCTATCATCAGGTTCACGGCACGAAGAAATGTGCCTTTTTATCAGAATCTGCGTTGTAGCTTCTGATAAACTATATGATAGGAATGGAATGCGATTCCTATCGTCAGGTTTATGGCACGAAAAAATGTGCCTTTTTATCAGAATCTGCGTTGCAGCTTCTGATAAACTATATGATAGGAATGGAATGCAATTCCTATCGTCAGATTCATGGCACGAAAAAATGTGCCTTTTTATCAGAATCTGCGTTGCAGCTTCTGATAAACTATATGAACGGTTAAATACTCGTGTATTAATGTACAGTTCCTTTCTTAGAATCTTCATTAAACCTTCATTTCTATAATATGACTTCTTCATTATATTCATGGTAATCTATATACAGCAAACATGTTCATTATATTCATGGTAATCTATATACAGCAAACACGTATCTTAAAGGAGGTATTAAATATGAAATTTATAATAGGAATTTTGGTTTTTGGCGTATCGACATTCTTTATTGCGTTAATTGGGACGCAGTACGATGGATTAGCAATGTTGACGTTATTTATTGATATGCCAACGATACTCTGGTTTATTGTTGCAATCATGGCGGTTATAATTTCAACGGGTAGTTGGAAAACCTTCATTGTGGCTATGAATGCTATTTTGTCTAAGAAGTATCATATTTCGGCAGCAGAAAAGGAAAGGGCAATAAGGCTATTTAAGCTTATCCGTAAGACCGTTATTTATGCCACAGTCGTGATAATCACCCTTTCACTCATGGTAGTGCTTAAATATATGAGTGAACCGGCTAAGTTAGGGTCCAATTTTTCAGTTATACTTTATGGGCTATTTTGTGGAGCTTTTATAAATCTTGTGATAGTAAACCCCGCACTTGATATACTGAAAACGCACTATAATGCGGAAACAAAAACAATGATAAGCGAAAAACAGGTGATTGATAAGTTCCTTGAAATGTGCTACAAGCAGGGTATAACACCAGAAGAAATTATGGAAGCAAGTGAAATTTCGTTTCGAAAAATAAAATAAGAAGATATGGGAGCAAGTGAAATTTCGTTTCGAAAAATGAAATAAGAAGATATGAAAGCAAGTGCAGCCTCGTTTCAAAAAATGAATTAAGACGAGCAATAGAATGGTTAAATAAATAAAAAAACAAAAAAATGATTTCCTGTACAATTGTCATAGAAGGGTTAAATAAATGAAAAAACAAAAAATAATTTTCTGTGTAGCTGCAATTGTGGTGGCATGGATAATGGCGGCCTCTTGCTTTATCATTCCATCAAATTTTCCTATAAATGGAGATGGCGCTTGGAAAAGATTGCTTTTTATAGCTGAAATGCCCAGAGAAAATGGTTCGGATCGTATTAGGGTTATCGAAAATTATATTAAGGATGAGCTTGAGGTAGCTGGAATAAAAGTAGAAATCATTGAGTTCGAAACGCAAAGTGCAGGAGGCGAAACTGTAACGGTAAGAAATATTGCAGCAGAAATTCCCGGGAGGGATGCATCCCCAATCCTTTTTATGGCACATTATGATTCTGGGGTGGGCACCGCCGGTGCAGGCGACAACGGTATGTCTGTTGCTTCTTTGCTTGAAGCAGCTACGAGCATTGCAGGTGGCGAAAACGAGCAAAGCGTAAAACTTTTGTTTACCGATGCGGAAGAATTGGGACTTCTCGGTGCGCGATGTATGATCGGACACCCATTTCTGCAAGGAATTACACATGTCTTTAATTTAGAAGGAATGGGAAATGGGCCGTTTATGCCGATTGAAGATACAGGCCTCTCTAATTTTTATTTGAAGAACGCAAAAAGCAAGGTCGGATTTTCTGCTATTGCTGCGTTTGGTGGATATGCGATGAAAAATCGATTCGATACACAGCCGTTTCGTGACAATGGGTACAAAGTAATGACACTTGCTACCGTTTTTGGTCAAATGGAATACCATACGCCTGATGATGATCTCGAGCACGCGGATAAAAAAAGTTTGGAACACACCTTAAATACAATATATTCCCTGCTGAATGCGGCGACTGACAGCACGAGCGACACCTTACTCAAGGGTGATGCAAACAAAAACTTTTTTATGCTAGTTTACGGAGTGATTGTAAACATCCCATGGCAAATTTTTTTATTCCTACTTTTTGCTACTTTATCAATACTTGTTTTCATGAGAAAAGGAGAAATGAGGCTGACATTAAAAGCCACTGGAATCCTTATAGCACTTACAATTAGCTCATGGATTCTATTCATGGCACTCTTTCGTTTGGTTTCTTTTCTTACATGGAATCGTTTGATTCAAATAGGCTTTGATAATCGCAAAGCAGCGGTACTTATTTTTGTAATTGACGCTATTTGTCTTGTGGCAGTCATTTCCGTTTTGAAGGGTTTCGTACATCGACTTGGAAGCGAAGCTATGATAAATGGATTGATCCTATTTTTTACGATAGTTGCTCTTGTAGTTGCAATATTTCTACCAGAAATGTTATATTTATTTGCTATTTCACAGATGATTCTGCTGTTGATCGCAATCTTTCATGATTCTCATCCCATTAGCGTGCCAATATACATATTTGTAATTTCCATTTTATTTGCACCCCTACTAATTTTGCTTTTCAGTGCACTCAAAGGGGCACCACCTACTATAATAATCATTACAACATTTACGATAATGACAATTGTACCATTATATAAAAAACAAGACAAAGAAACGATTGGAAAGATAGAAAAAATAATTAAATCATAAGGCAATAACTAGGCAAAAGTGATTTAGAATAATGAAAAAATTGTATTTATGCAGCAAAAAATGGAGTTTGCAAGAACGTTTGTAACGAATCCGTCATTTTTACTGGCGGACGACTGACAGGGGAGCTAGAAGTAAAAGAGCAGGAAGGGCACTACAGATTTTTCGTGAATCCGCAGAGAAATCGGGATGTTGCATTTTACTAGTGATACAAGACGGATGTGTAGCAGGTAAAACGTTCAATGTATGTAGCTCATTATCAAATTACAGAATTTGGAAAATCTTATAATAAAATATATTACAAAATAATAAAAAAATAGTGTAATTTTTGATTGACAAAAGAGACACCATTTAGTACAATAATTATTGCCCTTGTCGGCATAATCAAAAATTTCATAAATGGAAAACATTTAATTCAGGAGAAATACTCAAGTGGCTGAAGAGGTGCCCCTGCTAAGGGTATAGGTCGTTTATAGCGGCGCGAGGGTTCAAATCCCTCTTTCTCCGGTCTGATTTTTTTAGAAAAGTAAGATATAAAAATAGAAAAAACCAGAAAAAAACAAAAAAAGCTGTTGACAAACGCAAATGACCATGGTAATATATGGAAGTTGTCGCTTGATGCGGCAGGCTGCTACAAACACTGCAAAAGTGGCGTAGGCAGTAGAGGACCTTGACAACTGAACAGTGAAATAGCCTTGAAAGATTTAATAGGAAACAAGGCCGGGCCGAACAGCCCGGCTGGACGGAAAACGTCCAAATAGATTTGGG